>JBEBYL010000016.1:0-70404 GCA_040391135.1 Pusillimonas sp. | reverse complement strand
ACTCCTTCTGCTTATGCAGCGTCTAGTATGTTGCATCCACCGGTTGAATCCGCAGCTAGGAGCTGTCCGTCGCTGTTACACTTCATCCATCCAACATAGAAGAAGCGCACTGATCCATCGAAGCACCCCTGATCAATTGTCGGGTTTTGTCGCGGGTTTAGGCACGCATATAAGCCGACACCCGGATAAAGCTCACAATATAGAACACAGAACAGGGTTTTGCGACAGCAGTATCTCCTGAGTTGTGTCATATTCCTGCACACGCGCCCGTAGATTTACTGGCTAAAACACGTTAGTTCCCTTGGCCAAAGAGGAGCGATTACACTTGTTACGCTTGATTATTCCTTCAAAAAAACAATTCAATCGCTGGACCATACTAAAGCGCGTGGCGTATCTAGCGAGCCTCGTAGCCGTTATCGGGTTCGCTATCAAAATCCTTACTTGGAGCTACGGCGTATATACATGGTTCCAACCTGCGCCAGCGAACCTTAGCCCCGCCGACCTCCTTATTATCGACCAGAACCCGACGAGTGTGGAAATCACGAATATCAGCATAGAGAGTCTGGGTACAGGTTCAGAAGCAGTGTTCTTGACCTTAACGAACAATTCTTCCGTAACGGCAAGAAACGTACAGGTATACCTTTACAACCACCTAGGTGCGAAGCTGGCTGTCGCCGAGCCATTTGCCAACGGATATAAAGGGGGTGGGATGGACATAGCTGCAAACATGAATCGACGATATAAAATTGGGTCACTACAGGAATACGAAAGATCCTTTAACCTAAAGGATCCAAACGCTAGGCTACTTCGCGTTTCAACTCAACCTCAAGACCAGCAACCATTTGAACTCCAGGCACTCGCCTGTGGTTACAAACAAGGTCGCATTAGACCGTGCGCATTTGGCTTAGTAGATCGGTCTACACTCGTTGACCTACGCTATGGCTCAATCTTTGGCCAGAAATACGCTGCACTCACTCAGTTTTACAATACTTTTCTTCAAGGTAAGGTCGAGTATCTGCCTGATCTCAGTTTTGAAAGCCGGCCTAACTAGATAATCATGAGTGGGTTAACGTACTCCCCAAAAAAGAGCTAACCAGTGAATAAGCCCAACAAGCCCTTCTAGGCCTCGTGGGTTATTCCGGTGTTGAACGGCAGCTTTGCCGAGAAGTCCTGGGGCCGCTCTGGGTTGCGGATTCAACCGGTGGATGCAACATACTAGACACCGGGAAACCACCCTCACGCTGCGGGAGCAATTGAAAACCGCCTCGCGGACCGGTGCCGCACCCCGCCATGGCTTGATGCCGATAGGAATACCACAGGCAACGGCTTCAGCAGCCAAGCTCTGTCTTAAGAGTGGAACGCCGAAAACGCCGCAAACCCCGCAAGCACAATCCATCCCGTTGCCAGGACGGCGGCAGCAATTTTCAGCCGCCCTATGCGCCGCAGTGCGTCAACCCGATTTTCCTCCAGCTGCGAACCAAGGCCATCAAGCTGCTGGCCCAGGCCGTCCAACGCTTTCTGAATGGCCTCTATGCTCTGCTCACGGGCCAGGTCCGTCCGGCTGTTTTCCTGTAGCTCCGTGATCAGCGCCTGGATAGCCTTTCCCTGTTCTTCAAGGACCTGCTTCTTATGCTCGAAGGCCTTGTCCAAATGGGACAAGCGCACTGCCTTCAATTCCAGCCCCGCCTTGATGCTGTTGATGGTTTCCTGGCTTTGATGAATCTGGAGCGACTTATCCGATAATTCGGTTTTCAGGCCGACGATCTCTTTGGAGTTCTCAAGAAGCACCTGAGACTTACGATCGAACTCCGCTCGCAGCACCTCAATGCCCTGCTGATTCAGGGCAATCTTGTCCAGCGTGGACTTGGATCCGTCCAGTATCTTCACGAAAATATCGTGAGCTTTATCAGCGAACTGCCTTCCCGTGTCCGACAGGCTCTGGTAGCGGCCATTGCTGTCTTTCCAGCCATCACGGAAGCGTTGCTCCATCTCCCCGATCACGGCGGCCAGGAAGGAATAGCTCATGGCGTTAAGGGTGACCACTTCCTGAATCAGCCCAAGCATCATCTCATTGATCTTGTTCTGCGACTTGGAGATGTCGATCAGGTCCGAACGCGAGCTGGACACCATGCTTTTCAAGAGGCCACGGTTTCCTATCTCGGCAACCTTGCCGTTGCTCTGCTCGATACAGCTTTCGATGTCCTTGATGATGCCCAGAAAATCCGTGGCCACCATGCCGGGGGTCTTGTTATTGGCAAGGACCAATTGCTCAGTTCCCATCAGATTCTCCCCAGCAAGTCATCCAAAGCCTGGACAGAGTCTTGGTAAGCGGAAATACTTTTGTCTGTTTCCTGGCGGGCATCTTGTATTTCCACCCAACTTTCAGAAAACTGCAGTCTCAGGGTCTGTGCCGTTACGTTCATGTTTTGGTATGCAGCATCCAGCATCAAGACGGTTTGCTTGATGCGCAGAAACCCGACGGCCTGGCCACGATGGATATCCGCCATCTGCTTGTTGCGAAAGGCGATTGCATCTTTGATCCGATTGAATGCCAGGATGGTGAACAGTGTCAAAGCGCCGGTGAGAATTCCTGTAATCACCGGCGCGAGTTCCGCGGCAAAAGGCGCCAGCAGGACCACGCTTTCCAACCCTTTTTTGATCGCCTCCTCCAAGGCCAGGCCCAGGCAGGTGACCACAGCAGCGGAAAGCAAACGAAAAACCTCGATGGCGATATCGCCTTTGCTCATGCCTTGCGGGGGCGAGACGATCACCTTGACGGCGCGCACTATGGCCAGTACCGCCTCGCGGATCAGCGATACGATATTTTTCGCTGTGGTGACGAAGGAATTGATTATCAAGGTAAGCAGCGTGGAAACGAATCCACTTAATCCGGCGCTGGCCCCTTCCTTAAGGTACTCGGCCCACTTCTCGCGCAAGGTCCGAAAGCTCGCCTCAAGACGCGCCCTTACTAAATCCGCCAATGATTTGGCGCCATCCAGCCCCACGCGGATCAGGTAACGGACATCGTCAATAAGACCCTGCGCCACATCCTTCAAGAGCAGGCCCAGTATCTGGCGCAGCGCCAGGCGGCCGGCAGCCTTGCCCCCTTCCATCAGCACTTCTCCGCCTTGCTTGACCAGCACGGCCTTCTTCTGGACCTTGTCGACGGCATTCCTGGCTTCCTGGTATTTTTGCTTCAAGACCCCCTCATCCAGGGCGTAGTATGCCGCATTGCTCACGCTGGGATCCTGAGCATTGGGCTGCGCCGCCCATTCCATCAAGTCCTTGTCATTCTTCGAAGAGTTCATGTTGAAACCGGTCAACACTACATTTTCATCCTGCGTCGCCGTTTCAACCCGCTGCTCACGGGTCTGAGCCAGATGCCCTCGGGATGAGCGCTCCACCTCGCTGGCCGGAACCACATGGTCGCGGGCCGCTATGCGCGGCCCCACCGGCAGCTCGCTGCCGGGAGCCCGGTATCCGTCGTAATATTTGCCGTCTTCGCTCTTCATGTCGGGGAAGCGCTCATCGAGCCGCTGATCGTAGTCGTCCCGCTCGAATTTGCTTTCGTTCGCCTTGCGCCAATTCTCGTAGCGTTCAGCATCGGCGTCACTGGCCACCACGCCCTTCTCAAAGTTCTGGACACTGGTGACGGCACCGCCATCGCGATCCTGGAACATGGAACGGCTAAGGCCAAAGGGACCGATAAGCTGATCAATCAGCATGCGCTGAAAGCTGTCGACAAAGTCCTTCTGCTGCTCGGAACTCGAAACGCTGTTGATTTGTTGAAGCAGCGCTTCCACTTGGTCATCGATATCGATGACCAGCTTGTCTCCGGATATGTGCATTTACGAACCCTTAAGAAAGGCCATGCGGCTTGGCGCATGCTAAAAATCAGGGCACGATCATACGTGCGGAGCCGAGTGTATCCGAATCTGTCACCGAACGGCCAGCCAGATGGAAGCGCCGGGCCATCACGTAGCCCGCCATGCCGACCTAGTTTTCCCGATTGGCGTCAATAACAGTCAGGGCCGCCATGTTGATGATGCGCCGCACGGTGGAACTGGTGGTCAGGATGTGCACGGGCGCGTTGGCGCCCAGCAGGAAGGGACCCACCGCAACATTGCTTCCAGCCGTGGTCTTCAGCAGGTTGTAGGCGATATTGCCGGCATCCACATTCGGGCAGACCAGCAGGTTGGCGGAGCCTTTCAGCTTGGATGTGGGCAGGATGCGCGAACGCAGGGCTTCGTCCAGTGCACAGTCGCCATGCATCTCGCCGTCGATCTCCAATTCGGGAGCATGCTCTTGAACAATGGCGAGCGCCTTCTGCATCTTGGAACCCGAAGCCGAACTGCCCGATCCGAAGTTGGAGCGCGACAGCATGGCCACCTTGGGCTCCAGGTCCAGCCGGCTCATTTGCTCGGCCGCGGCAATGGTGAATTCGGCAATCTGTTCGGCGGTCGGGTCGTCGTTGATATGGGTGTCGACCAATGCGACCGTGCGCTCGTCCAGCAGCAGCACGTTCATGGCCGCGTAGGTCTGGGCGCCGGGCTTCTTGCCTATGACCTGGTCCACAAAGCGCAGATGGTCGTGATAGCCGCCCACCGTGCCGCATATCATGCCGTCGGCATCGCCCAGGTGCAGCATCATGGCGCCGATCAGGGTCAGCCGGCGGCGCATTTCGACGCGCGCCATTTCCTTGGTGATGCCTTGCCGGCACATCAGCTCCCAATAGGTGGTCCAGTATTGATGGAAGCGCTCGTCGTACTCGGGATTGGTGACTTCCACGTCCTGGCCCAGGCGCAGGCGCAAGCCGTATTTTTCGATGCGGGACAGCAGCACCTGAGGCCGTCCCACCAGAATGGGATGGGCCAGCTTTTCGTCGACAATGACCTGCACCGCGCGCAACACGCGCTCTTCTTCGCCTTCCGTGAACACGATGCGCGCCTTGCCGCCGTCGCGCACCAGTTGCCTGGCGGACGAAAACAGGGGCTTCATGAAAGCGCCCGAGTGATAAACGAAATGCTGCAACTGCTCGGCGTAGGCATCCAGGTCCGGCATGGGACGCGTCGCCACGCCGCTTTCCATGGCCGCCTTGGCCACGGCCACCGCGATGCGCACGATCAGGCGCGGATCGAAGGGCTTGGGAATGAAGTATTCGCGGCCGAACGATACGCCGTAGGTGCCATAGGCCGCGGCCACCACTTCGTTCTGCTCTTCCTCGGCCAGGCCGGCAATGGCGTAGACCGCCGCTTTTTCCATCTCGCGCGTGATGGTGGTGGCGCCGACGTCCAGCGCGCCGCGGAACACGTAAGGGAAGCACAGCACGTTGTTGACTTGGTTCGGGTAGTCGGAGCGTCCGGTGGCCATGACCACGTCGTCGCGCGCCGCATGCGCGTCCTGGGGCAGGATTTCGGGGTTGGGATTGGCCAGCGCCAGAATCAGCGGACGCTCCGCCATGCGGGCGACCATGTCGGGCTTAAGGACGCCCCCGGCCGACAGGCCCAGGAATACGTCGGCGCCGTCGATGACCTCGCCCAATGTACGAGCCTGGGTCTTTTGAGCAAAGCGCTCTTTTTTGGGATCCATCAGGGCTTGCCGGCCTTCGTAGACCACGCCTTCGATGTCGGTAACCCAGATGTTTTCCAGCGGCAGGCCCAGATCCACCAACAGTTCCAGGCAGGCCAGCGCGGCCGCGCCGGCGCCGGATGCCACAAGCTTGACCTTGGAAAGATCCTTGCCCACGACTTTCAGCCCATTGATGACGGCGGCGGACACCGTGATGGCCGTGCCGTGCTGGTCGTCGTGGAACACCGGGATGTTCATGCGCTCGCGCAGCTTGCCTTCCACAATGAAGCATTCCGGCGCCTTGATGTCTTCCAGATTGATGCCCCCGAAGGTGGGCTCCAGTCCGGCGATGATCTCCACCAGCTTGTCCGGATCGGTTTCGTTGATCTCGATGTCGAACACATCGATGCCCGCGAACTTCTTGAACAGCACCGCCTTGCCTTCCATGACCGGCTTGGAGGCCAGCGGGCCGATATTGCCCAGGCCCAGCACCGCCGTGCCGTTGGTGATGACCCCAACCAGATTGCCCCGCCCCGTGTAGCGGAAGGCATTCAAGGGATCAATCGCGATTTCTTCGCACGCCGCCGCAACGCCCGGCGTGTAGGCCAGGCCGAGATCGCGCTGGGTCACCAGCGGCTTGCTGGCATTGACGGAAATCTTGCCCGGGGTGGGGAACTCGTGATAATCCAAAGCCGCCTGGCGATCTGACGTACTCATAATCCTATGCTCTCCTGGTTGCGCATCCGCGCATTGATGATGAACTCATTCTACGCAGCATACATAACCATATCATTTTAAATTTATATTGTTCTATAATATTTAACTTATATTTCTTATTATTCAAGTTCTTATGAACACCTTTGATGCGGCCGATGTGGTACGCAGGCTGACCGCCAGGCTGAAAATGCGCCATTTGCAGTTGCTGCTGCGCATCCAGCAGCATGGATCGCTGACGCGGGTGGCCGAGGAAATGTCCACCAGCCAGCCGGCCATCACCAATGCCCTGGCCGAGGTCGAAGGCATGTTCGGCGCGGCGCTCTTCGACCGGTCGGCGCGCGGCATGGCGCCCACCGCGCTCGGCAAAGTGGCGTTGGCCCGCGCGCAGGCCATGATCAACGACCTGGGCCATCTGGTGCGCGACATGGAAACGGTTGCAACCGGAAACGCCGCCCACCTGCATATTGGCGTCATACCTTTTATTTCGGGGCAGATTCTTTCCGCGGCCGTGCAGCACACTTTGCCCGAAGGCGGCGGACGCCTGACGTTGACCATACACGAGGGGACCAGCGACCAGTTGGTGCAGCAACTGCGAGATCACACCCTGGATATCGCCATTGGCCGTCCATCGACCACCGTGAATCTCGATCAGCTGGAATTCGAAACCCTGTACGATCAGCAGCCCCGCCTGGTGGCGGGCCGGCGGCTTGCCGCGCAACTGGGCCGCCATCGCCTGAACTGGCGGCAATTGGCCCGGCTCGACTGGATCATGGGTGCGCCGGGCACACCCATACGCGAACAGGTCAGCGACATCTTTCTGAAAGCGGGTGTGGCGCCGCCCACGCCCATTATCGAAAGCTATGCCACCAAGCTCATGGGCGAATTGATTGTTTCCAGCGACAAGGCGGTATCCGTCGTGCCGGCGGACATTGCCGACGAGCTCGTCCGTATTGCGGGGGTCGCCATCGTTCCCTATTCGTTCGACTGGACCTTGCCGCCCATTGCTTTGTTCACACGGCGCGAGGGCCCGAAGCCGGATGCCATACGGATGTTTGCCCAGGCGCTGCGCGTCGCCTGCAAGCAAGCCCCCCATCTGAAAGAACGCCAGACCGAATACTGAAATGCGCACCGATATTCCCGACACCATCGTTTCGGCATTCCATGCAGCGCGCTATCTTGTGTTTGCGCCCGCCGGCACCATCACGCTGCGCATCGGCCAGCACAACCCCGCCTTGCAAGGCCTGATGGCAACACAGGGGCGCCTGTCGACGGCAATATTGACCGCCTATAATCCCAGCGCGCGGCAGACGGGCATTGCCGCAAACCGCCGCGCACAAAGGGCTTTATTGCAAGACGCTTCCGCGCTGGGCCTGCCTTGCTTCTATGGCAGGAATCTGGCGGGCGACGGCAATGGCCCAACGGAACCCACCGTGGCCATCCTGGGGGCTTCATTACAGCAGGGATGCGGCCTGGCACGGCGCTACGGGCAATTGGCTTTCGTTTTCAGCAAGGAAGACGCAGTCCCCGAATTGATGTGGCCAGGACGCCAGCATCCCGACTGAGATCAAGAGGTGTGCTTTAGGCTCACCGTCACAAATCGAAACAAAATTCACAACCAGGCCATTTGCGCTCCCTACAAGATCGGATAGGTTCAATTGCACGATGTTCGCCCAACACACATTCAATTTCGCCTAATTTCAATCCTATATCTTCCAACCACCCTCTTGCCCTCCTGGAATGGCGGTCCTACCATGCGGCCATTGTTCGCCAATTCAGGTACGAGCCGTGTCGCCAGAAATATCCCATCCCCCTCCTCCCGCCGCCTCGATGTGGACCGTCAGCCGCATCCTTGGCCTATACGAGCTTCCCCTGCTTGATCTCTTGCTGCAGGCCCAGGACGCCCATCGCCGGCATCACCCGGCCAATGCAGTGCAGTTGTCCAGCCTGCTATCGGTGAAGACCGGCGCCTGTCCCGAGGACTGCGCGTATTGCCCTCAATCGTCGCGCTATGACACGGATATTCAGGACGAAGCCCTGATGCCGCTGGAAGAAGTGCTGCAAGCCGCCCGGGAAGCAAAGGAAAGCGGCGCGGAACGTTTCTGCATGGGCGCGGCATGGCGCTCGCCGACGTCACGCCAGGTGGATGCCATCGTGGACATGGTGGCCGCGGTCAAGGCCATGGGCCTGGAAACCTGCGTCACGCTGGGCATGCTCAAGGACGGCCAGGCCGAGCGGCTGCGCGATGCGGGGCTGGACTACTACAACCACAACCTGGACACCTCGCCCGAGTTCTACGGCAGCATCATTTCCACCCGCAGCTATCAAGACCGGCTGGATACGCTGGCGCGCGTGCGCGCCGCCGGCGTGAATGTGTGCTGCGGCGGCATCGTCGGCATGGGCGAATCGCGCGGCGAGCGGGCGGGCCTGATTGCCCAGCTTGCGAATCTGTCGCCCCATCCCGAATCCGTACCGATCAACAACCTGGTCAAAGTGCCCGGCACGCCGCTGGCCGGAGAGGCCGATATCGATCCCTTCGAGTTCGTACGCACCATCGCCGTGGCACGCATTACCATGCCCGGGGCGGTCGTCAGGCTTTCCGCCGGCCGCGAGGAAATGAGCGATGAGCTCCAGGCCCTGTGTTTCATGGCCGGCGCCAATTCGATTTTCTATGGCGACAGGCTGCTTACCACCGGCAACCCGCAGGCGGCGCAGGACAAGCTCTTGTTCGAGCGGCTGGGCCTGCGGTCCACCGCCAGCGTACCGCTAGCCGCAACAGAAACCGAAAGCGCACACTAAATTTCCCGGAGCCTGGCCAAAATATGTATACCCTGATCATAAGCATTGCCTGCAGCGTCGCCGTATCGGTCCTGCTGAAAATAGCCCGCCGCCGCAGTCTTCAGATAGACCAGGCCATTGCCGTGAATTACGTGGTTGCGGCCGGCCTGTGCCTGCTCATACTGAGGCCGCAGCCCGCGACGCTGCTCAATCCCAGCACGCCGTGGTGGGTGCTGATCGCCCTGGGCGTGCTGCTGCCATCGATTTTCCTGGCCATGGCGGGCGCCGTTCGCCACGCCGGCATCGTATTAAGCGACGCCGCTCAACGGCTGTCCCTGTTCATACCCTTGATTGCGGCCTTCGTCCTGTTCGGCGAAGCCGCATCCGGGGGCAAGCTGGCCGGCATCATCGTGGCGCTGATCGCCCTGGGATGCCTGCTGTTCCGGCCCAGGCCGCAGGAGGGCTCGGGCGAAGGCGGAAAGATCGTCGCCTTGCTGCTGACCGTGTGGGTGGGCTACGGCACCATAGACATTCTGTTCAAGCAGATGGCCAAGAGCGGCGCCGTATTTTCCAGCAGCCTGTTCGCCGCCTTCACCTTGGCGGGCATCCTGATCTTTGCTTACCTGATCGTCCGGCGCAGCGCATGGCAGTTGCGCAACGTCGTCGCGGGCGCGGTGCTGGGCCTGCTGAACTTCGGCAATATCTATTTCTACATCCGGGCGCACCAGGTGTTTCCCGAGAACCCGACGCTGGTTTTCTCGGCCATGAACATCGGGGTCATTTCGCTGGGCACCCTGGTCGGCGCCGGCTTTTTCAAAGAGAAGCTACGCTGGGTCAACGCTCTTGGGATCCTTCTGGCCATCACCGCCATCGTGATCCTGATCCCCCGCTAAGGCCTCTTCATCGACGGGCTCGAACGACACGTCGCTTTCCACATCGACCCGGGGGTCCAGGGCGGCCACGACGTTCGAGCTTTGCAGGCTGTCGGACATGGGCACGAAGTGCGTGGGCGCATCCTGGCTGAGGTTCGCGCCGGTAACGCGCTGCGGACGGATCACCAGGACCAGCACGGCGGCGCAGGCCGAGACGAAGACGAAATACATGCTGACTTCCAGTTCGCGCATCAGCAGGCCGGCCAGCAATGGCCCGACACAGGCGCCCAGGCCGTAAACCATGTACAGGATTGCGCTTAGCCCCACCCTGCGCTCCTGGTCGACGTTGTCGTTGGCGAATGCGGCGCCAAGAGGGTATAGCGTGAATTGCAATACGCCGAACGCGCAGGAAAACAGCAGCAGCGCCCAGAACGGAAAAACCCACCAGCCCCACAAAGGCACGGCCAGCAGGAACAGTATGCAGGCGTTCACCCGTATCATGCCGACGCGGCTTATGCGGTCGGCCAGCCAGCCCAGCGGCCATTGGGCCACCAGGCCGGTCGCCACCGAGGCGGCCAGGAAGACCGCCACCTGGCTATTGGACAAGCCTTGCTTCAGCGCATACACGGGGGCCAGGCCGTAGAAGGCGCCGGTCAGCGTACCCGCCACGAACAGGACGGTCAGCGACATGGGCACCCGCGCCATGTAGTACTTGACCTGTATGGGGGCGGGCACTTGCAGCGCCGGGTGCAGGCGGCGCGTGAGGGCGACGGGCACCAGGCACAGCGCCGAGCACATGGCGGCAAAAATAAGCGGTTCGTAGTTCAGTGTGGGAAAGAGCGTCAGGGACAACTGCCCCAACACCGTGCCGGTGCTGGAAAACACCATGTAGAAGGCGAAGACACGGCCGCGCTGGTGGTTTTCGGTCTGCTCGTTCAGCCAGCTTTCCAGCACCATGAACTGGGTGACCATGGCGATGCCGGCAATGAAGCGGAATCCCAGCCATATCCAGAGGTTGTCCAGCAGGGCCAGCACCAAAACGGTGATCGTGACAATGGCGGCGGTGGCCGCATAGGCGCGTATATGGCCTACTTGTATGATGATCTTGTGGCCGATACGCGCGCCGAATACCAGGCCCAGGTAATACACGGCGATCAGGCCGCCGACCCAGAGTTCGGATACGGACTGCGCCGTCAGGCGCAAGCCCATATAGGTATTGAAAAGTCCGGAACCGACCAGCAATAGCAGGGTGGCAAGGTAAAGCGAAGAAAACGCCGCCAGCATTTGTATCATGGGTGATTCCAGACTTTGCCGCCAGGCTTAGCCCAATTGTTCCAACAGGGTCTTCGCGTCGCTGACCTCGTACTGGCCGGCTTTTTCGATATTAAGCTTCTTGACCACGCCGTCCTGCAGCAAGGCGGAATAGCGCTGCGAACGCACACCCATGCCGCGAGCCGTCAGGTCCAGTTCCAGGCCCATCGCCCGCGTCCAGTTGGCGCTGCCGTCGGCCATCATGCGGACCTTGCCGTCGACGCCCTGGTCGCGTCCCCAGGCGCCCATGACGAAGGGGTCGTTGACCGCCACGCACCAGATTTCGTCGACGCCCTTGGCCTTCAACTGATCGTGCAGCTCGATATAGCCGGGCAGATGCTTGGCCGAGCAGGTCGGCGTGAAGGCGCCGGGAAGGGCGAACAGCGCGATCGTCTTGCCCTTGACCAGATCGGCCACCTGAAAATTATTCGGTCCGATGGCGCAGGATTCGGTGGCCGTTTCGATGAACTCGCCCAAAGTGCCGTCGGGCACCTTATCGCCAACCTGAATAGACATAGTGTTCTCCGTTTTTATTGAAAGAGATGTAAGAGCCTTAATCATACGACGCCCCGGCTTCCCATGTTGCCGGGCAGCACGGCTTGAAACAACTGCACACCTTTCCTTCATGCTGCCGCAATATTTGTCCCCCACAATGCAGCATCGACACGCCACCAAGGGGAGCCGATTTGATACTACCTAAATTATCCGCCGCCATACTGTCGATGGCGATGCTGGGAAGCGCTTATGCCGCCTCCA
Source organism: Pusillimonas sp. (assembly GCA_040391135.1). Classification (GTDB taxonomy): domain Bacteria; phylum Pseudomonadota; class Gammaproteobacteria; order Burkholderiales; family Burkholderiaceae_B. The sequence continues at coordinate 58,405 of JBEBYL010000016.1, read as the reverse complement.
GCATGGAAAACGATATTTCCCTGGACCAGTGGGTCATGATGTGCGGCGCGGCCAACGGGGCGGCCGATGCCGCCGGCGCCGACCCGATCGACCGGCAGGCCCATAGGATGAATGTCCGCAACCACCTGATGCGCTATGCCCTGGAACAAGGACTGGCCCTGGATGAATTCGACGCCTTGTTCGACCAGGGCATCATCGAGGGCAAGCGGCTGCTGGCCCGGGAGCGCAGCATCGACCCCGGCAAGCTGCAATCGCTGATGCAAGGCTTTCTGCGCGACACCAGTATTTCATATCAGGACGTCAGGGACGCGCTGAATACCGTTTGACGCGGACTGTCCGCGCGACCCGCCAGGCCTGCCTCTGCCGGGTCCGAATTGCGTATATCATAGGACTATCGCGAAGCCCGCAAGTCCAAGACGCAATGAGCACGATTTCTACCGACACACCCGCACTCAGCCATCTAGATGAAGCCGGACAGGCCCGCATGGTCGACGTCGGCGGCAAGGCCTCGACCTTGCGCACCGCCGTCGCGGAAGGCCGCGTGCGCATGAGCCCGGCCGCCTACCGGCTGCTGTCCGCCCGTGAAAACGCCAAGGGCGAAGTCCTGAACACCGCCCGGGTGGCGGGCATACTGGCCGCCAAGCGCTGCGCCGAGCTCATACCGCTGTGCCACAGCCTGCCCCTCAATTTCGCCGGCATCGAATTCCTGGCCGACGATGCCTCGCACAGCATCATGGTCAAGGCCACGTGCAGCACCGACTATAAAACCGGCGTCGAAATGGAAGCCATGACGGCCTGCAGCATCGCGGCGCTGACCATCTACGACATGTGCAAGGCGGCCGATAAGGGCATCGTCCTGGAAAGCATACGGCTACGCTCTAAATCCGGAGGCAAAAGTGGCGACTGGCACAACGATTAAGGTCCTGTATTTTGCACAGGTCGCCGAATTGACCCAGGTTCGGCAGGAAGACTGGCCTTTGCCCGCGCCCATCCGCGGCGCCGACTGGTTGTCGCAGCTGCAGGAACGCTACCCGCAACTGGCGCCCGCCACGCGGCTCAAGCTTGCCATCAATCAATATCATGTTGCGCACGACTGCCTTATACAACCGGGCGACGAGCTGGCCGTCTTCGAGCCCGTGACCGGAGGCTAGCAAAGATGGTTATTGTTCAAGAGGCCGACTTCGATGCCGCCGCCCTTGTCGAGGAACTGCGCCGTCGCGTGGCCGGCAAGGCCGGCGCCATTGTCAGCTTTACCGGCTATGTGCGCGACTATGCCGACGACGCTCCTACGCAATCCTTGTTCCTGGAACACTACCCCGGCATGTGCGAGCGCGAAATCGAAGTGCTATGCGCAACCGCGCAGTCACGCTGGAATACGCAGCAATGCATGGTCGTGCACCGGGTGGGCGAGCTGCGCAACAGCGACCAGATCGTCTTCGTCGCCGCCGCCAGCGCCCATCGCACCGATGCCTTCAGGGCCTGCGAATACATTATCGATGCATTGAAGACCCGTGCGCCATTCTGGAAGCGCGAAACACTGGCCACCGGCGAGCGTTTCTGGGTGCAGCAAAAAGATGCCGATGCCGCCAAAACATCGCAATGGGAAAGCCCCACGGAAACCTGATATCCCCATGAGCAAAGCCGACACGAAGAAGCCGCCCGTTTCATTGAACTGCGCCGTCCTGACAATTTCCGACACCCGCGACGCCGGCAATGACACCTCGGGCGATTACCTGGCGGAAAGCCTGCTTGCCGCCGGCCACCGCTGCGGCAAGCGTGCCATCAGCCAGGGCAATCTGTACCAGATCCGCAAGGTCGTCAGCGACTGGATCGCCGACGATTCCATACAAATCATCCTGACCAATGGCGGCACCGGCTTCTCGCACAACAAATCCACAGCCGCCGCCATCACGCCTTTGCTGGACCAACTCATCCCGGGTTTCGGCGAGCTGTTCCGGCATCTGTCCTTCGTGGAGATCGGCAGCTCCAGCTTGCAGTCCGACGCCTTCGCCGGCGCGGCGAACAACACCTTGGTGTTCTGCATGCCTGGCTCGACCGGCGCCTGCAAGACGGCTTGGGAAGGCATCATCAAAGAACAACTGGACAGCACGCACCGTCCCTGCAATTTCGGCACCCACTACCATGCTTGATTTCGATTCGGCGCAATCGCGCCTGTCCACGGCCGGCAAGCCGCCCGCCATCACCGAAGCCTGTCCATTGCATCTGGCCCGGGGCCGCGTGCTGGCGCAAACGCTATTTGCCACGCTGGACCTTCCTCCCGCGGACAACAGCGCCATGGACGGCTATGCCATACGCCACGCCGACTACGCCCCTGGCAAGCCCTTGCCGGTGCAGCAGCGCTGCTACGCCGGAGAACGGCCCGAGCCTCTCAAGCCCGGCCATGCCATACGCCTGTTCACGGGCAGCCTGGTGCCGGCGGGCGCCGACACCATCGTCATGCAAGAGGACGGCGTTGAGCACGATGATCAGTTCGAAATAAACCTGCCCCCCGCCCTGGGCGCCCATGTCCGGCATCAAGGCGAGGATGTGCGCGAGGGCGATCAACTGCTGCCCAAGGGCACCTTGCTGGGGGCCGCCGAAATCGCCCTGCTGTCTTCGCAAGGCTATGCCCAGATCACCGTCTACGCCGCACTGAGGGTCGGCATACTGACCACGGGCGACGAACTTGTCAGCCCCGGACAGCCCCGCGCCGACGAGCATATCTACAACTCCAACGGCCCCATGCTGGCCGCCCTGACCCAGAACATGGGCGCCACCGTGGCGCATGTGCTGCACGCGCGCGACACGCAGGAGTCCCTGCAAGAGGCGTTTGCCACCCTGCTGCGGGACTGCGACCTGGTCCTGACCGTGGGCGGCGTCTCGGTGGGGGAAAAAGACCTGGTCAAGCCCGCCATCGAACAATTGGGCGGCGTCCTGGATCTCTGGCGCGTCTGCATGAAGCCGGGGAAACCGGTCGCGCTGGCGCAGATCGACGGCAAGCCGGTGGTCTGCCTGCCTGGCAATCCCGTCTCGGCCTACGCCGTGTTCACCCTGCTGGTCACACCCATGCTGCGCACCATGCAAGGCCGGGCGCAGGCCATGCCTCCCGTCCAGTACGGCACCCTCGTATCCGACCGCCCATTCAAGGAAAAGCGGGACGAATTCCTGCGCGTCCAGGCGTCCTTCGGACCGCAAGGCCAAACCACGCTGACGCCGTATCCGCTACAGGGCTCGGGCATTATCAGCTCCCTGGCCTGGGCCAGCGGCCTAGCCAGGGTTCCAGCCAATACCGTCGTGCAAAATGGCGACACCGTCGCCTACTACGACCTGGCCCGCTGGCTCGCCTGAACGGCAAGCCGCAGGTCTTCGGGCGTATTGATGTTAAAGAAAGCGCCGTAACCGCCGTCGAAGAACACCGGCACGGCCGCATGCTTTTTCTGCCATAGCTGAACCTTGCGGTCGCCCCCGTCCAGATAATCGCGCAGGCTGCCGGCCAGGCTGGCATGCAGCACCATGCATAAAGGATGGGCGCGTCCGCCATGGATGGGCGCGCCCGGAGCGCTGTCCACGTCCGGTCCCCCTGTACTGGCGTAGGCGATGAAGGCGCCCGCCTCCTGGGCGGCGCCGGCCAACCGCGCCACCATATCGGCGGGCAGATTCAGGACATCGACAGGCATGACCGCCAGCCAGGGCGTGGGGGTAGCCGCCAGAGCGCTGACAACGCCGGCCAGCGGCCCCAGATCGCCGCCCAGCCTGGGATCGTCGGAAACGACCCGGCCGTAATCCGCGTAGTCTTCCACGTACCGATTGGCGCTGACCAGGACGCTGCTTACCTGCGGAGCCAGATAGCGCTGCGCAAGGGCCACCAGCGGCGCCCCGTCCAGGTCGAGCAGGCCTTTGTCCACATCCAGGCTGTCCTTCTGCTGCATGCGCCGGGCCCGGCCTCCGGCCAGGATCAGGCCTGTAATCTGGGAACGCGCGATCATCCGCCGATGTAGCTCATTTCGATTTTCTTGCGCTGCTCCGTCTCGCGTCCCCGCAATTCGGAATAATGATCGCCGCGGCCGGACCAGATCGCCGCGATGCGCGCCGCGACTTCCTCGTCGCCGGCGCCGCCACGCAGCAAGGAGCGCAGGTCGTGGCCCTGGCTGGCGAACAGGCAAAGAAACAGCTTGCCCTCGGGCGACAGGCGCGCCCGCGTACAGTCGCCGCAAAACGGCTGCGATACGCTGGTGATGACGCCGATTTCGCCCCCTCCGTCGGCGTAGCGCCAGCGGGCCGCGACCTCGCCGCGATAAGCGGCCTGCGCGGGCTCCAGCGGAAACTCGGCGGCAATGCGCTGAAGGATTTCGGCGCCCGTCAATACTTCGGATAGATTCCAGCCATTGCTGCTGCCGACATCCATGAATTCGATGAAGCGCAGAATATGGCCCGTGCCCCGAAAATGCCGCGCCATGGGAAGGATTTGATCGTCGTTCAGGTCTTTCCGGACGACCATATTAACTTTTACCGGCGCCAGTCCGACCCGCGCGGCTTCATCGATGCCGCGCAACACCGTCTTGACGCCAACCCGGCTGTCGCTCATGCGTTCGAACTGGTGCTCGTCCAGGGCATCCAGGCTGACCGTGACACGCGCAAGGCCGGCTTGCTTGAGCGCCGCGGCTTTCTTTTCCAGCAACGTGCCGTTGGTCGTCAGGGTAATGTCCACCGGCTTGCCATCCGGCGTGCGCAGCGCCGCCAGCATGCCGACCAGGACTTCGATGTTTTTGCGCAGCAGCGGCTCGCCGCCGGTCAGGCGCAATTTGCGCACGCCCATTTGCACCGCCACGCCGGCAACACGGGTGATCTCTTCGAAGCTGAGCAGCGCCGAATGCGGCATGAATGCGTAGTCGGCGTCGAATACTTCGCGCGGCATGCAATAGGTGCAGCGGAAATTGCATCGATCGGTCACCGATATGCGCAGATCGTGCAATGGCCGGCGGCGCGCGTCAAGCAAAGGCTCTTGCGGCCCGCGCCGCGCGCCAGCCGCCGGGCTATCCAGGGAAGTTGCGGAACGATGGTCGTCCGTCAGGAATATCACTTTGCTCATGGCCTAATCATAACTCCCGCGTCATGCTTTCAGGGCGGCCACGATGGCCGGCCCGAATGCCTCTTCCAGCGTCTGCACCTGGCCCATATAGGTAGCGTCGTAGCCGATCAGTTGCGACACATAGGCCTGGTACTGTTCGCCGTTCATCAGATCGAACAGACGCTGCATCTGCGGCGTCTCCAGCGTATCGCGGTGCACGGCGAAGAAATAGCGCTCCTTGACCAGCGGTATGAAAGCCAGGCCGCAACGCCAGGCGGCCGTTTCGACGCCGATGCCGACATCGGCCATGCCGCTGGCAATGTGCGCCGCAATAGCCATGTGGGTGAATTCGCTGCTGTCGAAGCCCTGTACCTTCGTGGCGTCGATATCAAGCTGGGCCAGCATCAGGCTGACCAGGAAACGCGTGCTGGATCCGATCTGCCGGTTGACGAAACGCACGTCCGGATTGATGAGATCGGCCACGGACTTGATGCCCTTGGGGTTCTCGGGCTTGACGAACAGGCCGGTGTTGCGCACAGCCAGGTGAATGAGCCGATGCCTGTCGGGATTCAGCCAGGGGCTGTAGCGCTTGAGTATGGGCAGTTCGTACTCGCCCTCGGACACCTGGAACCCGGCCAGGTCGCATTCCGCGCGATCCAGAGATGCCAGCGCCTCGATGGCTGTGCGATAACGCAATTCCAGCGGCGACATGTCCATGCCGTTGGCCAATTGCATCAGGCCTTCGACCGCGAAGCCGTGGCTGGCATGCAGGCGCAAGCGCTGCTGGCTTTCGGGATAAAGGCGTTCAAGCTCTTCCTGCAACTCGGAGGCCATGCTTTCCAGGGTGGGCATCAAGCGGGCATCGACCCGACGATTCGCCCAGATAAGATGCTGGCCGAAATTGGTCAGCTTGGTGCCTTGCCGGCGCGACGTTTCAATAAGGGGCGCTTCGAATTCTTTTTCGGCGTTGCGCAAAATTCCCCAGGCATGGCGGTAGGAAAGCCCGCAGGCCTTACAGGCTCCGGCAATGTGTCCGGTGGCATCGATGGCGGCCAGCAAACGCAAGACCTCGCTTAATGCCAGCACCGTCCCGGAGGGTTTTTCCAGTACCCACTCGGAACTCAATCGCGCCTTGAATTTGTACGTCATTTGTCGTCCGCCACGGTTTTAATATGTTTTTGATTTCCTATTTGGAAATTCTTTATATGTCTATTTTTTCCTATTGATTGATTGGTTTATCGCGAGTAGATTACCTCAAATACAGAATAAATATATATGCAAAATTAAACATATAAGAGACAAATATCAATCGAGCAAACGCTCACCACCGTTGAAGGAAAGCGTCATGCACACGCCGCAAGACACCAGCGAATTCAGCCCGTCCGACGACACCGTGCAGCTAGCGGTCCGGCAGGCGCTGCAACGCTATGAAGGCCAGCAAGGCAATCTGTTGCCGGTGCTGCATGCCGTGCAGCACGAACTGGGCTATATACCGCCAAGCGCCGTGCCGCTGCTGGCGCAGGCCTTGCAACTGTCGCGCGCCGAGATACACGGCGTCATCAGCTTTTATGCGCACTTCCGCGACCAGCCCTCTGGCGCCGTCGTCCTGGAAGTCTGCAGGGCCGAATCCTGTCAGGCCATGGGCGGCGACGCCCTGGCCGACCACGCCCGCCAACGCCTGGGCTGCGAGTTCCATGGCACCACGCCGAACCGGGCCGCCACGCTCGAACCCGTCTACTGCCTGGGTCTTTGCGCCCAGTCGCCCGCCGTCATGATCAACGGCCGGCCGCATGCGCGCATGACGCCCGAAAAACTCGACCGCCTGCTGCAGGCCGAGGGGGTGTAAGACATGAACGCCGCCATTACCCTGTTCGTACCGAAAGACAGCGCCGCGATTGCCGTCGGCGCCGATGCGGTCGTGTCCGCCATCGAGCGCGAAGCCGCCAGCCGCGGGCTGCCTGTGAACATTGTGCGCAATGGTTCGCGCGGACTGCTCTGGCTGGAAACCCTGGTCGAGGTGGAAACGCCCGCCGGCCGGGTCGCCTACGGTCCCGTCGAAGCCGACGATGTGCCCGGCCTGTTCGATGCCGGCTGGCTGCAAGGCAAGCCGCACGCCCTGGCCCATGGGCTTACCGAAGAAATCCCCTACCTGAAAAATCAGGAACGGCTTACCTTTGCACGGGTCGGGATTACCGATCCGCTGTCGCTGGCCGACTACCAGGCGCGCGAAGGTTTCAAGGGACTTGAAAAGGCCCTGGGCATGACGCCGATCGCCATCGTCGACCAGGTCGTCGATTCCGGCCTGCGCGGACGGGGCGGCGCGGCCTTCCCCACCGGCATCAAATGGAAAACGGTGCTGGCCACCGAAGCCAGCCAGAAGTACATCGTCTGCAATGCCGACGAAGGCGATTCGGGCACATTTTCCGACCGCATGCTGATGGAAGGCGATCCCTATGCCTTGATCGAAGGCATGGCCATTGCCGGCCTGGCCGTGCAGGCCACCTACGGCTATATCTATGTGCGTTCCGAGTATCCCTACGCCATCGCCGCGCTCGAGGCCGCCATCGTTCGCGCCCGCGAAGCCGGCTGGCTGGGCGCCGACATACACGGCAGCGGCCGCCGCTTCGATCTCGAGGTCCGTTGCGCCGCCGGCGCCTACATCTGCGGCGAAGAAACCTCGCTGCTGGAAAGCCTGGAAGGCAAGCGCGCGCTGGTGCGCGCCAAGCCGCCCCTGCCGGCCGTCAAGGGCCTGTTCGGGCAGCCCACCGTCATCAACAATGTGATCTCGCTGGCGTCCGTGCCCATCATCCTGGCGCGCGGGGCCGCCTTCTACCGCGATTTCGGCATGGGCCGATCCAGGGGAACCCTGCCCTTCCAGCTGGCGGGCAACCTGCGGCACGGCGGCCTGGTCGAAAAAGCCTTCGGCTTGACCTTGCGCGAACTGCTTTACGACTTCGGCGGCGGCAGCGCCAGCGGCAAGCCCCTGCGCGCCGTACAGGTGGGCGGACCGCTGGGCGCCTACCTGCCGGAATCGCAATGGGACGTCCCGCTGGATTACGAAGCCTACATCGGCATCTCGGCCATGGTGGGCCACGGCGGCCTGGTCGCTTTCGATGAAACCGTCGACATGTCCAGGATGGCGGAATATGCCATGGAGTTCTGCGCCATCGAATCCTGCGGCAAATGCACGCCCTGTCGGATCGGCGCCGTGCGCGGCGCCGAGGTCATCGACAAGATCCGCCATAACGAGCAGCGCGAAGAGCAGGTCGTACTGCTGCGCGATCTTTGCGACACCATGCTGGCGGGCTCGCTGTGCGCGCTGGGCGGCATGACGCCCTACCCGGTTCTTTCGGCGCTGGAGCACTTCCCCGAAGATTTCGGCTTGCCGACCCATCAACCCGCAAGTGCGCAAATCGCCTGACGGAGGCCATCATGTTAGAAACAGTCATCAAGCGCGATCGCGATTTCGGCACTCCGGCGTCGAACAGCACGCAGCAAATCGGCATCACCATAGACGGCACCGAAATGAAAGTGCCCGCCGGCACCTCGGTCATGCGCGCCGCCGCCGAAGCGGGCATCAATATCCCCAAGCTTTGCGCGTCCGACAACCTGGAAGCCTTCGGGTCCTGCCGCCTGTGCCTGGTGCAGATCGAAGGGCGCAAGGGCTATCCCGCCTCGTGCACCACGCCGGTGGAAGAAGGCATGGTCATCTGGACGGAAACGCCCAAGCTGCACGAGCTGCGCCGGGGCGTCATGGAGCTGTACATTTCCGACCACCCGCTGGACTGCCTGACCTGCCCCGCCAATGGCGATTGCGAACTGCAGGACATGGCCGGCGTCGTCGGCCTGCGCAATGTGCGCTACGGATTTGACGGCGCCAACCATCTGAACGACACCGCCGACGTCTCCAACCCCTACTTCGCCTACGATCCATCGAAATGCATCGTATGCAGCCGCTGCGTGCGCGCCTGCGACGAGGTGCAGGGCACATTTGCGCTGACCATCACCGGACGCGGCTTCGATTCACGCATTACCGCCGGCCAGAACGACAGCTTCCTGGAAAGCGATTGCGTTTCCTGCGGAGCCTGTGTGCAGGCCTGCCCCACGTCCACCCTGATGGAAAAAACCGTCATCGACATGGGCCAGGCCGAGCATTCCATCATCACGACCTGCGCCTACTGCGGCGTAGGCTGCGCCTTCAAGGCCGAAATGAAAGGCCAGGAAGTCGTGCGCATGGTGCCCTGGAAAGACGGCCAGGCCAACCGCGGCCACTCTTGCGTGAAAGGCCGCTTTGCCTGGGGCTATGCCACGCACGAGGACCGCATGCTCAAGCCCATGATACGCGGCGATATTTCCGAACCCTGGCGCGAAGTCAGCTGGGACGAAGCCATTAATTACGCCGCATCGGAACTTCGGCGCATACAGGCAAAGTACGGCCGCGATTCCATCGGGGGCATCACTTCGTCGCGCTGCACCAACGAAGAAACCTATCTGGTCCAGAAGCTGGTGCGCGCCGCCTTCGGCACCAATAACGTGGACACCTGCGCGCGCGTCTGCCACTCGCCCACCGGCTACGGCCTGAAGACCACGCTGGGCGAATCGGCCGGCACCCAGACCTTCGATTCCGTCATGTTCACCGATGTGGTCATCATCATGGGGGCCAATCCCAGCGCCGCGCATCCGGTGTTCGCCTCGCGCCTGAAGCGCCGCCTGCGCCAAGGCGCCAAGCTGATCGTCATCGATCCGCGCCAGATCGAGTTCGTCGATGCGCCGCACGTCAAGGCCGACTACCACCTGCCGGTCAGACCGGGCACCAACACCGCCCTGCTGACCTCCATGGCCCACGTCATCGCCACCGAAGGCCTCATCGATGAAGCCTTCGTTGCGGAGCGCTGCGAAGCGCCGGCCTTCCAGCAATGGCGCGACTTCGTCTCCCTGCCCGAAAACTCGCCCGAAGCCATGGAATCGGTCACCGGCGTGCCGGCGGCCGACCTGCGCGGCGCGGCACGCCTGTTCGCCACGCAAGGCAACGGCTCCATTTATTACGGCCTGGGCGTCACCGAGCACAGCCAGGGCTCGACCACCGTCATGGCGATTGCCAACCTGGCCATGGCCACCGGCAACCTGGGCAAGGAAGGCGTGGGCGTGAATCCGCTGCGCGGGCAGAACAACGTGCAGGGCTCCTGCGACATGGGGTCCTTCCCCCACGAATTGCCCGGCTACCGCCACATCTCGGACGACACGGTACGCCATCAGTTCGAACAGGACTGGGGCGTCACCTTGCAGCCCGAACCGGGCCTGCGCATACCGAATATGTTCGACGCGGCGCTCAGCGGATCCTTCAAGGGCATGTATTGCCAGGGCGAAGACATCGTCCAGTCCGATCCCAACACACAGCATGTCGCCAAGGCGCTGGCCTCCATGGAATGCATCATCGTCCAGGACATCTTCCTGAATGAAACCGCCAAGTACGCGCACGTATTCCTGCCGGGCTCGTCCTTCCTGGAAAAGGACGGCACGTTCACCAATGCGGAGCGGCGCGTTTCCCGCGTGCGCAAGGTCATGGAGCCCAAGGCCGGCATGGCCGATTGGGAAGTCACCTGCGCGCTGTCCAATGCTCTGGGCTACCCCATGGACTATAAGCATCCGTCCGAGATCATGGACGAGATCGCGCGGCTGACGCCTACCTTCGAAGGCGTGTCCTTCAAGAAGATAGACGAGCTGGGCGGCAGCGTGCAGTGGCCTTGCAACACCAACGCGCCCGATGGCACCCCCATCATGCACGTGGACGAGTTCGTGCGCGGCAAGGGCCGCTTCATGATCACCAAGTATGTGCCCAGCGACGAGCGCAGCACTCGCAAGTATCCCTTGCTGCTGACCACGGGCCGCATTCTGTCCCAGTACAACGTGGGCGCCCAGACACGGCGCACGCCGAATGTCATGTGGCACAGCGAGGACTTGCTGGAGATCCATCCGCAGGACGCCGAAGATCGGGGCATACGCGAGGGCGACATGGTCGCCGTGCAAAGCCGCTCGGGTGAAACCGTGCTGCGCGCCAATGTGACCGAGCGTGTCCAGCCCGGCGTGGTCTACACCACCTTCCACTTTCCCGAGTCCGGCGCCAACGTGGTCACCACCGACAGCACCGACTGGGCCACGGATTGCCCGGAATACAAGGTCACGGCCGTGCAGGCCCGCCTGGTGACAAGCCCATCCCAATGGCAGGCGAAATGGTCCCGCTTCAGCGACATCCAGCTCTCCCTGCTGGAACAGCGCCAGCGCGAGCAGGACGCGGCATCGGCCGCGGCGCCCGCGCCACTGGCCGCACCCGTGCTGAGCCCGCAGGAATAAGGAAAAATATCCATGAAACCCGGCGACCTGCCGCAACCGGAACAGCAAGCCGCCCCGCCGGCGGGCAGCCGCTTGCGGCCGGTGCTGCGCACGGGTGCGCAAATGCCGGGCCGCGAGGAAACCGACCTGATCGCGCAGGAAGTAGCCGTTGCGCTGGAATACAACGGCATCAGCCATGCCACCTTGCTTGCCACACCCCACGATCTTGAGGATTTCGCTTTCGGCTTTTCCTATACCGAGGGCATCATCCGCTCGGCCAGCGATATCTACGGGGTGGACATCATCGACGGCCCCCAGGGCTTCATCGTCCAGATCGATATGGCCAGCGCCTGCCAGAACCAGTTGAAGCTGCGCCGGCGCAGCCTGGCGGGGCGCAGCGGTTGCGGCTTGTGCGGCATTGAAAGCCTGGATGAAGTCCGGCGCAAACTTCCCGCCCTGCCCGCGCCGCAAAACGCATTGTCCGCCCAAGCCATTTCAAGAGCGGTCGATCAATTGCGTTCGCTGCAGCCGCTGCATCTGGCCACCGGCGCCACCCACGCCGCGGGCTGGGCCGATCGCGACGGAAACATACAGTACGTGCGCGAAGACGTGGGCCGGCACAACGCGCTGGACAAGCTCATCGGGCATCTGGTCCGGTGTTCGGTGGATCCGGCGCAAGGCATCGCGGTCATATCCAGCCGGGCCAGCTTCGAGATGGTCCAGAAAGCCGCCGCCGCCGGCATCCCCGCCCTGGTGGCCGTATCGGCACCCACCAGCTATGCCGTCCAGCTGGCCGACGAACTGAATATCCTTCTGGCCGGATTCGCGCGCAGCGCGCTGTTCACCGTCTACAGCCACCCCGAATACCTAAGCACTCCAGGGAGCTCGCCTTGAACAACATCGAACACCTGATACGCCTGGCCAACCGCATAGGCACATTTTTCGATGCCATGCCCGACCGCGCCGAAGGCGTGGAGGGCATCGCCAACCACATCCAGAAGTTCTGGGAACCTCGCATGCGCATCGCCATGCTGAAGTTTCTTGAAACCCAGCCCAACGGGCAACTCGGTGAAACCGGCCTTAGCGAAATTGCGCTACAGGCCATCAGCCAGAACAAGGAACGACTGACGCCAAAAATGCCGACGACCGTTTAATTTCCTTTTTTTGCTTGCCGCACCAGCATTGGGCCCAGCCCAATGAGGGGAGTTTTTTGCCTTTTTTTTCACACAGGAATCGCTCGAACCCGCCATCCGGCTTTTCTTTCCACTTCTGCATAAACGTAATACAGACTGCGCCAACGTAGTCGCAAGGAGACAACATGAGTACCCATTCTGCAGATCACGGCTTTTTCAGCAAGGAGCGGATAACCGCTCCCCCCGGCTTCAATCGATGGATGATCCCGCCGGCGGCCTTGGCGGTTCACCTATGCATCGGCCAAGCCTACGCCTTCTCGGTGTTCAACAACCCCATGACCAAGCTGCTGGGCATCACCCAATCCGCCCCCGGCGACTGGGACCTGCCCACCCTGGGCTGGATTTTCAGCCTGGCCATCTTTTTCCTGGGCCTGTCCGCGGCATTCGCCGGGAAATGGCTGGAAGAGGTAGGACCGCGCAAGGCCATGTTCACCGCGGCCTGCTGCTTCGGCGGCGGCTTCATGGTGGCGGCGGCCGGTATCGCCTGGCATCAGATATGGCTGGTATACCTGGGCTACGGGGTATTGGGCGGCGTAGGCCTGGGCATAGGCTACGTATCGCCGGTATCCACGCTGATCAAATGGTTTCCCGATAAGCGCGGCATGGCCACGGGCATGGCCATCATGGGCTTCGGCGGCGGCGCCTTCATCGCCTCGCCCATGTCGGTGGCCCTGATGAGGCACTTCAGCACGCCCACCTCGGTCGGCGTGGTCCAGACCTTTGTCGTCATGGGTGCCCTGTACTTCTGCTCGATGATGATAGGCGCCTTCGCCATACGCATTCCCGCCGCCGACTGGAAACCCGCCGGCTGGACTCCGCCGGCCAACCAAAGCGCCATGATCTCGCGCAACCACGTGCACATCGACCAGGCGCTGAAAACACCGCAGTTCTGGCTGCTCTGGTGGGCGCTGTGCCTGAACGTGACGGCCGGCATCGGCGTGCTGGGCCAGGCTTCCGTCATGATCCAGGAAAGCTTCAAGGGCGCCATCACCCCCGCGGCCGCCGCGGGCTTCGTGGGCGTCATGTCGCTGGCCAATATGCTGGGCCGCTTCTTCTGGTCATCCGTCTCGGATTACGTGGGCCGCAAGAACACCTACTCGATCTTCTTTGTACTGGGCACGGCCTTGTACTTCCTGGTGCCGGGCATGGGTTCGGCGGGCAACGTGGCGCTGTTCGTGCTGTTCTACTGCATCATCATTTCGATGTACGGCGGCAGCTTCTCGACCGTACCGGCCTACCTGGCCGATCTGTTCGGCACCCGCTACGTGGGCGGCATACACGGACGCCTGCTGACGGCCTGGGCGGCGGCCGGCATCTTCGGTCCCGCGCTGGTGAACTACATCCGCCAGTACCAGGTGGACCACGGCGTGCCGGCGGCGCAATCCTATACCGCCACCATGTACTTGATGTCCGGCCTGCTGGTCATCGGCTTCATCTGCAATATGCTGGTACGCCCGGTCGCCGCGCGCCACCACATGGGCAATGAACAGCAAGGCCAGATGACGCCGGCCATGGCCACCAAATAAGGGAGACCCACTATGGACAACACCAACAGCACCACAGCCGTCCGCTCGACCACCTCGCCCATCCTGCTGATCATCTTCTGGCTGTATGTGGGCATTCCCCTGGCTATCGGAGTCTGGGAAACCTTGCTGAAGGCGGCCGGCCTGTTCAAGTAGGCCCGCTTGCCGGTATGACGCAAGAAAAAGCCGCGCCTGTCGGGAGACAGGCGCGGCTTTGCGTTTAAAGCGGGAAAGCGGTGCCGTGCACCGGCCGGATCAGGAAGATTCCTTGACGCGATACACCAGCACCGCGGTTTTTGCCAGGCTCAGCACCTTGATGGTGACGCTGCCCAGTAAAAGCCGGGACAAGCCGCTGCGGCCATGGCTGCCGATGAAGATAAGGTCGCAGCCTTCTTCCTCGGCGGCCTGGACCAGGCCGTCGGCCACGTTGAAATTGGAGACCGCCTTGGCCTTGGCCTTGACGCCGGCGGTTTCGGCACGGTCGAGCACCGCCTTCAGGTATTTTTGGGCCTGCTCTTGCGCGGTCTTGTCGTAGTCTTCATCGGTGATCGCATAGGCTGCGGCCATGCCGTCGAAGCCGACCGTAGCGGCAAAAGGCTGGGTTACATACAGGGCGACGATTTCAGCGCCTGTTTCGCGAGCAAAGCAGACACCCTTGTTGGCAGCTTGCGCCGACAGAGCCGAGCCGTCGGTTGGAATAAGTATTTTCTTGAACATAGGGGCTCCCAATCGGTAGTGAGGTGTCAACAGCTTAACCCCAACGGCCGCGAAAATACAGTCGGTATATACGCGGGGTTTGATTCAAATCAAAGAGAGCCGGCCGCGTTGAAAAGATGCGTGCATCGCGTGCCCGTGCGGCAGTAGGCCAGAACGGGCGCCGGCAGGTCTTTCAACAATTGGGCGAACTTGACCACGTCGTCCTGCGTCATGGCTCCGCTGACAACGGGTTGGTATTCGACCGCCAGGCCCGCCGCGCGCGCCGCCTTCATGACGTCGGCCGAAGAGGGCTGGCCGGGGCCGCCTTCGAGATCGGGACGGTTGATGATGACGCTTTTGAAGCCGGCATCGGCCACCGCCTGCATATCTTCGGGGGACAGTTGCGGAGCAACGGCGAAGGTGTCGGTAAGCGCATTGATAGGTACTGACATAGATGACTCCGGATGTTTATACTTGCGTTTCGATTAAGGAAAATAGTATGACCAGCGCCCCCTCAGTGCAAGCCCCTTCAAAGGCATTCGCCACCGAAGGACCAGCGCGCGACCGGCTGATCATACGCGATGCGCAAGCCGCCGACATGGCCCAGGTGCAGCGCATATACGCCCACCATGTGCTGCATGGCACGGCCACCTTCGAGGAAACACCGCCCACGGTACAGGAAATGCGGGAAAGGCGCGAAAAGGTGCTGGACCTGGGCATGCCCTATCTGCTCGCGGAGCTTAACAGCCGGGTCGTCGGGTACTGCTATGCCTCGCTATACCGGCCCCGCGTCGCCTACCGGTACACCATCGAAGATTCCATTTATCTGGAAGAGGGCCAATCCGGAAGAGGCCTGGGCAAAGCCTTGCTGTCGGCGCTGATCGAGCGTTGCGAACAAGGGCCTTGGCGGCAGATGATTGCCGTTATCGCCGGCCACGACAACCAGGGCTCGATCGGGCTGCATCGCAGCCTGGGCTTCGTTCACGCCGGCACGCAAAGCGCCACGGGCTTCAAGTTCAATCAGTGGATCGACGTCGTCTTCATGCAGCGGGCCCTGGGCGAAGGCAGCAGCACCAAACCCGCCGGCCGCTGAAGCTCCATCGCCTCCAAAAAAATTGCGGCGGCCCTAGGCCAATGCGATCCGGCATTCCGCCAGCCAGGCGCCCATCGCGTCACCGCGCAATACCTGGAATTCCGCCAGCCTTTGCGCACCCAGGCCGTCGCCGGCCAGCGCCAGGCTTGCCGGATGGCACATGATGGCATCGCCATCGCGTGCCAGCCGCAGCCATTGCCGCAACAAATCAGCGTAGGCGATTTCGCCCCCCTGGAAGTCGTAGACCCCCAGGAAGCGGCGATTCATCGAAAAACCCCGGCGGCGCGCCATGCGGCCGAAGCGGCGCGCTCCCAACGATTCGATAATGCGAGCTTTCAAACGCAGGGAAGCCGGCAAGCCGGTCAGCGCCGCGCTGCGGGTGTAACGCAGCCAAGGGCGCGTGTCGGCGTAACGCCGCTCCAGTTCCGCCAGCAGTTCGCCGCGTATCTGCGGAAATTGATGCACATGCTGATGGCCGTCGACGAAATCCGGCTGCCGCCCCATGATGTCTTCGAAACTGTCCAGCTGGCGTATGATCTGGTCCTTGATCTGGTCCGGATTCAAATGGCGCAGCCAACTGCGCACGATCAGCGCCGATACGGGAAGATAAAGTCCGAGCTGATCCAGCGATTCAGTAAAGTTCAGATGCAATCCCGCTTGCAGTTCCGGGCATTCACTTAGCGCCGGCGCGCTGGCCTTGAACGACGGCCCCAGCGACAGGCAACTTGTGGCATTCAGGCGTCCCGACCGGGCCAATTCCAGTATGCCGGCATCGATGGCCGGATTCATGCCAAAATCGTCCGCGCAGATCACAATACGCTTTTGTTCAATTTCGGCCACACGCTTTCTCCGGAAACAATTACGATGCAAAAACTTGTACGGCAACTGGCTTGGTTTATTGCCGTAGGCTGCGCGGCGGCCGCCACGCATTGGCTGGTCGTTGTCGCCGTTGTATCGGCCAGTGGGCTGTCGCCCCTGGCCGCCAACGTCATTGGCTGGCTGGTGGCTTTTTGCGTATCCTTCGCGGGCCATTACCAGCTTACCTTCAAGCATCACAGGGCTCCCCTGGCCCAGGCGGCGCGGCGTTTCTTCGCTGTCTCGGCCCTGGGCTTCGCCGTCAATGAGCTGGCCTATGCCTGGCTGCTGCGCGCCACCGACCTGCCCTACGATATCTTGCTGGCGCTGATTTTAATCGCGATTGCCGGCATGACCTTTATTCTTGGACGGCTTTGGGCATTCCAGCACAAAAGCTGAGCGCTCCGCCCGCCGGCACATACCAGGCCCGCAGCTTGCCGTCTTCGACCTCGGTTTCCATGGCTTTCAGGAAACCATAGCGTTCGGGGCTGCCTGTATCGCCGATCAGCCATAGGCCCACCACATGCCTGGCGCACAGCTTGGCCGTCAACCCCTCGGGTGAGATAAGCAAACGGCTGCCGGCTTCCGGTTCGAACTTGCCGGCTTCGTAGAGCTCGCGGCGCCAATTGTCCGTGCGGCTCAATTCGGGATCGTCCCACTGGGACACCACGAACGATGTCTTGCCCGCGCCGAGATAAAAATCCAGATCGTAGCGGAAGCGCTCCAGCATGACGATCTTGTCCGACGGTTGATAGTGCGCCTGCAGCTTCAGGGCCAGGCCCTTCGTTCCGGGCTGCGGCCAGCCCACCATGACGACCACCGCCGCAACGCAGATGGCCATCGACAACAGCAATGACACCGTGTATGTCTTCAAGGCGCCTCGCCCATCGTTGGCCGAGAATTGGATGATGAAGGCCTCGGCAATGAAGTAGGCCAGGGGAGCCAGCGCCGGAAGGATGTAGCCGATCAGCTTGGAGTTGGGTAGCGAGAAGAAAACCAGCACCACCAGCAGCCACGACAGCATCAGCCCCCGCAAGGCGGCATGCTGGGGATTCTTCCAATAGGCCTTGTTGGCCAGCCGCCACAGGTGCACCGACCAGGGCAATGTCAGGCCCAGCAGGACCGGCAGGTAGAACCAGAAAGGACGCGCGTTGTTGAAGCCCTTCTCCAGGAAACGTTCGAAGTGCTGGTAGACGATGTAGTAATCGAAAAAGCCGGGGTAGCGCTGCTGCATGGCAAACATCCATGGCAATGCCAGCAGCAGAAATATTGCAATGCCCGGCAGCCACAGCAAGCGCAGCATCGAATCGAAGCGGCGGCGGCCCAGCAGCCAGAAGAACAGTACGCCGCCCGGCAGCACGACCCCTATCAAGCCTTTGGCAAGGAAGCCCGCAGCGGCACAGGCATAAGCAAGCGCCAACGCGCCACGATAGGCCTGGCCGCGCTCGAACCGGAGCACGGCGGTGGCGGCGGTGATAATGGCGGCGGTAATGATGCCCGCCACCGTCATGTCCAGATTGGCGTAGTGCGAGGCGCCGAACAGCAACGGCGCCGACATGAGAATAAAGGCGGCCAACACGGCAACCCGCTGATTGACCTGGGTTTTCAGGAACCAGAACAGCAGGGTCACGGTCAGTGTCGCCGCGGCGACCGAGGCCAGGCGGGCCGACCATTCGTTTATGCCGAATACATTCAGCGACAAGGCGGTCAGCCAGTAGAACAGCGGCGGCTTGTGAAAAAAAGGCAGGCCATCCAGACGGGGCACAGCGTATTCCCCCGCGCTGAGCATGTTCCAGGCAACGCCGACGTAGCGCCCTTCGTCCGGAATCAACAAGGGATACAGCCCCGTGGTGGCGCTTAGCCAGATGAAGCTCACGGCGCCAACCAGCCAAGTCGATTGCATATTGAGCAGATTGGACACTAAGTGTAACAATCCGCCTGTACGCCCAGCTGGCCGGACCTGTCCCGGCAGGGTTGCTTGTTGGAAGGTCATAATCGAAAGAAAGTAGCGCTAGGAGAATGAAAGGAGCGGGCTCTGCGCGGTACGAAGTGCGGTGGCTTAGCCTGTTTTTTGTGCCGGAAAAGTAGCGTGCGTGACCGACGCCACCGTTTGCGGGGACGCAGCGGCTTGTGTCAGGCCGCGCCCGCACTGCTGCCGCACCAGATACACCGGACGATTTTTGACCTCGCCGAAGATGCGGGCGATATATTCGCCCAGCACGCCCACGGAAATGAGCTGGACGCCGGCAAAGAAAAGAACGACCGTAATCAGCGACGCCCAGCCCTGGACCGGATCGCCGAACATCAGATAGGTCACGATAATGAACAAACCGTAGGCGAACGACAGCAGGGACAGGCCAATTCCCATCAGGCTGAGCATGCGCAAGGGCCAGGTCGTGAATGCGGTGATGCCGTCAACGGCAAACCGGCACAGCTTGAACGGCTTGAATGTGGATTTACCGTGCAGGCGCTCGGGAGGCGAATACAACATGGGCTCGGACCGGTAGCCGACCCAGGCGAACAGCCCTTTCATGAAGCGGTTGCGCTCGGGCAGGCGTAGCAGCGCATCGACCACCACGCGATCCATCAGGCGGAAGTCCCCCGCGTTTTCGGGAACTTGCAGCCCCCCGGATGTTCGCATCAATGCATAGAAAAACCGCGTACCCATGCGCTTGAACATGGATTCGTCCTGACGCGTGGCGCGCACGGCATAGACCATTTCGGCCCCGGCCTGCCAGCGTTCCAGCATTTTGGGAATCAGTTCGGGAGGATGCTGCAAATCGGCATCCATGCAGACCACGACCTGCCCAAGGGCGGTTTCCAGCCCGGCCGTCAATGCAGCTTCCTTGCCGAAATTCCGGGAAAGCTGCATGTACAGGATTTCGGAATGCCTGGCCGCCCAGTCCTGCATGGCGGCCGGCGTGCCGTCGGTGCTGCCGTCGTCCACCACAATGATTTCGTAGCGGATATGCAACGAATCCAGGACGGCAAGCAGTTGAGGCAGCAATACGTTTAAATTGGCTTCCTCGTTCAGGCAGGGAATCACGCAAGTAAGCGTGGTGGGCTGGGACATGGACAATATATAGAGTAAGTTCGTGGCCAAATCAGATCACACAGCGCGTGAAATTGGCGTCGAATAAATATTACAAAATGCAGCAATCGCTAATGGTAGCGTAAATGCTGTATCTGTCGTTAGTGCTATATACCCTGAGATTGACGGCGATAGCGAATTTTTATAAGATTACTTTTAAATAAATCTTTAATCTTATTACCTCCACCACCGCCGCTTCCGCTCGGCAGGAAACATGATTCCATGGCTCGATCCGAACTCTGTACCGAAGAAGAAATAAAAACGCTGGTTTACGGTTTCTACGACCGGGTACGGGCCGATGCCATGCTGGGGCCCATCTTCAACCGGCACATCGACGACTGGGACAAACACTTGGCCATCATGGTTCGCTTTTGGTCATCGCTGCTATTGGGTACCGGATCCTACAGCGGCACCCCCATGCCCAAGCACGTCGCCCTGCCCGGCCTGAATGCCGGCATGTTCACGCAATGGCTGTCGCTTTTTCATGAAACGGCGCAAACGCTGCCGAACCGCCCCTTCGCCGAACGCGCCGAGGAATTCGCCCAGCGCATCGCCCGCAGCCTGTGGTTCGGATACCAAATGAGCAATGAACCCGATCGCATGCCCACGGAGATCACCCATGGCTGAACTGCTGCAGATCCACGAGGGCAAGAGCGCTTCAAAACGGCCCGACATGAGCGCATTTCTTAGCCTGGGCTTCAGGCCGCTGTATATCGCGGGCTGCGGCTGGGCCTTGATTTCCCTGTTCATCTGGATTTTTGCGCCGCAATGGTTAGGACAGCCATTAGGCGGCCTGGCATGGCATGCCCACGAAATGCTCTGGGGTTTCATCGCCACCATCGCCGTCGCTTTCCTGTTGACGGCCAGCGCCACCTGGACCGGTTTCAATCCTTTGAAAGGCGCCGGCCTGGCGGGTATCGTGGTGCTATGGCTGATCGCGCGCATCGGCTATCTGGTCGGCGGCGAAATCGCAACCCATATCGCCTGCGCCAGCGAAATCGCCTTTTTCGTGATCAGCGCGGCATGCCTGATGCGCGTCATGGTCAAGGGGAAGAGCCGCCGCAACTACGGCGTGCCGCTGCTGGTGCTGGGCCTGGGAGCCGCCAACGCGCTGTACTTGCGCGCCGCCCTGGATGGCGATTATGTCCTGCTCATGCGGCGTTTCGATCTGGGCATGATCTGCATGGCCGTGATCGCCCTGCTGATCGCGCGGCGGGTCATTCCCTTCTTTTCGATGCGTATGGTGCCCGGCCTTGCCTTGCCCATGCAGGTCCGCAGCGGGCAAGTCCAGCTTGTCATCGGCGTGATTGCCATTGCCCTGGGCCTGGCCGGCCTGGCTTTGCCCATGGCCGCCGCGCTGGCGGTGGTCGGCATGGTCAGCCTATGGCAAGTGTTGCGATGGAAGCCGCTGGCAGTCCTGCATAAACCCATGCTCTGGATACTTTACCTGGGCTACGCCGCCATGGGCCTGGGCCTGATCTTCGCCGCCTGGCACACCAGCGGACTGGCCACCGGAGTGCTGGCGCGCGCCGCGGTACATGTGCATATCATCGGCATGGGAGGTTTCGCGGTGCTGATCATCGGCATGGTGACGCGCACCGCGCTGGGCCACCTGGGCCACCCGCTGGCCCTGGACAACAGCATGCTGATCAGCTACTACCTGATGATAGCCGCCGTGGTATTGCGGCTGGGCGCCCTGTGGCCCAGCAACGGCAGCCTGTGGATGCTGCGCGCGGCCGCGCTAAGCTGGATCGCATGCATGGCCCTTTACCTGTGGCGCTTCGTGCCCATGCTGATCCGCCCGCGCCACACGAATCCGGGGTAATCACATGCGCCTGACCACCATGACCGATTATGCGATGCGCCTGCTGATGTACGTCGGCAGGCACCCCGACCGTCTATGCACCATCGCCGAGATCGCGCAGTCCTACGGCATCTCCGAGCCGCATCTCATGAAGATCACGCATAGGCTGGCGCAACGGGGCTGGATAGAAACCGTGCGCGGCAAGAACGGCGGCATGCG
This sequence comes from Pusillimonas sp., assembly GCA_040391135.1. GTDB lineage: Bacteria > Pseudomonadota > Gammaproteobacteria > Burkholderiales > Burkholderiaceae_B. The sequence goes on along the minus strand of JBEBYL010000016.1, from coordinate 36,533 downwards.
CCTGGCCCGGCCTCCGGCGGAGATTAATCTGGGCGCGGTCGTGCGCGATACCGAAAACGACCTGGCCCTGGTGGAATGCTTCGTTGCCGGCAATGCCTGCTCCCTAAGCGGCCATTGCGGCCTGACCGCCATCATCGACGGTGCGCTGCAGCAGTTCATGCAGCATCTGGACCGCTATTCGCTGGCCGATATACTGCCCGAGCCTGCGCCCGGCGCAAGCGCCACTCTGCATTTCGTGGAGCGGATCAAAGCCGGTTGAGGCCGGCGGCCATGCCTGCCGTCACGCAAAAAGCCGGCGAGCCTAGCCGCTGAAATGACGCAGCAATTTAGTCAGCAAAGGCCGCACTGCACGCAGTTCTTCCAGATGGACGCTCGACAAGGCCGCCAGTTTCTCCTCGGCCAGCGGCGTCAGCATGACCCGCACGCGGCGGCGATCGGCCGGATCCCGCAAGCGCTGCACCAGTTCCATGCGGACCAGGCGATTGATGAGCTCCACCGCGCTATGGTGGCGGATCAGCAGGTGCTCGGCGACGTCGCCCACGCTGGGCGCCGCATCGGCGCTCAAGGCCTTGATCACCAGAAGGGCCTGGTGCTGCTGCGGCATCAGCCCGGCCGCTGCGGCCGCCGCTTCGCTGAAGGCGCTGAAGCGGCGCAAGGTGAAGCGAAACATGGCCAGCGCCTCGTAATCGGCGCGGGTCGGACTTCCGTCTTTACTGTTGGAGGGATTGTTGTAGGAAGTCACAGGACCCGCCGGCGCTGAAGAAGGCCGCCGCGGCGGCCGGGGATGTCAGACCAGATTGCAGCGCACCGTGATGGGATGCGAACGCAATACCGACATGACGGTATCGTCGACCTTTCCTTCGACATCGGAAATAACATAACCGATCTGGCCGCGCGTCTGCAATTGCTGGCTGACGATATTCAGCCCGTGCTCCGCCATCAGGTTGCTGAGCGTACCCATGGCGCCCGGCAGGTTCCGGTGCACATGCAATATGCGGGCCGTGCCGGCAGCCTCCTGGTAGGGGATCTCGGGGAAATTCACCGCGCCCTTGGTCGTGCCGCTCAATGCGAAGCGAACCAGTTTTTCGGCCACTTCGCGGCCGATATTCTCTTGCGATTCTTGCGTGCTGCCGCCGATATGAGGGGTAAGAATGACATTGCGCATGCCTATCAAAGGGCTGGCCAACGGTTCGTTCACGCTCTTCGGCTCGGTGGGGAAGACGTCCAGCGCGGCGCCCGACAGATGCCCGGAAACCAGCGCCGCATGCAGCGCGTCGATATCGACGACGGTGCCACGCGATGCGTTGATGAGTATTGCGCCCGGCTTCATCGCCGCAATGGCTTGCGCATCCATGATGTTCTGGGTGGATTTCCCGCCCGGCACATGCAGGGTGACGATATCCGATTGCGCCAGCAGTTTTTTCAGCGAAGCGCTGGCCCTGGCGTTGCCCAGCGGCAGCTTGGCTTCGACATCGTGGAAAATGATGCGCATGCCCGCCGCCTCGGCCAGGGTGCCGACCTGCGAACCGATGTTCCCGTATCCGATAATACCCAGTGTCTTGCCTCGCGCCTCGAAGGCACCTTCAGCCGACTTGTCCCAATGCCCCTGATGCACCCTGTCGTTCTTCTCCGGGATGCGGCGCAGCAGCAAGATGGCCTCGCCCAGCACCAGTTCGGCAACCGACCGGGTATTGGAGAAAGGCGCGTTGAAGACCGGAATACCGCGCAGCATGGCCGCTTCCAGGTCCACCTGGTTGGTTCCTATGCAGAAGCAGCCTATGGCCTGCAAATCGGGCGCATCCGCCAGCAAGGCGGCATCCAGGTGCGTGCGGGAACGGATGCCGACCAGATGCGCGCCGCGCAGCGCCTCGCGCAGGGCATCGGGTTGTAGCGCCGACGCATGCATCACGATATCGTCCAAACCGGCGGACGTGAAGACTTCCTTGGCGCTGGGGTGAATATTCTCAAAGAGGACAATGCGAGTCATTAAATATCCCGGGGAAACAACGATAAACAGTTATTGTGGACTATTTTAGGACTGAATGCCCTTGTGCCCATTCCGGGCAAAGGGATTTGTGCATTGCGACAATATCGGCCGGCCCGGCGGCCTGGCCGGACCTAACGCCCCACCGCATAAGCCTGGACCAGCCGGGGCGACGCCGCCGCATGCAGCAGGCCGTCCGGATCGCGCGATGCCGCGGTCAGGCGGCCTATGCTCCATTCCGGCGACTCTTCTAGCTGGTGTCCCCGGCGGCGCAGATCGTCCAGCACCTGGGCCCCCACGATCGTCTCTATGGTGATGTTGCCCGGCTTGCGCCCGCGCGGATAGAAGGAACTGGGGAAATGCTGCGTATGGAACATCGGCCCATCGATGGCCTGTTGCAGGCTCATGCCTTGGTGCATGTGGCGCAGGAAAAGTATCAGCTGCCATTGTTCCTGCTGATCGCCGCCCGGCGTGCCGAACACCATGCAGGGACTCCCGTCCCGCAGCAGCATGGTCGGGCTTAGCGTGGTGCGCGGGCGCTTGCCGGGGGCAAGGGTGCCCGGCATGCCCTCTTCCAGCCAGAACATCTGGGCGCGGGTATTCAGCCCGAAGCCCAATTCCGGGATGATCGGCGAGGACTGCAACCAGCCGCCCGAGGGCGTCACGGTAATCATATTGCCCCAGCGGTCTATGGCGTCGATATGCGTGGTGTCGCCCCGCTTGACGGACAACAGCGGGTTGGCGCGATCCATCGCGGAAAGCAGGCTGCCATCGTTGTTGCGGGACAAGCGATCCAGCACCGCATTCACGCGGGCAACCTGCGCCTCGTAGCCCGGCACGAGGCCCGGACGCAACTCATTGAAGGCCTGTTCGCCGATCAGCCGGCTGCGCTCCCGGTTATAGTCCGGCGACAGCAAGGCCTGCATGGGCACGTCGACAAAGCCGGGATCGCCGTAATAGGCTTCGCGATCCGCGAACGCCAGCTTCATGGCCTCGACCAGCAAATGAATGAAACGCGGGTCGCCGTCTTTCAACTGGCCTATATCGGTGTGCTCCAGCAGGGCCAGCGTCTGGAGGAAGGCAGGCCCCTGGCTCCAGGGCTGCGTCTTGGCCACCGTTGCGCCGCCGTAGTCGTGCAATAGCGGCTCTTCATAGCTGGCCGACCAGCCCGCCAGGTCCTGTCCTGTTATGACGCCCTTGCGCGGTGAGCCGCTCTCATCCATGACCTCGTTGCCTGAAACGAAGCGGTCGATCGCTTCGGCAACAAACCCTTGATAGAAAGCCTTGCGGGCCGCCTCGATCTGTTTTTCCCGATCGCCGCCGGCGCTTTCCGCTTCGGCCAACACGCGTTCCCAGGCCTGGGCCAGTGCCGGATTGCAGAACAGTTTGCCCGCCTGCGGCAGCGCCCCTTTGGGCACATAGACGCCGGCCGACGTGGGCCAGTGCGTTTCAAAGAAATCTTTCAGGCCGGCAATGGTGTTGGCCACGCGGGGCAGCATGGGGTGGCCGTGCCGGGCGTAATAAATGGCCGGTTCCAGGACCTCCCGCAGCGGCATGCTGCCATGGTCGCGCAGCAATATCATCCACGCATCGAAAGCGCCGGGGATCACCGTGGCCAGCAGGCCATTGCCCGGAATAAGCTCCAGCCCCTGCGAACGGTAGTGCTCCAGCGTGGCGCCCGCGGGCGTCGTGCCCTGCCCGCAAAGCACCTGAACCTTGCCGGTGCGCGCCGAATAAAAAATACCCGGCACCTCGCCGGCCGGACCCACCAGGTGGGGTTCGACCACATGCAAGGTAAACGCACTGGCCACGCAGGCATCGAAGGCGTTGCCGCCCCGTTCCAGCATGGCCATGCCCACCGCTGAAGCCAGCCAGTGCGTGGAGGTCACGACACCGAAGGTGCCGGTAATTTCGGGACGGGTCGTGAACATGCTGAAAAGCCGCCTATTGCCGGGGATTACTTCAGGGTAACGTTCTTCAAGCGGATGAGGCCGTCGGGATAAGGCACGAAGCCTTGCACCCGCTTTTGCAGGCCGAAGGTCCAGGGCAGGTAAAACGTATAAAAAATGGGCCGCTTTTCCTGCATCTGCTTAAGGAACTCGGAATACAGCTGCTTGCGTTTGGCGGTGTCCAGTTCCTGGCGCGCCTTGACCAGCAAGTCGTTCATGGCCTGGTCGCAGAACTTGCCGTCATTCAGGCTGCCCTTGCAGGCCACGTACTGGAACACATTGCCGCTGGGATCGACCCGGCCCGACCAGCCCGCCTGGGCCAGCTCGAAGTCGCCGCGCGCCATGGTCGATTGCAGGGCCGCGAACTCCATGGGCCGCAAGCTTATGTCGAAGCCCGCTTCGCTGCCCATGGCCTGGATCAGCTCGAAGACCTGCTGCATGATGGTGTTGTTGCCGAAGGAAATCTCCACCTTGACACGATCGTGGCCTGCCGCCTTCAACAGCGCGCGGGCCTTTTCGACGTCGCGCCCCTTGCGCTCCACGCTTTTATCGTAGGCAAAGCTGGCCGGCGGGAAAGGCTGGAAAGCCGGCTGGTACAGACCCATGCCCACGACCTGGTTGATGGCATCCTTGTCCAGCGCCAAATCGAAAGCCTGCCGTACCCGCGCGTCCTTGGCGAAAGGGTTGTCCGCGCGCGGTCCATTGGCGAAATTGACGGAAATGGCCTGGAAGCCCAGGCCGGTGATCGGCATGAAGGCCAGATTGGGATCGCCCTTGACGGTCTCCACATCGCTGGGCGCGACGCGTTCGATAATGTCCAGCCCGCCCGAGCGCATATTGTTCAGGCGCACGGTGGCATCGGGTACGGGACTGAACCTGACCGTATCGAAATGGTAGCTGGCCGCGTCCCAGTACTGCGGAAACTTTTCCAGCGTGATGTGATCGTTCTGCACCCTGTCCTTGAAGCGGTACGGCCCCGAACACACCGGGTTCTTGCCCGGATCCTTGTCGAAGCTGGCCGGCGACTGCATCATGCCGGCCCGATCCGAGAGCTGCGACAGGAACGAGGCATCCGGCTCGGACAAATGCAGAATGACGGTGGACGGATCGGGCGCATCGACCCGCGCCAGGGTCGCCAGCTCGCTCTTGCGGTTGCTGTCGGGCAGATTCTTGGCCCGCTCCAGGTTGGCCTTGACCGAAGCCGCGTCCATGGGCGTGCCGTCGTGGTACACGACCTTGTCGCGCAAGGTCATCTTTAGCGTCTTGCTGTCCTGCCATTCCCAGGACGTGGCCAATTGCGGCACGAACTCCAGCGTGGGCGTGATGTCGACCAGCTTGTCGCACAGCGATGCGAACACGATGCGGCCCACGAACGTCCGGGCGCGCGCGGGATCGAGCTGATCCGGATCGTCCTGCAAGCCTATCCTTATGGTGCTCTGCGCCGCGGCGGCGCCCGAGAAAGCCAGGCTCGCCGCCAACGCCAGCTTGAACATTGCCTTATGCATGATCACTCTCCCAAATAAACCAACACGTCAATAAACACCCACGGCATGGCGGGCCACGAAATGGCCTTCGCCCACTTCGACCAGAGGACGAACCAGCGGTTGGTCGTCCACATGGCGAACCACGCTGGGGATCTCGTCCACCAGCAATGAATGCTGCCTGTGGCGATAGCTGGGATCGGCGACCGGAACGGCCGCCATCAGTTTTTTCGTATAGGGATGCTGCGGATTCTCGAAGACGGCGCGGCGCGGGCCTATTTCGACCACCTGGCCCAGGTACATCACCACCACGCGATGGCTGATGCGTTCGACCACCGCCATATCGTGCGAGATGAACAGTATGGCCAGGTCCAGTTCCCGCTGCAGGTCCAGCAGCAGGTTCACGATCTGCGCCTGTATGGAAACATCCAGGGCCGACACCGACTCGTCGGCGATGATGACCTTGGGGTTCAGCGCCAGGGCGCGCGCGATGCAGATGCGCTGGCGCTGTCCGCCGGAAAACTCATGCGGATAGCGGTCTATCATTTCGGGCGCGAGGCCGCATTTTTCCATCAGCCAGCTGACCCGCTGCTGGGCTTCGCGCCCTTTGGCCACGCCGTGGATCAGCAACGGCTCCATGATGGAATAGCCTATCGTCACGCGCGGGTCCAGCGAGGCGAAAGGATCCTGGAAAATGAACTGTATGTGGCGCCGCAGGGCCTGCATTTCGTTGCCGCGCAACAGGCTGATGTCCTGTCCCTGGAAGGTGACCTTGCCGCCCCGTATGCGCTCCAGCTGCGCCAGCGAGCGCCCGGTGGTGGTCTTCCCGCAGCCGGACTCGCCCACGATTGCCAGCGTTTCGCCGGGGTACAGATCGAAACTGACCTGTTCCACCGCATGCACCCGATGGCTGACCCTGCCGAACAGCCCGGTGGCGATGTCGAACTGGGTCGTCAGCTTGTCCACCTTCAGCAGCGGGTCCTGGCCGTAGCGCGCCGTGCTGGCCGGCGGCGGCGCCGCGGCCGGGGTGCCCTGGTTCCGGGCGATGTCCAGCAAGGCAAAAGGCGCCGGCTGGTCGCTGCCTTTCATGGACCCCAGCCTGGGCACGGCCGAAAGCAGCGCTCGGGTGTAGGGATGCCGGGGATCGCCGAAGAGCGCATCGGAATCGTTCTCCTCGACCTTGTCCCCCCGGTGCATCACCATGACGCGGTCGGCCACTTCGGCCACCACGCCCATATCGTGCGTGATGAAGATCACGCCCATGTCCATTTCCTGCTGCAGTTGCCGAATAAGCTGCAATATCTGCGCCTGTATCGTGACATCGAGCGCCGTGGTCGGTTCATCGGCTATCAGGACCTGGGGCCGGCATGACAGGGCCATCGCAATCATGATGCGCTGGCGCATGCCTCCCGAAAGCTGATGGGGGTAGCGTCCGCGCACCGCCCGCGCATCGGGAATGCGCACGACTTCCAGCAGCCGCAGCGTCTCGGCCAGCGCCGCGGCGCGATCCATGCCCTGGTGCAGTTGCAGCGCCTCGGCGATCTGATCGCCGGCCGTGAAACTGGGATTGAGCGAGGTCATGGGCTCCTGGAAGATCATGGCGATGTCGGCGCCGCGCACTGTGCGCATTTCGGCCTCGGACGCGGCAGCCAGATCCAGGACGCTGCCGTCGCGGCGGCGCAGCAGGATGCTGCCCCGCATGATGCGGCCGTTGCCGAATTCAACCAAGCGCATCAGCGAGAGCGAAGTCACCGACTTGCCGGAGCCCGATTCGCCCACAATGGCCAGGGTTTCGCCCTTGGCCACATGAAACGACAGGTCGCGCACCGCCTCGACCGAGCGGTCCGGCGTCGTAAAGGCAACCGTCAGATCGCTTACCTGTATGACATGTTGTCCATTCATCGTATGCATGGCGTCAATGCTCCTGCCGCGGATCAAGCGCATCGCGCAGTCCGTCGCCCAGAAGGTTGAACCCGAAAACCACCAGGAAGATCGCCGAGCCGGGAAAAATGGACATCCATGGTGCTTGGGTCATGAAGTTCTTGGCCGTGTTGAGCATGGACCCCCAGGAAGGATTGGGCGGCTGCAGGCCCAGGCCCAGGAAAGACAGGCTGGCCTCGGCGATGATGGCGCTGGCGATCATGATGGTGGCCTGAACGATAAGCGCCGGCATCACATTGGGCAGGATATGGCGCAGGATGATGCGCGTGTTCGACGCGCCCAGCGAACGCGTGCTTTGTACATAGTCTTCATTCTTGATCGCCAGCACCTGGCCGCGCGCCAGCCGGATGAACAGCGGTGCCGCCGACACCCCGATGGCGATCATCGCATTGATCAGGCTGGGTCCCAGGAAGGCGGCCAGCGCGATGGCCAGTATCAGGAAGGGAATGGACAGCAGCGCCTCGGTGGCGCGCGAGATGCAGCCGTCGATCAGGCCGCCGAAATAGCCGGCCAGCAAGCCGAAAGGCACGCCCGCCGCCAGTGCGATCAACACCGAGCACATGCCGGCCAGCAGCGATGCGCGCGCGCCGTACACCATGCGGCTGAGGATGTCGCGGCCCAGTTCGTCGGTGCCCAGCCAGTGCGCCGCCGAGGGGGCCTTGCGGATGGCGGTAAAGCTGACCTGCGCTGGATCGTAGCCGGCGATCAGCGGGGCGAACAAAGCGACCAGCACGAAGAACATGACTATGGCCGCGCCCAGCATGGCCGAAGGGCTGCGCCTGAACTTGGACCAGGAACGGCTGCGGCGCCGTTCGAACACGCCCTGCCCGGCGGTGGGGACATGGGTGCTCATGCATACCTCAGGCGTGGATTGACCAGGATGTAAAGCACGTCCGCCACCAGGGTCAGGACAATGAAGCCGACCGCGATGCACAGCACCACGCCCTGCACCACCGCATAGTCCCGATTGAAGACCGCGTCGACCAGCAGCTTGCCGAAGCCCGGTATGCCGAAGATCTGCTCGGTCAGCACGGCGCCGGCCAATAGCTCACCGAACAGGATGGTCACCAGGGTGACGATGGGCATGAGCGCATTGCGCAAGGCATGGCGCAGCACCACGATGCGCTCGGACGCCCCCTTGGCCCGCGCGGTGCGCACATAATCGGCGCTCAGCGCCTCGAGCATGGCGGAACGGGTATGGCGCATCAGGTAGGCGGCAATGGCGGTGGACAGCACCAGCGCCGGCATCAGCATGGTTTTCATCGACAGCCAGAAATCCCTGCCCGGCGGCACGTAGCCGGAAGCGGGCAGCAGCTTGAACTGCACTGAAACAATCATGATCAATATGATGCCCAGCCAGAAGTTGGGGATGGACATGCCCGACAGCGCGAACAGGTTGGCCCCGAACTCCACCCGCGTTCCCTTGCGGACCGCCGCCAGGATGCCCAGCGGTATCCCGACCAGGATGGCGAAGAACATGGCCATGATGGCAAGCTGTATGGTCACCGGCAGCTTCTGCGAGACCAGCGTGGTCACGGGAATGTCGGTGCGCAGCGATACGCCCAGATTGCCCTGGCCGACTTCCTTGATCCAGGCCACGTATTGAACCGGCAGGGGGTCGTTAAGGCGGTATTTTTCGCGCAGGAAATCCAGCACGGCGGGGTCGCGCTCTTCGCCGGCCATGGCCAGCACCGGATCGCCGGGAAGTATCTTCTGCAAGCCGAATATCACGATCGATACAAGTATCAACGTGGGTATGGCTACGATGACGCGGCGCAAAATAAGCTTGAACATGCAATGGAGTCCTGGCTGGCGTGAAACAATGCGTAGGCCCGGGCGGCGCTACGGCGCGCCGCCCGGGCCGGGTGCGCCGGGGATCACCCCTTGGAGAAAGACACCCCTTTGAGCCGGATCATGCCGTCCGGGTAGGGATCAAAGCCCTGCACTTTCTTTTGAATGACGAACGGCCATGGCTGATAGTAAATATACATGCTGGGCAATTCATCCTGCAATATCGTTTGCGCTTCGTCGTATACGGCCTTGCGCTTCTCCTGGTCGGAGATCGTGCGCGCCTTGCGCAGCAATTCGTCGACCTTGGGATTGCAATACTTGCCGTCATTGAGCGTGCCCTTGCAGGTCACGAACGAAAAGATATTGCCGTCCGGATCCACCCGGCCCGACCAGCCCCGCATGTCCACCTGGAAGTTGCCCTTGGCGGATTCGGCCAGCATGGCGGCGTACTCGGTGGGACGCAGGCTGAGCTGGAAGCCCGCCTGGCCGGCCATCGCCTGCACCATTTCCGCCGTGGAGGCCTCGATGGTGTTGTTGGCGAAGGTCAATTGGGCCTGCACGGTTTCCATGCCCGCTTCTTTCAGCAAGGCCTTGGCCTTGGCGATATCGGGCTTGATCACCGGAAACTTTTCGCTGTGGTAGGGGCTGGCCAGCGGGAAGGGCTGCTGCGCGGGCGGGAAGATGCCTCCGCCTATCACCTCGCCTATGGCGGCCCGGTCTATCGTCAGCTGGAAAGCCTGACGCACGAGCTTGTTGCTGAAGGGATTGTTCTTGGCGCCTTCCCCATTGCTTACGTTGAACATGAATTGGCGGAATCCCAAGCCGGTCACCGGCTTGAATGTCAGCCCGGCATCCTGCTTGATGTCCGGCACATCGCTGGGATTGGCCCGCTCAAGTATGTCTATGCCGCCCGACTTCAGGTTGGACAGGCGCACCGTGGAGTCGGGTATGGCAAAGAAGGTGACCTTGTCGAAGGCGTAATCCTTGGCATCATAGTATTTGTCGAATTTTTCCAGGACGATGCGATCGTTCTGGACGCGCTCGACGAATTTGTACGGCCCCGAGCAGACCGGATTGCGGCCCACCGTGGATGCGCTGTCCGCGCCCGCGAAGCTTTTGGGCGAGAGCATCATGCCGGCCCGGTCCGACAACTGCGCCAGCAGCGGCGCGTCGGGCTGCTTGACCTTGATGACCAGCGTGTAGGCGTCGGGCGCTTCCACCTGGCTGACCGAGGCCAGCTCGCTCTTGCGCTGGCTTTCGGGCAGGGTCAGGGCCCTGTCCAGATTGGCTTTGGCGGCCTGCGCGTCGAACTTGCTGCCGTCATGGAAAACAGCGTCTTCGCGCAGCTTGAAGGTCAGCGCCGTATTATCTTCGTTCCAGGACCAGGACTTGGCCAGCTTCGGCACGAACTGCAGCTTGCCGTCGATGTCCACCAGCTTGTCGCACAGCGACGTGAAGACGATGCGCGCCGCATAGGTGCGCGAACGATGCGGATCCAGCGTGTCCGGATCGTCCTGCATGCCGATGCGCAGATCTTGCGCATGGCCGACAGCCGCCATGCCCAGCAGCAGGCCCCCGGCCAATACCGTGATTTTTTTCATGTCTTGTCTCCTCCAGCTTGTCGTTATGGATTAAAAACCTACCGCCTGGCCATCCCTGCGGCCATCGCTTGCCGCCACATAACCTTGTTCGTTGTCGTCTTCCGACATGCGCCAGATGAACTGTCCGGCGCCGAAATCCATATAGGGGTCGTTCACCGAATGCAGCTTGTGTCCCAGCCCGATCAGGCCCTGGGTCACGGAAGCGTCCATGGTGTGCTCGATATCCAGCGTGAAATCGCGATTCACCTTCCAGCGCGGGGCACAGCAGGCGGCCTGCGGCTGCTGGTCGTAATCGATCATGCGGATCACCGTCTGCAGATGGCCCTGGGGCTGCATGTCTCCGCCCATTACGCCGAAGCTCATGACCGGCTTGCCGTCCTTGCTCAGGAAACCCGGGATGATCGTATGGAAAGGCCTCTTGCCGCCCTCCACCACATTGGGCGATTGCGGGTCCATCGAAAAGCCCACGCCGCGATTCTGCATGCTGATGCCCGTGCCCGGAACCACCACGCCGGAACCGAAGCCCATATAGTTGGACTGGATGAAGGAGATCATCATGCCGCTTTCGTCGGCGGCCGACAAATAAATGGTGCCGCCCGCATGCGGACGGCCGGCGGCCGGAAACGAGGCCTCGTCCAGGCGTATCAGCTTGGCCCGGCTATCCAGGTAATTGTCGTCCAGCATCTGTTCCGGCGTGATGGGCATGCTGCGCGGATCCGACACATAGCGGTACAGGTCCGCGAAGGCCAGCTTCATGGCCTCGATCTGGATATGCTGGGACCGCACCGAGTCGACCGGAATATTGCGCAGGTCGAAGCGTTCGCAGATGCCCAGCGCGATCAGCGCCGCGATGCCCTGCCCGTTGGGTGGGATCTCGTTCAGCGTATAGCCGTGATAATTCTTGGAAATGGGCTCGACCCACTCCGGCTTGTAGCCGCGCAAATCGTCCAGCGTCATGGCGGCGCCGCATTCGCGGCTGTAGGCGGCGATCTTCTCGGCCAGCTCGCCTTCGTAGAAATCCCGGCCATGGCTTTGCGCGATGCGTTTCAAGGTATTGGCCGCGCCCTTGAAGCGGAACAGCTCGCCCGTGCGCGGCGCGCGGCCATCGGGCATGAAGGCGTCGGCATAGCCCGGCTGGTCTTTCAGCTCGTCGGCCGCCCGGGCCCATTTGCCGGCCACGACGGGCGGCACCACATAGCCGCGTTCGGCGATCTCGATCGCCGGCTCGAACAGGGTTTCGAACGGAAGCTTGCCGAACTTGCCATGCAGGGCGGCCCAGCCGGCCACCACGCCGGGCACCGTCACGGCATCCCAGCCGCGCTTGGGCTGCTTGGCTAGGCCATCCGAATCCGTGCCGTACTTGCGCTTGAAATACTCGACATTCCAGGCCGCCGGCGCCACGCCGGAGGAATTCAGGCCATGCAGCTTCTTGCCGTCCCACAAGATGGCGAAGCAATCGCCGCCGATGCCGCAAGATACCGGCTCGACCAGCGTTATCGTGGCGGCGGCCGCAATGGCCGCGTCGATCGCATTCCCCCCTTTAAGCATCATGCGCAATCCGGCCTGGGCGGCCAGCGGATGGGACGTGGACACCACATTGCGCGCGAACACCGGCGTACGGATGGAGGGATAGGGATTGGACCAGTTGAAGTTTTTCATGTCGGGAAAAGAAATGTTGCGGGAAAAAATGGGGGCTTAACCCATCTAAGCTACTATCATTCTCTCATTAGATCAATTTAGTTTTATATTTCACATTCAAGTTTTTCTTATGAGTTCACTTCGCTTCCTGCGCACCTTCGTCGCCATCGCCCGCCTGGGCTCGTTTTCGGAGGCCGCCGAGCACGTGGGGCTGACCCAGGCCGCCGTCAGCCTGCAAATGCGCACGCTGGAAAAAGAGTTCGGCCGCGAGCTTTTCGACCGCAGCGGCCGCCTGGCCCTGCTTAACCAAGCGGGGCGCGAGTTGCTGCCCGAGGTGAACCGCCTGCTGGAGCTCTACGATCGCATCCGGCTGCCCCGGCCATCCACCGGGCACTTCGCCGGCGAGCTGGCCATAGGCGCGATCGTATCCAGCATGAGCATCCTGGCGAAAATCGTGTCGCAACTGAAAAAGCAGCACAAAGGGCTGGGCATACGCCTGGTTTCGGGCAAATCCAGCGAGCTGACCCAGAAGGTGGAACGAGGCGACATCGACGCCGCCTTCGTCGTCGGAACCGCCAAGCGTCCGGCCGGCACGGTCTGGTCCCTGCTTTACAAGGAGCCGCTGCGCATCATTGCGCCGCTCTCGGTCGATGGCGACGATCCCCGGGAAATCCTGACGCAACATCCCTTCCTGCGCTTCGATCGCAGCCAGCACACGGGCAGGCAGATAGATCGCGTGCTGCAAAAAATGGGCATCGTGCCCGATGATTTCCTGGAACTGAACGCCATCGAGCAATTGCTCAGCCTGGTGCAGCAGGACGTGGGGGTTACCGTGCTGCCGCTGTTGAACACGCTGGACTGGGAAACCATGAACGGCCTGCGCATACTGCCGCTGCCGGCCGAATTGGGCTCGCCCTCGCGAGACATCGGCATGATCGTGCGGCGCGACAGCATGCAGCTGGACATCACCCAGGCCGTCTACGACAGTTACGCCAGCCTGTCTCTTAGGTAGAATGTGCAAAAAACAGGAGATGGTTGTGGCGCTTGGACGTATCGGTAACTGGTATTTCGGATGGACGATCGTTGCGGCCGCTGCAACGCTTACCTTGTTGACGGTGGGCCTGCGCATGGGCATAGGCCCCTTCTTCCTGCCCATTGCCCACGACCTGGGATTCAGCCGCAGCCTGCTGGCCGGCATCATCGCCATCGGCATGCTGTTCTACGGCATAGGCATGCCCATTGCCGGACATCTGGTCAGCACTCGCGGCACGCGTTTCGTGCTGCTGCTGGGCACCGTCCTGGTCGCGGTCGCCATTGCCGGGACCGTCATGGCGACCGGCCCGATCAGCTTCCTGCTGGCCTTCGGCGTGCTGCTGTCCCTGGGCCTATCCTTCATCAGTCCCGTCACCATGACGCCCGTTCTGAGCCGCTGGTTCGTGCGGCGGCGCGGCATGGCGCTGTTCTTCCTGTCCACGGGGTCCATGGCCGGCATCGCCATCCTGACGCCCGTGCTGGGGCTGTCGATCGAATGGCTGGGCTGGCGAGAGACCATGCTGAGCTTCGCCGTCCTGCTGACCCTCGTCACCATCCCCATTGCGCTGCTCATCATCCGCGAAGACGCGCCGCCCGGCGCGGATGCCGGTCCGGCGGTCCCAGGCACCCCATCGCCGGCCGCGATCGACGCCCCGTCCGCGCTGGCCGCGGCCAATTGCGCCTCGCCCGCCCCCGGCCGGACCGCAATGCGGCCTTCGCCGGCCGTGGAGCTTAAAGTCCGCGACGCCTTGCGCACCGTGCAGTTCTGGAAGATCGCCTTCGGCCTGTTTGCCTGCGGCTACAGCATGAACCTGCTGGGCACGCATGGCGTGCCCATGCTGATGGATCACGGCTTCGACGCCATGACCGGTTCCTTCGGCATCGGCCTGATCGGCTTCGCCGCCATATTCAGCACCCTGGTCCTGGGCCGCCTGTCGGACATGGTGCCGCGCAGGAACATCCTTTCCGCCATCTACCTTATCCGGGGCCTGGGCTTTTTTGCGCTGGTGATGGTCGGCACGCAATGGGAACTCTATGCCGCGGCCACCATAGGCGGCATCGTCTGGGCCGGCAGCATCGCCTTGTCGTCCGCCATACTCGCCGACCTTTACGGCGTGCGCCTGGTCGGCATTCTTTACGGCTGGACCTACCTGGGCCACCAGGTTGGCGGGATGATCAGTTCATGGCTGGGCGGCTGGGGCTACGAGACCTTCGGCACGCACTGGATCGCCTTCGGCAGCGCCGGCGCGCTGCTGCTGGCCGCAAGCACCGTATCCATGAGCCTGCCCGCATCGCGCCAGGCTTTCGTGGCGCCTGTCGCGGCGCGGTGATTCGGAGAACCGTCAAATAAATCGAAACTCATGAACGGACTTAAGCTGAGGCATCTGAATATTGTCCTTGCCATTAGCCAGGCACGCAGCCTGGCCCAGGCTGCCGAGCGGCTGTACATTACGCCCGCTGCAATCTCCAAGGCGCTGACCGAAGCCGAGGCCGTGTTTTCCCAGCCGTTGTTTGAGCGTGGTCGCGGATGGATTCGCCCCACTGCGCTGGGCGAGCTGGTCATTAGCGCGGGTCAGCAGGTGCAAGCTCAGCTAAGTGTGCTCTCTGAAGACGCCCAAGGCCTGGGACAGGGCCATTTTGGAGAATTGCGCATCGGGGTAAAGGCGGTATCGCTGCATCCGTTTTTGGCGGATACGATTGCCGAGTTTTCTCGACAATTTCCACGAGTAAGGCTGCGCATCGTCGAAGGAGAGTCGGCCGATCTGCGCGATATGCTTATCGAAGGCCAGCTCTCGCTATTGTTCGCCCGCCTTAGCGCGGACATCACCAAGGCAGGGCTGGCCAGCGCAGCGGTCACGACCGATACAGTGGCGATCGTCGCCAGCGCCGATCACCCGCTTGCTCTTCAGCGTAAGGTCTGCTGGGAGGAACTCGTGGCACACCAATGGTGTCTTCCGGCGCCCGGCACGTTGATGCGCGATCTGTTGACTCGCACACTGGCCGCTCAACAGCTTGATCTCCCTACCCGCTATGTGGAGACCAGCGACATGACGCTTGTGGCTCCTTTGCTTGGCCTGGGACACTACCTGACTATCGTGCCCACACGCGTAGCTCAACGCTTTCTGGCACCGCCTGTCGGGTGTGTTCTACCCATCGAAGTGCCGCCGGCTGGTGACGCTGTGGGACTAATATGGAACCGCATCCTGCCCATGTCCGCCACGGCACAGCATTTTCTGGATTTGGCTCTCATGCGTCTGCGCAGCCAAAACGCATAGACCTGAATCCTCGCCACCCCGCTTCGCCCCGCTACTCAAACGCAATCTGCTTTTCGCGGATTAAGTTGCCCCATTTCTCGTAGTCGGCACGCAAGCGCTGCGCCAGCATCTGCGGCGTACCCGCCGCTGGTTCGTAGCCCTGAGCTCGCAGGGTGTCCTTCGTGCTCTGCGCTCCCAAGGCGTCCTGCAAGGCATGATTGAAACGTGCCACGATGGGGTCCGGCAGGCCCGCCGGGCCGACAATTGCAAACCAAACAGTCGCATCGTAGTCCGGGTAGCCCGCTTCCGCCACAGTGGGGACGTCAGGAAAAATCGATACGCGCTGACTCGATGTAACGGCAAGCGCCCGCATTTTTCCTGATTTCACGAACGGCAATGCGGTCCCTGTCGATGCGAAAGCCATGGGAATCTGCCCACCGACCAAGTCGATCGCCGCCTGGCTGCCGCCTCGATAGGGTATATGCACCAACTGCGTGCCTGTCATCGCCTGGAACAATTCTCCCGACAAGTGCGCGGCTCCACCCAATCCCGAAGTGCCAAAACCGATCGAGCCTGGATCGCGTTTAGCCAGCGTGATCAACTCTTCCAGCGTATGGGCTGGTACCGACGGGTGCACCACGATAATGGAAGCTCCTTCGCACACCATCCCAACCGGCGTGAAGCCCGTAAGCGGGTCATAGCCCACCTTGCGGCCGTTGGGCAGTATCGTCATGGGGCCACTATCAGTCATATGCAAGGTATAGCCATCCGGTTTCGCACGCGCCACATAGGCCGCGCCAATGGTGGCCCCCGCGCCCGGCCGATAGTCGAACACCACCGGCTGGCCCAGACTGTCCTTCAGCATCAGCTCCAGTGGGCGGGCCACGCCATCGGTTGCGCCGCCCGTCGGATAACCAAGCACCAGCTGTACCGGCCTTGCCGGCCAGGCCTGCAGCGAGTCAGCCCTTGCGTTCATTGCCAGGCCCATTCCGGGAAGGCAGGCGGCCACGCCGGCCGCGGTCTTCATAAAGCGTCTACGTGAATCAAGCATGGTGTTTTTCCTCAGTTTATGGTTCTTGAAAGACAGCACGCCCCAGCGCTGCCTATAAGCGACAATCGTCGAAAGAGCAGGTTTAGATAAGTAAAGGCTAATGCCGGCGCTCGCCAAGCAATGCATCAATCGCCGCTTCCAACCGCTCTGCGGCGGCGTCCAATTGCTGCTCCCTTCCTATCAGCCACTGTGTATCGGCGTCCAGCAGCTTCTGGTGTACAACTATGGCTTCGCGCACCCGCCGGGGTGCAGGACCGCCGGGCAATTCGTGACGCAAGACCGATGCATACGCGTCCAAAGCGTCCCGAATCACCTCATCGTCAAGGCCTAACGGCTTGTTCATGAATAGGCGCGACGCCTGATCGATCAATCCGGAATCCACCTGTGAAGGCGTGCGGCCGGCCTCCAGCGCCAGCCTTACGGTGATTCCGGCGATTTGGTGCGCGGCGCGCCAATGCACTCCAGCGTGCCGGACCATGGCGCCGGCCAAATCCGCCGTGGTAGCCCAGTGCGCGTTAGCGCTCTGTGCCATTCTCGATGTATGTACTTGGAGGCTGCCGAGCAAAGCATTCATCAATATCGTGCCGTCGATGAGCTCATCGTAGCTGCGCCAATGATCGGACAATGCACGTATCCATTCGAATACCGGCACCGTCGACGGGTTCTTATGCACAACGACCGCACTGACCAACATGCCACTCGTTGTCGCAACCAATCCTTTGAGGCATTCCAGGGCATTGGGATTTTTCTTTTGCGGCATGATGCTGCTGGTGCCGCAGAAACCGTCCGCGCATTCCAGCATGCCGTACTCAGGCGCGGACCACAGCATAAGGTCCTCCGCCAATCGATTAATGTTGCCGGCCATCAGTGTTGCGATAGCATGTGCTTCGATTTCCAGATCACGCCCCCAAACCGCATCGCGCGTGTTAAGGGCGAGTCCATCGAAGCCAAGAAGATCGGCAGTTCGTTCGCGATCGAGTGCAAACTCGGACCCAACCAGGATAGCCGCGCCCGCCGGGCTGAGGTTCAGCCTCGAATAAAACTGCCGGATGCGCTCGCCATCGCGGTCCAGGCCGCTCAACATGGAAAGAAGATAATGAGCGAAGGTGATCGGCTGTGCATGCTGCAGGTGTGTATAGCCCGGCATAACCGTCTCGAGATGCGCTTGCGCCAGATCCAACAGCGTCGCGCGCAACTTGTTTCCGGCCTGATACAGAGCAAGCAACTTGCCGCGCAGCGTAAGCCGAAACGACACTGCCAGGAGATCGCCTGAGCTACGGCCCAAATGCAACTTTCCCGCCACTTCGGTTCCCAGCTCGCGTGTCAGTATCGCTTCGCCCGAATGCATATTCTCAGCAGTTTCAGCTCGCACTTCCACGACGCCATCGCGCTCGACCTTGCGCAGGACACCCAACATGGCGGCCGCGTCATCCCGCGTCAGTAAGCGCTGCTCAGCCAGCATCAAGATATGAGCCTTGTCGAAAGCGTGGAAAGCGCCTAGCTGCTCACGCATGCGGGCGTACCTGCCAAGCACGCTCTCATCGGGCCCCGGCAGGCAAACTTGTGCCAATTCTGGCCGGACGGGTTGAGATAAACGTACCTGGGCGGCGCGATAAACGGACATAAATAACTCCTGCGTGTTTCCAATGCAAGAGAGTCTAGCCGCCTCACTGAGCGAACAGTTAGCGAATTAAAGTGATTAATAATTAACCATATGGTTAATTAACAATATTTTTCTTCGTTCAGATGGGATCCAGTCACGCGCTTGAGGGCTGCAAGGCGATGACCGCCATGCCGAGCAGCGCGATGCCGGCCCCGGCCGCATCCCAGCGCGTCAGCGAAACGCCATCGACGAACCGCAGCCACAGCAGCGCGACCGCGATATACATTCCGCCGTATGCCGCGTAAGTCCTGCCCGCCGCGGTGGGATGCAAGGTCAGCAGCCAGGCGAACAACGCCAGCGCAACGGCCGCGGGGATAAGCAAGTACAGGCTTTTCCCCTGCCTGAGCACCAGCCAGGGCAGATAGCAGCCGATGATTTCAGCAAGCGCCGTGACGGCGAACAACAGGCTTAGGCGCAACAATTCCAACGCGGGCTCCCGGGGAACAATGATTCAGGTGGAACGATAACGCAAAGCGGCGGCCTGCCGGCCGCCGCTTTGCGTGTTGCTGCTGGATATTTTCAGTGGCCTATCCGCGATCGGCCCAGCCAACAGGCCCGACCGCGAATATTTCCGGCTGGAGCACCCTGCTTATTGCGCCTTCAGATTCGCCTTTTTGATCAATTTTCCAAAACGCTCGTATTCTTCACGATTCATCTCGGCCATTTCCGCCGCGCTTATCGGCGTTATCTCGCCCCCCAGGCTCAACAGGCGTTCCCGCACATCCGGCAGCGCCAAGGTCTGATTCAAGGTCTTGTTGAGCAGTTCTATGGTTTTTGGATCGGTGCCGCCGGTAACGAACATACCGTACCAGGTGTACATATCGGCCCCGCTTACCCCGCTTTCGGCCAAGGTCGGGACGTCGGGCAACTGGACGGAGCGTTTAGGCGACAGCACGGCCAACGCACGCAAGCCGCCGCTGCGAATCTGAGCCATGGAGGAAGAACTGGTGTCGAACATCATCGAAACCTCGCCGGAAATGATATCTATATGCGCCTGCGAGCTGCCTTTGTATGGCACATGGGTCGCCTCGGCGCCCACCGCCAGCCCGAAAGCCACTCCCGCAATGTGCTGCGTGCTGCCGATGCCCGATGAACCATACGTCAACTGGCCGGGGTTGGCCTTCATGGCCTCGATGACATCCTTCACCGATTTGTATGGCGAGTCTTTGCCCACCACCAGAACGTGCGGAACCTTGGCAATCAAGCCGACCGCATTGATGTCCTTGAGCGGGTCATAGGACAACTTGAGTATATGCGGGGCAATGGCCTGGTTGGTGTTGGTCGCGGCAAGCAAGGTATAGCCATCTTTCGGCGCGCGCGCGGTGTTGTCGGCCGCAATGGTTTGAGAGGCGCCGGGGCGATTCTCGACTATCACCGATTGTTTCAGCGCCTGGCTGAACTTATCGGCAAACATTCTGGCCAGAATGTCTGTCCCGCCCCCTGCGGAAGCTCCCACCAAAATGCGTATCGGCTTGCTCGGATAGTTGTCCGCGGCCAGGGAAGGCGCGGCAAAGGCAAGCGCGATCGCCATGCTGCTGCACAGCAGGCCCCGGTGAAAGGCAATGCTTTTAATCATGGAATTGTCTCCTGGATTTTCTCTTTGAAATCCGCTTTTTGAATTGATCACGGAATGGCATGACACGACGAGTGTACAAGTGGGCTCCCCGGCGACCAAATGATTTTTTCTATGGTCAGGAACAAGAAAAGGTAATGCCATGAAACGCATTCCGGCACCGCGCCGCAGGCTAGTTTTTCTACCTGCGCACACAAGAAAATGTCGTTTGATCGGCTACGGGGCCTCTTGTAGACTGTTTGCAAATCAACCTCGATCGCGGCCTGCCTTGGTGTCTTTCAAGCGGCGGCGGACATAAGGGCAAGCAAGCCCCCGAAGGTGTCAGCGGGCAATAGTCATGAGCATCATCACCAACATCGAAGATCTGCGGCAACGTTCAAAAAAAATTCTTCCACGCATGCTGTTCGACTATGTGGATGGCGGCTCTTACGATGAACAGACCTTGCGCCGCAACGAAACGGACTTCGACGCCCTGCAATTGCGGCAGCGCGTCATGGTCGACACATCGGGCAAACGCCTCGGCAGATCGGTCCTGGGCCAATCCTATGCGCTGCCTGTCGGCATTGCGCCCACGGGCATGGCCGGCCTTTATTACCCCGAAGGAGAAGTGGTCGCGCTGGCGGCGGCGGAAAAATGGAACATTCCGTACACCCTGAGCACGCTTTCGATCTGCTCGCTCGAGCAATTGCGCGCCAGTACCGACTATCCCTTCTGGTTCCAGCTCTACATCATGAAGGACCGCGCCTTTACCGAATCGCTGATCGAACGCGCGGCGGCGGCGCATTGCAGCGCGCTCGTCTTGACCGTCGACCTGCCGATTTCGGGGCAGCGCCACCGCGACATCAAGAATGGCTTGAGCGTTCCGTTGCGCTTCACCGGCCGCGGCCTGTTCGACATGATGCTGCGCCACGGATGGTGGAGACGGCAAATGTTCGCCAAAAGCAAGTCTTTCGGAAACCTGGCGGGCATGGCTTCGGCGGAAAACTCGAAACTGATGGGCCTGGCCCAATGGTGCGCCTCGCAATACGATGCTTCGCTTAGCTGGGACGATGTGGCCTGGATACGAAAGCTCTGGAAAGGCAAGCTTATCGCCAAGGGCGTCCTGAACGCGGAAGACGCCCGCCATGCAATCGACCATGGCTGCGACGCCGTCATTGTGTCCAACCACGGCGGCCGGCAGCTCGACGGCGCACGCTCCACCATATCCAGCCTGCGCTCCGTGGCAACAGCCGTGAACCGGCAGGCTCCCGTCCTGCTGGATGGCGGCATTCGCAGCGGCCAGGACATCATCCGGGCGCTCGCACTGGGAGCCGATCTGTGCATGGTGGGCAGGCCCTATCTGTATGCCTTGTCGGCCGCGGGCCCCGCCGGCCTCGATACGCTCTTCACGATCCTCAAGAACGAGCTGGAAGTCAGCATGGCCTTGATGGGCATCCGGGACTTGTCCGAGGTGGACGAAACCTGCCTTGAAAACCCACGGTACTTTCCCCGCGAACACTGAATCCGGCCCACGGGGCTTTGGCGTCCGCGGCCCCGGGCGCCAAAGCCACATGCCCTTGTTAATCAATACTGACACAGGATAGGAACACCATGACCAACACCATACAGCTAACAAAGAAGGATCACGTCGCCACGATCGTGCTGAACCGTCCGGAGAAAATGAATTCGCTCGACTACGACGGCTGGATTCAACTGGACCAGGCCTTGCGCGCCCTGTCGGACGACGATGAAGTTCGCTGCATCGTCCTGCGCGGCGCCGGCGGCCGCGCATTTTCTGCTGGCGCAGATATTTCCGAGTTCACCACGCGGCGCCAGAACTCCGAGCAGGCATACGCCTACGGTCTGGTCACGCAATCCGCCATGGATGCCCTGGCCAATTGCCGGCATCCCACCATTGCCATGATCACAGGCGTGTGTGTTGGCGGCGGCCTGGAACTGGCTTCGGTGTGCGATTTGCGCTACAGCAATGCGTCGGGCCGCTTCGGCGTGCCCGTGAACAAGCTGGGCCTGGTCCTGTCCTACGGAGAAATGCGCGGATTGATGCGCCTGGTGGGCCCGGCCATTGCCATGGAAATCGTGCTGGAAGGCCGGGTATTCGACGCTGACGAAGCCTTGGACAAGCGCCTGATCAATCGCATCTACCCGGATGAAAGCCTGGACGACGCGGTCATGGAAATCGCCAATACCATCGCCGAACGCGCGCCGCTGGTGAACCGGTGGCACAAGAAATTCAGCCGCCGCCTGCTGGATCCCGCGGCGATCACGCCAGAGGAATGGAAAGAGTCCTACGACTGCTTCGATACCGAAGACTTCCGGATCGGCTACCAGGCCTTCCTGAATAAGGAAAAACCGAAATTCACAGGGCGCTGAGTCGTCCGCTTCCCGCCCCAACCCATTTCTTCATGAGTCATTATGGATCTACCTCTCTCCAATATCCGCGTTCTTGACGTCAGCCAGATCATGGCCGGCCCTTTCTGCTGCATGCTGCTTGGCGATATGGGAGCGGACGTCATCAAGGTCGAACCCCCCGGCGTCGGCGACCAAACCCGCAAGGCCATGGGATTCAAGCTGAAGGGCAACGATAGCGGCGGCTTTTTGGCGCTGAACCGCAACAAGCGCAGCGTCGAGATCAACCTCAAGTCCGAATCCGGCCTCGAGGCCTTCTACGAGCTGGTCAAAACCGCTGACGTCCTGGTCGAGAACAGCCGGCCCGGGGTCGCCAAGCGACTGAAGATCGATTATGAAACGTTGAAAGAGATCAATCCCCGACTGGTGTACGCGAGCATCTCGGGCTTTGGCCAGACCGGGCCCTGGACATCCCGTCCCGGCCTGGACCTGATCGCCCAGGCCACTTCGGGCGTAATGAGCGTAATGGGCCATCCCGGCGGCTTGCCTGTGAAATCCGCCATACCTCTGGCCGATCTGGGCGCGGGCCTGTTCTGTGCATACGGCATACTCAGCGCCCTGATGGGCAGGCACAGCAGCGGCCTGGGCCAATACGTCGATGCATCGCTGTTCGAAACGGCGCTAGGCTTGTCCGTCTGGGAAACCACGGAATACTGGGGCACCAAGACACTGCCCACCCCCATAGGCAGCGCCAACCGCATGAGCGCCCCCTATCAGGCGGTCAAGGCCAGCGACAGGTATTTCGTTATTGGCGCGGCCAATCAGAAGCTCTGGACCGCGCTATGCCGCGCCATCGGCGCCGATACGCTGCTGGACGACGAGCGCTATGCCACCAACGCCGACCGCATCAAGAACCTGGCCCCGCTCATCGAAAGCCTCGAAGCCATTTTTTCCACCAAGACGGCGGAAGAATGGGTGGACATCATTCAGAAGGCCGGCGTGCCGACCGCGCCCATCCTGGACTACCAGGAGGCCACCACCAGCGAACAAGCCCAGGCGCGGCAAATGGTATTGCCGATCGAGCACCCTGTCGAGGGAACCATCAATACCCTGGGTTTCCCCGTCAAGCTCAGCCGGACTCCCCAAAAAGTGCGCCATGCGCCCCCGCTGCTGGGCCAGCACACCCGTGAGGTCCTGCTTGAGTCGGGACTGGATCCCGAACAGTTCGACAGGCTTGCGGCCCTGGGCGCATTTCAAAAATAGCCAGGCATGGAATAGCCGCCGCATGGCGGCTATTCGGCTATTCGGTTGGCACAGTCTGGCGGGCCTGCGACTGTACCCAGTCGACAAAGCTGCGAATCGCGGGCGATTCCGAGCGGGCCTCTGGATAGCTGATGTAATACGCGTAATTGACCGGCATGCTGATATCGAACAATTGCACCAATCGGCCGCTGGCCAGATCCTGTTCGATCCAGGCGCGCTTGACCAAGGCCACGCCCAGGCCGTCGATGGCGGCGTCGATGACCAAGTGGCTGGGCCAGAAGGTAGGCCCACGCGATGTGTCCACATCGTGGCAGTCGATGTTATCGAACCAGCTGCGCCAATCGGGATGGGTGCTATCGCTGCCGTCGTGCAGCAACGGGTAATTTTGCAGATCCGAGGGATGCCGCAGCTTGGGCCGGTCGCGCAGCAGCTTCGGGCTGCACACCGGCACAACCTCGACTGAAAAGCATCGCTCGGATCTCATCCCCGGATAATTTCCCTGTCCGTAGCGGATGACCAGATCCAGATCCTCCCGGGAAAAATCGATCAGGTGATGAGACGTGGAAAGCTTCAGGTCAATGTCGGGATACTTCTGAAAGAAGGCCTCCAGGCGAGGCAGCAGCCATTTCACCGAGAAGGTCGGAGACGCATTGATTTTCAGGACGGAAACGTCCTTGTGCCTATGCAAAAGATCGGTGGCGTCGAGCACCTGCCTGAAGGCTTGCTGGATGGCCGGCAGGTAGGCCTGCCCAACGTCGGTAAGCACCAAGTTCCCGCCGATGCGGGAAAACAGCTTGACCCCCAGGCTGCTCTCGAGCACCTTGATTTGATGGCTGACCGCGGCGGCGGTCACGAACAGCTCGTCGGCGGCACGGGTAAAGCTGAGGTGCCGGGCCGCCACCTCGAAGGTGCGCAACGGATTTAATGGTGGAATTCTGGGCGACATGAATGCTCCGGATAAAGCCTTATAACCAGTCTCTACACGCTATGGCAGTCAACAAGCAAGCTGGTTTTATACCACGCAATCCGCCGCTCGCCCTTGGCGCGGAAAGACCGGATGCATGCTGGGCTTACCGGCGCGGAGCCGACAAAATCGGTGCCGGCGGCCATGCCGCAGCCGCCGCCACATGCCCGGTACGGCTAGGCAATCGCCCGGGCCGCCTGCTTTTGGAAGATGCGGCGCAGTAGCGGAAAACACCAGACAAGCAAGGTGACAATCCCCAGGATGGCGGACAAGGGACGCTCGAAGAATCCCATTAAGTCTCCTTGCGTGCTGATCAGCGATTGCATCAGGTTGCGCTCCACGATCGTTCCAAGCACGATCCCCAGCACAACCGGCGCAATCGGCACTCCGCATTCCTCCAGGATATAGGCCATGACGCCCACCCAGAACATCACGGATATCCCCGAAAAATCGTTGTTGATGGCAAATGAGCCTATCACCGCCAAGATCAGCAGAGCCGGCATGATCAGCTTCTGAGGAATGCGCAGAACGACCTTGGCAATCCGGATGGCGAGCCACCCAAAGGGCAACAGCAGCAGATTGGCCAGGAAGAAAACAATGAATACGGCATAGACCAGGTCGGCATTGTTGATAAAGACGGCCGGGCCGGGATTCATGCCTTTTAGATACAGCACGCCAATGGCGATTGCGGTAATGGTGTCGCCGGGTATGGCAAACACCAGCGCCGGAATCCACGCGCTGCTCAGGGCGGCGTTGTTGGCGCTGGCGCCCGCGATCACGCCTTCGACGTGGCCTTTGCCCCATTTTTCGGGCGTGCGCGAAAACCGCCGCGTAATGGCGGTTGATATCCATGCCGCGATGTCCGCGCTGGCGCCCGGCAACATGCCGACGAACGAACCCAGTCCGCAGCTTCGCAGCACGACCCTGCCATAGCTCCAGACGGAAGAAAACACATTGCGCCATTCGTCCACCGCCCGGGTGCCGGCGGCATTCGCCGCTTTTCCGGTGCGCAGGAAAGACCGGATGATTTCCGGCAGCGCGAACATGCCGATCAGTGCAGGAATAAAAGACACCCCCTCCAGCAGATCGGTATTGCCGAATGTGAATCGCGGATGGCCCGACGAATATTCCATGCCGACGCACGAGATGATCAGGCCGATCAACAAGGCCAGGCCTCCCTTGATCGTATCGTCTCCCGCCACGAATATGGCGCAGCTCAATCCCAGGGCGCTAAGCCAGAAGAATTCAAACACGCTGAATTTCAGTGCAACGTTGGCCAGCATAGGCGCCGCTAATATCAGAACGGCTGAACCAAACACTCCGCCCAGCATTGAACAAAGCGCCCCTATGCCTATGATGTAGCCCGCCCTTCCCTGCAAAGTCAGCTTATGCGCATCGTCGACATAGGCGGCCGAGGCCGGCGTGCCGGGAATGCGCAATAGGGCTCCGGGGACATCCCCGGCGGCCATGACCATCGCTGCCGCCGAAACGATGGAAGCGATGGCGGCAAGAGGGCTCAAGGCGAATGTCAGTGGAACCATCAAGGCAACGGCCATCGTTGCCGTCACCCCCGGCAGCACACCCACCACAAATCCGAATAGCGAGGACAGCAGCAGCACCAACAATATGTCGGGCTGAAACACCATGTTCAAGGCCGGAAGCAGATAATCCATGGGCTACCACCAAAATTGGGAAAGAACGCCGGTGGGCAAAGGCACCCTTAGCAGTTTGCTGAACAAGGTATCCAGTACCAGGGTGATGATCAGCGCCAGGCTCATGGAAAAAACCACCCTGCGGCCGGACCACAGGAACAGCACGGTCATGGTGAGCATGCTAAGCAAAGGGAATCCGACCGTATCGCCCCAATAGATAAAGGCAAGGATGGATGCCAGAACAATGGCGGCCGCGAAAGAACCTTTGCTGTTGTTGCGCCAGTCATCGCAAGAAACCAGCTTCTGCCGCCACCCCGCCTGGCGGCCCACCCGTATCAGCAGCAATCCGCCAAACAGGACGAATCCCCACCCCACGATGCCGGGGAACATGGCGGGCCCGTAGTAGTGGCCGGGGATCGTGGGGAAGCTTTGGATATGCCACAAAATGGCCAGCCCGAATGCAACGGCCAGCAGCCCGAGCAAAGTATCGCTAAGTCGCACGCTATTTCCTGATGTCTGGTGGGCGGGGTAACCGTCTTACTTCTTGACCTTGGCGAGGATGTCGGACGTGCTCTTCAAATCGTTCGCCAGCAGCGCTTTCCATTCCTTGTCGTCGCGCCATTTGACGTCGATGCCGCGCGATTCCATGGCTTTGCCGAATTCGTCGCTCTGGATGACTTTGCCCAGGGCGGCGGTCAGTTTTGCCGCAATATCGTCCGGCAGGTTTTTCGGACCGGCTATGCCGTGAAGCACGGAATAGGTCCAATCCGAACCGGCCGCTTCCTTAAGCGTTGGCGTATTGGGAAAACGGGGCAGGCGCTCCGGCGTCATTACCGCCAGCGCCTTGAGCTTGTTGGACTCCAGCAATGCGGCCGCCTCGGCCATGGATGCCGTCGAGAAAGTCGAGTTGCCGGAAGCCACGTCCAGGTGGCCCGCGGTTCCGCCCTGGGTCGGCACCCAGATGACCGTGTCCGGATCTATGCCCAGGTCCAGCATCAATCCCAAAAAGGAGACATGCCAGTTCACACCGGGAGCGGCGCCGGTCGCCTTCAACTGCCCCGGCTTGGCCTTGATATCGTCGACCAGGTCCTGCAACGTGTTGTACGGCGCATCCTTGATCACATTTACCGCCGACGCGATTTGTGTGGCCTGCCCCAGCGGGCGCATGTCGGCATAGGTCAGCTCGGCCAGGCCTTGGGGCTTGTACAAGCTGATGTCATTGGTGACCACGCCTATGGTGTAGCCGTCCGGCTTGGCCTTGGCAATGGCGGTGTGTCCCGGTATGGCCGCGCCGCCTCCACGGTTGACGACATTGACCGGCACGCCCAGTTCCTTTTCCAGCAAACCTCCCCACGTGCGCGCGCCGATGTCGGCTCCTCCGCCGGCGGGATAAGGCACGATGACCGTAATGGGACGGCTGGGCCATTCTTTTGCATGGGCTATCCCTGTAGCGGCAAGGACGCCGAAAGCCAGCGACGCGGCAAGAAGGTTCCGTTTGGAATGCTTTACCAATCCGAGCATGTTTGTCTCCTGATTCTGATTTTGAGCCGGCCTCTTGCACAACACGACGCCGGCGGGTGGGGTAGTCTCCCCGGTAAAAAAAGTATAACGTATATTAGATACGATATGATTTGACCGGCAGAGAAATTTATCCAGGATTACCCTAGACTCCAAGCAAGGGACTCCGTCTTTCGCATGAAAGATGGCGGCGGCTACGCTATCCGATAATATCGACGCGCATTGTCATGGAATAATTTCATCTGGACCGATTCCGGCAAATTGCTGACTATGGTTTTGAATCCACTGAAAATCGTATTGAACGACGCGCACAAGCCATCAACCGGGAAATTGCTGGCAAACATCGCGCGATCCGCGCCGAACAAATCAATGACCTGCCGGACTATCCATTCATTGGCTTCGACCGTCCAGGGAACGCCGCGCACACCAATGCCGGATATCTTCACCGCCACATTGGGGCACTGCGCAAATCCGGCCATTGCCTCGCGCCACTGCGCCAGGCCGGCTTCACTGCGGTCCTGGGGAAGGCCGGTGTGATTCAGCAGTATGGTGGTGCCGGGAAAATCCCGAGCCAGCCGGGCGGCCTCGGGCAAATTCCACCACGGCGTTTGCAGATCGAAATGCAGGCCTGCATCGGCGAGCCGGGCATAGCCGTTGCGCCATGCCGCATCGCTCATCAGCGTTGCCTGCTTGCCGACATCGCCCGGGCGCTCGGGCCCGCCCGGCTTGTGGCGCACGCTGCGGACCAGAGGGAAGGCCGCTTGCGCCTTCAGGATTTCATCGGCGTTATCGTGATGCAGCCATGCTTGCGCAACGACCGCATTGGGGTAGCCGGCCAGGTCGGCCAGCTGCGTGACAAACCGCGTTTCGCCCAAGGGGTCGGAGGGCTCCCACTCCGTTTCGATATACACCGACTGCACCACATTGTGGCCCGCCGTATCGGCCAGATAGTCCTCCGGAAAATAGCGCCGCTTGATCGCGTTGTAATCGCCGTAGCGGAACGGAATATTGACCTCGGGCCGCAGCCAGGGATGCGGATTATTCTGCGGATCCCAAAAGTGATGGTGGGCATCGACAATCGGGCCTTCATAAATGACGTGGCTCATGGCGCCTCTTCAATACGGATAACGCGCCGCCCATCCGGGAACGGGCGGCGCAAGGAAGATGAATCACCAGTCGGTGGCGATGTATTTGGCTTCCATGAACTCAAGCATCCCATGGTGCGCGCCCTCGCGTCCAAGGCCGCTTTGCTTGGTCCCGCCAAAAGGCGCGGCGGGATCTGACACCAGGCCGCGATTCAAAGCCAGCATTCCGGCCTCCAGCCTTCCCGATACGCGCAGTCCGCGCGTCAGGTCCTGGGTATAGACGTAGGCCACCAGTCCATACTCGGTATCATTGGCCCGGGCGATCACCTCGTCTTCGGTATCGAATACGTATATTGGCGCAACCGGTCCGAAGATTTCTTCACGCTCCATGGCCGACCCCGCGGGAACGTCGGTCAATACGGTGGGCAAATAGAAGCACCCATCCTGATCCAGCGTCTTCCCGCCGCACAGGACCTTGGCGCCGCGCGACACCGCATCATCGACCAGTTGCGCAACTTTATTTACCGCCGCGGCATCGATCAGCGGCCCGCAATCGGTATCTTCGCGCACCCCCGGGCCGACTTTAAGGCCAAGCATTTTTTCTGTCAGGCGGCGCGCAAACTCCTGTGCCACGCCGCGCTGGACATAGATCCGGTTCGCCGCCGTGCAGGCTTCGCCGCCATTGCGCATTTTGGCGATCATCGCCCCTTCCAGGGCCTTGTCCATATCCGCATCGTCGAAGACGATGAAAGGCGCATTGCCGCCCAGTTCCATCGAACTATGGATCACCTGGTCGGCCGCTTTGCGCAACAGCACTCGGCCAACCTCGGTCGACCCGGTGAACGAAAGCTTGCGAACGCGGGAATCATCCAGCATGGCATTGACTACTTCGGACGTCGTCGATGAAGTGATTACGTTCACCACTCCATCCGGAACGCCGGCTTCCGCCAGAATCTTGGCCACGGCATAGGCCGTAAGCGGCGTGGCGGTGGCCGGCTTGAGCACGCAGGTACAACCGGCGGCCAATGCCGGCGCTATTTTCCGCGTAGCCATGGCCGCCGGAAAATTCCAGGGGGTTATCAGTAAAGCGACCCCTATAGGCTGATACTGCACGAGAATCCGATTGGCGCCGGAAGGCGCAATGGACAGATCGCCATTGATCCGAACCGCCTCTTCGGCGAACCAGCGGAAAAATTCGGCCGCATAGGCGACTTCGCCCCTGGCGTCTTTCAGCGCTTTCCCATTTTCCAGCGAGATCAGCTCCGCCAGGCTTTCCGCGTCGCGCATCATCAGCTCATAGCACTTGCGCAGAATCTCCGAGCGTTGGCGCGGAGCGGTTGCAGCCCATTTTTCGGCCGCTGCCGCAGCGGCATCCACGGCGACAATGGCATCGTCGGCGCTGGCGTCGGCCACCCCCAGAAGGCGGCTGCCGTCCGAAGGATTCACCACGTCGATTGCGCGGTTGCGGCTGGCGGCGCGCCAGGCGCCACCGATGAAAAGCTTGTTGTCGTATACGCTGTCCGTCATTTCTTTTCCTGTGTCCTGTTCATGTAAAGTATTCACGCGGCCTTCATGGCTGCAACGAGTATCGACTTGATCGAAGCCGGATCCAGCGGGCGCGGATTGTTTTCCACCAAACGGGCGGCCCCCATGGACTGGGTGGAGATGTCTTCGATATGCTCTTCACGTATGCCTATTTCCTGAAGGCTGCCCGGTATGCCGACGGCAGCAAGCAAGGCGCGAATCGATGCAATCGCTTGGGTGGCCGCTTCCATTTCCGTGTCATCGGCCGAGGCAACACCGATGGCGCGGCCTATTGCGGCGTATTCGGCTGTCGCGGCAGGCAGGTTGAAATCCATCGTATAAGGCAGCAGCACCCCTATCCCCAACCCATGCGCCGTCGAGGTCAAGGCGCCGATGGGATACTGAATCGCATGCGCCGCCGATGTGCCCGCGCTTCCGAATGCCAGGCCGGCATACGTGGCGCCGAGCATGACCGAGCTGCGGGCGCTTATGTCGTCGCCCGCATTGGTGGCGCGTTCCAGGTTCTCGAAAATCAGCTTGATCGCCGTCAAGGCGTAGTGGTCGCTAAGAACGTTCTTGCCGACAAACACACGCCCCATCGCCATTTCCGGATCGGCCGGGCGCGATTTGGCGGCAAACGCTTCTATCGCATGCGTCAGCGCATCGGCACCCGAGATCGCGGTAAGGCCTCGGGGGCAGGTGGCGGTAAGCTCGGGATCGCAAATGGCGGTATGCGGAATCAGCTCCGGACTGGAGATGCCCACTTTCATCGTCCGCTCCGAGTCGCCCAGAACCGCAACCGGCGTCACCTCGGCACCCGTGCCCGAAGTGGTGGGCACGGCGATGACCGGACGTATCGGCCCCGGCACCTTGAACTCGCCGTAATACAGGGACAAGGGAGCGGGATGCACAAGAAGCAGGCTGACCAGCTTGGCCAGGTCGACGCAACTGCCGCCGCCTATGCCTATCAGCACTTCGGGATCGAAATCCCGATACTGCTCGACGCAGGCAAGAATGCTGCTCAAGGGAAGCTCGGCTTCTGTTTCACTGAAAAGTTGGGCCTGAACGCCATGCGCGGCCAGGTCCGCAAGTATTTCCTGCATGACCGGCAGGCCGGCGAAGCGCGCATCCGTACAGATCAGCGCCCGCTTTCCCAGGCTGGCTGCGGCGATTCCGATCGAACGCCTTTGCCCAGGGCCGAATATCAATCGGGCCGGAGCCCTGGTGACGCCATAGTCAAGCCTCATAAATCTTCTCCTGAGTAGTCCGGCAAGGCGCCGGACCGTGTTGTGCCAGTTGTTGAATCTTTTCCCAAACCTCAGCGGCCAGGGATATGTTTTTGTCCATGCGTTTCTTGCGTGTCTTTAGGGCGCGATCGCCCGGCACACGCACGGGCGTGGCCGGATCGGCGGCCGGTGATCGGCGGATCGCCTCCAGGTAGCGCGACACCAGGGACCCTGTGTCCGCAAGCGGCTCCATCACGATGAATACATCGCCCTTGTTGCAGAGTTCCGTGGAGTCCAGAGTCCCTTTCACATCGCGCCCAATCGCGGAACCGGCCAGGCTGGCGACCAGCAGTTCGAATGCCAGGCCCAGTCCATAGCCCTTGGCGCCGCCAAAGGGCGCAATCGAGCCCGACTTGGCGGCGTTCGGATCCACAGTGGGATTGCCCTGGGCGTCCAGTGCCCAATCAAGCGGTATCGGCAAGTCCCGGCTGGCGTGATCGTGTATTTTTCCCATGGACACCAGGCTGGTCGCCATGTCGAACACAAAAGGGGCATCGGCGCCGGGCACGCCAATGGCAATTGGATTCGTGCCCAGCAGAGCCTGGCGGCCGCCCCACGGATGAACCAGCGCCTCGCTGATCGTCAGCGCGATCAATATCTGGCCTTGTGCCGCCACATGCTCGGCATACCATGCAAGCATGCCCAGATGGTCGCAATTGCGCACGGCGGCCATCGCCACACCGCTGTCGTTTGCCTTCCCGCATATCGTGCGCAGGGCTTCAACGGCGACAACAGGCCCCAATCCCTGGCGGCCATCGACCTGCCACAAGGCGTTGCCCCGCCAGTGCCCCGCTCCGCAGGTGGATGGATCCGTCGCGCCGTTGCCGATGCGTTCAATGATGCGCGGCAGCCGCAACAGTCCATGCGATGGCACTCCACGAAGTTCCGCCTCGAGCAGCAGGGACAGCTGCGTTTCGGCGTGGCCGGAGGAAACGCCCGCGCGGCATAAGGCCTGCATACTGACGGATCGAATTTCCTGCAGACTCGGCATGGGCCTCCTTGATGCGCCCGCTGGATCTATAGGGGCTGTCGTCGCTATAATTATGATTGAATATCAAATATCATATCCGATCTTAAATAACAGCGTCAATAAAAAGCTATAAACTACCCCCGTCCCGACATGATTGGGATTTCAATCCTTACGTGCTTAAGGCGAAAAGCGAGCCATGAAACCGTTACGTGAAAAACCAGAACCTGCCTATATAGAGCCGATACACCGCGTTTCTTTAAGCGAGGATGTCTACGAGGCGCTGGTTTCCCATCTGATTTCGCTGCGCGTGCGGCCCGGAGAGCGGCTCTCGGTCGATGCGCTGGCCCGCCAGTTCGGCGTGTCGCAGACACCGATACGCGCGGCCTTGATCCGGCTTGAGACCGAAGGGCTGGTGGTCAAGAAGTTCAATACCGGCTACAGCGCCGCGCCCATTCCTTCAGGCGCGCACTTCCGGGATGTATATGCGATGCGCCTGCTGCTGGAGCCCGAGGCGGCTTTTCTTGCCACGCAGCGCGTCGATAAAGAGGGATTGCAGCAGCTTGGCGAACTGTGCGAGAAAATGGCGAGCCTGGTGGAAGACGATACGCATGCCAATTATGGGCGTTTCGCCCTTCTTGACGGCCAGTTCCATTCGCTGCTTGCTTCCTTATGCGGGAATCAAGTCCTGGCCGATACGCTGCATGGCTTCTATGCCCACATGAATCTGTTTCGCCTGCGCTATCACTCGGCGGTCGCCGAGGAAGCCATCAAGGAACACCTGGCAATCATGGACGCCATGAAGAAAGGCGATGCGCAGGCGGCCAAGGCCGCCATGGCCGCCCATATTGCGGCGTCCCGGGACAGGATGGAGCCGTATTATCAGACGGAGCAGTAGGCAGGCGGCCGAAGAATAGGCGAATGCCGGTGATGTCTACACGTTGAACAAGAAGTTCAACACATCCCCATCCTTCACCACATACTCTTTCCCTTCGGCCCGCATCTTGCCGGCTTCCTTGGCGCCCTGCTCGCCCTTGCCGGCGATGAAGTCCTCGAACGCTATCGTCTGCGCGCGAATGAAGCCGCGCTCGAAGTCGGTGTGGATGACGCCCGCCGCTTTGGGCGCGGTGTCGCCGATGTGTATGGTCCAGGCGCGTACTTCCTTGACGCCGGCCGTGAAGTAGGTCTGTAAGCCCAAAAGACTGTAGGCCGCGCGGATGACGCGGTTCAGGCCGGGCTCGTCCATGCCCATGTCGGCCAGGAACACATTCTTGTCTTCGTCGTCCAGCTCGGCGATCTCGGCCTCGACGGCGGCGCATACGGCCACGACGGGCGCGTTCTCGGCTTCAGCGTACTTTTGCACGGCGGTCAGGTGCGGGTTATTGTCGAAGCCGTCTTCCTTGACGTTGGCCACGTACATGCAGCGCTTGGCGGTGATGAAGCAGAACTGCTTGATCAATGCCAGGTCGTCTTCGTCAAGGCCCAACGAACGCACGGGCCGCGCTTCGTTCAGGACGGGAATGATTTTTTCCAGCAGCGCCACCAGCTTGATGCCTTCCTTGTCGCCGGCGCGCGCGGTCTTCTGGTTGCGCTGCAAGGCTTTCTCGGCGGTGGCCAGGTCGGCCAGGGCCAATTCGGTATTGATGACTTCGATATCGGAAATGGGATCGATGCGGCCGGCCACGTGGATCACGTTCTCGTCGTCGAAGCAGCGCACGACGTGCACGATGGCGTCGGTCTCGCGGATGTTGGCCAGGAACTGGTTGCCCAGGCCCTCGCCTTTGGATGCGCCGGCGACCAGGCCGGCGATGTCGACGAACTCGACCACGGCCGGCAGTATGCGCTCGGGCTTGACGATTTCGGCCAGCGCCGACAGGCGGCTATCCGGCACTTCAACGACGCCCACGTTCGGCTCTATGGTGCAGAAGGGATAGTTCTCGGCGGCGATGCCGGCCTTGGTCAAGGCATTGAACAGGGTTGATTTTCCGACGTTGGGCAGGCCAACGATGCCACATTGCAAAGCCATGAGTGTCCTGAGATGTAAAGATAAAAACTGAAAAGAAGCTATTGTAGTGGTTTGGCCCTACGCCGCCAGTTCGGGCGCCATTCGCAGTATCAGCCACACCACCAGCAAGGGGCCGCCGTTGAACATGCCATGCAATAGCATGGAGGCGCCTATGCCGCGCTTGACGCGCAGCCAGCCCAGCACCAGGCCGGTCAGCCACTGGGGCAGCACCAGCAGCGGCAACAGCCACAGCGGCGTATGGTGCAGATTGAAGTTGTACAGATGCACCGCGGCGAACAACAGGGACGCCAAATGAAAGGCCCAGGGAAAGCAGCGCCGATAGACCAGGCGATAGCGCCAGGGCAGCGGACGCCGGGTATACGGCATGGCCGCCATATAAGGCAGCCAGCATACGACCAATATGCTGGCCAGCAACAGGATGCCGGGCCAGCGGGCGCCCATGAACATGGCGGCTACGGCGGCGGGCAACAGCCACCATGCCTGGCCTATGCGGCGCAGGCTGTAGCGAAAGACCAGCTCTTCGACGATCGGCGCCCACAGCAGGGCTTGCAGCCAAGGGATGTTGTTCAAATCCAGCCGGTGCGTGGCGCCGCCGGCGCCGGCCGCCGCCACGGCTATCGGCCCAAGGAACACCAGGTTGACGGCCCACAGGAAGATGGCCCATTTCAGCAGCCGGCCGATGGACAGGCCCGGAAACCAGTCTTCCCACCAGCCGCTGACGGCATGGCGGCCCGGCAGCCTTGGGCCGAAGCGCGGCTTGAGGATGAAGCCGAAAAAATCACGCAGCTCGTCGCGAAAGCGCAGGGCGGACGGATGGCGCACAACGGCCGACGCGTCGTCAGCCACGATTGGCCTCGTGCAACTGGTTGATGGCCTGCGCGAACTCGCCGCGCAGCAAGGCGGGGGTGATTGCGCGGCAGCGGTCTATGACCGCTTCTATTTCCTTCAGTTCGTCGCGGCGCGGCGGGTTCAGCACGAAGGCGGCAACCTGTTGCGCCAAGCCCAGCGTGCGGGGATGGCCGATGCCCAGCCTCAGGCGCCAGAAATTCGGACTGGAAAATGCGGCCTGGATGTCGCGCAAGCCGTTATGGCCGGCATGGCCGCCTCCCTGTTTCAGCTTTACGCTGCCCGGAAGAAGATCCAGCTCGTCATGCAATACCAGCACCTGTTCGGGAACTAGCTTGTAGAAGCGCATCAAAGCGCCGGCCGCTTGCCCCGATCGGTTCATGTAGGTGGAAGGCTTGGCAATGATGACCGCGTCGCCATCGAAACGCGCCTTGGCCACCCAGGCGGAAAATGATTTTTCCAGCGTGAACCCGGCCTTCAGATCGTCGGCCAGATGATCCGCCAGCCAGAAGCCCGCATTGTGGCGGGTCGTTTCGTATTCGGGGCCGGGGTTGCCCAAGCCTATGATCAGGCGCACGGGAGGTTGAGTCATAGTCCAAGAGTCTACACAAGAAAAACCCCTGCCGGCTTATGGGCCAGGCAGGGGTTGGGCGGGACCGGGCTACACCCAGCGGCGCAGCGGCGCCCCGTCCAGATGGCGAGCCTTACTCCGCGGAGGGAGCGGCGGCATCGCCCTCGGCCGCATCGCCGCTATCGGTGGCGCCGCGCTGGGCCAATGCGGCGGCCAATACCAAATCGCTTTCAGCGCCGTGAACCGTGTGGGTCACGCCCTTGGGCAGGGTGATGTCCGACAGGTAGACATTGGCGCCGCCGGTCAACGCAGCCAGGTCGACTTCGATGAACTTGGGCAGGTTGGCGGGCAGGCAGGTGACTTCAAGCTCGGTCACGACGTGGCTGATGATCTGGCTGCTCAGCTTGACCGCAGGCGAGATGTCGCCATTGATGAAGTGCAGGGGCACCTTCGTCGTGATGGTCTGCGATGCATCGACGCGCTGGAAATCGACGTGCAGGACTTGCTGCTTGTAGGGGTGCCATTG
>JBEBYL010000015.1:0-70810 GCA_040391135.1 Pusillimonas sp. | reverse complement strand
GGCTGGTGGCAGGGATTCCATGACGGCAGGCTGTATAAATACACAGCGGATTATAAGGCAAGGCCCGGCGCGCAGAGCCAATTCCTACACGCATCCGCCACCGCCTTTCCCGGCTGCCTCAAGCCAGCAGCTTCGTCGATCCCCGTATCGTTAGCGTCGCCGGAAAGCGGGACGCTACCCGCGATATGGATTCGGACGGCTGGTTGTCCTTGATCTTCGCTAGCAGCAGGCTGATCAAATAATTGCCCATGTCCTGTACAGGCAGGGAAACCGTCGTCAGCCCCTCCCCGACAAGACCGAACCAGTCGGGGTCGCCATAGCCCACCACAGACACATCGCCAGGGCACGACATCCGTATACTGCGCAATGCCTTAAGGGCGCCAATGGTCAGGCTCGAACTGCCTATGACGAGACCAGTGGGCGGTTCGGCCAATGTCATAAAGCGATGCACCGCATGCTGCGCGAACTCCGGCCGCGGCAAGCCGACGACGGCGAGCTTTGGATTCAGCGCGTTCTCCCGCATGGCGGATTCAAAGCCGGCAAGGCGGTCTATGCCGCAACTGAAGTCCGTGGTTGTTCCAACGTAAGCGATACGACGGTGTCCGTAGTTGATCAGGTGCATGGTGGCCGCCCGTACCGCCGCCTCATCGTCAATAGCAACGACATCTTTGTGAATATCGGAGATCTGGCGGACGAGTTGAACGGCAGGCACCCCCTGCAGCAGGGCCAAAGTCTCCGCCTTGGGCGTCGATGTTGGCGTGACAATAATGCCCGCGGCCCGAGAGACGATGAAGGCGCGCAGATCTTTCAGCTCGCGCTCGGAGTTATCCTCGGTGATGCTGAGTGCCAGCTGGAAGCCTTGGCCGGTGGCCGCGTCAGCCACGATCTTCGCTATGGATGCATAGAAATCATTCTGGATGTCCGGGATGATCAAGCCTATCACCAGACTGTTCATGCCTCGAATATTGCGCGCCAGGCCGTTTGCGACATACCCCATCTGTTGAGCCATCTGGCGAACGCTGGCCTTGGTGGCCTCGCTGATCTTCGGGTGATCCGCCAAAGCGCGGGATATCGTTGTATGCGATAGATTCAGCGCCTTCGCGATATCCTTGATCGTGACACTGGGCCGGGCGGCTATTCCAGCCACGGACTCGTTAGGCGCTGACATTCCTGGAACCTTTCTATGTGATCTTTCATTTGCAGGGTGATGGCAATGTCATCGGCCCCTGCAAGCAACAAATCTCGTCGACCGGCATCCACTGCAAAGGGATAACTGCGCCCATCGGGACCTGTGACCGTATTATCCGTCAAACTTACCGTGCATGCAGCGCCCGGCGATTCGAGTATTTGTTCCATGAGCCTGACCACTTGGTCCGGGGGCAGCACCACGGGAAGAAGCCCGTTCTTCAGCGCGTTATCGTAGAAAATTGGCCCGAAGCTGGAAGCGATGACCGCGCGGATGCCATAATCCAGATGAGCCCAGACAGCATGTTCCCGCGATGAGCCGCAACCGTAATTCGATCGGCTGAGAATGATGCGGGCATTCTGGAAGGCTTCAAGATTCATCACGAAGCCGGGCCGGGGCCGGCCCTCTTCGTCATATCTCCAGCCGCCGAACAGCCCCTTGCCCAAGCCGCTGCGCGATACAGTGATCAGCCACCGCTGCGGAATGATGGCATCGGTGTCGACATTGTCATGGTCCACCGGCAAGACGACGCCGGAAACTTCACTGAAGGGTTTCATACCAGTTCCCTGTGATCGGTTATCACACCGGTCAGGGCCGCCGCCGCCGCGCTGGCCGGGCTTGCCAGATGAGTACGCGCCCCAGGGCCTTGCCGTCCTTCAAAGTTGCGATTCGTGGTCGATACGCTTCGTTCGCCCGGCAACACATAGTCGCCATTCATGCCGACGCACATCGAGCATCCAGGTTCTCCCCATCTGAATCCGGCATCGCGAAACAGCCTATCCAGGCCTTGTCGTTCCGCCGCGTACTTGACGGCTTTCGAGCCCGGGACAACCAAGGCCTGCACGGACGGAGCTACTTTCCGGCCAGCAATCAGGCGCGCCGCATCCTCCAGATCGGATAGCCGGCCATTGGTGCAAGAGCCAATGAACACGCGCTGAACGGGAGTTCCGGCCAACGGCCGCCCCGGCTCCAGCCCCATATAGCGATACGCCGTCTTAAGTCGGTCACGCATGTGGCCCTCTTGCACGGTTTCGATCGCCGGAAGCGATTCGTGCACACCTACCACCTGGCTGGGGCTGGTGCCCCATGTGATTTGTGGAGAATCCAAAGCCACATCGAGAGAAAGCTCCCGCTCGTAGCGCGCGCCATCGTCGGACCGCAAGCGGCGCATGGCCGCGAGCGCTTCACCAGAACCAGACAAGTCCGGACGGGTAGCAGACAGGTAGGCAAAGGTGACATCGTCCGGCGCAATCACGGCGGCCCGCGCACCCGCCTCGATGCCTAGATTGCACAGCGTCAGCCGGCCTTCCATGGAAAGGCTGCGCAGCAACTCGCCCGCCAGCTCCAGGAACCCCACTCCCATTCCCTGCACGCCGATCTGGCGCAGGACATGCAGCGCAAGATCCTTCGCTGACAGATCCTGTTCCATTACGCCCGTCAGGGTCAATCTGGCGGCGCTCGGACGATCCATAACGAGTGTCTGGGTGGCAAGCACATGTTCCACCTCGGACGTGCCTATGCCCCATGCCCATGCGCCCAGCGCGCCCAACGTACAGGTATGGCTGTCGCCGCATACAACGGTCATTCCCGGCACCACCATACCAAGCTCAGGCGCAACCACATGGACGATACCCTGCCGGTCATGCGCCATGCCGTAATGGTCGATGCCAAACTCCCGTGCGTTCTCCTCAAGCGCCTTGATCATTTCTGCGCCACCACTCACTGCGGACGCCTCGGTCCGTCCAGGCTGGGTCGGCACCATATGATCGGCGACGGCCACCGTGCGTCGCGGACTGATAACTGGTCTGCGCTGCTCCCTTAGCCCTGAAAACGCTTGTGGACTGGACAAGTCATGCACAAGGTGTCTGTCTATATGAATTAAATGCCGGCCATCGGGAAGCGTGGCTACGTGATGGCTTTCCCAAATCTTGTCAAACAATGTGCGGATACTTCCCAAACTGAGTCTCCTAACAGAAGGATCTACCTGGCAGCCAGCTCTCTTGTCGAATCCAAAAACCCGGCAGTGGCGCACACGTGAATTTAGCAATCTAGCATAAGCTGATAAGACCAATTATGGTTGACAGCCAGAACATTCCCAAATTATAGTTGATTCAGCGCAAACGTGTGCATTAACTATAACTACCCAACACAAGGAGACAACATGTTTAAAAATACTCGGCGACTTTCGCTGCCTGACAATATCCGCCGCTTGGCAGCCGCAGCCGCCCTGGCGACTTGCGGCGTGATGGCGGTTCCCACCGCCGCCGCTCAATACCCCGATAAACCCATCCGTTTAATCGTCCCCTTCGGCGCGGGCGGCACTAGCGATATTCTTGGCCGAACAGTTGGCGCGGCCTTGGCAACGGCCCTGGGTCAGACCATCGTCGTGGAGAACCGCCCCGGCGCTAACGGCAATATCGGCAGCAATGCCGTCGCCAGAGCGCAAGCCGATGGATACACGCTGCTGCTGGCGGCGGACGGCACGATGGTCATTAATCCCAATCTGTACACCGATCTTCCATTCAATCCACGTACTGATTTCGCGCCGATCTCGCGGGTTGCCGTCGTGCCGCTCGTCCTGGTGGCGAATCCTTCAGTCAAAGCCGATACAGTTGAAGAATTGATAACCCTAAGCAAAAAAGGCGGGCAGACGCTTGACTTCGGTTCAGCCGGCATGGGAAGCATGGGACACCTCACTGGCGAGCTGCTGAAGCACAAAACAGGCATCAGCATGCAGCACATTCCGTACAAAAGCGGCGGCCAGGCCGTTACCGATGTCGTGTCCGGCCAGATTCAGATGCTCATGACCGCCTTGCCCGTTGCGGGCCCCTTCCTGGCGGATGGCAAGCTCAAGGCAATTGCCGTCACCTCGGGCAAGCGGTTTTCAGGCGCACCGGCCATCCCCACCATCGCGGAAAGCGGCGTAGCGGACTTCGATTCGCCCAGCTGGTACGGGCTATTGGCTCCCGCCGGCACACCGGACGCCGTGCTGGACACGCTGCATCAAACGCTGGCGAAAGTGCTGACCACGCCCGAAATGGCGGCGCAGATGGAACGGTTGGGTGCCATTCCCGTGGTGGACAGCCGAAGTGAATTCTCGGCCCGCATCAAGACCGATATCGACGCCTGGGCCAATATCATCAAGACCGCCAACATCACCCTTCAATAGTTTCTTTGATACAGAGCAACACTCATGCGCATCGTCAACATCCTTGAATCGGCTGTGTCCCTGAGAGGCAGCATTTCGAACTCTCTCGTAAATTTCTCGGAACATACCGTTTCGCTGGTCGCCGTCGTCAGCGATGTCGTCCGTAACGGCAAGCCGCTGGCCGGGTTCGCATTCGACTCCATCGGCCGCTTCGCGCAATCGGGCATTCTTCGCGACAGAATGATCCCGCGCCTTTTGGCCGCCACACCCGACAGCCTGCTCGACGATTCCGGCACGGCATTCGATCCCGGCCGGGCGCTGGCGATCATGATGCGCAATGAAAAGCCTGGTGGCCATGGCGACCGGGCGGCCGCCGCGGGAGCGCTTGAGCTCGCATTCTGGGATCTGAACGCCAAGCTCAATGATGAGCCGGCCTACCAGCACATTGCGCGCCAAGTTGGCCGGAATCCCGCCTCGCCCAGCGTCCCGGTCTATGCCGCGGGAGGCTACTACTATGAAGGGGACACGATCGGACGCCTACAGGACGAGTTTCGCCGTTACCGGGACTCCGGTTTCAGCAAGTTCAAAATGAAGATCGGCGGCGCAGCGCTTGCCGTCGACCTGGCACGAATCGAGTCGGCATTGGCTATCGCCGGCGACGGAGCCAATCTGGCCGTGGATGCCAACGGCTGCTTCGATCTTCCTACCGCGCTGAAGTACGGGAAAGCCATCGAGCCATACGGATTGCGCTGGTTCGAAGAAGCATGCGATCCTTTGAACTATCATGCAAACCATTATTTATCACAGGCCTATGAAGGGCGCATCGCCACCGGCGAGAACCTATTCTCCATCCAGGATCTGGACAACCTGTTGCGTTATGGCGGCATGCGTCCGGAACTCGATGTCTTCCAGATGGATCCGGGGCTGGCTTACGGATTGACTGAATACCTGCGCATGATTTCTGCCCTGGAAGCAGCCGGCTTCAATCGAAGCAATATGCATCCGCATGGCGGCCACTTGATCAACCTGCATATCGCGTCCGGTTTGGGCCT
Organism: Pusillimonas sp.; assembly: GCA_040391135.1. Classification (GTDB taxonomy): domain Bacteria; phylum Pseudomonadota; class Gammaproteobacteria; order Burkholderiales; family Burkholderiaceae_B. The sequence continues at coordinate 65,424 of JBEBYL010000015.1, read as the reverse complement.
GGGAGGCTGCGAAGCCTATCCAGGGGTGTTCCAGCCGTTCGGCGGATACGCCGACGCCTGCACTCTTGGAGACGGTAGAGTCCATCCCACCGATGCGCCGGGATTCGGACTGGAACAAAAAGCGGAGCTTGCTCCTCTGCTCAGGTCGCTTATTGAAATTGGAAGAAACGCAAAATGAAAATCGCCATCGTAGGTTGCGGGGCCATGGGGTCCGTATATGCCGGCCTGCTCGCCACTTGCGGGCACGATGTAATCGCCATCGACCGATGGCAGGAACACATAGATGCGATCAACAATAATGGGTTGCACCTTGAGGGCGCCAGCGGCAACCGCATAGCTCGGATCCGCGCATATACCGACCCCCCCAATGAAACCGTCGACTTGGTAATCATCGCTGTAAAGGCGGCGCAAGCCGGTGCGGCGGCTCGACACACCCTGTGCATGCTGGGCAGCCATACCGTTGTGCTGACCATCCAGAACGGCCTGGGCAGCGCCCAGGACGTGGCGGCGGCCGTCGGCCAAGACCGTCTTGCGGTCGGCATCGCCGCCGCATTCGGAGCTTCGCTTCCCGAGGCCGGACGAGCTCACCACAACGGCATGGCGGCGGTCCGAATGGGGGCTTACGGCGGTCTTGGGGCCGACCGGCTGGAAACGGTGGCCGCCGCGTGGCGCGATGCCGGATTCAATGCGGAAGCCGTGCCTAACGTCGCTAGCATGCAATGGGAAAAACTAATCTGCAATGTCGCCTACAGCGCGCCTTGCGCCATCACCGGCCTGACGGTCGGCCAAGTCATGGACGATCCGGACATGTCGGTAGTCAGCCAAGCCGCAGCCGTTGAAGCCTGGGAGATCGCACGCGCCCTAGGCATCTCGATCGACGTCCGGGACCCTGTGGCGCACGTGCGCGCCTTTGCGGCTCGCATCCCCGATGCCAAGCCCTCGGTGCTGCTGGATCTGGAGCGCGGGCGAAAGAGTGAAGTGGAGTTCATCAATGGGGCCATACCGCGGGAAGCCCGTAAATGTGGAATGCGCGCCCCCGTGAACGAGGTATTGACGGCTTTGGTGAAGCAGCGGGAAAGTCTCAACCGTCGCTGAGTTCAAATCACCCATGGTGTAGATCGCCGTGGCGCCTTGGCGGCACATATCCGGTGCGTTACTGCTCGCTGCGATGCACAATTGAAGTGCGCTTAGCCGTCGAGCTCCCTCAAAGCCAGCGCAGCCTACCTTAGGGTTATTAAGACCAAAAGCTGGCATGAGATTTGCGTAATCCAGGAAGTCCCGCAACTTCCATGGATCGCCAATGACCGACGCCCGCAAGCCTTCTTCCCCTGCTCCGATCAACGCCAGTGCACCGGCCGATACGCAGCGCCGCGCATGGCTGGGAAATACCGTCAAGGCGACCGCCAGCCTGGGCATCCTTGCGTTGGCCGATCCGTTGATCCGCTCCGCCGCCTGGGCGGCCGGCTCCGATGCGCCCGAAAAAACCGAAGTGAAAATCGGCTTTATTCCGCTGACCGATTGCGCCTCGGTCGTCATGGCCTCGGTCATGGGCTTCGACAAGAAGCATGGCGTAACGATCATTCCGACCAAGGAAGCCTCCTGGGCCGGCGTACGCGAAAAGCTGTCCAACGGCGACCTGGATTTCGCTCATGTCCTGTACGGCATGATCTACGGCATGCACCTGGGCATTGCCGGCGCCCGGCAAGACATGGCCGTGCTGATGGGCCTGAACCAGAATGGCCAGGGCATTACGCTGTCGAACCAATTGCGCGAAGCCGGCGTGATCGACGGCGAATCGCTGCACAAGAAAATGGCCGCCGAACCGCGCCAATACACCTTCGCCCACACCTTCCCCACGGGCACGCATGCCATGTGGCTGTACTACTGGCTGGCCGGCCACGGCATCGACCCGACGGCAACGCGCTGCGTCACCGTACCGCCGCCCCAAATGGTGGCCAACATGCGCATCGGCAATGTCGACGGCTATTGCGTGGGCGAACCGTGGAACGCGCGCGCCATTATCGACAAGCTGGGTTTCAGCGCGGCCACGTCCCAGGATATCTGGCCCGATCATCCCGAGAAGGTGCTGGGCACCCGTTCGGAATTCGTGCAGCGGAATCCCAACACGGCGCGCGCCGTTACCGCCGCCATCCTGGAGGCGGCCCGCTGGATAGACAGCTCCCCGGAAAACATCCGCAAGACGGCGGAAACCATTGCCGCCAAGTCCTACGTCAACACAGATGCGGCCACCATCATCGATCGCATGCAGGGCCAATACACCAACGGCCTGGGCCGGTCCTGGACCGACAAGCATCCCATGCGCTTTCACGGCGACGGCGCCGTCAACTTTCCCTACCTGAGCGATGGGATGTGGTTTCTGACCCAGCACAAGCGCTGGGGCCTGTTGAAGGAGCATCCCGACTACGCGTCCATAGCGGCGCAGGTCAATCGCATCGACGTCTATAAGCAGGCTGCGGCGGCAACAGGAACCGCGCTGCCGTCCAGTCCGTCTCGTTCAAGCAAGCTGTTTGACGGGGTGGCGTGGGATGCCGGCAATCCGGCCGCGTATGCGGACGGCTTCGCCATCAAGGCGGCATGAGGACAGCGGCATGAATACGGCAACACGATTCTCCCTAATGATCCGCAACAGCTCTTGGCGCGCGAAGCTTGGACGACTGGCCGGCGCATGCGCAGGCCCCGTCACCGGCTTCGCGCTGCTGCTGCTTGTCTGGAAGATCATTTCCCTGCGCATAGGCGATATTCCCGCGCCTGAAACCACGCTGCTGGCCGCCTACGAACTGTTCAAGAACCCCTTCTATGACAACGGCCCCAACGATGTGGGGATAGGCTGGAACATCCTGGCCTCGCTGGGCCGCGTGGCACTGGGCTTCATCCTGGCCGCCGCGGTAGGCATACCCCTGGGCTTTCTTATTGGCCGCGTACCGGTAATGAACGCCATTTTTTCGCCCATCATCAGCCTGCTGCGGCCGGTATCGCCGCTGGCCTGGCTGCCCTTGGGCCTGTTGCTGTTCAAGGCGGCCAACCCCGCCGCCATCTGGGCCATCTTCATCTGTTCGATCTGGCCGATGATCATCAATACCGCCGATGGCGTAAAGCGGGTCCCTTCGGACTATCTGAACGTGGCCCGCGTGCTGAACCTGTCGGAGTGGAAGGTATTCACGCGAATACTGTTCCCATCGGTCCTGCCCTACATGATGACCGGCGTGCGCCTGTCCATCGGCACCGCCTGGCTGGTCATCGTGGCGGCCGAAATGCTGACCGGCGGCACCGGCCTGGGGTTCTGGCTTTGGGATGAATGGAACAACCTGAATGTCCAGAACATACTGATTGCCGTGCTTGTCATCGGCATCGTCGGCCTGCTGCTGGACCTTATCCTTCTGGCGCTGGCCAAGCGCCTTGACCACAGCGAGGCCTGAAACCATGGAAAAATTCGTACGGATAGAGTATGTCGGGCAAAGCTTCGACACCCGGAACGGCCCATTCGTCGCCCTGCGCGACATCAACCTGCACATCGCACAGGGCGAGTTCATCTCGCTCATTGGGCATTCGGGTTGCGGAAAATCCACCTTGCTCAATCTGATCGCCGGGCTTGCCAGGCCTACGGACGGGGTCCTGCTGTGCGCCGAAAAGGAAATCACCGGCCCCGGCCCGGACCGCGCCGTCGTTTTCCAGAACCATAGCCTGCTGCCCTGGCTGACTTGCCAGCAGAACGTGTACCTGGCTGTCGAGCGCGTGTTCGGGGCCAGCGAAACCTCCGGCGAACTCAAGGCCCGCACGGCGTCCGCCTTGAATCTGGTGGGCCTGCGCCATGCCATGCATAAGCTTCCCAAGGAAATATCGGGCGGCATGAAGCAGCGCGTCGGCATAGCCCGGGCGCTGGCCATCGAGCCCAAAGTCCTGCTGCTTGATGAGCCTTTCGGCGCCCTGGATTCTCTTACGCGCGCGCACTTGCAGGATGAGTTGCTGCGGATCGTGTCGGCCACCAAAACGACGGCGATCATGGTGACGCATGACGTGGACGAGGCCGTATTGCTGTCGGACCGCATCGTCATGCTGACGAACGGCCCCGCCGCCACCATAGGCGAAATCCTGTCCGTCGAACTGCCCCGCCCGCGCAACCGCATCGCCTTGTTGTCCGACCCGCGTTATGCGGCCTGCCGTGCGGCCGTCCTGGGTTTCCTGCATCAGCGCCACAGGCGTCCTGCCCCTGACGGCCAAGGCTCTGTGGCACCTCATGCCGAAAAGCAATCCGAGCAACCCGAAACCATCGTCGCATCATGAAAAAAATGAAACTCGTCGTCGTCGGCAACGGCATGGCCGGCATCCGCGCCATCGAAGAACTCCTGAAGCTCGATCGCGGGCTGTATGACATCACCGTATTCGGCTCCGAACCCCATCCCAACTACAACCGCATCCTGCTTTCGCCCGTCCTGACCGGCGAACAGACCCTGCAAGACATCATTCTCAATGATCGCGGCTGGTATGAAGAGCATGGCATTACGCTGCATACCGGCAGTACGGTGACCCAGATCAATCGGGCGCGCAAGGAAGTCACCACGGACGACGGCAAAACCGCCAGGTACGACCGCCTGCTGCTGGCCACCGGATCCAAGCCTTTCATGCTGCCGGTGCCGGGCGCGGACCTGGAGGGCGTCATCACCTTCCGCGACATCCGCGATGTGAACCTGATGATAGAAGCGGCGGGCAGGCTCAGGAACGCCGTGGTCATCGGCGGCGGCCTGCTGGGGCTGGAGGCGGCCAATGGGCTGGCCTCGCGCGGGATGCAGGTCAGCGTCGTGCATCTGGGCTCTTCGCTGCTCGATCGCCAACTGGACGGTCCCGCCGCCGCATTGCTGCAAGCCAGCCTGCGCAGCCGCGGCCTGGATTTTCTGATGGAGCGCCAGACCGAAGCCATACTTGGAAACGGACAAGGCGCCGTGTGCGGCATACGGTTCAAGGACGGCGGCGAGCTGGCGACGGACCTGGTCGTCATGGCCGTCGGCATACGGCCCAATACCGACCTGGCCGATGCCGCCGGCATCTACACCGACCGCGGCATCGTCGTGAACGATACATTGCAGACCTACGATCCCAGTATCTATGCGGTCGGCGAATGTGTCAGCCATCGAGGCATGGCCTACGGCCTGGTCGCTCCTTTGTTCGAACAGGCCAAGGTTGCCGCCAATCACTTGGCGCTGCACGGCATAGGACGCTACGCGGGCAGCACCACATCGACCAAGCTCAAGGTAACCGGCATAGATGTGTTCTCGGCCGGTGAATTCATGGGCGGCGCCGACACCGAAGCCATCACGCTGGCCGACCCCACGGGTGGCGTATACAAGAAACTGGTCATCCGCGACGACAAGCTGATAGGCGCCTGCCTGTATGGCGACACGGTCGATGGGGCCTGGTACTTCCGGCTGATACGCGAGGGCAAGTCGATAGGCGAACTGCGCGAGCATCTGATGTTCGGCGAAGGCTCCATCGGCGATACCGGGCATTCGGGCGAGAACAGCATCGCCGGCATGCCCGACGCCACCGAAATCTGCGGCTGCAATGGCGTTTGCAAGGGCACCATCGTCAAGGCGATCCGGGAAAAGGGCCTGTTCACCGTCGACGAGGTCAAGAAGCACACCAAGGCGGCCAGTTCCTGCGGCTCTTGCACCGGCCTGGTCGAACAGATACTGATCAATTGCATAGGCGGCGCGGCCGACATCAAGCCCAAGTCCGAAAAGGCGATATGCGCCTGCGCGGACTATACCCACGGCGAATTGCGCAAGGCGATCCGCGAGCAGCATCTGACCAGCATCCCCGAAACCATGCGCTTCCTGGAATGGCGCAGCCCCGACGGCTGCGCCACCTGCCGTCCCGCTTTGAACTACTACCTGATGTCGACCTGGCCGGGCGAGGCGCGCGACGATACGCAATCGCGCCTGATCAACGAGCGCGTGCACGCCAATATCCAGAAAGACGGCACCTATTCCGTTGTCCCGCGAATGTGGGGCGGCGTCACCAACCCGTCGGAACTGCGCCGCATTGCCGACGTGGCCGACAAATACCATGTGCCCATGGTGAAGGTCACAGGCGGACAGCGCATCGACTTGCTGGGCATCAAGAAAGAGGACCTGCCCGCCGTCTGGAAGGACCTGGACATGCCGTCCGGCCATGCCTATGGAAAAAGCCTGCGCACCGTCAAGACCTGCGTCGGCAAGGAGTTCTGCCGCTTCGGCACGCAAGACTCCACCGGCATGGGGATCGCGCTGGAAAAAGACCTGGTGGGCATGTGGAGTCCGCACAAAGTGAAGCTGGCCGTTTCGGGCTGCCCGCGCAACTGCGCCGAGTCCGGCATCAAGGACATCGGAATTATCGCGGTGGATTCGGGATGGGAGCTGTATGTGGGCGGCAATGGCGGCATCAAGACCGAAGTCGCCCAGTTTTTCGTGAAGGTGCAGACCCACGATGACGTGTTGGAGTACACCGGCGCCTTCCTGCAGCTGTATCGCGAAGAAGCGTTCTACCTGGAGCGCACTTGCCACTATCTGGCGCGGGTCGGGCTTGAGCATGCCAAGGCGCGCGTCGTGGAAGACGCCGCTAATCGCGCAGAGCTGTATGCCAGGCTGAAGTTCGCGATCTCCTTCGAAAAAGACCCCTGGGCCGAACGTGTGGAACAAACGTCCGCGCGCCGGGAATTCGAATCCCTTACCGCATGAAGAACACCATGAACACCTCCTGCCTCCAACATGAATGGATTTCCATCTGCCGCATCGACGACATTCCGCAACAGGGCTCGCGCGTGGTGCGTCATCAGGGGCATGAAGCCATCGCCGTATTCCGCGCCTCGGATGATCATGTCTTCGCCGTGATCGACCGCTGCCCCCACAAAGGCGGGCCGCTGTCCGCTGGCCTGGTTCACGGCCATGCCGTCACCTGCCCGCTGCACAGCTGGACCATCAGCCTTGAAGACGGCCAGGCACAGGCTCCCGATGTGGGCTGCGCCCATAAAGTGGACGTCAAGGTAGAGGCCGGCCAGGTCTTCCTCGGCCTGCCGGAAAAGGGGTGAATCATGGACTCCATCGCCCCGGCCGCCGAACCCGCCGGACCGCCAAAAATTACGGCATCGATATGCTGCTATTGCGGGACCGGTTGCGGCCTGCGGATCAGCAGCATCGGCCAGCGCGTCCTGGACATCGCCGGCGACCCCGGGCATCCGTCGTCGCTGGGCAAGCTATGCAACAAGGGCAGGACACTGGCTCAAACGGTGCGCCAGGATAGCCACAGCAGGGTACTTCGGGCGCAATGGCGCAGAGAAAGAAGCCAGCCGCGCCGCGATATTGCACTGGAAGACGCCCTGGACATCGCCGCCGGCAAGCTGGCTGAAACCATCGCCATGCATGGCCCCGATGCGGTGGGCTTCTATCTGTCGGGACAATTGCTTACTGAAGACTACGCCGTATTCAACAAGCTCGCCCGAGCCTTGGTGGGCACCAATAACATCGATACCAATTCGCGCCTGTGCATGTCGAGCGCCGTCGCGGGATACAAGCTTACGCTGGGCGCCGATGCGCCGCCCGCCTGTTACGAGGATCTGGATCATGCCGACACAGTATTGATTGCCGGTTCAAACATGGCCTATGCGCATCCGGTGCTGTTTCGCCGCCTGGAAGAGGCCAAGGCCAGGCGGCCGGACATGAAGATCATCGTGATCGATCCTCGCCGCAGCGACACTTGCGGCATCGCGGATCTGCACCTGGCCATCGCGCCCGGCAGCGATGTGGCGCTGTTCCATGCCATGCTCAATGTCATGGTCTGGGACGGCCTGGTCGATCGGGACTATATCGAGCGCCATACTGAGGGCTTCGACAAGCTGAAGCAGCGCATACACGAATTTACACCACGCGCCGCGCAGGATGTTTGCGGAGTTCCCGCCGCCGACATCGTCCAATGCGCGCATTGGTTCGGCAAGGCAAAGTCGGCACTGTCCCTGTACACCATGGGCCTGAACCAATCCAGCAGCGGCACCGCCAAGAACGCCGCGCTGATCCATCTGCACCTGGCCACAGGCCAGATCGGCCGCCCCGGCTCCGGCCCTTTCTCGCTGACCGGCCAGCCCAATGCCATGGGCGGGCGGGAAGCCGGCGGCATGGCCAACCTGCTTCCAGGCCATCGCGATCCAGCCGACGCCACCCACCGCGCCGAAGTCGCCAGGCTATGGCAGGTGGAATCCCTGCCCGATGCTCCAGGGTTTACCGCCGTGGATATGTTCGACGCCGTGCTGCAAGGCAAGATAAAGATCCTGTGGATTGCGGCCACCAATCCGGCTCAGTCCATGCCCGACCAGGCAAAGGTCAGGGCTGCTCTGCAGAAAGCGGAGCTGGTCATCGTCCAGGAAGCCTTTGCAAACACCGAAACCCTGGCCTATGCCGATCTGGTCTTGCCCGCGGCGACCTGGCCCGAAAAAAACGGCACCGTCACGAATTCTGAACGACGCATCAGCCGTGTGCGCGCCGCCATTCTGCCGCCGGGCGACGCCCAGCCCGATTGGAAATTGACCTGCGCCATTGCCCGTAAGCTTGCGGACCGCATCGCGCCCGAGAAACGCAAGCTGTTCGACTTTCAGGACGAAGCCGGGATATTCAAGGAACATGTTCTTTGCACCATGGGACGCGACCTGGACTACAGCGCCCTGGACCATGCCGTCCTCGATGCGGCGGGCCCCCAGCAATGGCCTTACCGCTCACCCACCCGCGCGCCTGTGCGCCTGTATGCGGATGGCCTCTTTCCCACGCCCAGCGGCCGGGCGCGTTTTTTCGACACCGGCTACACACCGGTCGCCGAGAGCGTGTCGGCGCATTACCCTTTGCGCCTGACGACCGGGCGTCTGCGCGACCATTGGCATACCCTGGGCAGGACGGGCCTGGTGCCCGCCTTGACCCGCCATGCGGAGGAGCCTTTCATTCATCTGCACCCGCAAGATATGCAGCGTTACAGGCTCCGGGACGGCGCCTTGGTCAAGGTCAGGACCAAGCGGGGGCATATCGTCGTGCCCGCCCAGGGCGACTCCGGCCTGAAGCCCGGTCATGCTTTCCTTCCCATGCACTGGGGCAGCGGCTTCCTGGCCGGTGGGGGCGTGAACGTCCTGGCCAACAGCGCGCGCGACCCCATTTCCCACCAGCCCGAACTCAAGCACAGCGCAGCCGGCATCGATGTGCTGAAGTACGAATGGCATGCCAGTGCCTGGATGCAGGGCTCCTCTCCCGCCTTGCGAACCAAGCTTGGGTCCTGGCTCACGCGGTTTCCCTATGCCATGCTCGTTCCTACCGCCATCGGCGGCGAGGGGGTAAGGCTGCGCCTTGCCGGTCCCGGGCGGCCAGATGCGGAGCTTCTGGCCGAGTTGGCCCGGGATCTTGGCCTGGATGGCGCCGACCTGGCCTTCGATGATCCCGCGCGCGGCGTGCTCCGGCGCATCCAGCGACGGGATGGCCGCATCAGAGCCTTCCTGCTGGCCGGCGACACCCGGGCCGGCGACACGCTGCTGCATTGGGCCGATACGGGACAGGCTCCGGAGAACATTGGGCATGCGCTCATGGGGCGGGCCGGGCCTGTCGCCAGGACCCGCATCGTGTGCAGCTGCGAAAGCGTAAGCGCCGCCTCCATTCAATCCGCAATCGATGCCGGTCACGACCTTGAGCAGTTGAAGGCCGCCCTGCACTGCGGCGTTACCTGCGGCTCCTGCCTGCCGCAGATCAAACGCATGATTCAAGACAGCCATCTCAAGGAGGTTCACGCATGAACGTCGCCACCCCTGCGGCCGGTAAAGTCTGGCTGGTGGGCGCCGGGCCCGGCGACCCCGAACTGCTGACACTGAAAGCCGTGCGCATTCTTAAGGAATGCCGGATCTGGCTGGTCGACGACCTGGTCGGTCCCGACGTGCTGAAGCTGGCGTCAGGCACAACGCGTATCGTCAAGGTGGGCAAGCGCGGCGGCTGCGTGTCCACCTCGCAGGCATTCATCCTGCGGCTGATGGCACGCTATGCGCGCCAAGGTCACTGCGTGGCGCGCCTTAAGGGCGGAGACCCCTTCATCTTCGGGCGCGGCGGGGAAGAAATGACCTGGCTGCGCGAGCGCGGCATCGCCGTCGATAGCGTCGGCGGAATCACCGCCGGCCTGGCCGTGGGCAGCGCATTGGGCCTGCCGCTTACGCACCGCGCCGTATCCCGCGGCGTAACGCTGGTCACCGCGCACACCGCCGATGGCGTGCAGCCCAATTGGAGAGCACTGGCGCAGAGCGGCCTGACCATCGTGTGCTACATGGGCATGGGCAGCGTCGGCCAACTTGGCAAGGAACTGTTGGACGCCGGCTTTCCCGCCAGCCTGCCCGTCGCCATCGTCCAGCGTGTGTCCTGCCCGACCCAGCGCCATGCCGTCACGACACTGGAGAACCTGGATTCCGACGTTCGAGCCGCGGGACTGGGCAGTCCGGCCGTCATCGTGCTCGGCGAGGCGGTGGCGCACAGGCAAATCCATGCTGCCGATAGGTCGCCAGACCTGCTGATCGCCCGGGCGATATAAACTGGCTGGACCGCCGATGCGCGGCCCCTCCCCACTTTCTATCCCAGGAAACAGCATGGCCTCAAACATCATTCTGTACACCAATCACGAATGCTCCAGTCCCTATGTCCTCTCGGTCTATGCCACCCTGGTCGAGAAAGGCCTGCCCTTCGAACTGAAGTCCATCGACCTAGGTACCCAAGAAAATCTTGAGCCTGAGTATCAACGCATCTCGCTGACCTCGCGCGTGCCCACCCTGGTTCATGGCGAGTTTTCGCTGTCCGAGTCCTCCGCCATCGTCGAGTACCTCGAAGATGCTTTCGCCCTGCCCGACGTTCCGTCGGTCTATCCCCGGGGTATTCAGGAGCGCGCAAGGGCCCGGCAGATTCAAGCCTGGGTGCGCAGCGATCTGGGGGTACTGCGCGAAGAACGGCAGACCACCGTCATCTATGGCGAAAGAAATCCTCAGCCCCTGTCCGCCGCCGGTCAGCGGGCCGCCGACAAGCTGCTGTCCGTTGCCGATACCCTGATCGACGCGCAGGGTAATAACCTGTTCGGCTCGTGGTCCATTGCCGATGTCGATTTTTCGGTCATGCTGAACCGCCTGTGCGCCAATGGCGACCCCGTCCCCGAAAAAATCAGGAAGTATGTGGATAGGCAATCCGATCGCCCCTGCGTAAAAAGCTGGTGGGCACTTGCCAGAAAATAAAGATATATTTAATATGCATCTTTAAGGGCGAAACACTGGCTTTCGCCTTTCCTCACCATTGAAAGGAAAGAAGATGCAAATTGGTATGCTCAAGCTCGCCGGCATGCGCGACGAACACTGCGCGGCCAAACTGGCCCAGGCGCTGAAAGCGGTTAACGGCGTCGAAGATGCGCAAGTATCGTTTGGCCAAAGCAAGGCTACGGTGTCGTTCGACGAATCGCTGGTCTCGACCCAACGCCTGAAAGTCGCCGTTGAAGATGCCGGCTACCACATCGCCAAGCCTGTTCATGGCGAGGATGGCGCATGCTGCGGCGGCTGCGGGGGCTGAAGCGCTGTAGAATTCCGGTATGCAACGATGCTACTGGTGCTCCAGCGATCCCATCTATATGGCCTACCACGATACCGAGTGGGGCGTGCCTTCGCGCGACCCCCGGCATCTGTTCGAAAAATTGATTCTGGAAGGCTTTCAGGCCGGGCTTTCCTGGATCACAGTCCTGAAAAAGCGCCCCCGCTTTCGCGAGGTGCTTTTCAATTTTGACGTCGAGCGGCTTGCGGACCTTAGCGACGACTATATCGAGATCCTGATGCAGGACAGCGGCATCATCCGCAATCGCCTGAAGCTGCGCGCCACCCGCCAGAACGCCAATGCATGGCTGACGCAGGCCGATCCGGTGGAGCTGATCTGGTCATTCGTGGGCGGCAAGCCCAAAATCAACCATTACGCGCGCCATCAGGACATACCGCTGATCACCCCCGAAGCCGAGCACATGAGCCGTAGCTTGAAAAAGGCGGGTTTTACCTTCGTGGGCCCGACAATCTGCCAATCGTATCTGCAAGCCGTCGGCTGCATCATGGACCACACCACCGATTGCTTCCGGCATGCGGAATTGGCCTCGCCGCGCTGATCCCCGGCACCATCCCGCAGATCTGTTTTTCCAGTTGCGGTATCCAGCCCAGGCCAAGCCCGGGCTGATGCCGATTACACCAAGGTCAGGGTAACGTCGATATTTCCCCTTGTGGCGTTCGAGTATGGGCACACGATATGCGCCTTGTCGACCAGCGCCTGAACCTGGTCGCGCGGCAGGCCGGGCACCGATATCTTCAGCTCGACCTCAATACCGAAGCCTGTGGGAATAGGACCGATACCCACTGTGCCCTGTATATTCGTTTCGGCCGGCAAAGCCACCTTTTCACGGGAAGCCACCAGCTTCAAGGCGCCAAGAAAGCACGCCGAATAGCCTGCCGCGAACAGTTGTTCGGGGTTGGTTCCCTCTCCTCCGGCACCGCCCAGATCTTTAGGCGTGACCAGCTTGACGTCCAGAACGCCATCCGACGATACGGCACGGCCGTCACGGCCTCCGCTTGCAGTGGCTTGGGCACGGTACAGCACTTTTTCTATGGACATGGTAAATCTCCTGACAAATGAAATGGACGAAACATCGGCGGATCTTTGGAAATCCGGTCCGCCGATACCGGCATGCTTATATCAATACACACTATTAAATAGTACGCTATTTAATAGAACTCATCATGTACCCGGCTTCCCGGGCACTCAAACATTCTTCATCAAGCGCTTGCGCAACTTCTCAAGCGATTTCTTGGTTATTGCCGCTTCTTCCGGCGAGCACTGCGCCGCGCACATCACCGACTCCGGCACGCTCCTGGCCCTGGCCTGAAGCGCACGCCCCGCCGTGGAAAGTGAAACAATCACCTGGCGCTCGTCATCAAGGGCCCGTGCCCGCTGCAGCAACCCCGCCGCCTCCAGCCGTTTCAACAAGGGCGTCAAGGTGGCCGAATCCAGGAAAAGCCGCTCGCCGATTTCCGAGACGGTCAATTCGTCGCGCTCCCACAACACCAGCATGACCAGGTATTGCGGGTAGGTAAGTTCCAGTTCGCGCAACAGTTTGCGATACACCTTGGTCATGGCCAGGCCTGTGGAATACAGGGCGAAGCACAATTGCTCGTCCAGCAGCAATCCCGGTGCCTGGTTTTTAGCGGGTTTGGATTTCATATGTGCAATATTAAATAGCGCACTATTTAAATGCAAGTTTTATTTTTAACAGATTCATAAAATGATGCACCCTATGCATCCAGAACCGTGGAGCGCAACGACATCTCCGGATCACGAATGGCCTGGGGCCAGGCGGTGCAGCAAGGCTGCCGTTGCGCCATCGGCGGGAAGAAAGGTTTCCAGCGCGATCTCGGACAAGGTCACGTCGAGCGGCGTGCCGAAAATCATCGTTGCGCTAAGCAAGGACAACACGCCCTCCCCGGTTTGGAGCCGCAAGGGAACAGCGATGGCGTTGGCGTCCGCCGGTAGCGCGTCGGCACAAGGTACAGGATATCCCCGCAATTCCGCAAGCAAATCCGCCAGATAGGGATCGGCGGTTTGTTCGTATTGCCGAAGCAACCGATGCAACAAATGCGCGCGCCATTCAGCCAAGTTCAGTATCCTTGGCGCCAACCCTTCAGGGTGCAGGCTCAGGCGAAGCACATTCACGGGAGACTCCAGAAGCCCCGAAGCGACACCCTCCAGCAGCAGGGCTACGGTCTTGTTGGCCTGCAGCATGTTCCAGTGCCCATCGACGGCTAAAGCGGGAAAGGGCTCGTGCGCCGCCAATAAACGCTCAATCGCCATGAATGCGCCGCCCATGGCGGGATCGGCCAGCGCGCGTTCAGCAAAATGCGGAGCATACCCTGCCGCCAGCATCAGTTCATTGCGCGCACGCAGCGGAACATCAAGCTGTTCGGCAAGCCGCAAAAGCATTTCCCTGCTGGGCAGGGACCGCCCCGTCTCGATAAAGCTCAGGTGCCGCGTGGATATCCCGGCATCGCAGGCCAGATCGAGCTGGCTCAGGCGGCGGCGCTGGCGCCACAAGCGCAAGTGCCCGCCGACGGAAGGTGGAATATGAGTCATGGCGGAACAATACCGGGTTGAGGAATCGGCGTCCATTACCTGTCAGGTAATCGACACCATGCCGGTCCGGAAGCGATAGTTCGACTGCCGGATACGCCGGCACACCTTCTTGGGAGAACATCCATGGCCACCGCAAATCCTCTTTCCAGCACCGCCGCCCTCCTTCCTCCATCCAGGCAAGCTTACTGCGTCACCCAAGAAAACCGGCAGGACGTGACCTACGTCATATTTTTCACAATCCGCAGCGGCAAAGAGGAGGCCTTTCTTCAATTGCTGCACCCTGTCTTGAATGCCATGCGCCACGAGCGCTCTTTCTGCAATGCGGTTCTGCATCGCGACCCGGCCGCATCGAACCGATACATGCTCTATGAGTCATGGGCCGATGCCAACGATGTGATGGACGTCCAGGTGCATCGTTCTTACCGGCAAGCTTTCTGGTCCGCTCTGCCGGACTTGCTGGAGAATGCCCGCGAAGTACAGGTCTGGTCGCCCATGCGGGGGGATTTCGTTTTCGACGATTAAAGGCTTATGCCACGGGCGTCACCGCACTGCCGGTATCGAAGTAGCGGCATAGATTATGGATGGCCAAGGCGGCCATTTGCATTCGTGTTTCCTGCGTGGCGCTACCGATATGGGGCGCCAATACGACGTTGTCCAGGCTGCGCAAAGGGCTTGCATCCAGCGGCTCGTGGTTGAACACATCAAGCGCCGCGCCCGCAATGGTTTTGTCGGCCAAGGCCCTGCAAAGGTCGGGCTCATTCACGACGCTGCCTCGGGCTATGTTGACCAGGAAGCCATGGGGTCCCAGCGACCGCAACACACGAGCATCGATCATCCCATGGGTTTCCGGGCCGCCCGGGCAGCACAGAATGAGAATATCCGCATGGACCGCCAGCTGATTCACATCGTCAAAATACATCCATTCGACGTCCTGCCGCGACCTGCCGGAATAGGCCACGTCGACCCGGAACGGCAGCAGACGCCTGACGATCTCCTTCCCTATCCGGCCCAGGCCCACGATACCCACCTTCTTGCCCGCCAGCGTCGTGCCCAGGGGGAAAGGCATCGTCGTCCATGCCCCGCTTTTTACAAAAGCGTCCGCCCGGGGAATATGCCGCAACAATGCGAGCAGCAAGCCGACCGCCATTTCGGCCACCGCCTCGTTGAGCACCTCCGGGGTGTTGGTGACGACGATTCCCTTCTGCCTGGCGTAGTCCAGCGGGATCCCGTCATAGCCCACTCCATTTGTGCTTATGATGCGCAAACCGGGCAGCTGATCGATCAGCTGCCGGCTGATGCGGTAATTCGAGCGCGTGACGATGCCGGCGATTTCTTCGGATCCCGGCCCGCCCGCGAGGCCCAGATCATCCAGCTCGACGAGCGTGAATACGTCGCGCAGAGCTTGCTCGACCTGATCCGGAAATACGCCCACCTTAAGCAACGGCGGAAACCGCGATGGCGCAATCATGGCCTGTCGGCGCCTGGACCTGCCCGCGTCAACAGGAAGAACGCAACGACGCTAGGCATCGGTATGCGCCAGAGCCCGCGCATCCTGTATCAGGAAATTGGCGGCGGAAAGATCCTGCCGCAGCGCCTGGGCCTGATCGGCTGTCAATTCCACCAGCGGCGGCCGCAGCACCGCCCAGGCCGGGTCTTGCGCCTGCCCGGCAATGGCCGATTTCATGGCGGGAATCATCGGGTACTTCTGGAAAATACCTCTTACGCCATCCAGGGCCGATTGCTGGGCGTCAGCGGCGGCATCGCCGTCCCGCCAGGTCGCCGCCAAATGCGCAATCGCGGCCGCGTTCACATTGCCCGTCGCGGTGATGCAGCCCGCACCCCCATGGCGCAATGTTCTTAAAAGGAATACCTCGCTGCCCGCAAAGACATCGAACCCCGCGGGTTGGAATTCCTTGAGCATCGCGGCCGTATTGTTCCAGTCGCCCGAGCTGTCCTTGATCCCGGCAATCGCGCCCGGATAGTCCTTCAGCAGGCGTTCGATCAGATTCAGGCTGATGCCCACCTGCGAAACCGGAGGGATGTGATAAAGGTAAATCTTGAGCCGGTCATCACCTATTTCATCGATGATGGTGGCGTAGTTCCTGTACAACCCTTCGTCGCTCACGCCCTTGTAGTAGAACGGCGGCAGCATCAGCACTCCGGCGCAACCCAGCTTTACGGCATGGCGGGTCAGCTCGATGGACTCCGTGATGGCACAGCACCCCGTGCCCGGCATCATTCTGCTGACGGGAAGACCTTCGTCCGCCAGCAAGTCCAACAATTCCCGCTTCTCGGCAACAGACAGGGAATTCGCTTCGGAATTGGTCCCGAACACCGCCAGGCCGACATCCTGTTCGATCAAGGCGCGGCAGTGCTTCAGAAAGCGCGGCCTGGAGACGGAATAGTCGCCGTTGAAAGGCGTCAGTACGGGCGTCAGCACCCCGGATAGTTTCTTGCCGCTCATGAGCTTGCTCCTCTGGATTGATATCTGGCAATTGGAAAGTATTGCTGAATCCGCTTTTACGTTAAAGTAGATCGGGCTTGATTCATAGCAAAGTTATTTTTTGCTTCAACCGCGCAGGCACTACGTTCCATGGACACGAAATACATGCAAAGCTTCGTCGCCGTCGTCGAGGCCGGGTCGTTTGCAGAGGCCGCCCGGCGACTTGACCTGACATCGGCGGCCATCGCGGCACGCATCAAGGCCCTCGAAAACGACCTTGGGGTGACCCTGGTCAAGCGATCGGGCCGCTCGGTCAAGCCCACCGAAAACGGCGTCCGCATTCTTGAAGGCGCAAAAGCGGTCATACGCGATATCCGCGGCCTGCGCGCCATGGCGGCCAATGGCAACGAGCTGGGCGAGTTCCGGATAGGCTGCTTCGTGTCTGCCCTGACCAATGTGCTGCCGCCACTGCTGAAACGGGTCTACGATCCGCACCCGGATATCTCCATTTTTGTAACACCGGGCGCCTCGGTCGAACTGTGCCACAAAGTGGCCAGCGGAGACCTGGACGCCGCCGTCGTGGTGGAACCGCAATTCAGCATTCCCAAGAATTGCCGATGGCAGCCATTAATGGAAGAGCCGCTGGTGGTCATTGCACACAGCAGCCTGAAAGGCCAGGACGCCCACCATTTGCTGCAAACGCAACCCTTCATCCGCTACGACCGGAACATATACGGCGGCCAGCTCGCCGACCGCTATCTGCGGGACCATCAGCTTCATCCAAGGCAAAGGCTGGAAATCGACGGCATCCTGCCCATCGCCGCGCTGGTTCACGAAGGCCTGGGCGTATCGCTCATACCCGACTGGTCGTCCATGTGGCAGTCCATGTCGATCACGCGCATACCCTTGCCGGAAAGGGCGCCGGTCAGAAGAAACGGGTTGATCTGGAACACGCAAGGGCATCATGCCAAGATGTCCGAATTCATCTACCAGCAGGCCAAGGCCGTATTCAGCGCCTGAGCCGCGCCCCCACCCTCGCGGCAGCGCGGAATGAATATGCTTTATCCGGATGCCTTGCCGTTCGCGTCGGGCGCACGCAGGAAGTCAAAATCCACCCCCTTGTCCGCCTGGGTTACCGACTGCAGGAAGAGCTTCTTGTAACCCCGCTCGGCCGTGGGCGGGACTATAGGCATGGCTGAGCGCCGACGATCCATCTCGCTCTCGGAAACCAGCAGGGATATTTCGCGATTCTTGACGCTCAGGCGTATGCGGTCGCCATTCCTGACATAGGCCAAGGGACCGCCTATCGCCGACTCCGGTGTAACGTGCAGGACTATCGTGCCGAACGCCGTGCCGCTCATGCGCCCGTCCGAAATCCGGACGATGTCCTTCACCCCCTTGACGGCCAGCTTCTTGGGTATCGGAATATAGCCGGCCTCCGGCATGCCCGGCGCGCCTTTCGGGCCGATGTTCTTGAGCACCAGGATATCGTCGGCATTGACGTCCAGATCCTCCGCATCGATCCGATTGGCCAAGTCGGCGGCATTTTCAAAAACCACCGCCCGGCCCTCGTGTTCCATCAGGCCCGCATCGGCCGACGACTGCTTGATGATCGCCCCGCCAGGCGCCAGATTGCCTTGCAGCACCGCGATGCCGCCCTGCGGATAGATGGGATCGGCCACCGGCTTGACGACGTCCTGCTCAAAGCCCGGCCCGGCCAAGTCTATTTCTTCACCCAGACTGCGGCCGGTCACCGTAAGCGCATTCAACTTAAGCAAAGGCTTGAGTTCGCGCAACAAGGTCGCCATGCCACCGGCCTTATGGAAGTCCTCCATGTAGTGCTGGCCGGCGGGTTTCAGATCCAGCAACACCGGCGTTTCCCTGCCCATGCGGTCCAGGGCCTGCAAGTCGATATCTATGCCCAGCCTTCCCGCAATGGCGGTCAGGTGGACGATGCCGTTGGTCGATCCGCCTATGGCAAGCAAGACCCTCATGGCGTTTTCAAACGCATCGGCCGTCAGGATCTTGTCGATCGTCAATCCCGACCGCGCCAGGCTTACCGCCTGCGCCCCGGTCAGCTCGGCAATGCGCATCCGGTCGGCGGTCACCGCCGGCGGCGTCGCGCCGCCAGGAACCGTCATGCCCAGAGCCTCGGCAATACAGGCCATCGTACTGGCGGTACCCATTACCGAGCAGGTGCCCACACTGGCCACCAACTGGTTGTTGACGTCGGAAATCTCCTGATCGTCGATTTCCTCGGCCCTGTACTTGCCCCAGTAGCGGCGGCAATCGGTACATGCGCCCACCCGCTCCGACCGATGCGAGCCGGTCAGCATGGAGCCGGTGATAAGCTGGATTGCCGGTATGCCCGCGGAGGCCGCCCCCATCAACTGGGCGGGCACCGTCTTGTCGCAGCCGCCAATCAGGACCACGGCATCCATGGGCTGCGCCCTGATCATCTCCTCGGTATCCATGGACATGAGGTTGCGCAGGTACATGCTGGTCGGATAGGCGAAGCTCTCGTGTATGGAAATCGTGGGAAAGTCCATGGGCAGGCCGCCCGCCAGCATAATCCCCCTCTTTACCGCCTCCATCAGCTGGGGCATGTTGCCATGGCAGGGGTTGTAGGCGCTGCCGGTATTGGCAATGCCGATGACAGGCCGGTCCAGCGCCGAGTCGGAATACCCCGCTCCCTTGATGAAGGCCTTTCTTAAAAACAGCGAAAAACCGTTATCGCCATAACTGGTCAAACCCTTGCGCAAGCCGGCGGCATCAGTGGCGGGAGTGGACGATTTGCTTTTGGACATAGCCTGCTCTTCTCTTCTGCATTAATTGACGGTTATCTTGCCGTCGTGAATAACCTTGGCCCATTGATCGATCTCCGCGACCAGGCGCTTTTGCGACTGGTCAATGGACATGGGGCTTGCATAAACCCCCTGCTCAAGCAACTGCGCCTTTACCTCTTCCTTGGACAGCGCCTTGACCAGCGCCGCATTCAGCTTTTGCACAATGGCGGGAGGCGTGCCCGTAGGCGCCATGACGCCAAACAATGAACTGACGTTGAAGCCGGTCAGTCCCTGTTCCTGGGCAGTCGGAACATCGGGCAGCATGGAAATGCGTTCCGGCGTCAGGACCGCCAGGGGGCGCAACTGGCCGCCCTTGATGAAGCCGATGGCCGCCGGCACGGTTTCCGTCATGGTTTCCACTTGCCCGCCCACCAGGTCCGTCATGGCCGGGCCGCTGCCACGGTAGGCCACATGCACGATATTAACGCCGGCTATCTGCTTGAACAGCTCCATGGCCATGCGCTGCGGGGCTCCGGCGCCCGACGAGGCGAAGTTCAGTTTTCCCGGATTTTCTTTGGCATAGGAAACCAGCTCGTTCAGCGACTTGATCGGCAATGATGGATTGACCACGGCAACCAGCGGCACCGACCCGGCAATGCCGACCGGCGTCAGGTCTTTCCGGAGATCGTACTGCAGCTTGCCTTTTTCAAGGGTCGCCATCACCGAATGCGAGGTCAGCGCGCCCATCAACAAGGTGTAGCCGTCCGGCTTGGCGCGCGCGACTTCCCCCGCGCCGATATTTCCGCCCGCACCGCCACGGTTTTCAATAACCACTTGCTCGCCAATCTCGTCGCTGAGGTTCTTTCCGACGATGCGGCCGATGACATCGGTAGCGCCCCCGGGAGGATAGGGAATGATCAGGCGTATGGGTTTTTGGGGGTAGGACTCCGCCGCGTGGGATACGCCGGCCAGGGGCACGGCCATCACCAGGGCGCACAAGGAAAGTCCGCTGGCCAGTCGTGTCGGCTTCAGGTGGAATAATTTACGTAACATGCTTGTCCCTTTAATAAGAATTATCGGTATTCGGTTTTAGCTGCATGCCCATCTTCCCAAAGATCACTATCCGGAAGGCCAAAAATTATTTTTTTCTATCTATAAAAAATACCCAGCATGGCCGCGCTTGCCTGTTTTTGTGCATGGCTGACCTATAATCTTCTCCAGCCCACATCGTATTGCTCCAATGACTGAAGAAACCGCGCCTGAAACCCCCTTGTTAAGCAACCGGCCTGCACTGGCCCTGCCAGAGGTTCCCGCGTTTTCATCGGATTCGCAATCCAACCGGCCCCAGCGCCGTGTCTACTATTTCGATCTCGAAAAACATCTGTATCCCGATAGCAAAGCCATGCGCGTACTCGGCACGATGAAACTCGCCTGGTTTTCGCACCGCTCTCTTCCTGTGGCGCTCATGGAGATCCGGGGCGTGCAAACCTTTCCCGGCGTCTCTTTGCTGGAAATCCCCTTGGCCCTGCACGGCTATCCCGCCTATCTGGTCATTGATGAATTCATCCCCAGCGAGGGTACGCTGAAAGACCTCTTTTCCGCCATCACCAAAGATATCGGCGTAATCATCAACCTGCGGCTCAAGCCATTTATGGATCCGCTTTTAAGTACGGTATGGGTGCGCATAAATGGCGGGGTCGGTATCGACGAAGCGGTGAAAGGGCTGGACTTCACCATCCCCGCCGCAGCGCCCAGGAAAGACCTGGGGCTGTATTAATAAAAAAGGCGAGGGGGTTCCCCCTCGCCTTACTGTCGCCCGCGGTTTTCCGCTTATGCGCTGGCCGTGGCGGCGCGCTTGCGCTGCGCGCACCAGCGGCCGATCACCACGATGAGCAAGGCGCCCACGACTTCGGCCGCCAGCTTCAATGCTACGGAAGGCTCGCCGAAACGCTCCACGATGACGATGTCCGTGATCAGCATCCCGCCGGCAATCCAGCCCAGCAAGGCCGCGCCGAAAGTAACAACGCTGGGGTAGCGGTCGATAAGCTTCAGCACCAGGGTGCTTCCCCAAATGATGATCGGTACGCTGATCACCAGGCCGAATATGACCAGGCCTATCTGATGATCAGGATTGGCGCCTTGGGCCGCGCCCGCAATGGCAATGACATTGTCCAGGCTCATCACGAAATCCGCCACGATAATGGTCTTCACGGCCGACATGATGGACGTGCCGCCATTGACCTTGCCATGCGCGTCATCGTCCGGAATCAGCAGCTTGATGCCGACCCATACCAGCAATAGCGCGCCAACGATCTTCAGGAAGGGCACACTGAGCAGGGTCAGGGCAAAAGCGATCAAGCCGACGCGCAGGCCGATGGCGCCAGCCGTTCCCCATAAGATTCCCTGCATGCGCTGCTTGCGCGGAAGGTTCCGGCAGGCCAGCGCTATGACCACGGCGTTATCGCCGCCAAGAAGAATATCGATCAGAATGATCTGAAAGACCGCTGTCCAGCTCAGTGTTTGTAAAAATTCAAGCATAAGTCACCCGTTAAGTGCCAACAGTAAAAGTTGCGAAAAAAACGGATCGGGCCGCTTGCAGTGGCCGGCTTGCCTGAATGACATGAAAAGTCGACAAGGCGAGCGCTGGATAAAGCAAAAATGGCCTGATCCATAAGGACACAGGCCACAGCTATCGCTGGAGTACGGACCTTGCCCTTAATGGCAAGGTCTTGCTTGCAACATCGCGATGTTGCCCGAGCACCGGGAGCTTGCAAAACCTTGCAAGACAGCCGTAATGACGATGCTTCGGAAGAAAGCTACTCCCCTTGATGGACGTAAGTATATTCGTATACAAGGCAAAGTCAAGCATCTGTCTGCTTAAGCACCGCCTTTCAGGCGCTTCAGCACGACCGGCAGGAACAGGAACAAGAAGGCAAGCGACAGGAAAGTTATTGAAATGGGTGTCTCGACCAGGACGGACAATCGGCCCTGGCCCGCCGCCAAAGCGGTCCGAAGCTGGGTCTCGGCCAGCGGCACCAGAATCAGCCCGATCAGCAAGGGAGGAATGGGAAAGCCGTATACGCGCATCGCATAACCGACCATGCCCAATGCGGCCATCAGGCCCAATTCGAACACCGAACCCGAGACGCCCCAGATGCCCATGACGGCGAAAACCAGAATGCCGGCATACAACTGCGGGCGGGGAATCTGCAACAGCTTCACCCACATGCCCACCAAAGGCAGATTCAACACCAGCAACATGGCATTGCCTATGTACAGCGACGCGATCAGCCCCCAGACCAGTTCCGGATTGCTGGTGAACAAGAAGGGACCTGGCTGCAAGCCGTAATTTTGAAATGCAGCCAGCAAAATGGCGGCTGTCGCCGACGTGGGCAGGCCCAGGGTAAGCAGCGGCACCAGTATGCCGGCGGCCGATGCATTGTTGGCCGCCTCGGGCCCCGCCACGCCCTCGATCGCCCCCTTGCCGAATTCGTCCCTGTGCCGGGCCAGCTTCTTTTCAAGCGTATAGGACAGCATGGTTGGAATTTCGGACCCGCCGCCCGGAATCGTGCCTATCGGAAAGCCAATGGCAGTCCCGCGCAGCCAGGGCTTCCAGGAACGGCGCCAGTCCTCGCGCGTCATGAAGGCCTTGCCCTTGATGGGAATAATCTCGTCCTGCCCATAGGTGTAGCGGCTGGCCACATACAGGATTTCACCCACCGCGAACAAGGACACCAGCACCACCGTCAGTTCAACGCCATCCAGCAAGGCGGCAATACCGAACGTCATGCGCGGCTGGCCGGTCATGGCATCGATGCCGATCACGCCCAGGGCCAGGCCCATGAACAGGGACACGAACCCGCGCACCCGCGATGCGCCCATGACCACCGCCACCGACGTGAAGGCCAGTATGGTCAGCGCAAAATAATCGGCCGGCTTAAGCAAAAATGCCAGCTCGGCCACCACGGGCGCCGCAAACGTCAGCAGCAGGGTCGCGATGGTGCCCGCTACAAACGAGCCGATGGCCGCCGTGGCCAGCGCGGCGGCGCCGCGGCCGGCCCGCGCCATTTTGTTGCCTTCGAGCGCGGTCATCATCGACCCCGCCTCGCCCGGCGTGTTGATCAATATGGACGTTGTCGAACCGCCATACATGGCGCCATACAGCACGCCGGCAAACATGATGAAGGCCGATACCGGTCCCACCGACACCGTGACGGGCAATAGCAATGCGATGGTCAGCGCCGGCCCGATGCCGGGAAGAATGCCGATGGCCGTGCCCAGCAAGGATCCGACCAGCGCCCACATCAGGTTGACGGGCGTGAGCGCGACGTCGAAACCGTGCAGCAATAGTGCCAAGGTATCCATTACACACCCGCCAAGGGAAAAAAGCCGCCCAGCTGCAGTCCCAGCCAGCCGAACACGAACCAGCTTACGCCGCCCAGCACAAAGCCGGCGATCAGGTCGGCCACAAGGCGCTTCGAACCGAACGCACGCGCCACCAGCATGAACGACAACATGGCCGTTGCCGGCAACCCAAGCGTTTCAATGGTCAGCGCGGGCACGACGGCGGCCAGCAATGCCGTGAAAAAAGCACGCTTGTCCATCGGCTGGCCCGGCGCCGCATTCTCCGCCTCTTCCGGCTCGAAGACTTCGCCGCGGGCGATCTGGATCAGCAGCAACACGCCCAGGCCCACCAGGCCCAGGCCAATGGCGGCAACGAACATGCCGGGGCCAATGGCGGCATATTGCGCCGTTGCCGCCAGCTCGGTCGAGGCATAAAAGCAGACCGCCCCCATGAGGATTACGGCCAGCCCCAACCACCAGGGGCCCTTGCGCAGCTGCTTCATCGGCATTCCTTCACTGTCGCGGCGCGATTACTTGCTCAAGCCCGCGTCTTTCAGGATCTTGTTGATACGGCTGCTTTCGCTCTGGATGAAGGCGGCGAACTGCTCGCCCGGCAGGAAATAGCCGTCCCAGGCCTGCTTTTGAAGCACCGCCTGCCATTCCTTGCTTTCGCTCAGTTTGGTGAAGCGCTCCACCCATTCCTTATAGTTGGCCTCGGGCATGTCGACCGATCCCAGAATGCCTCGCCAATTGGCGATTTCCACATCGTATCCCGCCTCTTTGAACGTCGGGACGTCAGGCAGGCTCTTCAGGCGCTCGGCGGTGGTGACGCCCAGGATGCGTATCCGGCCGTCTTGCGCAAACTGCTGGAACTCGGAAATACCCGAGATGCCGGCTTTAAGTGTCCCGTTGATGATGCCGATGACTGTGTCCGCCCCGCCGGCTTGAGGAATGTAGTTCAAGGATGGCACAGGCACTCCGGCGCTTTGTGCCAGCAGCGCCAAGGCGATATGGTCGACGCCGCCGGCCGAGCCTCCGCCCACCGCCGTCGCGCCAGGATTGCTCTTGAGCGCGGCGACGAAATCGGCGAGGTTCTTATACGGAGAATCCGCCTTGACCGCAATCACCAGATACTCGGCGGTCAAGCGCGCCACGGGCTTGAACTTGCTCAGGTCGACCGGCGACTTGTTCAAGGTGATGGCCCCCACTGTGATGGCGCCGAAAACCGCCAGCGCATCGGGCTTGCCTTTCTGCGAGCGCTGGAAATCGGACAGGCCGATCGTGCCGCCCGCCCCGCCCTTGTTCGTGAAATTCACGGTGCCCTTGTAGATGCCCGCCTGATTCATGGCTTGGAATGCCTGCCTTCCTGTGGCATCCCAGCCGCCGCCCGGATTGGCCGGCAGCATCACGCTGACCTGCGCATGCGCGGCGCCCGCACACAGCGCGGCCATAATCGCCAACGATTTCAATAAGCGGGTCATTTTCATTACGTTCTCCTGGAGTCTTTCTGATGGCCAAACGCCCTGCAGCGCAGGCGGACAGAGTAAGCGGGCGATAATCAACTGTCAATGCATCTTGCCCCGCCGCTCGCGCCGCCGTCCCGGCGACCGCATGAACACCTGAACAGCTACATGGTCGTGTGCGGATCCAGCACATACAGATAGTGGCGGAACCGGTCATAGTGGTTGATGATATCGGCCGCCACCTGTTCCCCGCTATACCCATAAATATCGTAGCCGCGTCCACCGTTGTTCAGGAAAACCTCGGTGCGATAAAAGCGCCTCTTTTCACCCTCGCGGCGGGCGGCGTCGGATAGGGCGAATGCGGGAATGGGCTGACTGACCAGCCTCACGGCATAGATGAAGTCTTCGGCGTCGTCGCCATGATGCACGATCAACTGCGCGCCGTCGTCCAGTTGCGTGATGTCGGCAACGATATCGCGCTTTTGCAGCTCGGAAGCCACCAGTTCGAACGCCGCCATCACTTCCTTGCCGATAAAGGCGGTGGCACGCGCTTTGGTCGGATGCGTCACGATATTGTTCAGGCGCTGCCTTAACGACATCCCGCCCTGGCCGGCCGTCAAGGGCGCAATGGGCAGGTTGCGGCTGGCCTGAAGGGCCACCTCGTCGCGCAGGCCTTTCAAAATCCCATAGCACATCAGCAGCATGAGTATGCTTAGCGGGAAGGCGGCAATCACCGCCGCCGCCTGTACGGCTTCGAGCCCGCCGGCCAACAGCAGGCAGCCGGCCACGCCGCCGCAGGCGAGCGCCCAGAAAATACGCAGCCACAGGGGAGGCTCTTCGTCGCCCTTCGAGGTAATCATGGACACCACCAGCGCGCCGGCATCCGAGGCCGTCACAAAATAGACGGCAACCAGCAAACCCGTAATCCACGCAAGCACCCGCGACCAGGGCATGTAGTCGAACACCGTAAACAGCGCGATGGGCAGATTGCTGGAAACCGTCTCCGCAATCTTCCCCTTTGCCACGAACATGTCCAGCCAGATGGCCAGGTCGCCAAAAACCGTGAACCAGATGAAGCTGAAACCGGCCGGCGCAAACAGCACGCCCAGCAAGAACTGGCGTATGGTACGGCCGCGCGATATGCGCGCAATGAACATGCCGACAAAGGGCGCCCACGATATCCACCATCCCCAATAGAAAATGGTCCATGTTCCCACCCATTCCGTGGGTTCATAGGCATAGACATGGAAGGTGCGGCGCACAAACGCGTGTAGATAAAGGCCAATATTTTCAACCAGGGCGCTTAGCAGGAACCGGGTCGGGCCAAGGACCAGGATCAGCAGCATCAGGACAAACGACACGATGATGATCAATTCGCTCAGGCGCCGGATACCGTTATCCAGCCCGGTCGCCACCGTCATGGTAGCCAGCGCCGTCACGATCGCTATCAGGATAAGCTGTGTGTACAGGTCCTGCGGTATGCCGAACAAATAGCTCATGCTGGCGTTCAACTGCGAAACACCCAGTCCCAGCGAAGTCGCCAGCCCGGCCAGCGTGCCCACCACTGCGAAAATATCGATGAAATCGCCCAGCGGGCCATGGATGCGATCGCCCACGATGGGGTGGAAGGCGGACCGGATGGCCAAGGGCTGGTTGCGCCGATAACCGAAGTAAGCCAGGGCCAGGCCCAGGACGGCGTAAATGGCCCAGGCATGGACACCCCAATGAAAGAAGGTGATGCCCATGGCATCGCGAGCCGCCTGCGCGGACCGCGGCACGGCATCGGGCGGTTGGGCAAAGTGCATGATGGGCTCGGCCACGCCATAGAACACAATGCCTATGCCCATGCCTGCGCTGAACAACATGGCAACCCAAGTGCCAAAGTTGTAGTCGGGCACGGAATCGTCAGGCCCCAGCTTGACCTTGCCCAGCGAACTCATTGCCAGGCCCAGCAGGAAGAGCACGAAGAAGCCCACCACCAGCATATAAAACCAGCCCGCTTCCGCAATGATCCATGCGTTGGCGCCGGAAAACAACGCCGCAGCCGATTCGGGAGCAAAGGAGGCATAGGCGATCAAGCCCAGCGCAATGACTGCGGAACCTATGAATGTCACCGGCGCAATGCCCGTATTTTTGAGTTCCACAGCAGTCACCTTTAGGCTGGTTCTTGAACAAGCGCGTCCGCCTGTGGGGGCAAACCCACCGGCGGCATGGCCACGGCGCTAGCTTAGCCCGCGGATTTACGCTTGCGCAATAGCCGGCACGAAAACCCAGAGCCCCGAGGGCGCGAGAACCCTTAAGCCCCGCTCAGCCAGCGACTATGCGCCGACGCGTGCTCCGCCATCTGCAAAAGCGCCACGTCGCTGCCGACCCGCCCTATCATCTGCACTCCAAGCGGCAGCCCGCCGCTGCCCGCATCCAGCGGAATGGCCACCGTAGGCAGATGAAGCAAGGTCCAGAGCGCCCCAAAGCGCGGGGATCCCGAGTTGGCCAGGCCTTTTTCCGCCTCGTCATCGGAGGCGGGATAAACCAGCGCATCGACGTCGGCGAACAGGGTTTCGGCCTCGTGGCGCAGTTTGAAGGCGCGCCGCTGCATGGCAAGATACTCATCCAGGCCAATCTCGCCGCCCCCAGCCAAACGCTCGACCAGCCGGGGACTGAGCTTCGATGCTGCCGTCATGCGTTCGTGCGCCAGCGCCTGGCGGGCTTCGTAGGCGACCAGCCGGCTCTGGTCTTCGATCAAGTGCTCGTATTCAGCCGGCAGCGTCAGCTCTTTGACACCGATCCCCGCGGCGGCAAGCCTGGCGGCCCAGCTTCGGAGCGCCTCGAGCGCCTGGGTGCTGGCGTGCCGCCACTGCGCCGACAGGCAAATGCCGACCGTGTAGCGCAGGTCGCCTGACGGGGCATGGTAGCGTTGGCCGTGGGTGCCCAGCACAACCGCAGCGGCGTCGGCCACATTTCGGGCCAGAACACCCACCGTGTCCTGCGACGGGCTTAGCACACCGACTCCTGCCGTCGAGACAAACCCGAAGCTTGGCTTGTAACCCACTACGCCGCAGTATGCGGCAGGCCGGGTGATCGAGCCCGTCGTCTGCGTGCCCCAGGCAGCCATGGCCATGCCGTCGGCGACCGCGGCGGCCGAGCCGCTGGAAGAGCCGCCAGGAGTATGCGCAAGATTGAGCGGATTGCGCACCCGGCCGGGCGTCTGCGTGGCAAACTCGCTGGTTGCCACCTTGCCCAGCAGGACGGCGCCTTGCTCCTGAGACAATGCCACACACGCGGCATCGCGACCGGTGGTATGGCCCGAGTAGATGGGCGAGCCATACGTCGTGGGATAGGCGGCGGTTTCGATCACGTCTTTCACAGCATACGGTATGCCGCGCAGCAAGCCCCGCCGCAAGCCGGCGTCCACCGCGTCGGCCTGCGCACGGACGTGTCCGGCATCGCTGGCGAGGAAGGCCTGGACCTCTGGATTGCGTGCGCTGATGCGCGCCAGGCAATGCTCGGCCAAATCACGTGCGCGCAACGCGCCTGTCTCGATGTCCCTCAAAGCCTGGGCAATCGAGGGAAGCGAAGTACCTGAATGCATGGCCGCTTACTCGATACGGATGTTGGCGTCCCGGATGACTTTTGCCCATTTGTCGTGTTCGGCTTGCACGAAGCGGGCGAACTCTTGCCGAGTGCCGCCGTTCGGCTCAGCGCCCTGGCGACGAATCAGTTCCTGCACCTCGGGCTTGGCGAGCAGCTTGGCTGTCTCGTCATGAAGGCGGTCAAGGATTTCGGCCGGCACCTTGGCAGGGGCGAATAAGGCAAACCAGCCTTCGACCGAATAGCCGGGCAGGCCGGATTCGGAAATCGTCGGCACTTCCGGCAGCAGGGGTGAGCGCTTGCTGGAGGTTACGCCCAGCGCCACCAGCTTGCCGGACTTGATGTGAGGCAGGCAGACGGGCAGATTGCAGAACATCACTTGCACGCGATTGGCGATCAGATCGGGTAGCGGCTCGCTGCCGCCCTTGTAGGGAATGTGCAGCATGTCGGTCGAGGACATCGACTTGAACAGCTCGGCCGACAGATGTTGACTGCCTCCGGCGCCGCCCGATGCGTAGCTGTACGCATCGCTTTTCTTGAGCGCCTCGATCAGTTCCGGCACGGAACGGGCCTTGACCTCGGGGTTGACCACCAGCACATTGGTCACCGAAGCGAAGTTGGCCACCGGCGCAAAGTCCTTCAGCGGATCGTACTTCAGGTTGGTGTACAGGCTGGGGTTGATTGCGTTGGTGCTGGCCGCACCCATCAGCAAGGTATAGCCATCAGGCTCTGCGGCGGCCACATATCCGGCGCCGATATTGCCCCCCGCGCCTGATTTGTTCTCCACAACGACCGATTGACCAAGGGCCTCGGCCAGGCCAGCGCCGACGGTACGCGCCAATTGGTCGGTCACGCTGCCGGCGCCGAACGGCACGATCAGGCGTATGGGTTTGCTGGGATAGGCGGCCGTCTGGCCAAACGCTGTGGGTATTACGGCGACTGCCAAGGTCAGGGCCGTAGCAAGGGCTGCGAAACCGCGGGCTGGGATGCTCATGAGTATTTCCTTCCTGATAAGTAAGGGTGTCATCGTCAATACCGGTATTGACGAGTCATTCGGCCATGGCTTGCCGACATAGGCGTTATTCATCTTAGGCTGTCGGATTCAATCCATCCAATATAAAATTCACCAGGGATAAATACGATAATCGACCTAATCCGAACATATGGCCCTGTACTCAAGACAACTGCTCGCCTTCATGGCCGTCGCGCGGGAGCTTCACTTCGGCCGAGCGGCAAAGCGCCTGCATATGACCCAACCGCCCCTCAGCCAGCAAGTGCGCCTATTCGAAGAGCGCATTGGCGCGCCCTTGATCGAGCGCTCGACGCGCACGGTGCGGCTCACTCCGGCCGGAGCTCTGCTGCGCGAGGCCATGGAACAGATGATGGAAGACGGAGAAGCGGCCGTGGCTGCGACCCGACGAGTTGCGGCGGGAGACGCGGGCCTGCTGCGCATCGGGTTCACCCCCACGGCGGCCTACCGGCTCATCCCCGCCGCCGTAGGCGCGTATCGCCAGCGCCATCCGCGGATCCAGCTATCCATGACCGAGGCCGATACCGGACGCCTGCACACTTTGCTTGTTCAGGACCGACTGGACGTAGCTCTGCTGCGCCACTCCGGCGACAGCGAGGACGACGAGCTGCACCGCGAGCCGGTAGACAGCGAGCCGCTCGTGGTTGCGCTTCCCATGCAGCACGCCTGGGCGTCGCGCGACAGCATCTCGGTTGCTGAACTGGCCACGGAGCCGCTTATCGGTTTTGCACGCCAGACCTCGATGTACTTCCATACGCTGCTGGCATCGCTGTTCGAGCGCAATGGCCTGACGCCGAACTACGTCATGGAGAGCCTGCTGCCCACGCTGCTGGCGCTTGTCGAGGCGGGCATAGGCGCGGCGGTGGTGCCGGCCTCGGTAAGCGAGCTGCGGCCGGGAGGCGTGAAATACCTGCCGCTACAGGCCGAACATAGCTTGCGGTCGACGCTGTATCTGGCCTACCGCAAAGATTGCCTCAACCCCGCCGTGCCGGCCTTGTGCGAGACGCTACGGCTTGCGGGAGCCGTAGCATTGGATCATGGCGGTACAAGCGATGCGTGATGGGGCGTCAAGTGCTAGTGTGCAAAAGAAGCCGCCTTACGGCAGCCCCTTCTGGAATGTGCCATCCAGGCGTTGATCAGGAGTTCCCGAGATCCACCTCGCTGGCAACCTTGTTCCAGCGGTCGTATTCCGAATTCAAGCGCGCCTTCATTTTGTCAGCCGGTTCGTACGTCGCCAGTGCGCCAACCTGCATCATTTGTTTCTGCAATTGCGGATCGGCCAATAACTCGCTCAGCTCTTTGTTGAGACGATCCGAGACTTCCTGCGGCGTACTGTTCGGGACGACTATGCCGCTCCATGAGCTCGCGTCGAAACCAGCGAAGCCTTGTTCGGCAATGGTTTTCACTTCTGGCAGGAAGGCCTTGCCAGTGTCCGAGCCCAGGGCGATGGCCTTGAGGGAGCCGCTTTGGATATGCGGCATGGCGGCGATCATATCCGCCATCATGACGGAGATATGGCCGCCAAGCAGATCGGTGATGGCCGGCGCGCTGCCGTTGTAGGCAATGTGCAGCATCTCGAAACCGCCCAGGCCTTTCAATTGCTCCATGGCCAGATGGGCAATACTGCCCGCACCGGGCGTCGAATAGTTGATTTCCTCGGTCTTGGTCTTGGCAATAAGCTGCTGCAGGTCATTCACATCCGGCAGCAATTTGGGATTGACGACGATGACGTAGGGCAGGTCGTACACCGTGGCGACGCAGGTAAAGTCCTTGCGCACGTCATACAGGTTGTTGCGGTGGACGATAGGCGCAATCAGCGCCGGCATGCCGAACATCGAGATCGTATAGCCATCGGCGCGCGAACGGATGAATTGCGAAGTGCCCACAGAGCCCGAGGCGCCGGGGCGATTATCAACGATGATGGTCTGGCCCAGGCGCTCGGACAACTGATGCGCGATGAGGCGGGCAATGGTGTCGGTCGGTCCGCCGACCGGAAAGGCCACGATCATGCGCACCGGCTTGCCTGGCCATGAAGATGCCAGGGCGGGCAGCGGCAAGGTCGCGGCGGTCAGGGCGGAAAGAGCGGATACCTTCATGAAGGTACGGCGGGAGAAACGAGAGGAATGAGCCATGGTGATTGTCCTAATGTCTGTGTCTTTCGGGCGGATACTCAAATGATCCGCCGAGCCTTCAGGGAATGCAGGGTGTCTGCGTCGATGCCAAGCACTTCCTGCAGCACTTCAGATGTGTGTTGCCCAAAATGGGGCGGGTTGTGTCGTACAGGGGTGCGTGCATCATCGATCACGTAAGTGGGGGCATGAATGGCCTGTGGACCCGCCTCGGGATCCTCGTAGCGGTGCAGCATTCGCGCCGCTTCGGTCCGAGGAGACTCCAAAGCATCGTACAGGCCCTGGACTTCGCCGCATGGGATACCGGCCTTCTGCATGCGCTCGATCAGATCGGCTCGCCGATGACCGCGAATGCTCTCTTCCAGTATAGGCAGCAAGATCTCGCGGTGCTTGGCGCGATCGGTGTTTTTTTCAAAGCGCGGATCAGCGGCAAGGTCCGACCGCAAGATGATCTGCTCGCAGAACTGGCGAAATTGGCCATTGTTACCCACGGCGATTACCAATGGGCCGTCCTTTGCCTCGAAGACGCCGTAGGGGACGATAGCCGGGTGGGAATTGCCGAACTTGGGCGGATCCTCGCCACCAAGCCTGGCCGCCAGGCCATAGTAGGATGTCACGGCCAGCCCGTGGTCATATAGCGCCATCTGGATGTGGCGACCCCGGCCCGTGCTTACCCGCTCGTACAACACAGCAAGTATGGCCTGCACGGCGTGCATGCCGGTGAACATGTCAACGGCGGCCACGCCGAACTTCAACGGGCCCTGGCCTTCTTCGCCATTCATTGCCATGATTCCGGACTCGCCCTGAATGACCAGATCATAGCCGGGGCGACCGCGCTCTGGGCTTAATGGGGAATAGCCCGAAATCGAACAATAGATGATGCGCGGATTAAGCGCCTGAAGCTGTTCGTAGCCCAGGTTCAGCTTCTCCGCACCGCCATGTTTGAAGTTCTGGATCACGATGTCGGATTTGACCGCCAAGCGGCGTGCCAAGTTCTGCCCTTCCTCGGTTTGGAGATCCAGGCACATGGACCGCTTGTTGCGGTTGGCGCTGTTGAAGTAAGAGGTGTTCCGGCTGCCGACGCGGATACCCCAGTCGCGGGTATCGTCCCCGCGCTCTGGGTGCTCCACCTTGATGACGTCCGCGCCCAGATCGCCCAGGGCCATACCGCATAGCGGCCCAGCCAAGACCCTGGAAAGGTCAAGTACACGTATCCCAGCCAGCGGTTGTTGATTCTGCACTACCAGCTTCCTCCACACTTTCTTCGTCGATGATGATATTCATTATCTATGTCGCCGAGGCGTTGGCAATCCCCATAGCCATTGACATCATGTCAAAATTATTTGACCATAAGCCATGGATTTATCGTCTCTCACTATCTTTGTCGAAATCGTCGACAGCGGAAACCTCAGTCAAGCGGCGCGCTCGCTTAATATGTCTCGCGCCAACGTCAGTTATCACTTGGCCAGCCTTGAAAAGTCGCTGGGCGCCGAACTATTGCGCCGCACCCCGCAAGGCAATGAACTGACCAGTGCCGGCGAGCATATATACCAGCATGCCCGCAACATTGTTAACGAAGCCGGGCTACTAAAAGAGGCTGTAAAACGGGATGCCGCCGAACTCACCGGCAGGGTCGGCCTTAGCATTCCAACGGGTTATGGGCAACTGGTGATGGGTGGCTGGCTGATTGACTTCAAAAGGAGCTATCCCGGCATCGTCCTGGACGTCCGATTGGAAAACGTCATGGAGAATTTGATTCGCGATGGGGTCGACGTAGCCATAAGCGTGTTGTCCAAGCCTCCACCCTTGCTGGTTGGGCGCGATCTAGGGCCGCTGCGCTATGTGGTCTGCGCCTCCAGCGACTGGGCACACGCCCATACCCTGCCCAGCACATTGCAAATGCTAAGCAAGGCTCCCGTCATCACCACCGGGGGAATCACGGGACGCGCGCATCTTTCTGCGGTGGCCAACGGCCGGGAAAGCGACATACGCCTGCGCCCCACGCTTTTATCGCGAAGCTTTCCCTATTTGCGGGAATGCATCCTGGCAGGCATAGGCCTGGGCGTCGTGCCGGACTACGTCGTGGACGACCTTGTGCGCGATGGCCTGGTCGTAACGTGCATGGAAGACTTTGAGCTGACCATGGATCGCAGCCATATGTACTTGCTATATACGCCGCATCGATACCAGTCGCGTGCGATCCGGACCTTGATCGACTTTCTGTCAGACAGATTGGGCATCACCAGGCCGATGCGCAAGACGGGGGACGTTGGCGATAGCGCTGTGCCATAGATTGCGCCCTGAATCCACAAACCATGGGCCTGCGATGAGACGAACATTGCCCAAGTCCGGTCTGGAAAATGCAAGCGTCCCACGCAAGCCCACAGTCTTGTCGGCTCTCACATTAAATGAAATTCTTGGCATTGATTCTTAAGTGTTTTTTTATTAATTGTGAGAATGTAATTTTTAAATCTCTCACAATTACTGAAAAAATCCGGAGATTTTCCCACCATTAATGAAAGATCTGGTACCTATCCAGGAAATGGACATACATGAGCGGGCTATACTTTTAATGTCGCAGAGGTACTCCGGTGACCACGACCTTCGTACGCGCGTCGGGAACATTTAAGTTAGTAAGCTCAGTAACATAAGCTTGGGCTATGGTGTAACTATCTTGCGAAGGTCCGATCAATACACGATCTAGCAGATCAGGTACGGTAGCCCCCTCAAAGCCATCCTCTGGGTAGTCGCGAAATGGGATCGCATAGACCCGTTGGGGCACGCCTCCTAACGACATAATCTCCGTCGGCACCCGTGTCAACTGCTGCTGTGACAACGTCCCGTCCGGCTGTAAAAGAAGGGTCGGAGAATAGACCACGCGCCACTCCCGCTCTTCTCTGAACGCCGGATGCTTTGTGGATTGGACGGCGAACCGAAAGGCATTCATCAACATGTCGTGCACGCGTTTCCCGCCGAGCGGCTTTATGGTTTCGATATTTTTTTCAATAGAAAGCACAACTTCTTGGAAAGCCGGCTGAAAATCCTCCGGCATTGCATATGCCACTGGGGTGGTGAACGCGTTCAATGCGTTGCTTTCACCAACAAATGGCCTATTGTTCAAAATGAAAGCGACTCCATTTTTTGGAGCGTATGCCCGCCACATAGACAAACGGCCAAACTTGTCTTCATGACCATCATCCTGCTCGGAAACCGACATAAGATAAGTCTCAGTGCGAAAATCAATGATCTTCCCGTTAAAATTCGCCTCTAAAACCTCCGGAAGGTCATTTTGAACTTCCCGAAGGGCCGCCTTGAGCCGAACTCCCGGCGACCCATTGTATGCAGCCAGCAAGCAATCCATTCCATGACGAATCTCCGAAAAATCGTTCATTAAAGTTGAGTTGCGCAGAAGAATCCTCTCAGACCGAAGAATTTTAAGTCCTGTCTCAGCCGACGTGTAATGAGCGAAGCGAACTCCCGATTGGCGAACACGCTCCAACTCTCTCATCGCGTGCGGCAGAAATATTTGTGTTAGCTGTTTCTCCTGCTCAGTCATACGGAGATCCTGGTGAGAGCTTTGCCAATTGATTATTCCTTGGTAAGTTTAGGATATCGGCGATAAGGTAACAGGCACATTCGTTGGGCATGTCAGTATGAGCTAATAATGCAAATCTAGGTTTATGGAACACACCCATATGACATTACTCACAGAGCTACCCTGCATCTTTCCGTCCAGGCTCCCACATCCGCCTGCGAGTTATCCATATATTGTTCCAGGTCCTCGTCGGCGATATTGGCCTGAGCTGCTACTCGCTCTGGCGACGACAAAATGTTTGCCCTCCAATGGAGGACGCGTTCTTATTCGAAAGTTGCTACTACCGCCAATCTTTGTTGTAGAGCAGATCGTTAGCACTGAGCTTCAAAACAGTGTGAGAGCGTAATCGTTTTTCTGTTGAAACATCAAACTTGGTTGCCTCATCAAAGGCAAGGAAGATTTGTTTCTGTCTGGCCCATGCAAGTATCCGAAGAATTTTCTCTGTAGCTCTAACCTCAATATTCTTATAAAGCACTGAGTCGTGGACTATGAAAGGCAATTTTGTAAGCGAAAGCATTGCAAGGTCAAAGCCGACTAGGCCAGCATACGATTTTCCTGTTCCAGTGTCTTCAGGAGATAAAAAACTATATGAATTTGAACTCTTTATTCTGAGCTGTGAGGCATTTCGCTCTCGACCATACACGACCGCATTGAACTTCTTAAGCCTTGCATTTAATTCAGACTCAATGTGCAGAAAGATTCCTGTATAGATGGCTTCCAGACGCTGTTTTGCTTGTAATACATCGCTGTCAATGGCAACCCTCATGTCATAAAAACGATTTTCTTCAGCAGCGTTGTCAACCACAGTTTTAAGCTCAAGCACTCGTGAAAAAAGATCATTAGGTGCGCCTTTGGATTCAAGCTTAGCTTGAATCCGGCTGTCCAATTCGGAAATTTTCGCACTCAACTCGGTCTCACGGTCAGAATGCGACTGCAGATCCTTTTTTAGCTCTTTTTGTACTGTCTTACTGATATTCTGATGAAAAGACTCAACTTGCTGAAGTCGGCCAGCATCGACATTGGGGAAGAACTCCTGAACAAGAGCTATGTTAGCCGTTAGCCTAGGGGTCACACCTAGGATATCCAACCTAATTCGACCAATCTTTGCTTGAACTTGGCTCCGTTGTCGAACAAGGTCATTTTTCTGCGTTTGCAGTGCACGGAGCTCCTCATCAAAAAGAGACTCATACGCACTAAGTGCCCCCGTAACGCCTTGCTTCAGCGTCTCAATCACTTCCATATTGCCAGCTATTGTTCGCTGATTCTCTTTGTATTGAATTTTATTGATTTTAGGGATAATTTCCGCAGACATGGACTTGGATATGAGTCCCTTTTTCTTTTTGTGCTCGTCTAAAACGGATCTTTCCTCTTCAATATCGCCGGTCTTCTCAAATAGATCGATAAGGCGGGAGATGGCAGTATCTGTAGACTCTTTCACATCGCCAAGAAAGGGGGCTGCCGGCTCCAGAGAACCTTTATTCCAAATACGAATGAATGGGTTCACCAGAAAGCGGAAACTGCATTTCAAATCGCCTAGCTCATAAAGTTGTTTCAGCTTTTCTCGATATTCTCTAATGGTAATTACATCTTCTTCTTGATAGTCTTTATCACATATGTGAGCAAAGTTTGAGTCGTTTGTATAGCGTATAAAGAAATATTTTTTCCCTTCAAAAATAAATTCAAATTTGTAGAAGTGATGTCCTAATGCCTTGATGGTGCCAGCCTTGTCATCTAGTAGAGATGTTCCTCCCATCGCAAAATCTATGACCAATAATGCTGAGGACTTTCCGATAGAGTTTTTCGCATCATCATCCCCCAGAATCACATTCAATCCATGGTTGAATGTGATCTCACCATGATTAAATAAGGGGCAAATTATTTTAGTTAGCATAAATTATCGTACCGGTCGAGGCATCAAAATCGATCATTTTCAGCACATAAAGAACATCCATGGCATGGAGAAATCCCGAGGTATCCTGGAATGCTCCTGCTGTTCTTTCCATGGCTTCTGATACTGTCTCTTCTCTCGCATTACTTTTCAAAAGAGCACGCATTTTGAAGATCGTCGACTCTTCCAGTGAGGTGAATTTAGTTGGAATCAGCATCAAACACCTCGCAGTTTTGAACAAAAAAAGAAGTAAGGATTTTTGATGCCATAAGGGTCTTTCCCGACTTCAGACTTATCCATTTTGAGATGTGATTAAAGATCGCATCCTTATTCCCCGGGCTTTGTCTTTCCATGACAAGGTAATATGAATTTACCTGGTTCTGGATGATTCGTATTACAGCCTGATCTCTCTGCTCGATAAGGCGGATATGATTTCTAATGGGAACAAAAAAATCGATCACATTTGAGCGAATTTCTCTCTTTTGCAATGGGCTTATATTCTTAAGCTTTGCATCGAGAGAACTCACATCCAACTTTGTCTCCGATAGGTCCTCATAGTGCCCATCGCTATTCGCTATGAGATCTAGTATTTCGCACACCTCTTCCTCAAGGGCATGATCTGGCACCGTTTTTCGTGCTTCAGTCTCACGAAGGTAGCCTTTCTTGATGCCCTGAATCTTAAGGAACTCCTCGAGCTTGAAATCTTTATCGTATTTTGTATGGCATGTCGGGCATAACAGAATCACATTCTCAAGCGCATTGAGGTCATCTGGTACGAGGTAGCCTTCCAAAGCCTTTTTTTGTAGTGCATTTGGATTTAAGGGGTAGATATGTGCAATCTCGTAGCCGGTACTTGGGTGCTTCGAGTTTGCCTTTTGAAACATCATGGCTGATGTGC
Organism: Pusillimonas sp.; assembly: GCA_040391135.1. Classification (GTDB taxonomy): domain Bacteria; phylum Pseudomonadota; class Gammaproteobacteria; order Burkholderiales; family Burkholderiaceae_B. The sequence continues at coordinate 27,065 of JBEBYL010000015.1, read as the reverse complement.
AAAGCGGACAAAAACCACCTGTTTCCGCGAACAGGATACTGCGCTCATTAGGGGAATATTGAATCCTCTGGTTCGCCATTTTTCCAAAATCCTGCCCGATCGATTTTATGCTTTGCATTTATCTGGCATATAGATTGATACGAAAAAGCTTACTTTGCGGCAGTACGCTGAACCGCAAGTTAGTGCCGCAACATATGGATGATAAACGAAATAAATTTTTGCATCTTTACTGAGTAAAGTGCCGGATCAGCTCACGCTATCGCCGCAATGTGCGGTTATATGATGCCCCATGGATTTGTCGACGCATCCGAGCAGCGGTATCGCGGAGTTTTACCCGGATCACTGTAGATGTCCACTTCGTGGTTTTCATATCTTGAGTCGCAAATCCTCTTTCATGGTCGGGCATTCCGCGAGCCATTGATCACGGCCATAGCAATACCCGGGAAACTCTTGGCCAAGCGTCGTTTTGCCCTGGAGTAGCCGCTTGCCAAGATCAGCCACGACCCGGAGCTCGGCTTCATCATGCACCTCTAGCGGTACGACGAGATGGACGCTCGTAGACCATGACAGTCGCTCACGACGCCAACTGGTGGGAACGTCAAAATCAATGCCGTTGGTCTGCATGGTTTTGATGATGGCTTCTACCCTGTCGTAATACGCGCCTATTTCGCCCTGCGGCGTTGGCCGAGTCGAGTGTAATACTCAATCCGTTTGCGCGAGCGGCCTACCTGTTGGTAGTGAGGTACGAATTCTGTCAGGACGTTGTGCTTCGGGGGCTCCCCGGACTGACTCCAGGCTCGATCCAGGACTTCATCTTCGTAGACCTTACGAGGGTGCCGCCAATGAACCATAACGCGCCGATCCCCCAGAATAAAGCCTACCTCGTCCCACCACGACAACGCAGTGCAAGGATCTTTCCCATACACATGCGGGATGAAGAGCCCGTCTTTCATGAGCCATTGGCAGCGGCGATGGTAGTTCCGCTGCGATTCGCGCATCCGTTCAAGGCGTTTGATTTTCATGTCACGCACCCACCTTCTTGAGCATTCGATTCATTGTTGTGTTCATCCAGTATAGAGTTCAGGGCTGGTAGTTATTCCTCGGTTTGCTCTGCGGCCATGAGTTTTTGGTCTCTGGAACGGCGGCTCGATTGCCTGCTTGTTTGGCAGGGCGAATACCTTGACGCACACCGCCAAAAAGAAACGGGCTCCGCTGTAGGTCTCGGAGCCCGTTCACAAATCTGCACTGCTACAGATTTTTCACTAATTATGGGAATCGGTTGTCAATAATTGTGGGAAATTTTCATTAATTATGAAAACCGACAATCCCTACACGTCAATATTCCCCGCCTGCAAGGCATGGGACTCGATGAACGCGCGGCGCGGCTCGACGTTGTCGCCCATCAGGGTTGTAAAGACCTCGTCGGCCGCGATGGCGTCCTCGACCCTGACCTGCAACAGGCGGCGCACCGTGGGATCCATGGTGGTTTCCCATAGCTGCTGCGGATTCATTTCACCCAGGCCTTTGTAGCGCTGCTTGCTGATGCTGCGGTCGGCCTCGCCGCGCAGCCACTGCATCGCCTCGCGGAAGTCGGAGATGTATTTCTCCTTGCGCTTGTCGCCCTCGCCGCGGGCCACCAAAGCACCCACGCCCATCAGTCCCGTGAAAGTCTGGGCCGCCTTGGCCAGGGCCATGTAGTCGGCACCGCGCACGAAAGTGCGATCGAAGACGCTGATCCGCACATTGCCATGATGCATGCGGCTAAGGATCAGCCGCCAGGAATTCTGCTCTTCGTTCTCATCGACGGCCACGCTGACGCCATTGGGCACCGACGGGTCGTAGATGGCATCCTGCAGGCGCTTGGCCGACGCGGCGGCCTGCTCGGCATCGTCCAGGTTGATCTCGACCCCTTCAGCCATGGCCGATAGCGCCGCCATGTCGGTATAGCGGGATAGGCGGTTGATCACGGCGTCGGCGGCAATATACTGGCGCGCCAATTCGGCCAGCGCATCGCCGCTGATGGGCTCGGCGCCTTCCTTGACCACCAGGGAGGCATCCTTCAATGCCACCTGCAGCATGAATTGCGCTTCTTCGGCATCGTCCTTCAGATAGCGCTCTTCGCGCCCGACCTTCACCTTGTACAGGGGCGGCTGGGCAATGTACACATAGCCGCGCGCGACCAGTTCCGGCATCTGCCTGTAGAACAGGGTCAGCAGCAAGGTACGGATGTGCGCGCCGTCGACATCGGCGTCGGTCATGATGATGATGCGGTGATAGCGCAGCTTGTCGATATTGAAATCAGGACCGATGCTGGTGCCCAATGCCGTAATCAAGGTGGTGATCTGCTCGCTGGATATCAGGCGGTCGAAGCGCGCTTTTTCAACGTTAAGGACCTTTCCGCGCAAGGGCAGGATGGCCTGGAACTTGCGATCGCGGCCCTGCTTGGCGGAACCGCCTGCAGAGTCGCCCTCGACGATGTAGATTTCGCTAAGGGCGGGATCTTTTTCCTGGCAATCGGCCAGCTTGCCCGGCAGGCCGGCGCCTTCCAGCACGCTCTTGCGGCGGGTCATTTCGCGGGCCTTGCGGGCGGCATCGCGCGCGCGGGCGGCTTCCACGATCTTGTTGCACAAGGCCTTGGCGTCGTTGGGGTTCTCAAGCAGCCAGGTTTCCAGCGTCCGGGCCACGGCTTCTTCCACCGCGGGACGAACTTCGCTGGACACCAGCTTGTCCTTGGTCTGGCTGCTGAACTTGGGTTCGGGCACCTTGACCGACAAGACGCAGGCCAGGCCTTCGCGCATATCGTCGCCGGTGGTGTCGACCTTGGCCTTCTTGGCCATTTCGTTGTCGGCGATGTATTTATTCAATACCCGCGTCATGGCGGCGCGCAGGCCGGTCAGGTGGGTGCCGCCGTCGCGCTGCGGAATATTATTGGTAAAGCACAGCACCGTTTCGGTATAGCTGTCATTCCACTGCATGGCCACGTCGACGCCGATTTCGGCATCCCCCACGGTGGATTGCGTGCTTACTGAAAACACATTGCCGTGCAGCACGGTCTTGCTGCGATTGATGTATTCGACAAAGCCTTTTACGCCGCCCAGGAAGGCAAAGTTTTCTTCTTTGCCGCTGCGTTCGTCCAGCAGGCGGATTTTGACACCATTGTTCAGGAAGGACAGTTCGCGCAGGCGCTTGGCAAGGATTTCGTAGTGATATTCGATGTTTTCGAAGATCTGGCCGTCCGCCAGGAATTGCACCCGGGTACCGGTGGCGTCGGAGTCGCCCGTGACGGCCAGCGGCTCGACGCGCTCGCCGCGGCGGAACTCCATTTCGTGGACATGGCCGTTGCGCGAGATAGTCAGCCGCAGCCATTCGGACAATGCGTTCACGCAGGATACGCCCACCCCGTGCAAACCGCCCGAAACCTTGTACGAATTATGGTCGAACTTGCCGCCGGCATGCAGCTCGGTCATGACGATCTCGGCCGCGCTGCGATGGAACTCGTCGTCCTTGTGGATGGCGGTGGGTATGCCCCGGCCATTGTCGCTGACCGAGATGCTGTTGTCGGCATGGATGGTTACGACGATATCGTCGCAATAACCCGCCAATGCTTCGTCGATCGCATTGTCGACGACCTCGAAAACCATGTGATGAAGGCCTGTTCCGTCGGACGTGTCGCCAATGTACATGCCCGGGCGCTTGCGAACAGCCTCGAGCCCTTTGAGCATCTTGATGGAATCGGCGCCATATCCGGCTGCGGCGGCGGCATTCGTGGTTTGATCTGACATAGTTTATGAAAACCTTATATAAGCCTTGCGGCTATTGAAACGCCCCGGGCCCGGCGGCCCGAACGCTTCCTGCGACATTGGACTCGTGGGACTTAAATGCGCATTGGCATGACAACGTATTTGAACTGATCGTCTTCCGGGGATGTGATCAGCGCCGATGCATTGACATCGGGCTGGACCGACCACTGGATGGTATCGGTCTTGACGTTGGCGAGGACATCGAGCAGATAGCTGACGTTGAAGCCGACATCCAGGGGCTCGTGGCTGTAATCGATATCGATTTCTTCCTGAGCCTCTTCCTGCTCCGCGTTCGAGGAGGAAATCTTGAGCTGGTTGTCGGACAGCTGCAGGCGTACGCCTTTGAGCTTGTCGGTGGTAAGGATGGCCGCGCGCTGCAGGCTGCCCTGCAAGGTCTCGCGGCCAATGGAAAAGTGGCGGGTATAGTTGCTGGGGATGACGCGGGTGAAGTCCGGGAACTTGCCCTCGACCAGCTTGGACACCAGTTCGACATCGCCGAAGCGGAAACGTATCTGGCCGGTCGCGACATCGATGGATACGGGTTCCTCCGTATCGGCAAGCAGCCTTTGCATCTCGAGCACGGTCTTGCGCGGCACAATGACATCGTGCTTGCCTTCTATGCCTTCGACCACCGTGCCGCTATGGGCAAGACGGTGGCCATCGGTGGCCACCGCGCGCACGAAGCCCGGCTCGAACACGAACAGCAATCCGTTCAGGTAATAGCGGATGTCTTGCTGCGCCATGGCGAAATGCACCATGTTGAACAGATGCTTCAGCGTTTTCTGCGGCAGGGAAAAAGAGACATCCCATTTTTCCGGCTGGGCCAGCGTGGGGAATTCTGCGGCGCCCATGGTCTGCAATGCAAAACGGCTTTTGCCGGCCTGCACCGACAGCTTGCCGCTGGCCTGGCCAAGCTTGATGTCGCCGGTGTCCGGCAAGGCGCGCAGGATATCCAGCAGCTTGCGGGCCGCCACCGTCGTGGACTCGGCGGCATCGCCAATGCCGAACTCGGCATGCGTCGTGATCTGGACTTCGAGATCGGTGGCGATGAACGCCACGTTCTTGCCTTCTTTACGCAGAAGAATATTTGCCAGGATGGGCAATGTATTCCTTCTTTCGACAATCCCAGCTACCGTCGATAGAGGCTTGAGCAATGCATCACGAGTCGCTTGTACGAGTTGCATGGTTATCCTTTTAAGGTTTGTTCTAGTACGTGAAGAGCGTGGTTGAGTTCGGTCTGTTTGGACCTTGCATCGGCAATTTTTCGCACTGCGTGCAGCACGGTCGTGTGATCCCGCCCACCGAATAAATCGCCAATTTCAGGCAGGCTCTTTTGCGTCAGTTCCTTGGCCAGGTACATGGCCACCTGGCGCGGCATGGCAATGTTGGCGGGCCGGCGCTTGGAATACATGTCGGCCACCTTGATCTTGTAGAAATCGGCCACCGTCTTTTGTATGTTCTCGACGGTGATCTGCCCGTTCGAGACCGACAGCAGGTCTTTGAGCGCATCTTTGCAAACATCGACGGTAAGCACTTCGCGGCCATGGAAGCGCGCGTAGGCCGACACCTTGCGCAGGGCGCCTTCCAGCTCGCGCACATTGCTGCGCAAATGCTTGGCGATGAAGAAAGCGACTTCCTCGGGCATGGTCACGCCTTCGCTGTCTGCTTTATGCAACAGGATGGCGACGCGCATTTCCAGTTCGGGCGGCTCGATGGCCACGGTCAGGCCCGAATCGAAGCGGGAAATCAGGCGGCTGTCTATATTGGCCAATTCCTTGGGATAGGTATCGGACGTAATGATGATTTGCTTGCGCTGGGCGACCATGGCCTCGAACGCGTAGAAGAATTCTTCCTGGGTACGGTTCTTGCCTGCGAAAAACTGGATATCGTCAATCAGCAGGAGATCCAGCGAATGGTAGTAGCGCTTGAATTCGTCAAAGGCCTTGCGCTGATACGCCTTGACCACATCGGAGACATATTGGTCGGCATGCACGTAGCGGATGCGCGTACCCTTGCCATTGGCCAGCAAGGCATTGCCGATGGCATGAATAAGATGCGTCTTGCCGAGGCCCACGCCGCCATACAGGAACAGCGGGTTGTACGATACGCCCGGATTCTCGGCCACCTGCAGTGCGGCGGCGCGTGCCAGCTGGTTGGCCTTGCCGGTGACGAAGTTATCGAAGGTAAGGTCGGTGTTCAGACGCGAGCGATCGTGCACGAGTTCCGCGGCCGCGACGGCGGCGGAGACCTGGGGCGCTTGTGGCGACGCAGCCACATTGAGGCTGGAGGCGCTGACCGGCGCAAGGCTGGCGGACCGGGGTGTCGACGGCGCAGGCGCCGCACGGGACGCCCCGGAGGAACTGGCCAGTTCGAAGGCCACCTGCACAGGCCGCTCGTACCATTCGGTGGCCAGCGTTTCGATCTGGTGCGAAAAATTCTTGCGCACCCAGTCCAGCTTGAAGCGGTTGGGCGCGGACACGCGCAGCACCGCTTGCGTCTCGTCGAACGCAAGCGGAACCAAGGGGCGTATCCAGGCGCTAATCTGCTGCGGAGGTAGGTCCTGCTCCAGTCGCTGGACGCAAGTCTGCCAAAAATCTTTCATGTCCACCACTTCTGTAAACCTCGATTCTACCCTGTCGCGGCGGTAGTTATCCACAAGCGCGGGCAAGAACAACCCTTAGTAATAGCGCTAACCATTTGACTAAATTATCAAAATTTGATGAAATGGCGGGCTCACTACCAAATTTTTAACCCCAAGGCTTGGCTAGTGTCTGGCAATAGCCCGAGACGTCGTCGGGCAAACCGCCGCCGGTAAAACATAAAGCGACTCAACGTTGTCGAGCTCATCGATGGCACTCCAGGTCCTTGGCAGCTCTTTTATTTTGGATTTTCCATGAAACGCACTTTCCAGCCCTCAGTTACCCGCCGCAAGCGCACCCACGGTTTTCGCGTACGCATGAAAACCCGCGGCGGCCGTGCCGTCATCAATGCACGCCGCGCAAAAGGCCGTAAGCAGCTGGCCGTTTAAGCCTGCCGCTTAACGCGCCGGCTGGCAAGCCCATGGCTGGTGCGACAGCATCCATTCGAGCCACGTTTCCCGCCTGCGCTCGTTTACACAGCCCCTCCGAATACGCGTCGGCCCTTAAGGGTAAACGTCTTGCCAGAGGGGCGTTGTTCGTTGTAATGACACCACGCCGCTCCCAGGACCAGGAACCGTATGGATATGCCCGGCTGGGACTCATCATCGCCAAACGCTTTGCCGCGAAGGCGGTTGTCCGCAATGCCATAAAAAGGGTTATCCGGGAAGCTTTCCGGCAAAATCGGGGCGATTTACCCGCTTGCGACCTGGTTTTCAGGCTCCATACGAAAGTACAGCCGGCAAGCCTGACGGAACTTAAAAAGCAGGTGCGCGTCGAAGCCGATGCCTTGCTTAAGCAGGCTCTGCGATGATCAAGTCTTTACTTATCGCTCCCATCCGGTTTTACCGCTATTTTTTAAGTCCCTGGATTGGCAGGAGCTGTAGATTCACCCCTACCTGCTCCCTCTATGCAATAGAAGCCATCGAGAAACATGGGGCGCTGAAAGGCTTTTGGTTGGCGTCGCGCCGTATCGGCCGGTGTCATCCCTGGTGTGCGGGAGGATACGATCCGGTGCCAGACCCCGATCACAAGCATCGCTGAATCCCGCTTGCCTCGAACGTCCGGCTTTGTAGTTTTCTTGCATTATTCTTCGCTCATCTTAGATTCAGCTGAGCTACGTTAAACTGTTGAGCTTTTGTTCAGCTTTAACTCAAAAAACAGGCGCTATGGATATCCGACGCACCGTCCTCTGGATGATTTTCTCCCTTTCGCTCTTGCTGCTCTGGAACAACTGGCAAGTGCATAACGGTAAACCCTCGCTCTTCGGAACGAGCTCTACCGCTACGCAGACAGCGGCTCCCACGCAAGCGCCTGGCGTCGCCGCCGATCCTAGCGTTCCGTCGGCCGCGCCTGCCGCAGCAAGCACACCCGCCGCCGACAACACGGTACCGGGCAGCGGTGCGCAAGCGCCTGTCAATTCGTCCGAAAAGGTCCAGGTCAAGACAGATGTCTACAACCTTACCTTCGACACCCAGGGCGCCCAGCTCGTCAAGGCGGAACTGGTCAAGTATACGGCCCCGGGCTCCAAGGACGAGCCCATGGTCCTGCTCGACAATTCCGCCCATTCCGTATACTTGGCGCAGACAGGCATCGTCGGAGCTCCCTCCGGCCAAAGCTATCCCACGCACCTGACGCCTTTCAGGCTGGTTTCCACAGACACGGTCCTGAGCGGCGAAACGCTGAAGGTCGTGTTCGAAGCGGAAAGCGATGGCGTCAAGGTCGTAAAGACCTATACCTTGCACAAGGGCCGCTACGACATCGGCGTGCAGCATGACGTCTATAACGCGGGCACGGCCCCTATAACGCCCTCCCTGTACCTGCAATTGGCGCGCGACGGCAACGATCCCTCCGACACCTCTTCCTTCTACAGCACATTCACAGGCCCCGCCCTGTATTCGGCCGGAGAAAAATTCCAGAAGATCACCTTCTCGGATATCGACAAGGGCAAGTCGGGCTACGTCAAGCAAGCGGATAACGGCTGGATCGGCATGGTGCAGCACTACTTCGCATCCGCCTGGGTACCGCCCGAGGGCAAGGTCCGCCATAACGAAGCCCTGCGTCTGTCCAACAACCTGTACGCCATCCGCTCCATCGAAAGCGTGGGCAGCATTCAGCCCGGCGAACACATCGCCGTCGATTCGAATCTTTGGGTCGGCCCGCAAGACCAGAAAGCCATGAGCGAACTGGCTCCCGGCCTGGAATTGGTGGTCGACTACGGCTGGCTTACCATCATCGCCAAGCCTTTGTTCAAGGTCATGACCTGGCTGCATGCCATGCTGGGCAACTGGGGCTGGACCATCGTGGTGCTGACGCTGCTGATCAAGCTGGTCTTTTACCCGCTGTCCGCCGCCAGCTATCGTTCCATGGCCAAGATGAAGCAGGTAACGCCGCGCATGCAGGCCCTGCGTGAAAAATTCGGCGACGACAAGGCCAAGCTGAACGCGGCCATGATGGAAATGTACCGTACCGAGAAAATCAATCCACTGGGTGGCTGCCTGCCCATGGTGGTGCAGATACCGGTATTCATTTCCCTGTACTGGGTGCTGCTGGGCAGCGTTGAAATGCGAGGCGCCCCCTGGATACTCTGGATTCACGACCTATCGGTGCGCGATCCCTGGTTCATACTGCCTGCTTTCATGATGGCGACCATGTTCCTGCAGATCAAGCTGAATCCCACGCCCCCCGATCCCACGCAGGCCAAGATCATGATGATCATGCCTTTGGTCTTCGGCGGCATGATGTTCTTCTTCCCTGCCGGCCTGGTCCTATACTGGTGCGTCAACAACGCCGTGTCGATTGCCCAGCAGCGCTACATCATGCATAAGCTGGATAAGGAAACCGCGGCTGCCGCGCGGTAACGGGCCAACAGGCCTATGTCATGCAACCCGCATCATTCGATGCGGGTTTTTGCCGCCTGGACCATGCATGTGGACAACTTGTCGAAGTGACGCAATGCCGCCGACGTCAGCGCAACTCGCTTGCGCCTTGCGTCCTCTGTATCGGCAAGCTCTATCCATCCCTTCTCGCGCATCGATTTAAGCCGGCCATGAATGGTAGCCGGCGACCCAAGGCTGTCTATTGCCATGATGTCGCGTACCGACAGGCGGCTGGCTTCTTGCGCCTTGCGGGCCACCAAGGAAAGAATCCGCTCCTCCAGCGGATCCAGCGATGGAAGCCCGCGCAAAGCTTCGGCCAGATTCAGGAAGCGCAAATAGATATCGGCCGGGCGTGTATTTTCGTTCATGTGCTTAGTATTGTGGTAAACCTTTGCAATAGCCGCCGGTGCCGGATACGAGCCGCATGAAACAACAATACGTTCTATTTCCATGCATGGTCGCCGGTACCACGGCAATTTACTTGCTCGTGCTTTTTCTGAATGAGTTGGCATTCACAGGCTCGGAATACATTCGGGGAATCAATTGGATATACCTTCCCGCCGGAGTCCGCTTGCTATGTACCCTGCTGTTCGGAGGCGCCGGTGCACTGGGTATCTTGATCGCATCCTGGCTTGCCTGCGTCTATTATTATTTTCCCGGTGATTTTATCAGGGCAGCGGGCGGCTCGGCCATATCGGCCGGAGGTCCCTATCTCATTTATTTGCTGGCCCGCCGGCTTTTCTTTCTACAAGCGTCGCTGTCCAATCTGACCTCGGCACGGCTGCTGATCTGTGCGGCAGCCTGCGCAACGGTCAACGCCTTGCTTCACCACTTATGGTTTCTGTTTTGGGGCCCCGCAACCGATGGAAAACAGGCCCTGGTGATGCTTGCCGGCGATATGGCGGGGATTCTGGTCGTTTTATATGCCATGAAGTTCGCCCTGGGCCAACTGAAGGGCCGGGTCAGGTCCGCAACCCGGAGCCGGAATGATCAATAAACGCATCGTACGCTTGTAAGGCCGCATCGAGCCGCGAATGCGTAAGCGCAATCGACTTGCCCAGGTCGCCATTGACCCTATCCAGAAGTTGTTTCATGTTGGCCATCATCGTCGCCAACGCTTTACGTTCGTCGGGAGAATACAGCCTCATTCTGGCGGTACCCAGAACACGGGCATTGCGCTCGACCCTGGCGGCTATATCCGCCCACATCTCGCACTGCCTTTCCATATGAAGGCGCAGCCCGATGCTCCATGGCTCTTCATCGGATGCTCCCGACGAATCAGCTTCTTTAAATAACGCGTCCTCGGCATCATTGCTGTGCTGTCCCACTGCTGTTCCTTATCGGGGTTCGCATTGTTATAAATTATATAACAGAATGAAACAAAATAGCCTGCCTTGAAACCGCGTGCATTGAAAGAGGCGGGACAGACATTTCCCGGTGGATATATGATGATGTCCAAATATCAACTCGGCGGACGCCCTTCGCGACAAACAGGAGACAGCAGGATGAAGAAATTCGAATTCCGCACGGTTCCGTGCATCATGGTCGAAGCCGGCATTACCGATAAACTGGGCCCGCTGCTGCGCGAACATTATCCACACACCCGCCTATGCCTGGTAACCGACCATTACCTGCATCAAAGCGGCTTGCTGGATAAGGCGCTGGCCAGCCTGAGCGCGGCCGGCTGGCAGGCCCATGTCATCGATGATGTCATTGCCGACCCCCCCGAGCACATCGTCCTGGAAGCCGCCAAACTTGCCCGCGAATCCGGCGCCGAAGTCATCGTCGGCCTTGGGGGCGGGTCGTCCATGGATGTCGCCAAGCTCCTGTCCGTATTGCTGGGCGGCGACCAGGCGTTGACCGACATGTACGGTATCGGCAATGTGCGCGGCAAGCGTCTGCCGCTGGTGCAGATTCCCACCACGGCGGGCACTGGTTCCGAAGTTACTCCTGTGTCTATCGTTACGACCGGTGAAACGACAAAATCGGGTGTCGTTTCACCCATACTGTATGCCGACATGGCCATCCTGGATGCCCGCCTTACCTTGGGGCTGCCCGTCAGGGCCACCGCCGCAACCGGCATAGATGCAATGGTCCACGCCATCGAGGCCTACACCAGCAAGCATCTTAAAAACCCCGTATCGGACATGTTGGCGGTACAAGCGCTGAAATTACTATCCGGTAACCTGCTGCGCGCATGCGGCAACGGACAAGACCTTGCCGCGCGTGAAGCCATGCTTCTTGGCGCCATGCTGGCCGGCCAGGCGTTTGCCAATGCTCCCGTTGCCGCCGTCCATGCCCTGGCCTATCCCATAGGCGGCATTTTCCATGTGCCGCACGGGCTGTCCAACTCATTGGTCCTGCCGCATGTACTGCGCTTCAATGCCCCCAATGCCGCCGCACTATACGCCGAGCTCGCCGAGCTTATCGTCCCCAATTGCGCCGGCAGCCACGAAGCCAAAACCGATGCCTTCATCGCTCATCTGGTAAGCCTCACCCAGTCCACCGGGATAGAGTGCACACTACGCGAAGTCGGCATCAAGCAGACGGATTTGCGCCATATGGCTCAGGAAGGCATGAAGCAAACGCGCTTGCTTGGCAATAACCCGCGGGAAGTTCTGGAAGAAGACGCCTATGCCATTTACGCCGCCGCGCTCTAATAGCAAGGACAGGGGCGACAAAACAGCGACCTTGACCTAAACAATAGCGATTGACTATTGATCTATAACAATAGATCAATTTTACTATTCACCTGTCTGCCGGTAGACTCCCTTCAAAGCATTCAGCGCCCCAGGGCGCGCCATGCTTGGCTCATGTTAATTTTTCCAAGGGGGCTCCAATGAAAAAACTTACTACCGCCGCCGGCGCGCCAGTCGTCGACAATCAGAACATACAGACAGCGGGACCGCGCGGCCCCGCCCTGCTTCAAGACGTCTGGCTTCTGGAAAAACTGGCGCATTTCGATCGCGAAGTCATCCCCGAGCGCCGCATGCACGCCAAGGGGGCCGGTGCTTACGGCACCTTGACCGTTACCCATGACATTACCCAATATACCCGGGCCAAGATCTTTTCCGAAATCGGCAAGCAAACGCAGATGTTCGCCCGGTTTTCGACCGTGGCCGGCGAGCGCGGCGCCGCCGACGCGGAACGCGACATTCGCGGCGTCGCCATGAAGTTCTATACCGAAGAAGGCAACTGGGATCTGGTCGGCAACAACACCCCCGTATTCTTCTTTCGCGACCCCTTGAAGTTTCCCGACCTGAATCACGCGGTAAAGCGGGATCCCAGAACAGGCATGCGCAGCGCGCAAAACAACTGGGAGTTCTGGACCGGCCTGCCCGAGGCCTTGCACCAAGTCACCATCGTCATGAGCGACCGCGGTGTACCCGCGGGTTTTCGCAACATGCATCTGTTCGGCAGCCATACCTTCAGCTTCATCAATGCCAAGAACGAACGTTTCTGGGTCAAGTTCCATTTCAAGACGCAGCAAGGCATCAAGAACCTGACCGACGCCCAGGCGTGTGAACTGGTCGGCAAGGACCGCGAAAGCTCACAGCGCGACTTGTTCGAGGCTATCGAGAACAAGGACTTCCCGCGCTGGACCATGTATGTGCAAATCATGCCCGAAAAAGACGCGGGCAGCTATCACCTGAATCCCTTCGACCTGACCAAGGTGTGGCCCAAGGGCGACTATCCGCTTATCGAAGTGGGTACATTGGAATTGAACCGCAATCCCGATAATTTCTTCGCCGAAGTCGAACAGGCCGCATTCACACCCGCCAACGTGGTTCCCGGCATCAGCTTCTCGCCGGACCGGATGCTACAGGCCAGGCTGTTTTCCTACGGCGACGCGCAGCGCTATCGCCTGGGCGTCAACCATCACCAGATTCCCGTCAATGCGCCGAAATGCCCCTTCCACAGTTATCACCGCGATGGCGCGATGCGAGTCGACGGCAACCACGGCGGCATTACCGCAAACGAGCCTAACACCCAAGGAGAATGGCAGGAGCAACCCGACTATCGCGAACCGCCCTTGTCCATTGAAGGCGCGGCGGACCATTGGAATCATCGCGAGGATACCGACTATTTCTCGCAGCCCGGCAACTTGTTCCGCCTGATGAATGACCAGCAAAAGCAAGCGCTGTTCGATAATACCGCCCGCGCCATCGCTGGCGCATCGGAGGATCTGAAGGCGCGCCACATCCATCATTGCACCCAGGCTGACCCCGCCTATGGCGCAGGGGTGGAGGCAGCCATCAAGGCACTGGGATAAAGGCGCCGCACCGATCCCGCCGAAGAAATCAGTATTCTTTGGCGAGCCGGACAACGGTTACCCCTGGGCGCAGTTGCCTGAGGGACGGCATGATCAAGGTGCAGTTGTCATACGGCGACCTGATCGGCTGGCCATCCAACCAGCCGATCAGGTCGCCCTTTCTGGGCAAAGTCTCCAGGCTTTGCCAATCTTGGGCAAAGCGGACGTCCATGGACGGCGCAACCACCGCTCCCGTCACTTCCAGTATGCGCTGTGCGGATGGCGTGGGCTGGAACCACTCTTGCGGAATCCGATCGGACGCAACCACTTCCGATTCGCGCAGCATGCGCGCCGTCATATCAAGCGCCACCAGCCGGGAAGCCGGGTCGCCGTGGTAGCCGCACTCGATCAGCAAAGCGCAGGCATCGTCTTGAGGATCGCCGAAACGCCCATAATCGCGCAGCCGTACGCCATCCTTGTGTCCCGCATCCGCAATCACATATTCGGGCGCTGCCAGTTTACGGGCCAGTGCAATATTGCGGGGCAGCAAGCCTGTCAGCAGTAAAGGCTTGCCGGGCTCATGCATGGAATGCAAGTCCAGCAAGCTATCGGCGCGCCTGACCCACGGCAGCAGCTGCGCTGCACGTCGACGTTCATGATTGCCGGCTTCCGCAAGGCGCCCGTCCAGCCAGACGCGATTCATATCTTCGTCCACGTACCGGCTTGCGTCGTGATGCCGGACGTCAAAACGATCGTAGCCGTCCAGGTTGCAAAAGGCCAGGATCAATGCGCCGCTTTGAGGCCGCAGCCCACTGGCAAGCACGGTCTTCAACGCCCACGCTCCGCATAGTTCATTGCCATGAATCAGCGATGTGATCATGAGAGTGGGGCCAGGCGCGCCCGAATCGAAATACCAGACGCCCGGGGTGCCAGTGTTGCCTTGGCGCTCTTGCGCCAAGTCGGGATAGGGAAGCTCAAAACTCATTTTCAACCTTCAATGGACGGGATGCGGGCTACTGGCGTTCGATTTTCGCCATGCGGACGAGACGGGCGTATTTCTCTGTTTCCGCCATCTGGAAGTCCCTGGCGTTCATGCCGGGCTTATACAAGGCGGCACCGCTGGCAGCCAGTTTTTCCCGGAATTTATCTTGCCGCAGGATTTCGTCGAGGGCTGTGCGCAACACAGTCACGACACCGTCGGGCAAGCCGGCCGGGCCGTACAAGCCAAACCATACATTGATATCCACTTTTTCGAATCCGGGAGTTTCGGCCAGCGCGGGTATGTCAGGCGCCGCCGGAGAGCGCCGGGCCTCGGTAACACCCAGTGCCACGACCTTGCCCGACTTTACATGAGGCAAGCCGGAAGACATGACGAAAATGCCATAATCGAGCTGTCCGCTGACCAAGTCCGTCAGTAGCGGCGCCACGCCGCGATAAGGCACATGCTCGGCATGCGTTTGGGTCGATTCGTTGATCATTTCACCAGCCAGGTGCAGCGCCGTGCCCACACCGGAGGAACCAAACGTATAGTCGCCGCGCTGGCCTTTTTTCAGCTTGTCCAGATACTGGGCGGCGTTCGTGATGCCCGATTCTTTGGATGCGGCCAGCATCATAGGCTGGGCCGCGATCATTCCAATAGGGGTGAAGTCTTTCAGGCCGTCATAGCGCACCGCGCTATTGATCATCCCGGCAATGACCATCTCGTTGGTGGAGCCGACAAGCAGCGTGTAGCCGTCGGCCGTGGCGCGAGCCACTCTATTGGCCCCAATGGTGCCGCCTGCTCCGCCCATGTTTTCAATGACTACGCTTTGCCCCAGACGCTCGGACAAGGCTTCGCCCAATACCCGCGCCGTAAAATCCACGCTGCCTCCGGCGGGGTAGCCTACAACGATGCTGATGGGTTTAGAGGGGTAATCGGCTGCCTGCGACGGCGCTGCCGCCCAAAGGAATGAAGAGGCCGCCAGAACGGCCAAAGCATGGCGCTTGAATAAATACTTCATGGTATGTCTCCAGTTTATTGTCATGAAGCCGATTTTCGATGATCGGTTTCTTGCCCGTATTCTGGCCACACCACTTGTCATGCATGTGCCATTTCGGCACAAGATTGTGCTTAATAGAAAAATCGCATGACTCTTCTTGCCTTGCTTATCCTTTTTCCATCGCTTTCCACACTGCCTCGGCGACATCGGAAAGCCGGCTGCGCGGACGATACAAACGTACTTCAAAGGCAATCTGCTCGCTACGCCCTCCCAGCACGATCAGGCTGCCGCGCTTGCAATCGGCGGCAACCATGGACCAGGGCAACCAGGCTATGCCCAAACCGTTGGACACCGTCCCGAGCATGGCATCCAGGGAGTCGCAACGCATCGAAGAGACCAGGGGATAAGGCATGTTCTCGATTCGATCGCCCGCAATACGCGCCATCGCCAGCCCCCGGGAATACGAGATCAGCGGCAGGGAACCGCGCCCATCCAGGGAATAGCGCGGTTTCCCTTGTACAATCGCCTGGCTAACCGGTACCAGCTTATCGGTTACCAAGGTCATGTGCTGATAGTTGTCGGGCTGGAGTTCCACCGACCAGGCGGGATGCTCATAGCAAAACAGAAAATCCGCCTTGCCTTGCGCGAGGCGGGCCGACATATCGGCCATCATGCCGGTGGAAATATCCACCAGCGTCGTCGGCGCAAGCACCGCGGAGCGGCCTTTGCGCAAGCGCGCAACCCAATCCGATACCAGCGTGCGCGCCAGGCTCCGCCCCGCTGCCACGCGTAGAACGTTTTGAGACTCGCCGCCCTGTGCCGAAATCTGATTGCGTACACGCTGAAGCTGTTCAACAACCTGGCAAGCCGTCTTGAGCAGCGTCTCTCCTTGTTCTGTCAGTACCACCGGCAACTGGGATCGATCTACAAGTGAAACGCCGGCCCAGCTTTCCAGTGCGCGAATACGCCGCCCGAATGCTGGATGCGTGACATGGCGCGCTTCCGCCGCGCGCAAGAAGCTTCCCGCCCTGGCCAGGGCGATAAAATCTTCCAGCAGCTTCAATTGCGGCATGGTCCGCATCCCGCCCGGCAAGTATTACAAGTAGGACTCGCCATTCAGGTAGGCTTTGCGCCAGCGGGTGATTGCCATGCGCTCGAAGAGTCCGCCGATTGCAAACGGATCGGCGTTGACGAAGTCCTGCGCCTCGGCCCGGGTCTCGACATCCACGATGTAAACGCTGCCTGTGCCGCCCGTACCGTCGTCCTCCAGCTTGGCGCCGCAAGCCAGCAGCAACTTCTTGTTTTCCTCGAGATAGTCCAGATGCTTGTCGCGCAAAGCCTGCCTTAACGCCTGCGTATGCGGCTTATCAAAGGTCTCGATCAAATATGGCATGATGCTTTCTGTGCTCCTGTAATGGTTTCTTGTTGGCTTTCGCGCCTCTACCAGGGTCGGCGTGAAACGATGCGTCAAGGTTCAAGATAAACTGATCCAGTTCCTATATTAGTATGCTTTTTCCTTCTCCGGCCCATCGTCCATCATGCCTCTGCTCTCTCATGAACCCATTGTCGCCATTGCCACCGCTCCAGGGCGCGGAGGCATAGGCGTTGTACGGATTTCCGGCAGATCGCTGGATGCCTTTTTGACCCGGATGTTCAACGTCCCTCTCAAGCCCAGGCATGCCCACTACCTGCCGTTCAAAGACAAGAATGGCCAGGCCATCGATGCCGGCATCGCCATTTTTTTCCAGGGCCCGCACTCTTATACCGGCGAAGACGTCATCGAGCTTCAGGGCCACGGAGGTCCCGCCGTGCTGCGCCGCCTGCTTGACCACTGCCTGGATATAGGCAAAGAATTCGGACTGCGGCACGCGGAGCCCGGCGAGTTCACCCATCGGGCGTTTCTTAACGAGCGACTGGACTTGGCCCAGGCCGAGGCGGTGGCCGACCTTATCGATGCCTCATCCGAAGCGGCTGCGCGCAGTGCCATGGCATCGCTTAGCGGCGCCTTCTCCGCCCAGGTCAATGCCCTGGCCGACCGCATCGTGCATCTGCGCATGCTGGTCGAAGCCACCCTGGACTTTCCCGAAGAAGAAATCGATTTTCTGGAAAAGTACCAGGCGCGGGAAACCCTGGACGGCTTGCGCAAAGACCTGTACGCGCTAACGCAGCAAGCCAGGCAAGGCATGATTTTGCGCGAAGGTCTGCATGTCGTGCTGGCCGGCCAACCGAATGTCGGGAAATCCAGTTTGCTCAACGCCCTGGCCGGCGATGATGTCGCCATTGTTACCCCCATTGCCGGCACCACCCGCGACAAGGTCATCCAGCAAATTCATATACAAGGCGTTCCCCTGCATATCGTGGATACGGCCGGCCTGCGAGAAACCGAAGATACGGTGGAAAGCATAGGCATTGCCCGTACCTGGGCTGAAATCGAGAAGGCCAATGTCATCATCCACCTGCAGGACGCCCGGACCCGGAACGATGCACTCGACACCGCCATTACGCGGCGCCTGCCCGCGCGTACACCCGTATTGAAGGTATTCAACAAGATCGATCTGCTGGAAAAATCGGGCCAGGCGCCCTTTCTTGCGCAAGCCACCGACACAGACGAACTGCAAGCAATATCCAGCACCGAAGACGACAGCATCCCGCCGGAACAGGCCCTGGGCATATCCGCGAAAACCGGTGACGGCTTGGACACCCTGCGGCAAAAACTCCTGGAGATCGCGGGCTGGAATCCCAGCGCTGAATCTCCTTGGCTCGCACGGGAACGCCATTTAAGCGCCCTGAACAACGCCGGCGAACACCTTGCGCTAGCCAGCGAGCACGCCAGCCATAATGACCGTGTTCTGGATCTGTTCGCCGAGGAACTGCGTTTGGCGCATGCGGAATTAAGCTCCATCACTGGCCAGTTCACCAGCGACGACCTGCTGGGCGAGATTTTTTCCAGTTTTTGCATCGGGAAGTGATGCGTTTTCATGCGGAATACAGGCTGCTCTCATAAACGGCGCTGACAATTTCGGCACGGAAAAAATCGTGTGCATAAGGTGTGGATGAATTAGGGACAAGCGCCGTCAGCCCAAAGCCCTTAAAAGTTGTCCAGTTTTGATCCACCCTGAAAACAGACCTTATCCGCAATCAAAAACCTTGATAAACCGTTGAAATAACATGCGTAAACGCAGTTATGCCAGTTATCCACAGACACCCATTATTAGTAGTCTTTATATATAAAAGAATAATGAACAACTAAAACAGCAGGCGATTCCCCACTGTGGCGTGGGAATGACACCCATGGACCAAGGTGCTTGCCAAGCTTCTTGCCAGGTCAGTGAAAGGCTATAATCGACAAAGTCTTCCTATTTTTAGATTCAATGAAATCCAAACCCGTAGCCGTTCCCAAGCCCGCACAAACCCGCATCATCCGTGCAGTGGCAAGCTCGACGGCGATCGAAACAGGGCAGTCCATAAAAGAACTCGAAGCCTTGTTAAAGGCCCAGACCAGCAAGTTCCAACAACTTACCCTGGCGCCTTCCGCGTAGGCACGCAAACAGCCCTCAATCTGTTTCCAACGCCCGGGACACCCAGTGCGTCATCGGCTCATAGTTGTGGCCCAAGCCTAGCTGTATCGCGGATACATAGTCGCTTTTATGGGTTTCCCAACTGCTGTAATCCAAAGGTCCGTGCCCTGCCTGCACCGCCATGACGTCGGCGAGCAAGCGTGAAATTCGCCCATTTCCTTCGCGAAACGGATGCATCAGAATGAATTCAACATGGGTAACGGCTATAGCCTGTGTCAATTTCCGGCTATCAAACCCCGTGCACGGGGTGTAACGGCCTAGCTGCTCGCGATCGAAGGCTGCCATCAGCCTGGGCAATTGAGCCGCGGGAGCGAACGGAAAGCCGTCCTTGCTCACATTGACATAGCGCAGCTGGCCGGCCCATGCGTAGACATTTCCCAGCCAGCGACGGTGCCACACTTTTAAGTGATGCGCAGTAAGCCGTCCGGTGGGCAGATGCTCTTGCAAGACGGACTCATAAAGCTTTTGCAGCAGCACCAGTTCGGCCTCGTCCATATCCGAGGGTTGGACAATACCAAGCTTGTTGGCCAGCACGAGCTCGTCAGAACCGGGTTCGAACATGCCTTGGACGCCAGCCACGTCATATCGGGTCGTCATGCGCCACCTGCGGGAACACACTGTCCGCGCATTGTAGACCTGTTCAAAGCATGTTGGACCCAAATAATTTACATTTAAATACAAAATAGATATGTGCGGAAATCCGCGGCCGCGGCTGTGGATAACTACTGGGAAGCCCTCATGTGCATAGCCTGTGGACGGAATAGGAATAAGCCCTGCTTTTTTGGCGTCCCGTAAAGTTGTGCAGCTTTCCTCCACAAAAGAAAGTCGACTTATGCCAATAAAAAAATGCGGCTAACTATTTGAATTCTAGGGCGAAGTGTGACTTATGCAAGTTATCCACAGACACCCGTTATCAGTAGTCTTTATATATAGAAAAGATAAAAGAACTACTACATCGAAGGCCCGCCCAGCCCGTATTTTCTACCCGCATAACGGCATGTATACTTCGTTTCGTTGGATGAAAAAAAGCCCGCAAGAGCGGGCCAGGTATTGGATGGTTGGCGCTAAACGCGGCTTAATTTCTCGATAGCGGCATCGAGCGTTGAGTCGCGCTTTGCAAAGCAAAACCGCGCCAAGCGGTGGTTGGACTCGACAGCGGTGGGCTGGCGGTAGAAGGCCGAAACAGGAATCAGGCCTACTCCATGTGTTGTGGTCATCCATTTGGCGAATTCCGCTTCCGGCATGTCGGATATGGCGCTGTAATCGGCCAGAAGGAAAAAAGTGCCTTCGCTTTTCACGGGCGAAAAGCGGGTAGATGCAAGACCGTCAAAAAGCCTGTCCCGTTTTTGTTGATAAAAGGCAGACAGGCTTAGATAAGGTTCGGGGTCTTGCATATAGTGTGCCAGAGCGACTTGCATGGGCGATGTAACCGTGAAGACCATGAATTGATGCACCTTTCGGATTTCGATTGACATCCATTTTGGGGCACAGCAGTAGCCGATTTTCCAGCCTGTGGCGTTATAGGTTTTTCCAAATGATGAGATCACGATGGCCTTGTTTGCAAGGGCCGGGCGACGCGATAGGCTTTGATGTATTTGACCGTCGAATACGATGTGCTCGTATACCTCGTCCGATAACAGCAATATGCCTGTCTCGTCAACGATGGACTCCAGAGCGTCCAGGTCTTCTTTTTTCAGGTTTATGCCGGTAGGGTTATGCGGGAAGTTCAGTATCAACAGCCTGGTTTTAGACGTAATCGCTTCTCGCACGGCTTGCCAGTCCACTTGATACTGCGGTGTTTGCCTGGTGGGTGCCACCATGGGGACGATAACCGGGCGTCCGCCTGCCAGTTGAATAGCCGGTATATACAAGTCATAGAACGGCTCGATGATTACGACTTCATCCCCCTGCTGCACGAAGGCCAGGATGCTGGCCATCAGCGCTTCACTGGCTCCGCTGGTCACTGTAATTTCTGTTGCGGCATCGTATCTGTGCCCATATAGGTTTTCAACCTTGGACGATATTGCTTCACGCAATGCGGGGATTCCGGCCATGGGCGGATATTGATTGTGCCCTTCTTTCATGGCTTGGGTTACCAGATCCAGCAAGGCTTGGTCGGGATTGAAATCGGGGAAGCCCTGGCCGAGATTGATCGCGTTATGGTCCACGGCCAATTGGCTCATTACGGTGAATATGGTTGTTCCTACGTCGGGCAGCTTGGATTGAAAGTTCATGTTCTTGATATAAAGGCAAGGGTTTAACTGGGATAACAATTCCAGAGATAAAGTAGTCCAGAATAAGAGTCACAACGCGGCATAGCGTTGTATGACGGAAAAATACCACACTGGGGTAAACAAGTATTTGATAAAGAAGACAAGCGTGGTTATGCTCTCACTTGCTTTGTAATCAAGTAGTGCGCGGGTCTCGCGGTTAGTAATCATTGAAGCTTCAGGTTCAGATATATAAGTAAGAATCTAAGCTGGTGAAGTCTGTTACGTGTCAGCGTCCTTGGTTAATTGCATTTTTGTTTATTTTTAGGACGCTATACATCATGGCTCAAAAGGGCAAAGTCAAGTGGTTCAACGCCGATAAAGGCTTCGGTTTTATTACTCCGGATGAGGGCGGCACCGACGTGTTCGCGCACTTCTCGGCAATCGAAGGCCGCGGCTATCGCAGCCTGAATGAGGGCCAGGAAGTAGAGTTTGAAGTCAAAGACGGTCCTAAAGGTCCGCAAGCTGCCGAGATTCGCCCTTTGTAATCTCAGCTCAATTTGTGTAGCGTTCGATGCACAGATTACTAAACGCCCTTTCGAAAGATTGGGCGTTTTTTATTACCGCTTGCGCTATATGCAGATGGCTTCAAGTAATCCCCTGGTTTTTAGAACACCAACGATCTAGTCCGATAATTATTAACACATTACTCACAGCTTGCCCACATAGTTATCCACACTGCTTCAATCACTCGAAACTCACTGATCGAGACGTGTGTTCCACGTGGAACAAAAGAACTATTGTTAATCTGCGCAAATGTTTCACGTGAAACATTGCAGAAAGCGTTCATTTACATTAAATCCTATGTTTCACGTGGAACGTCAGATTTCACGGCAGTATAATGGGGTTTGTATATTTACCCTCGCTTGAGCGAAAGAAATGGATTATCCGGACACATTTGATGTGATCGTCGTGGGCGGCGGCCATGCTGGGACCGAGGCCGCTCTGGCTTCGGCCCGTACGGGAGCGACCACCCTGCTTTTAACCCACAACATGGAAACCTTGGGCCAGATGTCCTGCAACCCCTCCATAGGAGGGATCGGTAAAGGGCACTTGGTGAAAGAAGTGGATGCTTTGGGTGGGGCCATGGCGTTGGCCACGGACCATGCAGGGATTCAGTTTCGAATATTGAATCGTTCCAAGGGGCCCGCTGTCCGGGCAACCCGTGCCCAGGCAGATCGTTCTTTGTACCGGAAAGCCATTCGTACGGTGCTGCAGAACCAGCCCAATCTTACAATCTTCCAGCAAGCAGTCGATGACCTGATCCTCGAGGGTGATCGTGTGGTGGGGGCGGTTACTCAGATCGGTTTAAAGTTCAGGGCCAAGTCGGTTGTCCTGACAGCGGGTACTTTTCTGAATGGATTGATCCACGTGGGATTGAACCACTATTCGGGTGGGCGAGCTGGGGACCCGCCATCTATTTCCCTGGGACAGCGTTTGAAGGAGCTGAAGCTGCCTCAAGGTCGGCTAAAGACGGGAACGCCTCCGCGTATAGATGCCCGGAGTATCGACTTTAGCAAAATGGAAGAGCAGCCGGGCGATAGCAAACCGGTACCTGTCTTTTCCTATCTGGGTACGGCGGCCATGCATCCGGAGCAGCTTCCTTGCTGGATCACGCATACCAATGAGCGGACGCATGAAATAATCAGGTCGGGCCTGGATCGTTCACCGATGTATAGCGAGCAAGGAACCATAGAGGGTGTCGGCCCAAGATATTGTCCTTCTATTGAAGACAAAATCCATCGCTTTGCGGACAAGCCCAGTCACCAGATATTCCTAGAACCGGAAGGCTTGAGCACCAAGGAAATATATCCGAACGGGATATCCACCAGCTTACCGTTTGATATACAGCTTGCCCTGGTCCGGACCTTGCCCGGACTGGAAAATGCCATCATCATGCGTCCCGGTTATGCCATCGAATATGATTACTTCGATCCACGTGAACTCCATGCCACACTCGAAACCCGTGCAATCAAGGGTTTGTTTTTTGCCGGGCAAATCAACGGGACCACGGGTTATGAAGAGGCGGCAGCGCAAGGATTACTGGCGGGGGTAAATGCCGCCAGGAAAGCGCAAGATCTCGAGGGCTGGTATCCGAAGCGGAACGAGGCCTACCTTGGGGTATTGGTCGATGATTTGATAACCCGAGGAGTCACCGAACCCTACCGTATGTTTACCTCGCGCGCCGAATATCGTCTAAGCCTGCGGGAAGACAATGCCGATATGCGCTTGACGGAGCAAGGGCGCCGCCTTGGTTTGGTCGACGACCTACGCTGGGACGTGTTCAGTCGAAAACGGGATCAGGTTGCCGCGGAAATTGAACGCCTGAAATCCACGTGGATCAACCCCAGGACGTTGGCCGTGCATACCGCAGAGGCGCTGCTGGGAAAACAGGTCGAGCGTGAGTATTCGCTTTTCGATTTGCTGAAGCGGCCGCAGGTCAGTTATGACGCATTAATGAAGGTACCGCAGAACGACGGCAGTTTGCTGGCTGGTCCAGGAATACAAGAACCTGTCAGTGCGGAACAGGTGGAAATACAAGTCAAGTACGAGGGTTATGTAAGCAAGCAGCAGGAAGAGGTTGAAAAACAGGCGGCTCAAGAAGGGCAGCTTATTCCCGCGGAGCTAGACTACGATTCGATAAGCAGCATGTCCATAGAGGTACGGCAACGGCTCAAGGCCGCCAAGCCGGAAACGGTGGGGCAGGCCAGCAGGATATCGGGTGTTACTCCGGCTGCGATATCCTTGCTTCTGATACATATCAAGCGCATGCACTATCAGAAAAAAGCGGCGTAATGGGGACCCGGGAACATTACGGGCAACGCCTGGAAGCAGCCGCGCATGTGCTGGGCTTGGAGATCGTTCCAGATCAGCGGGATGCTTTGCTGAATTATCTTGAACAGTTGCAGCGCTGGAATCGCACCTATAACTTAACCGCCTTGCGGGATCCCGAACAGATGTTGGTGCAACATTTGTTCGACAGTCTGGCGGTAGTGCCGCCGCTTGTTGAGATACTGTATAAAAAAACAGTAGATAATGTCAGCCTTGTCGACGTCGGGTCCGGCGCTGGCCTACCGGGTGCCGTTATGGCTATCATGCAGCCGGGCTGGTCGGTGCATTGTGTGGATGCTGTCGAAAAAAAAATGGCTTTCGTTCGCCAGGTATCCGGCGCATTGCGTTTATCCAATCTGCATGCTGTGCATCAGCGGGTTGAAACGCTTGCGCCATACCATGCCGATATTGTTGTTTCCCGGGCTTTCGCTTCGCTTGTCGACTTTGCCAGCCTGGCGGGGCGCCATGTCGCCAAGGACGGTTATCTGCTGGCCATGAAGGGCCGTGAACCCGTCGAGGAAATCGATGTCCTGCATCGCCAAACAGATTGGCGCGTCAGTCGGATACAGTCGTTGTCAGTACCGGAATTGAATGCCCAGCGCTGCCTGGTCTGGATGAGCCATCAAGGAACCTTATGAATCAAATAACGTCCACCGCCAATGTGTTCTGCATTGCCAACCAAAAAGGCGGCGTAGGCAAGACGACCACGGCGATCAATCTGGCGGCGGCGCTCGCGGCGCTGGGCAAGCGGGTCCTCTTGATCGATCTGGATCCGCAAGGCAATGCCACGATGGGCAGCGGTATCGACAAGAACAAGGTGGAACAGAATCTGTACCAGGTGTTGATCGGCGACGCCACTATTGCACAGACGCGCGTCAGATCCGAAGCGGGGGGCTACGACGTGCTGCCGGCCAATCGCGAGCTTTCCGGTGCCGAGATCGATCTCATCCAGATGGAAGGGCGGGAACAACAGCTCAAGCAGGCCATTGCCTTGATTCTCGAGGACTATGAGTTCGTGCTTATTGATTGCCCGCCGACCCTGTCTCTCCTGACACTCAATGGCTTGGCATCGGCACACGGCGTAATCATTCCCATGCAGTGCGAGTATTTCGCGCTGGAGGGTTTGTCCGACCTGGTCAACACCATCAAGCGGGTACATCGTAATATCAACCCCGAATTGCAATTGATCGGATTGCTGCGTGTTATGTTCGATACGCGCGTAACGCTGCAGCAACAGGTTTCAGCACAGATAGAAACGCATTTCGGCGATAAGGTATTCAAAGCGGTTGTACCGCGTAACGTGCGCCTGGCCGAGGCGCCCAGCCATGGCTTGCCCGGCATTGTTTATGACAAAAGCTCCCGTGGAGCGAAGGCGTACATTGAATTCGGCAATGAGCTTATCAGCCGCGTGAAAAAGGAAGCCCTGCGTCAGCAGGCACGGCCGCGCGGCTAAACGAATCAGAAAAGGAATACGACACTATGGCAACAAGAAAACCTAAAGGCCTGGGGCGCGGCCTGGATGCATTGCTGGGGGAAGACGCACCCGCGATCAATAGCCTGGGACAGGCCGAGGTCGAAGACAAGCTGCCGTCCGTCTTGAAAGTCGAGGCGTTGCGGGCCGGCAAGTATCAGCCGCGGACACGCATGGACGAGGGCGCGCTGAACGAGCTTGCGGACTCCATCCGCACGCAGGGGATCATGCAGCCCATTCTGGTTCGACCGCTGGATGGGAAGGATGCAGGCAAATACGAGATCATCGCGGGCGAACGCCGCTATCGCGCCGCCAAGCTGGCCGGCCTGAAGGAAGTCCCGGTATTGGTGCGCGAAGTGCCCGACGAAAACGCGGCCGTCATGGCGCTGATCGAAAATATTCAACGCGAAGACTTGAATCCCCTGGAAGAGGCGCATGGCGTCCGGCGGCTGCTGGATGAGTTCGGGCTGACGCATGAGCAGGCAGCGCAGGCGATAGGGCGCTCGCGTTCGGCCACCAGCAACCTGCTGCGTCTGCTGAACCTGACCGGCCCCGTCCAGACCATGCTGCTGGCCGGAGACATCGACATGGGTCATGCCCGTGCCTTGCTGGCGACGGATGCGGCGACGCAGATACTGCTGGCCAACGAGGTTATCGCTAAACGTCTTTCCGTGCGTGAAACCGAAAAACTCATCGGCCGGACCCTGCGCGAAGCCGATGACAAGCAGCCCCGGCCAGCAGTGAAATCCGTGGCGCAGTCGGGCGATGTAAAGCGCCTGGAGGAAGCCCTGTCGGATCACCTTGGCACCAAGGTAAGCCTGAAAATCGGCGCTAAGAACAAGGGCCAGCTGCAGATAGACTTTCACGGATGGGAACACCTTAATTCCTTGCTGGAACGCCAGGGGCTTTCGGGCCTGATGGATGCCTAGTCCGGGGCCGGTGTGGCTGCGAAGCGCCGGAATCGCGCTTACGCCACCACCCGTTTTTCCAGTTTGACAAGTGCAGAAAAACCCTGCATAATTCGGAGTTCGCTTTTGGTGGGATGCCCGAGTGGTTAAAGGGGGCAGACTGTAAATCTGTTGACCTTGCGTCTACGTTGGTTCGAATCCAACTCCCACCACCAGCATGCAGGTATCCAGGCCTTTTTTTAGTTATCAGGCCGGCGGCGCAGGGTGAAATGAATCTTTCGCGGGTGTAGCTCAATGGTAGAGCAACAGCCTTCCAAGCTGATGATGAGGGTTCGATTCCCTTCACCCGCTCCAGTAACGATTTTATGAATTTCGCTGCATCCGCAGCGAAAAGCAACAAGATAGTCGCCCATGTGGCTCAGTGGTAGAGCACTCCCTTGGTAAGGGAGAGGTCACGCGT
>JBEBYL010000014.1:0-72507 GCA_040391135.1 Pusillimonas sp. | reverse complement strand
GCCCGAAGCCATGTTCAATGTCTTGTTCGCCACTGACCTGGCCAAATTCGTGCGCGCCGGCACGCAGCGCAATTTCTTCAAGGACCTGCCGGTGGTCAGCATGCTGACCGGCGAACCCGAATACCTGGATCCGCTGGGCGCCGAGGCGCCTGTGGGCTGGGTGGTTACGGGCTACCCGTGGTATGCCATCGACACGCCGGAACACAAGGCTTTCCTGAAAGCCTACCAGGCACGCTATGACGACTATCCGCGCCTGGGCACCATCGTCGGCTACAACGCCATCCTGTCGCTGGCGGCCGGCATCAAGAAAGCCGGCTCGACCGAAACGGAAGCGCTGGTCCAGGCCTTCAAGGGACTGGAGGTCGATACGCCTTTCGGCCGCATCAAATACCGCGGTATCGACCATCAGTCCACGATGGGGGCCTATGTGGGCACGATCGCCGTCAAGGACGGCAAGGGCATCATGACCGATTTCAAGTACGTGGATGGCGCCAGCGTCCAGCCGACCGACGACCAGGTCAGGCAATGGCGGCCCGCATCGGCCGACTAACTTCCAGGGCCGCGGTGCCTGACGGCGCCGCTTTTTAGCATGCACCTTACCGGTTTTATCGTTCAGTTCCTGAACGGCTTGGCAGAGGCGTCATCTCTTTTCCTGGTGGCGGCGGGGCTGTCGCTGATCTTCGGCGTAAGCCGCATCGTCAACTTCGCGCATGGTTCCTTGTATATGCTGGGCATATACGTCGCCTACTCCATCGTCCAGCACTGGGGCCAGGGACCGGCGGGTTTCTGGGCCAGCCTGCTTTGCGCCGCGCTGATCGTCGGCCTGCTTGGCGCGCTGGTCGAAATGGTCTTGCTGCGCCGCATATATCGGGCGCCGGAGATGTTCCAGCTTCTGGCCACCTTTGCGCTGGTGCTGGTATTCAACGACATGGCGCTTTGGCTGTGGGGACCCGACGATTTGCTGGGCCCGCTCGCTCCGGGGCTGAACGGATCCTTGCGGATTTTCGACCGCTATTTGCCGGTATACGACCTGGTCCTCATCGTGATCGGTCCAGCGGTGTTGCTGGCCTTGTGGCTGCTGCTGACGCGCACGCGTTGGGGGACATTGATACGCGCGGCGACACAGGATCGTGAGATGCTCGGCGCCCTGGGTGTGAACCAGGCCTGGCTCTTTACCGGCGTGTTCGCACTGGGCGCCTTCCTGGCAGGCTTGGGCGGAGCAATACAGATTCCACGCCAGCCCGCCAGCCTGGGGCTGGATTTGAGCGTAATCGGCGATGCCTTCGTCGTGGTCGTGGTGGGCGGCATGGGCTCGATTCCCGGCGCCTACCTGGCGGCGCTGATCATTGCCGAGCTCAAGGCCCTGTGCATTGCGCTGGGCGTGGTTGATATCGCCGGAGTCAGCGTGGCCTTTCCCAAGCTGACGCTGGTGGTCGAATTCATTTTCATGGCCTTCGTCCTGGTCTTCAGGCCTTGGGGCTTGCGCGGCAGGCCATTGGCGTCGGTGCGTCTTGCGGGCCAGCCCGATGCGCCCCTGCGCCCGGCGGGTGCGGGCTTCAAATGGTTTGCGCTACTGCTGGTCGCGGCCTTCGCCCTCTTGCCGGTCCTGTCCGGCGTCCTGCCCTACGCGTCGGTGCTGGCGCAGGACATGCTGATTGCGGTGCTGTTCGCCGTCAGCCTGCATTTCATGATGGGGCTGGGCGGCATGCCTTCCTTCGGGCATGCCGCCTACTTCGGTATCGGCGCCTATGCCGCCGCCTTGCTGTTCAAGTCGGCCGGCCTGGGCATGGCGGCCTCGCTGCTTGCGGCTCCTGTGGCCGCTGGTCTGGCGGCGGTCGTCTTCGGCTGGTTCTGCATTCGATTGACGGGTGTGTACCTGGCCATGCTTACCCTGGCTTTTGCGCAGATCGTGTGGTCCATCGCCTATCAGTGGGACGCGGTAACGGGCGGTTCCAACGGCATGGTCGGCATCTGGCCCGAAGCCTGGCTGTCGGGCAATGCCTATTACTACTTTACGCTGCTGGTGGTTGCCGCAGCCAGTTTCGCCGTGCGCCGCATGGCGTTCGCGCCATTCGGCTACGCCTTGCGCTCGGTGCGCGACTCGGCATTGCGCGCCGACGCCATAGGCCTGAACGTCAAGGGCGTGCAATGGACCGCTTTCATCGTGGCCGGCTTGTTCGCGGGTTTGGCGGGGGCCTTGTATGTATTTTCCAAAGGCAGCACTTCGCCCGAGGTCATCACGGTGGGCAAATCGGTGGATGGCCTGGTCATGGTGCTGCTGGGCGGTATCCAGACCTTGTTCGGGCCTGTGGTGGGCGCGGCCGGCTTTACGCTGCTGCAGGATTATTTCGTAGGCATTACCGAATACTGGCGCGCCCTGTTCGGTGCGGTGATCTTGTTGATCGTATTGGTCTTCCCGCAGGGAATCGCGGGCTATGCCGGCATGTTGCTGCGGCGTGGGAGGAAACCGGCATGAGCCTGCTGAAGGTAAACGGATTGAGCAAGCATTTCGGCGGCAACAAGGCGGTCGATGCCATCGATTTCGAATTGCGGCCGGGCGAATTGCTGGCCTTGATCGGCCCCAATGGCGCCGGCAAGTCCACCACGTTCAATATGGTGGGCGGGCAACTGTCGGCCTCCGGCGGGTCGGTGCGCTTCGATGGCGTCGAGCTGCTGGGCATGCCCTCGCGCAAGATTGCGCGGCTGGGCGTGGGGCGCACTTTCCAGATTGCCGCCACCTTTGCGTCCCTGACCGTGCTGGAAAATGTACAGATGGCCTTGCTGTCCCATCACCGCAAGGTGTATTCCTTCTGGCGTACGGCTGCGCCCCGATACCGGGATGAAGCCTTGCGCTTGCTAGATCAGGTCGGCATGGGGGAGCAGGCGGGCCGCGCATGCAGCGAACTGGCCTACGGCGATGTCAAGCGCGTGGAATTGGCGATGAGCCTGGCGGGCAGTCCGCGCCTGCTCTTGATGGACGAACCTACCGCCGGCATGGCGCCCGCCGAACGCAATGCCTTGGTGGGTTTGGTAAAGAGTCTGGTCGCGCAGCGAAATATGGCGGTCTTGTTTACCGAGCACAGCATGGATGTGGTGTTCGCGTATGCCGATCGCGTGATCGTGCTGGCCCGGGGGCAACTGATCGCTGAAGGCACTGTCGACGAGGTTCGCCGCCACCCCAAGGTTCAAGAGGTGTATTTCGGAACGGGCCGGACCTTCCAGGCCGGGGCGGGAGGTGCCGACGTATGAGTGGAAAGCAGACTGATGCCGGGCAGGGGCGGCCGCTGTTGTCCGTGGCCGGATTGAATGCATGGTATGGCGCGGCCCACATACTGCACGATGTCGCCCTGCGCGTTGGCCGGGGCGAGGTCGTTGCCTTGATGGGGCGCAACGGCGCAGGCAAGTCCACCACGCTCAAGGCCATCATGGGATTGCTGCCGGCGCGGCGCGGAAGCCTTGCGTTTATGGAGCACGATCTGCAAAAGCGTCAGGCCTACGAAATCGCCCGCCTGGGGCTGGGCTATGTTCCGGAAGACAGGCGGGTATTCACCGACCTGACCGTCATGGAAAACCTGGCGACGGGCCGTCAGCCCGATCGAAGCTGGCCTGACGGCCGGCCGGGGCTGAACTGGTCCGTGGACACGGTATTCGACCTGTTCCCGAATCTTGCCGGCATGCGCAAGCGTCTTGCCGGCACACTGAGCGGCGGCGAGCAGCAGATGCTGACGGTGGCGCGGACACTGATGGGGAACCCCTACTGCCTGTTGCTGGACGAGCCTTCCGAAGGTGTGGCGCCGCTGATCGTGGAGCAAATGGCCGACATGATCCTGGCCTTGAAGGCCAGGGGGGCAAGCGTGCTGCTGTCCGAGCAGAACATCCATTTTGCGGAGTTGGTGTCCGACCGCGCTTACGTGCTCGAGAAAGGCGCCATCCGGTACAGCGGCCCGATGGACGAACTGGCCGCCAACGAAGACATGCGACTATCCTATCTGGCGCTTTAGGCCGCCCAGGCAGTCCGCCTGGGCGGCCCGGCGCAATGGCCGGCCTTCACTCCAGCCAGGAAAACGCGTCAAGCCACCTGTACCAAAGGCGCCGCATTCCGGTAGCCGTCCAGCAACTGTGTCCTGCGCGCCTGGGCCGCTTGCAGATTCCTTTCCTTTACGTGTCCGAATCCCCGGATATCTTGCGGAAGATTGGCCAGTTCTATGGCCACGGCCAGGTTCCCGTCCGTCAGGCTGGCGTCGAATTCCTGGATCAAGGTCAAATAGTCGTCGATCAGCGCGCGTTCCTGGCGGCGTTCGGTGCTGCGCCCGAACAGGTCCAGCGCGGTTCCCCGCAAGCCTTTCATGCGGGCCAATGCCTTGAACGCCGTCATCATCCACGGTCCGTATTTCTTCTTTACCAATTCACCCTTGTCGTTGCGCTTGGCCAGCAGGGGGGGCGCCAGATGAAAATGCACTTGGTAGTCCTTGCCGGGCTCGCCCTCGAACTGCGCGCGCAGCTTCTGCGTGAATGCCGGATCGGTATAAAGCCGGGCGACTTCGTATTCATCCTTGTAGGCCATCAGCTTGGCCAGGTTTCCGGCCACCGCGCGCGTCAGACGCAAGCCGTTCCCCGATGCCAGGCCGGACTCTTTGGCACGCACCCGTTGGACCGCTAGCGCGTAACGGCGCGCATAGGCGGGATTCTGATACGCCGTCAGCCATTGAACGCCGCGTTCAATGATCGCGTCCAGTGTTTCGGGCAGGGCGATGACCTGCGCCGCCGCTTTGCCGGTCTTGCCCAGGTCGGGTGCAATGGCATCCAGGCCATGATGCGCCGCCGCGCGGCCCCACTCGAAGGCCGACAGGTTTTTTTCCACCATTACGCCGTTCAATTCGATGGCGCGCTGCAGGCTTTCGTAGGACAGCGGTATCCAGCCCTTTTGCCATGCATAGCCCAACAGCAAAGGGTTGGCGTAGATGGCATCCCCCAGCAAATACACCGCCAAGGCATTGGCATCCAGGAACTCGCATGCCGAGCCCATGGCTTCGGTCAGGGTCTTATGCGCCGCCGCATCGGGAAAGCGCCATGATGGGTTCTTGATGAAGTCGGCCGTGGGAATGGGCGCGCTGTTGATGGCGGCGCGGGTGGCATTCTTGCGCACTTTCGACAGGACCTCGGCCGAAGTGGTGACGATGGCGTCGCAGCCTATTATTACCTCGGCTTCGCCGGTTGCGATGCGCGTGGCATGCAAATCGTCGGGATGCCGCGCGATCTGAACGTGGCTGAGCACGGCGCCGCCTTTTTGCGCCAGTCCGGCCATGTCCAGGACGGTGACCCCCTTGTTTTCCAGGTGGGCCGCCATGCCCAGCAGGCTGCCTATGGTGACCACGCCGGTGCCGCCTATGCCCGTGACCAATATGCCGTAAGGGCTGTCTATGGCTGGCAGTTCGGGAACGGGCAGGCCGGTGTTTTGTACTCCGCCGGCTTTGGGTTCTTGCGCTTGCGGTTTTTTAAGCTGTGCGCCTTCGGCGGTGATGAAACTGGGACAGAAGCCGTTGACGCAGGAAAAATCCTTGTTGCAGGAGGACTGGTTTATTTTCCGCTTGGTGCCCAACGGTGTTTCCAGCGGCTCGACCGAAAGGCAGTTGGATTTGACGGAGCAATCGCCGCAGCCTTCGCAAACGGTGTCGTTGATGAAGACCCGGCGCGCCGGGTCGGGGTAGGCGCCGCGCTTGCGGCGGCGCCGTTTTTCGGTGGCGCAGGTCTGGTCGTAGACCAGCACGGTGGTGCCTTCCATTTCACGCAGCTCGCGCTGCACACGGTCCAGTTCGTCGCGATGATATACGGCCGTGTTGCCGGCCAGCGCCACGCCCTTGTACTTGTCGGGCTCATCGGTAACCACCACCACCTTCCTGGCGCCTTCGGCATGCACCTGCGCGATCACGTCGGTCACCTTCAGCACGCCGTCCACGGGCTGGCCGCCCGTCATGGCCACCGCGTCGTTGTACAGAATCTTGTAGGTGATATTGGCGTTGGCGGCAATGGCGGCGCGGATGGCCAGGATGCCGGAATGGAAGTACGTGCCGTCGCCCAGGTTCGCAAAAACGTGTTTTTCGGTGGTGAAGGATTTCTGGCCTATCCAGGCGGCGCCTTCGCCGCCCATATGGCTGAAGGTTTCGGTCTTGCGGTCCATCCAGATTGCCATGTAGTGGCAGCCGATGCCCGCCAGTGCGCGCGAACCTTCAGGGACATTGGTCGACGTGTTGTGCGGGCAGCCCGAACAGAACCAGGGCTTGCGGTCGATGGCCGTGGCGGGCGCCTGAAGTTCGCGGTCCTTGGCGTCGATGATGGCGACGCGGGCCGCGATCCGCGCGCGGACCTCGGCCGGCAGCTCGGTCTTTTCCAGCCGCCTGGCAATCGCGCGCGCAATCAGGGCGGGGGACAGTTCGGCGCGGGCGGGCAGCAGCCATTGCCCGCGCGGCACCGACCATTCGCCGCCTGCGTTGTCCTTTTCGTCGAACTTGCCGTACACCTTGGGGCGCACATCGTCGCGCCAGTTGTAGAGCTCTTCCTTGAGCGCGTATTCCAGTATCTGGCGTTTTTCCTCGACCACCAGTATTTCTTCCAGGCCGGTGGCGAACTCGCGGGCATCCTGCGCATTAAGAGGCCAGACGCAACCCACTTTCATCAGGCGTATGCCCAACTGCGCACAGGTGGCGGCGTCCAGGCCCAGGTCGGCCAATGCCTGGCGGGTGTCCAGGTAAGCCTTGCCGGCGGTCATGATGCCGAATCGCGGGCGGGGCGAATCGATGACGATGCGGTTCAGCTTGTTGGCGCGCGTATAGGCCAGGGCCGCATACCATTTGTAGTCGATCAGCCTCGCTTCCTGCGCCAGCGGCGGGTCGGGCCAGCGTATGCCCAGTCCATCGGGGGGCAGGACGAAGTCCTGGGGGATGACGATGCGCGCGCGATCCGGGTCGATGTCGACAGAAGCGGTCGATTCGACGACCTCGGTGACGCATTTCATGGCGACCCAAAGACCGGAGTAGCGGCTCATGGCCCAGCCGTGCAGGCCGTAGTCCAGGTACTCCTGCACGTTGGACGGGTAGAGCACCGGAATGCCCGCCGCCTGGAGATCGTGCTCGGACTGGTGGGCCACGGTGGAGGACTTGGCGCCGTGGTCGTCGCCGGCCAGGACCAGGACCCCGCCGTGGCGGGATGTGCCGGCGGAATTCGCATGCTTGAAGACATCCATGGACCGGTCCACGCCCGGCCCCTTGCCGTACCACATGCCGAAGACGCCGTCGCGCGTGGCGTCCGGATAAAGGGTGACCTGCTGCGTGCCCCAGACCGAGGTGGCGGCCAGGTCTTCATTCAGGCCGGGCTGAAACACGATGTCGTGATCGCTTAAATGTTTCTTGGCCTTCCAGAGCGCCTGGTCCAGCGCGCCCAGCGGGGAACCGCGATACCCCGAAATGAAGCCGGCGGTGTTCAAGCCGGCGCGCTGATCGCGTGCTTTCTGCAGCATGGGCAGGCGCACCAGGGCCTGGGTGCCGCTCATGTAGGCTCGGCCCTTCTCCAGCGTGTACTTGTCGTCTAGGGATACCTTGGCGAGCGTCGACAGCGTCGCCTGATCGAGGGGGGCATTCATCGGGGCAGTCTCCTGTGCGTTGCCTTTCTGCTTATCGACTTAGTGTATGAGCTTACATCGATATCGTAAAATCAAATTTTCAGCTATCTGGTATTTGAAAATCCGATGAAAAGCGAGGTCACCCTGCGGCAGTTCCGCTACTTCATCGCCGCGGCGGCGTCAGGACAGTTTTCCAGCGCGGCGGTGGCCGAACATGTATCGCAATCGGCCATCACCAGCGCCGTGCAAAGCCTGGAAAGGCAATTGAAGGTACGTTTGTTCGAGCGCCTTCCCCACGGCGTGGTGTTGACGCCGGAAGGCCAGGTCTTCTTTCATCATGCGCGCCATGTCATGGATTCGGTCAACGACGCCATGCGGCATGCCAGCCTGCTGCCCCAATCGGCCAAAGGGACGATACGGCTGGCGGCCACTTATACGGTCCTGGGCTATTTCCTGCCGGATCTATTGAGCCGCTTCAAGCGCAGCTATCCCCAGGTCGAGATCGATCTGGTGGACATGGACAGGGCATCGCTGGAGTCGGCCCTGGCCGAACAAAGCATAGACCTGGGCATAGGGCTGCTGTCCAACATAGAAAAGCAGGAGCATTACGGCCATCGGCTGCTGGTGCGTTCCCGCCGCCGGGTCTGGGCGGGCGCGTCCCATCCGTTGGCGCGGCAGGCCACGACGACGCTCAAGGACATCGCCCAGCATCCCTACATCATGCTGACGGTCGACGACGCCGATACGGCGGCGCTGCGCCATTGGACTGGCAAGCACGCGGCCTTGAAAGTGGCGATGCGCACCAGCTCGCTGGAGGCCTTGCGCGGCCTGGTGGCTTATGGTTTCGGCGTATCGATATTGTCGGATCTGGTCTACCGGCCCTGGTCGCTGGAAGGCAAGAAGATCATTGCCATACCGATATCCGACCCCGTGGCGCCCATGGATGTCGGGCTTCTATGGCCTCGCGAAAAAGAACCCGCCGGCCTGGTGGATGTCTTTCGCCAATTCCTGATCCATGCCTGCGACAGCGACGCGGAAGGTCCGCACGCCGCGCCCTCGCCGCGCGCAGGTGCGCGGGCGCGCTAGGGCGGGGGCGGTTTTCAGACCTGGTTTTTTGCCCGCTTAGGGAACCAGCGATATCCCTACGCGGACCTGCGCATCGCTCTTGTGGTTATAGCCCAGCAGCGTTTCACCGTAGCCCTTGAAGTACTGAAGGTGAAGGTAGCCGTTCATATTCAGGAAAGTTCGGCGCAGAGGCCAGGCGGCTTCAAGCTGCGTTGCATTGCGGCCTTCATGCCCTTGGCGATAAAGGCCGGACAGCACCAGGCCATTGTCCTGCGCCCAGCGCAGCTTCCAGTCCACATGTCCGGCGTAATCCGCATAGTCCGGGTTGTTCTGCACACTGAAATAACTTTTGAAGCGCGGCGCGAACGTCAGCGTGCTGCCGCCATCGAAGCGATAACTGAATTCCGGTTGTATATAGGCGAAGTTGAGCGAACGCGAGTCGTCTCCGCTCTTGCCGTTCGATTCATGTTCCACCCCCGACGCCAGTCCCAGGAACCAGTCTTTTTGCGGCGATTGCCATAGCGCATCCTTGCGCCAGAACAGGCTGGGCTTGAATGAGGTATCCACAAAAGGATGGGAGTCGGAATGAAGATCCCATAGCGCCGTCTGCGTGTAGCCCAGGTAGATATTGTCTGCAAAGCCGGGATTGTTCGGATCGTTGGGCGTGAAAATGCGATATTTGAAGCTGACTTGATAGCGTGCATTGCGGCCGCCCTTATTGCCCACGTCGAAATAAATGGGTTCGTAGGGCGAGATGGCGCTGCGGAAATTATCGAAGGCTGAAGAGGGGGTGGACAGGTGCTTCGTCGAATTCACGGGCGGCCCTTCGGTAAGCGAAGCGCCGGTTGCCGCGACCACATTGGCGGGAAGCGGCGGGTCGGAATGCCCGCTGCCGCTTGCCGCGCCCGCATCGATGACCGGCACCGCCGCCGGCGTTCCAGCGATGACACTGCGCTCCAGCGGGCTGGCGTCCAGCGCGAGCAGGGTAGGCTCGCCTTCGATGTTCACGGCCTGCAATCCTTTGACGCCGGTCGGCACGACGGCGCTCCAGGACAGCTTGATGAAATTGTTGACCGGAATGTTGATAGGGCTTTGATTGCCTTCCAGGTAGGCCAGGCTTCGTATGCTGTGGCCGCTATGGTCACGCCATTGCAGCACGAGATTCTTGGGAGCCGTCCAGCTCATGGCGGTGTCGGTGTCATTGAACAGCACAGCCCTGATGTTCACGGTCTCGCCTGCAACGGCGTGCGTCTGTTCAAGTCTGTAGTTGATTCCGGCGCAGGCTGCGCCCGTCATGAGCAAGGTTCCCAGCAGGACAAGGAGTCGGGATTTAAGAAGAGGCATAGGAGTCATGGGACTACATTCGACTTGTTATTGGTACGAAAGAGACTGTAGCATCGGCGGAAACGGTTTAAGCAACCTATTGTAAACACCGTATCAAGCGGTACGTTCAGGTCCCGATTTGCGATTTCGAGGCCGGTAAGTGGACGATTCCATGGGCTTTTTGGCTTTAGGGGGCGACGCGTTAAAATGCGCCGTCCCGCCTACAAAGCGGCAGTAGCTCAGCTGGATAGAGCACGGGCCTTCTAAGCCCGGGGTCGGGGGTTCGAGCCCCTCCTGCCGCGCCACCTCATTTGAAGAACACAAGTCCCGAATGATCATCCTGAAGAACGTGACCCTGCGTCGCGGCAGTAAAGTATTGCTGGACAAAACATCCGTCACGCTCAATCCCGGTGAAAAGGTCGGGCTGGTGGGGCGCAATGGCGCCGGTAAATCGTCTTTGTTCGCGGTTCTGAACCGCACATTGAGCGAAGACAGCGGCGAATTTTCCATTCCCGCCCAATGGCGCATGTCGCAAGTGGCCCAGGATATGCCGGAAACCGGGCAAAGCGCCACCGACTTCGTCATTGAAGGCGACACCGTGCTGCTGGCCGCGCAAACCGAAGTGGCCGACTCGGAGCAAAGCGAGGATGGGATGCGCATGGCGCACGCCTACATGGCATTGCATGATGCCGGCGCGCACGATGCGCCGGCCCGGGCGCAGGCGCTTATCCTGGGTCTGGGGTTCTCGGTAGCCGAACTGGATCAGCCGGTAAACAGCTTCTCGGGCGGATGGCGCATGCGTCTTCAACTGGCGCGCGCCTTGATGTGCCCGTCCGACTTGCTGTTGCTTGACGAGCCGACCAACCACCTGGACCTGGATGCCCTGGTGTGGCTGGAAGCCTGGCTCAAGAATTATGCGGGCACCATGGTGGTCATCAGCCATGACCGCGAGTTCCTGGATGCCGTGACCAATGTCACCTTGCATATCGATCAGGGCAAGCTGGTGCGCTATGGCGGCAATTACAGCAAGTTCGAAGACATGCGTTCCGAGCAAATGCTGCTGCAACAGGCGGCGCACGCCAAGCAGCAGGAAAAGATCGCGCATCTGCAGAAGTTCATCGACCGCTTCAAGGCGAAAGCCAGCAAGGCCAAACAGGCGCAAAGCCGTGTCAAGGCCCTGGAGCGCATGGAGAAGGTCGCCCCCATGCTGGCCGACGCCGATTTCCAGTTCGAGTTCAAAGAGCCGGCCAGCCTGCCCAATCCCATGCTGTCGATGTCCGGCGCCAGCTTCGGCTATCCGCCCGCCGACGATGCGCCAGCGGGCACCCCGCCAACGGTGATTGTCAAGAACATCAATCGTTCGGTGCTGGCGGGCCAGCGCATCGGTATCCTGGGCGCCAACGGCCAGGGGAAATCCACCTTTGTGAAAACCATTGCCGGGGCGCTGCAAGCGACCGCGGGCGAAATCATCACTGGCAAAGGCTTGAATATCGGCTACTTCTCGCAGCAGGAACTTGACGTCCTGCGTCCCGCCGACAATCCGCTGGACCACATGATACGGCTGGTGCGTGATACACCCGCCAATGTGCGCCCCAGCGCCATGGACTGCCGCGAGCAAGGCTTGCGCAACTTCCTGGGCACCTTCAATTTCAGCGGCGACATGGTCAAGCAAAGCGTGGGCAGCATGAGCGGCGGCGAGAAGGCCCGCCTGGTGCTGTGCATGATCGTGTGGCAGCGGCCCAACCTGCTGCTGCTTGACGAACCCACCAATCACTTGGACTTGGCCACCCGCGAGGCGCTAAGCATAGCCTTGAACGAATTCGAAGGGTCGGTCATGCTTGTCAGCCATGACCGCGCTTTGCTGCGTTCGGTGTGCGACGAGTTCTGGCTGGTATCGCGCGGGGGCATGACGGACTTCCAGGGCGACCTGGACGACTACCAGGTTTATCTTCTGGAAGAGGCCAAGCGCCAGCGGGAAGCCGCGTCGTCCCGCAGGGCGGCTTGATGGATTTTTGGGCCGATCGCGAATAAATCTGGATTTCCTGTTCCGGCTTATCGATATATGCTGTCTCCTTCGCTCTTGAACGACTTAGGGATAAACATGTTATTGATCGTTGGAACAGTACGCCTGCCGGCTGAGAATCTTTCCAAGGCCCGTCCGGCCATGAAGGACATGGTTTCGTCGAGCCGCGCCGAGGACGGCTGCGAAGAATATTGCTATGCCGAAGACGTGCTGGAACCCGGTCTGATCCACATCAAGGAAATGTGGCGCGATCAGCAGGCGCTCGATCGGCATTTTGCGACCGAACATATTGCGGCCTGGCGGGCGGCATGGCCGGGGCTGGGGATAGGAGATCGCAATTTGCGCATTTACGAAGTGGGGCAGCCGCGTAAGACGTGATCACGGGGCTGTCGGTTTCGCCAAGGACAACGCAGCCCGATGCGCCTTGTTCGGAAAGCCTCGCTAACGCTTCGCGCACCAACTGAGACCCAATGCCGCGTCCCTGTAGCCTGGGAATGACTCAGTAACTGCTACTTCTCCAATATTCCCTCACCCAACCTCAGGACCAGCAGGTCCACCAGCGCCGCCACGCGCGGCGCCAGCGTTCCCTGTTTATAGAACACTGCCCATACGGGCTGCTTCCAAGGTAGCGTAACCGATTCCAGCACCGGAACCAGCCGGCCGGCGGCCACGTCGGCGCGCGTAAGGAAATCGCCCAGGCAGGCAATGCCGGCATGGGCCAGTGCCAGATGCCGCAAGGTTTCACCGCTGGACGCGGCGATGGCCGGCTGTATGGGCAAGCCATCGCAATTGCCATGGGGCAGCGGCCAGATATTCAGCGATGCGGGCTCGGTAAAGCCCACCAGGCGATGCCTTGATAGATCGGCTATATCCGTAGGTGTGCCGTGGCGTTCAAGGTATTCGGGCGAAGCCAGCAAACGCAGGGGATTGGCTCCCAGTCGCCGGGCGTTGAGCGTGGAGTCCGCCAGCGAGCCGATGCGGATGGCCAGGTCGGCGCGTTCCTCGATCAGGTCGACGAAGGTCTCGCCGCTGATCAGTTCCAGGCGCAACAGCGGATAGGTGTCCAGCAGCTCGGCCACCAAGGGCGCCAGGAGATGATCCAGCACCGGCGTGGCGGCGTTGACGCGCACCAGCCCCGAAGGCTGGGAAAGCCGGGCGGCCAATTGCTGTTCGGTATCTTCCAGATCGGCCAGCACGCTGCGCGCGCGGACCAGCAGCCACTGGCCTTCCTCGGTCAAGTCCAGGCGCCGGGTGGTGCGCGTAATCAAGGCCATGCCCAGTTTCTTTTCCAGGCGTGAAATGGTCCGGCTTATACCGGATGGCGTCAAGCCCAGGCGTTGCGCGGCAGCAGTGAAGGACCCCGTATCGTTTACCGCGACGAAGGCAATCAGCGAGTCGATGTCCAGCATTGATGACTCCGGGTCAAAAGTATATTGTAGCGGCGCCCGTTTTTCTTTAAGCCTCCAGGCCTCACACTGCCAGGCATTCACACGCATATCGGAGAAAAACATGCCGCTCGCTTTATGGGCCCTGGCCCTTAGCGCCTTTGCCATCGGGACGACGGAGTTCGTCATCGTCGGCCTCATCCCCACCATTGCCGCCAACCTGGGCGTATCCGTACCGTCCGCCGGCTTGCTGGTCAGCGTCTATGCCTTGGGCGTGGCGGTCGGCGCCCCGGTGCTGACGGCGCTGACCGGCAAGGTACCGCGCAAGCAATTGCTATTGGGTTTGATGGCTTTGTTCACCGTCGGGAACCTGGTGGCCTGGATGGCGCCCGGTTATGTTGCGCTGATGGGTGCGCGCGTCCTTACCGGCTTGGCGCATGGAGTGTTCTTTTCCGTGGGCTCCACCATTGCGACCGGCTTGGTGAGCAAGGACAAGGCCGCCAGCGCGATTGCCCTGATGTTCACCGGGCTGACCGTGGCGTTGGTGACCGGCGTGCCGTTGGGTACCTTCATCGGCCAGACATTTGGATGGCAGGCGACCTTCCTGGCGGTGTCGGGGCTGGGCGTTATTGCCTTTGCGGGAAGCTTGCTGCTTGTGCCGAATACGATTCCGAATAGTCCGGCGGCCTCGTTGTCCACTCAGTTGGCGGTGCTCAAGAAACCGCGCCTGCTGCTGGTTTACGCCATTACGACGCTGGGCTACGGCGGAAGCTTTGTCGCCTTCACGTACCTGGCGCCCATTCTGCAAGAGGTGTCGGGCTTTTCAGCCGCCAGCGTCAGCCTGGTGATGCTGGTGT
This sequence comes from Pusillimonas sp., assembly GCA_040391135.1. Classification (GTDB taxonomy): domain Bacteria; phylum Pseudomonadota; class Gammaproteobacteria; order Burkholderiales; family Burkholderiaceae_B. The sequence continues at coordinate 58,239 of JBEBYL010000014.1, read as the reverse complement.
ACGGCGTGTCCGTGGCTATCGGAAATCTCTGGGGCGGCAAGCTGGCGGATCGCAAAGGCGCGATCCCCGCCCTGAAAATCGTATTCGGCTTGCTGGCTCTGGTGCTGTTTGCCTTCGCCTTTACCGCCGGCCACGCTTGGCTGGCCCTGATCACCGTGCTGGCCTGGGGCGCCGTCGCCTTCGGCAATGTGCCGGGACTGCAGGTTTATGTGGTCCAGCAAGCCCAGCGCCATGCGCCCCAGGCGGTCGATGTGGCCTCCGGCCTGAACATCGCGGCATTCAATGTGGGCATCGCTTTGGGTGCATGGGCGGGCGGCATCATCGTCGCGCATTGGGGCTTGATGGTGACGCCCTGGGTAGGCGCCATCGTGGTGCTGGGCGCATTGGCGCTGACGGCGCTGGCCGGCCGGCTGGATGCCGCGAGCAAGCACAGCCAGGATTTACGCGTGGCAACTGCTTGAAATACCTGCTCGCATCATCGGGCGTGCTTCATGCTACTTCTAACTGCATGAGAAGTGTTCCAGAGGTAAGCATGTCCGCGGCAAAGGCCCGTTTCAGCACAGCAATGGATACCGCCCGGGTGGGCGCCTGCTTCATGGTGGTGATCCTGCATGTGGCGGCGGTTCGTTTCGCCACCTTCGACGACCAGTGGTGGGCCAGCAATTTCTACGATTCGCTTGCCCGAAGCTGCGTACCTTTGTTTCTGATGATTACCGGTGTGCTGTTGTTGGGCAAGCAGGAATCCCTGCCGGCTTTCCTGTCCAAGCGTTTTGCCCGCATCCTGCCTCCCTTGCTGTTCTGGTCGCTGTTCTACATGGCATGGAATACGCTCCAGGGCGAGCGGTATGGCCTCTGGTACGACTGGCTCCGAACGCTGGCCCATGGTCCCGTGGTTTTCCACCTGTGGTATCTGTACGCAATAGTCGGCATCTATCTGTTCGTGCCATTCTTGCGGGCGATCTGGAATGCCGCGCGGCCCTCCGAAAAAATTGCCTATCTGGCTCTTTGGGCGGCGGCTTCGACATGGCCCACGCTGGGAAGCGCCCTGGGCATCGACACCGGGCTGCTTCAAGTGTATGGCCTGGATACTTTCTTTGGACTGGCCGGGTATCTGTTCCTGGGCGCCTATGTGCATGAGGCTTACACGCAGCGCAAGGAAAAACGCCGCTATTGGTATGCCAATGTTCTGCTGTTTATCGTCTTCAGCACCATGACCATGGTGGCGACCTATGTCCTTACGGCGCAGACGGGCGTGCCGGCCACCTTGTTCTACGATTACCTGTCGCCGTTCGTGATGGCGTCGGCCGTATGCGCCTTCAATGTCCTGTATGGCCTGGGAACCAAGGCCAGCGATTATGCCGGTCCGCTGAAGAAGCTGTCCGCCTGCACACTGGGCGTCTACTGCCTGCACATTTTCGTATTGAATGAAGTCGATTCGGCGCTGGAAGGCATGGGCGCCGCCGGCTCTTCCTGGTGGTCGATTCCCGCCACGGCTGTAGCGGTGTTCAGCATTTCGCTGGGTCTTATCATGCTGCTGCGCCGCTTCAAGCCGTTCGAACTTGTGACATAGAACCCGGCACTTGGCGCATAGTGCCCACGCCACGCGGACTAGCCCACACGGGCCAGTGCGCGGCCTATATCGGCCTTCAGATCCTCGATGTGTTCGACGCCCACGGACATGCGCACGAAATTCGGCTCGATGCCGGCCGATTCCATTTGCGGCTCCGTCATGGTTCCGGCCCACATGGCGGCGGTATGGACAACCAAGGTTTCCACGCCGCCCAGGCTTACGGCATGCGTGGCCAGCGCCAGCGAAGAAACGAAAAGACTGGTGGCGTCGAAGCCGCCCTTGATGGAGAAGGCAATGACGGCGCCGTAGCCCGTCATTTGACGGCGGGCCAGGTCATGCTGCGGATGGCTGGCCAATCCAGGATAGAAAACACGTTCGATCCGCGGCTGCGCTTCCAGCCATTGGGCCAGGGCCAGCGCATTGGCGTTGATGCGCTCCATGCGTAAAGGCAGTGTGCGCAAGCCGCGCAGCAGCAGCCAGGCGTCCATGGGGGACAGCACAGAACCCAGAGTGGTGTGCATGCTCCAGATCTTCTCGGCGTGCTCCTTGCTGCAGCAGACGGCGCCGGCCGTGATGTCGTGGTGACCGCCAAAGTACTTGGTCGCGCTGTGTACGACGATGTCTATGCCCAGTGCATGAGGCTTCTGATTCAGCGGCGAGGCGAAGGTGTTGTCCGCAATGGTGATGATGCCCCTGGGACGGGCCAGCTTCGCGACGGCGTCCAGATCGGTCAGGGACAGAGTGGGGTTCACCGGCGTCTCCAGCATGATCAGGCGGGTTTCCGGGCGGATGGCGGCCGCAATCGCGTCGAGGTCGGTCTGGTCGACGATGGTGGATTCGACACCGAAACGCGGCAGGACTTCCTCGAACAGCTTGGAGGTGCTCATGTAATGGCGTCGCTGGGCGACGACATGATCGCCGCGCGCCACCAGCGCCAATATGGTGGTGCTGATGGCGCCCATGCCCGAGGCCATCAACAGGGCGGTTTCCGTGCCCTCCAGCTCGGCCAGTATGGCTTCGACCCGCTTATGCACGGGATTGCCGTAACGTGTATAGAAGCCGGGGTGGCGGGGCGTGTTGGCCATGTCCGCGAATTGCGCGGCATCGTCGGCGCGGAAGGTGGCGCTGTAATGAATGGGAGGCACGACGGCGGAATCGGCCGTCAAGCCGCAGTCGCCGTGCAGGACGGTGGTTTCGTCGCGCCAGTGGTCCATATCGCCGATCGAGCCGGCCTGTCCTGCTGCCTTCATTGCTTTGCTCCGGTAGGGCGGCCCAGGCACTGACATCACGGCCGGCGCGGGCCAAAGCCACCATGATACGCCTGACGGACCCGGCCCATTATCAAGGCAGAAGGCGAGAACGAGGGCGGGTACGCACAAGCGGGCCTAGGGAAAACTATAGGCGCGGGAGGCTTGAATTAATCTCCGATAAGTCCATAATTATGAATTATGAGCCTTGGCGACCTGGCCGCCGCATAGGGGAAAGTTTTGAATACGCGCATAGTCCAACAGGTGCTGTATCAGGAAGTCGCGGATAGATTGCGGGCCATGATCCAGACGCACGAGCTGGAAGCCGGTGAATGGGTGGACGAGGTCGCCTTGACCAAATCGCTGGGTATTTCCCGGACCCCCTTGCGTGAAGCCTTGAAGGTGTTGGTGGCCGAAGGCCTGCTGCGGCTTGAACCGCGCCGGGGCTGCTATGTCAACGAGCTTTCAGTCAGCGATCTGGACGATATCTTTCCCCTGATGGCATTGCTGGAAGGGCGTTGCGCGCACGAGGCGGCGCGCAAGATCACCGATCAGGATCTGCTGCGCCTGGAGCCCCTGCATCAGCGCCTGCAAGAGCATGCCGCAATAGGCGACATCGATCAGTACTATGCCAGCAATGCCCTGATTCACGAGGCCATCCAGGCGCTGGCGGCCAATCATTGGCTGTCCGACCTGGTCGACAACCTGCGCAAGCTGCTTAGCTTGTCGCGCCATAAAAGCCTGGCGCTGCCAGGCCGTATCGACGAGTCTTGCGCCGAACACATGGCAATTTTCGCCGCCTTGAAAGCGCGCGATCCGGAAGGCGCCGAAGCCCTGACCCGCAAGCACCTCATGCGGCAGCTCGATGCGCTTCACATCTTGACCGAACAATCGGATCAGGCCGATGCCGTCAAGGAAAGTCCGTCCACCCTACAGGATTCAGGAGTCTGAACATGACAGCCACCGAAACCCCTCTCGCGGTAAGACCGAAGCCGGACGCCGAGCCGTCCGTACCCGCAGTCAAAGAGAAAGAAACGCAGGGCATCATGGCCAGGCTGGGCCGCTGGCTGGAGCGCGACCATTGGCCGACCCCGGCCGATACGCTGGCGCTATTCACCGCGCGCCTGACCGACGTGGCGGCGAACAAGCTGGCCAAGCAATGGAGCTTGCGCTATAGCGCCGCCGACGCCAAAGAGCGCCGTGTTCTGCTGGCCGGCCTGGCGCAAGCCAGCGCGGGGCTGGAGCCGCGCGGCGATCAGGGCCTGCGTCTGTTCCGTCGCCTGTACGCCCAGGCGGACAGTTTGCAATTGGTGGTGGAACTGCGCGCCGATATCTTGCGCTGGCGCAATCAGGTGGCGGGCCTTACCGTGCTGGAACGCGAGCTCGAAGGCCTGTTGTCCAGCTGGTTCGATGTGGGCATGCTTGAACTGCGCCCCATCAACTGGGATTCGCCCGCGTCGCTGCTCGAAAAGCTTATCCAATACGAGGCCGTGCACGAAATCCGTTCATGGGAAGAACTGCGCCACCGCGTCGCGGATCAGCGCCGCTGCTATGCGTTCTTCCACCCCCGCATGAACGATGTCCCGCTCATCTTCGTGGAAGTGGCGTTTGCGGCGCAAATGGCCGACAACGTCCAGGTGCTGCTTGATCCCCAGGTGCCCGCCGGCGACCCCGCCAAAGCGCGCTGGGCGATTTTTTATTCCATTTCCAACACGCAGCCGGGCCTGCGCGGCATCAGCTTCGGCAATTTCCTGCTGAAACGGGTCATCGACGAACTATTGCGCGAACTGCCGCGCCTGAAGTCCTTCGCCACCTTGTCCCCCATACCGGGCTTTGCCGACTGGCTGGCCAAACAGGATGGCAAGGCCATGCAGGCCTTGCTGCACGACAAGGCCGACAAGCAGCAGGCCCAGGACGATCCATCGGCCGGACAGAAGTGGGTAGAGCGCCTGCAGGCCGCCGCTGCGGGCAAGGCCTCCGATGCCGTCCAGCGTACGGGCTTGCGCCTGGCCGCCCATTATCTGAAAAGCATGAAGAACGGCCAGCCGCTGGATCCGGTGGCGCGCTTTCACTTGGGCAACGGTGCGCGTATTGAAAGAGTCAATTGGGCCGCCGATTGTTCGCCCAAGGGCATGTCGCAGTCTTGCGGGATCATGACCAACTATTTGTATGAACTGGATCAACTGGACGACAATCTTGCGCAGTTGGCGGCGGGCAAACCCAAAACCGGACTCAACCTGAGATGGCTATGACCGAGCACGAGCAGTCTGCCGGACCTGATCGCGTCCTGCTGGATGTGGATGGCGCGATCGCCTTCGTCACCCTTAGCCATCCGGGCCGCCTGAACGCCATCAGCGTATCCATGTGGCGCCAGCTTCACCGGATATTCGCCCAGCTCGGCGCCGACCCGGCCTTGCGCTGCGTGGTGCTGCGCGGCGATCAGGGAAACTTCGCCGCCGGCGCCGACATTCGCGAGTTCCCTCGCGAGCGCGCCGACCGGAAGGGCGTCATCAACTATCACATGCAGGTCATAGCGCCGGCGCTCCAGGCCATCGCCAATTGCATGCATCCAGTGCTGGCGCAAATCGAAGGCGTATGCGTGGGCGGAGGCCTGGAAGTCGCCAGCCAGTGCGACTTGCGCATCGCCGGTGCGTCGTCCCGCTTTGGCGTGCCGATCAACAAGCTGGGCTTTCCCATGGCGCCCGAGGAAATGCGGGGACTGCTGGAATTGGCCGGACGCGCCACGACCATGGAAATTCTGCTGGAAGGGCGTGTGTTCACCGCCGCCGAGGCGATGGCCAAGGGTTTGCTTACGCGCGTGCTGCCCGATGCCGAGGTGGGCGGCGATGTCTTGCGCACAGCGCAGCGCTTGGCTGGCGGGGCGCCACTGGCCGCCCGCATCAACAAGAAGACTGCCGCACGGCTCTGCTCCCGGCCCGAGCCGCTAGGCGAATCCGAGCTCGACGAATTTTTCAGTTATGCCCAGACGCGTGACCATCACGAGGGCGTAAGAGCATTTTTGGCTGGCGAGGAGCCGGTATTTTCAGGAGATTGATTTGGAAAGCAACGCTAATCTGTATGCCTTGCTCGCGTCGGGCTTCCCTTCGGACCGTTCACTGACCGCCATCGAAACGCCGGATCAGGTTTATAGCTGGAACGATGTCGAAGAAATGAGCGGCCGGCTGGCATCGTTGCTGCAAGCCCTGGGTTTGCCCGCCGGCGCGCGCGTGGCCGTACAGGTCGAGAAATCGCCCATCGCCCTGATGCTGTACCTGGCCGCTGTGCGCGCGGGATTGGCGTACTTGCCGCTGAACACGGCCTACCGCTCCGCCGAGGTGGAATATTTTCTGACCGATGCCGAGCCGGCCGTGGTGGTGTGCGACAGCAAGAATCTGGAGTGGATAGAAGCCTTGGCGAAGAAGACAGGCATCGCCCATGTTTATACGCTGGACGCCGACGGCAATGGCAGCCTGGCGGTTGCCGCCGCCAGCCAGGACAGTCGTTTCGACACCGTCCAAAGCCAGCCGGACGATCTTGCAGCCATCCTGTATACCTCGGGCACCACGGGCCGCAGCAAGGGCGCCATGTTGTCGCACCGCAACCTGTCCTCGAACGCCCAGGTCCTGAAGAAATTCTGGGGCTGGCGTTCGGATGACGTGCTGCTGCACATGCTGCCCATCTTCCACGTGCATGGTCTTTTTGTCGCTTCGCACGGCGCTTTGCTGGCCGGCGCCAAAATGATCTGGCTGCCCAAGTTCAATACGGACCAGGCCTTGCACTATCTGCCGCAAAGCACGGTAATGATGGGTGTGCCCACCTACTATGTGCGCCTGTTGGCCGATGCGCGGTTCACCCGCGAGGCGACCCGCAATATGCGCCTGTTCATTTCGGGTTCGGCGCCCTTGCTGACCGAGACCTTCGCCGAGTTTCGCGAACGTACCGGCCAGACCATACTTGAGCGCTACGGCATGAGCGAAACCATCATGCTGACATCCAATCCCTACGATGCCGCCCTGGGCGAGCGCATAGGCGGCACGGTCGGCCAGGCCCTGCCCGGCGTGTCGGTCCGGGTGGTCGACGAGGTGGGCGTCGCCTTGCCGGCCGGCGAAATCGGCAGTGTCCAGGTGCGCGGCCCGAACGTGTTCTCGGGCTATTGGCGCATGCCCGAGAAAACGCGCGAAGAATTCACCGAGGATGGCTGGTTCCGCACCGGCGACGTCGGCCAATGGGGCGGCGCCAATCTACCCGACAACTACCTGACTATTGTCGGGCGCAGCAAGGACCTGATCATTTCAGGTGGATTCAATGTTTACCCCAAAGAGATCGAACTGGTCATCGACGCATTGCCCGGCGTCGATGAATCGGCGGTCATCGGCGTGCCGCATCCTGATTTCGGCGAGGCGGTGGTGGCGGTCGTGGTTGCGAAGCAAGGATGCAAGATTGATCCTGAAGCCATGTTGGCGGACCTGAAAACCTGTCTGGCCAATTTCAAGATTCCGAAGCGGATAGTCGTAGCGGCAGAGTTGCCGCGCAATACGATGGGCAAGGTTCAGAAGAACGTATTGAGAGAGCAATACAAGAGCCTGTAGTTCGAAGAGAGCGGTATGCATTACGCGTAGCAAGGCAGTTCACATAGAAAGTAGTCCTTATTAAAATTTCAGGAGACAAAGCTATGAAGAGCCTATATCGCATCGTGGTGGGAGCCGCGATTCTGGCCGCCGCCGGCGCGGCGTCGTCCCAAACCACCCTACGAGCATCGCACCAATTCCCGGGAGGCCAGGGGGATCCCCGCGACGAGATGGTGCAAATCATCGCGCGCGAGGTCGAGGCCGCCAAGGTCGGATTGAAGATCCAGGTGTTTCCATCGTCGTCGTTGTACAAGGCGACTGAGCAGTGGGGCGCGATTACGCGCGGCCAGCTGGATATGTCGGCCTTCCCGCTGGATTACGCCTCCGGGCGCGTGCCGCAATTTTCCGCCACTCTTATGCCGGGACTGGTGCGCAACTACGATCACGCGCAGCGCTTGAACAAGTCCGATTTCATGAAGGACATCAAGGCGCTGGTAGAGAAAAGCGGCGCAGTGGTCATTGCGGACGCATGGCTTGCGGGCGGTTTCGCATCCAAAAAGCAATGCATTACCAGCCCCGACACCATCAAAGGGCAGGTCATACGCGCCGCCGGTCCGGCGTTCGAGCAAATGCTGGCGGCCGCGGGCGCATCCATTTCGTCCATGCCATCGTCGGAAATCTATACCGCCATGCAAACCGGGGTCCTGGATGCCACCAACACGTCCAACGACAGCTTCGTGTCCTACCGGATCTACGAACAGGTCAAGTGCCTGACCGCGCCTGGCGATAACGCGCTGTGGTTCATGTACGAGCCGGTGATCATGTCCAAGAAGGTATTCGATGGACTCAAGCCCGAGCAGCAGAAGGCGATCATGTCGGCGGCGAAGAAAGCCGAAGACTACTTCACCGGCGAGGCCCGCAAAGGCGAGAAGAAAATGGTCGATACCTTTACCAAGGCCGGCGTCAAGGTCGTCAGCATGAGCAAGGAAGACTTCGACGCCTGGATGAAGGTGGCTCAAGCGTCGTCCTACAAGCAGTTTGCCGAAAAGGTAAAGGGCGGCGATGTGCTTCTGAAAAAGGCGCTGGCGGTCCAGTGATGTCTGATTGCGGCCGGGTCGGGCCGGGCGTTGCGGACAGCCGCAATGCCTATGTGTTCCGATCCGGCGGCTCTTACCAAGAATAAGGAAGGCATATGACTGGACGATTTATCGGCTTCGTTGAAACCCTGTCGCGAGCATGCGGAGTGCTGTCCGCCTTGTTGCTGGTCTTTTCCATGCTGGTGGTATGCGAGATGATATTACTGCGCTATATATTCCGCGCAGCCACCATATGGCAGACCGAAGCGGTGGTGTTCAGCGCGACCGCGGCGATTTTCCTGGGCGCGCCCTATGTCTTGCTGACCAAAGGGCATGTGGGCGTCGATTTCATACAGATGGTGGTCAAGCCGCGCACCCGCCTGGCCATGGACCGGGCGGGCGCCTTGTTCGGAATACTGTTTTGCCTGGTCATGGCGGCTGCCACGGGCATCCATCTCTATGAAGCGCTGGAAGGCGGCTGGACCACGCCCAGCGTTGCCGCTGTTCCTTTGTGGATGCCGCTCTCGCCGATGCTGGCGGGCTTTGTTTTGCTTTCCTTGCAATACATGGCCGAGATCGTCAAATTGACCGGAGAGCAATCATGAGCCCCACCTATGCGGGAATCACGCTGGTCGTGGGGTTGTGCCTGTTGCTGGGCACCGGCATGCCCATTGCATTTGCGCTGGGCCTGGCCGCCATCACGGGCCTGTTTCTGGACATGGGACCGGACGTCATCTATGTGATTGCCGAAACGATGTTTGCGGGCATCGCCAATCTGGCTTACGTGGCCATACCCATGTTTGTATTGATGGGGGCGATCGTGGCAGGAACTCCAGCGGGAGGCGATCTGTACAAGTCGCTGGATCGCTGGCTGTACAAGGTGCCGGGCGGGCTGGTGCTGTCCAATATCGGCGCCTGCGCCATTTTTTCGGGCATGACGGGGTCCAGCCCCGCTACATGTGCCGCCATCGGCAAGATGGGCATTCCCGAGATGCTCAAGCGCGGCTATCCCAGTTCGGTGGCAACGGGCTCTATCGCTGCGGGCGGCACCCTGGGCATATTGATACCGCCTTCGGTCACCATGATCGTGTACGGGATATCGACGCAGACTTCCATCGGCCGATTGTTCCTTGCGGGCGTTTTGCCCGGCTTGATGCTGACCGCCATGTTCATGGTGTGGGCCTTGCTGGACGCCCGCAGGAAAGGCTTCCGCTTCCAGTCCGCAGCGCTGCACTATACCTTGAAGGAGAAGCTGGCGACCTTGCCGCGCGTGCTTCCATTGCTGCTGATTATCCTGGGCATGCTGTTTGTGCTGTACGGCGGGGTGGCGACGCCGTCGGAAGCGGCCGGCGCCGGCGCCTTCCTGACCCTGCTGGTGGTGATCGTGGTGTATCGCCTGTTCCGGATAAAGTCATTCGTGGGCATCTTCGGCTCGGCCATGCGTGAAAGCGTCATGATCATGATGATCATGGCCTCGGCCGAACTCTTCGCCTTCGCCTTGTCTTCGCTTTATATTACGCAGTCCTTGGCTGCGGCTATCGCCGAGTTGCAGATCAATCGATGGGCCCTGATGGGGCTGATCAACGTGTTCCTGCTGGTCTCGGGCATGTTCCTGCCACCTGTCGCGATCATCGTGATGTCGGCGCCCCTGCTTTTCCCCATCATCACCCAGGCGGGTTTCGATCCGTATTGGTTCGCCGTTGTGCTGACCATCAATATGGAGATAGGGTTGATTACTCCGCCTGTGGGCTTGAACCTTTTTGTACTGAACTCCATTGCGCCCGATGTGCCGACCCGGGAGATCCTATGGGGTGCATTGCCCTATGTGCTGGTGATGATGCTGGCGATCGTATTGTTGTGCATATTTCCCCAGATCGTCACGTCGCTGCCCGAGTACGTAATGGGTCCGGCTATTTAGTTTTACGCTGCAAGAGCAGTCTTTATGCTGGCGATAGGTGTTTTCTCCAGTAGTGTGCAATACGCTTCGCACAGAGAATGCGGAGTGCCCCATGCGAATTATTCGCTTTAGTTTTTTATATAAGAATCCAAGAGGAGATCTCATGAAGAAAGGTTTTGTTTACGTGGCCGCCGCGGCCTTGTCCGCATTGGCAGTTTCCGGCGCCGCGCAAGCTGCATGGCCTGACCGGTCCATCACCATCATTGTTCCATTCCCGGCTGGCGGGGGCACCGACACGTTTGCCCGGCCGCTGGCCCATCAGCTTGGCCAGCAGCTTAAGCAAAGCGTGGTGGTGGACAATAAGGGCGGGGCGGGAGGCACGCTGGGCGCCGGTGTGGCCGCTCGCGCGCCGAACGACGGCTATACCTTTTTCATGGGTGGAGCCCACCACGCGGTGGCACCGTCCATCTATAAGAAGCTGAATTACGACATCCAGAAGGATTTCGTGCCCGTCGCCCTGTTGGCCCAGCCGCCGCAGATTATTGTCGTGAATCCCAGCAAGCTTCCCGTGAAAAATGTGAAGGAGCTTCTTGAAAAGGCCAAGGCCAATCCCGGCCAGATCAATTTCGGGTCGGCAGGCATAGGCAGTACCCATCATCTGGCCGGCGAATTGTTCGCCCTGAAGACTGGCGTTGAATTGACGCATGTTCCCTACCAGGGCGCCGGCCCCATGCTGACCGGCCTGATTACCGGGCAGGTCGACGTTGCCTTCGACGGACTGGGTTCATCGGCATCGCATATTCGCGCGGGCACCATCCGTCCCTTGGCGGTCGCATCGGCCCAACGCTCGCCATCCTTCCCCGATGTGCCGACCGCGGCCGAGGCGGGTGTCCCCGACTATGAAGTCTCCACGTGGTATGCCATGTGGGCGCCTAAGGGCACGCCTCCCGATATCGTCAAGAAGATGTCCGAAGAGCTCGTCAAGGCGCTGAATGCACCCAAGGTGAAAGAGCTTTGGACCAGCAACGGTTCGGCCACGCCCAACATGACTGGCGAGGCTTTCGGCAAATTCGTAGACAGCGAGATCATTCGCTGGGGCGATGTTGCCAAGCAGGCAAAGGTTCAGCCCCAGTAAGCCTGGCGGTGCTTCACAAATAAGGGCTGGCCAGCCATATCACCCGGTTGCGCAGACGTTTGCGAAACGGGATGGCGGCCAGCCCTTCCAGGGTGACAGCCTCGGAATTTCGTATCTCTTCGTCGATCAGCCCTTCGATCTGGCTTGCCACGTCGTGGCTGTAGATTTCCATGTCCAGCTCGAAGTTAAGGCGCAGGCTGCGCGGATCCATATTGGACGAACCCACGTAGGACCAGGCGCCATCGATGGTGATCAGTTTGGAATGGTTGAAATTCCCATGGGCCCGCCACACCCGGCAGCCATTGCGTATCACCTGATCAAGCTGGGCCGTCATTGCATAATTGACCAGGCGCAGGTTGTTGCGCCCCGGAATGACGATGTCGACCGTGATGCCCCGTCTGGCCGCCGTATTGATGGCTCCCAGCAGGATCTGGTCGGGCAGGAAGTAGGGCGATTGGATGCGTATGTGTTTCTGGGCCACGGCAAAGGCGCCAAGCAGCATGTTGTGCGTACCCACGATATAACGGTCCGGGCCCGAGCGTATGCAGCGCGCCGGCATCGTCGGCTGGGGCGGATCCCAGTCGGTGCAGCACCAAACGTCAAATGGAAGGCTTTCCTTGGTCGTGAATTCCCAGTCGTGCGCGAAGACCGAGATCAGTTGCAGTACTACGGGGCCTTCGACGCGGAAATGGGTATCGCTTGCCGTGTTCTCGCCGGCAACAGCGGTAACGAATCCTTCGCGTATGTTCATGCCGCCCGTGAAGGCGCAGCGTCCGTCGATGACCAGTATTTTGCGGTGGCTGCGCAGGTTGGCATAAGGCATGCGCATGCCCAGCGGATTGGTCATGAACAGTGCCGACGGAATGCCAAGCTTGCGCAACAGCCTGATGATGGGAGGGCGGGAATACTTCGAGCCGACAGCGTCGATCAGGACGCGTACTTGCACCCCGCGTTCATGCGCGCGCGCCAGCGCCTGGACGATTTTTCGCCCTTCGCTGTCGTTGTCGAAAATATAGGTTTGCAGGGCGATGGACCGAGTCGCCTGGTCGATGGCGGCGATCATGGCGGGATAGGTCTGGTCGCCGCCGATCAGCATCTGTATATGGTTGCCGTCGCGCAGCGGGAAATGGCTGATGCGGTCGCCCAGTACCCGCAAGGAAGCGAACTGCTCCCCCGAGATGGCGCCGACGTCGGCAAGGGGCGCCTCGGGGATGGCGGCATAATCCTTAAGGCTCTTGTTGCGCTGTTCGGTAATGTGATCGCGGCGGATACGGTTGATGCCGGCAATCAGGTAGAAAAATGGGCCGATAAGGGGCGACATCAGAATGACGCCTACCCAGCCTATGGCTGCCCGAACGTCATTCTTGGTCATGGCCGCATGCACGGCGGCGGTTCCGCCCACGGCAAGGCTCAATAAAAACGCCAAATGCGGCCAGTATTCCGAGACCAGGTATTCCAACGAAGCCATATTTCAATGCCCTATCGGTATTTCATCGCAATCGGGAGCGGGCCGGCGTGGCCGCGAATCCGGCTCCATGGCATGCGCAAGCCGGAGCCAGGGCCAAGTATATAGAAGGGCGGGGTGCTTAGGGTTGTCCGGGGCGTTCTTGCAGCGTTTCGTGCCACAAGGGATTGGGATCGCCTTGGCAGGCAAATGCCTGGGCCCGCGACGGTGCGCGCCATACGCCGCCGCCTATGCCCAGGATGGGCTTTACGCCGTACCAGAACCAACGGCCGTCTTCGTCTTGCGCCGCCCAGTTCCAACCTTGCGGCGCGTGTGTCCAGTCCAGCTTCATGTCTCCCCCGCGTTCGGCATGCTGCCGCACATACAAAAAGCCCCGCACATGGCGAGGCGGCCGGTCGCGGCAGCCTTCCTTATAGCACGGGTGGTCATCGGTTTCGCGCCTGGCGAACCAGCTCCGCCAAGTTGGACAGCACCGAACCGTATGCGCTTTTTATCGAAACCATATGTTCTTCATCTTCCATGGAAAGGCCGCCATGCTTGACGGAGTCATCCACCCGTTTTTCAAACGTTCCGTAAATTTCCTTCACCTCATCTATTTCCTCGCACTCTTTCCCGGCCTCGATCGCATCGGCGATTTTTTCCAGACAATTCTTGACTGTACCGGCGAGTTCCAGGAGCGCTTTCTTGTTGTCGTGGCGCAGTGTGTCGGAAATCGGCTTGTCGCTGAAACGATCGACCAGAGTAAGCGTATAAGCGAAACGCTCGATTTCGGGGAGCAATGCTTGGGAAAAGGGGCTGAGCCCCATGGCCCGGGTCTTTTCTTCAATGCGGGCCTCGCGCGCCATAAGGCGGGCCTTTTTGATTGAGCGCTGTATTGCGTCCTGGGCTTTCCTGTCCTTGTCCTGCTTGTCGCGGACCAGGCATGCGGTGCACTCCATCACATAGGCTCCACAGCTGCGCAGTGCCATGGCCAAATATTCCTGCTCGGTGCGCCTGGCAAGAACCGGCAATACCGCAAAGGCGGCGACCATCCCGCAGGTCGAGCCGATGGCAATTGCCAGCACCTTCCTAAGCGCTCCTTCCACGATATAGAAGTCGGGGGCTACGGCAATAATGGCGACGGTGACCAGCCCATAGGCCAGCACGGGCCATTTTGCGGCCAGAAAACTCATGAAGCCCACGCCGGCCAGCAGGGCGGCAAGCGTGGCCCAGCCGCCGCTTCCAAACAGCATGACCAGCGCAACGGCAATGATGGCGCCCAAAGCTGCGCCGGCAATGCGGCCCAGTGCGGCGCCTATGGTCCCGCCTATGCTGGCCTGGACTACAAACAGCGCGGAAAACACGCCCCAGGACGCGTCTTCGGTATCCATGAAATAGGTTGCGAAATACGCCATGAAGACCGCGGAGGCCGTCTGTATCGGTATCCGGACCTCGTCTTTCCTGAGATGCGTGCGTATCCGCTTCAATACTGGCGCTTGCATGGGATTTGATTATTGCCTGGCGGGGCCATTCCGGCCTTGGGGCGCCATGACAGCAAGCCATATGCCTGTTCGCGGTTCTTTGGGCGCAAAAAAGCCCGCGCGATGGCGGGCAAATTCTGGTGTTGTCACCAATCTCGGTTCTTGTCACCATTTCGGGTTTTCAGAAAACCTTGAAAAGGCGCATAAATAGTGGGGTGACCGATGGGGCTCGAACCCACGACAACCGGAATCACAATCCGGGACTCTACCAACTGAGCTACGGTCACCACCGAGACGGCAAACGTCAACTAAAAAGTATATCACCGTTTAATTGAGCGCATGCGCTGCACAGAGAAACGGGATTCTAGCATGAACCGTGGAATAAGGCTTGCGGGGCTGAACCATTGCGCGAAAAACTGAAACTTCATGTGTCCCGGGCTTATGGCGCAGGTATGAAGCAGGGAAGAGGCTTGCCGGTGAGCTGGAAAACCGGTCCAGTATCTTGTGACGGCTTGAAACGTTTGGGCGGTCCCGGCTTCCCTTGTTTGCCCTACGATGAATGTTCAGCAATCTTTCCAAGGAGCTGGCTCATGAAAACATTGAATAAAACCTTGTTGTTGGCCGCCTTGCTGGCTACGCCATTTGCCGCCGCCCAAGCGCACGATAGCGAAGCCGCCCATAGGGCCTGGCTCAAGGCGCAACAGATAGACATTAAGCCGACACTGAGGATAGAGGAAACCGAGATACCGGCGGGCACTTCCGCGACCTCATCCGGCACCGGCGCGCCCGCGGGCACCCAATCGCCTTCCTCTGTGACGCCATCGCCCTCGTCGCCGTCCGCGCCACCCTCGACCACCCCGTCCTCGCCGGGCACGTATTCGCCTGGCATCCAGCCTTCAGGGACGCCTTCTTATCCGGCGCCGATAGAAAACCATCCGGGAATGAATTCCAATATGGGAACGCAGCCCAAGTAATGCACCCAAGCGGCCGGGCTCTTAGAGCGTGGCCGCGCTGAAGGTGTCGCATTGCGCGGTATCTCCGCTCTTGAAGCCGCGGGTGAACCAGCGCATCCGCTGCGCCGAGCTTCCATGAGTGAACGAATCGGGTACGACATAGCCCTGCGATTGCTGCTGAAGCCGGTCGTCGCCGATGGCGCTGGCCGCGTTAAGCGCTTCTTCGATGTCGCCTTGCTCCAGCGTGTTGCGCTGGGTATCGGAGTGGTGGGCCCATACGCCGGCCATGCAGTCCGCCTGCAGCTCGACGCGCACCGACAATTGATTCGCCGCCACGGCGCCGCCGCGCTGCCGCGCCTGATCCACCTGGTCGGTGACGCCCAGCAAATGCTGTACGTGGTGCGCGACTTCATGCGCAATGACATAGGCCTGGGCAAAGTCGCCGGGTGAATTCAGTTGCTGCGCCATTTGCTTGAAGAAGCTCAGGTCAAGGTAGACTTTGCTGTCGCCTGGGCAATAGAAGGGCCCCATGGCCGATTGGCCCGTGCCGCAGGCGGTAGGGGTTGCTCCGTTGAACAGGACCAATTTGGGCTGTTGATAATGGCCCCAGCCCTTTTGCTGGAAAATCGCGTTCCAGGCGTCTTCGGTGTCGGCCAGCACTTTGGACACGAAGCGGGTTTCCGGCGTGGCCGATGGGGCGGGGCCGTTGGTGTATGAGGTATCGTCGGTTGGCGATGTGGCGTTTTGCAGGACGACGCCTGGATCGATGCCGAAATACATGGCTACCAGCGCCAGCACTATGGTTCCCAAGCCGATTTTCCCGCGTCCGCCGATGCGCATGCGCCGACCGCGCCGGTCTTCGATATTGCTGCTTTCGCGCGAATTATCCAGGCGCATGGGGAACTCCTTTCAATGAGAGCCGCGGGAAGGCGGCCGGACTTAATTTTATTGCCTGTTGCCGGATTGGAACTTAAACTCGCCCTCCAGGAATGTTAGGATACGTTAATGGCTCAATTGTTTGTTGTTCATCCTCAAAATCCACAGCCGCGCCTCATGAAGCAGGCGGGCCAGTTGCTGTCCGATGGCGGTCTGGTGGCGGTTCCCACCGACTCCAGCTATGCCCTTGTGGCGCGCCTGGACGACAAGCCCTCGGCCGATGCATTGCGGCGCTTGCGGGGACTGGACGAGCGCCATCACCTGACGCTGCTTTGCCGCGATCTGGCCGAGATCGGCCATTTCGCGCGGGTGGACAACAAGCAATACCGCTTCCTTAAATTGGCCACGCCCGGCCCATGGACGTTTATCCTCGAAGCCACGCGCGAAGTGCCGCGCCGGGTATCCCATCCGTCGCGCAAGACCATAGGCATACGTGTGCCGGACCATCCGGTAACGCTGGCCCTGATCGAAGCCGCGGGCTCGCCCTTGATGTCCACCACATTGATACCCGAAGGCGAGGAAGAGCCCATGAACGATGCTCAGGCCATATTCGATCGCTACGCCAATCAACTGGCCGCTGTCATCGATGGCGGCCCTTGCCCCCTTGCCCCCACCACGGTCATAGACTTGACGGGCCCCAGTCCGGAAATCACCCGGCGCGGGCAGGGCGACTTGTCCGCCCTGGGCCTGGATTAGCGAACTTTTTCCCTTTTCGGCAGCCTTAGCCATACGGGCCGTCCGTCGTCGCAGACGGCCCATCTTTGCGGAACTCCATGGAATCGTTGATACAGACCATTACCGTCTACGCCCTGCCTGTGCTGTTCGGCATCACCCTGCACGAGGCGGCGCATGGCTATGTGGCCCGCATGTTCGGCGATCCCACAGCCTGGCAGGCGGGACGCGTCAGCCTTAACCCCATACGCCATATTGATCTGGTCGGCACCATTATCGTGCCGCTCGTGCTCTTGTTCAGCACCAAGCTGCTGGGCGGCGGCGGGCTGCTTTTCGGCTGGGCCAAGCCGGTTCCGGTCGATTGGGGACGCCTGCGCCGGCCCAAGCAGGACATGCTGTGGGTGGCATTGGCCGGTCCGGGCTCCAATCTGGTCATGGCCATTATCTGGGCGATAAGCCTGCGCCTGCTGGCGGAAACGGGTGCCGCCCAGGGCGACTTCTGGGTGCAGATGACGATAGCCGGCATCCAGGTGAATCTTATATTGATGGCCTTGAATCTGGTGCCTCTGCCCCCCCTGGACGGCGGGCGCATCGTGTTCAGCCTGCTGCCCGCGAGGATGGCATGGCAGTTCTCCCGGATCGAGCCTTATGGCCTGCTGATCCTGATCATCCTGATGCTGACCGGTATTTTATGGGTGGTATTGCAACCATTGCTGGCATTCGGCCAGTCAATTGTGAATTGGTTCTTATGATTTTGGACGCATATCCGGTAAACTTCTGAGTTAATTCAAGTATAGGCAAGTTCACCGTTACGGTGAGTTCGAGGAGATCATTCCTATCATGGCAACAAGCACGGATTCTGCGATTCCCACCTTTCAGGGCAGCATGGTGGCACTTATCACGCCCATGCATCCCGACGGCAGCCTGGATTTCGACAGTTTCCGAAAACTGATCGACTGGCACGCCACCGAGGGAACCGATGCCCTGGTGGTGGTGGGTACTTCGGGGGAATCCCCGACGGTGGACGTGGATGAACATGCCGAAATCATCAAGGTGGCGGTCGAGCATGCGGCGGGACGCCTGCCCGTCATTGCGGGTGTGGGCGGCAATTCCACCCAGGAAGCCATCGAACTGTCCCGGCATGCCAAGGCGGTCGGCGCCCATGCCGGCCTATCGGTCGTTCCCTATTACAACAAACCCACCCAGGAAGGCCTTTATCAGCATTTCAAGGCCATAGCCGAAGCCGTCGATCTGCCTTCCATCCTGTACAACGTTCCGGGCCGCACGGTGGCCGACATGTCCAATGACACCATCCTGCGCCTGGCGCAGGTGCCCGGCATCATCGGCATCAAGGATGCGACCGGCGATATCGGGCGCGGGGCCATGCTGGTGCGCGATGTGCCGGCCGGGTTCCAGGTGTTCAGCGGCGACGACGCCACGGCGGCGGCCCTGATCCTGCTGGGCGGCAGGGGCAATATTTCGGTCACGGCCAATGTGGCCCCTCGTCTCATGCACGAAATGTGCATGGCCGCGCTCAGTGGCAACGCGGCATTGACGCGCCAGCTCAATGCCCGTCTTGCGACCCTGAACAAAGTGTTATTTGTTGAATCCAACCCGATACCGGTTAAATGGGCCGTTGCTGAAATGGGCCTGTCCAAACTGGGCTATCGCCTACCCTTAACCTCCTTGCACGAACAGCACCATGCTCTGGTGCGCAATTCGCTAAAAGAAGTGGGCTTAATCTAAATGATGAATACGCGTATGAACAAACGCTGCGCCGGCCTGGCTCTGGGCATGGGCATGCTACTGCTGTCCGGCTGCTCCACCTGGAACCAAATGGTGGGCACCGAGGAAGCCGTCGATTACAAAAGCACGGTTGCCGGCGATCCGCTCAGCATTCCTCCCGACCTGACCCAAGCCAACAGCGATGCGCACTTCCGCGCGCCCGAAGGCACGGCCACGTTCAGTCAGTATGCTCAAAGCCAGCAGAACCAGCAGGGCAAGACGGCGGCCGACCGCATACTGCCCCAGACTCAAGGCGTGTCGGTCATGCGCGATGGCGATGTGCGCTGGCTGGTGGTCGACAAGCCGGCCGAAGAGGTCTACCCGAAAATCCTCGATTTCTGGGGTGAACAAGGCTTTACCATCCATTCCCAGGATCCGCGCGCGGGCCTGATGGAAACCGACTGGGCTGAAAATCGTGCCAAGATCCCCGAGGGCTGGATTCGCAGCGCCTTGGGATCCATTATCGACACGGTGTTCGACAGCGGCGAGCGCGAGCGTTTCCGCACACGCGTCGAGCGCGTCAATGGCAAGACCGAGGTCTACATCAGCCATCAGCAAATGGTCGAAACACCGACCCAGGACGGCTCCACGTTCAAATGGGTGTTCGGCAAGGAAGATCCGGGCCTGAACGCCGCGATGCTGGCTCGCCTCATGGTATTCCTGGGCACCGATGTGCAAAAGGCGCACGACATGGTCGCGCAGGCTGAAAAAGACTCCGAGCAGGCTTCGATCACCCAGATGCCCGACGGCCAGGCCGCCGTCGCGCTGGCCGAGCCTTTCGACCGGGCATGGCGCCGCGTTGGCGTTGCCATCGACTCGGCGGGCTTTGCCGTCGACGACCGCGATCGTTCCGCGGGGGACTACTTCATCCGTTATCTGGACAGCGACACCGGCGAGAAAATCGAACAGCAGAACTTTTTCGGGCGATTGTTCGGCTCGAAGAACACGGCGGAAGCGGCGGCATACCGCATTCATGTCGCCAGCCAGGGTTCGGGTTCCATCGTCACGGTCCTGGACCAGAATGGCCAGGTTCAGAACACCGACACCGCCAAGCGCATCATTACGGTGTTGTCGACCCACATGAAGGCGAAGTAGGCCTGCGGACGCTGCCCGCCATTGCAATGGCGGGGCGGCGGCAAGCCGCATGAAACCAGGGCCGCCATCATGGCGGCCCTAGTCTTCCTGGATGCTGGCGCCGAACCATTCCAGCGCAGGCGCCAAGGCGGCCACTTCGCCGATCAGCAGCAAGGAAGGCGCTTTCATTTCATGGCGGCGGGCCAGTTCGGCCAGGCTTTTCAGGCTGCCCCGCAGTACTCGCTGATTGCTGCGCGTGCCGTTTTCCACCATGGCAAACGGCGTGTCGCCGGATCGCCCATGGGACATCAACTGTTCCGATAGCCAGTCAAGCTGGCTGGCTCCCATGTAGAACGCCAGAGTCTGCTTGTCGCGCGCCAGCGATGGCCAGTCCTCAAGAAAGGTATCCTGGCGGCAGTGCGCGGTAATCAGGCGGACCGACTGCGCATGATCGCGATGCGTCAGCGGGACGCCGGCATAGGCGGCGCAGGCCAGCGCCGCCGTGATGCCGGGTACGACTTCGTACGGCACATTGTGCTCACGCAGGAATTGCAGCTCTTCGCCGCCGCGTCCGAACACGAAGGCGTCGCCGCCCTTCAGGCGTACCACCAGTTGCCCTTGGCGCGCATGGGCCAGCATGAGATCGTGGATGCGGGCTTGCGTGGCGTCGTGATTTTCGCCGGGATTCTTTCCGACCGGAATCTGTGTGGCGTCGCGGCGCGCCAACTCCAGGATTTCACCGTCCACCAGGCGATCATAAAGAATGACGTCGGCTTCATTCAGCGCGCGCAGGGCTTTCAGGGTCAGCAGGCCGGGGTCGCCGGGGCCTGCGCCGACCAGGATCACTTTGCCGCTAATGGCCGCTTGCGGTGCCCGCAGCTCATCTTCCAGCAGTTGCCGGGCCTGTGCTGGCCGACGCTTGCGCAAGGCATCGGCCACGGGGCCGTCCAGCAGCCAGTCGTAGAATTCGCGGCGCCGGCGCAGATCGGGCCGCGCCTGGCGTATGGCTTGTCGATAGCCGGCGGCCAGCGTGGCCAGCGAGCCCAGGGTATGGTCGAACAGGCTTTCAATGCGCTCGCGCACACGGCGGGCCAGCACGGGGGCGCTGCCCGCCGACGAAATTGCGATGGTCAATGGCGAGCGGTCGACGATGGAGGGAACCTGGAAGCTGGACAACTCGGGGTCGTCGACCACATTGATGAAGCGCTTCTGTTCGCCGGCCAGTTCGGCGATATGCCGGTTCAGTTGGCGGTCATCGGTCGCGGCCACGATCAGCCAGGCGCCGTCCAGCCATGCGGGTTCGAAGGGGCCGCGCAGCAATTCGATCTTGCCAAGCCCAGCCAGCTCTTGCACCGCGTCTCCGGCCTCCAGCGCGCCGACTCGAACACGGGCGCCCGAGGCAAGCAGGCTTTTGATTTTGCGTTCGGCGACGGCACCGCCGCCCACGACCAGGACGAGCCGCGCTTCAAGGTCGGCGAATAAGGGAAATAATCTCATGGGGAGTGCGATGGCGTCGGGATTGTTTTATACCACCGTGTCCAGAACGATAGGAATCAGTTTTTGCGATGGAGCGGGAATGACTTCCGTGCGCAGCAGGAAGTCGCCGAACTTTTCATCGGGTTGGCGGTTCTTGGCATAGGCGCCGAACAGGCCATCCAGCGTGTCGAGTATTTCGGGCTCGGCGATGTTTTCGCGGTACGGGATATTCAGGCGCTCGCCCGTGAAATTGGCGCCCAGCCGCAAGTCATACCGGCCCAGTGCCCGGCCCACCAGGGCGATCTCGGCCAGATAGGGGCGCGAGCAACCGTTCGGGCAGCCCGACAGGCGCAGCAGGATGGGGGCGTCGATCAGGCCGTGCTTGTCCAGCAGGGCTTCCAGCTTGGGCAGCAAGACTGGCGCATAGCGTTCGCTTTCGGCCATGGCCAGGCCGCAGGTGGGCAGGGCCACACAGGCGATGCTGTGGCGGCGGATGCCGCTTTGCCGCTTGTAGCCGTCCAGGCCGTATTTTTCGACCAGCTTGTCTATCTTGCCGCGATCCTTGGCGTCCACATTGGCGATAAGCAGGTTCTGGTTGCAAGTCATGCGGAACTCGCCTTTCAGCACCTTGGCGATTTCCCGCACACCGGTTTGCAACTGCTTGCCGTCGGCGTCCCAGAGCCGGCCGGATTCGATGTACAGGCCCAGGTGCCATTTTCCATCGTCGCCTTCCTTCCAGCCGTAGCTGTCGCCGTTCGAATCGAAATGGTAAGGGCGCGAGGCTTGCAGCGCAAAACCGATGCGCTCTTCAAGCCGGGCCTTGAACCAGTCCAAGCCTCGGTGATCGATGGTGTACTTGAGACGGGCATGCTGGCGCTCGACGCGATTGCCGTAGTCGCGCTGCAGGGTCACCACGCCTTCGGCAAGCTGGATCAATTGTTCAGGCGGAACGAAGCCGATCAGGCTGCCCAGGCGCGCGTAGGTGGTTTCATCGCCATGGGTGGCGCCCATGCCGCCGCCTATGGCAACATTGAAGCCTTGCAGGCGACCCTCTTCGATAATGGCGATCAGTCCCAGGTCCTGCGCGAAAACATCGATGTCGTTGGTGGGGGGGATAGCCACACCGATCTTGAATTTACGCGGCAGATAGGTGTCGCCGTAAATGGGTTCTTCTTCAGGTTCGTCGGTGATCTTCTCGCCGTCCAGCCAGATTTCATGATATGCGCGGGTACGCGGAATGAAATGATCGGACAGCTTCTGTGTCCATTCCTGTACGAGGCGATGCTGGCTGGAAAGATGGGGGTTCACCGAGCTGACCACCTGGCGATTCACATCGCCGCAGGCGGCGATGGTGGTCGCCATGGCTTGGTGGATGGCCTGCATGGTGGGTTTCAGGTCATGCTTGACGATGCCGTGCCACTGGAAGGTTTGCCGGGTGGTGATGCGCAGGCCGCGCCCGGCATATGTGCTGGCGATGTCGTCGAAGGTCAGCCACTGGGCGGGCGTGACGACGCCGCCCGGCAGGCGCGCACGTATCATGAAAGCGTAGGCGGGCTCCAGCTTCTGCTTGCGCCGTTCGTCGCGTATGTCGCGATCGTCCTGCTGATAGCTGCCATGGAACTTCAGCAGCTTGTTGTCGTCGTCGCTGATTGCGCCCGTGACCGGGTCGTTGAGTCCTGCTTCGATAGTGCCGCGCAGATGCCGGCTATCGGCCTTGACCTGCTCTAAATGCGAAAGGGTGTTGCTCATTGCTATCCTGAATTAGTAAACGTCGCGTGCGTATCGGCCTTGAGCGGCCAGTTCGTCCAGCCATTCCTTGGCCTGGGCATCATCCAGGCCGCCTTCCTGGCGGGCGACCTGCAGCAATGCCTGATGAACGTCTTTGGCCATGCGGGTGGCATCCCCGCATACATACACGTGGGCCCCGCCCTGGATCCAGTCGTACAGGTCGCCGGCACGTTCCAGGAGCTTGTCCTGCACATAGATCTTGTGCGCCTGGTCGCGCGAGAAGGCCAGGTCCAGGCGATGCAGCTGGCTGTCCTGAAGGGCGCGCTGCCATTCGGTCTGGTAGAGAAAGTCCGATGAGAAATGAGGATTGCCGAAGAAGAGCCAATTGCGGCCGCTGGCGCCGGCCGCGCTGCGTTCCTGGACGAAGGCGCGGAAGGGCGCCACGCCGGTGCCCGGTCCTATCATGATGATGTCGCGGGAGCTGTCGGCGGGAAGACGGAACCGCTGATTTTCCTCGATGAAAATCGGCAGTTTTTCTCCTTCGGCAAGCCGGGCCAGGAAATTCGATGCCGCGCCCCAGCGCGCCTGGCCTTCGTACTCATAGGCGACGTTGGCCAGTGTTAGGTGTACTTCCTCGTCCACGGCGGATTGGCTGGAGGCGATGGAGTACATGCGCGGCGTCAGGGGGCGCAAGGCTTTGACCAGACCTTGCGCGGTCCAGTCGGCGGGGAATTCCCTGAGCAGATCGATCAACTGGCGTGTTTCCAGATAGCTCTTCAACTGATCTATCGATTCGGGCAACAGCAGGGCTTTAAGCCATTCGTTGCCCGAAAGCTCGGCGTGCGCCGCCAGGAAGGGCTTGGTCAATTGCGTCAGCTCGCGATACCGCCCCAGCCATTCCTTCAGCGTGCGCGAGACATTGTTGACCTCGATGTTTTCGGCCGCGTCCAGGCCCAGGCTGGAAATGATCGTATCGACCAGGGCTTCGGATTGAGTGGGCCATACGCCCAGGGCGTCGCCGGGCTGATAGCTCAGCTGGCTGCCTTCCAGGGATATTTCCAGATGCCGCACGTCTTTTTCGCTGTTCCGGCCGGTGATGGGCTGATTCAGCAGAAGTTCGGCCAGGAAGGGTTGTTCGCGTGTGGCCCTTGAAGCCTTGGGGTGCAGCGGGGTCACACTGGCGGTCGGCGCACCGGTCTGCTTCAAGGCCTTCTGGGCCAGCGCGATCGTGGCATCCTGCCAGGGCAAGGCCACGGTTTCAATATCCAGGTCGGCGGTGCCTACTTCATGCAGGCGCTCGGCGCCCAGTTCCGCCAGGCGGGCGTCCAGTGTCTGAGCAATGCCGCAGAACATCGGATAGCTGGAGTCGCCCAGTCCCAGGACGGCGTACTTCAATTGCGGCAGCTTGGGTGCGCGCCGGCTGGACAGGAACTCTACGAAGGCCAGGGAATCGTCAGGCGGTTCGCCATCGCCCTGTGTGCTCATGACGATATACAGCAAGTCCTCGTCCTTGAGTTCGCGTGTGGGGTAGCGGTCGGCGCGCAGCAGGCGGACGCTCAGCCCCAGGCCGCCCGCCCGCTCGGCCAGCGATTCGGCCACGCGCTTGGCATTGCCGGTCTGGCTGCCATACACGACGGTCAATTGCCTGGCCGCATTCACCCCGGCAACCGCCGCAACTGTCGGGGGCGCGGCGCGGCCCGCCTGCCTGCCTTGGGCGACGCCGGCGAAGTAGCCGGACAGCCAGCTCAGCGCATTGGATTCCAGGCCGTCGGCCAGTTCGGTGATAAGGGTGTGTTTGGATTCGGGAAGGTAAGACGGGGCCAGCATGGCGTGCTCATGGTAATAAGTTCATCACCATTCTATGAAGCCTGCGGCCGCGCGCGAACGACAAGATTATTATTTCTATATCGCTTATAAGTTTATGCGCGCCGGTATTTATATGCTTTTGCGCATGTGATCCCAGGGGCGCGGGCCCTGCCTGCAAAGTCCCGCGGCAAGCAGGCCTCAGCCGGCGCCAAGATGCAGCCAGCCCTCGTGCAGCCATTCGGTCAGCATGCCCCGCTCATCCGCATTCAGTTTTCGGACCAGCGCATGCCCGCATGGCAGTTCGCGTGTGTCGGCCAGATGCCGCAGCGCCGCGCTTGCTGGCAGGGCGGCCACTTCGCCGTTTATGAACAACTGCCGGCCGCGGTACATCAAGCGGGTGCAGCGATCCAGGACCAGCTTGCTGTCGGCCGGCATTCCATCGTTCAGATCCGTGCTCTCGTTACCGGGCTCGAAATAGGCATTGGATGGCGGTTCGGTCAGCCATTGGCCAAGAAAGCGCTCGGCCAGCGCCTCATTGAACTTTACTTTCTCGATGGCTTTGAGCGATGCATCGATCAGCGCCTGCGGAAGCGCGGCGGGATGCTTTGTGGCCGACGTGCCGGCATCCTTGAACGTGGCCGATAGTGCCGGTCCCCGGATCACGGGATTGGCATACAGGCCGCCCGTATCGCCCAGGTTGGCCATGATCTGGTCGTTGGCCGCTTCAAGCATGCCGCAAGCCAGTGTGGCCAGCGTGGGCGCGCGAAAGCCGATGGAAATGGTCATGCAGTCGCCCTCGGCCACGCCATCGTGAGCGGCATGCGGCGGCAGGTACAGCATGTCGCCCGGCTCCAGCAGGTATTCCTGCTGGGGCTGGAAGTGTTTGAGAATCTTCAGGGGCAGCCCGGCTTCAAGGGTCAGGTCTTCTTGCAGGCTGATGCGCCAGCGCCGCTTGCCGTGCGCCTGGAGCAGGAATACATCGTAGCTGTCGAAGTGCGGTCCCACACCGCCGCCGTCGGTGGCGATACTGATCATGGCGTCGTCCAGGCGGGCATCCGATATGAAGCGGAAGCGGTGCATCAGGGCGGCCGTGGCGTCGTCATGCAGATCCACGCTTTGCGCCAGAAGGGTCCAGTTCGGCCGGCTGGCCGGCGGCAGCCGCGAAAACGGCCCGCTCTTCATGTTCCACCCTTCGGCATCGCGCCAGATCAGGCGTGATTCGACCTCTTCGCGCCTGACCAGCTTGCGGATGTCGGCAATGGATAGCGACGGCTTGAAGCCGGGGATGGCCTGGCGTATCAGCAAGGGCTTGCGCTGCCAATAGTCCCGCATGAATTGCTGCGGGGTCAGGCCGCCCAAAAGATCCAATGGCTGGTCGATGTTCATAGATGCTCGTTGCGCAGTCGATACAGGATATCCAGCGCTTCGCGCGGACTGAGTTGATCGGGGTCGATGGCTTGCAGCGCCGATTTAAGCGCAGAGGCGTCGCCGTCATCCTGGCCCTCAGGCTCGTCGGCGCCGGCGCTGAACAAGTCCAGCTGCGGCGTCGGTGCGCCTTGCGCCTCCAGGCGCGACAGTTCGCGACTGGCGTGGCGAATGACGGCCGGCGGTATGCCCGCGCGCTGCGCGACCTGGATGCCGTAGCTGCGGCTGGCAGGGCCGGGCCGGACCTCGTGCAGGAATACGATGCCCGACGATGATTCGGCGGCGGCCAGGTGCACGTTGGCCGCATTTTCCGCCTCGGCCGGCAGACGGGTGATTTCAAAATAGTGGGTGGCGAACAGCGTAAGGGCCTGGTTGTGCGTCAATAGCCTGTGCGCAATCGACCAGGCCAGCGCCAGTCCGTCGTAGGTGGAGGTGCCCCGGCCGATCTCATCCATCAGGACCAGGCTTTGCGGGGTGCTGGCCGACAGGATGGCCGCGGCTTCGGTCATCTCCATCATGAACGTGGATCGGCCTCCCGCCAGGTCGTCGGCGGCGCCGATGCGGGTGAAGATGCGGTCGATGCGGCCTATACGCGCCTTGCGTGCAGGAACGAAGCTGCCCATCCTGGCCAGCAGGGCGATCAGGGCGATCTGCCGCATATAGGTGGACTTGCCGCCCATATTGGGGCCGGTAATGAGCAGCATGCGGCATTGCGGGCCCAGTTCGCAATCATTGGGCGTGAACTGTTCGATGCTGTGTTCGACCACGGGGTGCCGTCCGGCCTCGATGACAATCTCGCTGCCTTCGGAAAGCTCGGGAGCGGTCCAATCGTTCAACTGCGCGTGCTCGGCCAGGGCGGCCAGCGCATCGATCTCGGCGAGTGCCGCCGCGCATTGCGACAGAGTCGGGGCATAGGCCGACAGCGCATCCAGCAGATTCTCGAACAGCCATTTCTCGCGGCTCAGGCTGCGGTCCTTGGCCGACAACACCTTGTCTTCCCAGGTCTTCAACTCGGGCGTAATGTAGCGCTCGGCATTTTTCAAGGTCTGGCGCCGCCGGTAATCGACGGGCACCTTGTCGGCCTGGGCGCGGGACACTTCAATATAGAAGCCGTGCACACGGTTGAATTCCACGCGCAGGGTGGTGATGCCGGTGCGCTCGCGTTCGCGCGCCTCCAGTTCGAGGAGGAATTCGCCGCTGTCGCTGGCCAGCCGCCGCAATTCGTCCAGCTCGGCATCGTAGCCTGCGGCGATTACGCCGCCTTCACGCACCAGCAGCGCGGGCTCGGGATCGATGGCGCGTTGCAGCAACGCAGCGATCTCGGGCGGGATGTTGATGCTTTGTATGTATTCGGCCAGCCTGGGCTGGGTGCCGAACGCCATGCCAAGATGGTTGGCGACTGTGGGCAGCAGGCCCAGCGCTTCGCGCAGGCTGGCCAGCTCGCGCGGCCGCACCGAGCGGAGGGCGATGCGGGTGGCGATGCGTTCCAGGTCGGGATAGCGGTCCAGCATCTGGCGCAGCGTATCCAGGGGAGCCTGGGCATCCAGCGCATCTTTCACCGGCGGGGCCGACAGGAAGGCGGCGATGACATGCTGCCGTTCCAGCGCGGGTGGATTATCTTGCAGCGGATGGTGCAGCCAGCGGCGCAGCAAGCGGCTGCCCATGGGCGTTGCGCAGTGGTCCAGCGTGGAAAACAGTGTGGGGCTTTCCTCGCCGCTGATGGTTTCCGTCAGCTCAAGGTTCTTGCGGGTGACGGGATCCAGCACCACATACTCGCCCGCGTGATCGACGCGTATCGCCTGAATGTGGGACAGCGACTGGGTCTGGGTGCGGCTTACATAGCGCAGCAGGGCGCCGGCGGCGCAGGTGGCCACGGGCAAGTCCGCCAAGCCGAAGCTGGCCAGGGAGTCAACGGAAAAATGCCGTTGCAGGACATCGCGAGCCCCATCGGCCTCGAAATGCCAGTCGGGAATGGCGCTTACGGCAATGCCCCCATTGGCTTGCAGCCGGGCGCCTTCCGCGCACACCAGTTCGGCCGGGCCGATGCGATGCAGCTCTGTATCGAGCATGTCCGGCGCGCATTCGCTTACCCTGAATTCGCCATTGGCCAGGTTCATCCAGGCCAGCCCGGCGCGTTCGGCCCGGTTGGCGCGGGCAGTCCAGACGGCCGCGATCATGCGGTCGGCCTTGGCCGGCAACAGCGCTTCGTCGGTCAGCGTGCCGGGGGTTACGATGCGGACGATCTTGCGCTCGACCGGTCCCTTGCTGGCGGCCGGATCGCCGATCTGTTCGCAGATCGCCACCGACTCGCCCAGTGCCACCAGGCGGGCCAGGTAGCCTTCCATGGCATGGAAAGGCACGCCCGCCATGGGGATGGGCGCGCCATTGGATGTACCCCGCTTGGTCAGCGTCAGGTTCAGCAGACGGGCGCCGCGCTCGGCGTCGCCATAGAACATTTCGTAGAAATCCCCCATGCGATAGAACAGCAGATGCGAGCCGGCCTCCGCTTTCAAGCGTAGGTATTGCTGCATCATGGGGGTGTGTGTCGAGAGATCGGACTTTTGCATTGAAACCGATGGAATTCTGATTTTAAAAGTTGCACTTCTTGGTTTATGGGAGTGGCTACAGCCCCAGATAGTGCGCAGGACTATTTAACCATGCCTGGTAAATGATGCGCATCCGGTCAGTTACCTCCCTTTACCTGTGCAAATTGTTGGCTGCACAGGTCTTTCAATATTTGGGCGAATTTTTCCTCCGCCTCCAGAGGAACATCGCGTACGCGGCGTATCAGGCTTAGCGGTGGAAGCTCCCAATCCATCTTCCATGGCAGGACGCTTATACCTCCGCGCCGCATCATATCCCGCGCGATGTCTTCGGGCACTATGGAAATGACGCCTTCGTTTTTGCTGAGCACTCCGTGCATGACATCGATGGAATAGGTTTCGATGATGGGTACGGGCACGGCGACTTGTGCTTGAGTGAACAGTTCGATCATTCTGGCTCCGACGGGGGTCGCCGGCATCCGGTCGGCGGCAGCAAGAATAAATCCGGTACCGCCTGGGGAAAACATGTGTTGCATGAGCGCCGGCTATTCATAGGCCAGGGCGAGGATGCCATTCGGCAATCCTTCGACGACCACACAACCATCCACGACCTGGGCCTGAGGTCGGTCATCAATGTGCCTGTCGTCGCGTGGGGCACATGCTTGGGAACGTTCAATTTTCTGATGCGGGCCGATACCGTGGATGCGTCCATGATCCAATGGGCGCAACTGGCCGGTCTCTTGGCCATTCCCGGTTTTCTGGCGCTCAATTCCGGCCGCTGAGAAGCCGCGGGCAAGTCTCCGGCATGGGGCGGCGGCAGGCAGCGGCATGCTGCTTGCTGGCCAGCGGGCTGTCGTCCGCAGGGACGATACCTGTTCCCCCATCGTCAAGGAGGAAGCCGTAATGGCCGTCATCATTGAACCAAGATATTCCGAAGCGATTTATCCGCTGCATGCGCTGTTGCTGGCGGGAATCATCCCTCTATTCCTGGGCGCGGCGCTTAGCGATGCCGCCTATGCCTCGACCTATGAAATTCAGTGGAACAATTTTTCCTCATGGCTCATTGTCGGCGGCCTGGTTTTTTCCGGAATTGCGTTGATCTTCGCGATCGTGGACCTATGCCGCGCCCATCGCCGTGCACGGGGCATTGTCCTGTATTTCGCGATACTGCTGCTGACATGGGTGCTCGGTTTTTTCAACGCCCTGATGCATGCCCGGGATGCCTGGGCCAGCATGCCCACGGGCCTGGTCTTGTCGGTCATCGTCGCTGTGCTCGCCTGCGTGGCGGCATGGTTCGGCTTTGGCACGCCACGCGTCGGGAGGACGAGATGAAATACATTCGACTGCTTGCAAGCCTCGCGCTTTGGGCATTGTTGGCGGCCTGCGGAAGCGGCGATACGGAACCCGCGCAATATGGCGCCGCGCCGGAGCTCCCGCAGCCCGAACGCGGGCTCATGCCCGACATGGTC
This sequence comes from Pusillimonas sp., assembly GCA_040391135.1. Classification (GTDB taxonomy): domain Bacteria; phylum Pseudomonadota; class Gammaproteobacteria; order Burkholderiales; family Burkholderiaceae_B. The sequence goes on along the minus strand of JBEBYL010000014.1, from coordinate 27,954 downwards.
ATAGCCAAGCCCGCACAGTGGGGCGATAAGCTGCCCACCGTGCCGCAGGGCTACACGGTCAGCGCCATCGCCAAGGACCTGAAAATTCCCCGTCAGACCCTGGTGCTGCCTAATGGAGACATCCTGGTGGCCGAGGGCCGAGGCGGCAGCGCGCCCAACCTGAAGCCCAAAGACGTTATCGCCGGCCAGATCAAGGCCCGGGGCACCAGTCCGGTAAAAGGCGGCAATCGCCTTACCCTGTTGCGCGATGCGGATGGCGACGGCGTCTATGAAATGAAGACAGTATTTGCCGATAAGCTCAATGCGCCGTATGGACTGGCGTTTGTCGATGGCAAGCTTTACGTCGCTGCTCAGGACGCCTTGCTGCGGTTTGACTACCAGGATGGCCAGACCGAGGCCAATGGGGCGCCGGAGAAGGTCACCGACCTGCCGTCGGCGATCAATCACCATTGGACCAAGTCCCTGGCCGCCAGCCCGGACGGCCAGACCTTGTACGTCGGTATCGGCTCGAACAGCAACATTACCGAGCGCGGCATGACGGCCGAGGTCGACCGTGCCTTGATATGGCAAGTGGATGCCCGCAGCGGGGCGCATAAGCCCTATGCCACGGGCCTGCGCAATCCCACCGCCTTGGCCATCCAGCCTGGCACCGGCCAATTGTGGGCGGTCGTGAACGAGCGCGACGAGATCGGCCCCAACCTGGTGCCCGATTACCTGACCGCTGTCCGCGAGGGCGGCTTCTATGGCTGGCCGTACAGCTATTGGGGCCAGAATGTGGATGATCGCGTTCGGCCGCAGAACCCGGACAAGGTCGCCTCGGCGATCAAGCCCGATTACAGCCTGGGATCGCATGTGGCGGCGTTGGGCGTTTCCTTCTCCGCCCCGTCGATGGGGCCGGAGTTTGCCGATGGCGTTTTCGTCGGCGAACACGGCAGCTGGAACCGGAAGGATCCCGTGGGCTACAAGGTTGTCTTTGTCCCGTTCAAGGATGGGCGTCCGGCTGGACCACCGGTGGATTTCGCCACGGGCTTTCGCGACAGCGACGGCACGACCCGGGGCCGTCCCGTTGGCGTGACCGTGGATCCGCGCGGGGCCCTCATCATTGCCGACGATCTGTCGAATACCATCTGGCGTGTGACGCCGGCCGCTGGCGGAAAGCCATAGCCGCCGCCGGTTGGAACAAGGCCGGTTTTCCCCGGGGGCTTATGCAGGCGCTTGCTATTCAAGCGCCGCTTTTTCCCTCGGGCCAGTAATACTCGTCGCCGTAGATGCGGCCGCCGAATATGGCGGTGCCGATGCGCACTTCGGTGGAGCCTTCCTCGATGGCGATTTCAAAGTCGCCGCTCATGCCCATGGAAAGCCGGTTCATTTCGACGCCTTCGATGGCTTCGTCCCTCATGCGGTCGCGCAGCTGGCGCAGATTGCGGAAGCAGGCGCGCACGGCATCCTGATCGGGCGCATTGATGGCCAGGGTCATCAGGCCGCGCACCCGCAGCGTGGGGGTTTCGCGTACCAGGCGGCGCAGGAAATCCGACAGTTCGTCGGGGGGCAGGCCGTATTTGCTGGGTTCGGTCGACGTCTTGACCTGCACCAGGGCATCGATGGAACGGCCTTCCTGCTGCAACCGCTTGTCCAGCGCGACGGCCAGTTCCATGCGGTCCAGCGATTGGATTTCGGACGCCATGCGGGCAACGTCCTTGGCTTTATTGGTTTGCAGATGCCCTATCATGACCCAGTCTATGCCGCAGTCGGCCAAGGGTTCGTACTTGCTGCGGATCTCTTGCGCCTTGTTTTCGCCGAAGCGCCGAACGCCGGCGGCCACCGCTTCCCGTATGGCGGATTCGCCGAAAGTCTTGCTTACGGGCAGCAGGACCACGGAATCCGGTGGCCGTCCGGCGCGCAGGGCGGCGTCGTCGATGCGCCGCCGCACCTGCACCAAGCGTGCTGCGATAGAGTTGTCTTCAGTCATGTGGACCATAGTCGGAGGTAAGGCCGCGAGGCGCCGCTACAGCGAGTCTCGCAGGCCGGCGGTTATTTCGTAGGAACGCAGGCGCGCCGCATGGTCGAACATGTTCGAAGTGATCATGAGCTCGTCCGCGCCGGTTTGATCGATGAAGGCCTTGAGCTGGCGCGCAACCGTGTCGGGCGCGCCGATGGCCGAGCACGACAGGACATGCTGCAGCAGATCTTGCGCGGCTGGTCCCAATTGCTGCATGTAGTTGCGCACGGGCGGCGGCAGGCGCGACGGCCGGCCGCTACGCAGGTTCACGAAGGACTGCTGCCAGGAAGTCGCCAGATACTGCGCCTCGTCGTCGGTATCGGCCGCGAACACATTGAATCCCAGCATGACATAGGGCTTATCCAGGCGGGCGGAAGGCTGGAATGTGTTGCGGTATAGCTGGATGGCCTGCATCAGCTGCTGAGGCGCAAAGTGCGAGGCGAAGGCGTAGGGCAGGCCCAGCGCGGCCGCCAATTGGGCGCCGAACAGGCTGGAGCCCAATATCCAGACGGGGACGTTCAACCCGCGGCCCGGAACCGCCTGGACCGTTTGCTGGGGTTCGTCCGACATATAGTCCATCAGTTCGAGGACATCGCGTGGGAACTCGTCGGCATCGGAGGCCAGGTTGCGCCGCAAGGCTCGCGCCGTGACCTGGTCGGAGCCCGGTGCGCGGCCCAGGCCCAGGTCGATCCGGCCCGGATACAGCGATTCCAGCGTGCCGAACTGCTCGGCAATGACCAGAGGTGAATGGTTGGGAAGCATGATGCCGCCGGCGCCCACCCGTATCGTGGATGTCCCGGCTGCGACATGCGAGATCAGGATGGCTGTCGCGGCGCTGGCGATGCCGGGCATGCCGTGATGTTCGGCCATCCAGTAGCGCTGATAACCCCAGCGTTCGCCGTGCTGGGCGATGTCCAGCGTATTGCGGAACGATATGGCGGCGCTGCTGCCTTCGGCGATGGGAGACAGGTCGAGTATGGAAAAAGGAGTCATGCGCCTCAGTGTATTCGAAACGCAGGGCTCATGAAATGCCCGGCCGGCTGCCCACCCGTGCGCCAACGACCATTTCGGTGATCCAGCCGACCAGGATCGAGGTATACGCCTGCTGGCTGGTTTTTTCGCTGAGGGCATGGTCGGCACCGTCGACCACCCGGTGCGTCAGCGAATGCGAATTGCGGAATGCCGCGCGGTAGCTCATGATGGTGGCATGGGGCACCAGGTGATCATGCTCGGACTCGATGATAAGCACATCGCCGGTAAAAGCGGCGCAAGCGGCCAGTGCGCGATTTTCTTCCGGCGTGACCGGCGCGCCGCGATAAACGGCCAGGTCCTCGCGATTCAACTGGCGCTTGGGTACGCTCCATTCCGCGTCCCGGTACAAGGAGGGTACGCGCAGCGACAGCCATTTCACCGGCCTTAGTGTGGTCAGGATGGTGGACAGATAAGCACCGTAGCTGGTGCCCACCACGGCGATGGCATTGGTGTCGATGGCGGGATGCTGCGCCAGCGTGTCGTACGCCGAAATGATGTCGCGCAGGTTTTCTTCCCGAGTCACCGTCTTTTGCCGTTCCGATCCTCTTTCGTGACCGCGCAAGTCGAAGGTAAGGCATACGCAGCCCAGGCCGGCTATGCCCCGGGCCCGGTCCAGGTCGCGCTCCTGGCTTCCGCCCCAGCCGTGAACGAACAATATGCCCGGCACTTTCGATTGCGGCGACAGGAAGGTGCCGGCGATGTGTTCGTCGTCGATGACGATTTCAATGGTGGCGCTGCTAGTTCCCATAAGGTTCGACCCTTATGTATTTGCTGATCGGGCCGATTTGCGGGTCGACGCCGCGGTATATCTCCCTGGCTCCCGGGGGTGGGCGGGGACTGGAGCCGAACAGCTCAATGGTCGACGCGCGCACGGCCTGCAGCCCTTTGTCGGCATGGAAGGCTTCCAGAGCCGCGATTTCCGCTCCACTGGCTCCGCCGATACGCCATGACTGCTCAAGGACGCCGCAGCGCCGCGCCTTGCCCCGTCCGATTCCGATTGCAATGTCGTAATTGCGGCGCGATGCCAGCAAGCCGGGGTAGCAGGCGGTGGCGGCTGTATCGTAGATACGAGCCTTGGCAATGGCCAGCCGCCATTCATCGCTCAGCTCAAGCTTGAGCAGTTGCTCGAAATCGCCGCGGACCACGATCAGTTCCGAGCCTCCGTATACCATTTCCCCCAGATTGTCGGGGGTCAGGCATTGCGTTCCGACATAACTGGCGGTGAGGCCGCCGATGCGGACTTGGCCCACGCTGAAGGTCTCGACTTCGTCCAGGTTTTCTTCCAGTACCAGCCCGCACTCCGCTATGTGGCGGCTGTCCGTTTGTTCCAAGAGCGCCGTAAGCTCGTCCAGACTGGACACCAGCGCCTGGCCGCGCCCGGCCGTGGCCAGCACCGGCTTGATCCGGACTGGGCCTTGGCGCAGCAGCCGGATGCCGGCCCTTTGCGCATCTCCGATGGAAAAGGCGGTGATGCCATCCAGTACGCTGTCTTTGACGCGCTGGCTGAATTCATGCGACCAGCCCTCTGGAGCAAAGGCATGCGGATCGAGCAAGCCATGCGTGATGGCCTTGGTGGGAACGAAGGTATGGGGGGCGACGCCGCCAAACAGATCTTCTTCGCGGCGCACCCCCAAGCGTTGCGCCAGTTCCGCGCCGATGAGCGTATCGGTCGGGATGAGATAAACGGGGGCCTGGTACCCGATGCCTTCACGGTGCGCTCCGCCGAACGACGCGCCCAATAGGCCGGCTATGCGCGTACCCAGTTCAAAATGCACCACCCGTTCATGCTCGGGCTCCGCCTTGCGCGCCGCATAAATCAGCACGGTTCCCGGGGACGGAGGGTCGGGCATGCCCGCAAGCATAGTCATTCAGGCAGAACTGTCCGGCCTCTTGGTGGTAATGGAGACAGGGTCGCTGGCGGGGAAGGTTTCTTCCAGCCCCTCGTCCAGATCCTTTTCTTTCTGCTTGGAGGATTCTTTCCCTTTAGCACCCGGCGAGGCGGCTGCATCGGACGCCTCGATATCCGGCTTCTTGGTGGAGACCGAGACGGGATCGCTAGCCGGAAATGTTTCTTCCAGCCCGCTGTCCAACGCATCCTCGCGTCCGGCCGGATTGTCCTGCGTGGTCGGGAAAGGCGTTGGCGGCTCCTTGCCGGGTTTAGTCGTGTCGGACTTGTTCATGGCAGTGCTCCTGGTAGCGGGTGGAATGCGTTGGCGTAGCGGCGTTTGTACGCCGCTACGCGGGTTTCCCTTATTTGGCAATCTCGACTTTCGGCAAGGCCTTCAACTGCTCTTTTGTATAGCCTGACAATACGAGCTTGTCGCCGGTTTGCTTGATCTCGTCAAACGGAATCGCCACGCTGCGTTCCCCCATGCCCAGGAATCCGCCCGCGCCGACGATGAAATAAGCCGCCTTCCCGTCGCTCGCCAACACGACATCATTGATGTCGCCGATTTTTTCATCTTTCTCGTTATATACCGCATTGCCCATGATTTTATCCTTGACGCTCCAGCCCGTAATGGCTTCGGTCATGGCTGCGCTGGCCGATGTATCGGCGGCGCCCGCTGGCGCACCCGGGGGAGTCGTGGGGGCGGGGGCGGGCGTGCCTGGCGCGCCCGGTGTGGGGGCCTCGCCGCCTTGGGGCGGAGGTGTCTGCGCATAGGCGGATGCCGTGAATATCAAGGGAAGCGAGCATGCGGCAATGGCAATGGATTTTTTCATAGGGTTCTCCTGGTTAACGACCAACAGGGTCGTTCGGCATGCAGCAAGTATCGTGCCCTGAATGGCCCCGGAGCCCACGGGCATGGCGCTTGCTTGCTTCCGCTCAAGCAACAGGGCAGTCCGTTGCCGATCCAAAATTTATAAGGAGCGATTCCATGAGAACGATGAAGCGATTCGCGGTGGGTACCGTGACCTTGGCGCTGGCAATGGGCTTGGCCGGCTGCGGTGGCATGTCCCGGCAAGGCAAGAATACGGCGATAGGCGCAGGCGTGGGAGCGGTGGGCGGAGCGGTCCTGACCGGCGGCAGTACGTTGGGTACCCTGGGGGGCGCCGCCGTCGGCGGCGTCGTGGGGCACGAAGCAAGTAAATAATACAAATCCGTCCAAGTGACGAAGAGAGGGCTGATATGCTTTATACGATTGCGGTGATTCTTATCATCTTATGGTTGCTCGGGTTGGTTACCTCGTACACCATAGGAGGCTTTATCCATATATTGATTGTCGTGGCGATTGTCATGATACTGGTGCGCCTGATTAGCGGGCGATCACCCTGAACGACACCGGCTGAATCAAATCATCCACCGGCTGGCGCTTTTTTGCCGGTCTGTGGATGATTTTCATGCTGGTTGCTCAAGGGATTGATATTTCAAAACTATTTCAAGTAATCAAGCACTTTTCCCTGGCTTTGTCCACAGTTGACGTGGATAACTCCGTCTGTTCCTGACGCCGCCAAACACGGGTATCATTCGGCATACCATCCATCAGCGCCGCGGATATAGCCATGCTGGAAAAACTCAAGGACGTGTCGGCTTTCATGCCGGCTGTGGAATACCTCGCCCTGAACCTGGCGGTTACAGTGATTTTGCTGGTCGTCGGTTGGTCGGCGTCGTCGCTGGCGGGCCGCAGCGTCAGGAAGCTGGCCGCCAGATCGCCCCGGGTCGACCCCACGATTGTCCCCATGGTCTATACCGTGACGGTATGGGCCATACGCATATTCGTGATCGTTGCCGTGCTGGCGCGTTTCGGTGTGCAGACCGCCAGCATTATCGCCATGCTGGGCGCGGCCGGACTGGCCGTCGGCCTTGCCCTGCAGGGGACTTTACAAAATATTGCCGCCGGCATCATGCTGTTGGCACTGCGTCCTTTGCGCGCGGGCGAAGCGATTTCAGTGGTCGGCAAAGGCGATGGCACGGTCGCCGAGGTGGGGTTGTTTTTGACTCATCTGATCCAGGCTGACGGCATACATCTGACCTTGCCGAACAGCATGGTGTGGGGCAGCACCATCATCAATTACAGCCGCAACGCGACACGCCGGCTTGATGTGGAAGTGTCGGTGCGCTACGGCGACGATCTCGAGCTGGCCCTGCGCGAGCTTGCTCAACTGGTCGAGTCGCATCAGCACGTCCTGGCCGAACCCCAGCCGCAAGTGCTGGTGACCGGATATCGCGAGAGCACTACCATCGTCACCATACGGGTATGGACGCCCGCCGAAAGCTACTGGGACCTGCGGTTCGATTTGTATCGCAATGCGCTGCAAGCCTTGTCCAAGGCAGGCTTGAAGGTGCCCATTCCCGTCAGCGAAGTCCATGCCAATCCGGTGCAGGCGGCCGCCCGCTAAGACCGGGCCTCAGATTTTTCCGGCTATGGTTTTCAGGCCTTCCTGTATGAGGCCGGCGATTTCACGCTGGCGCGTGGCGGGCATGCGTTCGGTGATGGCAGTGACGCTGATGGCCAGATATGGCTGGCTTTTGGCATCGCACAAGGCGCAGCCTACCCCCAGCGCGCCGCGCACCGCATAATTGCCCACGACTGAATAGCCACGGGTACGGGTGTTCTGGACCAATTGGCGCATTTCGCGGGCTGTCATGCCGCCGTATTGCTCTATCTGGTTGCTGTTGTGGGCAATGATCTCTTCCACCGTCGGGTCGTCCAGTTTGGCCAGCAAGGCCATGCCGCCCGACCCCACGCCCAGCGGCTGACGCTTGCCGGCGAATGTCGCCAGGATCTGTACAGGGTAGGGGCCGATTTCCCTCCAGAGGCTGACCGATTCATGCCCATCGCGTACGACTAGGAAGACGGCGTCGCCTGTCGCAGCGGCCAGCTTTTGCATGACGGGGAAAGCCAGTTCGATGCGCGGGTCCTGGTCGATGATGGAGGTCGATCCGCTCTGGCAGGCAACGAAACGCTTGGTGCCGCTGATGTTCTTTACGAATCCCCCCTCGACCAGGGCCGCCAGCAGGCGATAGACCGTGGGCCGCTGCAGGCCGGTGATCCGGGCCAGGCTGCTGACGTTCAGGCCGGACTCGGGGTTTTCCTGAAGAGTGCGCAGGATTTGCAGGCCGCGTCGTAGCGTGCGCGGACCGGAGCCTGAGGTGTCGAGATCAAAAGTGTCCACTGCGTGTACGTGTATGTTTAAAAAATTGAAAATATGTCCGAGAATCTATCTGCAATTATAAAACTGTCCACAAGACGGACGCTAATAGGAGGACACTACATGCTAATTCATACCAAATTCACACTAGGCGCCAAGGCGCTGGCCGCAAGCATGCTGGTTGCGGGTTCCCTGGGTTTTTCAAGCGCTGCTTCGGCGGCCTATCCCGATCATGCCATTCGCCTGGTCGTGGGGTTCTCCGCGGGCGGCACGACCGATGTCGTGGCGCGCATCGTCGGCAAGGAAATCGGCGACGCCCTGGGCCAGCCGGTGGTCGTTGAAAACCGTCCGGGCGCGGGCAGCAACATCGCCACGGAAATGGTTTCGCGCGCCGATCCCGATGGCTACACCTTGTACATGGTCGCCGTCACCAGCGCCATCAACCAGACCTTGTACAAGAACCTGCGTTTCGACCTGGTCAAGGATTTTGCCCCCATCGCGCTGGCCGTGCGCGTACCCAATGTGCTGGTGGTCAACCCCCAGGTGCCGGTCAAGACCGTGAAGGAACTGGTCGACTATGCCAAGGCAAATCCGGGCAAGCTTAATTTCGCGTCCTCGGGCAGCGGCACCTCCATCCACATGGCGGGCGAACTGTTCAAGCAAGTGGCGAATATCGATGTCACCCATATTCCCTACAAAGGCAGCTCGCCGGCCATGACCGATCTGCTGGGAGGGCAGGTGCAGTACATGTTCGACAACATGCCTTCGGCCTGGCCGCATGTGGAAGCCGGCAAGTTGCGCGCACTGGCGGTCACGACGGCCGATCGCTCCAAAACGGCCCCCGACCTGCCCACCATGAAGGAATCGGGCTACCCGACTTTCGACGTATCTTCGTGGTTCGGGGTGATTGCGCCCAAGGGCACGCCGGATGACGTGGTCAACAAGCTCAATGCAACCATTCTGGCGGCCCTGGCCAAACCCGATGTACAAAAACGCTTGGCCGACTTGGGCGCGGTGCCGGCCAAAACCACGCCCGCCGAATTCGGCGCCTTCATCAAGTCCGAAGTCGACAGCTGGGCCAAGGTGGTCAAGGCTTCTGGCGCCACGGTGGACTAGGCTGGCGCAGCAATCCATGGTGGCCGGCTACTTCGGAAGCTGGCCACGATCTATTTACAAGCAGGAAAAGGCATGATCTCCAAGATTTTCGACAACGCGCGGCAGGCTCTGGCCGACGTCCCCGATGGGGCCGTCGTGATGGTCGGCGGCTTTGGCATGGCGGGCCAGCCCAAAGAACTGATCGACGCCTTGCTCGATCAAGGGGCAAAAGAGCTGGTCATAGTCAACAACAACGCGGGTAACGGAGACACCGGTCTGGCGGCATTGCTGGCGGCCGGACGGGTCCGGAAGATCGTGTGTTCGTTTCCGCGCCAGTCCGACTCGCATGTATTCGATGCCCTGTACCGGGCCGGCAAGATCGAACTGGAGCTCGTGCCGCAAGGCAATCTGGCCGAACGCATCCGTGCGGCCGGCGCAGGCATAGGCGGATTCTATACGCCCACCGGCGCCGGTACGCCCCTGGCTGAAGGCAAGGAGCAGCGTGCCATCAATGGGCGTGATTACATTCTGGAGTATCCGCTGCATGCCGACTATGCTCTCATCAAGGCCTTGCGGGCGGATCGCTGGGGTAACCTGGTGTACCGCAAGACCGCGCGTAATTTCGGGCCCATCATGGCGACCGCGTCCTGTGTCGCGGTGGCTCAGGTGGACGAGATCGTGGAACTGGGAGCGCTCGATCCCGAGGCCATCGTCACGCCGGGCCTTTTCGTGCAGCGCGTAGTCGTCGTGGGAGCATCAAAATGAATCGATTGAATCGCGAACAAATGGCGGCGCGCGTCGCACAGGACATTCCGGAAGGCAGCGTGGTGAATCTGGGTATCGGCCTGCCGACCAAGGTCGCCAACTACCTTCCCGCGGATCGCGAGATCATGCTGCACAGCGAGAATGGAGTCATCGGGATGGGCCCGGCGCCTGAACCGGGCGCCGAAGATCCCGATCTCATCAACGCCGGCAAGCAGCCGGTCACTCTTTTGCCGGGCGGCGCCTATTTCCATCACGCCGATTCATTTGGCATGATGCGCGGCGGCCACCTTGATATCTGCGTGCTCGGCGCATTCCAGGTGTCGCGTTTCGGCGATCTGGCCAATTGGCATACCGGCGCGCCCGATGCCATTCCGGCGGTGGGCGGGGCCATGGACTTGGCCATTGGCGCCAAGTCGGTCTACGTATTGATGGAGCTTTTGACGCGGGAAGGGCAAAGCAAGCTGGTGGAGCGCTGCACGTATCCGCTGACCGGCGTCGGCTGCGTCACACGGGTCTATACCGACCTGGCGGTGTTCGACCTGAGGGACGGCAAGGTCGTTCTGGTCGATGATGTTTCGGGGCTGGGCCAGGCCGAGCTTTCCCGTCTGGCCGGCCTGCCTGTCGTATCGGGCTGAGGCTTAGCGCCTGGCCTTGGCGGCCGTCTTGATCATGGCCGTGCACAGGCCGCGCATCATGTCGACTTCGTCCTGGCTAAGGCCATTGCGGCCGAACATGTGGCGCATGCGCGGCATGAGCTTCTTGGGGTGCTGGGGATCAAGGAAACCGACCTCGGTCACCGCTTGTTCCCAATGGGCCATGAATGCCTGCACTTTTTCGTTGGGGGCGGGCAGAGCCCCCGCTTCCGGGTGGCCCTCTGTCGTGGGCAACAGGGGCAGGCCGGCGGCGTTGGCCAGCGCATAACGCAATTCCCAGGCGGCCAATTGCAGGGCCTGGGCCACGTTAAGGGAACTGTATTCGGGGTTGGCCGGTATATGGCAAACGCGCTGGCACAGCGCGATATCGTCGTTCGTGAGTCCCGAACGCTCTGTTCCCAGCACGATGGCCACGGGTCCCATGCCGCCTTGCAAATGATCGCGGGTGGCAAGGGCGGCTTGGCGGATGTCGCAGGAAGGGGGCCCCAGCATGCGTGCGCGCGCCGTCAGCGCGAAGGCCAGCGTCACCGGAGCCAAGGCATGCGCCAGCGTCGGGACGATGCTGACGGCCGCCAGGACATCGGTGGCTCCGCTGGCCAGCGATTGCGCTTCGGGAAGATCCAGGACGTCGGGAAAGCGTGGTGCGACCAGGCACAGGTCGTGAAATCCCATAGTCTTGATGGCCCGGGCCGCCGCGCCGACATTTCCCGGGTGGCTGGGATGCACCATAATGAACCGTACGCGCGAAAAAGCGTCGGCCTTGCCCTGGAAAGAGGACTGTGTTTCGGAAGAAAACATCTGTGTTTCGGGGGAAAGCGGCTGAGTCATTTAAAATACATGGTTTATCGTGTTGATCCCCGCCGATGGCGCCTGGCGCAAATGGCCGGATGCTGCAGCGGCTGGCTTCGACATTTTTTGTTCAATTACGGAATTTTATGCACCCGATGCTCAATACCGCCATCAAGGCGGCACGCCGTGCTGGCACCATCATCAATCGTGCCAGCCTCGACCTGGAACGCCTGCAAGTGGCACGCAAAGGGCCTAAAGATTATGTCACGGAAGTGGATCACGCCGCGGAAGAAGCCATTATCGACGTGTTGCGCACCGCCTATCCGGACCATGGCTTCCTGGGCGAAGAATCGGGCACGCATCTGGCCGCCGGCCAGTCCAGCGACGAGCAGGCCGAATTCCAGTGGATCATCGATCCGTTGGACGGCACCACCAATTTCATTCATGGCCTGCCCATTTATGCCATCTCGATCGCATTGGCGCAGCGCGGCCAGTTGACCCAGGCTGTGGTGTACGACCCCTCGCGCAACGAACTGTTTACCGCCAGCCGCGGCGGCGGCGCGTTTCTGAACGACCGGCGCGTCCGGGTGTCCGGGCAGTCGCGCTACCACGACGCCTTGCTGGGCGCGCATGTGCCGGGGTCCGCCTCGACGGCCGCCTCGGGCACGCGCTTTGCGAGCATGCTCTCGGAATGCGCCGCGGCGCGCCGGCTCGGATCGACCGTGCTCGACTTGGCCTATGTTGCGGCGGGACGCCTGGACGGTTTTTGCGGACTGAACCTGAAACCCTGGGATGTGGCCGCGGGCGGGCTGCTGATACTCGAGGCCGGCGGCCTGGTCGCTGATTTCGACGGTGAGCAGGGCTGGATGAAAAGCGGCAGCGTGTTGGCCGCGACACCCAAGATCTTCCCCCAAATGCTGTCGCATCTACGGGATTGACCATCCATAACGGAGCCGCCTGATGGAGTGGATGCTGGACCCTTCCGCATGGGTCGGCCTGCTAACCCTTGTCATTCTCGAGATTGTCCTGGGCATAGACAATCTGATTTTCATCGCCATCCTGGTCGAGAAACTGCCTCCGGCGCTGCGCGACCGCGCCCGCGTGCTGGGCCTGTCGCTGGCATTGCTGATGCGCCTGGTGCTGCTGTCGGTCATGTCCTGGCTGATCAAGCTGACCGCGCCCTTGTTCGCCGTCGGGCCGCTGGAGTTTTCGGGACGCGACCTTATCCTGATCGTCGGCGGCTTCTTCCTGCTCTTCAAGGGGACGCTGGAACTGCACGAACGGGTGGAAGGCCGCAACGTACATGCATCGGGTTCCCGCATGCATGCCAGCTTCTGGGTCATCGTCACCCAGATCGTCATTCTTGACGCGGTATTTTCGATAGACGCCGTCATCACGGCGGTCGGCATGGTCGATCACCTGGCCATCATGATGATGGCGGTGGTGATCGCCATCGGCCTGATGCTGGTTGCCTCAAAGCCGCTGACACGCTTTGTGAATGCCCATCCCACGGTCGTCATCCTATGCCTGGGCTTTTTGCTGACCATCGGCTTTTCATTGCTGGCGGAAGGCTTCGGCTTCGCGGTGCCCAAGGGCTATCTGTATGCCGCGATCACTTTTTCGGTGCTGATCGAAGTGCTGAACCAGCTGACTCGCCGCAATATGCGCAAGATCGATTCCCGCCGGCCCCTGCGCGAGCGCACCGCAGAAGGGGTACTGCGCATGCTGGGCAAGCGCCCCATGGCGGGCCCCGAGAAGGAAGCGGAAATCGAAGCCGAAGCGCCCGCCCAGGTATTCGGCGACGAGGAGCGCTACATGGTCAGCGGCGTACTGACGCTGGCGGACCGCAGCATCCATTCGATCATGACACCACGTAACGATATTTCCTGGATCGACCTGGACGACGATCCCGCCGTGCTGCGGGAACAGATCGCCAAGGCGCCGCACAGCTTTTTTCCGGTTTGCCGGGGATCGCTGGATGAGGTGATCGGCATAGGGCGCGCCAAGGAAATGATCGCGGACCTCATCACGCATGGCACCATACGTCTGTCGCGCTTGCGCGACCCCATCATCGTGCATGAGTCGATAGGCGTGCTGCGCCTGATGGATACGCTCAAGCGGTCGCGTGGCCAATTGGTGCTGGTGACCGACGAGTTCGGCGCCATAGAAGGCGTGGTCACGCCCATCGACGTGTTCGAGGCCATAGCCGGCGAGTTCCCGGACGAGGACGAGACGCCGGACATCGCGGCCGACGGCGAAAACCGCTGGCGCGCGGATGGGGCGGCCGACCTGCATCATCTGGAGCTGCTGCTCAATACCGATGGATTGGTCGACGAGGAAGAAGGCTATTCGACATTGGCCGGCTATCTGCTGGAGCGCTTCGGACATTTGCCGCAGCCCGGCGATAGCTGCGAACTGAAACAGGAGCATGCCACCTTCCGGTTTACGGTGCTGCGCCTGGATGGACGCCGCATTGCGACGGTGCAAGTAGAGCGGCTGTATCATCAGGCCGACAACATCGACAACGAGAAAATATGACTGATAGTTTGTGGTTCATGCTTAAAGCCCTGTTCCTGGGCCTGATTGAAGGTTTTACCGAGTTCATCCCCGTATCCAGCACCGCCCATTTGCTGCTCATCGGCGACTGGATCAATTTTTCATCCGGCAACGACAAGGTGTTCGAAGTCGTCATCCAGTTCGGCTCCATCCTGGCTGTCATGTGGATATTCCGGGCGCGTCTATGGCAGTTGATACGCGGAACGCTGTCGGGGGAGCGCAGCGAGGTCCTGTTCATGCGCAACCTTCTTATCGCCTTTCTGCCGGCGGCGGTCATAGGCGCACTCACGATCAAGTACATCAAGATGCTCTTCCATAGTCCGGCGGTATTCGTATTTACGTTGATAGCCGGCGGCCTTGTCATGCTTTGGGTTGAACGCAAACCCCAGTTTGCCAAGCAGACCGATACATCCGGAGATGCTGCGCGAGACGATAGCGTGTCTTCGCAGCGCGCGACCGCCCATGCCCTCGAGGAAATCAGCTGGAAGCAGGCGCTGGTGGTTGGCTTTGCGCAATGCCTGGCCATGGTGCCCGGCACATCGCGCTCGGGGGCGACCATAATCAGCGGCATGATGGCGGGCATACAGCGCAAGACCGCCACCGAATTTTCGTTCTTCCTGGCCATGCCGACCATGCTGGCGGCCACGGTTTACGATCTGTACCGCAACAGCGGCGCGCTGGACGATACGCAGCTGACCGCCATCGTGGTGGGCTTTCTGGCCGCATTCGTAAGCGCCCTGGTGGTGGTGCGGGCCGTGTTGCGCTTTGTCTCGCGCCGCACTTATCGGCCTTTTGCCTGGTATCGCATCGCCCTGGGCATAGTGGTCATGGTGTGGCTGCTGGCACGCTGATAGCGCGGCAATTTGTGCATATTTCGGCGTCCCTGCAGCACGGACGTTTGCCGTTGGTCCGCATGACGATATAATTTGCGGCTAGAATTTGTTACCAATTTTATGGAACGAAACATCATGTCCGCCGACTGCTGCCAGAATAATCTCCGAGACATTTCGCATTTCGAGGCCGCGGTACTTCGTTTCCGCAGCGAATACTACAAGCATTCGCCCGAACTCATGCATGCGCTGTCCACCAAAGGCCAGGCGCCGGCGACATTGATCATTGCCTGCAGCGATTCCCGTGTGGATACCGGCGTATTGCTGTCCGCCGAGCCCGGCGAATTGTTCACCGTGCGCAATGTGGCCAATCTCGTTCCTCCTTATCAGCAGGGCTCCGGTCTGCATGGCACGGGGGCGGCAATCGAATATGCGGTGCGCGACCTCAAGGTGGATCACATCATTGTCCTGGGCCACGCCCAATGCGGCGGCATCAAGGCCATGCTGGCGACGGCCGGCGGCCAACGCCTGGACCGCGAATTCGTCGGCGAATGGGTATCGATGGCCATGAGCGCCACCGAGCTGTACCTGAATGCCGACAAGCCCGATGAACGCCAGAAGGTTTCGCTGGAACTGCTCAAAGACAACCCTGGCCTTGCCGAGCGCGCCGCGGTTACGGGCTCTTTGCACAACTTGCTTAGCTATCCCTGGATCAAGGAGCGTGTCGAGCAAGGCACTCTGGCCTTGCACGGCTGGTGGTTCGACCTGGAAACCGGCGACCTTTGGCGTACCGAGCCCGGCACGATGCAGCTCATGCCCGTCATTTGACGATTGCCGATGCGTAACGCCTTGCCTTTCATCGCAGGAAATCCGTTAGGAGCGACGCATGCGCAAGCCCGATAACATCGTCTACTGGATCAACGACCGCCTGCCTATTCCCACGGCGTTGGGCCTGGTGCTGCAGCAAATGGCCTTTCTGGGCGCCTTGCTGGTGATACCCAATCTGTTCCTGCACGAAACGGGCTTTCATCTTGCGTCCAGCGACTTTCTGGATGTCGCCGCCGCCTCGCTAATCGCCAGCGCTTTCTCGATACTGCTGCAGATATCGAAGCGCTGGGGCATAGGCTCGGGTTATTACTATCCGCTGCAAGCCACACCTACCGTGTTCGCGGTCATGTTCCTGGCTAGCAGCCACCCGGGCGGCTTGCCTCTGGCCTACGGCATGGTGTGCGTGGCAGGGCTGACCCAGCTTGCCTTCAGCGCCTGTATCGTGCGTCTGCGCAGCATATTCACCGTCGAAATCGCCGGGCTCATGGTGATGCTGACTGGAGTTAGCATCGGTCAGATCGGCCTGAAGCTATTGTTTCATGCGACCGACGGCACGGGTGCGTCGAATGTCGACCTGACCGCGGCGGCCTTTACCCTGTTTGTCATGGTGTTCTGCCACATTTGGCTGAAGTCCCGCCTGCGCCTGTTCGCCGCATTGTTCGGCTTGCTTGCCGGCAGCATGCTGGCCGGCATGCTGGGTTTGATCCAGCCGGAGAGCCTGTCCTATATTTCCGCCGCGCCTTGGCTGCGCCTGCCGACGCTCCCGGCCTTCGGCTGGGATTTCAATATGGACATGGTGCTGCCCTACATGCTTATCGGGCTGACCTTTTCATTGATATCCGTCGGCACCCAGACGGTGGCCCAGCGCACCGCCGACGCGGACTGGCACAGGCCGGACTTGCACGCCTATGCCCGGGGATTGCGCGCGGAAGGACTGACGCACATATTGGCTTCTTTCATCAATGCGATGCCGCAATCGGCCAGCGGCGGCGCGGTCGGCCTGGCCGCAACCTCGGGCTCCGCCAGCCGCTGCCTGGGCTATTGGGTGGCGGCTTTCCTTGTAATCACCGCGTTTTGCTCCAAACTGATCGTCTTGTGGCTGGTCGTTCCAGGGTCGGTCATTTCAGCCCTGCTGCTGTACTTGGCCGCCTTCCTGTTGATGGCGGGGCTGAAGCTGGTGGCTTCGCGCATGCTGGACGACAGGCGCTCGCTGGCCTTGGGCGTGGGCCTGATCGTAGGCGTATCGCATCGCTACATCGTGGCCGGCGTGGAAAATGCGCCGCTGGCCGGTTTCATGGATTTGGCCGGCGTGACCAACGGCACGCTGGTGGCGCTGGCCTTGACCATGGTGTTCCGCCTGGGCGCCTCGCGCCGCACGATGCAGCGGTTCAAGCTGGATGCCACCACGGCCGACGATTTGAACCTGTTCATGGAAAACCAGGGACGCCTATGGGGTGCAAGGCGCGATGCCGTTCAGCGCGCCGAGCAGGCGGCATGGCAGGCCTTCGACCTGTTGGCGCATAGCAACCGGATAGCCCCGGGGCAGGCTGAACTGGAAGTCAGGACGCGCTTCGATGAATATACCCTGCGGGTCAGGTTTTCGTACAAAGGCCTGGCTCTGCCAGCCCCCCGCGAGATGCCGCCGACCGCCGAGGCCTTGATCGACGATCCCGAAGCCACGATGCACATGACATCGTATTTGCTAAGCCGACTTGCGCGCCGCGTCCAGGTGCGCCAGCGCGGCGACACCGCTGGGCTTCAGCTGGATTTCGACGCCTGATTCAAATGCAGGCCGCGGGCATCGATAGCCAGCCACCCGCCACGAACGGCATCGCCGTGATCGTAATCCCAGTCGGGCAATACATAGCGGCTGCGCGTCCTGCCGTCGACCGTTAGGCGGTGGACCTGTGGACGGTGGGTGTGGCCGTGAACCATGATGTCGGCATCGACCCCTGAAAACGCCTTTTCTATGGCCGACGGACTGACATCCATGATGTCCAAGGATTTATGGCGATTGGACGCCATGCTGCGTTCGCGCGCCAGGTCGGCAATGCCGCGCCGCGCCGACAGGCTTAAACGCAGGAAAAGCCATTGCACGGCGGGGCAGCGCACGACGCGCCGAAAGCGCTGATAGCCCCGGTCGGCGGTACAGTATTCGTCTCCGTGCGACAGCAGAATCTTGCCCGCATCGGTTTCCAGGCATACCCGGTCGGGCAGTACCTGGGCGCCGACATGCCCGGCCAGCACGCGCCCCATCAGGAAATCGCGATTGCCGCGGCCCAGCCACAAGGGAACTTTTTCGGAGACCCGCCTGAATTTTTCCACTGTTTCGGCCAGCCAGGCGGGCGGGGCCGATAGCGCCAGGTCGTCGCCTATCCATGCGTCGAATATATCGCCGCATAAAATCAAGGCATCCGCCTGAGCGCATGCCTTGTCCAAAAATTCGTGGAAAGCGCGGGCGGTGCCGGGCGTATGCGGCCCCAGATGAATATCCGAGGCGATCCAGACGGTGCCGGCGAGCCGGAGCTTATTCAACGACTGTGGCTTTCTCGATAAGGACATCTTCTGCCGGAACGTCTTGATGGAATCCCTTGTTCCCCGTTTTCACGGCCTTGATCTTGTCCACGACCTCGGTGCCTTCCACGACCTTCGCGAATACGGCGTAACCCCAGCCGTTGGGCGTGGGCGAGGTGAAGTTCAGGAAGTCGTTGTCGGCCACATTGATGAAGAACTGGGCGGTGGCCGAATGGGGGTCGGCCGTGCGCGCCATGGCCAGGGTGTAGCGGTCGTTCTTCAGGCCGTTGTTGGCTTCATTTTCGACGGGCGCATGGGTCTGCTTCTGTTTCATGCCGGCATCGAAGCCGCCGCCCTGAACCATGAAGTTATTGATGACGCGGTGGAAAATAGTGCCGTCGTAGAAGCCTTCGTTGACGTAAGTCAGGAAGTTCTCGACAGTTTTAGGCGCTTTTTCGGCATCCAGTTCGATAAGGATATCGCCCTGGCTGGTTTGCAGTTTGACGCGGGGAGTTGAGCTCATAGATTTACCTTGAGTAGGGGATGGTGAGGCCGCTTGCGCAACACTGCCCAGGCACAGGGCGAGCGATGCCGCGCAGGCAAGGCCGAAAACGCGCAGCGATGGGCCGAGCGAGGGGATAAGTATCGAAGAAAAACGCATTCTAGTATCGCCTGGACGGTTGCAGAGAAAGATAGATTATTTTTTCAGGACTTCGGCGGTCTGTTCAGCCTTGGACTGGGCGCTGCCCACGCCCAGCCTTGCGGCATTGCGAAAGGATTCCTGTGCAAGCATAAGCTGTACCTGACCCAGATTGGCCTTGGCGGTTCCGTAGTTGGGGTTGGCCGCCAGCGACATCGACAGGGCGTCGCGCGCCATGTCCAGCTTGTCCTGCTTGACGTATTCCGCCGCCAGGTTGTTCCAGGGCTCGGGCAGCTCGGGGTAGAGCGTGGTCATTTTACGGTACAGGTCGATCGCCTGGGCATCGCGGCCCAATGCGGCCAGCGCCCGGCCATGCAGGAACATCAATTGCACATCGGTGCCGATACCGCCTTGCTGCTCCAGCTGGGCGGTCCGCTTCTGGATGACTTCCAGGGCTTCTTCATTGCGGCCCTGGTCCAGCATCTGGCTGATGCGGCTGGTGATTTCGGAGGCGGTCAGGGGAATGGAGGTATCGACGCTGGGCGTGAGCGCTTCCAGCAGCTTGGCCAGGCCTTTCCAGCCGCCTTCGGGCGGGGGCGGATCGTTGAACAGCTTGCCCTCGAAAGCGGGCTTGCCTGGACCATCTTCCAGTGACGCGTTAAGATCGACGTGCGGCGCGAGGCCGGGCACCACCGCCTGCGCCATGGCGGCTTGGACCGAAAGCCCGCCCAGAACAAGGACGATCGCTACTGCAGGGCTCAAAATTCGAAACACAGGTTATGCACCTATATGTAAGGGTTGTGTTGCTGGCATGGCATCGGCATAGAATAAAAAGCGGGCCGCGCAGGGCAGCGTCGGTTTCGTCCGCTTGCTATACTTATCGACCGCCATTTTAGCCTTGCTTGCCGGCTCGCGCCGAGTTTACCGCAACCGGGCCTGTACCGATCAGGCCCGCAATCGTATTTACCGACAGACATTTACCTGTACA
This sequence comes from Pusillimonas sp., assembly GCA_040391135.1. GTDB lineage: Bacteria > Pseudomonadota > Gammaproteobacteria > Burkholderiales > Burkholderiaceae_B. The sequence continues at coordinate 8,174 of JBEBYL010000014.1, read as the reverse complement.
TGCTGCACATTTATAACACCCTTTCGCGCACCAAAGAGCCATTGAAAACCGCAGAGCCGGGCAAGGTCAGCATGTATGTATGCGGCATGACGGTCTACGATTTCTGCCACCTGGGGCATGCGCGCATGCTGGTCAGCTTCGACGTGGTGCAGCGCTGGCTGCGCCATAGCGGCTATCAGGTCAGGTATGTGCGCAACATCACCGATATCGACGATAAAATCATCCGCCGCGCGGTGGACAGCGGCCGAAAAATGAGCGAGGTCACCTCTTTCTATATCGACGCGATGCATGCCGATGAGCGCGCGCTGGGTGTGCAGCCCCCCGATTTCGAGCCTCGCGCCACGGCGCATGTGGGCGACATGCTGGGCATCATCAAACGCCTGGAAGACAAGGGCCTTGCCTATCAGTCCGAGGACGGCGACGTCAACTACGCCGTGCGCGATTTCCCCGGCTATGGCAAGCTGTCGGGCAAGTCGCTGGACGATCTGCGGGCCGGTGAACGGGTCGCTGTGGCGTCCGCCAAGCGCGATCCCCTGGATTTTGTCTTATGGAAGGCGGCCAAGGCCGGGGAACCGCCTGAATCCAAGTGGGAATCGCCCTATGGCCTGGGCCGGCCCGGCTGGCATATTGAATGCTCGGCCATGAGCCGCGCCCTGCTGGGTCAGCCCCTGGATATTCATGGGGGCGGGCCGGACCTTAAGTTTCCCCACCACGAAAATGAAATCGCCCAAAGCGAAGGCGCCTTCGGCGGCACGCTGGCCAAGGTGTGGATGCATTGCGGTCCCCTTATGGTCGATGCCGACAAGATGTCCAAGTCGTTGGGCAACTTTCGCACCATACGCGCCACCATTGCCGCCGCCCCGGGCTTGCCGGACGACCAGGCCTCATATGGCGTGAATCCGCGCGAGGCGGAAATGCTGCGTTTCTTCATTGTGCGCAATCATTACCGCAGCCCGCAGAACTACGCGCCGGACAATCTGTTCGATGCGCAGAGTTCCCTGGATCGCCTGTACCAGACTTTGCAGAATGTGCCGGCCCGGCAGGCCGACATCGACTGGACCCATCCCGCGGCGCAATCATTCCGCGCCGCCATGGACGACGATTTCAATACCTCGGGGGCCGTTGCGGCCCTGTTTGAACTGGCCGGCGAAGCCAATCGCGATGGGTCCGGCCTGGCATCTGGCCTGATGCGCGCGCTGGGTGGCATACTGGGTCTGTTGCAAGCCGATCCGGCCAGCTACCTGCAGTCGCCCAGTCGATATCATGGCGGCGCGGCGGCCGCCGCATCCCTGCCGGCCGAACGAATTCAGGAGCTGATTGATTTGCGTGCCGCCGCGAAGAAGGATCGCAATTTTGCCGAAGCGGACCGCATCCGCGACGAGCTTCAGGCGGGCGGCATCGAACTCGAAGACAAAGCGGGCGGCGTCACCCAATGGCGTCGGGCTTGAGGAAGGGGAGGGTCATGTCAGAAAGCCTAGACGCAGGGCGTGAAAAGCCGGATTTTTGGGACGAGGCGTCCGCGCAGCTCATGGGGCGCGATCGCATTCTTAAAAAGCTGATCCCCCGCCATAAGTCCGAATGGCTGGCGCCGGCGGCCCCGCCGTTCGTCACACTGGCGCGTGCCATCGTGGGCCACCAGATCTCGGTCGCGGCGGCGGACGCCATGTGGCAGCGTTTTACCGAAGCCTGCGGAAGAGACCCCTCGCCGCGCTGCGTCATCCGCCTGGCCGAAACCGACATCCGGCTGTCCGGCCTGTCCAAGCGCAAAGCCGAATACATACTTGATCTGGCCACGCATTTCTCCGAGAAGAAGATAAAACCCGCTTCCTGGAGCGCCATGGATGACGAGGCGGTCATTGCGGATCTGTGCGCCATACGCGGCATTGGACGATGGACCGCCGAAATGTTTCTTATCTTCAATTTGCAGCGGCCCGATATCCTTCCCCTGGACGATGCGAGTCTGCTGAAGGCAATTTCGTTACACTACTTTAGTGGTGAGCCCGTTTCGCGTTTCGAGGCACGAGAAGTTGCTCAGGCGTGGGCGCCTTGGCGCACCGTGGCGACCTGGTACCTATGGCGCAGCCTCGATCCCGCTTCGGTGCAGTATTGAACAACGCGAATGCTCTAATCTGGAAAACTAGCCCTTATGCGTAATACCTTCCTGGAATTTGAACAGCCTCTGGCCGAACTCGAGAACAAGATCGAAGAGCTGCGTTTCGTTCAAACCGATTCCGCCGTCGATATCTCGGAAGAGGTCGGGCGTTTGCAGCAAAAAAACCAGGCGCTCGCCAAAAGCATTTATGCAAAGCTCACGCCCTGGCAGACGGCACTGGTGGCGCGCCATCCGCAAAGGCCCTACACCCTGGACTACGTGCGTGAAATCTTCACCGATTTCCACGAATTGCACGGCGACCGCATGTATGCCGACGACCTGTCCATCGTCGGTGGCCTGGCCCGCTTCAACGGTACGCCTTGCATGGTGGTGGGCCATCAGAAAGGGCGCGACACCAAAGAACGCGCCATGCGCAATTTCGGCATGCCGCGTCCCGAGGGCTACCGCAAGGCCCTGCGCTTGATGCGCCTGGCCGAAAAATTCCAGTTGCCGGTTTTTACCTTTGTCGATACACCGGGGGCTTATCCAGGCATTGGCGCCGAAGAGCGCGGCCAGTCCGAAGCCATCGGCCACAATCTGTATGCCATGGCCGAGCTCAAGGTGCCCATCATTTCCACCATCATCGGCGAAGGCGGCTCCGGCGGAGCGCTGGCCATCGCGGTGGGCGACGTGGTCATGATGCTCCAGTATTCCACCTACGCCGTCATTTCGCCCGAAGGCTGCGCATCTATTTTGTGGCGCAGCGCCGACAAGGCGTCCACGGCCGCCGAAGCCCTGGCGATTACCGCGCCCCGCCTTAAAGAGCTGGGCCTGATCGACCGCATCGTCAACGAACCGGTGGGCGGCGCCCATCGCGATCCCGTGGTCATGGCGCGCCAGCTCGGCCGCGCCTTGTCCGATTCCCTGCGCCAACTGTCGGGCATGTCGGCCGAGCAGCTCATCGATCAACGCCTGCAACGCCTGATGTCCTACGGCCGCTTCCAGGAAGCGCGTTAGGGCGGACATGCTTACCGGGGCCTTCTGGCAGACCTTCGGGTCTGCCGCCATGACCCAGGCGGTAAGCCAGGCCCTTGCCGCCTTGCCGGAGCATCCTCGCCGTATCGCCGTCGGCCTTAGCGGCGGAGCGGACTCCGCCATGCTGGCCGTGCATGCCGCCTTGCATGCGCGACGCGACGGCATTGAACTGCATTGTTTCCATATACACCATGGCTTGCAGGCGCCGGCCGATCGCTGGCAGGCCCATGCGCACGATCTGGCGCACATGCTGGGCCTGTCATGCCATAGTCTTACGGTATCGGTCGATCTGGGCACGGGCAGCGGCATCGAGTCGGCGGCGCGCGATGCCCGCTACCAGGCATTCGACCGATTGGCGGCGCTGGCCGGTGTCGAGCATGTGCTGCTGGCCCATCACCGCAACGACCAAGCTGAAACGGTCTTGCTGCGCTTGCTGCGGGGCGCCGGTCCGACCGGCTTGGCCGCCATGGGGTCGCTGCTCCGGCGCGGCGGCTTGACCTATCTGCGGCCATGGCTGGACATCGAACGGGCCGCCATACTGGAGCAAGCTCGGGCATTCCACGAAATCAGCGGTTGGGAGCCCGTGCAGGACCCCACCAATGCCGACGATAAATACACGCGCGCCGCCGTCCGCGAACGCCTGGCTCCCGAGCTGGACCAGCGCTGGCCGGGCTGGCAGGGCGCTTTGGCCCGCCATGCCCGGCAGGTCGCCGAAATCCGGGAAATCCTTGATGAAGTGGCTGGCCAGGATTTCGACGGACTGGATCCAGGCGCCGACGGACGGGATTTCTCGCTGGCCGCCTGGCGCCGGCTTTCCGCCGCCCGGCAAGCCCTGGTCTTGCGATATTGGCTCGCGCGGATGGGGCAGCGCATGCCGACCGATGCCCGCCTGCAAGACCTGATGCGGCAGTTGCGCGGCCTGCATGCCTTGGGACATGACAGGCAGATGCAGGTCAAGCATGGGCAGGCCTGGATACGCTGCGCCAAAGGCCGCGTATTCCTGGATGCGGGGCCTTCGCGTTAAAAACAGCCCCCGCGAAACACGCTAAAATAGTCCGTTTTGCTTGTCCGGCGCGTTAGCGTCCGTGCATAAATGGTCCGGCACTCATCCAGATTAGTGTCTCTTTAACGCAGAGTAGAAGATGTCCCTGATTGTTCACAAATATGGCGGCACGTCCATGGGCTCGGTGGAGCGCATCCAGAACGTGGCGCGGCGCGTGGCCAAATGGCATGCGGCCGGCCATCAGGTGGTCGTGGTTCCTTCCGCCATGTCGGGCGAAACCAACCGCCTGCTGAGCCTTGCCAAGGAAATTTCCCCGCAGCCCGATACGCGCGAACTCGATATGCTGGCCGCCACCGGCGAACAAGCCAGCAGTTCCCTGCTGGCCATGGCCCTGTTGTCGCAAGGCGTGGCTGCCCGCAGCTATACCGGTTGGCAGGTTCCTGTCCGCACCGATTCGTCTTATACCAAGGCGCGCATCCGCTCCATCGATGACACCCGCATACGCGGCGACCTGGATTCCGGACGAGTGGTCATCGTGACCGGCTTCCAGGGGATAGACGACGAGGGCAACATCACCACGCTGGGCCGTGGCGGCTCGGATACTTCGGCCGTCGCGGTCGCCGCCGCCCTGAAGGCCCATGAGTGCCTTATCTTTACCGACGTCGATGGCGTATACACCACCGACCCCCGTGTCGTGCCTGAAGCGCGCCGCATGAATGTGGTGTCCTTCGAGGAAATGCTGGAAATGGCCTCGCTGGGCTCCAAGGTATTGCAGATACGCTCGGTGGAATTCGCCGGCAAATACCATGTCCCGGTGCGTGTCCTGTCCTCGCTGACGGACCCCCTGATACCGCTCGAAGAAGAAATGGTTTCGGGCACCCTTATTACTTTCGAGGAAGATCAAAAAATGGAAGCTGCCGTCGTTTCGGGCATCGCCTTCAGCCGTGACGAAGCCAAGGTCACTTTGCTAGCCGTACCCGACACCCCGGGCGTTGCCTATTCGATCCTGGGCCCAGTCGCCGCCGCCAATATCGACGTCGACATGATTCTGCAGAATCAGTCGGTACAAGGCACGACGGACTTTTCGTTCACCGTCAACCGCAACGACTTCACCCGCACGCTGGATCTGCTCAAGAACCAGATCGGCCCCGCCGTGGGCGCCGGTGAAATCGTCTCCGATGACAAGGTCTGCAAGGTGTCCATCGTGGGCATAGGCATGCGCAGCCACGTGGGCGTCGCCAGCCTGATGTTCCGCACGCTGTCGGAAGAGGGCATCAATATCCAGATGATCAGCACCAGCGAAATCAAGACGTCGGTCATCATCAACGACAAGTACATGGAACTGGCCGTGCGCGCCTTGCACAAGGCATTCGGTCTGGACCAGGATAAAAGCCAAGCCTGATCAATGAAAGGAGCCGGCGGTTCGGCGACCGGCTCCGCAGTTTTATTTATTGACAAGCACCAAATCGGCGAATGCCTTTCCTTTGCCGATGATGTGATCATGCATTGCCTGTGCGGCTAAAGACCCATCTCCTGCCAGCAATGCTGCCACCAGCGGCTGATGTTCGTCATACGAGACACGAAGGCGCCCGGGCTGATCGAATACATGACGCCGGAAATTCGATAATCGCCGCCGTGCATTATGGATTTCTTCCTGGATGATGGTGTTGCCGCTACCCAAGTAGATGATCTCGTGCAGCGCCAGGTTGCTAGCCTCGTAGCCGGTACGGTCGCCAGCCAGTACCAGGGCTTCCGATTCCCGATGGGTTTGCGACAGCAAAGCGCGCTGTTCGCCAGTCATGCGCTGGGCGGCAAGTTTGGCCGCCACACTTTCCAGCTCCCCCAGAAACTCCAACAGAGCGATCAGTTCGCCTGCCGGTGGCTTGTGCACGAAGGTGCCGGCACGCGGCACTGTCACCGCCAATTTTTGCATCGTCAGCATCAACAATGCCTCGCGCACCGGTGTGCGCGACACGCCGTGCCTGGATGCCAGCTGCTTCTCGTCCAGAAGTTGGCCGGGACGAAGAACGCCCTGCTCGATGTCTCTCGTCAGAAGTTGCCGGATACGCTCCGGCGTACTTATCGCCGCTCCAGTCATAGGTGGGTGCACAATTATTCCAAATAGTTGTTGTGTAATTATGAGCAGCAAATATTATATTACAGACATTCATAATATATAGGAGACACGCCATGAAAAGGCTGATAATAGTTATGGTTTCTGTAATTACAAGTTCTCTATCCCTAGCGCAACCCACAACTTTTCCCGATAAGCCTGTAAAAATCACCGTGCCGGTCACCCCAGCAGGCATCTTGGATCAGGTGGCACGTATCGTTTCTCCCACTCTGGGCGAGATTCTTGGCCAGAGTGTCGTGGTCGAAAATCGTCCTGGCGCCAGCGGCAATATCGCTGCGACCTATGTAGCCCGGTCCAATCCCGACGGCTATACTCTGCTGGCTGGGTATTCAATGTTTCATGTTGGCAATCCAATCATGTACAAACGGCTCTCGTGGGATCCAATCAAGGACTTCTCGCCGGTGGCTATGTTGGTGGTATCGCCCCATGTCGTTGCCGTGAACCAAGGTATGCCGATGCGGTCGCTCGAGGCCTTGGTCTCATATGCCAAACAGCATCCGGGTGAGCTGAACTATTCTTCACCGGGAGCGGGTTCCGTCCCGCATATAGGGATGGAGCTTTTTAAGCAACGTACCGGTATCGAGGTCACCCACATTGCTTACAAAGGGGCTGGACCGGCGATTCAGGATGTCCTGGCCGGCCATGTTCAGATGACGGTGGCCACGCCCCCTTCGCTGGCTAGCTTTGTTGCTGCAGGTACGTTGCGTCCGCTGGCTATCGCCAGTAAAGAACGTATTCCTTTGATGCCGGATGTACCGACGACTGCGGAGGCGGGCTATCCGGGTTTCGAACTCGATGCTTGGGTGGCCTTGTTCGCTCCGCAAGGTACGCCAGCAGCAACAATTGCAAAGCTGAGCAGCGCCGTCGAGCAGACCTTGAAGACCGAGGCGGTGCGCACTTCTCTGGTTAACCTTGGGGTACAGGTGCGCTACATGACACCTCCACAGTTGGATGAGCAGGTGCGCCGGGACATCGACTATTGGCAGCCGGTCATCCGCAACGCCGGCATTTCCATCGAATGATGGTCGGCGCATCGTTCTCGATGCGCCGACGGTCGCTTCAAGGGATCCCTTCTGTAAATTGAATCTGGAGAACCAGCATGAGTATTGATGAAAATGACGCACAAGTAGCGCGTGCGTCGCGTCTCGACTGTGCAGCTCTTAGCGATGCCCTTGATCGCCTGGCGATCGTTGGCCAGTGCTATAAGATCCGGCCCTGTGACCCGGGGTTTCGCATGGCAGGGCGCGCCTACACTGTCTTGTACGAGTCGGCTGACGGCAAACAAGGTAATGTAGGCGAGTTCATCGATGACGTAGCGCCCGGCAGTGTTATCGTAATCGACAACCAGGGGCGGGACGATGTGGGCACCTGGGGAAACATCCTGACCGAAATGGCGCATCGCCGTAGCATGGCCGGCACAGTTATTGACGGGAATAATCGTGATGTGGCCTTATGCCGCGAACTGGACTATCCCATTTTCAGCCGTGACACATGGATGAGAACCGGAAAAGGCCGCATCCGGCTGAAGGCATTGCAAGTACCGGTAATGATAGGTAATGTCAGGGTGTGTCCAGGCGACATCGTGCGCGGCGACGCCGACGGTGTGGTGGTGCTGCCGCAGGCGCAAGTGCCGAAATTACTCGACATTGCCGAGGACATCACTCAGAAGGAATCCCGCCTGCGCGATGATATCCGCAATGGCGTCAGACTGGACGAGGCGCGGCAACGTTACGATTACCATGAGCTGCAAAGTCCCGACTATGGTAAATGAAGCTGAAATCGCAAAGGACACGTCTGGCAGCCGCCAGAGGGTCTGATCCTCCGAAAATATCATGCTAGAATAGCGACCTATTTCCGGAGACGTGGCCGAGAGGTTGAAGGTACTCCCCTGCTAAGGGAGCATACGGCTT
>JBEBYL010000013.1:0-78663 GCA_040391135.1 Pusillimonas sp. | reverse complement strand
AAAATCCAGTGCCTTAACCAGCTTGGCGATTCCCCAATTCAACTGCTTATCCAGTCTCGTAGCGGGTGATCCATAAACCCGGAGCAAGCCCAGGCATTTTGAACTACCGCTGCGTCGCCGCTTTCGCGACAAGATATTTTACCGATAATTTGCTGTCGGCACACGACTGCTTGTTCCAGCGTTACAAACTCTGTAAAAAAACAAGAGCCCGAACCGCTCATTCTTGCGCTTAACCCTTGTTGACCAAGCCAGCGGTGTGCTGCCCCGACACGCGGATACTTCGCAAAAACGACTGGCTCAAGATCGTTGCGTCCAAAAAAACCGTTCTCGAAAAAACCGTTATCGGGCGCATTGATTTTTTGCCAATCAGCAAAGACCGATATTTTGACCGAAGGAGAATTCCTTGTCAAATCGGGTGATGAAAACACGCCTGCGGTCGGGACACTTTGCGGCGGTTGCACAACAAGGTAGGCACGCTCCGGCAGCTCCAGCGGCGACAGGACTTCCCCCACTCCTTCCGCGAAAGCCGCCCGGCCGTACAGGAACACGGGCACGTCCGCGCCCAGAGGCAAGGCCAGCTTCATCAGGTCCTGGCGGCTCAGACCGGTCTGCCACAAGCGATTCAGGGCGATCAGGGTGGTGGCGGCATCGCTGGAGCCCCCGCCCAGCCCGCCGCCGGAAGGAATGACCTTGCTATAGCGTATTTGAGCGCCCAGCGACGTGCCGGTGGCTTGCTGCAGGGCGCGGGCGGCGCGCACCACCAGGTCGTCATCGTGGGCCAATCCGGCCATGCCTTTGCCTTCGCGCAAGATATGCCCGTCGCGGCGCAAGTCGAAGCTGAGCGTGTCGCACAGGTCGATGAAACGGAACGCGGTCTGCAACAGGTGGTAGCCGTCGTCGCGGCGGCCCGTTACGTGCAGGAAGAGATTGATCTTGGCCGGCGCGGGCACATCGTACAAAGCCATTGAACCCGCCTAGTCGTCGACCACCAGGCGCACGCTGATGCTGCGATCGGGATCGTTGCGGTTCATCTGCAACAAGGCCGGCCCCTGAGCGTCGTAGCGAGAAAGCTGCACACGCCAGCCATCCTGGCTGAATGCGCCGACCTGGCCCTGCTCGTTCTTCTGGAGCCCGGACACGCCCGTGCCCGCGACCCGGCCTCGCAGCCAGTCCCGCAAGCCCGCCACAGGAATGGGGCTGCCCAGCACCTGCTCGACCAGCGCGTCGGGATGCGCCGCTTGCTCGCGTACGCCATTGCTGCGCGTCAGCGTGGCCAGCCCCGGCTCGACTTCGACCCGCGCCAGTGTGTTGCCCAGCGGATTGGCCAGATCAAGTGTCAGCGCATTGCCCGTATCGCGCCAGGCGAAACCGCCCTGCACCGCCTCGTGCCTGCCGCCGAAGTAGTTCACGCTTACCGCAAAACGTCCTGTGCGCTCAAACGCGGCGCCCGAGGCATCGTGGCCGATTTTCTGCGGGGTCGCGCAAGCGGCCAGCAAAAGGGCCGCCAGGCCGGCGGCCCACCATGCCCTGTAGCGCCGCAACAGCCTTTGCATCATTCCAGATCCACTCCCAAGCGTTGCAGGGTCTTTACCAGGGTTTCGTTTTCTGCGTCCTGCTTCATGCCTTCGCGCCAGATGCGCTTGGCTTCGTCGCCGCGTTTGCTGGCCCAAAGGACCTCGCCCAGATGGGCCGCCACATCGGCCGTGGGCAACTGCTGATAAGAGCGCTCCAGGTATTCGATGGCCGCCTCGTTGTCGCCCGTGCGAAACAGGTACCAGCCCACGCTGTCCAGTATGTAGGGATTGTCGGGGTCCAGTTCCAAGGCGCGTTCCAGCAGGTCCTGAGCCTCGTCCAGCTTGCGGTTTTGATCCGCATAGGTGTAGCCCAGAGAGTTGTATGCGTTGGCGTTGTTCGGATCCAGTTCGATGACGCGCCTCATCAGCGCCTCGAATTCGTCCATTTTCCCCTGGCGTTCGTAAAGCATGGCCAGATCGTATTTGACTTCGGAACTATTGGGGATTTCTTTATCGGCCTTGGCAAGGACCTCGACCGCCGTATCCGTACGGCCGGCCTCGCGGTAGATGGAGGCCAGGGTCAAGGCCACCACAGATCGTTCATGATTGTCCTGAGGCTTCAGGGCGTCGATGGTCCGGCGCGCCTGGTCCAGCCGCCCTTTCCTGGCCTGCAGGACCGCCTTGTGGACCTGCGCCTGGAAGCGCAGCGACGGATCGTCGATCCGGTCTAGCTCGGCAATGGCATCATCGATGCGATCCTGCTTTTCGGCGATCTGCACCAGCAGCAGGCGCGCGTCCGACGCATCGGCCGCGGCGCTGGTGGCTTTGTCGCTGACGGACTGCCGGCGTTGAGTCTGCACATTGATGTATTCGCGCAGCAGCGCCTGCGCCTGCGTATAGCGCTCGGCGCGCACATTGACCTGGGCCTCGTTGTACAGCAGGTCGAAGTCCTCGGGAGCCTGGCGGCGCATGGTCTGGATTTGCGAGATCGCCGCATCGAACTCATGGCGATCGGCAAGCCGGCTTACCAGCATCAACTGTAGCTTGCGGCTGCCCGGATGCTTGCTCAGATAGGCGCGCGTGCTGTTGATGGCCGCGGCCGGATCCACCTTGAGTCCGTATTCCAGCACCCTTTGGGCGGCGGCGTCGGAATCGGGCTCCATGGCCTGGGCCTGCTTGGCTTCGTCCAGCGCCCGGGCCGGCTCGGATGCCGCCCAAGCCGCGTCGGCCAGAGCCAGATGGGCCACCGGCAGGGATCGGACAGACGGGTGCAAGGCCTGTTCCAGCACATCCAGCGCAAGACGCTTGTCGGCCATCTTGGCGACGATGGCCGAGGCTTGCGCCACGGCCTGCTCTTTGTCCTGAGCTTTTTCTATGCGCGCCCACAAGGCGGACGCCAGCCCCGAAGTCTGGCCGTTGGAGGCGGCCAGCGCCAGCGACGACGCAACCGCTTCCGGATCGCGGGGGGAAAGCAGCGCCCATTCGCGCGCGGCGCTGAGCGCCTGCGTCATGTTGCGATCGGCGATGGAAAACTGGAAGGCCCGCTTGGCCAGCCGCGGATCGGAGGTCTCGCGCGCCAGGTCGAGCAGCGTCTGGCCCGCCACATCGTAGCGCCCGCGGCTGGCGGCGACTTCCGAAGTGAGTATCCTGTAAAGGATATCGGCGGTAAGCTTGACTGCGGGAAGCTCTCCGGCGCGCAGGCGAATCTGCTCCACCTGCCCGACGGGATCGTCGGCCGGGGCGGAATGCGCGGGAGCAGGCCAATACGCTAGAACAGGCGCCAACACCGTAAACAGCAAGGGAATTGAAAGTTTCATTCAAAAGGACCATCGCCGCTGCGCCCGGAATAAGCGTCAGATGGCAAAATTACACAGTCAGATTTAAAGATGTTATCACCCCCTCATGCCTGAACTGCCAGAAGTCGAAACGACGCGTCGCGGAATAGCGACGATTATGCCCGGCCATTTGCTCGAACGCTTTGTCGTTTACGAGCCGCGCATGCGCTGGCCTATTCCCGCCGATCTGCCCGCCATGATCAGCGGCCGGAAAGTACTGAGCTGCGAACGCCGCGGCAAGTATCTGCTGATCAATTTCGATCACGGCACGCAAATCATCCATCTGGGCATGTCCGGCTCGCTGCGCCGGGCGCCGCCCGACGAGCCCCGGCGCAAGCACGACCATGCCGAATGGATTTTCGGCCACGCCCGGTTTCTGCTGCACGACCCGCGCCGCTTCGGCGCGGTGCTGTGGCACGATGCCGCGGACGGCGCCATTGCCGCCCACCCCCTGCTGGCTGTGCTGGGCGTGGAACCTTTCGACGAGCAATTCACTCCGGAGTTCCTTCATGCCGGGCTGCGCGGCAAGACCCTGGCCATCAAGCAGGCATTGTTGGCGGGGCATATCGTCGTGGGGGTCGGCAATATCTATGCTTCGGAGGCGCTGTTCAGGGCCCGCATCAATCCCCGCACGCCGGCCGGCACGGTATCGCTTGCGCGGTGCCGGGCTTTGGCCGCGGCCATCCGGCAGACGCTTGGCGAAGCGCTGGACTCGGGCGGCAGCACCCTGCGCGACTACGTCAATGCCACCGGCCAGCCCGGCGCCTATTTCGACATGCATGCCGCCGTCTACGAAAAGGCCGGCCAGCCCTGCATCGTATGCGCCACCCCCATACGGCGCATCGTTCAAGGCCAGCGCGCCAGCTATTTCTGCCCAAAATGCCAGCGCCGCTAGGCCAAATTCGTTTATAACGAATACGTTGCACATAAACGAACAATACGATATATTCTTCCTAATCAACGGAGACTTACCTATGAGCAAACAGTTCGCATCCCACGCCGATCTCGACGATAAAGTCGTTTCATTTGAAAAATTGTCCGATAACGCCTATGCCTACACGGCTGAAGGCGATCCGAACACGGGCATCATCGTCGGCGACGAATCCGTCATGGTGATAGACACTCAGGCCACGCCCGTGATGGCGCAAGACGTCATCCGCCGCGTCCGGGAAGTCACCGACAAGCCCATCAAGTACATCCTGCTGTCGCACTACCACGCCGTGCGCGTGCTGGGCGCCTCGGCCTACAACGCCCAGGAAATCATCGCCAGCCGCGATACCTACGACCTGATCGTCGAACGCGGCGAACAGGACAAGGCCAGCGAAATCGGCCGCTTTCCCCGCCTGTTCCGCAACGTTGAATCCGTGCCTCCCGGCCTGACCTGGCCGACCATTACGTTCGACGGCGAGATGACGGTCAACCTGGGCAACCTGGAAGTCCAGATCCTGCAAGTGGGCCGCGGCCATACCAAGGGCGACACCATTGCCTGGCTGCCCGAGCAGCGCATCCTGTTCGCGGGCGACCTGGTCGAATACCAATCCACTCCCTATGCGGGCGACTGCTACTTCCGCGAATGGCCGCACACGCTGGACACGCTGGCCGAGTTCAATGCCGAGAAGATGGTGCCCGGACGCGGCCCGGCGCTGAAATCGGCCGACGAAGTGCGCAAGGGCCTGGCCGGCACACGCGCTTTCCTGACGGACCTGTACACCTGCGTGAATACCGGCGTGGCCGATGGCAAGGACTTGAAAACGATATACCGCGAAACCTATGATTTCATGAAGCCGCGCTATGCCGACTGGGTCATCTTCGACCATTGCATGCCCTTCGACGTCTCGCGCGCCTACGACGAAGCCACCGGCTACGACGACCCGCGCATCTGGACGGCGGAACGCGATATCGAAATGTGGAAGCAGCTAGAAGGCCAATAACTAGCTTTCATCGCCGGATAGACAAGGAGCAAGGGGTGGGAGACATCGATTACCAAGCCCTGGAGTTCGACTACGCGTCGCGAACCTCGCCCGATACGGCGCGGCATGCGGCCGTCATCGTAGGCGCCGGGCCGGTCGGCCTTACGATGGCCCTGGACCTGGCGCAGCGGGGCCTTAAGGTAGTGCTCATCGACGACGACTACCGGCTGTCCACGGGCTCGCGCGCCATTTGCTTCGCCAAACGCACGCTCGACGTATGGGATCGCCTGGGCGTGGGCGAGCGCATGGTGCAAAAGGGAATTTCCTGGAATGTCGGCAGGGTCTATTTCAAGGACGAAGAGGTCTGGCGCTTCGACCTGCTGCCCGAACAGGGCCACCGCCGGCCCGCCTTCATCAATCTGCAGCAATACTATTGCGAAGGCTTCCTGTACGAACGGGCCGCCAGCCATCCCAATATAGAACTGCGCTGGAAAAACAAAGCCATCGGCCTGCGGCAGCATGCCGACCATGTAGCCCTTACGGTGGACACGCCCGACGGCCCCTACACGCTGACGGCCGACTGGCTGGTGGCCTGCGACGGCGCACGCTCGCCCTTGCGCAAGATGATAGGCCAGGAAAGCCACGGACGCGTCTTCCACGATCGTTTCCTGATTGCCGATGTGCGCATGCAGGCGGACTTCCCGACGGAGCGCTGGTTCTGGTTCGATCCGCCCTTCCATCCCGGACAATCGGTGCTGCTGCACAGCCAGCCCGACAACGTCTGGCGCATCGACTTCCAGCTGGGCTGGAACGCCGATCCGGTCCACGAGGTCAAGCCCGAGAACGTCATGCCCCGCATCCAGGCGCTATTGGGCAAAGAGGCCCAATTCGAGCTTGAGTGGGTCAGCATCTACACCTTCGCCTGCGAGCGCATGGACCGCTTCCGCCACGGACGCATCATATTCGCCGGCGACGCCGCGCACCGGGTGTCGCCATTCGGCGCGCGCGGCGCCAACAGCGGCGTGCAGGACACCGACAACCTGGGCTGGAAGCTGGCGCTGGTCAGCCGCGGCCTTGCGCCCGAAGCGCTTATAGACAGCTATGCATCCGAGCGGGAACAGGCCGCCGAAGAAAACATACTCAACTCGTCGCGCTCGACGGATTTCATCACGCCCAAGAGCGAGATCAGCCTGCTGTTCAGGAACACGGTCCTGAAACTGGCCAAGCAGCATGATTTTGCGCGCAAGCTGGTCAACAGCGGCCGCCTTTCCATGCCGACGTCGTACACCTCATCCAGCCTGAATACGCCCGACACGGCGGACTTTTCCGATGCGCCGCCGCTGGGCGGCGTCGCCCCCGACGGCCCCATCACGATAGACGGCCGGCTGGACTGGTGGCTGAGCCAGCTATCGGGCCAGTTCGTGCTTGCCCTGTTCTGCAATACCGGCATTCCCGACGCCGGCATCTTGCGCGAGCTGGCTCAGTTGCAAGGCGGTCCGCCGGATCTGAAGCTGGTCCTGGTGCTCTCGCCCGCCTTGGCCCAGCGCGCGCCCGAAGGATATGCCTGCGTGGTGGACAGGCAAATGACGCTGGCGCGGCGCTATGACGCCGTCCAGGACGCCTGCTACCTGATCCGGCCCGACCAGCATATCGCGGCCCGTTGGCGCAAGGTGGACGCCGCGCATATCCGCGACGCCCTGCTCCGTGCAACAGGCTACGCTTTGGAGGCCCCATGAGCCGCTTGAATACGCAATCCAATTTTTCCGCGCCCGACGATTTCTATGAACGGCTTATCGAAGCGCACCGCGACTTGAGCACAGAGCAAAGCCACGCCATGAATGCGGCGCTGGTATTGCTGCTGTCCAACCACATCGGCGACCTGGACGTGCTGGCCCAAGCACTGGAAACAGCCCGCGCCACCGTCCAGAGCGCCGACTGACTCTTTTTCAGGAATTCTTGCCATGAGCACTCTTCAATACCAGACCGGTTTCGGCAACAGCTGCGCCACCGAAGCGCTGCCCGGCGCATTGCCCCAAGGCCGCAACTCGCCGCAAGCATGCCCTTACGGCTTGTACGCCGAGCAACTGTCCGGCACGGCATTCACCGTGTCCCGCGCCGAAAGCCGCCGTTCGTGGCTGTACCGCATCCGGCCCGCGGCGCTGCAAAAGGCCTTCCAACCTTTCGACGGCGCCGGCCGCTGGACCAGCCGCTATGGCGACGGGCCGGTCACGCCCAACCGCCTGCGCTGGGATCCCCTGGACATCCCTGCGGAACCCACGGATTTCATCGAGGGCGTGCAAACCTGGGCCGGCAATGGCCACAGCGACGATCAGGCTGGCGTCAGCATCAACCTGTATGCCGCCAACCGATCCATGAAGGATCGCTACTTCTACAATGCCGACGGCGAAATGCTGATCGTGCCTCAGCAAGGCCGCTTGCGCCTGGCCACCGAGCTGGGCCTGATCGACATCGAGCCTTGCGAAATCGCGGTCATTCCGCGCGGCGTGCGCTTCCGCGTCGAACTGCTGGACTCGTCTGCGCGCGGCTATATGCTGGAAAACTTCGGCGCCGCGCTGCGCCTGCCCGAGCTGGGCCCCATCGGATCGAACGGCCTGGCCAATGCGCGGGACTTCAAGATTCCTGTCGCCTGGTACGAAGACCGCGACGGCGAATGCGAACTGATCGCCAAGTTCACCGGCGGGTTCTGGCGCACGACGCTGGGGCATTCGCCGCTGGACGTCGTCGCATGGCATGGCACCAACGCCCCCTACAAGTACGACCTGCGGCTGTTCAACACGATAGGCTCCATCAGCTACGACCACCCGGATCCCTGCATTTTCACCGTGCTGACATCGCCTTCGGATACGCCGGGCGCGGCCAATATGGATTTCGCCATCTTTCCGCCGCGCATCCTGGCCATGGAAAACACTTTCAGGCCGCCCTGGTTCCATCGCAACATCGCCAGCGAGTTCATGGGCCTGATCCAGGGCGTATACGACGCCAAGGCCGACGGCTTCTCGCCCGGCGGCGCCAGCCTGCACAACTGCATGAGCCCGCACGGCCCCGATGCCGGGACATTCGAGAAAGCCTCCACGGCCGACCTGAGCGAACCGACCCGCATACGCGACACCATGGCATTCATGTTTGAAACGCGCCGGGTCATCCGTCCGACGTCGGCGGCCCTGTCGTCAAGCACGCTGCAAACCGATTATGATGCAGCCTGGTCGGGCATCAAGAAGCATTTCGATCCCCGCAAAGCCTAGAGCGGCGCAACGTTTTCCGCGCTGACCACGCCCTGCGCATCAACAGGATTCAAGCATGTCTTATTTGAACGAAACCCACGACCCTTCGCTGCAAAGCTGGGTCATGTCCGCCAATACCAAGGGTAACGGCTTTCCCATCCAGAACCTGCCCTTCGGCGTTTTCCGGCCGGCCGGCGGTTCGCAGGATTTCCGCCCGGGCGTCGCCATCGGCGGCAAAGTCCTGGATCTTGCGGCGCTGGCCGACGCCGCGCCCTGGTCCGGCGCGGCGGCCCAAGCGCTGGCCGCCTGCAAGTCCACCACATTGAACGGGCTCATGAGCCTGGGGCAAGCCCACTGGTCGGCATTGCGTCTTGAGCTGTCGCGCGCGCTGCGCAGCGGCTCGGCGCTGCAAGGCGTCCTGGAGCCCCTCCTGGCCGACGCCGCCAGCGTCGAAATGGGCCTGCCCGCCCGTATCGGCGATTACACCGATTTCTATATTTCGCTGCACCACGCCACCTCGGTGGGCAAGCAGTTCCGGCCCGACAACCCCTTGTTGCCCAACTATAAATGGGTGCCCATCGGCTACCACGGGCGCGCCTCCAGCATAGGCGCCTCGGGCCAGAAATTTCCCCGCCCGGTGGGCCAGACGCGTCCCGCCCAGGAAAGCGGCACACCTGGCTTCGGTCCCAGCCAGCGGCTGGATTACGAGCTGGAGCTGGGCATCTTCGTGGGACAAGGCAATGCTCAAGGCGAACGCCTGAGCATCGATGTAGCCGAATCGCATGTATTCGGCCTGTGCATACTGAACGACTGGTCCGCCCGCGACCTGCAAGCCTGGGAATACCAGCCTCTGGGTCCCTTCCTGGCCAAGAATTTCGCCAGCACGATTTCGCCCTGGATCGTCACCCTTGAAGCGCTGGCGCCATTCCGCGTCGCTTTCGAGCGCGATGCCGCCGACCCGCAGCCGCTGCCCTACCTCAGCTCCACGGAAAACAAGGCGGCCGGCGCTTTCGACATCGCTCTCGAGGTCTTGTTGACCACGCAAAAATCGCGCGGCGACCAGGCGCCGCCCGCCCTGCTGTCGCGCAGCAACTTCAAGGAAGCCTACTGGAACGTGGCCCAGCTTCTGGCGCACCACACGGTCAACGGCTGCAATCTGCAGGCCGGCGATCTGTTGGGCACGGGCACGCTGTCGGGGCCCGGTCCAGGGCAGGAAGGCTCATTGCTGGAGCTGAACCAGGGCGGCAAGAATCCCGTCAAGCTGCCCTGGGGCGAAGAACGCGTCTTCCTACAGGACCTCGATCAGGTCATCCTGCGCGCCACCTGCGACAAACCCGGCTATCCCACCATCAGCCTGGGCGAGTGCGTAGGCACCGTGCTGCCGGCCAGGGCCTGATCCGCAGCGCGGGCGGCGGCCCGGCCAGGCGGGCGCTTCAAGGCAGGCGTACCAGCACCGGAAACCACCCTGCCGCCTGTCCCCACTCGATCAGCTCGAACAGGGGCAGCGCCAGCAGGTACGGCACGGCATCGCGTATGGTGCGCCCTAGGCCCGACACCGAAATCAGCAGTTGCTCCTGGCTTTTCCATGCTGACAGACGCGGGCCGAAACGGGGAACCCGCGCGCAATAGTCGGCATAGTCCCGCCCGAACACCTTGCGCAGCAGGCGTTCCTCTTCATCGATCACATTGTTGAACACGGCATACACGAACAAGGCCAGGATGGGACCCAGCAGCAGGCTGCCCGACTGGGCGCCTATGCCCGCCACCGCCAGCATGGAGAACAGGTACAGAGGGTTGCGGCTGATGGAATACGGCCCCTGATCGATCAGCTCGGCGCCCTTATGTCCGCCCAGGTACAGGATGCACCAGCATCTTCCCGCTATCGCCAGCAGGATCAGCCCAAGCCCCAGCCATTCCACCCCCAGATGCACCCACGACTCCCCCGTCCAGGTCGAAGACAGGAAGGGCAGCGAACAAGCCAGCAGCACGCCATAAACGGTCAGGGTATTGCGGCGGCGCACTTGCACGATGGACAGATGCTTCCAGATATCGTCCAGCTGATAACCGTCGATATTATCGGGCGCGGCGCGATGGCGCGTGACGATGAGCGGATAAAACAGCACGCTGCACAAGCACCATACCAAGGCCAGCGACCATATCACCTGGCTCAGGAAGTGCGCGCCCTGCATGATGCGCAATACGCCGAAGAAGCTTCCCAGGACCAGGCCGCCCGCCAATCCCAGCCAGCGCATGCGGCCGTCGCCCAAAGCCCATCCCGCGAAATACAGGGCAAGCACCGAGTAGCCGACGGCGGCGTGCATGCTGGGCAATGCGCCACCGCCCGGCTCGCCGCTTGCCGCCCAGAATCCGGGTGGCAGTTGCACGTAACCGCCGAACATGGCCAGCGCGAATGGACGCGGCATGGCGGTATAGTGCTTCAGCCCGCCGGCCAGCAGCGGGACCAGGCAAAACGCAGCGAACAATGCCCATAACGCAGCGCGTGCCGGCGCCATTGCCTTAACCCTATGGCTCAGCACCGCCGCGGCGCCGCAAAACAAAGCGCAAGCGATGGGAACCAGCCACACCACGAACTGGCCCATGGCGTCCACGAAAGCCTGATGCCGCCAGGGGAAACCGTGGCTGGCCGTATCATAGAAGAAGCGCGTCAACCCCATGTCCAGGGGCGACTGCTGCACCGTATAGGCCAGCCATCCCAGAAGCAAGGTCAGGCCCACCACCTGGGTCAATATATAAAACAGCGGGTTTTGATAATGCATGCTCACGGGCTTGCCCATGTGTCCATCCTGAATGGAGCGTATGCGGCATCCCGGCCGGGTGCCGGGCGCAGTACGCCGAAAACGACACACGATACGGCCAAGGGCGTGAAATTAACGTTGAATCGGGCGCTCCGGCCATGCACCGACAGGGATGCATCAGGCGGATGGCGCACCGTCCAGGCGCAGAATGAAGGTGGTGCCCCTGCCCGGCTCCTGCTCGCGCGACTGGACCGTCAACTGCCAGTTCTTGCGCATGCACATCTGGCGGGCTATGGCCAGGCCCAGGCCCCGGCGCGATCCCTCGCCTTGCCCGGCGGCCGCGCCCGACAGCCGGCCATCGCCCATGGTGTCCTTGCGGCGCGCACTGAAATAGCGGTCGAAAAGCAAAGGCAGCGATTCAGCGGGGATTCCAGGGCCATCGTCCGAGAAGGCCAGGCTTCGTTCGTCCAGACGCAGCGCGCGCAGCGTGGCCGGCGCAGCGTGCTCGGCCGCATTGCGCATCAGATTGCGCACCACGGTCAGGAATGCGTAGGGGTCGAGCACCAGCGTCATGTCCGCGGGAACATCGTTGACGAAAACCAATCCTTGCCGCAGCGCCTCGGCTTCGATCGCCAGCCATGCCTCGTCCAGGCATTCGCGCACGCCGATCTCCTTGCTCTGGGCCGGAATGTCGCGCGCCAGGCTTTCGGCGCTCGCAATGCTGCCCGCCATCATGTCGACATGCGCCACCATGCGCTCCAGGCGCTGCCTCCCGGCGGGCGCAAGCTCGGCATCCAGAAGCAGCATCTCGGCATCCGTCCGTATGCCCGCAAGGGCTCCGCGGATTTCATGGCTAAGGTTGAAGGCGAACTCGCGCTCGAAGGTCAGCGATTCTTCAACGCGGTTCTGGACCCGGTTGAACGTTTCGATCAGACGCCCCACTTCGTCGTCGCGCCGAACGGAAATGTCGGGGGCGCCCGGCGCCCAAGTGGAAAGGTGGTCGGCCAGGTCCAGCAGCGGCCCCACCACCAGGCCCGCCAGCCACCTGGACACGGCAAAAGCCGCGGCTATGCACATCACCCCCAGGATCAGCACTATCCAGCCGAATTCATGCACCCGGGCCTCGTGCGCCGTGGCGTCGTAGCGCAAATAAAGCATGCCCTTGGGGGTTTGCGCAACCAGCACATGCCAGGTCTGATTGCCCGGTCCGATCACATGCGTGCCCAGGCCCAGATCGCGCAGCGGTCCGGGCAGCAGCGTCTGATTCCCATGGTCATTGATCAGCCAGGTCTGCAGCTGCGCCCCCAGTTCCGTCTGGCTCTGCTCTGTGGGAATGGCATGGCCCTGTTCGAGCTGGCCGATCAGATGCCCCGCTTCCGTCGCCAGGACGGCATTGACCAGGTCATCTTCCATCTGTCCAAACGAAAGAAAGAACACCGCGCACAATACGACCACGAAAAGAGTGGCCGATCCCGTCAGCGCCCAGGTGACGCGCTGCATCAGGGAATAGCGCGCCATCATGGCGCGCCGCCCGGATCGTTCAGCTTCCAGCCCTGGCCGTGCACCGTCTCGATGCCGTCGTAGCCTGCCTCTTGCAAGGCCTTGCGCAACAAGTGCATCTGGCTGCGCAAGGCCTCGTCCGATGGCGGCTCATCGGGCCACAGCGCCTGCTCCAGCCGCCGGCGCGGCACGAGCCGGCCTGCGTGCCGCAGCAGCAGCTCAAGAATAAGCAGCGACTTGCGCGTCAGATGGACAGCCTTGCCGCGCACCCGGACCGATTGCGTCGCCGCATCGTACGCAATGCCTGCGAATTCCGGAATAAGCTCCTGGTAGCCGCCGGACGCATGCCTTAGCATGACCCGCAAGCGCGCCTCGACCTCGGCCAAGGCAAAAGGCTTGACCAGGTAGTCGTCGGCGCCTAGCTCGAAAGCGCCCAGCTTGTCTTCCAGCTGACCGCGAGCGGTCAGCATCAGGACAGGCAGGTCCGCATGGCGGCTTTTGCGGATCGCCTGCAACACGCCATAGCCATCCAACCCGGGCAAACCGATATCCAGGATGACGGCATCGAATTCGCCCGTCTCCAGCAGCCCCAGCGCGGCATGGCCGTCGTAGGCGGCATCCGGAGCAAAGCCCTTGAGTTCAAGATAGCCGTACAGGTTCTGCGCCACGGTGAAGTCGTTCTCCACCAGCAGCACCCGGGGCTTGAGAGCCATCATGGCATGTGCCTTTGGCGCATCGTTGCGGCCTGGACGCCCATCAGGGCGCCAGCACCTTGCCCGGGTTCATCAGTTGGTGGGGATCCAGCACCTGCTTGATGCGGCGCATGAGCGCCAGCTCGACCGGATCCTTGTACTTGGGCAGGGCATCGCGCTTGAGCTGCCCGACTCCGTGCTCGGCGCTGATCGATCCGCCGAAGCGATGCACGCTGTCATGCACGACTTCGTAAACGTCGTACTGCATGGCAAGAAGCTGGTCTTCGGTATAGGCCTGGCCGCGCGCCACGTTGTAGTGCAGGTTGCCGTCGCCCAGATGGCCAAAGATAACGTGTTCTATGCCGGGAAAACGCTGCTGCAAAGCGGCGTTGGTGGTTTCCACGAACCTGGCCATCAGCGACACCGGAATCGATACGTCGTGCTTGATGCTCTTGCCGAAAGCCTTCTCGGCCAGCGGTATGCTTTCGCGCAGATGCCACAAAGCCTTGCTTTGGCTGATGTTTTCCGCAATGACGGCATCTTGCACCAGCCCCGCTTCTATCGTATCGCCGACGATGGCCTCGAAGCGTTCGCGGGCATGTTCCGCGCTTTCGCTGTCGGACAGCTCCAGCAAGGCATACCAGGGTTTGGCGGCCGATTCACCTTCGAAGGGAATCCGCTGCTGCGGATAGCACTGGGTCACGCCGTGCAGGCAGTTGCCCGCGATCAGCTCGAAGCCGGTCAGCGCCGCGCCGAAGCCCTTGCGCGCGGCCGACAGGACCGACACGGCGTCTTCGACGGAATCCAGCGCCAGCAGGGCTGTGCACTGGGCCACCGGCACGGGATAGAGCTTTACCGTGGCCGCCGTGATGATGCCCAGGGTGCCTTCGCTGCCTATGTACAAATTGCGCAGATCGTAGCCGGTGTTGTCCTTGCGCAGGCCGCGCAGGCCGTGCCAGATATCGCCGTCGGCCGTGACAACTTCCAGGCCCAGGACCAAATCGCGCGCATTGCCGTAGCGCAGGACTTGCGTGCCGCCCGCATTGGTGGCCAGGTTGCCGCCCAGCGTGCAGCTGCCTTCGGCGGCCAGGCTAAGGGGAAACAGGCGATCGGCGTCGCGCGCGGCCTGCTGGACCGCCTGCAGGATGCAGCCGGCTTCCACCACCATGGTGTCGTTGTCGGTATCGATGCCGCGTATCGCGTTCAGGCGCGTCAGGGAAATGACCAGTGCGGCCCCGCTGGAGTCCGGCGTGGCCCCGCCGCACAAGCCCGTGTTGCCGCCCTGCGGCACCATGGGCACCTTGTGCGCGACGCACCAGCGCACGACCTCGGCCACCTCTTGCGTGGAGCCGGGCTTGACCACGGCCAGGGCCGCGCCGCTATAACGGCCGCGCCAATCGACCGTGTAGGGCTCGGCATCGTCCCCCGTCAATACATACTGGGAGCCCAGCATCTGAACCAGTTCGTCTAATCGACTCATTGCGCGCCTTCTTTCAAGAAACAAAAATCGTCTGCGGCCATTATTTTAAGACCTTATTCCATAATCCAGCGTGAACGCGAAGGCAAAGCGCGGGCATCGCCGGCGCAAAGCAAACGAAGCCGGCAAAACGCATGCCTGGCGTGGAAATGGAATTACATATCCTTACCGGGGAATCGCTCAAGCTCAGCGGTGCGCGGCATAATCCACGATAATCATATCCAAGCATCAGTCATTCAAGGATACACCGTGACCCGTCAATCACCCTTCCCAGCCGCCGTATTCAAAGCCTACGATATTCGCGGCACCGTGCCCGACCAGTTGAATGCCGAATTCGCCCATAGCCTGGGCCTTGCCCTGGCGCAGCGCGCGCGGTCCGAAGGGGTGAGCACGCTGGTGGTGGGATACGACGGCAGGCTAAGCAGTCCGGAGCTGGCGCAGGGGCTGCAAAACGGCCTGCTGCAAGGCGGCATCAACACCATCGACCTGGGCATGGTCCCGACCCCCGTCGTCTACTTTGCCGCCTACACGCAGCATACCGGCTCGGGCGTCGCAATCACCGGCAGCCACAATCCGCCCGACTACAACGGCTTCAAGATGATGATGGACGGAAAGACCCTGTACGGCGAGGACATACAGAAACTGTCGCAGGCCATGGCCGCGCCCGAGTCCACCGATGGGATCAAGCCCGGAACCCGGCGCAAGCTGGAACTGCTGGACGCCTATGTCGAGCATATCCGCGACACCATCACCCTTGCGCGCCCCATGAAAATCGCCATCGATTGCGGCAACGGCGTGGGCGGCGCCGTGGCGGCGCGCCTGTTCCGGGCTTTGGGTTGCGAGGTCGACGAACTGTACTGCGAAGTCGACGGCACCTTCCCCAATCACCATCCCGACCCGGCGGATCCGCACAATCTGCAGGACCTGATCCGGCATGTAAAAGAAAATGGCTGCGAGCTGGGCCTGGCCTTCGATGGCGACGCCGACCGGCTGGGCGTGGTCACCCCATCGGGGGAAATCATCTGGCCCGACCGCCAACTGATCCTGTACGCGCAGGACGTCCTGCAACGCCAACCCGGTTCCACGATTATTTTCGACGTCAAATGCAGCCGCCACGTGGCCCGCGCCATCAAGCAGGCCGGCGGCAAGCCGCTGATGTGGCAAACCGGCCATTCGATGATCAAGGCCAAGCTGGCCGAAACCGGCGCTCCGCTGGCCGGCGAAATGAGCGGCCACATTTTCTTCAAGGAACGCTGGTTCGGGTTTGACGACGGCCTGTACGCTGGCGCGCGCCTGCTGGAAATCCTGTCCGGCCACGAGCAGCCCTGGACTGTGCTGGAAGCCTTGCCCAAGGATGTCTCCACGCCGGAGATCAAACTGGAAATGCAGGAAGGCCAGCCTCACGCCCTGATCGCGCGCCTGCAAAAGGAAGGCCAGTTTCCCAGCGCCACCAACATCAGCACCATAGACGGCGTGCGCGCCGAATACGCCGACGGCTTCGGCCTGGCGCGCGCCTCCAACACCACGCCCGTCATCGTATTGCGCTTCGAAGGCAACTCGGCTGAAGATGTGGAACGCATCATGGACGAATTCCGCAAGGCGCTGATTGCGCTGGCGCCCGATATCGCCCTGCCTTTTTGATTGCCGCCGCCGTGGCCGACGGCCCTGCTCGGCCGTCAGCGGCCGGCCGTCAACACCTGATAGATATCCAGATGGACCTGCGCCACCTTGCGGATGTCGAATTCCCGCTCGGCAAGCCGGCGGCCTTCCGTCCCCATCCTGCGCCGCAGTTCGCCATCCCGAGCCAATCGCAACACGGCCTGTGCCAAGGCCCGCGCATCGCGCGCGGGCACCAGCAAGCCGGAGACATCCGGCTCGATCGCATCGCGGCAGCCGGGCACATCGGTCGTGACCACGGCGCGGCCGCAGGCCGCCGCCTCGACCAGCGATTTGGGCAAGCCCTCGCGATAGGAAGGCAGCACGGCAATGTGCGCATCGCCATAAAGCTGCGCGATATCGGATCGCTCGCCCAGGCACTGCACCACCCCCTCCCGCCGCCAGCTCTCGAATTGTTCGAGGCTTATGCTGGCCGGATTGCCGGGGTCGGGGCTGCCCGCCAGCACCCAGCGCAAGCCCGCGGGATCGGACGCGGCCAGGCGCGCCGCTTCGACAAATTCCAATACGCCCTTGTCGCGCAACAGGCGCGCGGCCATGATGGCGACGGGCGGCCCGTCCGGCTCCGGCCTGGCCTGGAACTCATCCAGGTCCACGCCCGAGCCTCGAATCAGCACGACCTGCTCCGTCCTGACCACGCCCGCCTTGTGCAAGACGTCGCGATCGTTCGCATTCTGGAAAATAACCCGGCTGTTGCGATGGCCCAGCGCCAGGCGGTACAGCACGGTCGCGGCAACGCGCAGGAAGTCGACGCCCCGGGCCGGCCGGGTAAAGATAAAGCCCAGGCCAGAAATGGCGGCGACGTAGGCCGGCACGCCGGCCAGCCTGGCCGCGATGCCTCCATACAGCACCGGCTTGATGGTGACGGCATGCACGATATGCGGACGCAGTCGGCGAAACAAGGCCCACAACGCATACAGGCTGCCGATTTCCTGAATGGGGTTCTTTCCGCTGCGCGACATGGGAATGACATGATGCGCAAGGCCCAGCTCGACAATTCGGGCAACCGACGGGCCGTCCATAGTCGCCACATGCACGTCATAGCCTTCATCCCGGGCGCGCAAGGCCAGGGGCAGGCGATGCGACAGAAAAAAAGCGGGATTGTTCACCACGAACAACAGGCGGCGGGCCGACGCGCCCCGCCCCTCCGGCGCCAAGCCGCCAGGCCCTGCGCGCCGCGGAAAATCGGCTGCCAGCCGGCGCCACACCGCATGATAGCCATCGACCATGGCTTCCAGGCTGAACAGGCTGCCCACGCGCTCCCGGCCTTTCGCAATGCGTTCCGCATGATCCGCCGTGCCCAGCGCTTGCACCGCCTGGTCGATGGCCGCCGACAGGGCGGCCGCATTCTGCGCGGGTGCCAGCCAGCCCGCGCCGCCCAGGATCATGGCGGCGTCGCCGACATCGGTCGCCACGCAGGCAACCCCGCTGGCCATGGCTTCGGCCACCACATTGGGGAACCCCTCGGCCCGGCTGGACAGCACATGCACATCCAGCCCATTCATCAAGCCGGGCACATCGTCCTGGCGTCCCATCAGGATGACCTTGTCGCGTATACCGTGGCCATTCAAAAGCCGCATCAATTCGGCGTTGGATTCATCCATCCCATGGCCGATCAGAATGCAGCGCATCGCCGGAAAATGTTGGGCGCTGAGCGCGAATGCCGCCAACAGGTTCGCGTGATCCTTCAGGGGATTCCATCGCGCCACGCTGCCAATGACCGGCGCGTCGGCCGGCACGCCCCATTGCGTCCGGACGGCCGCGCGCGCCTGTGCATCGGCGCGCCAACGCGAAAGATCGTAGCCGTTGGGAATGACCAGCATCCTGTCCGCGCGGTAGCCCCACTGGCGGTGGCGCTGAGCGGCATTTTCGGCACAGGAGACAATGACCGCCGGCACCCAGCCCGACAAGCGGGCGCACAGCCACGAAAACAGGCGGGCGGACTTGCTGCCTTTATGAAGGTCGGCACCCGAGTTGCGTATGCCCCAGGACACGGCCTTGATGCCTGCCAGGCGCGCAACAATGCCGCCGATCAGATCCGCGTGGTACATCCAGGTCTGGACCACATCGGGATTCAGTTCGCGCAAAAGGCGGTACATGCGCCAAAGACCCTTGGCCATGCCGGCCGGGCTGCCCATATGCAATGTGTGGACCGGAATGCCCGCCTCGCGCAGGCGGGGCCCGAACACGCCCGCGTCGCCCATGGAAACAACATGATGATGATCGGGCTGGGAGGGGGCGGCCACGAGGCGATGCAAGACCGTTTCCGCACCGCCCTGGCCCAGGCCGGAAATAATATGCACCACCTGCAAAGGCGCATCTTCCGGCTTGTTGTCCCTTGCGCTCATCCAGCCACCTTGTCCTCTTGCGGAACGAACGGCCTGGCCTTGGCCATGACTTCGTCCCAGCGCAGCAGTATCTCGGGCAAGCCGTAGCGCTCCTGCACGGAGGCGGCGGCGTGCCGGCCCATGACATCGCGCAAGGTGGAATCGTCCATAAGCTGCGCCATCGCGCGGCACAAGGCCGGCTGATCGCCCAGGGGCGTCAGCAACGCGTACTTGCCGTCCTGGCTGAGCTCCCTGGGGCCGCTGGGGCAATCCACGGTGACGCAGGCGCGCCCCAGCGCCATGGCTTCCAGCAGCACATTGGGAAAACCCTCCACCTGAGAGGTCAGCACGAAAATATCGGCCTTGGCCATTTCCTGCCACGGCTGCTCCGTGCGGCCCGGCAATGAAATGCGGGACGCCAGGCCGGTGTCCTGGATTTGCTGCATCAGTTCATCGCGCTGCGGCCCTTCGCCCCATATGGCCAGATCCCAATCGGGATAATCGTTGGCCAGCGCCGCGAAGGCCTGGATCAGGGCATCGAAGCGCTTGAATGGAACCAGCCGGCCCATTCCCAGGACAAGGCGCCGGGCGGCGACGGGCGCCGAGGGAGCGATAGCAAGGTCGCGCAGATCGGGGGGAAGAGGGTTGGGCACGACCAGCAGTTCCTTCGCCCGCGGGACCATCTGCCTGAATGCGTCGACGCTGTCCTGCGACTGCAGGACCACGGCGTTCGCCCATGGATAGCTGAAGCGCCGCAAACGCTGCAGGAAAGTGCCGGCGCTGCTGCTGAATGCCGGATTGGTCCGTTCGCAGACGATGACCGGAACCCCCAGCCCGCGGGTGGCGAACAAGACCACCACATTGACATTGGTCAGGAAGGAAACAATGACGTCGGGATTGGTTTCCCGGACCAGCCGCCGGATGGCGAACCATTTGCTTAAGGACGGCAAGAGCGTGCGGCCCAGCCATCCCATGCGGTCGGCCAGCCAGACCAGCCGGACGGCGGGGTTCAGGCTGTAGAAGCAACTGCCCTTCTTCGTGTAGGTGGGCACCAGCGTAACGGAATCGCCGCGCCGGGCCCAGCCGCTTGCCAGCGTGGCGGCAACGCGTTCGGCGCCGCCCGCATGCATGGAACTGACAAAGAACAGTATTCTCATGGCTATCCCTTCGTGGTATTGCTCTTATTCCTATCCAGCCAGGCTTGCGTCATCAAGATGCTCCACAAGTGCGTGCCCCAATCGTGACTGCCGCGTTGGTGCTCCTCCCATTTGCGCACGATGGGCTCCGCATGGAACAGTCCATCGCGGCGCAATCGCGCGGGGTCGAGCAAGGCGGCTCCCCAGTCCTTCAAGGGACCGCGCAGCCATGCCGCCACCGGTACCGAAAAACCCTTCTTGGGACGGTCCACCAATTCGCGCGGAACATAACGGTACAGCAACTGGCGCAGCAGCCATTTCCCTTTTCCGCCCCGAACTTTGTAGCCCAGCGGCAGGCTTTGCGCAAATTCGAATACGCGATGGTCTATCATCGGCACGCGGGTTTCCAGGCTGGCGGCCATCGCCGCCCTATCCACCTTCACCAGTATGTCGTCAGGCAGGTAAGTCTGCGCATCCAGCAGCATCATATGCTCGAACAGGCCGTCCCGCGGCGGCGCGTCGAACAGCGTCGCCGGCAGGTCGGCGCCTATCAATGCCTGGGCCGGCTGCTTCCAATAAGTCACGAACTGCTGGTAGAACGCCCCGGCATGCGCCGCCCCCAATACTTCGGCCAATTTTTCCAGTTGGTCGCGCGCATGGCTGGCGGGCATCAGGCCCGCGCCCGCCCGGGCCGCCATCGCCATCGGGCCGCGCAGCGCGGCAGGCACGGCTTGGCGCTTGTCCCACCAGCGCTGTGCGCGGAAGTAGCGGGAATAGCCGCCGAACAGCTCGTCCCCGCCATCGCCCGAAAGCGCCACGGTTACGTGCCGGCGCGCCATGCGCGCAACCAGCGCCGTGGGTATCTGCGACGAATCGGCAAAGGGCTCATCGTACATGGCCGCCAGTTCCGGCACCACTGCCAGCGCGTCCTGGGCGCTGACATAGAGCTCGGTATGCGAGGTTCCCAGGTGAGCCGCAACGGCCTTGGCATGCTCGGCCTCGTTGAAGGCCGGATCGTCGAATCCGATGGAGAAGGTCTTGACAGGCTGCGTGCCGGCCTTTTGCATAAGCGCCGCCACCACCGATGAATCGATGCCGCCGGACAGGAAGGCGCCCAGGCCCACGTCCGAGATCATCTGCCCTTTGACGGCCGTTCCCAGCACCGCGTCCAGCGCATCGACGGCCTTGTCGTCCGAATCGAAAGACAAGGGACGCTCCATCGCCTGCCGCCTGGCCTCCTGGACCGACCAGTACGAATGCGCGGGCGGCAGGGCCGCCTGATGCAATTGCGACTCGGACAACGTCAACCATGAGCCCGGCGCCAGCTTGCCGATACCGCTGTATATGCTGTAGGGAGCGGGAATATAGTTGTGGCGCAACAGCAGCGACAAAGCCCTGCGGTCCAGTTCCTGGCCGAAGCCGGGAACACCGTCCAGCGCTTTCAGTTCAGAGGCGAACACAAAATTGCGTCCGGCGAAGCCCAGGTACAAGGGCTTCTCGCCCAGGCGGTCGCGCATCAGCGTCAATTCGCGCTCCTGGCGATCCCACAATGCCATGGCGAACATGCCGACGGCGGATTTCAGGGTGTCCTGGATGCCCCATGCGGCCAAAGCGGCCAGGATGGTCTCGGTATCGGAATGGCCGCGCCAGGCCGGCGCCCGCTCTTGCGCCTCCAGCCGCGAACGCAGGTCGAGGTGATTGTAGATTTCGCCGTTCAATACCAGCACATAGCGGCCGCAGGCCGATACCATGGGCTGATGGCCGGCGGGTGTCAGATCGAGTATGGCCAGCCGGACGTGGCCCAGGGCCAGCCCCGCGCCCTCGTCCTCCCAATAGCCTTCGCTATCGGGCCCGCGATGCCGCATGCTGCGGCACCCGCCGCTTATCAGCGCGCGCTTGTCAGGCAAGCCGCCCCAGATCCCCACGATTCCACACATAATCCGCTCGCTTACGCGCCCGTATGCCGGGCCGCGTCAATGCACTTCAAACA
This sequence comes from Pusillimonas sp., assembly GCA_040391135.1. Taxonomy (GTDB): domain Bacteria; phylum Pseudomonadota; class Gammaproteobacteria; order Burkholderiales; family Burkholderiaceae_B. The sequence goes on along the minus strand of JBEBYL010000013.1, from coordinate 56,610 downwards.
AATAGCCCCACAGCGCCATGATCCGGGGGGTGGAGAAACGATCCCGCACGTCCACGGCGCGCCGGGCGTAGGCCTCGCGCTGTTCCGGATGAGCCATCATATCGGACAGATGCGCCGCCAGCGCTTCGCTGTCGCCGGCGGGACTGACCAGCACCCCGTCGATACCGTTGCGCACGATTTCGCGCGGGCCCGTTTCGCAATCGAAGGCGACCGGCGCCAAGCCGCTGGCCATGGCCTCAAGCAAAGTGTTGGACAAGCCCTCGACCCGCGAGCTGAGCACATACAGGTCGGACTGCATATACCAGTCGGCCACATTACCCACCCTTCCCGGCATGCTGATGCGTTCGCCCAGGCCCGCCGCATCGATCTGATCCTGCAGCTCCGCCCGGCAATCGCCCTCGCCCAGGATGATCAAGTCCCACTCGGGAAAATGCGCGGAGATTTCGTGAAAAGCGCGGATCAGTATGTCGAAGCCTTTATGAGGGTGCAGGCGTCCGACCGCCAGCACGCGGTAGCGGCCATTGCGGCGCGGCGGATCGATTACGGGCTCGGCGCTTTCCAGCGGCCAGCGCACGGCATTAGGAATGACGGTCAGGCGCGATCCGGGCACATGCTTTTCCAGCCAGGAGGCCGTGCCCGACGTCAGGGCCACCACCGCGCTGGCCTGGGGGTAAGCCCAGCGGCGCAGCCGTTCCCATATCGCCGGCAATTCCTGCGAAGGCGGATGCGTATGCTCGGTGGCGATGACCCGGCAGGGCTGCCCGCGCGCCGCCGCGATGGCCAGCACCGACGCCGTCGTCATCATGCCCAGCACAACGGTGGGGCGTTCGCGCTTGATCAGCCGGCGCAGGCTCCAGACGCGCCGCAGATTGGCCAGCGCGGCCGACAAGCGGCCGGCGCTGGGCGCCGCGGTCCCCAATGCATGGCGCGTTACCGCGGGGTGCAAGGGGTAGGCATCGGTGCTGGCGTCCGCCTGGGTGACCAGCGTAACGTTAAAGCCCCGCTGAACCCAATAGGCGCTCAGGTCGGCCGCAACCCGCTCGGCTCCGCCCCCGCTGAGGGAATGGATGACGATCATGAGATGGGGCTTCTGGAAAGAATGACTCAATGCAATACCTGTGTTTCTAAAGCGGATTGGATGCCGCCGGCGCGGCCGGCGGACGCAGCGCCACGACCACGTAGCAGGCGTACGACAAGGCGTACATCACGCTGGTCGCCAGCATGATGCCGGCCGGCCCCATCTGCGGAGCCAGGACCGGATTCAGCACGGCCTTGACGGCAAAGTTGGCCACCGCGATGGCGGCCATGATGCGATAACGATTCTGGCTGGCCAGCAACTGCACCAGTATCAGGACTCCAAAATAAAAAGGCAGCTGCAGCAGGCCCCAGCGCAGCACCTGGGCCACCGCCTGGGTGTTCTGCGCCGTGAAAGCCCCGCGTTCGAACAGCAGTTCCACGCCCCAGGGCGCCAGCACCCATCCGGCCAGCGTAACCGCCGCACCCGCCGCCAGCATCAATACCGACCACTTCAGCGCGGTGGCGCGCGCCCGTTCCCGGTCTCCCCGGCTGTGGATGTCGGCCAGCACCGGCAAGGCCGCCCGCCCCACCGATGCGGCGCCCACGCCAAGTATCAGGGACAGCAGGCGGCTGGCATAACCCAGCGTTGCATTGGCGTTGCTGCCCAGGTTGGCCGCGGTGTACTGATCGATGGGCCCCACGAAGCTCATGGCCACCTGCCCCACCAGCATGATGCCGGCCGCCTTGACCAGCTCCGGCCAATGCGTCGAAGCCAGGCTCAGGCGCGGCCGCCCCCACATGCCGTCGGCCTTGGCCGCCAGCCAAAGCAGCCACACCGATTGAATCAGATAGCCGACCAGCGTACCCCACAACAAGGGGCCAATATTGTCCACGGTGGCGGCCAGCAGGACCCAGATCAATATGACCACCGCCGGGACGCTGTCCAGCAGGGTATTGATGTGGCGTTCATGCGCGCGCAAGCGCGCGGCACTGATGCCCGTCATCAGGGTCAGCAGGGCCGCCGGCGCAAAGGCGAAGGTCAGCTCCCGGCTCATGCGCCGGGCTTCAGGCGTCAGCCCTTGTCCGGCGAAATCGAGCACCCAGGGCCAGGCCACATAAGTGGCAACCGCCAGCAAGGTGCCCGCCGCAATGATCCAGCCTTGCAGCTCGCCCAGAAAACGCGCGCGGCCGGCGCGGGCTTCGCGGCGTGTACGCACCAGCACCGGAATCAGCACGACTGACAGCGCGCCCACGATGGTAACGGGCAGCCAGTTCGCCATGGTCATGGTGAACTGGTAGGCATCCACCGCATCGCTGATGCCGTAGCGGTAGGCCACCGCCATTTCCTTGAACGCGCCCGCTGCCTTGCCCAGCAGCAGGAAAAACGCCACGCGCATCGCACCTTGTGCAATGCGCTTGTGATCGGAGTGCAGACTGGAAAGCCGCCGCGCCAGAGTTTTCAAGTCAACGCAAGAATTGCGTATACCAGGGCATGGACACTTCCAGCCCCTGCACGATGTTGTGCATCGGCTCGTACCCCAGCAATTGCTTCGCCTTGCTGATGTCCGCCTGGGAATGCCGCACGTCGCCGGCGCGGAAATCGCCGTAAACGGGCTGCTTGTCGTACACGATGCCGTTGTTGCCCAGCGCCTGGGCCAGGTAGTTGAACAGTTCGTTCAGGCTGGTACGAGCGTTGTAGGCCACGTTGTACACCTGGTTCACGCCGTCAGGCTGGGCCAGCGCCGCCAGGATGTTGGCCTGGACCACGTTGTCGATAAAGCAGAAGTCGCGGCTGGTCTCGCCGTCGCCGTTCACCATCACGTCTTCGCCGCGTATCATGGCCGCGATCCACTTTGGAATGACGGCGGCATAGGCGCCATTGGGATCCTGGCGCTTGCCGAACACATTGAAGTAGCGCAACCCGATGCTGCCGAATCCATAGGCGCGCGCAAAGACATCGGCATACAGTTCGTTGACATACTTGGTGACGGCATAAGGCGACAGCGGCCGGCCTATGCGGTCTTCCACCTTGGGCAGGGCCTCGTGATCGCCGTAGGTCGAACTGGAGGCCGCATACACGAAGGACTGGACCTGCTGGTCGCGCGCGGCGACCAGCATGTTCAGGAAACCGTCGATATTGACGCCGTTGCTTGTAATGGGGTCCTTCAGCGAACGGGGCACGGAACCCAGCGCCGCCTGGTGCAGGACATGGTCCACGCCGGATACCGCCTTGCGGCAGGTGTCCAGATCGCGGATGTCGCCTTCATGAAACACGAAATTGGCCCACTGGGCCGGCGCGACGGTCTTCCGGACTTCATCCAGATTGTATTGATGCCCGGTCGCGAAATTATCCAGCCCTACCACCTTCTGGTCCATGAGCAGCAGGGATTCCAACAGATTGGAACCAATGAAGCCGGCGCAGCCCGTGATCAGCCAGGTCTTGGGTTCGGACTGCAGTCCGGCGGTTACTTCCTGATAGCGCGTAGTCATAAATCCCCCTTCTCTTACAGCCGCAGATCGGATTCATCGGCGGCCAGCACGTACTTCAGGTCATACAGCACGTGATCGGACTTGCCCAGGGCGCGAATGGCCTGGCAGCCCATGGCGACGAACTGTTGATGGGACACTGCCAGGATGATGCCGTCGTAGGAACCCGCTTTCGGGCTGTCGATCGGCGTGATGCCGTACTCGTGCACCGCTTCGTCCGCATCCACCCATGGATCATAGACGTCTACGTCGATGTTGTATTCGCCCAGCTCGCGCACGATGTCCACGATCCGGGTATTACGCAGGTCGGGGCAGTTTTCCTTGAAGGCCAGGCCCATGACCAGCACCTTGGAGCCCTGCACCTGTATGCGCCGCTTCGTCATGGTCTTGACCAATTGCGATACGACATAGCCGCCCATGGAATCGTTGAGCCGCCGGCCCGCCAGGATGATTTCCGGGTGATAGCCGATGGCTTGCGCCTTGTGGGTCAGGTAATAAGGATCGACGCCTATGCAGTGGCCGCCGACCAGGCCTGGGCGAAAGGGCAGGAAATTCCATTTGGTGCCGGCCGCTTCCAGCACCGCCTGGGTGTCGATGCCCATTCGGTTGAAAATCAGCGCCAGCTCGTTGATCAGCGCGATATTGACGTCCCGCTGCGTGTTCTCGATGACCTTGGCCGCCTCGGCCACGCGTATCGACGGCGCCTTGTGCGTACCCGCCACGATAATCTGGCCATACAGTTCGTCGACCAGGTCGGCGATTTGCGGCGTGGAACCCGATGTGACTTTCTTGATGGTGGAGACGCGGTGCGCCTTGTCGCCGGGATTGATGCGCTCGGGACTGTAGCCCGCGAAAAAATCCTCGTTGAACCGCAGGCCTGAAACGCGCTCCAGCACCGGCACGCACACTTCCTCGGTCGCGCCGGGATAAACGGTGGATTCGTAGATCACGATATCGCCCCGCTTGAGGACTTTGCCTATGGTCTCGCTGGCACGCACCAGGGGCGTCAGGTCGGGCTGCTTGTATTCGTCTATTGGCGTGGGCACAGTCACGATGAACACATTGGCCCGCGCCAGGTGTTCCGCCTCGTGGCTGAATTCCAGCTTCCCGGCCTGGCGAAGTTCATCGGGCTCCACTTCCAGCGTGTGGTCGCGGCCTTCCTTCAGCTCCGCGATCCGGCGGGCATTGATATCGAAGCCCAGCACCGAGCGCTTCTTGCCGAACTCCACTGCCAGAGGCAGGCCCACGTAGCCCAAACCGACTACTGCAAGTTTCACATCTTGAATTTGCAACTTGAATCTCCCACGCTATACGCCAAAAAAGAAGAAAGTTTATTTACGAACCAGCGCTACTTGTGACGATTATCGCGCCCCAGCGAAGGCAATAACAGCCATGCGGGACGCCGCCATGAAACCAGGCGGGAATACAGCCACAGATAGACCGAGGAAAAAACCACCAGGCTGGCGCAAAGGGCCCAGGCGTTATCCCACCATATGGTCGCGGGCACCAGGCCGATAAGGGCCAGCACCCAAAGATAAGGAGAGGTCATCGCATTGCACAGTGCCGGCACCGCATGGCGCCGATCCCGGCTGAAGGTAACGCGGACCAGGCGCCGGAAAACCAATTGATGCAGGTGAAGCGCATCGGGCTGATCCACCGGCGTGCCGCGCTTGAAGCGGCGGCGCCAGATGGAAAACAGGGTTTCAAACACCGGATAGAACAATACGGCCAGCGCGTAGAAAGGCGACACGCTGGGATTGCGCACCACCAGTTGAACAGCGAGCTCCGCCAGCATGAACCCCAGGAAGTAGGCCCCGCCATCGCCCAGAAAAACACGGCCGAAAGGGAAGTTCCAGACCAGGAAGCCCAGCGTCGCCGAAGCAAGCGCGGCGGAGATCAGGAAAATGGGGATGTCCTGGACCTGTAAGGCAACCAGCGCCAGCGACAAGGCCATGAGCGTGGCGATCATGCCCGCCAGGCCATTCATGCCGTCCACGATATTCAAGGCATGGGTGCAGCCCCCGACCGCGATCATGGTGAACAACAGGGATACCGGCCAGTACGAAAGAATCCAGTCGGCCCAGGACAGGCCCACGCGCGACACGCCGCCCAACAGCCACCAGGCGATGGCGGCGGAGGCAAAGGCGGCCAAAAGGCGCTTTCCGGAACCGACGTCCTTGGTGATGTCCTCCAGCAGGCCGGCCACGAATACCGGCATCGCCGCGATAAACAATACCGGCCACAGCCAGGTCAGCGTCATATTGCTGGGGCCCAGCACCAGCAGGCCCGCCAGACTGCCGGCCAGCACAGCCAGCCCGCCCACGCGCGGGGCGGCGCGCGAATGAGTGGCCTGCGGCTTGTTCATGTCGGAATCGCCGGTGAACATCCCATGCCAGCGTTCCGAAGCGACAATCAATCCGCCCACCATGAACGCCACAATACAGATGTAAAACCAGGTGAACGATTCCCAGGCTTGAGGAGAAATCACAAAATCCCTATTAACAATGGTAGCTTCAACATTATCGGGCCAAGCTGTAACAAGGCCTCCGATTTGCCCGTAACAACTGCAACAAGAAATATAAGCACGAATCGGTGCCGATGCCTATCGGCCAAAGTGGTACACAGGCAAAAAAGATAAAAAAAAGCCCGAGATCTTACGATCTCGGGCTAAATCCACCAAAGGAGGAGGGTGGAGGAGACAACCTTGGCATGTCGGGCTGCTAAAGCACTGGGCTTGAGACCGTGTGATTGGGGTTTTCCCTCTGCAATCACGTTTCGACATCCGATAACTAAAGTATATAGCGTTCTTTTGTGCGATGCAAGATAAAAAGCCGGAAAAACTGTAACTCAGCTACTTTGTGGCTTTTTTCATACTGTCATTCGTACTATGCCACAGCTAAAAGCGGAAAGGGGTAATTAAGTGTTAACCCTTGCCCTCGCACTCTGTTACAAAGCCGTTCCGTAAAATCTAGATCCGGTACGCCGTGGTGGTCATGACCTTGGACATGGCCTTCATGGCGAGCCGGACCGGTCCGGGCAGCTTATGCGCGCCATGCGTTTCGGCCGTATTGCGGTGGCTGATTTCATCGTCGCGCATTTGCGTCACGATGTCGCGTGAGCGTTTATCCGCAAGCGGAAGCTCGCTTAAATGCCGGTCAAGATGCTGTTCGACCTGTTTTTCCGTCTCGGCCATGAATCCCAGGTTCCTGCCCACCCCCGCCCTGCCGGCCAGCACTCCCAGCGAGAACGAACCGGCGTACCACAGGGGATTCAACAAACTTGGGCGGCTTTGCAGTTCCTGCAGGCGGTCCCGGCACCACGCCAGATGGTCGACCTCTTCGGAAGCCGCCCCATGCAAGACTCCTCGGATTGATGCATCGCGGCAAAACAAAGCCTGACCGCGATACAGCGCCTGGGCGCATATTTCTCCGACATGGTTTACCCGCATAAGACCGGCGGCGTGCTTTTGCTCGGCCGGCGACAGCGCCGCGGACCCCTCGCCGGACAAGGGAAGCTTGCCCGCGGGATTGGGGCGGCTGGCATGCACGGAGCCATCCAGCACCTGAACCGCGCGCCCCGCCTCGGACAGAATCCGATCCACTACGCCCATGCGCCGCGAAAAACCCGAATTGGCGTTCAATGTATTTTGCTTGTCCATTGTCTTCTATCGTGCTCCGTGTAAATCACTGCCGCAAGAACCGCCGTATGCGCCGGCGCTCCGCGATCAACCAGGCCAATGGTACAAGCACAGCGACGGCCACCAGCCCCCTTCCCGCCATCTCCTGATCGCTCAGCAGGTAAAAATTGCAGAGCCGCTCTGGGTTGTCCTGGTAGAGCAGGCCCGCGATCGCCGTCATCCAGGAAAAATTACCCAAAAAAAACAGGTCTATCACGCTATTGCTTCGGCGCAGGGAATCGTACAGCGCCATTCCCGCAATAAACAGGCCCAGGTACTTCAAGCCATGGGCCGGCACTGAAACCAGAACCTGATCCAGCGAACTGGGTATCATCCAGTAGGCGGCAACGAACGTGCATAGCAGCAGCCCGGCTATTCCGTACTCATTATATTTCGCATAATGTTCGCGCAGGCGCCCAAGGCGTCCCGCCTCGCCGATGCCGCCGGAAAAAAGCGCGCTGGCGGCCAGGATGCCCGAAACCAAAATCAGGGGAATATGCAGCAGCATATGCAGGCTCATGCTGCGCGTCAGGAAGGGGTCGAGCGCCACGGCAAGCAGCAATACCGCCGCGCTGGCCAGGGCACGGACACGAGCCGTCATTGCACCGTCCCTACGCCGCGAATCCGGGCCCAGACATCATCCAGCAGGCCGGCGGCATCGCCGATATCCACTATGCGAGCCAGCTGTCCCTCAGGCGTCACCACATGATAGGCCGCATTGTGCTCGTACTGTCCCAAGGGAGCCGGCACCACCACGATGCCGAAGGCGTCAAGCAGCGCCTTGCGCTTATCCGCGTCGGCAATGCCGGCAAACTGCCAGATGCCGGGCTGCGCCCGCATGCGGGCGGCGTAACGCGCCAGGTCGTCAGGCGTATCGGCGGGATCGAAGCTAAGGCTGATGATGCGGACGCGGTCCGACAGTCCGCCTTGCTGGATGGCGTCTTGCAACTGCTGGAATTCGCCGCCCATGGCCAGGCAAATCGAGAAGCACCGCGTGTACATGAAGTTGACGATGGCGATGCGGCCGTCTTCGCGCAAGGCCTGCAGAAACGGGGCGTTTACGCCGGCGCTCATACGCAAGGCCGCATCGGGCAGCGCCTTGGGATGCCGCGCAATGTCGGCGCGCCGCGCCGCTTCGGTGGTCAGCACGGTAAAGCCGTCGGTCTGGAAGCACAGGGCGCCAACGCCCAGTACGCCGACCATCAACACGGCCAGGAGCAATTTCATGTGGAGCCGCCGCTTATTTCAGCGCCTCCAGCTCGGCATCGCCGTTCCAGGGCTGCGTATGCGCCGCCGTCGCCTCGCGCTGGGCCTTGACCGTGGCGGCATCGACCGGGCCGGCCGAATTGCCGAAACTGCCGCGTATATGGCTGACCACCGCGGCGATCTGCGCATCGTCCAGCTTGTCCTTGAACGTCGGCATCTGGCCGTTGTAGTGCGTGCCGCCCACCGTCAGGTCGCCCGTAATGCCGTGCAGGACAATCTGTACGGCCAGCGTGGCCTTGCCATTGACCCATTCCGAGCCTGCCAGCGGCGGAAACACGCCCGGCAAGCCTTGGCCGCCGGCCTGGTGACAGGCCAGGCATTGCGAGGTGTATATCTGCGCGCCGTCCACCGCCCCGCCGCCCGTCGTCGCCGCCACCTTGAAATCGGCGGCCGTGCGGCGGTCGCCGTAGGACGGCGGATTGGTCTGATGCGTAAAACCGATATAGCCGATCGCCCATGCAAAGATCCCCGCCACGATGAGGATGACCAGCCACGGGATGGGCCGGTTTCCTTCATAGGGCTCCGGCATCTCGCGCTGCTGGGCTTCGATTTTCTTGGAAGTGTCTGACATCCTGTTCTCCAACGACTCTTTCTGCGTCCGGCCTTCGCGCGGCCGGGATGACGGCTATCGGGCGGCGTCGGGCGGCGGCTTGACCGGATACGTGCGATCCAGCGCCAGCAGGTAGTCCACCAGGTCCAGGGCTTCGGGACGGGCCACGACCACTTGCCCCACCGGCGCATAGGCCGGCGGCAGGCTTACCACCTTGTCGCCCTTCTCGGCCTTGTCCTTGAGTTCGAACAAATAGGGGTAGGACGGCATGATGCTGCCCGGCGTGTACGCGCGAGGCTGGTACAGATGGCCCAGGTTCCAGTCCGCGCTGGGCTGGCGGGCGCCGATGTTCAGCAAGTCGGGGCCAGTGCGCATGGTGCCCAGCAAATGCGGATGATCGTAGTAATAGTCGCCCGCCACCGGCGCGCGGCCCCATCCCCGCTTGAAGTCGGGCGCCTGGGACTGCGCGCGCGGCTGCTGGGTGTGGCAGTAGACGCAGCCGTTCTCGATGTACTGTTGCCGGCCTCGCAATTGCGCCGAGGTATAGGGCTTGAGCCCTTCGGACGGCTGCGTGTCCGACAGCTGCATATAAGGCACGACGACCAGCGTGGCAGTCGCCAGGGCCAGGGTCACCATGGCCCCGCCCAGCAGTTTGTATTCGCTTTCCATGATCAGGCCTCCATCGGCACCGGCACTGCCGCGGCGACGGCGGATTGTTTATGAAACAGGGCGGGCCCCACCCGCTTTCGGCCGTAACGCAAGGCCATGGTGACGAAGTGCACGGCAAATACCAGGTGCCCCAGCGTCATGATCGCCCCGCCCACGCTGCGCGCTTCAAGATAGGGGATGGTCACGCGCACCGACTCCATGAACGAGCGCGAGGCGTCCAGCATCGCCACGCCTTGCAGCCATCCGCCTATGCTCAGGCCAATGAAATAGATGCCGAAGCCGACCACGACCAGCCAGAAATGCAGGGCGATAAGCCTGGGGTAAGGCCATTCCCAGGACATCACGCGCGGCATCACGAAATAGATCGCGCCGAACATCACCAGCGAGAAGAAGCCGTAAAGCCCAAGGTGCGCATGGGCCACCGTAAAGTGCGTGAAGTGAGTGACCGTGTTGATGCTGCGCAGCGCCTCGAAGGAGCCCTGCACGGAACTGAGCGTATACATCATGCCGCCCAGCACGATGAAACGCAGCGTGGGGGAATAGATCAGCGTCTTGAAATGATGCCGCATGGTCAGGTGCTGATTCACCGAGAAGGCCAGCACCGGCACGATCATCATGATGCTCTGCACGATGGACAGCGTGATAAGCCAGCTTGGCACGGGGCCGCCCACCAGGTGATGCCCGCCCACCTGGCCATAGAAGAAGGCCAGCGCCCAAAAACCCAGCAGCGACAGGTTGTACGACTGTATGGGACGGCCGATGATCTTGGGCAGGAAGTAGTACACCGAGGCCAGCGCCACCGGCGTATAGAACAGGCCCAGCACGTTATGCCCGAACCACCAGTTCATGGTGGCCTGCTCCACCCCAAAATGCACGCCGGGCAGGTTGCCGACCAGGAACAGAATGGGAAACCAGAACAGCGCCGCGCCCATGTACCAGATGGAAACGTACAAGTGCTCGACCTTGCGGTTTTGCAGCGTGAACACCAGGGGCAGGCCGATCAGCGCCCCGCCGATCACGAACAGGATATCGATCTGCCATGGAATTTCCAGCCACTCCAGCCCATCGTTGAAACCCGCGGCGATGCTGCCCAGGCCGGCGATCAAGCCCGCATTCCACAACATGGCGCCCAGGATCGCGAAGCGGCCGCCCATGAGTTCCGTCTTCAACAGGCGAGGCAAAGTCCATATGGCGATGCCGAAGGCCGCCATGGGCGCCCATCCGTAGGCCACCGCATTCAGGTGCAAAGTGCGTATGCGGCCGAAGGTAAGCCAGGCATAGTCGGTCAGGAAGTCGGGCTGATGCAGTTTGATCGAGCTGATCAGTCCGGCGGTCGATGCGAAAATCAGCCATACCACCGCACAGGCCAGGAAGACGAAGGTCACATAGGCGGTGGAACGGTCCGCCTGCACACGCTGGGCCAATTCCACCGCCATGCGCGCGTCGCGCGCCGCATCGGCGGTGAAGGAATGGGTGGCGTCCACCGCTTCTTGCAGCGCACGGTGCTGGTCCGCCGTGGCGGCCGGCTCCTCGACTTTCCCGATCTCGCCCTCGGAAAAGATAACATTGGCCGCGGCGGGGTTATCGTCGAACAGGTGCTTGCGCAGCGACCAGATGAAAACGAACAGGCCCGTGACGGAAAGGATGAATGTCAGAAGCAGTATGGTGATGGTGTTCATGAGAACTCCGGAACAGGGACGGGAAGCGAACGCCGGTCTTGACCGCTGTGAGCAAGCACATCGCTTCACGATAGAACTGCCGGAATCATAAGAGATATATAAGGGGAAACCCGTAATCTCCCTACGTGGAATATTGGTAATGCAAGCCGGGAGGCCCGGATTCGCGCCGACCCCGGGGCATGTGACGCCAGGGACGCTTATGAGTATGATTGATCCTTCACCTGAACGTTGAAAGCGGAAGAACGGATATGGAAAGCACGATAGATTGGGGCGGTCCCGAAGGGATGCTGTTTGTGGCTCGCACGGGCAGCGGCCATGTCACCGCCATGGACGGCGCCCCGGACGGCGGCGGCCACAACTTGGCGCCGCGCCCCATGGAAATGGTGTTGACCGGCACCGGCGGCTGCGCCGCCTATGATGTGGTGCTTATCCTGAAGCGCGGCCGCCATGCCGTAACAGGCTGCCAGGTTAAACTGACCGCCGAACGGGCGGAGACCGATCCCAAGGTCTTCACCAAAATCCATTTCGCCTTCACCGTCACGGGCAAGGGCCTGCCCACCGCCGCGGTCGAGCGCGCCGTGCAGCTGTCGCACGAGAAATACTGCTCGGCCAGCGCCATGCTGGCCAAGACCGCCGAGATCACGCATTCGACCACGGTTGTCGAAGCCTAGCCGCCGGCCGCTCCGGCGCTTGCGCCACCACTACAGATACATCAGATACTCATGCATCAGTACGAAGATTTCATGCGCCATGTCTACGAACATGGCATTGCCAAGACCGACAGGACCGGCACCGGAACGCGCTCCGTGTTCGGCCACCAGATGCGCTTCGACCTTGCCGAAGGCTTCCCCCTGATCACCAGCAAGAAGCTGCATACCAAAAGCATTTTCATCGAATTGCTGTGGTTTCTTCGCGGCGACTCGAACGTGCGCTGGCTGCAAGAACAAGGCGTAAGCATCTGGAACGAATGGGCCGACGAAAACGGGGACCTGGGACCGGTATACGGCGTGCAGTGGCGGTCGTGGCCCACACCCAATGGCGGGCATATCGACCAGATATCGCAACTGCTGGACCAAATACGCAAAAACCCCGACTCCCGCCGCCTGATCGTGTCGGCCTGGAACGTGGCTGAAATCCCCAATATGGCCCTGCCGCCCTGCCATGCCTTCTTCCAGTTCTATGTGGCTAACGGCAAGCTGTCCTGCCAGCTGTATCAACGCAGCGCCGACATCTTCCTGGGCGTGCCCTTCAATATTGCCAGCTATGCCTTGCTGACCCACCTGGTGGCGCAGCAGTGCGACCTGGAAGTGGGCGACTTCATATGGACGGGCGGCGACTGCCACCTGTACAGCAACCATCTGGAACAGGTCGCCCTGCAACTGTCGCGCGAACCTTATCCCTACCCCAAACTGAACATCAAGCGCAAACCCGACTCCATCTTCGATTACGTCTACGACGATTTCGAAATTGTCGGCTATGAGTCGCACCCGCACATCAAGGCGCCTGTCGCCGTCTGACCCGCCCGTACCGGAACCGCATGCCCTCGCCCACCATACAGCTTGTCGTCGCTTACTCCAGAAACCGCGTCATAGGCCGCGACAACGCCCTGCCCTGGCGGCTTCCTTCCGACCTGGCGCATTTCAAGCGCACGACGCTGGGGCACCCCATCGTGATGGGCCGCAATACCTGGGAATCGCTGGGCAGGCCGCTGCCGGGCCGGCCCAACCTGGTCGTCAGCCGGAACCTCGCCTACCAGCCTGAAGGCGCTACGACTTTCTCGACGCTGGAAGGGGCGCTTGCCGCCTGCGGCACGGCCGACAAGGCTTGCATCATAGGCGGCGAGCAACTGTTCCGCCACGCCCTGGACCTGGCCGATGAAATCGTCGCCACCGAAATCCACGCGGACATCGAAGGCGATACCTACTTTCCCGCGCTGGATCCCGCCGTATGGCAAGAGGTCGAACGGCTGCCGCAAGCGGAAGAAAACGGCCTGGCCTTCGATTTCGTCCGATACACGCGGCGGCCCGGCGCATAAGCACTCGACCCAAGCACCTGTCTGCAAACCCTGTCTTCGAGGTGATCATGACCAGCCACGCCCCTCTTCCCGATCTGTCCAATCTTTGGATGCCCTTTACGGCGAACCGCCAGTTCAAGCAGCAGCCGCGACTGCTGACCCGAGCCAAGGGCATGTATTACTACGCGGCCGACGACCACGAGATCCTGGATGGCACATCGGGCCTGTGGTGCGTGAACGCGGGGCATGGGCGCCAGGAAATCGTCGACGCCATTTCGCGCCAGGCCGCCGAACTGGACTATGCGCCCAGCTTCCAATTGGGCCACGACATCTCCTTCCGCGCGGCCTCGGCCGTGGCTGGCCTGATGCCGGCCGGCATGGACCGCATCTTCTTCACGAACTCGGGTTCGGAATCCGTCGACACCGCGCTGAAGATCGCCCTGGCCTATCACCGGGCGCGCGGCGAGGGCCAGCGCACCCGCCTTATCGGCCGGGAACGCGGCTACCACGGCGTGGGCTTCGGCGGCATTTCGGTGGGCGGCATTTCAACCAACCGCAAGATGTTCTCCGGCGCGCTGCTGCCCGGCGTGGACCATCTACCGCATACGCACGACCTGTCCAAGAACGCCAACTCGCGCGGCCAGCCGGCCTGGGGCGAGCACTTGGCCGATGAGCTGGAACGCATCGTCGCCCTGCACGACGCATCCACCATCGCGGCCGTCATCGTCGAGCCGCTGGCCGGCTCCACCGGCGTCCTGATTCCGCCCAAAGGCTATCTGGAAAGGCTGCGCGCCATTACCGAGAAGCACGGCATACTGCTGATTTTCGACGAAGTGATCACGGGCTTCGGACGTCTGGGCGCCGCCACGGCCAGCGAGTTCCTGGGCGTGACGCCGGATTTGATGGCCTTGGCCAAAGGCATCAGCAATGCCAGCGTCCCGGCCGGCGCCGTGGCCGTGAAGCGCGAGATCCACGACACCATCGTGAATGCATCGGCCAACGGCATCGAGTTCTTCCATGGCTACACGTACTCGGGCCATCCGCTGGCGATGGCGGCAATCATCGCGACGCTGGACATCTACAAGCGCGAGCAGCTTTTCAAGCGTGCGCAGGGCCTGTCGAAGGCGTTCGAGGATGCGGCGCATCAGTTGGAAGGCGCGAAGCACGTGGTTGATGTACGGAATCTGGGACTGGTCGCTGGTATAGAACTGACGCCTAGGCCGGGTGCGCCGGGAGCGCGTGCTGCGGAGGTATTTGCGAAGTGCTTCGACCAGGGGTTGATGGTGCGCTACACCGGGGACATCCTGGCGATATCGCCGCCGCTGATTATCGAGGAAGGCCAGATCTCGGAGATATTCGGGAAGATTGGAGATGTGTTGAAGACGGTTTCCTGATCGTCTTATCTCTGTATTCCGCTGTGGCTGGTTTGGTTTCTTGGCTGCATCGTCAGTTAACACGTAACTCGTGAACTGACTTCGTCTTCGCTTCGTACACGCAAGGACCAACTGCTGGCCGATGATGCCGGCGAGAGCCGTATTTCTCTTGAGGATTACGCCGTTGCGATGATGGATGAGCTTGAACAGCCCGCGCATCCACGCAGTCGCTTCACAGTAGGCTATTGATTATTGGATGAAAATGCGACGGTTGTGCCCGATACTTACCAAGCGTTTAAACGGAGGCAAACGATGACACGAGTTCGCGTTGAGGGCTTCACCATTTCGCTCGATGGATACGGGGCGGGTCCTAATCAAGACATCGACAATCCACTCGGCGTCGGCGGAACACAGCTGCACCAATGGCTGCTTCCAACACGCACGTTCCAGTGGGCCTTGTTCGGTAACGATGGCGGTACGGTCGGGATTGACGACGACTTCGCCGCCCGCGGCTTTCGGAATGTTGGCGCCTGGATTCTCGGCAGGAATATGTTCGGCCCCATTCGCGGGGACTGGCCGGACACCAACTGGAAAGGCTGGTGGGGAGACAATCCACCGTACCACGTTCCAGCCTTTATCTTGACCCGCCATGCCCGGCCGTCCATCGAGATGGAAGGCGGCACGACGTTCCATTTCATAACAGGCGGCATTCATGAAGCGCTGGACCGCGCACGCGAGGCCGCGGCCGGAATGGACGTGCGGATCGGCGGTGGGCCGGACACAATACGGCAGTACCTTCGCGAGGGCCTCATAGACGAACTGCACATTGCTATCGCGCCGGTCCTGCTCGGCCGGGGGGAATCGCTGTACGAAGGGATCGACCTGCGGGCTCTGGGATACGAATGCGTTGAATTCGTAGCGTCGGAGAAGGCCACCCATGTCGTCCTCCGGCGCCAAGGACACAGCGGCGCCTGACGATGGGCGACCCGCCGAACACCCGGCCACATCAGAGTGCCGAATGGTCCTTTATTGCATCCTCCAGTGCCGGCTTTAGTCCAAGAAAGCGCTCGTCGATGGCTGCGGGGTTGTCGCGGTTCAGGGCGATCATTTGCGCGCGGGTATCTCCGCCACGGATGACCTCGAAGGCTTCGGACTCGATTCCCGCGACGATGGCGTCGGCCACGGCAGAGGCCGGCTCGCGCGAGAAGCCAAGCTCGGGACCTGCCCGGTTGGATTTCATCATCGGTGTGTCTGTGCCGCCCGGATAGACGGTCAGGACGTGTATGCCTTCGCCTTTCAGCTCGCGCCGCATCGATTCGCCAAAACGGGCAAGGCCGGCTTTCACGGCGGCGTAGGTTGCGTAGAACGGCGCGCCGATCAAGGCAATGCCGGAAGACACATTCACCACCATTGCTCCGCCGCTGGCACGCAGCGCCGGCAAGGCGGTACGCGTCAGCATGATCGGCCCCACGAGATTGACATCTATCATGGCCTGGAGCTCGGCTTCCGCGGTGTTCTCCAGCCTTCCCGCCCTGACGCCACCCGCGTTGTTGACAAGGATATCAAGTCCGCCAAGCGCATCCAAAGTCTCTTTGATCGTGGCCGCGCGCCCCTCTGCCGTCGACACATCGGCGGCGATACCGCGAACGACGGAGCCGCCAGACTGAAGCGCCTGGACTGCTGTTGCGACAGCATTAGGGCGACGGCCGCTGATAGCGACTTTTGCACCTTTGGCCAGCAAGGCTTGGGCCAGAGCCAAACCAATGCCGCTTGCGCCCCCGGTGATCAGGATGCGTGCACCGTTGATATTCATGACTGCCCTCCCAGCTTGTCCTGGGTTTTCGTATTGAAGTCGTCGGCATCGTGGCGCTCGTGCAACTGGGACGACGGCTCCCCCGATACGCGGTTGACCTTGCGTCCCCGATTTACGGCGGGCCTTGCCAGTATCGCGTCGGCCCAACGCTGTACGTGCGTGTATTCCTGGACCGATAAAAATTCAGCGGCGCCATATTGCCAGCCCTTGGCCAAGCCCCCATACCAGGGGAACACGGCAATGTCGGCAATGGTGTAGTCGCTGCCGCCCAGGTATTCGCTTTCGGCCAGGCGGCGATCCAGCACATCGAGCTGGCGCTTGACCTCCATGGCATAGCGGTCGATGGCATACTCGATCTTGACGGGTGCGTAAGCATAGAAGTGGCCGAAGCCGCCGCCCAGATATGGCGCGCTACCCATCTGCCAGAATAGCCATGACAGGCACTCCGCGCGTTCGGGCTGGGTCGTCGGCAACAGGGCGCCGAATTTTTCAGCCAAATAGACCAGAATCGCACCGGACTCGAATACCCGTACAGGCGTTGCACCCGAATGGTCCATCAAGGCGGGGATCTTGGAATTCGGGTTGACGCCGACAAAACCGCTGCCAAATTGATCGCCCTCGCCGATGCGGATCAACCAGGCGTCGTATTCCGCCCCGGTATGCCCCAAGGCCAGCAGCTCTTCCAGCATGATCGTGACCTTCTGGCCATTCGGCGTGGCCAGGGAATAGAGTTGCAGTGGATGCCGCCCAACGGGCAATTCCTTTTCGTGTGTCGGCCCGGCCACTGGACGGTTGACGCTTGCGAAGGCCCCGCCGTTGGGTTTGTTCCAGGTCCAGACGGCTGGCGGTGTGTAATCGGTGGCATTCGTCATGCTTTCATCTCCATGAATGCGTGTGTCTGCCTCAGGCGGCAGAAGGATAGTTGGACGGGAACAGCGCCCGCTTTGTTTCCTCATCGTTGACCCGCTTGAACGCGTGGTCCTTGCCCACCTCGCGCGCGCGGACGGCTGCTGGTCGCGCATCGACATTCAGAAAAAGCCGCTTGAGGTTGGGGAACGGTTCAAGGGGATCGTCGGCTCCCTTCCGTACGCGCGCCGCGCGATCCAGCCATCCCCATGCCGACATATCGGCAATCGTATAGGTATCGCCGACGATGAACTCACGCCCTTCCAGGTGATCGTTCAGCACTTGGTAGTGGCGCTCGGCCTCGCGCCGGTAACGCGTGACGGCGTAATCCAGGCCCTCGGGCGCGGCGAACTGGAAGTGCACGGCCTGGCCGGAGAACGGCCCCAGGCCGGAAGCAATGAACAGCAACCAGGAAAGCAGTTCCGGCCGGTCTGTCGGCGCCCCCAGGAAGCCGCCCGTTTTTTCGGCAAGATAGATCAGGATCGCGGTGGAGTCGAACACACGCGCTTCGCGGCCGCCCGGCCCGTCCGTATCGACGATCGCCGGCACCTTCCCATTGGGATTGATCTTCCGAAAAGCCGGCGCATGTTGCTCCCCCTTGCTTGTGTCGACGGGGATCAATTCGTAAGGCAGGCCGGACTCTTCCAGAAAGAGCGCAATCTTTGCCGGATTGGGCGTAGGGTGAAAATAGAAATGGATCATGCATATATCCTTTATCTGTGACGAAGGCGGCCGGTTGGCGGAATTCATCGACGGCGAAAAAGCAACACCCTGGATGTAAAACCAAGTTCGAGATTTATTTTAGTTCATGTGTTCTATAATGACATACAACGCTGAAAAAGTTAAGGCGTTTGAAGTGTGAGAAACAAAAGGGGGAAGGCGGATGGCGCGGCCACGGGAGTTCGACGAAGAAATAGTGCTCGACAAGGCGGTTCAATGTTTTTGGAACCAGGGTTACGAGGCTACCTCGATACGGGACCTGATCAATGAAACGGGCCTGACCGGAGCGAGCCTGTACAACGCATTTGGCGACAAGCGGGCACTCTATCAAAGAGCGCTGGATCACTATGTCAATTGCAGCGTTGCGCAGCGCATCCAGTCGTGCGATGCGCTGCCGCCTCGCGAGGCGATAGGCGCGTTCTTCGCCGATATCATCCAGCGCTCGCTAAGCGATCGTCAGCATAAGGGATGCATGCTGGTCAACGCCGCCCTTGAGCTGGCCCCGCACGACCCTGAGTTTCAAGAAATCGTCGCCGGCGTTCTAAAGCAGATCGAACGATTCTTTTTTGAGCATTTAAGCGCGGGACAGGCCAACGGGAGCATAGGAAAATCAATGCCGCCGGACATCCTGGCCAAGCATCTTCTTGGAGTCCTGATGGGAGTGCGTGTTCTGGCGCGGGTGCGGCCCGAGCCCGAACTACTAAAGGGCATCGTAGCGCCTGCCCTGGCCCTTCTGGACGCCTCCGGCACACCATGACGCCCAGGCTTTCGCCGCGGCCAACAGGAGATAAACATGAATTCGATTCGTGCATGCGTCTTTGACGCCTATGGCACTTTGCTGGACGTCCATTCCGCCGTCATGGGGAACGCAGACAAAGTGGGCGATAGCGCCGACGCACTCTCGGCCCTCTGGCGTCAGCGCCAGCTTGAATATTCATGGACCCGCGGAATGATGCGCAAATATGCGGACTTCTGGCAACTGACCATTGAAGCATTGGACTTCGCCCTGCAGACTTATGGGCTTGAAGACCGGCCGGGCTTAAAAGAAAGCCTGTTGAACGCCTACTTCGAATTGAAAGCCTACCCGGATGCCGCCAAGAGCCTTGAAATGCTGAAGGCTGAAGGCTATATCACCGCGATCTTGTCCAACGGAAACAATGATATGCTGCAGGGCGCGATAAGCGCCGGCAATCTTGGCGGCTTGCTGGATGACTGCATTTCCGCCGACGACATCAAGACCTATAAGCCCGACCCCAGCGTCTATCAACTGGCATGCGACCGTCTAGATGTACGCCCCCACGAGGTTTGCTTCGTGTCGTCGAATGCGTGGGATGTGGCGGGCGCAGCGGCTTTCGGATTCAACGCCGTACGCATCAACAGGCAAGGCGCCCCGCTTGAGTACCATTGCGCCCCATCGAAGCATCAGTTACAGGCGCTGTCCGAGTTGCCGCTACTGCTTTCACAATTTCGCACATGAAACCTTAATGCGCCGCGCTTTATAGAGCTAGCTCCATCACGACTCATCAGCCGACCTTGACCAAGTCCTTGAAGATCAGTCGGCCCCAGGTGTTTCCGCGCCCGTGAACAAGCAGCCCGCCTTCCGCAAGCCCGCCAAGTGTGATCGGGGCAAAGCCGAGAGTTTCCGCTAGCGCGGCAACCTCCGCTGCGGCGTCGTCATCGTCGCTCGTCAGGAACACGACTCTTCTGCCACCCTGTATGCCGGGATCCCGGCCCAGAACGGCAGCGGCCAGGTGATTGAAACCCTTGACCAGCCTTGCACCCGTAAAGGCCCTGGCGACGACCTTGGAAGAAGGCTGTTCTCCCAGTTCTTCAGGGGGTATGCCGTAGGCATTGGTCACATCAATGATGGTCTTTCCCTTCCAGGTCGGCAGCGCCTTCGCGACCTCCGGGTGCGACGCGTAACGCACAGCCACATCAGCCTTGACGGCCTCCGCCAGCGTCTTCGGAATGATCCCGGGGCCGATAGCGGCCGCGTCGGAGGCAAAGCTCTGCGGGTCGCGAGTGGTTGCAACAGATATCTCGATGCCGCTACGGGCAAAAGCCTTGGCAAGAGCCTGGCCGATGTCGCCGAAGCCAATAATTGCATAACTCATATATTTTCCTTTTGATTGCAGCGCCCTGCGGGTTTCAGCTATCGGCTGGAGTGGCCGGCAGAGCGCCTTATGTCAGATTTGCGCCAGGCCACCGTCGACGGCGAGCTCGCTGGCGGTCATGAAACTGCTGTCCTGCGACGCGAGAAACGCAGCCGCCGCTCCGATCTCCGCCGGTTCGGCCATGCGCTGGAGCGGATTCATCGAGGCGAAGGCCTTCAAGCCCTCCTCGCCTACCGCTACTTTCGCAAGTTCGGTTGCCGTCGGCCCGGGCGACAGCACATTTACCCGGATGCCGGAGCCCTTCAGGTCCTCCGCCCAGGTCCGCGCCAGGTTGCGCACTGCCGCCTTGCTCGCGCTGTAGACGCTGAATGCCGGCGCGCCCGTCGTGCCGGCGCTAGATCCGGTCAGGATGATCGAACCGCCCTCGCCCATCAAGGGCAGCGCCTTCTGGACCGTGAAAATCGAACCCTTCACATTGGTGTCGAAGGTTTCATCAATGTGTTCGGCGGTGATCTTGCCCAGCGGAAGCAGGCCCCCCGTCCCGGCATTGGCGAAGACGATATCGAGAGTTCCGCGTTCGGCCTTCACTGCCGCATATAAGCGGTCCAGGTCGTCCGGATCGGAGACCGAGCCCTTCACCGCGCGGGCATTGGGCCCCAGGTCGGCCACGGCGGCATCAAGCGTTTCCTGCCGGCGGCCGAAGATGAAGACGAAGGCGCCCTCGTCGATGAAGCGTTTTGCCGCGGCGCGGCCTATGCCGGTAGCGCCGCCGGTGATCACGGCGGTCTTTCCATTAAGTCTGTTCATGGTGTGTCGCCAAGTCGGCGTCCTATATTGAAACTAGAGAACAGTCTAGAACCCTTGACACATCAAAACAATTGACGAAAAATCGATAAATTCAATCTATTATTTAGATTAATATGCTCGACAATGTCACCATCAACCAACTGCGTGCGTTCGTTGCGGTATGCGATCAGGGAAGCTTTTCGGGTGCGGCGCGGAAACTCAGGCGCGCGCAGTCAGCCATCAGCCACGCGATCAAGGCGCTAGAAAGCGCATTTGATGTCGAGTTGTTCGAGCGAAACACACGGAAGGCGCAGCTGACTGCGGCGGGGCACAGCCTCTTGCCGGACGCGCGGGCGGTGATCTCACGCACGGAAGAGATGAAGAACCGCGCCAGTTCAATCGCTAAAGCCGGGGCACCTCAGGTTTCGGTTGCGATCGACGCCTACTTCCCGCGCGCCCACCTGATCGACTGCTTGATGACGCTGCAAGCGGAGTTCCACACCGCAGTGATCGACCTGCGAATCACAACCATGCAAGGCGGTGAGAACCTGGTGCTCGAAGGGGTGTGTGCCCTGGCTGTAACGATCAACAACGTGCCCGAGGTAAACCCGGATGCCATAGAGCGCCACTGGCTGTGCGAGGCGGACATGGTGACGGTCTGCGCGCCATCTCACCCGCTCGCTTCGATACTGAAGCCCGTCCCGATGGACGAGTTTGCTCGACATGTTCAGGTCGTCGTTACGGACAACCAGCCGCAAGCGGAAAAGACCCAACAAGGCGTCGCCGGCAAGCGCCAGTGGCTGGTCAATGATCTGGGCGCCAAACGCGATCTTCTCAAGGCCGGCCTTGGCTGGGGGCATTTGCCACGGCACCTCGCTGTTGATGATCTAAGGAATGGACAGCTCGTCGAACTTAAGCGCCGCGCCTGGCACCTGGGTTCGCTTACGTTTATGGTCTCGCAACGACGGGGGCATGATCTTTCCTCATGCGAGCTGAGGATGGTTGAGCTACTTGGTGAATCTCAGTGCATCCCAAAGAAGGACGAGCGGCCTCAGTTTCAGGGAAGGATGTAAAAGCCTGAAGGCCCTGGTCCGTAATGTGGATCAATGGCAGTTTGTTTTCGGCCAGGAGCAGCCGGTCAGCATTTGTTCTCCGCCGACTGCTCCAGACTGATTGCGGAATGCCACATGAACCGCTTCGAATCGAATGACGGCTTCCGCAATCATCGGTCGTTCTCGGTCGGAGCGCGCAGTCCTGACGGACTGCTGCATCTCCATCACCGGCTTCGCGGATGCCAGGTCTACAGTTGGATCGCGAGTGCCCCCTGTGCTTGTGGCGTACTTCTGTTGCAGAATCAACTAGAAATTTATGCAATGGGTGCGACTGCCAGCAAGTGATTCGAAAAGCTGATTTCGGTTTCGCACCGCCAAGTTGCCCATAGCTTGCATCCATCGGCCGAGCCCATGTCCAACTCCAGAGCCAGCCAGTTGCGCGCCGCCATGACATGCTTGTCGTGCCCGGGGAAAGGCATCACTTCTGCGACGTACTGCACGTCGATGTTTTGGGGCTGCTTAGCACTGCTGTTCAGCCAGGACAGAAACAACCGTTCCATAACACCGATGAGCGAAGGGTGAACCACGGCCGACGAGGTGAATTGGTGGATCTGGGACCAGGTCTCTGTTGCAGGCAGGTCCTTACGGTAGGCAGTGCCCCAGGCTGCGACGTGCACGTCGCCTGACACTAGGGACATGCGGATCTTCTTGTCGCGCGCCAAGTGGGAAAACACCTCCAGGAGGCGCTTGCGTTCACCTTCGTGATCGTCGTGGGACCAGTGGTCCTTCAAATCGTCGGCATTGCTGTCCGTGACGTGGTCTTGCCCGAACTTGTCCATCAGCAACTCGGCCAGGGGCAGCTTGGGGTGTACCACGGGCACCGAGGACATGAACAGTAGGTGCTGGCAGGCACTCTTGGGTTGTGCACCCGCGTTGCCGGATTCCAGACTGCCGGTCCATTTCTTGATCTGGCTCCAGGTGTCCGAGCCCATCACCTGTGCCCGCGAGCGCTCGGTGCGCAGATCGGCCGCCACGATAGCCACCGGCCCGATGGCGTAGGCGGAAGTAAATCCCGGCTGGCCATCTAGAAGGGGCAGCGCCAACTCATCCTTGGCGAGCACTAGGCTCCACTCGATGGGCTTGAGCAGCGGGTCCTGACGGGAAAAACCCGCCGGAGTCGTGTCTTCCAGTTCGGGCAGGTCACCCAGAGCATGCTGCATCTGAAACACCCAGAAGGCTCGCCGGGCGTGGCGGAACAGCGTCTGAAAGAGTGGGCTGTTCTGCATCTCGCAACTGTACGAACCCCAGCCATCAAAGATGTCATGGTCGTCCCACATCATGATGGTCGGCATAGACGCCATCGCTGCACTCGCATCTAGCGTGGCCGTGGGCGACGACCAGGGTTTCCGTTCGCCGGGCAGCCAGCGTTGTTTGTACAGCCCGAAGTAGTAAGCCTCTATCTCGCGCTCCAGTGCCTTGGTGACCTTGAACTTCAATTGTGCCTGCCGAGGCAAGGCTACCCACTGGCGTAGCGCCTTAATGTCTTCCCAGATCGAATCGAAGTAGATCTGGTCTCCCCCCATGAGCATGAGATGAAAGCGCTGTAGGCCCTTGTCGTGGATACGCTTCTCATGCCACAACTGCTCTTTGTCCAGCAGCTTGGTTTCACCTGCACCTTGTTTGCTGCGCAGCGCGCGGTCGTGGCTGTAGAGAAGGTCTTCCCATACCGCGTCCGACGTCCGAATGAGTTTCCGCATCGCGGCCGGATCGGAAAACCCATTACACGACACATAGGCCATGCGTGGCGAGAAATCCTTGCCGGGCACCGTCATCTGCCACGTCAATCCGCCTGGAATACCGTAACTCACCGTGCGCTCTTTCTTCAAGACCTTGCAGGACAGGTCGTAGCGCAGATAGCGTTCGCCGTTGATGGCCAACAGCTCCTTTGGTGCAGCGCAAACCTTGCCGTCGACCTCCAGTACAGGCGCGACCGTGCCCGCCTTGAGGCCCACCAGCGCGCTCACTTTCCAGACGTCATCTTTTCCGATACCGCGGAACGATAGCACAGGCCCCAGCAGCAGATCCTTTTCAATCATGTTCAGCCTCCTCAGGTATTCATTTCTTTCGCCACCACCTTGACGATCCGAGCGCGAGACACCGCCCTGCGTGCCACCAGCGTCCCTTCACCGGTCTGTTGCAACCATTCAAAAAAACGTTGACTGGCGTGTCGCGTCTGTGAGTCGTCTCGGCAGTTAGCCAAGAAGGCGAATTGCACCTTCTGCACGTCATCGGCCACGAATACCCCAAAGGGGCCGCTCACCACCGTCGCGTCCGGAAATCCCAGAAGCGACGTAGCCTGGGTTTCCGTCGCGCCCCGGTGACAGGCAATCAGATGCAATGGCCCGTGTGCCGAAGTCAGCAACTCGATGCGCTGGTGATCCTCTAGGAAGGGCCGTCCTACTAACTCGCGTGCGGCGGCCACGCTGAGCGAGGCCGGAATCGCGTGAACCACCACTGCTACGTCCTTGCCATCCAGGCTGACCACCACACCACCGTCCAGCGCCTTGGCACCCTTGAGCCCGCCCAAGGCTGTTTTGAGCGTCGATTCCATAGCCATTTTTCGTTGACGGAAGTCGAGCCGGGTCCAGTCCAGGGCCGCGCCGACATCGAAGCGCGTCGATGCGCCAGCTTGCACGCCTCGTTGCGTCAGCGAGACCACGGCATCCGAGAGCGCCTCGAACACGCGTTTTTTTGCATCGGCGACCGTCTTCACTTCACCGCCCCGGAAGGCAGTCTGCCGCGCGAGATACTCTTGGAAGCGCCGGTTGCGCGCGCCTGCACGACCCTTATCGTCGGCCACCGTCGGCAAAACCACTAGGCGCACCTTGGCCTGCGCGGAGCGAAGGCCCTCCATGTACTCTGCGTGGCAAATGCCGATGTCCTGCTCGCCCGCGGCCCAGCCCGCATTGCCATTCGATAGCACGATGAGCACATCACAATCGCGTACGGCCTGTAGGCAGGCATCCCAACTGTCCCGTGTGCCTTCGGCCGGCGGCGCGTCTTCGTTGATCCAGACCTCGAATAGCCTGCGCCCTAGCGCGTGGGCGGACTCGATCTCGGTTTTCAGTTCCCTTCGTAGGTCAGTCAGTGTGGACTTGCTGCCCATGGGAAACGGGTCGAGACATCGGCTGGACAGCATTACTCTGATAAGGGGTTTAGCCAAGGAGCGCTCCTGTTTGATTTTCTACTGATGGACAGAACGCAATTCGGGATACGTGGGCAATTCCTCAAGGACAGGATTGAGTAGGGACCACCAGTTCGCATTCCAGTTGTCCGCCGTTCAGGTTGTTGCCAATAACGACGGTTAAATGGGCAAAAGTAGGGATGGCTTATATCTGCCGCCCACTGTTCCTTCGAAATCTCTTACTCTCGAATTAACAATTGATGTAACCTATTGTTAATAAATTGTGCCACAATTAATGACGGTTGGACTAGAGCGCACATAATCTTTTAGGAACGAATTGCGACAAGGGTGGCAATGGGAACAACAAAGCAGCGGCGAGATGGGAAGGCCAAAGCGTGAGGAAAAAAGTGGCTACTTCCAAGGCTGATGATCGGTTTCACACCAAACCTGAAGTTCGAAACATTGTCTGGATTCGCACCGCTGGACATTGTGAGCCGTGTGGAACAGATCTAAGGAAGGATTTTCGAGTAGGCACGAGAATGAACTGAGGCGAGGTCGCCCACATTCTGCCGGCAAGTCCTA
The DNA here is from genome assembly GCA_040391135.1 of Pusillimonas sp. GTDB lineage: Bacteria > Pseudomonadota > Gammaproteobacteria > Burkholderiales > Burkholderiaceae_B. The sequence continues at coordinate 30,722 of JBEBYL010000013.1, read as the reverse complement.
ACGGGCCGCGGGGAGAATGTGAGCACAGCGCTGTGGAAGCTGAGGTCCTGACCAACGATACCGAAAATCTGATCCTTGCATGTCCTAGTTGCCACGAGAAGACCGATCGGGATGCAGACGGTTATCCGAAGGAAGACCTGCGAGCACTCCGCAGGGCGTTTCTTCAGCGTATCCAATTGGCTGCAGAGACTCCAGACTCTGGCAAGGCGTTGGAGCTAATTTTCTTGAGCCAGCACTTTGACATGCATAGTGACACCAAAACCGCGACCTCCTGGTTGCGATGTCTAGCGAGGGGTTGTACGTGAGATTACATGATGATTTATTCCGCGATCAGGTGCTTGCAAGATGATCCGTTTCCGCCGTGTGCCATTGCAGCTACTCAATGCGGGGCTTGTTGCAGTCGCTCGTGTCTGCCCGGCTGAAGACCGGCTTTCGCTGCGAGAGAAACCGGGCCGAAGTTGCGTCTCTGTCGGGTGATTCGATCAGTAGCCGTTGCTATGTCGCCAGAAGGAAGTGAGAGTCGTCGCGGCAGCCACATATCCGAGAAATGAGGCAACGTGTGGCCATCCGGTTTTGAAGAAAACGGTGCTGCCTGGTAGTGGTCGATCTACTCAATTTTGAGGATAGTGGCGGTTGACTTGAAGGCCAACTAGCCACATAAGCACTTTTCTGGAGGAGAACCAGCCGATGCCACAAGAAAAGAAAGTCAACCATCTCAGCATCTTCCTCATCAAACAACAATTTACGACCAATCACCAAGTTATAAAGATCGAAGCCTGCGACGCGCCCGTTGAGGTTGCCATCGCGGGCCACGGGGCCGGACAGCTTTTTGTCAGGAAGAATCCTCCGTCACCGCCGAAATGGTCGGCACTGTTTAAGGAGTTCATCAACCCGAAGGGTCTGGCCGTTGAGGGCGTCGCTGCTGCCTTTTTCGTCAAGATCAACGAACGCAGTTTTGTCCTGGCCTTCGGTCAGGGCGGACGCTTCCTTCTGAGAGATGATGTGATCGAAGAGCGCTTCGGGCTTCTCTGCGCTCTCAATGCCGTTGATCCCAAGACGTTCCGCTGCGTCGATGTGCAATCGCTGAATGCCATTGAGAGCCACATGCGCATCCAATCCGGCCAGGAGACGACGCCGGATCAGTTCGGTCTGAGTGTTGAGCAGGACATGCTGAAGGCCATCGTCGGCGCACCCAAGAATTCGATCCTCGGCAACCGCATGGCAGGCAGTGACGCGTTGGCTGTCTCGGTCAAGTTGGATCTTTCCGACCTCCCGTTTTTGCTCGATCAGTACCGGAAACTTTTCGAAGCCGAACTAAACGCAGAGGACTATCAATGGGTCAACAACATCTCGACAACCAAGAGTGCAGCGGTCATAAGCGCCCTCGAGAACGCCCTCGAAGCAAGAATGGCCGCAGACCAATTCGACGGCATCTGGCTGTCGATTCCGGAAATCATCGAATGGACGATGGTCAAGGGGTTCATGTATTCACCCTACGGCGGCGGCATTCTTCACCCTGACATCAATATGGAGGGGTTTCGCGACACTGTCGATGGACCGATCACTCTTGAGGCGCTGCGTGCGCGCCACGTTCATTGCGCCGACGCGGACCATAAGAAGGTTTTCAAGTCGTGGCCAGTATTCAAGTGCCTCTATGCGGAGATCGAACTCGACGGCGTCACACATGTCCTGAATGATGGCAAGTGGTTCAGTATCGCCAAGGATTTCGTCGAACGGACGAACCAAGACTATGCGGCGATCCCGCCGTCGACTATCAAGCTACCCGAATATCAGGGTGGCGGAGAAGGGGCGTATAACGCACAGGTGGCAGCGCTCGAACCGGCGATCTACGACCTGCTCGATGACAAGAAGAAAGTCATGCACGGCGGAGGCCACGGACAGGTCGAGATCTGCGATCTTTTCTCATCCAACCGCGAACTGATCCACGTCAAAATGTACGGCAAGTCCAGCGTCTTGAGCCACCTGTTCGCTCAAGGCTTCGTATCCGGTCAACTCATTCAAATCGACCCTAAATTTCGTGAGAAAGTCCGAGCACAGCTTGCGCCGACCCACCGCGAACTTATGAGGATCGAGCCGAAGCCGGAGCATGAATCCTTCACAATCACCTATGCCGTCATCAGTGATGCGCCAGGCGCTGACTTGCATTTACCTTTTTTTTCCAAGGTCAATCTTGTCAATACGCGCAAGGTGCTTCGGGGCTTCGGATACAAGGTCGAACTTCTAAAGATATCCGTGAACGACATATACGCGAAGACAGTCACAATCCCCCCGAAAAAGGGAAAGAAAAAGGCGTAGCGTGTTCACGCGCTATCGGCATCCACGCACAGCCTGGACGGCAACGTTTAGCAACGATGAGTGCTCGGAGACTGCTAGATTGCTGGCATTCTCACGCGTCCAGTCGAAGGACGGCCTTCGCTGCGAAGCAGCCATAGGCTTTCGTCGGCCGGACTTCCGCTCTGGGTCGGAAGCAGCCTTCACTATTTCAGGCTTTGGCAAACGGTTTGCTGACGAGTCTTCCCGCCCCGCAATCTTAAGGAGACGACCCATGCCAAAGTTCATAACGATCGGATATGGAGAGCAAGAGGGTTACGACCGTACCGCAGCCGCCATCCGCGACGCAGCCCATGCGCACGATGCAAAGTTGCAAAAAGACGGAATGCTGATGGGCATCGCAGGCAGTCCGGTCCAGGTGCGCAATCCTGATGCTGTTCACGTTGAAACGACGAACGGGCCATTCATGAACTCGCCCTTGCCAGTGGCTGGCTTTGCCGTCATCGAGGCTGTCGATTTGGCCGAGGCTATAGACATGGTGTCGCGAACTCCTTGTGCTGTTGCACACGGCGTCGTTGAGGTATGGCCACTGGAACAGCCGTAGGGAGTTCGATCGACGCTCACACGGACCAGGAAGGCGCGGGAAGCCCGGCCTTGGCCGGGCCGCTAGACGTGCCGGAGCCCCACCCCTCCCGCCCGCCAGCGTCTCAAGAACCGAATGCTGAGGCAAAAAAAACTGCCCCAGGCAGTAAGGGCATCCACGTCAAAAAGCACGTCTACAGAAAACTAAGGCTGTAGCAACAACCGTCGCCACAGCCTTCAATGCAACAGCAGAGCACAAAAGCCTAAACCGAAGCCTCAGAAGCAACAGCCGCCGCATCATCCTCATACGCCGACATAGGCGGGCAGGAACACACCAGATTCCTGTCCCCATAGGCATTGTCCACCCGCGAAACCGGCGGCCAGTACTTCCCATCTCGCAAGCTGGCGACCGGATAAGCCGCCTTCTCACGCGTGTAATCGTGATGCCATTCCGTCGACAGCAGCATCTGCGCCGTATGCGGAGCATTACGCAGCACATTGTCTTGCGCGTCTTTCTCGCCGCGTTCCACCTCGGCGATCTCCGCGCGGATGGCGATCATCGCATCGATGAAGCGATCCAGCTCAGCCAGCCCTTCCGATTCCGTGGGCTCCACCATCAGCGTGCCCGCCACCGGAAAGCTCATCGTCGGCGCATGGAAACCGTAATCCACCAGGCGCTTGGCGACATCCTCGTTCGAGATGCCGCAGGCATCCTTGATCGGCCGGATGTCCAATATGCACTCGTGCGCCACGTGGCCATTCTTGCCCGCGTACAGCACCGGATAATGGTCGCGCAGGCGCGCGGCAATGTAGTTCGCGTTCAGTATGGCCACTTCCGTAGCCTGCAACAGGCCTTCCGCGCCCATCATGGCAATGTACAGATACGGTATGGGCAGGATGCTGGCCGAGCCGTATGGCGCCGCCGAAACGGGACCCACCGCCGTGCCTTCGGGCAGCTTGCCGGCTTCGTCGACGATGCCCGGCAGGTATGGCGCCAGGTGCGAGCGAACGGCCACCGGACCCACGCCCGGGCCGCCGCCGCCGTGCGGAATGCAGAAGGTCTTGTGCAGGTTCAAGTGCGAAACGTCGGAGCCGAACTTGCCGGGCTGGGCCAGGCCCACCATGGCGTTCATGTTGGCGCCGTCCAGGTAGACCTGGCCGCCGGCATCGTGCACCAGCGCGCAGATCTCGGTGACCGCGGTCTCGAACACGCCGTGCGTGGACGGATAGGTGATCATCAGGGCGGCAAGACGGTCGCCCACGCTGGCTATCTTGGCTTTCAGGTCGGCCACATCGACGTTGCCGTTATCGTCCGATGCCACCACGACCACGTCCATGCCGGCCAACTGGGCCGAAGCGGGATTCGTGCCGTGCGCCGAGGCCGGTATCAGGCACACATTGCGCTGATGCTGGCCGTTGGCCTGATGGTAGCCGCGAATGGCCAGCAGGCCGGCGAATTCGCCCTGCGCGCCCGAGTTGGGTTGCAGGCTGATGGAGTCGTAGCCGGTGATCTCGCACAAGGCGGCCGACAGGCGATCGATAAGCTCTTTGTAGCCCTGGCTTTGCGAGGCGGGCGCAAATGGGTGCATGGCGCCGAATTCTGGCCAGGTGACGGGGATCATCTCGGCCGTGGCATTGAGCTTCATGGTGCAGGAGCCCAGCGGGATCATGGTGCGATCCAATGCCAGGTCCTTGTCTGCCAGGGCGCGCAGATAACGCAGCATGTCGGTTTCGGACTGGATGCGCGAGAACACCGGATGGGTCAGGATGGCGGACTGGCGCAGCAAGGCGGATGGAACGCCGTGCTGGGCGGGCAATGTGCGCTTGGCCGATGCGTCCCATGATTTGCCCAGGCCTTCAGCGAAGGCCTGCAGCAAGGCATGCACATCGTCGACCGTCACGGTTTCGTCCAGCGACACGGCCAACTGCTTGCCGTCGACTTGGCGCAGGTTGATGGAGGCCGCCTGTGCGGCCTTCACGATGGCTTGCGTGGCTGCGCCGGTGTCCAGCAGCAAGGTATCGAAGAATTGTTTGTTGACCGACGCCACGCCCAATTCGGCCAGCGCATCGCGCAGGAAGGCGGTCAGGTAGGCCACGCGTTGGGCGATGCGCTTGATGCCGGCCGGACCGTGCCAGACGGCATACATGCCGGCCATCACGGCCAGCAGCACTTGCGCAGTGCAGATGTTGGATGTGGCTTTCTCGCGGCGTATATGCTGCTCGCGCGTTTGCAGGGCCAGGCGCAATGCGGGCGCGCCCTGGCTGTCCTTGGACACGCCGACCAGACGGCCCGGCATGTTGCGCTTGAAGGCGTCCTTGCAGGCCATGAAGCCGGCATGCGGGCCGCCAAAGCCCAGCGGCACGCCGAAGCGCTGCGCCGAACCAATGGCGATATCGGCGCCCCATTCACCCGGCGCGGCCAACAGGGCCAGCGCCAGCAAGTCGGTGGCGACGGCCACCACGGCGCCCTGCGCATGCGCGGATTCCGTCAAGGCGCGGTAATCGGCAACGCCGCCCAGGCTGTTCGGATACTGGAGCAATACGCCAAAGCATTCGGGCAGGCCTTGCCCCTCGTCGCCCACCACCACGTCGATGTCCAGCCCGCTGGCGCGGGTGCGCAGCAGCTCTATCGTCTGCGGATGGCAATGCACCGAGGCGAAGAAAACCTTGCTTTTGGAGCGTGAGCCGCGGCGTGCCAGGGTCATGGCTTCGGCGGCCGCCGTGCCTTCGTCCAGCAGCGAAGCGTTGGCGATGTCCAGGCCGGTAAGATCGGCCACCATGGTCTGGTAATTAAGGAGCGCCTCAAGGCGGCCCTGCGAGATCTCTGGCTGGTACGGCGTGTAGGCCGTGTACCAGGCGGGGTTCTCAAGGATGTTGCGCAGGATGACATTGGGCACGTGGGTACCGTAATACCCTTGCCCAATATAGTTGCGGAACACCTGATTCCGTCCCGCGATTTCCTTCAGCTCGGCCAGCGCATCGGCCTCGCTGCGCGAAGCCGGCAGGCTCAGGGCGCCGCGCTTCAGGATACTGGGCGGCACGACTTCCTGGATAAGGCTGTGCAGGTCGGGAACGCCGATCGCAGCCAGCATCTTGGCCTGGTCGGCCTGGCCCGGGCCGATATGCCGGGGAATGAAATCGGAATGAGGGTCTAGTTCACGCAACATAAATCAACCTAAACAGAACAGGTTCGCAGCAAAGGCATTAAAAAAAATCAGCCAGCGTTGACAAGGGCTTCGTAGCCGGCGCCGTCCAGCAAGCCGTCGGCATCCGCGGCATTGACGGGCTTGATCTTGAAGATCCAGGTATCGAAGGCGGCTTCGTTGATCAGGTTGGGCTGATCGTTGAGGTCTTCGTTGAAGGCAACGATTTCGCCGTCCACCGGTGCGTAGATGTCGGAGGCGGCCTTGACCGATTCCACCACGCCAGCCGTCTCGCCCGCCTTCAGGCTGGCGCCCGGATTGACGTCGCCCACGAAGACCAGGTCGCCCAGTTGGTCTTGCGCGGTATCGGTAATGCCCACCATCAGCAGGTCGCCTTCGGCTTTTACCCACTCGTGCGAGGACGTGTACTTGCGGTCGCTAGGAAGATTCATGATTTACCCCGTATTGATAAAAATGGATGTTCTTGTTCAGGAAGTGAATTAGGCAATGATTTTGCCGTTGCGTACGAACGGCATTTTTACAGCTTCGGCCGGCAGCCATTTGCCGCGAATTTCCACCTGCAGGGCATCGCCCGGCTGAACGCCGAGCGGAACGCGCGCCATGCCGATGGATACGCCCATGGTCGGCGACATGGAGCCGCTGGTCAATTCGCCTTCGCCCTGCTCCGCGCGGACCTTCATGTGGCCGCGCATCACGCCGCGTTCCAGCAGCTTGACCCCTATCAGCCCGCGATCGACCACCGCCGATTCCAGCGCATCGCGTCCGATGAAATTGCGGTCGGCATCTTTAAGCGACACGGTCCAGGCCAGGCCGGACACCAGCGGATTGACCTGCTCGTCCATTTCCTGGCCGTACAGGTTCATGCCCGCTTCCAGCCTTAGCGTGTCGCGCGCGCCCAGGCCGCAGGGCCGCACGCCCTTGCCGGCCAAGTCGCGCCAGAATGCTTCCACCTGCGCGGCGGGCAGGACAACCTCGAAGCCGTCCTCGCCGGTATAGCCCGTGCGCGCCACCAGCGTGTCGTCGGCGACCATAGCGCCGGTAAACGGGGTCAAGTCTTGCGTTGCAGGCTTCCAGTCGGGACGCACGGACCACAGCTTTTCACGCGCGTTAGGCCCTTGCACGGCCACCATGGCCAGGTCGCGGCGCGGCGTAATGCTGACATCGAAATTTTCGGAGCTTGCAACTTGCTGCATCCAGGCCACGTCCTTGTCGGCGGTGCCGGCATTGACCACCACCCGCCATGCATCGACGCTGAAGAAATAAACGATAAGGTCATCGATGACGCCGCCTTCAGCGTTCAACATGCAGGAATACAAGGCCTTGCCCGGAACCGTCAGCTTGGCCGCGTCATTGGCCAGCAAGCGCCGCAGATAGGGCAGCGCGTCGTTGCCGTTCACATCGACATTCAACATGTGGGATACGTCGAACATCCCGGCATCCTGGCGCACCGCATGGTGCTCTTCAAGCTGGGATCCATAGGACACGGGCATGTCCCAGCCCCCGAAATCGACCATTTTGGCACCGGACTCGAGGTGGATGGAATGCAGCGGGGTATGCTTTAAGACTGAAGACATGGAGACTCCGGAAGACGGGAAACGAACGACGTAAGCCAACGAAGTGCTGGCCGGCACCGCCCTTCTGTCCTTTTGCCTGAGAGTTGACCCGCAATGGCGGGCGTTCACCTTCGGCGCTCGAAGCCCTGCCCATGGGGCGGAACGAGTCTCTCCAGAATGCTGCCTTGCCTGGCGATCAGCCAAACAAACCACGAGCGGTACGGGGTGCCTGAGCGATTCTGGGCGAATTGCGCCTTCGGCGGTCGAAAAATCGACACTCTCCCACTCTGTGTAAGTGACAGCAGTCGCAAAGAATAACTCGAAAGCGTGCAGAACGCCAAATGAAATAAAACGCCGGCCTAGGCGGCGCTCAATGCCCGCCCGCAAGCGGCGCCCGACGCCCAGGCCCACTGGAAGTTATAGCCGCCCAGCCAGCCCGTCACATCCAGCGCCTCGCCAATGAAATACAGGCCGGGCGCATTGCGGGCTTCCATGGTTTTCTGATTGATTCCACGGGTATCGACCCCGCCGCGCATCACCTCGGCCTTCTTGTAGCCGGCCGTTCCGCTGGGGACCAGCGTCCAATGGTGGATGTTCGCGGCCAGCTCCCGCAAGGTCTTGTCGGGAACATCGGCCAGGCGCTGCGTGCCGATATCCATGCCGCCCGCCGTAGCGGCGTTGGCCAGCCATTGCTCCGCCAGGCGCTTGGGCCACAGGCCCGCCAGAACGGTGGCCAATTGCTGCCGGCTGCCCGATTTAGCATCCAGCAGGCTTTGCTCCAGGTTCTGGCCCGGCGCCAGATCGATGCGGATGGGTTCGCCGGGATTCCAGTAGCTGGACACCTGCAACACCGCCGGACCGGACAGGCCGCGATGGGTAAACAGCAGGTCTTCCAAAAACACGGTATTGCGCTTGCCCTTGCCTGAGCGACGCGCCGGAGCACCGGCGGGCCGGCCATCTTCCGCCTCGGCCTGGATTTCCACTTCCAGGGCGACGCCGCTGAGCGATCCGAACGGCTCCCAAGCCTGGGCATCGAAAACCAGCGGCACCAGCGCCGGCCGGGGCTCGACCACTTTCAGGCCGAACTGCCGGGCGATGCCCAGCGCGAAATCGGTCGCGCCCAGTTGCGGAATTGCCATCCCGCCGGTGGCCAGGACAAGCTGGCGGGCCGCGACTGCGCCCTGGCTGGTCTGCAAAAGATAGCCATCCTCGTGGCGCGCCACGCCCTGCACCGCGCAGGGCATGCGCCATGCGACGCGCCCAAGATCGCACTCGCGCTTGAGCATGGCGATGATCTCTTCGCTGGAGTTGTCGCAGAACAACTGGCCGCGATGCTTCTCGTGCCAGGCAATGCCATGCTTTGCCACCAGGTCGATGAAATCGCGCGGCGTGTAGGCCGCCAGCGCCGATCGGCAGAAGTCGGGATTCTGGGACAGGAAATTGGCGGGCCCCGTACCGATATTGGTGAAGTTGCAGCGCCCCCCGCCCGAAATGCGGATCTTCTCGGCCAGGCGCGCCGCGTGTTCGATCAGGACCACGCGCCGTCCGCGCTGGCCCGCGACGGCGGCGGCCATCATGCCGGCTGCGCCGGCGCCGATGACCGCCACATCAAAACCGCCGGATGCCAAGCTTAGTTTTCCTTGATGCAGTCGACGTAATACCTGTCCATGCCGTCCGGCCCCATGTCCTGGGCCAGGCCGTGGACATAGGTTTCGAAGCCGGGGAACTTGGCATTGAACTCGCGGGCGAACTGCAGGTAATTGACGATGCGCTTGTTGAAGCGCTCGCCCGGAATCAGCAGCGGAATGCCCGGCGGGTAAGGGGTAAGCAGCACACCGGTCACGCGGCCTTCCAGGTCGTCGATGCTGACGCGCTCGGCTTCCCGGTGCGCCATCTTGGCGTAGGCGTCCGACGGCTTCATGGCCGGAATCATGTCGCTAAGGTAGACCTCGGTCGTCAGGCGCGCCAGGTCGTACTTGCGATAGGCTTCGTGGATCTGCTGGCACAGGTCGCGCAGGCCCATCTTCTCGTAGCGGCGATGCTCTTTGCAGAAGTCCGGCAAGATGCGCCACATGGGCTGGTTGCGGTCGTAGTCGTCCTTGAACTGCTGCAAGGCCGTCAGCAGCGTGTTCCAGCGGCCCTTGGTGATGCCTATGGTGAACAGGATGAAGAAGGAATACAGGCCGGTCTTCTCGATGACCACGCCGTGCTCGGCCAGGTATTTGGACACCAGGGCGGCCGGGATGCCGGTCTCGGCAAAGGTGCCCGAGATATCCAGGCCCGGCGTGACCACCGTGGCCTTGATGGGGTCCAGCATGTTGAAGCCTTCGGCCAGGTCGCCGAAGCCGTGCCATTCGTCGCCGGATTCAAGCAGCCAGTCGTCCCGGTTGCCGATGCCGTCGGACACCAGGCGGTTGGGGCCCCATACCTTGAACCACCAGTCGTTCTTGCCGAACTCGGACTCCACCTTGCGCATTGCGCGGCGGAAATCCAAGGCCTCGGCAATGCTTTCCTCGACCAGCGCGGTGCCCCCGGGGGGCTCCATCATGGCCGCCGCCACATCGCAGGACGCAATAATGGCGTACTGCGGCGAGGTCGACGTGTGCATCAGATAGGCTTCGTTGAAGACGTTGCGGTCCAGCTTGCGGGTTTCCGAATCCTGCACCGTGATCTGCGAGGCCTGCGACAGGCCGGCCAGCAGCTTGTGCGTGGAGTGCGTGGCAAACACCATGGCGTCCTGGCTGCGCGGCCGGTTCTCGCCGATGGCGTGCATGTCTTTATAGAATTCGTGGAAGGCGGCATGCGGCAGCCAGGCTTCGTCGAAATGCAGCGTGTCGATTTCGGAACCCAGCTTTTCCTTGATCATCTCTACGTTGTAGATGACGCCGTCGTAGGTGCTTTGCGTAAGCGTAAGAATGCGCGGACGCTTGTCCTTGGCATTGCGCGCGAACGGGTTGGCTTCGATCTTCTTGCGGATATTGTCCGGCTCGAACTCTTCCAGCGGAATGGGGCCGATGATGCCCAGGTGGTTGCGCGTGGGGCGCAGGAAGACCGGAATGGCGCCCGTCATGGTGATGGCGTGCAAAATGGACTTGTGGCAGTTGCGGTCGACCACCACCACGTCGTCCGACGCCACGTTGGCATGCCACACGATCTTGTTCGAGGTGGACGTGCCATTGGTCACGAAGAAGCAGTGATCGGCATGGAAGATGCGCGCGGCATTCAGTTCCGATTCGGCGACGGGGCCGGTGTGGTCCAGCAACTGGCCCAGTTCGTCGACCGCGTTGCACACGTCGGCGCGCAGCATGTTTTCGCCGAAGAACTGGTGGAACATCTGGCCCACCGGGCTTTTCAGGAAGGCCACGCCGCCCGAATGCCCGGGGCAGTGCCAGGAATACGAGCCATCCGACGCATACTTGACCAGCTCGCGGAAGAACGGCGGCGCCAGGCCATCCAGGTAGGCGCGCGCCTCGCGGATGATGTGCCGCGCAACGAACTCCGGCGTGTCCTCGAACATATGGATGAAGCCGTGCAGCTCGCGCAATATGTCGTTGGGAATATGCTGCGAGGTGCGCGTTTCGCCGTACAGATAGATGGGGATCTCTTCGTTGCGGAAACGCAGTTCACCGATGAAGGAGCGCAGGTTCTTGATGGCGTTGGCCACGTCCTCGGGCGAATCGACGTCGAATTCCTCATCGTCGATCGACAAAATGAACGCGCTGGCGCGGCTTTGCTGCTGTGCGAACGAGCTCAGGTCGCCGTAGCTGGTCACGCCCAGCACCTCGACGCCTTCGGCCTCTATGGCCGAGGCCAGGGCACGAATACCAAAGCCCGAGGCATTCTCGGAGCGGTAGTCTTCATCGATGATGACGATGGGGAAACGAAATTTCATTCAATGGCTCCAGCTAGGTACGAGGCAGGGTCACACCCTGCTGTCCCTGGTATTTACCGCCGCGGTCGCGATAGGATGTCTCGCAGACTTCGTCGCTTTCGAAGAACAGCATTTGCGCGCAGCCTTCGCCCGCATAGATCTTCGCCGGCAAGGGCGTGGTATTGGAAAACTCCAGCGTGACATGGCCTTCCCATTCGGGCTCCAGCGGCGTCACGTTGACGATGATGCCGCAACGGGCATAGGTGCTCTTGCCCAGGCAGACCGTGAGAACGCTGCGGGGAATGCGGAAATACTCCACCGTGCGGGCCAGCGCGAAGGAGTTCGGCGGAATGATGCACACGTCGCCGGTAAAATCGACAAAGGACTTTTCATCGAAAGCCTTGGGGTCGACGATGGTCGAATTGATATTGGTGAATATCTTGAATTCATTGGCGCAGCGAACGTCGTAGCCGTAGCTGCTGGTGCCATAGCTGACGATGCGGTTGCCATTGACCGAACGGACCTGGCCCGGCTCGAACGGCTCTATCATTCCAGTGCCGGCCGACTGCCGGATCCAACGGTCGTTTTTTATGCTCATAGCCCTAACCTTATTACGTTGGCGCGTATTTTATCCCCTGTGCGCCCAAGAAGCGCGGATGGGGCAAAACAAATTCAATCCCTGGAAAACCAGCGGTAAACCAATGCCAGCCCATTGACCGTGCCGGCGGTCACCTCGGCCGTCAGGCCGCGCGCCAGGCGGTAGCTGGCCCTGCCCACCGTGCCCGTGTCCGACAGCGCCTGCTGGATGCTCAGCGTAATGCCGCTGGACAGCTTCTTGCTGACCGTAATGAACTTGCGTTCAATGTCGCTGGTGCCGCTGTCCAGGCCGCTGACCACGCTTTCGGCCGGAAGGATACTGCCCGCCGCGCCCAGGTCGCCCGATCGTATGCTGACCTCGTCCACCCCGAACTTGCGGTAGAAAGGCTCGCCGCTGCCCAGGAACGAGGTGCCCACCGAAAACAGCAGGGCCACGTCGCCGCCCGAATCGTTGGGGCCATGGCCCAGCAGCAGCCAGGAAAGCTTCTCGATATCGCTGACCGCCGGATACGACACCAGGTCGATGCGCGGCCGCTTGGCCGTGCCGGCCACCCGCACGCCGGCCTCGACAGCAAGTCCCGTGCGCAGCGCCTCGATGTCCAGTACGGGGCTGGCGATATCGCCCTGGAAGGTGATGGCGCCCCGGCGCAATTGCAGGCGCTGGCCATAAGCTTCGATGGCCCCGCCGCGCGTGCGCAGGGCCCCCATGGCGGTCAGCTTGCCATCCGCCATCATCACATGCAGCTTGCCCACCAGGCCGGAGTTCACGCCATAGCCGGTCAGGTAGAAACGCGGCCCCAGGTCCAGTTCAAGATCCATGGACACGTCCGTCGGGGCGCTGACGTCCTTCTGTGTCTCGCCGGGCCGCAGGACCACCACATCGCCATCCACGGTGGGTATGCCGCCCAGCACGTCCAGGTCGAACCAGCCGGCATCGGCGGTCAGCGCCCCCTTGATCGCGATCCGCGGCAAGGCCGCATCCAGCGCCAGCTTGCCGCTGACCATGGCGTAGCGGTCGGAGCGCTGCAGCAGCGGATAACGATACAGGTCTATATTTACCAGCCCCCGCGATTCGAACAGGTTCCAGTCGCCGCTAAGCGTCAGGCTGCCGCCCTTTGCGTCGGGATTGGTGTTGACCCATTCCGCCGTGCGCCATTCCTTGGGCGTTACCCTCAAGACAGCCGGAAATGCCAGTTTGTCCAGAATCAGGCGATCGCCCTGCAAGCGGGCCGAAAGCGTGCCATCGAGCAGGCGTATGCCGTCATCGATGCGTACGACCCGGATCTTGCTGCCCGTGATGGTGCCGCCGGTATCCCAGCTACCGTCCGGCTTGCTTTGCAGCTGCACCCTGGCCTGCACCGCGCCGCCCAGTTCCATGGCGTCGCCCAGCAGCAGGCTGGTCCACCCCAGGTCGTCGATATCGGCATCGATCTTGACCGCCTTGGCGTCTTTCGGGTCAAGAAACAGGCCGCCGCCGGGACTCGCGTGCAGCAGCGTCGACGCGCTGGCCGATACCCGACCCATGTCCCGCGTCACGATCCGCGCCTCGGCGTTGAGCCGGCTTACGGCGTTTCCGGCCTTCCTGGCGACCAGGTTCACGGCGAACTCTTGCAAGCCCAGCGGAAAAGCCGGTTCGGCCGGCACCATAAGGTCGCCCGATACCCGCGCTATATGCGCCTGCCCCTCCAGCGCTCCGGAAAAAGCCAGCTTCCAGTCCAGCGCCAGCACGATCTCGGTCAGGTCGCTGCCTTGATCGGATTTGATCTTGACTCCGCCCCGCTGCTCTTCATGGCGGAAGGCCGGATCCAGTTTCTTGCGCAAATCGGCAATCAGCCGCGGCGAAACCGGCAGGCGGGCAATCGCGCCCTGCGTCTCCCAGCGCCCGGCGCCGCCGCGCGATGCCTTGTGATCCAGGGTGAAGACGCGCTGTGAAGACAGCAGGAAATCGATGCGGGTATCGCCCACCTGCCATTGCCAGGCAGGCGCGGCCGCCGCCGGCAAAAAGGCGATACGCGCGGGCGCGGCGGCCTTCACGCCCAGGCCCGCATGCTCCACGTCCAGGGTCTTCACAACACCGCGCCAGCCTTCCAGCGGGTCCTGCTCCGACGGACCTGTTCCCCAGCCGCCCTCCAGCACCGCATGCGCCTTGACCGGCGCGCTGCCCACCTCTTGCGGCTTGCTGCCGGCCGGCGTGTACTGCGCGGTCAGATCGGCCTTATGACTGGCCACGGTGCCTGACACCTCGCCCCGCAACTGGGCGCCACCCGGAAGGTCGGGCCAGAATGCCGCCAACTGGGGCGCCGCCAGGTCCAGCTTCAGCCGGCTGTCCGCGGCACCCAGCGAACCGTCGGCCTTCAGGCGATTTCTGCCCAGCCGCAAATCCATCTCCACCGCCGCCAGCTTCAGTCCCTTCCAGATCGGCTGGTCCATGACGGCCTCGGCGGCCGCTTCCGCCCCGGCCCCGGCTTGGACGCCTGGTCCGGTTCCGGATACCGGCGGTTCGATGGCTGCCACGGGGCTCGGCGCCGCCTCGTTGACGATACGGGCGCTCAAGCGGCCCGCCAGCGCCTGCTTGTTCCATCGTGTTCCATCGGCAAAATCAATGGCGATTTCCGCCGATCGAACCTGGTCGCGGTCATGCAATCGCACATCGAAATTGGCGGCCATGTTGACCACGGCGGGAGGAATGGCGGAACCCGCCAGGCGGCCGATATCGAGTTTTTCTGTTTTCAGCGTTCCTTGCAGGCGATCCTGCACCACCTTGCCCACCACTTCGGATGTCCAGTCCAGCCGGCTTTCAAGCAGGGAGCCGTCCGCCAGATGCAAGGCGGCTGTGGCGTCCTTCAAGGGAAATGCGGCACGAGGCGCAAGATTCGCATCGACGTCGATGCTCATGCCCTGGCCAGCGCCATTGACTGCCAGCTTCAGGGCGTCCAGCGTGCCGGCCAGCGTGGTCTGGATGTCGAGCGTACAATCGGAAGCGGCTTCCAAGCCTGTTGCTTCATCCTTATTCTTGTCATCCCGTGTTTTCAGGCCCTTGGCGCCGGCGTCCGCGTTCTTGGCAGCCTGATTCCTGCCCTTCTTGCTACCCGCATCCTGTCTTGCGGGCAGCGTCGAAACATAGCGGCTCGCACACAGGGGCGAATCATTCCCGCGGCCGACAACTCTCGTCGTCAATTGAGCCTGCACGGGCCACGGATCCTGCAATGCCTTTAATACCACCTCGCCGCTGAGTTCGGCCCGCAACATCTCGTGTTCGACATCCAGGCGCTGCAGCACCAATTGGCCGCCATTCTCGTCCAGCGCAAGCGCCGTGGACAACGGGCCCACCCGCAGCGGCACAGGCTTCCCATCCTGCGAGACATGCAATTCACCCACGGCAAAACGGTCGACGGCCACACGCAGCGGCAAGGCCGGCATGCGGAAGGGTTCTGAAGAAGGCTGCGCATCCGGGTCGGAAAGCAGGTCAAGATCGACGCTGCCGGCCGACAAATCGGCGACATGCAAGCGGCGGTCCCATAGTTCGCGCCATTCGACCTGCAAGCGAAAGTCGCCAAGCTTCAGCGCGACAGCCTGCGGCACGGTCATCGAAAAATCGCCGACCTGCAAGCCCTTCCAAAGCGTTCCCGATATACCGCGCGCCTGGCCATCGAACTGCTCGGCGGCGGTGATCAGCGCCCAGCGGCTGCCGGTCTGCGTCGCCGCCACCCAATAGACGAAGCCGCAAACCGCCACGACCAGCAGCACAAGCGGCGGCACCAGCCACAGCAAAAGACGGCGCAACACAGTCATCAAAACGCAATACCCAGGGAAAAGTGCAAGCGCAGGCGCTTGTCGCGCTGGCCATAGGCCAGGTCCACGAAGAACGGTCCGGCCGGCGTGCGGAACGCCATGCCCACGCCATAACCCAGCGACAGCTTCATCTGTCCGAAAGAAGCCGCCGCATCACCGGCGTCCACAAAGAAATTCATGCCCCACTGCTCGGTGAAATAGTGCGTGTACTCAACACTGCCCACCGCCAGCGCGGGCGCCCCGATGACGGCGTCGCCGCGATGCAGGCCTATGCTTTGATAGCGGTAGCCGCGTATCGAGCGGGCGCCCCCCGTGCGATAGCCGAAATCCTGCGGCAGGCGATCCGTCTTGGACCAGACCTTGCCCACCTCGCCCCGCACAGTCAGCACGTCGCGCCGCCCCACCGGCCACCACTGCTGCACGCGCAGGCTGGACCGATAGAAGCGCTCGCCCTTGTCCAGCGTAACGCCGGCGCCCAGGCCGAAGTCGATCAGATTGCCTTCGCGAGGATCGTACTTCTTGTCCACGTCGCGGCGCAGCCATTGCCAGGTGCCCACCAGAGTCGGAACCTCGAAACCCGGCGCGCCGCTGATGCGGGTCTTGTCGTAGGCGCCGATCAAGCCCCATTGCGTTTCGTATTCGACGCGGCTGTCGCCCGCAGCCTTGCGTTCCTGGCGCCGCTTCCAGCCCAGGCCGGCGCGCGTGTTGTCCAGGCCCTCGATGTCGGAATGCTCGTACAGCACGCCCACACTGTCCTTGTAGCCACTGGTGGTCGGCGGCAAATGCACATCGAAGAAAGCGCGCTGGCGATCCTTGTCGATGCCCGCGCCTGTTTCTATCCAGACCGGCTGTCCAAAAACCACATTCTGCCGATACAGGCCTTCGACACGGATGCCATGATCGCTGTCCACACCCAGCGACGTGGTGACCCGCCGCGCGGGCGCCTCGGACACCTGCACCCGCACGGGCAGTTCCACTTCGCCATCGGGCTGGGTCTTCCTGGCCGATTGATCCTGATCGAGCGTGACAAAGGCGCCGCGAAAAAACGAAGTGGCTTGCAAGGCCTGCTGCCATTCATCCAGCAGGTCCTGATCGTAAGGGTCCCCCGGCGTGTACCGCACATAGCGGTCAATCAGGCTGGCCGGCACCCGCTTCAAGCCGACCACCGTCACCTCGCCCATCGTGACGCGCGGCCCGCTGTCCACCTGGACCGACAAATCGGCCTTGGACTTCTCGGGGTCCACCGTGGCCTGCGTGGAGGCAAGGCGCGCGAAATAAAAATCCTTGCGGCTGACGCCGTCCAGCAAGCCCGCCTTGGCATTGCTCCAGGCCTCGTTCACGAAAGGCATGCCTTGCGTAAGCGGCCATTGATCCTTCAGGAGCTGGACGCGCGAAGCGAATTCGGGACGTTCGATCTGGCCCTTGAACCCCAGGTTCACGCTGTCCACATGGGTAAGCTCGCCCGGCTCTATGATGATGTCCCAGGCCTCGCCGTCCAGGCCTTCACTGACTTCCAGCGTGACCGTGGGCGCGTAGTAGCCTTGCGTTTGCAGGGCCGACAAGGTCGCGTCGTGCGCGCGGCGCCGCAGGCGCGAAACCTCGCCGCCGTCCTGGTCTTCGGCCAGCCGCGTGATGGCCTGGACCGCGCTGTTGATGGATTGCAAAGCCTCAGGGGGAATCCCGCCCGGGTCGATGATGACCTCGGGCGGAGCGGCATGGGCGCTATGGACCACGCCCCATGCCAAGAACAGGCAAACAGCTCGAGCCCGCATTAAATCAAGTCTTCCTTGCCACGACCGTGGGCATCTTGCCGGACATATCGCGCGGCAGGGCCGCCACATTGGCGGCGATGCGTTGAGCAATGTCGTTATAGGCCCTGGCCGCCTCTCCCGCGGGTTCGGCAATCACGCTGGGATTACCCGAGTCGGTCTGGGTTCGTATGCTTAATTGCAGGGGCAATGAGCCCAGCCAGGGCAAATTGAACTCCGCCGCCATGTTGCGCCCCCCGTTTTCGCCGAAGATAGGCTCGGCGTGGCCGCAGTTCGAGCAAATGTGCATGGACATGTTTTCGACCACGCCCAGCACCGGAACGTTCACCTTCTGGAACATGCGCAAGCCTTTGCGCGCATCGGCCAGGGCCAGATCCTGCGGCGTCGTAACGATGACGGCGCCGGTCAGCGGCACCTTCTGCGCCATCGTCAAGGCAATATCGCCGGTTCCGGGCGGCATGTCGACAATCAGGTAGTCCAGGTCGTTCCAGTTGGTCTGATTCAGCAGCTGCGTCAACGCCTGCGTCACCATCGGGCCGCGCCAGATGGCCGGCGAATCCTCTTCGATCAGGAAGCCGATGGAATTGGCCTGCAGGCCATGCCCCACCAGGGGTTCCATGGTCTTGCCGTCCAGGCTCTTGGGCTTGCCCGACAGGCCCAGCATGATGGGCACGCTGGGACCGTAGATATCGGCATCCAGCAAGCCTACCCGGGCTCCCTGATTCAGCAGGGCCAGGGCAATGTTCACGGCGGTGGTGCTCTTGCCGACACCGCCCTTGCCCGAAGCCACGGCCACGATGTTGCGGACATTGGGCAAGGGCTTCAATCCAGGCTGCACGGCATGGGTCTCGATGGCCGTCTTCACGCGCAGGGATTTCAAGGCCAGCCCTAGCGGAGCCAAAGCGGTTTCAATCCGTTTCTGCAATTCCGCATGCCCATTGTGCGATGGATAACCAAGGGGTACAGTGATATCTAGGTCCGTTCCCTTCAACTGTATTTCACAGTTCTTCGCCGTAACGGCAAGCTTCTTCTTGGTGTGGGGATCCGTCACTTCGGATAGCGCACCAAGTATTTGTTCAGGATTTGAGCTCATGACTATAGGCCTTGCTTGAAAAAAATACACCGAAGCCTCAAGAATAGCGGATAGAAGAATTTATTTTCCCCAAACGGACGCTCCGATTGGGGGAATTATTTTCCCCTTGTGGGGTCTACGTAATTAATATGAATACATTTAATCAAATTCTCCGCGGTATCTTGTTTCTGGTGCTGGCCGTTTTCGGTATGGCCATGGCATTCATATTCATGATTTCGACCGCCATCGCCGTCGCCATCCTGTATGTGGTGGCCCGCATCAAGGGCCGCCCCTTCGGCGTAAAGGCTTACTGGGAACAGCGCCGCAAGCCTAATTCGGCCAAAAACGTCTTTAAAAACAAGGACGTCACCGATATCGAAATGCGAGAAATCCCCTAAAGGCATCGATGGCGGCGCCATCATAGCCAGCGCGGCCGCCCATGCTGGCATTCGCATACCAAACTTAACAATTCATCACCAATAGGCTCTGCACGGGTGCCTGTCCGGTCCGAAATCCGGCCATGGGCGGCAGCCCCTTGCCGGCCTGCTATGCTTGCGTGTTCAGCATGATGCCGGGGAAAGCCCTAAAATTGGCAGTCCCCCGCTTTTCTTCACTTTTTCATAGACGTCCTCCGACATGCCTCGCACGCTATTCGTAACCACTGCCCTGCCTTACGCCAACGGTTCCTTCCATATCGGCCACATCATGGAATACATTCAGGCCGATATCTGGGTTCGTTCCATGCGAATGTCGGGGCATACGGTGCATTTCGTCGGCGCGGACGATGCCCATGGGGCGCCCATCATGCTCAAGGCGGAAAGCGAAGGCATCACGCCGCAGGCCCTGGTGGCCCGCTACGCCGGCGAACGCCCCCAGTACCTTAACGGCTTCCACATCGCGTTCGACCATTGGCACTCCACCGATTCGGCCGAGAACGTCGCCCTGTCGCAAGATATCTACCGTCGCCTGAAGGCCGCCGGCTTCATCGACACGCGCACGATCGAGCAATTCTACGATCCCGTCAAGGGCATGTTCCTGCCCGACCGCTACATCAAGGGCGAATGCCCGCGCTGCCATGCCAAGGACCAGTACGGCGACTCCTGTGAAGTTTGCGGGGCCGTGTACGCGCCCACCGAGCTCATCAATCCCTACTCCACGCTGACCAAGGCCACGCCGGTATTGAAGTCGTCCGAGCACTTCTTCTTCAAGCTGTCCGATCCGCGCTGCGTCGAGTTCCTGCAGGCCTGGACCACCGGCAGCAATGCCAGCGGCAACAAGCGCCTGCAAGCCGAAGTGCTGGCCAAGACCCGCGAGTGGCTGGGCACGGGCAGCGATGACGGCGAGGCCAAGCTGGCCGACTGGGACATCTCGCGCGATGAGCCCTATTTCGGCATCCCCATTCCGGATGCCCCGGGCAAGTACTTCTATGTCTGGCTGGACGCGCCGGTGGGTTACCTGGCCTCGCTGAAAGCCTATTGCGACAAGCAGGGCCTGGATTTCGACGCGCTGACGGCGCCCGACAGCGATACCGAGCAAGTGCATTTCATCGGCAAGGACATCGTGTATTTCCACGCCCTGTTCTGGCCCGCCATGCTGAAGTTCTCCGGCAGGAAAACACCCGACGGCCTGCATGTGCATGGCTTCATCACCGTCAGCGGCGAAAAAATGTCCAAGAGCCGCGGCACCGGCATTTCGCCGCTGCGCTACCTGGAACTCGGCATGAACGCCGAATGGATGCGCTACTACATCGCCGCCAAGCTGAACGCCCGGGTCGAAGACATGGACTTCAACCCCGAGGACTTCATCGCCCGCGTCAACAGCGACCTGGTCGGCAAGTACGTCAACATCGCCAGCCGCGCCGCCAATTTCATCAGCAAGCATTTCGACGGCCAACTGGCCTACCTGGGCGACACCCAGGCCCTGCAAGCCGAGTTGGCGCAGGTGGCGGAAACGGTGCGCGCCGATTTCGAACAGCGCGAATACGGCCGCGCCATACGCCGCATCATGGCGCATGCCGACCAGATCAACCAGGCCTTCGATGCCGCCCAGCCCTGGGTCATGGCCAAGGGCATTGCCAGCGCCGGCGACGAACAGAAGGCCGGCCTGCAAAATGTATGCTCGCGCGCCCTGGCCGGTTTCAAGGCCCTGTCGGTCATGCTGACGCCGGTGCTGCCGATCCTTGCCGACAAGGTGGCGCGCGACCTGTTCGGCGCTACGGACGCCTACCTCTGGTCGGATGCCGGCCAGCTGCCGACCCGGATCGCGCCTTTCAAGCACCTGATGCAGCGCGTGGAGCCCAAGATGCTCGACGACCTTTTCGAGCCGCCCGCCGAACCCGTGCCCACGCCCGGCGGCGAAGCCATCGCCGAACTCATCGACATCAAGGACTTCGCCAAGGTGGACCTGCGCATCGCACGCATCGTAAATTGCGAAGCCGTCGACGGCTCCGACAAGCTGCTGCGCCTGACGCTGGATGTGGGCGAAGGCCGCCACCGCCAGGTGTTCTCGGGCATCAAGTCTTCGTACCAGCCGGCCGATCTCATCGACAAGCTGACCGTCCTGGTGGCCAATCTGGCTCCCCGCAAGATGCGCTTCGGCGTATCCGAAGGCATGGTGCTGGCGGCCAGCCACAACGACGAAAAAACCGATCCGGGCATCTATATTCTTGAGCCCTGGCCGGGCGCCCAGCCCGGCATGCGCATCAATTAACGCCGCCCATGAGCCCGCACATCGCTCCCGATCGCCAGGCTGCCGGCCACCGCAGCACCCTGGTCAGCGTTGCGGTCAACATTGTGCTGACCATCATCCAACTGGTCGTGGGGCTGTTCGCGCAATCGCAGGCCCTGGTGGCCGACGCCATTCATTCGCTGTCCGACCTGGTGTCCGACGGCGTCGTGCTGGTCGCCAACAAACACAGCCAGAAAGCGCCCGACGCCGACCATCCCTACGGCCACAGGCGTTTCGAGACGGCCGCTTCGCTGATCATCGGCGCCCTGCTGCTGTCGGTCGGCATAGGCATGCTGTGGAACAGCTTCGTCAAGCTGCAAAGCCCGCAGGCCATTCCCGAAGTGCACAGCGCCGCGCTCGTGGTCGCCCTGCTGGCCCTGGCATCCAAGGAGCTGCTGTTCCGCTACATGCTGCGCGTCGCCAAGCGGGTGCGTTCATCCATGCTGGTCGCCAATGCCTGGCACGCGCGCTCGGACGCGGCATCATCCCTGGTGGTGGCGCTGGGCATCCTGGCCAACCTTGGTGGATTCCACCTGGCCGATCCGCTGGCGGCGCTGGTGGTGGGGCTGATGATCATACGCATGGGCTGGCGATTCTTCTTCGGCTCGTTCAACGACTTGATGGACTCGGCGGTGGACGAGGAAACCGAGGAAAGAATCCGCGCCCACTTGCTGTCCACCCCGGGCTTGCACGGCATACACGGGCTGAAGACCCGCAAGCTGGGCGACATGATCTGGGTCGAGGTCGACCTGGAAATGGATGGTGACCTGACCATCACGGAAGGACACGCCATCGCCACTGAAGCGCGCAAGCGGGTCATGCAGAACGAGCCCGTGCTGGACGTGATGACGCACTTCGATCCTGTGCATATGCCGGCGGGCACCGGCAGCGAATAAAGTCCTGCCTGCCGGCGGTCCCGGCGCTTAAGCCAGGCTGCGCACCTTTTCTTCCAATTCCAGCTTCAACCCTTCGGGCAGCGGCATCTGGCGGGCAAGCTCGTCCAGATAGGCGCGCTCCATATAGCTTTGCTCGTCGATGACCAGCAGGCTGGCCAGATAGACCTCGGCCGCCTGTTCCGGCGTTTTTGCCAGGGCGGCGGTTTCCGTGGGATCCGACGGCTTGGCCAGTTGCGCGTCGAACCAGTCACGGTCGGCTTGGCTGCCGGCCTTGGCGATCTCCGCATCCAGCAGTTGGCGCTCTTCGGCGCCTATGTGCCCATCCGCCTTGGCGGCGGCGATCATCGCCGCCAATATCGTCCGGCTATGCTCTTCAAGCTGGCTCGCGGGTATTGCGGCCGGCGCCGAGAGTGGCGGCGGCGCGATTTGCGCGGGATTGGAAACCGCCGCCTGCTCGGCCGATTTCTGCTGCCAGTCCTGGTAGGTCTTCAGGGCCAGGGCGCCCAGCGCCGCGGCTCCGCCATACGCGGCCACGCTGCCGCCCATCTTGCGAAACTTCTTGTTGCCCAGGAGCAGCCCCAATACGCCGCCGGTAAGCGCGCCCCCGCCAAAGCCGCCCAGCGTCGAGCTGATGCCGGGCGCCGCCTGATTCATCTTGCTGCCGGCATCCTGGGCCATGCTTTGGCCGGATTGAAGAACTTGCTGCAACAGTTGCTGTATGGACATATCGGTTTACCTATTCTTGGAATAAAGGGAATGCCAAGGTATGCCCCGCGGCATCCAATGGACCTATTGTTGACCCGATTTCAGGCGGCAGGTTCCCGGCGTCATACTTAGGCTGGCCGCACTGGCCGTATTACTGGCATTCAATCCCGCGAAAACGGCTTGCCCGAAAAATCGACCGTGACCAGATTGCCGTCAAGCTCGCCCATGCCCGGGGCATTCAAGGGCATGCCGGGCGCCGCAACCCCCTTGACGGAGGAATCCGCCAAGAGCTTGTTTACCACATTGGCGGGCACATGGCCTTCGATAAGCTGCCCTGTTTTTTCCACCACGCCGGTATGGCATGAGCTCAAGTTCATCGGCACACCCAGCTTCTGCTTGACCGTGGCCATGTCGGCTGTTTTCACGGCCTTCACGTCAAAGCCGGCATCGCGCATGTGCTGGACCCAGCCGGAACAGCATCCGCAGTTGGGATCCTGGTAAACAGTGATGGCCTTGTCGGCCGCATGAGCAAAAGAGGATGCAGCCGCCAGGGCTGCCATGGTGAGCCATATTTTCACGATAAGAATTCCATATTCGATTCAAATGATTTTCGCTCAAGACATCAATAATTGTCTGGCGTTGGGCGGTATGTAAGCGTACTGCACATAGATGGCATCCCCTCTTGTATCGCGCGCAACGATATCCAGGCGCGCGCCAACCGTTCCTTTCGGCAGCTTCAGCGCCTGGGTAACGAAGGCGGGAAGCGCCTGGACGCTCATTTGCTCTGTATACGAGGCGGTCCGCTGGCGGTATCTTCGAAACAGAAGATCCTTGAAACTGACCCCATTCAATTTCGCCGTGTCGATGGACGTAAGTTCCGGGAAGCGGATGGTGCAAAAAAAGATTCGAACGTATAGCGAGAACTCGTTGTTGATCGAGAACTCGCGGTCGATACAGACAATTTCCCCACTCTCCAGGAAGGCGTCCCAAGGCCCCGCTTCCTTCACGATAAAGCGCTTCAGCACGGTGGTATAGATCGGCAGAATGCCGTCTCCGGCATCGTTGACGAAGCGGAAGTGCTGAAACGGCCCTCCCAGGGGATGGGACTGCTTGGCCACAAAAGTCCCCGAGCCATGGCGACGAACAAGAATCCCCTCGTCGACCAGCAAGCGCAGCGCGCGCTGCACCGTGCCCAGGCTGAAGCCTGAAGCCTGCACCAGAACATCTTCGGCAGGCAACTGCTCTTCGGCCTTCCACCGTCCCGCCGCAATCTCTTCCGCCAAGGCGTTCTTGAGCTGCAAATATTTGGGCAGACCTTCAGGACCAGCCAAGCGGATGTCGGGTAGCGAGCGAGAGGGTTTTATTGTCATGGCGATAGTTTATCCCTACGTCGAAAGGCTGTTGCACAAAAAAAATCGGCTGCGGTCTTGACAAGGATGTAAAGGCAGACGACACTAAAGTCCTACACAGGACTATAAGTGTTTATAAAGGTGTTGACCACTACATGATCATCGAAGAACGCATCTATACCTGCCACTGCGGCAAGGCGGCCCAGTATGTCAAGGCATACCAGAACGAGGGCCTGGCCATCCAGCGCCCCATTCTTGGCCACTTGCTGGGCTACTTCCTGTCCGAGATGGGCACTTTGAATCAAGTCGTGCACATGTGGGCGTACGAAGACCTTGCCGACCGGGCCCGCCGCCGCGCGATCTTGCTGTCCAACCCGGACTGGAAATCCTATGCGGCAAAGGTCCAGCCCTTTGTCCTGACACAGGAAAACAAAATACTGCTGCCCGCCGAGTTTTCGCCGTGGGCCCACGGTCCGGCCTACAGCGAAGCGGAGGG
This sequence comes from Pusillimonas sp., assembly GCA_040391135.1. Classification (GTDB taxonomy): domain Bacteria; phylum Pseudomonadota; class Gammaproteobacteria; order Burkholderiales; family Burkholderiaceae_B. Next base: position 5,857 of record JBEBYL010000013.1, on the reverse strand, counting down.
CGCCCAGCCATGAAAATCCTGTGCACGGAAGCCATGGCCCCCGCGGCTGCCGATCAATTAAGAGAACAGGCCGAGGTCCTTGTCATGACCGACCGCAGCGTCGCGGGCTATCGAGCCGCCATTGCGGATGCGGACTTCCTTGTCGTGCGCAACAAGCTGCCTGACGACATCTTCGAATACGGTACCCGGCTGCGGGGCGTGGTCAGGCATGGCACGGGCCTGGACTTGATTCCAGTACAGGCCGCCACGCGGTTGGGCATTCCTGTGGCCAATGTCCCCGGCGCGAACGCCCAGGCGGTCGTGGAGTATTACGTTACAGCCATGCTCGCCTTTGCTCGGCCCTTGTCGCGCATGGAAGCGGCCACCCGGGCGCAAGGCTGGGATGCCGGACGCGCGCTTACCTCCGTTGCCACGCAGTTGTCGGGAAAGACGCTGGGCGTCATCGGCGTCGGCACTATCGGCCAAGGCCTGGCACAAGCCTGCATTGCGGGATTCGGCATGCAAGTGCTTGGCTTGCAACGGCCCGGTATCCCACTGCCCGCCAATGTGCGGCCGGCATCGCTTGCCGACCTGCTGGCCAATAGCGACTACGTGGCGCTGTGCTGCCCATTGACCGACGAAACGCGCGGCATGATCGGCATGCAGGAACTGCAAGGCATGAAGAAGAACGCGATCCTGTTGAATGCCGCCCGTGGCGCAATCGTGGATGAACAAGCCTTGATCGCCGCCCTGCAAGGAAAGCGGATACGGGGAGCGGCGCTGGACGTCTACGCGAACCAGCCCCTGAACCCCGCGCATGCCTTCTTCGGCCTGGACAATGTCCTGCTGACACCGCATGTTGCCGGGGTCACGGCCGAGAGCTTCAACGATATGAGTTCGGGCACCGTCAAGCAGCTTCTGCAGATGATGGCGGGCGAGCGGCCCGAATACCTGGTGAATCCCGAAGCATGGCCCGGCCGCTGCGCCGCGCAGGGAGGCAAGACATGACAAAGACCGATCTGGACATCGTCGAACTGCGGGCCATCGCGTCATCCGTGCCCGTCCGCGATGGCGTGACGCTGGGCATAGGCCGGGCGGTCAAGCGCGACTGCGTGATCATCAAGATCGTGACGCGCGGCGGACTGGTAGGCTGGGGCGAGTCGCATCACGGCCGCTGTCCGGGTGCGATCGCCCACTTGGTAAACACCACCTTGCAGCAATTGCTGCTGAGCATGCCGGCCGATGAAGTCAATCGCATCTGGGATAAGGTCTACATGCGGCAGATGGCCAGCCACGGCATGGGCACGGCCGCCGCCCTGGCATTCAGCGGCATCGACCAGGCGCTATGGGACATCCGGGGCCAGGCGGTCGGCTGGCCCGTCTATCGCCTGCTGGGGGGATCGCGCAAGCCCATTCCCGCCTATGCCGGCGGCATATCCCTGGGCTTCCAGGCGCCCGACACCCTGGTCAACGAGGTACACGCCTTGCGGGAACAGGGCTATCGGGCGATCAAGCTTCGCCTGGGCGACACCGCGGCGCTGGATATCGAGCGCCTTCAGGCCGTACGGAAAGCGTTCGGCGACGAACTGGGCATCATGGCGGACGCCAATACCGCCTACTCGCTGACGGATGTGCGCAATGTGGCTTCCGCGCTGCGGGAATGCCGGGTGATCTGGCTGGAAGAACCGTTCGCGCCACACGATTATCGCAGCTACGCCACCGCGGCGGCCCTGCTCGGGGCGACGCCCCTGGCGGCCGGCGAGAACCACTACACCCGCTATGAATTCGCCCGCCTGATCGAAGACAAGGCGGTTGGCATTCTTCAGCCCGATGCATCCAAGGCCGGAGGCATTACCGAACTGATGCGCATTGCGGCGCTGGGCTCGGCCTGGCGGCTTCCCTTGTGCCCGCACACCTGCGCAACGGGATTGAACATGGCTTCCAGCATCCATGTGCTGGCCTCCATCGACAACGGCGGATATTTTGAAGCCGACACCGCCAAAGAGAATCTGTTTCGCGACCGCCTTACCCGCCGCGCGGACAGCCTTGATGAAAACGGCTGCGTAAGCCCATCGGACGAGCCCGGACTGGGCGCAGCCGTCGACGAAGAGTTTCTTCGCGCCCATCCCGTCATCGAAGGCCCGGCCTACGTTTGACAGACACCTCTTTTCTTCACCTTATCAACGATCGAAGGACACCATGAAAATAATCGATGTCACCCTAACCCTGTTTGCCTGGGACGATATCCCGCCAACCAGCTATGCGGCGCATACAGGCAAGTTTGCCGGCTCCAGCAAGCTTGGGCTGCTTAAGATCGAAACCGACGAAGGAATCACGGGCCACAGCTTCCTGGGTTCGGCGTATTATGGCGCGGACCTGGACGGCCCCAACCTGATCAAATACCTGAAACCCATCCTGATGGGGCAGAACCCGCTGGACCGCGAGCGCCTGTACCACGCGCTATGGCGCAGGGCCCGGACCACCACCGTGCGCACGGTCGGCGCCTGCGATGTCGCGCTTTGGGACATCTGCGGCAAGGTGGCCGGCCTGCCCATCCATAGGCTGCTGGGCTCCTACCGGGACCGCGTGAAGGCTTATGCAAGCTCGATGATACTGGACAGCCCCCAGGAATATGCCGAAGAAGCGCTGCACTATCAATCGCTGAATTGGGCGGCCTACAAGATCCATCCCCCACACCCTTGGCAGGAAGACATCAAGGTCTGCGAAGCCGTCCGCAAGGCGGTGGGAGACGATTACCTGGTCATGCTGGATGCCGCATGGAGCTACCAGTATCCCGAAGCGGTGCGAGTGGGCCGCGCATTACAGGACCTGAACTACTACTGGTACGAGGATCCTTTGCACGATGCCGACATCTACAACTATGTGAAGCTCAAGCAGCAATTGCACATTCCAATCATGGCGACCGAGTTCCCCGCCGTGGGCCTGGATTCCTACGCCCCCTGGGTGCTGCAGCAGGCGACCGATTTCCTGCGCGGCGACGTGGCGCTGAAAGGCGGCATCACCACCATGATGAAAACCGCCCATCTGGCCGAGTCATTCCGCATGAACTATGAAGTCCACCACGGCGGAAACTCCCTGAACAACATCGCCGGCCTGCACGTGATCATGGCGCTGAAGAACACCGAGTTCTTCGAAGTGCTGCTGCCCGATGGCGCCCAGAAATACGGCCTGGCTGAAGACATTCATGCCGATGCCGACGGCTATGTCTATGCACCGACCGAGCCAGGACTTGGAGCAAAAATCGATTTCGAACTGATCCAGAAGAAAACGGTAGCCGTACTGTCGTAGGCACGCCGCCCATCCCCATAACGTATAAAGGAAGAGACATGTCCCAACTTCGAACCACCCTCTTGGCGCTGCTGGTTGCGGCCTACGCAACTTGCAGCGGCGCCGCCCACGCCGCCTACCCGGAACGCAGCGTCAATGTCGTCGTGCCGTTTTCGGCCGGCGGCAGCACCGACATCGTGGCGCGCATCCTGGCCAACGGGCTTAGCAAGGAGTTCAAGCAGCCGGTCGTCGTGGAAAACAAACCCGGTGCCAGCGGCAATATTGCGGGTGACTACGTTGCCCGGTCAAAACCCGACGGCTATACCCTGTTCGTGGGCACCAGCACATCCATTGCCAATATCTCACTGTTCAAGAACCTGCCCTTCGATATCCTGAAGGACTTCATCCCGGTATCGCAGATCGTCCATACCCCGCTGGTGCTCATCGTCAACAACGACCTGCCGGTCAATGATGTGGCGGGCTTGATCGAGCTGGCGAAAAAGAAGCCCGGCGAACTGAATTACGGCTCCGGCGGCCCGGGGACGTCGCAGCATCTGGGCGGCGTCATGTTCACGACCATGGCCAATGTGGAAATGACGCACATCCCCTACAAGGGCGCCGCTCCGGCCGTTACAGACTTGATCGGCGGCAGCATCCAGGTCATGTTCGCCCCCTTGATCGACGCCCTGGGCTATATACGCAGCGGAAAAGTGAAAGCGCTGGGCTTGACCACCGACAAGCCGGCTCCTCAAGTGCCGGATGTTCCACTCATCTCCAAGACGCTGCCGGGCTTCAACGTGGCCACATGGAACGCGATTTTCGTTCCCGCCGGCACACCGGCGCCCGTTGTGGACACCTTGTCCCGCAGCATCTCGGCCGTGATGCACAGCCCGGAAGTGCGCAAGACCGTTGAAAACCAGGGTTCCGAAGCGGTGGGCAGCAGCCCGGCCGAATTCAAGAAGTTCCTGGATAAGGAAGTCATATTGTGGAAGGGGCTGGTGGAGTCCTCGGGCGCGACGCCCAATTGATGGGGCGGCAAGCGGCTGCCGCATAAGCAGTTGAGGCTATGCCGGGATTCGCCCTACGCTGATGTATTGATCGGCGCGGGGCGAATAGCGCTTGGTTTGCGCCGACACTGAAGATATCAGCGCATCTTCGCAGGTATTTGGGAATGGAGCGGGTGAAGGGAATCGAACTTAGCATCCAACTCTTTGATTAATAAGGTGACACCCCCGCCGTGGAAGCGAGGATGTACCGCATTTTGGACCGGTCTGATGGCTGCTGTCAACGCTCCACAGTCTCCAGCACCAAAATCTTAATTTTTCTCTATTATGGACAAATTAGATTCATATGGTCCATAATAGCGAATATGCCACGCAAACCGCCTATCGTCTTCCCTCAAGAACAGCGTCTCCTGTCCGCGCTGGGAGAGCGGCTGCGCCTTGCCCGCAAGCGACGCAAATTGAGCAACGCCGTCGTCGCGCAACGCGCGGGGATTTCACGGACGACCTTGTACAAGGTCGAGGCCGGAGACGCTGGGGCTACGCTGGGGTCCTATGTCCGGGTCCTGGCCGTGCTGGGTCTTGAGGGCGACCTCAACCAGCTTGGAGCCGACGACAGAGTTGGCCGGAAATTGCAAGATCTGGCGCTGGAGCCGGCGCCCAAGCGCCGCAGCGCTACTCGCGCCAAGACGGTCAAGTCCTCATCAGCTTCAAACGGCGAAGAACCAACATGAGCACGCAGGACAACACCCTGGAGGTGTGGCTTGACGACGACCAGGGCCCTGCACGCCAGGTCGGCACGCTTGCCCATGACCGCGGCCAGATCCGCTTCCATTACGAACGCGATTGGCTGAAGGATCCTCGCGCCTTCGCGCTGGACCCTGATCTCTCTCTGGACGAACATCCCTTCTTTCCCAAGCCTGAGCTAGGCAACTTCGGCATCTTCCTGGATTCGTCACCAGACCGATGGGGACAAACACTGATGAAGCGGCGCGAGGCGTTGCAGGCAAAGGACGAGCAACGCTCTCCTTGTACGCTATACGCCTGGGACTTCCTGATCGGCGTGCAAGACCTCACTCGCCAAGGCGCCCTGCGCTTTCGCCTGCCAGGTACGGAAGCGTTTCTTGGCGACGAGAAAATGGCGGCACCGCCGGTGACGACGCTACGAGAGTTGGAAGCCGTGGCCTACCAACTCAGCAACCGGCGTATCGACGATCTAGATGCGCTACGAAAGTGGCTCGCCGTGCTTGTCGCACCTGGCGCGTCTTTGGGCGGAGCAAGGCCAAAGGCCAACTTTACCGAAACCGACGGCTCACTCTGGATCGGCAAGTTCCCAGCCAAGGATGACGATCGAGACGTCGGAGCATGGGAATATGTCGTTCACCAACTCGCGCAAGAAGCGAGAATAGACGTACCGCCTGCGAAGCTCATCAAGCTAAACAACGACTTCCATACCTTCTGCGTCCAACGGTTCGATCGCGCCAACGGTTCGCGACGCTTCTATGCCTCGGCGATGACACTGCTTCGCAAGACGCAAAGTGAAGGTACGAGCTATCTGGAATTGGCGCAGTTCATTCGAGCTCAGGGTG
>JBEBYL010000012.1:0-80588 GCA_040391135.1 Pusillimonas sp. | reverse complement strand
CTAGCGCAACGTACAATGTCGGACGCCGCCACTTCGATCGCATCTTCATGAGATTCACCCACAGGGGCCCGGCCCCTAGCCGCCGCAACGATATTCAGACCATCAAGTCGCTTTTGCCTTTCGTCTGGCAGTTCAAGTGGCGCGTCATTGCAGCCCTGGCCTGCCTGGTGGCGGCCAAGGTGGCCAGCGTGATCCTGCCCTTGTACTTGAAAGAGGTGGTGGACAAGCTCAGTGTGTCGGCCACGCTGATGGTCTTGCCGGTGGCCGCCTTGCTGGGCTACGGTTTTGCCCGCTTGGCCAGCAGTGTGTTCGGCGAGCTGCGCGACGCCTTGTTCGCGCGCGTGACGCAAGGCTCCATACGGCGCATTGCCACTCAGCTTTTCAAGCACCTGTTTGCCCTGTCCCTGCGCTTTCACATGCAGCGCCAGACAGGCGGCCTGAGCCGCGATATCGAGCGCGGCACCAAGGGCATAGGCTTCTTGCTGAACTTCATGGTGTTCAATATTTTGCCGACCTTGCTGGAGATCGGCATGGTGGCGGCCATATTGCTGTGGCGCTACGATTTCATGTTTGCCATCGTGACGATAGGCACCATCCTGGCCTATGTCGCCTTCACCTTGCTGGTGACCGAAAAGCGCATGGTGTATCGGCGCAGCATGAACGAACTGGACAGCAAAGCCAACAGCAAGGCCATCGATGCCTTGCTCAATTACGAGACCGTCAAGTACTTCGGCAACGAAGGCTACGAAATCGATCGCTACGACCGCAACCTGGGCAAGTGGGTGGATTCCGCGGTCAAGAACCAGGTGTCCCTGAACTTCCTGAATATGGGGCAGGGCTTCATCATTACCGTCGGCATCACCTTGCTGCTTTGGCTGTCGGCCCAGGGCGTGGTCAGCCAGACCATGTCGGTGGGCGATGTGGTGCTGGTGTCGGCCTATCTGACGCAACTGTATGCGCCATTGAATTTCCTGGGCTTCGTGTACCGGGAAATCAAGCATGCGCTGGCCGACATGGAGCGCATGTTCAGCCTGATGGAGCAGGGTCAGGAAGTGGCGGACGGGCCCGATGCGCGCAACCTGAAAGCGACCCAGGCAAGCATTGAGTTCGACAAGGTGGACTTCGGCTACGAGGCCAATCGCCAGATACTGTTCGATGTCAGTTTCAGGATACCGGCGGGGCGGACGCTGGCCGTGGTGGGATCGTCGGGGGCGGGGAAATCGACGCTGTCGCGCCTGATGTTCCGCTTCTACGACATTGATGCCGGCGCGATCCGCGTCAATGGCGTCGACATTCGCGACCTGACGCAGGCCAGCCTGCGCCAACACATAGGCATCGTGCCTCAGGACACTGTGCTGTTCAACGACAGCATCCTGTACAACATTGCCTATGGCAATCCAACGGCCAGCCATGATGAAATCGTGCAGGCCGCCAAGGCCGCAAGCATCCATGATTTTGTGACGGCCCTGCCCGATGGCTATCAGACGCAGGTGGGCGAGCGCGGCCTGAAACTGTCGGGCGGCGAGAAGCAGCGAGTGGCCATAGCCAGGACCTTGCTGAAGAATCCGCCCATCCTGATCCTGGACGAAGCGACCAGCGCCCTGGACACGCGGACCGAAAGGGCGATCCAGGAAGAACTGAGCCAGATCGCCAAAAACAGGACCACGCTTATCATCGCCCACCGGCTATCGACCATCGTGGATGCGGATGAAATCATCGTGCTGGATCATGGCCGTGTGCTGGAGCGCGGCTCGCACCGCGATCTGCTGTTGCAGGGCGGACGGTATGCGCAAATGTGGATGCTGCAGCAAGCCGGCGGGGACGAGGAACCGACTTGACTCATATAGTACCAAAGCGGTACTATATGGCTAATGAAGTGATTCGGAGGCGCAGGTGCTGCGTATCAGCAAGATAATCGATTACGGGACGCTGTTGCTGACCCACATGGCCGGGTGCCCGGACCGTGTGTTCAGCGCGGCCGATCTGGCCGCCACGCTGGGCTTGGGCCAGCCCACAGTCAGCAAGATACTCAAGCTGCTGGGCCAGCGCGATCTGGTCAAAAGCAGCCGGGGCGCCCGGGGCGGCTACACGCTGGGACGGCCCGCCGATCAGATCAGCATCGCCCAGATTATAGACGCTCTTGAAGAACAGCCTTTCGGACTGACCGAATGCACCGCCACCCCAGGCGCCTGCACGGTCGAGGCGGGCTGCCATATCCGCACGAATTGGCAGCGCATCAACGCCATCGTGCGGCGCACGCTCGAAGACGTCAGCGTGGCCGACATGGTCCGTCCGACCCCCATTGAATTTCCCTTGAATGCGCAGCCGGTGCCCGAGTCGAAAGCCAGGACCAAAGCGGCACGTCCCACGACATGGAGTATCCATAAATGAATTCTCTGACAGAACCCGGCGTCACGCCTCGAGTTGAGCCGGGCGTTACATCCCGAGTCGATCCCATCGAGTCCTTCCTCGATCGCGAGTACTCGGCCGGCTTCGTGACCGAGATCGAATCGGTGACCATACCCAAAGGCTTGTCCGAAGACACCATCCGGCTGCTGTCGTCCAAGAAGGGCGAGCCCGAGTTCATGCTGGAATGGCGCCTGGCCGCTTATCGGCATTGGCTCACCATGGACCTGCCCGAGTGGGCCAAGGTCAGCTTCCCGGCCATCGATTTCCAGGACATCAGCTATTACTCCGCTCCCAAAAGCAAGAAGGACGGTCCCAAAAGTTTGGACGAAGTCGATCCCGAGCTGCTGCGCACGTATGAAAAGCTGGGCGTTCCCCTGCACGAGCGCGCCAGGCTGGCGGGCGTGGCGGTCGATGCCGTGTTCGACTCGGTATCGGTGGCAACGACCTTCCGCAAGCAATTGGCCGAGGTCGGCGTCATTTTCTGTTCGTTCTCGGAAGCCGTCAAGGAACACCCCGACCTGGTGCGCAAGTACCTGGGCTCCGTGGTGCCTCCGGGCGACAACTTTTATGCCGCGCTCAATTCGGCGGTGTTCTCGGACGGCTCCTTCGTCTACATTCCGAAAGGGGTGCGATGTCCCATGGAACTGTCCACGTACTTCCGCATCAATGCGCAAGATACGGGACAGTTCGAACGCACGCTGATCATTGCCGAGGAAGGCGCCTCGGTCAGCTACCTGGAAGGCTGTACGGCGCCCATGCGCGACGAAAACCAGTTGCACGCGGCCGTGGTCGAACTGGTTGCGCTTGACGATGCCAAGATCAAGTACTCCACGGTCCAGAACTGGTATCCCGGCGACAAGGACGGCGTGGGCGGCATCTATAACTTCGTGACCAAGCGCGGCGATTGCCGCGGGGCGCGTTCGCGCATTTCGTGGACCCAGGTTGAAACCGGCTCGGCCATCACCTGGAAGTATCCCAGCGTCATCCTGCGCGGCGACGATTCGGTCGGCGAGTTCTATTCGGTGGCGCTCAGCAATCACCGGCAGCAGGCCGATACCGGCACCAAGATGATCCACATGGGCCGCAACACGCGCAGCACCATCATCTCCAAGGGGATTTCGGCGGGGCACGGCAGCAACGCCTATCGCGGCCTGGTGCGCATCACGCCCAAGGCCGAGAACGCGCGCAACTATACGCAGTGCGATTCGCTGCTGATCGGCAGCAAGTGCGCGGCGCATACCTTTCCGACCATGGAGGTGCAGAACCCCACGGCCAGCGTCGAGCACGAGGCGACGGCGTCGCGCATAGGCGAAGACCAGTTGTTCTATGCCATGCAGCGCGGCCTTTCGGCCGAAGATGCCGTATCCATGATCGTGAACGGATTTTGCAAGGAAGTTTTCAAGGAATTGCCCATGGAATTCGCAGTCGAGGCTCAGAACCTGCTCGGCGTAAGTCTGGAAGGCAGCGTAGGTTAAGGAGAAGTAGTAATGCTAAGCATCAAGGATTTGCACGCCTCGGTCGAAGACAAGGCGATTCTGCGCGGTTTGAACCTCGAGGTGAAAGCCGGCGAGGTCCACGCCATCATGGGTCCCAACGGATCGGGCAAAAGCACGCTGTCGCAGGTGCTCGCCGGCCGCGAGGACTACAAGGTGGAAAGCGGGTCGGTGCAATGGCAGGGCCAGGATCTCCTGTCCATGCCCATTGAAGAGCGCGCCCGTTCGGGCTTGTTCCTGGCCTTCCAATATCCCATCGAAATCCCCGGCGTGTCCAACGCCTATTTCCTGCGCGCGGCCGTGAACGCGGGGCGGCGGCATCAAGGGCTGCCCGAGCTGGATGCCATGGACTTCATCAAGCGGGTCAAGACCGAAATGAAAGCCGTGGGCATGAAAGAGGAATTCCTTTACCGCTCGGTGAACGAGGGGTTTTCGGGCGGCGAGAAAAAGCGCAACGAGGTCCTGCAAATGACCCTGCTCGAACCCAAGCTGGCCATTCTGGACGAAACCGATTCCGGCCTGGACATCGACGCCCTCAAGGTCGTGGCCGACGGCGTCAATCGCCTGCGTTCGCCCGAGCGCGCGCTTATCGTCATTACCCACTATCAGCGCCTGCTGGACTACATCGTGCCCGATTTCGTGCATGTGCTGGCGGGCGGCCGCATTGTCCGCTCCGGCGGACACGAGCTGGCGCTGGAGCTGGAAGAGCGGGGCTATGGCTGGGTCAAGGATCTGGCAGCCGAGAACAAAGGGGCCGCGGCATGAGCACGGTGCAAACGTGGGTGACCGGTTTCACGGCTCATGCGCGCAGCTCCGCCGGTGCCCAGCTCCCCTGGCTGTCGTCCATGCGCCAGCGCGCCATCGAACGATTCGCCGCCGAAGGCTGGCCCACCACACGTCAGGAGGCGTGGCGCCACACCTCTCTGGCCGTCCTGGAGCAGCAATCCTTTCTTGACGTCGGCAAGCCGTCGGCGGCGCAACTGGCCCGGCAACTGCGCGGCGACGAGGCCGGCCATTGGCTGGTCTTCGTCGATGGACGCCATGCGCCCGAGCTGTCCGATGTGGGGCCTTTGCCCCAGGGCGCCCGCGTGCAGTCCCTGTCCGAAGCGCTGGAACAGGTTCCCGAACAGGTCGAGGCCGTTTTCGGCAATGAGCTCGAAGGGTCCAGCGCCGCCGCGCTGAACACCGCTTTGGCGGCCGATGGCGCCTTCATCAGCCTGGCCCGGGGCGTTGCCCTGGATCGGCCCGTGCATCTGTTGTTCATTGCGGCCAGCCAGCAGACCGCCAGCTTTCCGCGCAACCTTATTGTTGCCGACGCCGCGGCTTCGGCCGTTGTCGTGGAGCATTATGTGGGGCAGGGCAGCGGCGCCAGCCTGACCAACACGGTAACGCGGGCCAAGCTGGCCGCGGATGCGCATGTCACCCACTTGAAGCTGCAGCAGGAAGATCCGCAGGCCTTCCATCTTGGCGCGGTCAGCGTCGAGCAGGCCAAGGGGTCGGTCTACAACTCGCATTCCATGTCCTTCGGCGCACGCCTGGCGCGCCACGATATCGCCACCCGCTTTGCCGGCGATCATTGCGAAACCCTGCTTAATGGCCTGTACTATGTCGATGGCCGCAGGCATGTCGACCACCACACCTTGATAGACCATGCGCAGCCGCATGGTGTCAGCCGCGAGTTCTATCGGGGCATACTCGACGATACGGCGCGCGGCGTATTCGGCGGCCGCATCCTGGTGGGTCCCGGCGCCGACAAGACCGATGCGGTCCAGCGTTCCGACAGTCTGCTGCTGTCGCGCATGGCCAAGGCCGACGCCCGGCCCGAGCTGGAAATCTATGCCGACGACGTGAAGTGCGCGCACGGCGCCACCGTCGGCCAGATCGATGAAGACAGCATGTTCTACCTGCGCTCGCGCGGCCTGGACGAGGCGCATGCGCGCAATGTGCTGACTTATGCATTTGCGGCCCAGGCCGTCGGCCGCATCGAGCCTGAGGCGTTGCGCGGCAAGGTGGCTTCCGCCATACGTTCGCTGGTCCCGGGCGGCGCCGCGCTGGGAGAGTTCTAGCATGAATGCACCGATACGCCTGGCCAGCGCCGAAGGCTTGCTGGATCGCGCCGCCGACTTCCCCATCCTGTCGCATCCCGTCAAAGGGCGCCGGCTGGCCTATCTGGATAACGGCGCCACGACGCAAAAGCCGCTGGCGGTCATCCAGGCCGAAAGCCGTTACTACGAACATTCCAACGCCAACATCCACCGCGGCGTGCATTGGCTGTCGCAGCACGCCACCGATCTTTACGAGCAAGGGCGCGAGAGCGTCCGTCAATTGCTCAATGCGGCGCGCAGCCAGGAAATCGTCTTCACGCGCGGCACCACGGAAGCCATCAACCTGGTGGCTTACAGCTGGGGCAGGAAGGCGCTGAAAGAAGGCGACGAAATCCTGATCACCGGCATGGAGCATCATTCCAACATCGTGCCCTGGCAACTGCTGTGCGAGCAGACCGGAGCGCGATTGCGCGTGGTTCCCGTGACGGACAGCGGTGAACTGGACATGGACCAGTATCGCGCCCTGTTGGGGCCGCGAACGAAGCTGGTCGGCGCGGCGCATGTTTCCAATGCGCTGGGCACGATCAATCCGGTTGCGGAAATCACCCGCCTGGCTCATGAAGCCGGCGCCAAGGTCCTGATCGACGGCGCGCAGGCGGTGGCCCACCAGGTGGTCGACGTGCAGGCGATCGATTGCGATTTCTATGCCTTTTCGGGGCACAAGCTGTACGGTCCCACCGGCATCGGCGCCTTGTACGCACGTTACGACATACTTAAAGACATGCCGCCCTGGCAAGGCGGCGGCGACATGATCTACACCGTCAGCTTCGAGCGCAGCACCTATGCCGACGTGCCCCAGCGTTTCGAGGCGGGCACGCCCAACATCGCCGGCGTCGTCGGCCTGGACGCGGCGATCCGCTACGTTCTGGCCATCGGCCTGGACGCCATTGCGGCGCACGAGCACTTCCTGCTCGAGCAGGGCACGCAAGAATTGCTTGCCCTGCCTGGTGTGCGGCTGATCGGGACGGCGGCGCACAAGGCGGGCATCCTGTCCTTCGTGGTCGACGGCATTCATCCGCACGACCTGGGCACCATTCTGGATACGGAAGGCGTTGCCATACGGGCGGGGCATCATTGCGCCATGCCCTTGATGACCCGTTTCGGGATTCCCGGCACGGCGCGGGCATCGCTGGCGCTTTACAACACGCAGGAAGACATCGCCGCCTTGGCCGCGGCGCTGCGCAAGGCACAGAAATTGTTTGGAACAGGGCATCAATGAGCGATCATCACAGCGATTTGCGCGAGCTTTACCAAGAAGTGATTTTCGATCACAACCGCCATCCGCGTAACTTTCATGCCATGGCGGACGCCAGCCATACGGCCGATGGGCACAACCCTTTGTGCGGCGATCAACTGACCGTGTATGCGCGGGTGGAAGACGGCATCGTCCAGGAAGCCAGCTTTGTGGGCCACGGCTGCGCCATCTCGACCGCATCGGCTTCACTGATGACCGAAGCCGTCAAGGGCTTGCCGGTGGGCCAGGTCGAAGCCTTGTTTCGCGACATGCACGCCATGCTGACCGAGGCGCATCCGGAAGAGCGCGATTTCGGCAAGCTGGAAGTCTTGTCCGGCGTGCGCGAATTTCCCGCCAGGGTAAAGTGCGCCACGCTGGCCTGGCATACCTTGCATAATGCGATTACGCAGGCCAGGGATACGGCGCGTACCGAATAAGGCAAATAGAGGCACATCATGAGTTATACACGTCAAGACGTGATCGTAAGCCGCGACTGCCCCGCAGTCACGGTGCCTTACGGCTCGCCTGTCACTATTGAAAAGGGCTGCGAAGCCACCATCACCCAGCAGTTGGGCGGCAGCTATACCGTCATGGTCGAGGGCAACCTGTACCGGGTCGAAGGAGCCGACGGCGATGCCCTCGGTTTCGAGCCCACTGAAGCGGCCATGCACATGCACGAGGGGCCCGTTACCGCGCAAGCGGTTGAAGACGCGGCCTGGAGCCTGCTGTCCACCTGCTACGACCCTGAAATCCCCATCGATATCGTGAATCTGGGCCTGGTTTATAGCTGCAAGGTCATGCCCGCGGCCGACGAGCAGTTCCGTATCGAAGTCCAGATGACGCTGACGGCGCCTGGCTGCGGAATGGGCACCATGATCGCCGATGAGGCGCGCAACAAGCTCCTGTCCATACACGGCGTCGATGAAGTGAAGGTGGATCTGGTCTGGGATCCGCCCTGGAGCCGCGAAATGATCAGCGAGCCCGCACGCTTGCAAATGGGCTTGCTTTAAGCGCTCCGGCTCGCGCTGGTCTACGGCCAGCTTTACGAGTACGGCTCAGGCTTAGGCGCTTTGCTGGGGTCCGCCGATCGATGGCCATCCCAGTGTGGCGCCGCGCGATACCGCTTCGTAGACGGCGGCGTTGCGGTTGTGTACGTCCAGGCGCTGGTATAGGGTTTCGGTATGCGCCTTGGCCGTTGCAACGGAGATATTCAAGTAGCGGCCAACCGTTTTCATGGGATAGCCGCGAGCCAGCAGTACCAGGACCTCATATTGCCTGGGTGTCAGCCCCAGCATTTCGGATTCGGGATTGGCATTGGCCGCCTTGGTTCTCCTTTCGCCATCAACCTGCCAATTGACCGGCTTGAAGTGCGCCAGCAGCGATTGTTGTGAGTTGGCAACGTTCGGTCGCATGGGAAAGCAGGATCCGCCAGCCAGCACCAGCCGGACCGAAGCCTGCAGCACTTCCGGAGGGGCATTCTTGGGCACATAGCCGGCAACAGAAGAAGGCAATCCTTGGACGGAGTGCGGCATATCGCTGCTGTCGGATAAAAGCAGCATGGCTTTGGGCGCAAAGACGCGTTCGGTGGCCGTCGTCAATGCATGCACATCTTCAAAAGACGAAATGGAAAGCAAAACCAGATCGGATTCATCAGGGCACGGCGTGTCGCGCGCGATGCTGGAATAATCCTCGCCTTTCAGGGAGGATCTGGGCTCGACATTGGACAATAATTGCAGAATACCCAGCCGGATCAACGGGTGCGGTTCGATGACGGTGATGAGAGACATGCTTTGTTCTTCCCTTTGTTCGACGTTCGCTTGTGGCGAGCTCATTCAGAGGCAAGCAGCCGGGGAAGACAAAAAGCCTATACCCTGATTTCATTGTCACAGGGCGTTCAATATCGGCGTCTACCCGCAGAATATCACTTAGCCAACTGTCCGGTTCGCACTCAGCGAAACAAATTGTGATCTTAATTGATCCCAACTACCCAATATGGTATTAACTCACGTTCTTTGTTGCAAGTAAATGTTTACCTTAGTAAATCAGCGTAAGTTGTTGCTGTTACACGGTAAATTCTTGTAAAGAAGCCTATTCGGGGCAGGCAAAGTGGTAATTGCGCTGGGCTTCGCCGGTTTCGTTTAGCGTCAGATCGATGCTGCAGACGTCCCGCGAGCTGTAGTTCAGCGACATCCGGCCCAAGGCAGTGGGCGTATCCGCCGGCACATTCAGCGTACCCCCCTGGCCCAGCACCGAGCGTCCTTCCGGCCCATCCTTTACCGCCCTGAGCCTGTAGCCCAGCGTTCTATTTTCCGTGCTCTGCACGTACGGAATGATGACAACGGGTTGGGTCCTGGCCATTGTTTCCAGCCAAACCTGAATATCGGCATCTGCGTTCATTTACGGCCTTTCTAGTAGTCATGCGGTATGTTCGCCCCGGGAGGGGCCGCAGGCGTGATGCCTGCGGACGCCCAGTGCTTTTTTCTATCAGCGCTGGTTCACATACGCGTTGTTCGCGTAGCCAACTTGCGTGACGGTTGCGGTGTATCCCGATCCATTCTGAAGAATGATGGCGTCGTTCTTGGCACCGGTCTGATTGATGGTTGCCATCAGGTTCGCACCGTTCTGCTGAATGTAGCCGTCATTGAACGCGCCGGTCTGATTGATACGCGCTGTAACGTACTGATTGCCGCCGCCATCCTGTTCAACGCCAGCCCGGTTCTTGTAGCCGCTTTGATTGATGATCGCGTCGGTATTGTCACCGGTCTGGGTTACCCAGGCCACGTTGCCCCAGCCGCTGTTCTGATTGATGACCGCGTACTGATTATTGCCTTCACTGGAGTGGCCGTGATGATGGCCGTAGCTCCACCCACCGCTTTGGTTGATGGTCGCATCGCCCGCATTGGCGGCTTGATAGATGGTCGCGTTGGCATTGTTGACGTTGTGCTGGTTGATGACCGCATCATTGAAGTCGCCAAAAGCCGAGATGGTTGCGTTGGCGATATTGTTGCGTTCCTGCTGGATGTAGCCGTCGTTGAAGTCGCCGTGGGACGTGATGGTGGCGCTGGCATTTTCATTCGACCATTGTTCGATCACCGCGTCGTTGCGGGCACCGTTCTGGTCGACCGTGGCGACGTTGGCCGCCATGGCGGCGCCGGCCCCGTAAGCCAGTGTAATACCCAGGGCAATAACAGACAGTTTGATGCTCATTGCGTTTCTCCTCGAAATAAAGACCTGGATTTATCTGGCAAGCCGGCGGTCTCCGTTCCAGGCTTGCCATACAACGCTGCTGCTAATTCGAAAATGAGTCGGTCGACGTCGCCGGTGCGGCTTCCATGGCGGCCGCGCCTCCCGGCGGCAAGTCGGCGACATTGATTGCATACGTATTGCCTTCCTGGAGATAGGCCTGGATAAGGGGAGAGTTCCAGTCGTTCTCGTCCTGGAGCAGCCAGTTGCGGTCTTTCAGGCCCTGCACCGTCAGGTGGATGACCGCGGCCTCGATGGCTTCCTTGACGCAAAGCTGGGTGGGCTCGTTGCTGGTCACGCCGCCTTCGATTTCCAGCAAATCCTTGAAATTCACAAATTTGTAGACGCTGGGCCTGACCTCGTAGGAAAAGATGGTCTTGGTCGTGGAAACGGCTTGCAGCACGCGGCCCGACCGTATGTCGACACTGCGCAGGCTGACGGTCACCTGATCCATCCGGTACTGGGTGGAAAGGCCCACTCCCAAGAAGCGCGCGCCCAACCCGCCGGTGCGGACATTGCTTTCGTAGGCGACGATGCCGCCGTCTATCAGTATGGAGGCGGGCATCAGGGCGGGAATCTGTATGCTCGGCGCCGCTTCGCCCTGAGAGCCATCCAGCGCCCGGACGATGCGGCGCTCCGTCAGCAGTTCCTGCAGGCTTTCCCGTTCCACCGGAGTGAACCAGCCGGAGTCCTTCAGCGCCTTGACCAGCATGGAGGAGGCGCCCTGGGTCACAGAGGTGGAAAACGAACTATCCGGCGCGGGCTTGTACTGGCCCGTCTGATCGCGGAAGCCGTAGACAGCCACGGTGACTTTTCCCTTGGGAGGCGGCAGCTTGACCAGGTCGCGTGTGGAGGGAGTGGGCGGCGTCAAGTGCGCCGGCGTGGCGACCTCCGCCGGCTTGTGCGGCACGGCGCAAGCGGCCAGCGCCAGGCAGACTGCGGCGGCAAGAAGGATTTTCAGGCCGCGTGGTGCGATTTCCGGCCCGGATTGGCTCTTATGCATGGTCATTTGCCTACTTGGAATGTGGTTATGCCGCCCGTCAGCTTGTCTATGGTCGTTATCGACAAGAAGCCGTTGCCCAGGTCGACCACATTGATGGTGAAGCTTCCGGTTTCGAGCGTGCCGGGCATGAACTTTCCATCCGGTCCGACGATCTGCGAGCTGGCCGCGGATGCCAGCCGGCTAAGGATCGAACGCTCCAGCGTTTCGTTGAATACCTGCAAGGGGGTTTTTTCTTCAATTCCGAATTGATCCTGGCCTACGTCCGGGTCGGTGTGCCGGTTGGTGGCCAGCGCGGAATTGAGCAGCACCGGGCCGTTCAGCGGGCTACCGCCAAACGAAGGATTGAAGGGGTAATAAACCAGCTCCGTGGCGGCTGCCTGGCCGGCAAGCGTCCATGCGCAGCAAGCCGCAATGCCATGCAACAGAAACCTTTTTCTTATGGACATGTCTGCTCCTTTCATTTACATCTCCTCGGGTCCTAGGTCCGGGCTACGGACCAGGATGCGTTCGGCTTCGCTGTCGGCGATATTCTGGTAAACCAGCTCGACGGCCACAGCGCTGATCTTCTTTGTTGCGGCGCGCGCCGGCGGCAGAAATACATGGAACATGTTTTTTTGCCGGAATTGAACCCAGATCTCGCTGCCGAAACGGGCGGAAGGCCGTTCGTATATGGAGATCGAGAACTTGTTGCTGATGTCTTTCTGGCGCCATAGCGCCGTAAAGTCCTGGTAGAAATCATTGCCCAGCACAGTGACGGTGCGGTTCACCACCACCCCGCCCAGCGGGTCCTCGAATACGCTTTTTTTCCCCTGCCCGCCATCCAGCACGGTGGGCGGCAGGCTGTCTTTGGCCAGCGGCAGATCCTGACCCTGAGCCAGGGAGGAAGATGCCGCGGCGGCAAGCAAAATCAGCCAAACCATGGAACAGCGCATTTCGGGTATTCCTCCCTAGCCTTGGTCGCACAAACGGATGAGTGCGTCGTTACCGCTACGCCGGTGTATTTCCGGCTTTTTCCCAACATGAATTTTTTGCTGCTTTTTCTAACGTATAGAAACGGACTGCATGAATACATGATAGAGATGGCGCGGCCCCGGAACATGCGGCATATGCCGTAAGCTGCTCTCCGCTTTTTTCCGTAGCGGCTTTCATGCGTCTCCGCCAAATGGCGGAAGACGGGCCCGGAATGGGTCGCGGCGGTCTGTCAGGCCGCGCGCGCGGCGTCGTAAATCGCACTGTTTCCAGCGGGCTGCATGCGCAGCTGATCGGTTTCCAGATGAGCGATATTGCCCTCGTTCGAGTGATAGATGACGGTCACGCGGCTGCCTTGTATTTCATGCAGCTGATTGCTGGACAGATGGAAATGCGTGGCCACCGTTTCGTCGTCGATCCTGCCGTTTGCTTCCCTCCGGTTGAGTTTTCGGAAGAACAGCTTGCGATAGCGGCCCCACAGCACGACCAGCGTGGCATTGAAGGCGGCCACCAGCGCATAGACCGCCAGCGTGTGGGCGGTGGGCCATAGCTGAGTAACGAAGGGGGTGGACGGGCTGTCGTAGCTGCCGTCCATGACGGCGACCACGCCTTTGGTGAACAGGTAGAAAAAGCCTATCCATCCCAACGCGGTAAGCGATGTGTCGATGGCCAATGCGATGGGCGAACGTTGCGTTGTGATGATCATGTCGACTCCTTGATGCCGCGATCCGGGCTGGTCCAGCGTGCGCGCTGGCGCCGGATGCGAAGCATGACTTTGGGAAAACTGAAGAGGGTGGTGAAAAGATTGATGATCCAGTAGGCGAAGGGATACCAGATGATCCAGTACAGGGCGCGAGCCAGCTTCGGCTCGTAGCGCCTGTCTATCAGTACGCTGACCAGGAACTGCATCAGGCATACCATGGCGAGCACCATGCCGGTGAACGACGGCGGCATGAGTATCGACACCTGTATATTGGGCGGCAGCACGATGATGTGGCCCAGCACCCAAAGCGCGATCGACAGGGCAAAGGCGAAGGCCCATCCCGTCGAAAGGCAGAATTCGAACATCAGCAGCCAGAGCCGGCGATGCTTCCAGCTCCAGATGGTGATCAGGTTCTTAAGGAATACCTCGGCACCGCCCTGGGCCCAGCGCAGGCGCTGCTTCCATAGGCCGCGCAAGGTCTCCGGCATGAGTATCCAGCACAGCGCCCGGGGCTCGTAGAAGACCGACCATTGCGCGCGCTGCAGCTTCCACGTGATGTCGATGTCTTCCGTGATCATGTCCAGGCTCCAGTAATCCACTTCGTCCAACGCCTGCCGCCGAAAGGCGGTGCAGACGCCCGATACGGTGAACAACTGGCCGTAGACGCGCTGTGTGCGCTTGATCAGGCCGATGATGGAGGAGAACTCGCCCACCTGGATGCGGCCGATCAGCGTAGACCGCGTGCGGACCCGGGGGTTGCCGGTAACCGCGCCGACCCGCGGGTTGTTGACCAGCGGCGCAACCAGATAGCTGACGGCGTCCGGATCGAGCAGCGCGTCCCCGTCTATGCAGACCAGGTACTCGCTGCGGGCCGCCATGGCGCCCATGCGCAGCGCCATGGCCTTGCCTTGATTCTGGGCCAGGTGGATGACGCGCAGCCGGGGGTGCAATGCCGTCAGCTTGTCGAACATCACCGCCGTGCCATCGGTGGATCCGTCATTGACGGCAATGACCTCGATGTTGGGATACTCCTGCCCCAGCGCGGCCAGTATGGTCTGTTCACCGTTGTCCGCCTCGTTGTAGCAGGGGATCAATATGGTGATCAGCGGCTCGTCCGGGAGTTGCGGCGGACGGTAGGGACGCCAGTTCCATTTGCGCTCCCAATGCAGCCAGAAGTACAGGCCTCCCGCCATCCAGATACCCGACATGAACAGCGGATAAAAGAAAACGAAGTTCAGCAGGACATTGCTGGTCAGCGCCAGGGTCAGGCCGAAAGGCGCGCCAAGAACGATGCACAACACCAGAAAGGCGATCAGTCGGTCTATCATTGGAATGGGTACCAGGCGTTGGAAATGGCCGGCCGGATGACCTCCAGCCGGGGCTGATTCTGCGTGAAATCGTCGGGGTAGTAGCCGAAACTGCGGGCGCCCCGCAGCTGCATGCGCTTCATCCAGTGCGCCATCACGGCGGAGTCGACGTGACCGGAGTCGCCGTTGGCGCGGGAGGGCCGCCAATCCCGGCCCTGGACTTCGAACACGGTCTTGTTCAGCGCTCCCGGCCGCGATGCAACCGCATCGACCAGGCTGTCCAGCCAGGCGTCCGCGCCATCGTGGGGCACGTTTTCCATCCAGGGCATGGCCATCGGCGCGGTCCAGGTGTAGGCGCCCAGGAAGTCATCCAGGTTCTGGGCGAACCAGGCTTCGCTTTCGGGATGCAGCACGGGTTGGGCGTAAATATTGCGCGCCGTCCTGATTTGCGGGCCGCGTATGGTGCGTACATGATCGGCAAGGACTTTGGTGAAATCGATCAGGTAGCGGCTTTTGAAGCGCGTCCATCGATGCAGGGTATCGGGATCGGCGCGCAAGGCTTCTATGTTGTCGGGCAATCCGGCGGCGCGATAGGCCGCCAATGCCGGCGGACTCGCATCCTCGAAATCGGACAACAGGGCATCATCGTGGAAAAGAATGCCGGCGAATATGGCATGCCGAGCCAAGTCTTCATACAGGTCGACGATTTGCTGGCGCGCGGCGGGATCGAAGGGAGAGAGCCGCCGGTACTGCCCGGAATCGATCGCCGCCGTGCGTTGTTCCGGATCCCATTTCGTAACTCGCTCCAGCTTGGGGTCCAGATCGAAACTGAGTACCGGCATCCAGGCATACACATCGACCATGGCGCGGCTGCGCAGTTGCCAGGCGGCGCGGTTGAACAGGTTGGCGCGCATGGGAAGGTGGCGATTTGGAAAGTACACCGACTTCACCAGTCCGTCGCCTTCGGGATCGGCAAAGGCCTGCAGGAAGACCGTTGTTATCCGCATGTCGGCGATGCGCTGGACCAGATCGCCCAGGTTGCGTTCCATCTGTTCCGGATCGGGATCGTACACATAGTCCAGGTCGACGTGGGCAACCCGCATGACGGTGTTGTTTTCCATGACCATGCTGATGCGCGCAAAGTTCTGCAATTGGGGATCATTGGAGACCAGCACGCGGGGGACGTTGCCCAGGTCGTCCACTTTGCCCAGGCCGCTATCGAGCGTCAGCACCATGGAATAGCCCTTGGACTGGACGATTCTTAGCGCGTCGCCGCTAGCCTCGCCATAGGGCCATACCCATACGCGGGGCTTTTTTCCGGTTTCCCTGAGTATTTTCTTTGTGACCCGATCCACGTCGGCTGCGACGCGCGTTCGGTAAGCCTGGTCGGTTTCATAGGTATCTGTGGCGGGATCATAGGCGCGGGCGGCGGCGGCCGGCTCCAGATTGCCCTGGGGATTGGACAGAATGCCGTAGTGCAATGCGTCGGTATGGGCGCCTATCTCGACCAGGCCGGAACGCGATACCTCGCGTATCTGCCGCCAGGTCAGAAAGCGTTCGCGATCCGTGGGCTTTCCTCCGAAATCCACGGTTTGATCGTCGGGCGTGTCCACCCAGGAGCTGACCGGAGCCAGCACGGCGGGCCAGTTGTATGCCTTCAGCAGCGGAAACACGCGGGTATAGAAACTGCGGTAGCCGTCGTCGAAGGTAAGCAGCAGGGCTCTTGGCGGCAGAGGTTTCCCGCCTTTGCTGGCGGTCAGTATCTGATCCACGGTAACCGGCTGATAGCCGTTTTCCCTTAGCCAGGCGAACTGCTCGATCAGATGCTCGGTGCTGACGCTGACATAAGTCTGGTCCGGATCCGTGTCTTCGACGTCGTGATAGGCCAGCGACAGGAAGGTATTCTCTTTCCAGGGATATTGGGAGTTATGCATGGAGCGTTCGCTGGGTGGAACAAAGGCGGGAATGTCCTTGGCACAGCCGCCAAGGAACAGCAGGGCGCATAGCAGGATCGCGAACAATGGGGTGCGTGAAATGTAGGCAAGCATGGCGTCTCTTCTAAAAGCGGAATGACATGTCGAGCATGAAGCGCACTTCGCGTTCGCGTATGCCGTCATAGGGCCTGCTGATGCCCAGTACCGTCGCGCCGATATCGAAGGCGTTGTTGTAGCGGTAGCGCATTCCATAACCCGCGACGGCAATGGCGCCGGTACCGAAGTCCTGTTGCTTGTAGGCGCCGACGCCCAGAATGAAGGTCTGCTCCCATACTGTTTCGTAGCGGCGGTACAAGGTATGGGTCAGATTCAGGGTGGGCAGCACTTCAAGATCGGACCGGGGATTGAAATAAGGACCGCCTTCTTGCGAGTTGCGCGTGGCGGCGATGTTGATATTCAAGTCCGCCTTGAGGTGGGGGCGGGTGTAGATACGCTCGCGGCCGGACAAGGTGGCCGCCAGCCTATTGTTGCCGTCGCTGAAATGCGAGGGCGCCAGCGAAAACCGCCATTCCCGGTGATCGCTTTGCCGCCACCTGGCATAAACGCCCGCGGCATTCGATGAGATGTCGTTGCGCAAAGCGCGCAGGGGGGTATCGCGCGATCTCAGTTCGGCCGAAGCGCCGACCTGCCATTGGTCGCTCAGATCGTAGGCGACCGACATCCGGGCTCCGGGTTTGGTGCCATAGCCATAGTTATGCGTCGATGCCTCCATCTCGGCGGTCAGATCCCGCCCGCGCCATTCCGCGCCGGTGCGCAGCCATCGGTAATTTCCGCTGCCTTCATCGAAGTCGCCGTTTGCGTAGCCGGCTCCGCCGAAGACCCGCCAGTTATGGTTCAGCGGCGCGGAATACAAGACGGTTTCGATGCCGAAATCGCCGCTGCCGGTTACCGGGCTGTCCGAAGCGATGCCCCGGCGCGCTTCGACGCGCAGCTCGGCCTTGTTGTGCAGCGCCCACTCGCGTTGCAGGTTTTGCGTGGCAAGCTCTTCGGGGAACCGGGTGGCAAGATCCTGCGTCAGTATCTCGGCCTGCCGCCATTCCTGAAGCTTCAGGGCGGTCAGCCCTTGGCCCGCTTCGACCTCCACGGCTTGGGGCTCCAGCGCTTCGGCGACTTTCAGCTGCTTCTCCGCGCGCCGGGGCCAGCCGCGGCTGGCATAGACGTTGGCCAGCGAAGTTCGAAGGCCGACGTTGGTCGGTGCCCGATCGACCAGTTCCTTCAGCCGCGCCTGGGCGCCGGCCGTATCGTCCGTATAGAACAGGCCCAGGGCGGCGGTCTGCTCTGAATACAAGTGCAAGTCATTCGGAACACGTTGGGGCACGCCCTTGATGTAGCGCCATGTCGGCTGGCCGGCACGCGCGGCCTGGATGACATTCCCGGCTTCGTCAAACTGCTCGCTTTCAATCAAGGAGTAGTACAGGCCGGTTTCGTTGCTTAGTCGTTCACTGGGATTGTCCCTTCGGCTGCCCTCGCCCATCACTTGGCGGTAAAGGTCCTGGGCTTCTTCGGGCCGCCGAAGGTATAGATATGCGGAAGCGACGTCGTTCAATACATAGCGCGGCACGCTTATTCCGTCCGCGACCAGGCTTTCGTAGCCATCCACCACGTCCTGCATGCGCGATCGGGCATGCAGCGCCTGCAAGTGGTCGACACGCAGGCGCGTGACATCCGCGCTGGCGGCCGGGCCCAGGAGCTCCCAGGCGGGAATGAGGCGCTCATACCCCGCCAGGGCGCGGTCGGCGGTGGCGAACCGTTCCGACTCCAGCCGGTATGGCATGGCGGCCAAGCGGGTTACTTCCGCCAGGTAGTCCGCTTCCAGCTGGCGCATTTTTGCGTCATTGACCAGATCGGGATGTTCCCGGGCCACGGTCAATGCGGCCTGGGCCAGCCCCGCGTGCTGCAAAGCGTCTATATATTCCCGCGTGACATAGGTTTTTCTCGGTGCCAGGGTCCTGGCATGGTCGGCCTCCTGAAGTACAGGATAAGGAGACGGGCGGACCTTGTAGGCATAGCTCAGCGCCAGGCGCGCGTCGGCATCGTCCGGAAGCTCATCGATCAATTCCTTGCCCAGCGCGATGGCCTCGTCGGCACGCCCGGCGTCGGCCAGCGTCATGATTTCGCCGACGGCGAATGAAGACTGGCGTGGAAACAGCCTGCGGCCCTCACGGTAATGCTCCACGGCGTAATCCCATCGCTGGGTATCCCGGTAAGCGCGGGCGACCGCGATCAGGACATCGGCCGGCGGGCGGTTGGGAGCGGGCTGAATGGCCTCGTAGGCGGCGATTGCTTCGTCGTTGTTGCCCGCCCAGGAGGCAATAAGGATATGGTCATACGCGGCGCGCAGATCCATCGGGTGTTCAACGCCATGCTGGCGGAGCATGATCAGCGCCGGTTCATAATTCCCCGCCCGGGCGTCCCGTATCAGCGCATCGTATTCCGTGCGCGATACCGCGGCGGACGCCGGGGTGCTCAACAGGCTTGCAATCATCAGGCACAACAATCCGAGTGGCATCGATGTATTCATGATCGTCCGTTTGGCGAGAAACAGACGACGTCCGTCGTTTTGCTGGACAGGTGCATGGCGTGGCTCCCTCTTCTATGCGCATCCGGGCTTCTTGTATCGACAACAGCCTGAGCCGGTACCCGCGCTAGAGGCCTGAACCTGCGCAGCGTTATCTCATGCTTGCTACGATTTTTAATGTCTAGATACAGACTTGATGGAAGGGATCATAGAGAGGAACGCGGGCCAGCAAAATGCGGCATACGGCTTACGCCGCAGGCAGACGGGCGTGGTAAGCCGTTTGGTCGAGTCGCTGAATAAAGCAGTGAAGCCAGGCCATGAATCGCCGGGCCTCAGGCCTTCATTGCAGTGGAGTTACTGAGCGTTGAGGGATGTTTTGCCCGGGTTCGGCGCTTTAGCGCGCATAGGACTCAAATGTTCGACGAATAGCCGGGCGGCGGCCGGCAGGGATTCGAACGAACGCACGCCTATCAGTATCCTTCTGCGCGCCCAGGATTCCTTGAGAGGGAGAATGCGCATGCCGAACATTTTGGAATAACGTTTGGCGATGGCCAGCGGCAGAACGCCTATTCCCAGTTCCGAGTTAACCATGAAGCACAAGGCGTCGAAGCCCGTGACCTGCACCTTCAGCTTTATCGTGCGCTTGAGCTCATCGGCGGCCCTGGACACGATACGGTTGATGGCGCTGCCGGTATGCAGGCCGATAAACTCATAGTCCAGGGCGTCCACGAAGCGGAAATCGGCCTTGGCCGCCAGCGGATGCCCGGCCGGGACAATAAGCGCCAGCGTATCTTCTTTATAGGGAAAGGTCTCGATGTCCTGGTCCAGGGCGGTGTCCGAGAAAATTCCGATATCGGCAACGTTCTCCGTTATCGATTTGATGATGGCGGGGGTTACCTGCTCTTCGAGATCGACATGGATGTTCGGGTAGGCGCCCGTGAATGACTTGATGTCCTGCGGCAGGAATTGCGTAATGGCTGAAATGTTGGCGGAAACCCTGACCAGGCCGCGGGCACCGTCCGAGTAATCTTTCATGCGCAGTGAAATTTCGTCCAATTCGCGCAGGACGCGCCTGGCCATGGCCGACAAGGCAATGCCCGCCGGCGTGGGCCTTATCCCCTTGTTGGTCCTGACCAGCAGGCGGGTTTTCAATTGGGCTTCCAGCTCGCTGATTCTCTTGCTGACCGCCGCCGCGGCGATATGCTCGCGTTCGGCCGCGCGCGCGATGGTGCCCTGTTCGAGGACGCTGATGAACAGCTTCAGTGAAACGGGGTCCAGATGCATGGCGGTCACGGTGGGCGTTGGGTGATGTCCAGTATAGCCTTTCGGTGCTTGGCCATCGCATTTCGCGATGGCGGCATCGCTAAGCAATTCTTCGGCGCGGGAGGATTGCTTGATAGACTGCCTGCGACAGCAGAGTAGAGCTATTTCACGAGGAAATCATGAGCAAACCATTGACGGGCATCCGCGTTCTGGAACTGGGGCAATTAATAGCCGGGCCTTTTGCAGCCAAGATGCTGGGCGAATTCGGCGCCGAAGTCATCAAGGTGGAGCCACCGGTCAAGGGCGATCCTTTACGCAAGTGGCGCCTGATACACGACGGCACCTCGGTGTGGTGGCAGGTCCAATCGCGCAACAAGAAATCGATAACGCTGGACTTGCGCCAGGCGGAGGCGCAAGAGGTCGTGCGTACGCTGGTCAAGGAAGTCGATGTCCTGATCGAGAATTTCAAGCCGGGCTGCATGGAAGGGTGGGGACTGGGCTGGGAAGACCTGAAATCGATCAACCCCCGGCTGATCATGCTTAGGGTGTCCGGCTATGGACAAACCGGGCCGTACCGCGATTTGCCCGGCTTCGGCGTGATCGGCGAGGCCATGGGAGGGCTGCGGCATCTAAGCGGCGAGCCCGGACGCACGCCAGTCCGGGTCGGCGTGTCGATAGGCGATTCGCTGTCGGCCTTGCACGGGGTGATAGGCGTGTTGTTGGCCTTGAGGGCACGGGATCAGGAAAATGGCCAGGGCCAGATGATAGACGTCGCCCTGTACGAATCGGTCTTCAACATGATGGAAAGCCTGTTGCCCGAATACTCGGTGTTCAACGAGGTCCGGCAGGCTGCCGGAAGCAGCCTGCCCGGCATCGCGCCGAGCAATGCCTACCGATGCAAGGACAACAAATATGTGCTTATCGCAGGCAATGGCGACAGCATCTTCAAACGACTGATGACGGTCATCGGCCGGGATGACCTGGGCAACGATCCCGCACTGGAAAACAATGTCGGACGGGTAGGGCGGGTGCAGATGATCGACGAGGCCATCTCGCAGTGGACGGCCCGGCATGGCCTGGACGAGGTGCTGGACAGGCTCAATGCGAAGCAGATTCCGGCGGGCAGGATCTACGATGTGGCCGACATTGCCTCGGATCCGCATTATCAGGCCCGCGGCATGATACTGGATTCGGTGCTGCCCGACGGGACCGGGATCAAACTGCCGGGCATCGTTCCCAAGCTCAGCGCAACCCCCGGCGAAGTGCGCAGTGCCGCGCCAGCCCTGGGCCAGCATACCGACGAGATACTGTCCGGCATCGGCATCGATGAAGGCACCCGCCAGGCATGGCGGCAACGCGGAATCATTTAGTCATTTAATTGTTTATTCAGGGCCGGCGAATGTTGAATGAGAAATCTCGTTCTGGATTTATCCGGCCCTGAAACGAGGGTTCAAAATGAACGGCGGAAAGAAGCTATACATTCAAGAGGTCGCAGCTCGCGACGGTTTTCAGAACGAAAAGCAATTTATCGATACTCATGACAAGATCGAGTTCATAAATAGGCTTTCCGGCAGCGGCTACGCCAAGATCGAAGCGACTTCCTTCACCTCTCCCAAGGCCATTCCGGCATTGAAGGACGCGGACATGGTCATGCACGAAATCCGGCGCCAACCGGGCGTCATCTATACCGTGCTGGTGCCCAATGCGCGAGGCGCGGAGAGGGCGCTGGCCTGCAATGTGGACGAGGTCAATCTGGTGATGTCGGTCAGCGAGACGCATAACCGGGCCAACCTGCGCATGACGCGCGAGCAGTCGTATGCGCAGCTGGCGGATGTGGTTGGCGCCGTGCGCGGCACCGACACCGCCATCAACGTTTCGCTCTCCACGGTGTTTGGCTGCCCCATGGAAGGCGATATTGCCGCCACCGAGGTCTTTGGACTGATGGACCGGTTTGCGCAATTGGGCGTGGACGGCATTACCTTGTGCGATACCACCGGCATGGCCTACCCATCGCAGGTCGAGGAAATAGCCCTGCAGGCCAGGACACGGTTTCCGCAACTGGAGCTGACCATGCATTTCCACAATACCCGGGGCATGGCGCTGGCCAATACCTTGTCCGCCATCGCTGCGGGTTGCGATCGTTTCGATGCTTCCCTGGGCGGCTTGGGCGGGTGCCCATATGCGCCTGGCGCAAGCGGCAACGTGTGCACTGAAGACCTGGTGCACATGCTGGAGCTGATGGGATACGACACGGGTATCGATCTGGATGCCATCCTGGGCATTTCAGGCACGCTCCCGGGCCTGATAGGCCACGATGTTCCCAGCCAGATTCTAAAGGCCGGCCCACGCCTGACTCTGCATCCCGCGCCTGTCCAGCCGGCTTGATGCGCATGGTCTCCTCCACGTCCCGGTAACCATGAACCTTGCCAGATTCGACCTTGTCACCCTTTCGCTGTTCATTGCCGTGGCTCGGCAAGGAAGCATATCGGCCGGCGCGCGGCAGTCCCACCTTGCCGTGGGCGCCGCCAGCAAGCGTATTTCGGATCTGGAGGTGGCGCTGGGCACGCCCCTGCTGTATCGCCACGCGGGCGGTGTCGAACTGACCGAAGCGGGCCAGGCCTTGCTGCATCATTCCTTGCGGGTGATCCACGAGATGGACCAGATGGCCAGCGCCTTGTCCGACTATGCCTTTGGCGTCAAGGGTCATGTGCGCCTGGGTGCCAATACGTCGGCCATCACGCAGTTTCTTGCGGATGATCTTGCGGTCTTCATGCACAAGCATCCCGCCATACGCATCGGCCTGAAAGAAGAAAACAGTACGCGCATCGTCAATGCGGTCATCAATAACCAGGCCGATCTGGGCATCTTCGCCGACCGCACGCCATGCGAAGGCCTGACGACATATCCTTATCGCGACGACGAGCTCGTTTTGATGGTGCCTCGCCACCATCCGCTGGCTACGCGCAGCCAGGTCAGTTTTTCCGATACGCTGGCCTACGATTACATCGGGCTTTCCGAAGCGACCTCGCTGGCATTGAGACAGAAAGAGGAAAGTGAACGCCTGGGCAAACCCCTTAAGCTGCGCATCCAGGTAAGAGGCTTCGATTCCATCTGCAAAATGGCGGTGGCCACCCAGTGCATCGGCATTTTGCCGCGCCTGGCGGCGGCGACGCATGCGCGCGCCATGGAACTGAGCCTGATTCCGCTGACCGACGAATGGGCGCGCCGCAAGCTCCTTATCGGCGTGCGCGATCCCGACGCGCTGACGGCGGCTGCCAGGCTATTGCTGGCGCATGTACAGCAGCATACGCCGCCTGAAGCGTAATGCTTGCCTTGCAAGGGCTTTCGTGTTTCGCGATAACCCGCTTGTCGCAATAAGGAAGGCCCGTCCAGGGCTGCAATGGCATACTCGATGCGTCGCGCACAGCCAGTTTGGCGCTGCAAGGGCGGTTGCCTTAAAGGCCGGCTACATCCATACCAACAGCTGGCGCCAGCCGCCGTGTTTTACTCAATTCCAGGAGACCATAATGCTATCCAAAATAAAATCCAACTACCCCCTGGCCGCATTGGCTTGTGCTGTGGGCTTGTCCATGAATGCGGCCCCCGCCTCGGCACAAGCCGAGAGCTACCCCAATCGGCCCATCAAATTGATCGTGTCGGCGGCGCCCGGCGGCACCACCGACATCACCGCCCGCATGATCGCCGAGCCGCTGGGCCGTGCATTGGGCCAGAGCGTGGTGGTCGACAACAAGCCGGGCGGGGCGGGGACCATCGCGGCGCAACTCGTTACCCGTTCGGAAGCCGACGGCTACACGCTGCTTTTGCAGTATTCGGGCTACCAGGTCATCACGCCCCTGATTACGCCCAATCTAAGCTGGGATCCCATCAAGGATTTTGCTCCGGTGGCCAATGTGCTGTCGGCGCCGCAAGTCCTGGTCGTGCGCTCCGATTTGCCCTACAAGACGCTCAAGGAGCTGGTCGCGGCCGACAAGAAGGAGCCCGGCAAGCTGAACTATGCATCGTCGGGTGTGGGTTCGCTGCAGCAGGTGTCCACTGAACTGCTCAACCAAATGGCAGGGACCAAGTTTACGCACATCCCCTATAACGGTACCGGGCCGGCAATGAAGGATTTGTTGGGCGGGTCCGTGGATATGACCATGACCACGCCTCCGCCGCTACTGCCCCAAATTGCCGCCGGCAAGCTCAGGCCGCTGGCGGTGACCGGCAAGAGCCGTTTGCCCAGTCTGCCCGATGTGCCTACTGCCGCTGAAGCCGGCTTTCCCGATCTGCTCGTGTCCTCATGGTTTGCCATGTACGCGCCGGCCGGAACGCCTCCCGAAGTCGTCAATAAGCTGACCAAGGAAATCGAGGCCATCATGAAGACTCCGGAGTTCCGCAAGAAGGCGGAATCCCTGGGTGCCGAAGCTCAATACATGGGGCCGGCCGAACTGGGTGATTTCACCAAGCAGGAACTCAAGCGCTGGGATACCGTGGTCAAGGCCGCGAATATTTCGGTGCAGTGATTGCGCAAAAAAAAAGGCCGCCGCATCGTTTTGATGCGGCGGCCTTTTTTTTGCTTAGGTCTTTTTGTTTATTCTTGTAAAGCACAAGGGCTTGCAGATTTCTTCTGCAAGCCCTTGATTTTGTTGGTCGGGACGGCGGGATTCGAACTCGCGACCCCTTGCACCCCATGCAAGTGCGCTACCAGGCTGCGCTACGCCCCGAAACTATCGGCGAAAGCCTTTGATCAGCTTTGCCTTTAGTCGTCTCGCTGATCGACCAAACCAAGATCAGCGAAGAACAGGATTCTAGCATAGTTTTTCAACCTACCTGGAACTCGGTTTCCGGATAACGCACGCGGCTGCGTTTTTGCGTGGCCAGGCTGTATACCAGGGTCAATGGGCCGAGCCGGCCGGCGAACATCAGCAGGGCAAGCAGGAACTGGCTGGGTGCGGAAAGGTGGTGGGTCAGGTCTCGGCTAAGCCCGGTGGTGCTGACCGCCGAGACCACCTCGAACAGAATGCTGATGAACGGCGCTTTCTCGAATATCGTCAGGAACAGGACGCCCGTGAAGATGAGCGCGCAGGTGACCAGGACCAGGGCCAGCGCTTTCTGGACTGTATCGGGCGATATCGAACGCTTTATCAGCACGACTTCCTTGCGATGGAAAATATAGGAATAGACGGCGGCAAGCAGGACGATGAAGGTCCCTATCTTGATACCGCTGGCGGTGCTCAGCGAACCACCGCCGATGAACATGAGCAGGATGATCACCAGGGTGGAGCTGTCGTGCAGCTGGGTGATGTCGATGCTGGTGAAGCCGGCGGTGCGGCTGGTTACGCTCTGCATCCAGGCGGCCAGTGCCTGCCCATGGATCGATAGGCTTCCCAAGGTATCGGGATTGTTGAATTCCAGCGCCCAGATGGCAACGAAGCCGACCAGGTTCAGGGCCAGCGTACCCAGCAGTATGGCCTTGGTGTAGGGCAGCAGGGTGGCCCAACGCTTCTTGTGTCCGACATCGCTCAGCACCGAGAAGCCGATGCCGCCCAGGATGATGGAAAAACTGATCGTCAGGATGACGACGGTGTCTTCCGCGAACAGCGCCAGGCTGGACGGGAACAGCGAGAATCCGGCATTGTTGAAGGCGGCGATGGCATGGAACACAGCCCGGTATGCCGCGGTGGCCAAGGGGTAGTCGCGCCACCACCATAGGGCCAGGATGATCGCCGCAATGGCTTCTATGCCCAGCGATATCTTGAAGACGGAAAACGCGGTGCGGCGGATCTTGGACACGCTGGTCTGGTTGAAGGCTTCCAGCGCAAGCGCCTGATGCTTCAGGCTCATTTTCTTGCCCAGGGTAATGGCGGCGACCACGGCGAAAGTGACGAACCCCAATCCCCCCAGCTGCACCAGGCAAATCAGCACGATCTGGCCGAAAAGGCTGAGCGAAACGGCGGGATCGATGGCGGTCAGGCCGGTGACGGTAACCGCCGAGGTCGCCATGAAGAAGGCCGTGAACAGGCTGATGGGTTCGCGGCCCGCGATGGGCAGGGCAAGCAGGACGGTGCCCAGGACGATAAGCGCCAGGAATCCCGCCGCCAGCACGATGGGCGGGCTGGCACGCAGCAGCCCGGTGCGCCGTATCCGCTGGTACGATTGGTAGGTATAAAGCGGCAGCCAGTTGCGCATGGCTCAGGCAAGCTTGGGCGCAATGGCCTTCAGGGTATTCAACTGCCCCAGCAATACCAAAGTATCTTTGGCCTCCAGCGTGAAGTCGTCCGAAGGATGGACGAAGATCTGGATCTTGCGCTTGACCAGCAGCACATGGATGGTGTCGGGCACACCTTGCAATACCTGGCTTAGCGGGATGCCTTCGAGGTGGTCGCTGACATCGATTTCCACGACGAATTCGCCATTGCCCATGGAGATATAGTCGTTGACCATGGGATAGCTAAGCGCCTGGGCCACCCGTATACCCATTTCTTCTTCGGGGTGCACGATGCGATCCACCCCCAGCTTGCTCAGGATCAGGTGCTGGGCATGCGAAGTGGCCTTGACCCAGATGGTCGGTATTCCCAGGGTTTTCAGGTGGACGACGCAAAGCAGGCTGGCCTGTATGCCTTCGCCTATGGCGACCAGCACCACGTCGTAGTTGTCCAGGCCTAGCTCTTCCAGGGCCGCGCGGTCGGTGACATCGGCGATGACCGCATGCGTAAGTTGATCGGCATACTTATCGATGACTTTACCGTCGGTGTCGACGCCCAGCACCGAATGGCCCATTTTCATGAGCTCCAGGGCCGATGCGGAACCGAAACGGCCCAAGCCGATGACGGCGAATTGTCCCATGTGCTTCCTTGCTTTTTATATTGCGGCGATCTGCCCGCTCTACGATAGTGGATTGCGGGGATGGCGCAAATTCTGGTAAAAACCCTAATGGACATATGCCTGCCTGTGCAGCTTCTGTCATTTTCAGGCACACTGACTAGGGTTAACCTTGATTTGAGTAGCAGTATTAATGATGACTAGCTTGTTCGACCCCGTTCAATTGGGGGCTGTGGCATTAAACAACCGTATTGTAATGGCTCCGCTTACCCGGAATCGCGCATCGGATGGACGCGTGCCCAACGATTTGATGCGCAGTTATTATTGCCAGCGGGCGACCGCCGGCCTTATCTTGTCGGAAGCCACCTCGATATCCCCCCAGGGGGTAGGCTATCCCAGCACCCCCGGCATCTGGAGCAGCGCCCAGGTGGAGGGCTGGAAGAAGATCACTCAGGCCGTGCACGGCAAGGGCGGGAAAATCTTCCTGCAGCTATGGCATGTGGGGCGCGTTTCCGACCCCGAGTTCCTGAACGGCGAAATTCCCGTGGCGCCCAGCGCGGTGGCTTGCCAGGGCAGCGTCAGCCTGTTGCGTCCCAAGCGCCCCTATGTGGTGCCGCGCGCCTTGCACATCGAGGAAATCCCGGGCATCGTGAACGATTTCGCACGTGCCGCCCAGAACGCCCGCGAGGCGGGTTTCGATGGCGTGGAAGTGCATGCCGCGAACGGCTACCTGATCGATCAATTCCTTCAGGATGGCGTGAACAAGCGGCATGACGAGTATGGCGGCTCCATTGGAAACAGGGCGCGCCTGCTGCTGGAAGTGGTCGATGCCTGCGTGGGGGTATGGGGCAGTAGTCGCGTGGGGGTGCATCTTTCACCGCGCGGCGATGCGCATTCCATGTCGGACTCCGATCCGCGCGAGCTCTTTTCCTATGTTGCACGGGCATTGGGCCAGCGCGGCATCGCCTTCATCTTCACGCGGGAATCCCTGGGCGAAGACAGCCTGACGGCGGAGATCCGGCGGCAATTCGGCGGTCCGGTCATCGTCAATGAGAACTACGATATTGCCACGGCGCACAGCATGGTCGCCAAAGGGCAGGCCGATGCGGTGGCGTTCGGCAAGGCTTTCATTGCCAATCCGGACCTGGTTGCGCGCCTGAAAACCGGCGCTTCGCTCAATGATTGGGACCCCAGCACCTTTTATACGGCCGGCGCAAAAGGCTATATTGACTATCCATCCTTGTCCAGCGCAGTCCCGCCGCAGAAAGAAACCTGCTCCTGAAGCAGAAAAAAATTCCAATTGCCGCTTGCGGCGTGATAACTTTCCAGTTGATGCGGGCAGATGCACGGAGGAACGGTGAAAGCGCAATTAATCGGTATCGCGGCGGCGGCGCTGCTGTCGGGTTGCATCGCCGGAATACAGCCGGGCGATGAGTCGCCCACTGTCTCCTATACGGTTCCCCGCAGCTATCAGATCGTATATCTTCGGGCCCAGAATCAGGCCGATGAATGCCTGCGCGGAAAGAAGCACTACGATGTCTACGCGCAGGTGGATCCGGCCATGCAGACAGGCAGCGTCGCGGTTCGCAGCCCCTTGGGCGGGCTGGAGGTGGCGCGCACCGACATCAAGGCCATCGATGCCAGCCATACCCAGGTAACCCATACCGTCTGGGGACATTCACCCTGGGACACGGGCGCTCTGAACGCCATGCGGCAGTCCATCCTGATGGATACCTCGGTTTGCGTGGCCTATCGCTAAGCCCCTATCCAAATCAAGCGTGCACTTTGTCGGCTTCGCTTGCCTTACGCCAGTAATGTCTGCGCTTCGCCTTCGCGTTCACGCTTGATTTGGACATGGCTGAATCAACTGCCGGCCTGAGGGCCGGCAGTTGGTATTACATCAAGCGTGCCTTTACCTGGGCGGATACCGCCGACATGTCGGCGCGGCCCGCCAGGGCCGTCTTGAGTATCGCCATGACTTTCCCCATGGCCGGCGCGCCCGTTACACCCTGGCCGCTTACGTCGGCAATGGCGGCGTCGATGGCGGCATCGATTTCTTCGGGGACGGCCTGTTGCGGCAGGAATTCCTGCAGGATGGATAATTCGGCTTTTTCCTGATTGGCTGTTTCAGTGCGTCCGGCCTGCTCGAAGGCGGCAATGGATTCGCGCCGCTGCTTCACCTGCTTTTCGATGATGGCGGTGACCTCGGCATCGTCCAGCTCGCGCCGCTCGTCGACTTCTTTTTGCTTGATCGCGGCCTGCAGGAAACGCAAGGTGCCCAGTCGGGCGGAATCCTTGGCGCGCATGGCGGTTTTTACGGTGTCGGCCAATTGCTGTTTTAGCGTGTTGCCCATGATTGCATCCTGATCAAAGGGTTCATTTTAATGGAAGTTGCGGCTGCGGGTGGGCAGGGAACCCAGCAGGCCGCTTAGATCGACAAGCCGGCTGGCCAACAGGTGATTGATGCCCTGGTGGCGTTGCCACACACCGTAGACGCCCATCAGGCTGGATTGCACCAGCGCCGCCTGCTGGCGCTGGGCCAGTTCGGCATGGACGATCACGTTGACGTTGCCCGTCTCATCTTCCAGGGTGACGAATACCGTGCCCTTTGCGGTCTGGGGGCGCTGTCGTCCGGTCACGATGCCGCAGGCCCGGGCCAGGCGCCGGTCGGGATAGTCGTCAGCCAGGGTCGCCGCCGGCACGAATCGCCGCGCCTGCAAGGTGGGCCGCAGCAAGGCCACGGGGTGGCGTCCCAGGGTCAGACCCATGGAACGATAATCGGCGACAAGGTCCTGGCCTTCGGTCGGCGCGGTCAGCGCAGGCTGGACGGTTTCGTGGATGGACGCGCCATGCAGCAAGCCCTTGAGCGCTTGGGTGGCGGCCTGCCAGCGGGCCTGGCGCCGGTGCCCGCTTAACGGCTGCAAGGCATTGGCGGCGGCCAGGGCATCCATTTCGTGGCGGCTCAGACCGGCGCGGGCGGCCAGATCCTGCACCGTGTCGAAAGCCCGTGCCTGGCGAGCCGCTTCGATGCGCCGCCCGGCGTCCTGGGACAGGCCCTTGACCTGATTAAAGCCCAGGCGCACGGCGGGACGCCGGCCGTCTGGTTCCAGATCGGCCTCCCAGCCACTGGCTTGGATATCCACGGGCAACACATTGACATGGTGGCGCCGGGCGTCCTGCACCAGTTGGCTGGGCGAGTAAAAGCCCATGGGCTGCGAGTTGAGCAGCGCGACCAGAAAGGCTTCCGGTTCGTGGCATTTGAGCCAGGCGCTGATGTAGGCCAGCTTGGCGAAGCTGGCCGCATGGCTTTCGGGAAAACCGTACTCCCCGAAACCCTCCAGTTGCCGGAATATGCGCAAGGCAAATTCCTCCGGACAGCCGTTCTGGATCATTCCGTCGATCAGCCGCTTGCGGAAATGTTCGACGCCGCCTTTGCGTTTCCAGGCCGCCATGGACCGCCGCAATTGGTCGGCTTCGTCGGCGGTGAAGTCGGCGGCCGCCATGGCGATCTGCATGGCCTGCTCCTGAAAGATGGGAACGCCCAGGGTGCGCGACAACACTTTTTCTATGGCGGGGGTTGGAGCTTCTATTTCTTCCGGGTGCTGCCTGCGCCGCAGATAGGGATGCACCATGCCGCCCTGAATAGGGCCGGGCCGCACGATGGCCACCTGGATCACCAGGTCGTAGAAGATGGCGGGCTTCAGGCGGGGCAGCATGCTCATTTGCGCCCGCGATTCGATCTGGAACACGCCTATCGTATCGGCTTGCTGGATCATCCGGTATGTGGGCTCGTCATTGTCTTTGATATCCTGCATGAGCAGGGGCTGGCCGCGCCGGCGGCCGGCCAGGTCCAGGCAGCGATGCAGCGCCGACAGCATGCCCAGCGCCAGGATGTCGACTTTCAGCAGGCCCATGGCGTCCAGGTCGTCCTTGTCCCATTGGACGATGCTGCGTTCGGGCATGGCGGCGTTCTCGATGGGCACCAGCCGGCACAGCTTGTCGCGTGCGATGACGAAGCCGCCGGGGTGCTGCGACAGATGCCGGGGAAAGCCGGACAGTTCCTGCGCCAGCTCCGCCCACAGCCTGGCAATGTGCGAGCCGCCTTCCAGGCCGTTCGCGCCTATCCTGTCCAGAAGGTTCTGCTTGCCATCCCAATAATGAAAGGACTTGGCGACCCGGTCGACCAGTTCCGGATCCAGGCCCAGCGCCTTGCCGGTATCGCGCAGGACGCTGCGCGTCCGATAGCAACTGACCACCGCCGTCAGCGCTGCCCGATGCCGGCCATATTTTTCGTAGATGTATTGGATGACTTCTTCGCGGCGCTGGTGTTCGAAATCCACATCGATATCGGGCGGCTCCTTGCGGGCCTGGCTGATGAAGCGGGCGAACAGGGCGTTGCCGTTTTCCGGATCGACCTCGGTGATGCCCAGGCAATAGCAGACGGCGGAGTTGGCCGCCGAGCCGCGGCCCTGGCAAAGGATGTTGCGCCGCCGGGCGAACTGAACGATGTCGTAGACCGTCAGGAAATACGGTTCGTATTCCAGCCCGCCAATAATGGCCAGTTCGCTTTCGAGCTGGCTTCTGATCGAATCGGGGATGCCATTGGGATAGCGCCTGCGGGCGCCGGCATAGGTTTCCTGGCGCAGATAGGACGCCGGGCTCATGCCGTCGGGGACGATTTCCCGGGGATACTGATAGCGTATCTGGTCCAGGCTGAATGTGCAGAGCCTGGCCAGAACGCGGGTTTCTTCCAGTGTGTGGGCGGGGTAGGCAGTGGCCAGGCGCAAACGGCTGCGCAGATGGTGTTCCGCATTGGGCTTGAGTGCGTAGCCGCAGTGCTGTACGGCCTGCTTCAGGCGTATGGCGGCCAGGGTGTCGTGCAAGGGCTGGCGCGAGCGCCTGTGCATCTCTACCTGGCCGGTGGCCACCAGCCGGATCGAAAAGTGCCGGGCTGCCCATTCCAGCGTGGCAAGGTGCTGGGCGTCGGCATGCTGGTAGCGCAAGCCCAGGCCCAGCCAGAGGCGTCCGGCGAAGACGTGCAGCAGCCGTGCCGCTTGTTCGTGCAGCAACTGGGGATCGATGCCGTAATCGGGCTTGAAGATGCACAGGCAGTCCGGCAGGTTTTTAAGATGCTCGCAGCCCGGCGCAGGCGAGGCGATGTCTTCCAGGCTTAAGCGGTATTGGCCTTTTTCGCTGCGTCTGCGTGCCAGGGTGATCAGTTCCGACAAATCCCCATAGCCTGTCTTGTTGCGCGCCAAAATGATGACTTCCATGCCGTCCAGCTTGAAGCGGCTGCCAATGATCAGCTTGATGGATTGCCTCTGGGCTTCGGTCCAGGCGCGCACCACGCCGGCCAGGGAACATTCATCGCTGAGCGCCAGGGCTTCATAGCCCAGTTGCGCGGCGCGCTCCACCAGTTCCTCGGGATGCGAGGCGCCTTTCAGGAACGAAAAATTGGACAGGCAGTCCAGTTCGGCATAGTCGGGAAGAAGGGCGGCTTTCATGGCGGGGCGCAGGCTGGCAAAAGGGATTCAGCCGAAAAGGCCATGCAGGAACCAGCCCAGGCCCGCGGCCTCGCGCTGCCTATAGATCCAGTACCGCGCACCCGATTCGTCCTGCGCAATGAAGTAATCGCGCTGCTCGTGTCCATCGGTGTTCCACCAGCCGGTTTCCACACGTTCGGGTCCCAAGGTCAGGCGCAGGCTGTTGTGCCTGTATACGGGACGATCATTGCGGACATCCAGCTTTTCTGGTTCAGGCAGCAGCCAGAATGGACGGGAATGGCCCGATAGGGCAGGCGGCATGCCTGTCGCGGAAGCAGGGGCATCGGCGGCCAGCCACCGGTTGGCCTGCTCGGGGCGGTAATCGGCATTGGGACAGGCGCGTAAAACGCGCTCCTGCCCCAGCCGGGCCTGCAAGAGGTCGAGCATCCGGTGTTCCTGGCTCAGCCATTGGGTGGGTTCCGGAAACAGGCTAAGGCTGGCGGCAGGCCGGGAGAGCGTCTGGGTAACGGAAAGCTCGAGCGAAATGACCGGCGCCTCCAGGCAGAGCGATTGCAGCTGTTCCCTAAGCACGGTCAGGAAATTCCCGGGCAGCCAGGCGTCTTCCGACAGGCGCAGCCCAATGCAGGTGGGAGCCCTGGCCTGGCGGCCTTTTTCGTGGTGCAGCCGCAGTTCAAGAACACGGGCGGCGCGTTGGCGCGCATGCAGCCAGCCGCACAACTGCTCGATCAGGCGGCCCGCGACCGCAAGGACGGCGTTGTAGTGTTCCAGGTGTTCGGTCAGCTCATGGCGCAGGTTGAAGCGCTCGGGAGCCTGGAACCAGGGAAAGCTTTGACGGCCGTCCCCGTAGGCATCGTCCAGTTCCTGCAACAGCAGGGGGCTGCTGCGCTGCTGAAGGCCCTTGCGGGGCAATGAGCGCAATTGTGCGAGGCTGCGGCACGCTATGCCGTCCAGCCAGTCGTCGAAGGGACGGGCGGCGGGCAGGCTGTGCGTGGGCAAGGGGTCGAGCCGGCGCCGCAGCGCCTGATGGCTTATCACACGACGAGGCCCAGGCTGGCTGCGGCAAGCAAGCATCCAGGCGCCCAGCGCGGTGGGCGCCATGCCGATGCGCGCCCGGACGCGCATGTTGTCCAGGCTGGCCCGGATGCGCGCATGCAGCTGGCGCACTCCGTGAAATAGGCTCAGGCTTGCCCCGGCTTCAAGGACTAATGCATGCTCGTCGAAAAAAGCCACATGGGGTGTGTATTGCAATAGGCACAGGGCGATTTCCCGCAGGTAATCATGCCGCGCCTGCGCCTGATCGGCGGCCAGCAAGATGTCGGGAGCCAGCCCCAGCGCGGTGCTGGACCGCATGCCCGGCCTGATGCCCTTGGCCTGCGCCGCCGGGGTGCAGGCGCAGACCCGGTCCTTGAACAGGACGGCGGCCGGCGGTGTCTTAGCCGACCAGTGCGGGAAGTGGACGTCCAGGCTGTGCGTGGGCAGGTACAGGCTGAACCAGAGAGGCGTGCTGTTCATGGCATTCAGGGCACACGGCGGTGTTGCGCGCGGGATGGAAGGCAAGGGATACCGGCTTGTCGCAGGAAGGCCCGCGCCGCTTAAGGATGAAAGCTTCGATGCCTTGGGCGAAAGGCATCAGGCGCAGGCGCAACGGCGCGGCGCTGGCATGCATGGCCGCGGATTGCGGCCGGAGAAGCACGAAAAGCGTGTCGCTTTGCTGTGCGACAAGATGCAGGCGGTGCACACCGTCCGGATGCGGAGTGTCGGCCCAGCAAAGCAGGGCGGCGCAGGCATTGTGTTTCAGGACTTGCTCGGCGGCCCACAGGGCGTCGCCCTGTGTTTTCGGATTGACCCATAACAGGCGCCGGCTATGAAGCCGCCAATCGACCCAGCAATGGAAATACGGCTGGTAAGGCGGGTGGACCAGGATGACGCTGCGTTCGGAAGAAAGATGGGCCAGGGCGGGCCGCAGCAAATGGAGTTCGCCTATTCCCGGCTGGCTGGGCAGGAATTCGATGAGCGAACCCAAAGGCCACCCCTGCCCGGGAAGCTCGCGGTCCAGGGCATCGAAGCCGGTGGAAACGACGGGGCGGCGTGCAGGAGCAAGCTGGGTTCCTCGCCAGAGAGCCGGATGAATGTGTTCGGGATGTTGCAGGGAAAAAGCGCGCATTGCGGTGCCGGATTATTGATACTGTATAAATATACAGTAAAAATCATGGCCTTCCTAATCAAACGGCTTTCCCATCTAGCGTACAATTTTCGGAGTTTCAAGCAAGGCCAGGCTTTGAGGAGATAACGATATGGCGATGAAGCCGGACTTTCCGGATCCTTTTATTTTCATACCCAAGACGGAAAAGCCCCAACTGCTTTTTGTACTGTTGCATGGCGAGTCGGCGGATCCCCGACAGATGTTTCCTTTGGCCGAAGCCATCAAGCATGCTTTTCCACGTGCGATGGTGGTGCTTCCTTATGCTTTTGAAAACATTCCGGCCGGCGCCCCGGCATCCGAGGCGGATCGGAGAGGCATAACAGGCTATCACTGGATCGATCCGGTCGGCCTGCGCGAAAGCAATTATGCCGAACGTGTCGCTCAGGCTTTGCCGGAACTCATTGCACAGATTCGGCGGATACAATCCGCCTATGGCTTGTCGGGACAGCAAACGGCTCTGGCGGGATTTTCCCAAGGAGCCTCGATGGCGCTGGAAGCCAGCCATGCCCAGCCCGATCTGGCCGGCCGCGTCCTGGCCTTTTCCGGCCTGTACGCCGCCTTGCCCGCCACGGTGCCGCCCACCACCATGCTGCACTTTTTCCACGGCGCCAACGATCAGCAGGTTTCCGCCGAAGACGTTGAGTCCACGCTGGTCCGCCTGGGCGAATTGCAAGGCGATGCGACCCTGGATGTGGCTTCCAGGATAGGGCACGAATTGCACGAGGCCCTGATCAAGCAGGCCGTCGTACGCCTGCAAACCTGTGTCCCCTTGCGTAATTGGGAAGATGCCCTGGGTACGCTGCAAGAAGGACAAGCGCCCGCCGAGACCCCGCCTTCAGGCAGAACCTTGCATTAGGACCGGCTCAATCAGGACCCGAGGCCGGCCTGTTCCAGGTAAACGTCACGCGGGTCGTCCCCGCCGGAGCAATGGTGATTTCCTTCGACTGCGTCTGGTTGTCGTAGGTGGCGAAAACCCGATACGAGCCCGGATCCAGCCTGGCCAGAAAATACGGTCCGTCCGACGAGACATTCAAAACCGTTGCATCGCTTGCGTTGCGGATCACCACCTGCACTTCGCCGGCATAGGCGGCTTTGCCGTCCACCTGGCTGGCAAAGGTCAGGGCCAGGGGCCATTGATCCATGGCCTGCTTCAAGGCCGTGGATTCATCCAGGCCGAAGCCCCCGCTGATGTATTCCGTGCTGCCCTGTATCTGTGTCGCAGGAAGCTCGGCGCGGGACTGGATATACAGGCCGCTGGCCAGCAATATGCCCGTCGCCAGGGCCATGTTCAATACCGCTTTCGGCGGACGGGTGCCAAAGATGGAAACATTCATGGCGCACTCCTTGGAACAAGGGAAAAAGGCCAGTCGTGCCGTTGAGTGGACCGGCCGGATTCATCGTAGCTCACTTCGCTGAAGAACACGCGGCCGCTGGCATGCACGGCAATGACCGTGGAGCAGCGGGTGCCATAGTCGGGGCTGACGATGAAAGGGCTGCTAAGCAGCCGTTCGCGCTCCAGCGTCAGGCCGGTGCTGGGCAGGGCGTGATCCTGGGCGGGCGTGCCGTCTTTCAATATCTCGAAAACGGGTGTCAGCGACTGCTCCAGCCCATCCAGCGGAAAGGAATCGAGCGCGGTCCGCAGGCGCTCCGCCTTGGGCCAGGGCGTATCCAGCAAATGGTTGGACAGAATGTAGCGGCCCGGCTGCAGGGGCTGGGGCATGGCCTGTCCGGCCTGATTGCCCACATAGCAGGCGGTGTCCGGGTCGCCCACGATCAGATTGAATCCGTTATAGGCCGAACCCGCGTCGTGTACGCGCCGCGCATACGATGCGGGCGATTCCTGGTTCGTCAGGTATTGGCTGACCAGCTCGCCGCGCGATGGCGCGTCCGGAATGAGGCGGGAGGGGTCGCGATAATTGGTCAGCAGGGCGTAGCGGCCTTGCCGGGTCATGCCCAGCCAGCTTCCCTTGCCCAGGCAATCTATGCCCGCAATGATGTCGGGCCGATCAGGCCAGGGCGCGGCGGGCCGGCTGGCCCGCTGGTGGAATTCGTCGCGATTGGCGGCAATGAACAAGGGCCATCGAGGATGTGCGGAGATGGACAGGTA
Source organism: Pusillimonas sp. (assembly GCA_040391135.1). Classification (GTDB taxonomy): domain Bacteria; phylum Pseudomonadota; class Gammaproteobacteria; order Burkholderiales; family Burkholderiaceae_B. The sequence continues at coordinate 43,711 of JBEBYL010000012.1, read as the reverse complement.
GGCAATGCACATGGTCCGGGCGCGGCCCTAGAGCATCGCCACGTTGCTGTCGTTTTCAACCAGGTTGCGAATGCGCACGGCGTCGCCGATGCGTGAATAGCGGCCGGTGGAGTTGAGCAGTACGATGGCGACATCGCGGTTGTCGATGCGGGTCAGCATGACCAGGCATTCGCCGGCTTCATTGATGAAGCCGGTTTTGGAGATCCGGATGTCCCAGTCGGAATTCTTCACCAGGCGATTGGTATTGTTGTAGACCAATTGCCGGCCCCGGCCCACATCGACCAGATAACTGTCGTCGGTGGTGTAGCGGTGGATCAGCGGTTGTTTGCTGACGGCGCGCAACAGCTTGACGAGGTCGCGCGGCGAGGAAACGTTTTCGCTGGACAGGCCGGTGGGCTCGACGAAGTGCGTCTTGCGCATGCCCAGGGCACGGGCCTTGTCGTTCATGGCGCGCACAAAGGCGGGCATGCCGCCCGGATAATAGCGGCTCAGTGCATGGGCGGCGCGGTTTTCCGAAGACATCAGCGCCAGGTGCAGCATGTCGGCGCGGCTAAGCTGGGTGCCGACCCGCAGGCGCGAACGCGAATGGCGCAGGCGGTCGACATCGGCATCGGAAATTTCCAGGACCTCGTCCATGGGCAGGCCGGCTTCAGCCACCACCAGCGCGGTCATCAGCTTGGAGATGGATGCAATCGGGCGGACCTCGTCGCCATTCTTGTCATAAAGGACATGGGAGCTTTCAAGGTCCTGCACGAAAGCGACCTCGGAACGCAGCATGGCCTGCCGCGTATCCAGCCCTGCCGCGGGCGCGGCTTCCTGAGCAAGCGGGGCGTAGCTGGCGGTGCGCAGGTTCTGGCGCCGTACAATATGAGACTTGCCGGCGCTGGCCGGCCGGGCCTTGGCGATCTTGCGCTTGGCTGTTTTTTTAGCAGCAGGCTTTTTTGCCGAGGTGCCGGCTTTCTGTGTTTGAGCGGTTTTCGTCTGTGTTCGCGCCTGGGCCGGAACGCTGGTGCTTAACGCGAAAGCGAAGCATACGGGCAGCAAAGCCAATAGGGAGAAGCGACGCAAGGGTGTGTTCCGGGTTGCAGGCATGTCGTGGGCACGAGGACGTATTTTTAGTTGAAGTGATAATATCAGAAAAAATGTCTTTATATTAGGTAGTTACAACATTCTTTTAAGTTTTTTTTTAAGTAATTTGCAAGCTTGGCGCCATTCTGCGGAAATTGCTGTATATGAATCCAGTAAAACAGGCCGCCTGATCTCACGATCGGCGGCCTGTTCTTTGATCAGCCTGGATGCCAGGCTCGGTAGTCCGATATCTCTGGGTTCAGTTAACCGTTATGTTGGCCTTTTTAATGACTTCGGCAAAACGCTTGGTGTCGTCGTCGATCTGCTTGGTCATCTCCACACGCGTATTCCCTATAGGCTCGGCGCCGATCTTGGACATCCTGTCGCGGAAGTCGGCCGACTTGATGACCTTGACCATTTCAGTGTTGAGCTTGTCCAGGACATTTGCCGGCGTACCCGCGGGGGCCAGCACGCCGAACCAGGTTCCAAGGTCAAAGTCATGCATGCCAGATTCGTTCAAGGTCGGCGTATCGGGCAGCACGGACGAGCGCTTGGCGGTGGTGACCGCCAGGGCGCGCAGCTTGCCGGCCTGGATATGCGGCAGGACGGGAGTGACCGTGTCGAAAGACATGGTGACCTGGCCGCCGATAAGGTCGGTGGTCAGCGGGCCGCTGCCCTTGTAGGGCACATGCAGCAATTCGATGCCGTTCTGCATGGCGAATTGCGTGCCGATCAGGTGCTGCAAGGTGCCGTAGCCATTTGATCCGTATGCCAGGCTGGTCGCCGATTTCTTGGCCATCGCGACCAATTCCGCCGGCGTCTTGACGGGCGTGTTGGCGTTGACGACCAGCACGTTGGGCACCAGGGCAACCGTCGTTATGGGCTCGAAGCTTTTCTGAAAATCGTAGGAAAGTTTTTTATAGACACTGGTGGCGATGGTGTGATGCACCGCCCCCATGAGCAGCGTATAGCCGTCGGGCTTGGAGCGCGCGACGATGTCGGCGCCCAGCGTGGCGCCCGCCCCGGGTTTGTTTTCGACGATCACGGGCTGCCCCAGTGACTTGGACAGCTGATCGCCCAGGGCGCGCGCCAGCACATCCGTGGTGCCGCCCGCCGCGAAGGGCACGACCAGGCTGACCGGTTTGTCGGGCCAGGCCTGGGCCATGGCCAGGGAACCGGACAAGGCGAACACGGCCAGCGCGCCAACGCCCGCCTTCGCAAGTCCGGCTGCTTTTCTTCCCGTTTTATTCATTTGATTTTTTTTCATGCTTGTCTCCTGTTTTATGTAGGCGCCGGGTGGCGCCGTATTGCTGCGCTGCGGATCAGGCTTGTGCAACCCGTTCGCACATGGCCTTGGTAACGGCGGCGGTCGTGGCGCTGCCGCCCAGATCGCCGGTATGCAACTCGGGGCGGGAGGTTATGTATTCCAGGGCTCGCATGACCCGCTGGGCGGCGGCGGTTTCGCCCAGGTGCTCCAGCAGCATGACGACCGACCAGAATGTGCCGACGGGATTGGCCAGGCCCTTGCCCATGATGTCGAAGGCCGATCCGTGGATGGGCTCGAACATGGATGGGTAACGCCTTTCGGGATCGATGTTGCCGGTGGGCGCGATGCCCAGGCTGCCCGCCAGCGCCGCGGCCAGATCGCTCAGGATGTCGGCGTGCAGATTGGTGGCGACGATGGTGTCCATGGATGCGGGCCGGTTCACCATGCGCGCGGTGGCGGCATCGACCAGTTCCTTGTCCCAGGCGACATCGGGGAATTCCGCCGATATCTGCTTGGCGATTTCGTCCCACATGACCATGGCGTGGCGCTGGGCATTGGACTTCGTGATGACCGTGAGCAGCTTGCGGGGACGCGACTGGGCAAGCCGGAAGGCGTAGCGCAATATGCGCTCCACGCCGGCGCGCGTCATGATGGAAACGTCGGTGGCCGCTTCTATGGGATGTCCTTGGTGGACTCGCCCGCCCACGCCCGAGTATTCGCCCTCGGAGTTTTCACGGACGATGACCCAGTTCAGGTCTTCGATGGCGCAGCGCTTGAGCGGCGCGTCGATGCCGGGAAGAATCCGGGTGGGGCGGACATTGGCGTACTGGTCGAAACCCTGGCAGATTTTCAGGCGCAGGCCCCATAGCGTGATGTGATCGGGAATGTCCGGATCGCCGGCGGAGCCGAACAGAATGGCGTCCTTGCCGCGCAGGGCATCCAGTCCGTCTTCAGGCATCATGGCGCCGTGCTTGCGGTAGTAGTCGCCGCCCCAATCGAAGTTTTCGAATTCGAAGGCGAAAGAGCGGTCCGCCGCGGCCAATGCCTGTAGCAGTTCCTGGCCCGCGGGTATGACTTCCTTGCCGATGCCGTCGCCGGGAATCGTGGCGATGCGATATGTTTTCATCCAATGCTCCTATTGCAATGCTTGGCTTTGCTTGAACTATAGGAGCAATTCAGTCCAAAATGAGGGGCTGCCGGTGAAACCACTGTTAACTTGTATTCAATAATCAAAACGCGTCCGCATGACTTCTGGAACCCATCCCTCCGAGCTGGCTTTTTTTTCGGTTCTTGCCGCATCGGCGGGGCTGGGGGCGGCCGCGCGTACCCTGGGCGTGACCACCCCCGCGGTCAGCAAGCGTCTTGCGCAAATGGAAGCGCGCCTGGGGATACCGCTGGTCATACGAACGACCCGGCGCATGCGGCTGACGCCCGAGGGCGAAATCTACTTGGCCCATGCCCGCCGCATCCTGGCCGAAATCGACGACATGGAGCAACTGCTGGCGGGATCCGGGGCGGCGCCCAAAGGCTTGCTGCGCGTCAATGCATCGCCGGGATTCGGCCGCAGCTATATCGCACCGCTGGTGTCGCGCTTCATGCTGAAGCATCCGGACGTGCAGGTGCAATTGCAGCTGTCGGTCGACCCTCCCGCCTTCAGCAGCGATGCGTTCGATGTGTGCATCCGCTTTGGGGAACCGCCCGACGGCCGCATCATGGCCCGGCGCCTGGCGGCCAATCGCAGGCTGCTGTGCGCCTCGCCCGCCTATCTGGCGCGCCATGCGGCGCCCGCCACACCCAAGGATCTGGAAAAACATAACTGCATAGGCATACAGCAGGGCGACGAAGCCTATGGCGTCTGGCGCCTGACCACCGAGCAGGGCGGCGAAAAAACGACTGAAGTCGTGCGGGTGCACGGCACGCTGAGCACCAACGATGGGGAAACGGCGGTGAACTGGGCGCTGGATGGCCATGGCATCCTGATGCGCGCCGAATGGGATATTTCCCGTTATCTGGACAGCGGCCGCCTGGTGCAGGTATTGCACGATTACCAGACGCCCGATGCCGATATCTACGCAACCTACCTGCAAAGGCATCAACTGTCGACGCGCGTGCGCGCCTTTGTGGATTTCGTCGCGCTGTCGTTTCGCAGCTAGGGCCGCGCTTGGCGTCAATCCGATCGGGTCCGGCCTGGTGGCTTATGCCCCCATGGGGACGCCCGCCCGGCCCGGCCCCCGCTTGGCGCGGTACAGCAGGAATCCGATGATGCTGATGTTCAGCGCATTCCAGGCCAGGCCGTTGACGAAGGCGGCTTGGTAAGAGCCGCTAAGATCGTAGATGGCGCCCGACATCCAGCCGCCAAGGGCCATGCCGAAAAGCGTGGCCATCAGCACAGTGCCCACGCGCGCTCCGGCTTCCTTGGGCGTGAAGAATTCGCGGACGATCAACGCGTAGGCCGGGACGATGCCGCCCTGGAACAGACCGAACAAGCCCGAAATGACATACAGCGAAACCAGGCCATTGCTGGACAGGAACATCAGCAAGGCGATGCCCTGAAGCACCGACCCCAGAAGCAGGGTGCGCAAGCCGCCGATATGGTCGGAGATCCAGCCCGACATCAGGCGGCTGACGATGCCCAGGCCCAGCATGAGCGCCAGCATTTCGGCGCCTCGGGCGGCGCCGAAGCCCAGGTCGCCGCAGTACGCCACGATATGGACTTGCGGCATGGCCATGGCCACGCAGCAGGCCACGCCGGCGATGCACAGCAGCACTTGCAAGGCGCCCGGCGTCAGGCCCAGCGGCCGGGAAGGGTCGGAGCGGGCCGCCTCCAGGGCGAATCGCGCCTTGGGCCTGGACTGGACGCTGGACGCCGACGGTTGCGTCGATGGCGGCCGGCGCCGATAGACCAGCGCCAGCGGAAGCATGGACAGAAAACAGAACATGCCTATGCCCAGGTAGGTTTGGCGCCAGCCCACGGTGTCGATGAAGTGCTGCATGATGGGCGGCCACACGGCCCCGGCCAGGTAATTGCCGCTCATGCAAATGGCCAGCGCGATGCCGCGCCGGCGTGTAAACCATTGGGAGGTATCCGCGACCAAGGGTGCGAAGCTGGCCGCCGTGCCCATGAGTCCGATAAGCAGGCCTTGCGCCAGATTGAATTGCCAGAGGCTGCCGGCCGAACCGGCCAGCATGAATCCCGAGCTGATGCCCAGCGTGCCCACCACGATGGGGAAGAACACGCCGAAGCGATCCGAGAGGCGGCCCATCAGTATGCCGCCCAGGCCGAAGCCGACCATCGTCAGGGTGTAGGGCAGTGAGGCATCCGACCGGCTTACGCCGAACTCCGCCTGTATTTGCGGCAGCACCACCGTCACGGAATACATGCCCGATCCGCCGATCGTCATCAACAACAGAGACACGATGAGCCGTGTCCAGGCATAGGGCGATTCAACGTCGCCGGATGATTGGGTGTCGATCTTCATGAGCGGTATTGAACACCATAACTTGCCTTTTGTGTTGCTTGCACCGCAAGCGCTTCGATATTTCGCTCATTTATGTATATTTGCGGTTTCAGGACTCTAGTGGGGACAGGCATATGGGCACAATCGATCCGGCCGTGGAGCGCCTTATTCAACAGTTCGGGCTTTCGCCCCATCCTGAAGGCGGCCATTACGCCGAAACCTATCGCAGTGCCGAGCGGGTCGTGCGCGGCGTTTCCAAGGTCGGGCGCGCGGCATCGACGGCTATCTATTACTTGCTCAGCGAGGGCGCCTATTCCGCCTGGCACCGGATTGCCTCGGACGAGATCTGGCATTTTTACGCCGGCCATGCGCTGGACGTCCATGTCTTGACTCCCGATGGGCAGCAGCTCACCCATCGGCTGGGCAATGCGCTGCAAATCCCCGGCTCGTCATTCCAGGTTGTGGTTCCCGCCGGCTGCTGGTTCGCTGCGGAACTGGCGGATCCGTCCGGCTATGCGTTCGTGGGCTGTACGGTGGCCCCGGGATTCGAATTCAGCGAATTCGAGCTGGCATCCGCTGACGATCTGGTGGCGGCCTATCCCCGGCATGCGGCGCTGATACGGCGCTTGAGCCGATCGGCATCCGCATAAGCGCGGCCATGCCGCGGCATGGCGCTTGCTGGTGTATGGCGCTTGCATTTCGACCATCCAAGGAGCCCGCCATGCGTTTATCTATTCCCAAACTGTGTTTTTCCCTTGCGCTATGCGCCGTATCCGGAGCGGCCCTGGCCGCCGATATCGGCAAAGCCGACATGACCTTCATGGCTTCGGCGGCGGCGGCGGGCAAGCTGGAGTTGGAAGCCAGCACACTGGCGGAGAAATCGGCGCAATCCGCGCAGGTAAAGTCGTTCGCGCAAAAAATGCTGGCCGATCACGGCAAGGCGGATGCCGAACTGAAAGCCTTGGCCCAGGCCAAGGGCGTACAACTGCCGGCGTCGATGAATAAAAAGCAGCAGGATCAGCTTGCGGCGCTGGGCAAGCTGAAAGGCGGGGAGTTCGACAAGAAGTACGCTCAGGAAATCGGCGTGATGGCACATGAAGAGGCGGTGGCCCTTTTCACCAATGCCTCGAAAAACGCCGCTGACAGCGATGTGAAGGCATTCGCCTCCAAGACCCTGCCCGTATTGCAAGGCCATTTGCAGATGGCCAAGCAGATGCATGCCGCACTACACAAAGCCGAATGAGAAGCCGGAGAGCGCAGGATGATGGAAGACAAGGAACCCTTCGCATCGGGCAGCTTCTTTGCCGATCAACGAGCTGCCCGCGAGGCGGTCGCCCTGGTTTTGCCCATGGTGGAACAAGGCCTGCTGCAGCGCACGATCGGCGATAGCGGCTTTCTTTATATTGTGATCATGGATCCGGCGTTGGGACCCGAGGCAAGCGATTTCGATCATGCGGTCCTTTACGAGCATGCCGTGGGAGATCGCTCCGCCTGGGACGCCGACTATGCCCGTTTTGCGCGCGATAAGGCGCGCGTGGCCTGGCGGACAGGCCGGGACGGACATTTCGTGCGGCAATTGGCGCCTCATTTGCTAAAGGATACGGATACCGGCTTATGGGGCAGCGCATGCATCGACGGCATCGCCGTGGGAGTCAGCGGAGCCCAGCCCTGGTTCGACGAGGCGATTGCGGCCAGCGTCGCCCATTGCCTGAAAGCGCTGGCCAAGCAGAGGGCGGCTTCCATCCCGGAGGCGCCGTCTCTCGGCCACGACAGGGCGATACCTTGAGGCAGACTGCCCGGCGGCACAGCGCACCATGACGGCTAGGGCATTCCTCGATCTGGTGAAAAGCGCATTTCTGGCCTGGAAAGAGGATTATGCGTCCAGCCTGGGAGCCGCGCTTGCCTTCTACACGATTTTCTCGATCGCTCCGCTATTGATCATCGTGATCGCCGTGGCCGGCACGGTGTGGGGGGAAGACGCGGTAAGGGGGGAAATCATTAGCCAGTTGGGCGGCCTGGTCGGACCCGAAGGCGCTTCGGGAATACAAAGCCTGATAAAAAGCGCCGACAAGCCGACCCAGGGTTTTTTCGCCACCCTGGTCAGTGTTGTCATTCTGGCGGTGGGCGCGACCCGTGTCTTTGCCGAATTGCAAAGCGCGCTGGACCGGATATGGCAGGTTCCCAGCAAGCAGAAAAGAGCGGGCTTGTGGGCGCTGTTCCGGGCCCGGCTGCTTTCCTTCGGCCTGGTGCTGGGCCTGGGGTTCCTTTTGCTGGTGTCATTGGTCGCCAGTGCGCTGCTCGCCGTACTGGGGCAATGGAGCAGCGCTTTCTTCCCGGGATGGGAGGCGGTGCTCCAGATCGCGAACGCGGCTTTTTCCCTGAGCATGACGGTGGTGCTGTTCGCCGCCATATATAAATTCATGCCGCAGGCCACCATAGCCTGGCGCGACGTGCGGGTCGGCGCGGCGGTGACGGCCGTGCTGTTCGAGGTCGGCAAGGCCGGCATTGGCCTGTATCTGGGCAAGAGTTCGACTGTATCGTCGCTGACCGCCACCGGCTCGTTGATCGTCGTGCTGATCTGGGTGTATTACGCGGCGCAAATCTTCCTGCTGGGCGCCGAATTTACCTGGTGCTATGCCAACCGCTACGGTTCGCGCTCGCACAAGCATGCCGCCCGGCCGGCTGGTCCGGCCTTGCCTTGACTGCCTGCTTTGGATGGCATGCAAATTGCTCCGTGGAGATTGCCGGGCACAAGTTCCGGAACACGCCTAAACAGCTTTGCGTACAGGAGCGAACATGAATAAATCGGAAATTCCCACGGCTCAGAAGGCGGCATTGAGTCTATTGCTGGACGATCACCGGAAGGTCAGGAAGATCTTCAAGGACTTTGAAAAGGAGAAGGATGTCGCTGCCCGGCAAAAAATGGTGGAGGAAGCCTGTACGGAGCTGACCGTGCATACGAAAATTGAAGAGGAGAAGTTTTATCCCTTTCTGCGGGAGCAGGATCCCGAGGCCTTCGGTGACTTACTCAACGAGGCGCTGGTGGAGCATGCCTCGGCCAAGGAGCTTATCGCCCAGCTTCAGGGCATGGGGCCCGAAGACGAGCTGTACGATGCGAAATTCACCGTGCTGGGGGAATATGTGAACCACCATGTCACGGAGGAAGAGGGCGAGCTGTTCCCCAAGGTGATTTCCAAGAAGATAGACCTGAAGGATCTGGCTCAAGAAATGGAATCCCTCAAGCAGGAGCTTGTGCCGTCGGCCGCCATGTCCTGATTTCGATCACCGCATGAATGATGAAGGACGCGTCCGATGTGTCCGCGATGCCCGAAGGCGAGGAACTGGTTTATTCCTCTGATGCGGAACCGGGAATAGCGCGTAAAAGGGCCGGCAAGGGCTTCCGGTATGTCGATGCGCGGGGCAGGGCGGTCCGCGATGCCGGGGTGTTGAGCAGAATCAATGCCCTTGCCATCCCACCCGCTTACGAAGACGTCTGGATATGCCCGGATCCGAATGGGCATATCCAGGCTACCGCCCGCGATGCCAGAGGACGCAAGCAATACCGCTATCACGATCGCTGGACGGAAATCCGGGATGCCGACAAGTACCGGCAACTGGAGCAATTCGGCGCTGCCTTGCCGCGCATACGCCGCCGGGTTGAGCGGGATATGCAATCGAACGCCCCGACGATCCAGAAGATCACCGCCCTTGTGGTCAGGATTCTGGATCTGACCCTGGTCCGCATAGGGACGCGTGAATATGCCAAAAGCAATAAATCCTTCGGCTTGACGACCTTGCGGCGCCGGCATGCCAGCGTCATGGGCAGCCGGATCCGCTTTCAATTCCGCGGTAAAAGCGGCGTGCGGCAGGACGTCACCATCAATGACCGCAGGATTGCCCGGGCCATAAGGCGCTGCATGGAGATTCCCGGCCACGAATTGTTCCAGTACCGCGATGAGGAAGGAAGCACGCACTGTGTCGATTCCGGCTGTGTGAATGCCTATCTGAAGGTAGCGGGGGGCGGCGATTTCACCGCCAAGGACTACCGCACCTGGGGAGCATCGGTATTCGCTTTCAACGAATTGCAGAAGCGCAGCGGCGGCGGGGCGCAGCCGCCCGACAAGGCGGCCCTGGGTGCCGTCTACAAGGCCGCCGCGCAAATGCTGGGCAACACCCCCGCCATATGCCGGGACTGTTACATCCACCCGGCTGTGACGCAAGCCTATCTGGATGGAAAGCTTCCGCCGCGCGTCAGCCTGAACGCGCCCGCCGGACTGCGCGCCGATGAAAGACGATTCCTGGCTTTCCTGCGGGCATGCTAATTGCCGCCATCGCGGCGTTGCGAACCGTGGATAGAGATCGTACTGATGGAAAGCGCTGATCAGGGTATTCGAAATGGCCGCAGGCCGGGCAAAGGAGGGGGCTCGGCCATCTTGGCCCGCCGCGAAATCCTAAACGCGGTCATCCAGGTATTGTGGCGGTTCCGGCGGCGGACGGGCGCCGCGCTGGCTTTGCTGGTCACAGCCAAGCTCCTGGCGGTACTGGTGCCGGTCGCCTTGAAAGGCATCGTCGACAGTCTGGAGCCCGGACACGGCGAACTGGTGTTGCCTGTGTTTCTCTTGCTGGCCTATGCGCTGCTGCGTTTCTCCTCCGGCCTGTTCACCGAACTGCGCGATCTGGTGTTTGCGAGAGTGACCCAAACGGCGGTGGCCGATTTCACCGTCAGGATGTTCGACCACCTGCACAGCCTGGGCGTGAGATTTCACGGAGGCCACCAGACCGGCATGTTCTCGCGCGATGTGCAGCGCGGCACGGCGGGTGTGGGCTTCCTGCTCGGAACGGCACTTTTTACGGTCTTGCCAACGCTGATCGAGATCGTGTCGGTGGTCTTGATCATGATGTTTGCCTACAGGCTTGGATTTGCCGGCATTGTGGCGGTCACCTTCATTGCTTATGGCATATATACCGTCGTATTCACCGAGAGACGCACTCCCTATCAGCGCCGGCTCAATGAACTGGATTCGTCGGCCGCCGGCCATCTGGTCGACAGCCTGTTGAACTACGAGACCGTCAAGTTCTACACCAGCGAGACGTTCGAATCGCAGCGCTTGCGAGACACCATGAGGAAGTGGATAGGGGTCGGGATAGACAATCAGAAGGCGCTGTCCGTCCTGCATGTGGGCCAGAGCGGCATCATTGCGCTGGGGGTGGCCGCCGTCATGATCCTGGCCGGCCAGGAAGTGGTGGAAGGCAGGATGGCGGTCGGCGACCTGGTGCTGGTCAACGCCTATGTCATTCAGGTATGCCTGCCCTTGAACGCGCTGGGCCTGGTGTTTCGCCAGGCGCGAGAAGCCCTTATCAATGCAGAACGCATGTCCGACCTGCTGCGGTATCCGCCCGAGACCGATCCCGATAAAAACTTGCCGCCCCTGCAATTGAGCGACGGGGAGGTGGCCTTCAAGCAAGTCGATTTTTCCTATGAGCCGGGACGCCAGATCCTGCATGAGGTCGATTTCCGCATCGAGCCGGGGACGACGGTGGCGGTGGTGGGCGGCAGCGGTTCGGGCAAGTCCACCCTGGCCAGGCTGCTTTTGCGTTTTTACGACGTGGACGGCGGCAGCGTGGCGGTCGATGGGCAGGACGTGCGCACGGTCAGCCTGAAAAGCCTGCGAGCCTCGATAGGCGTCGTGCCCCAGGACTCGATCCTGTTCAACAATACGATTGCCTACAACATCGCCTATGGGCGCGCGGGGGCGTCGCTGGCGGAAGTCATAGAGGCCGCCAAAGCCGCCCGCATCCATGAGTTGATTCAAAGCCTGCCCGCCCAATACGACACCTTGGTGGGAGAGCGCGGGGTCAAGCTTTCGGGCGGCGAGCGTCAGCGCATCGCCATTGCGCGCGCCATACTGAAGAATCCGCCGCTGCTGGTGTTCGACGAAGCGACATCGGCTCTGGATACCCGCACGGAGCGGGCCATCCAAGGTGAGCTTGAATCGCTTGCGCAGGGCCGCAGCACATTGATCATTGCCCATCGCCTGTCGACCATCATCGATGCCGACCTCATTCTGGTCATGGACCATGGCCGCATCGTGGAGCGCGGCACGCATGCGCAATTGCTGCGGGCCAAAGGCATGTATTCGCAGATGTGGGATCTGCAGCGCCAGCAGAATGAGCTGAATGAATCAGGAGCCCGCCTGAGCGCGCAGCCGGTGAACCTGACCACCCTGGTCGCGGGCGTCCTGGATGCGATGCGTCCACAGATCGACGCCAAAGGCATCGTGCTTTATACCTTGGTCAGTTCGGATTCGCTACGGGTTACCGGTGATCCCAGCGCCTTGCAACAGGTGTTGTGCGAAGTATGCGAGAACGCCATTGCCTTCACGCCGCCGTCCGAACGCCTTGAGCTGCGTGTGGAACGCGACGGCACCGATGCCATGGTCGCCGTGACCGATGGGCGGCTGGCGCCGCAAGAGCAGACGGATGCGGCGGATGGCGAGGCGGCCCCAGCCGCGGTTCCGGTGCTCGATCCGCTACGGGTTGGCGGCGTGCTTGAACAGATGGGGGGCAGATTGCAGGTCCGACCATCGGTCGACGGCGGCGGCATGACGTTTTCCATTCACCTGCCTTTGCGGGCTGTCGCCTCGATGGCGCCCGTTGCACCCAAGGAGTGGACGGATGGCGGCAGGCTGAAAGGCCTGACGGTATATATTGCCGATGACCAGGAAGAGGCCCGGCAGCTTGTTGGGGAAGTGTTATCGGACCAAGGCTGCGAGGTTCAGCTTTTCGCTTCCGGGCTATCGCTATTGTCCGCCTTGCGGGAGCGCGCGCCGGATCAGTGGCCCAATGCGCTGATTTGCGATATTTCGCTGGGCGAGCCGGATGGCTATGAAGTCATTGCGCAGATCAGGAACATGGAAGCGCAACGCAAGTCGTCCCTAGCGCAGCGCCTGCCAGCCATCGCGCTGTCGGGCTATGCGGAGCGCGAGCACAGGTTGCGCGCTTTGCTGGCGGGCTTCCAGGTGCATGTGTCCAAGCCGGTGGATCCCCGCGAATTGTTGGCAACGGTGCTGGCAGTGGCCAGGCCGCCAGTCATCTCCGATAGGGCAGAACACTGATGTCGCCGGCTTCCTCCATATACGCGCGCCTGACTTGTTTAATATCGTCGATGCCTTTTTTACGCAATTCCGCCATCAGTTCGTCTTCGGTTATGTACTCGCGGCGCATGCCCCGGCGCTGCATCTGGCCGTCCTTGACCAGGCACAGGCGGTTGGCCTCCAGGACGATCCGTGCCGCGGGCACGAAGTAGCACAGGCGGTCGACGAGCACGCTCCAGAACACCAGGGTGGCGATCAGGACCATGCCTTCCGTGATGGTCTTGTACTCGCCCGCCATGCCGTTTTGCGCCGCGTCGGCAATCATCACCAGGAGCAGGATGTTGGCCATCCCCACCGATCCGAAATCGCGCCGGCCGGCCAGCCGCAGCAGCGCGAAGATGAACCAGTAGACTATCGTGCCCCGCACGACAAGTTCCCAAGGGGACATGGTCAGTTCGAAAAGAGATCCCCAGTCTGTTTGCATTGCCTTTCTCCGTGAGCCGAGATCTGGTTATGGAATTCGCGGTTCGCTGATTCGCTATGGGCAGGAATGCGCCGGCATGGCCGCGGGGCGGTTTGCCGCAATAGGCTTGCTCTGCAGCTTCTGTCCAACCCGGAAATGCCGCAATTGGAAGCGGGCCAGTTGCTCGGGACGATACAGATTGCGCCCATCGAAAATGGCCCCGGACTCAAGACTGCCGGCAAGCGCGGAAAAATCGGGTTCTGTGAATTCCTGCCATTCCGTCATGACGACCAGGACTTCGCTGTGCAGGCATGCCTGCACAGCCGAACGGCTCAGTTCCAGCCCGGGCCGGCTTGCCAGCTTGGGAGTCGAAGCGCAAACCACCGGGTCGTAAGCCCGCACAGTGGCTCCGGCGTCGATCAACAGACGTATAAGCGCCAGGCTGGGCGCTTCGCGGACATCGTCCGTGCCCGGCTTGAAAGCCAGCCCCCACACCGCGATGCGGCGTCCCCGCAAGCTCCCGCCGAAATATTGCTGTATGGAATCGAACAGCAGCCTGACCTGGCGCTGGTTCACCTCTTCCACGGCCCGCAGCAAAGAGGCCGGTTCCTGGCATTGCTCCGCCGTGCGGATAAGCGCGCGCAGATCCTTGGGCAAGCATGAGCCTCCGTAACCCGCGCCCGGACGCAGGAAGTCGGGGCCAATCCGATGGTCCGTGGCAAGGACTTTGCAGACAGCCCGCATGTCGGTCTGCATTTTCTCGGCGATGTTCGCCAATTCATTCACCAGCGATATCCTGGAGGCGAGCATGGCATTGCAGGCGTATTTCGCAAACTCCGCGCTGCGCACGTCCATGCGCAGAATACGCCGGCCATCCGGGTCGAACGGGGCATAAAGCCTGGACAGCGTGTCCGCGGCCTGCGCCGTTCCGGTGCCGATGACGATGCGGTCCGGCTTTCTGAAGTCCTCGACGGCGTGGCCCTCGGCCAGGAATTCGGGGTTCGACGCCACCTCGACGCGTGCAGCGTCCGGCCTGGGGCCTTGCCGCGCGTTGAAGAAGGATTGCACCTGTTCGCAAGTGCCCACGGGAGCGGTCGACTTGATTGCGAGTATGCAGGAATGATCCAGCGTGCCCGCCAATGCTTTCGCGCACAGCAGCAGGCTGTCGACATTGGCGCAGCCGTCGGCCGCCGAGGGCGTGCCGATGGCCAGCATGACGACCTGGGCCTGCCGGGTCCCGCCGGCCAGATCGGTTGAAAAGCGCAGCGTTCCGCCATGCAGTTGGGCCAGCACGATGGCCTGCAGGCCGGGCTCGTGAAAAGGCAGCCTGCCTTCCCGCATTTGGGCGATTTTTACCGCATTGTTATCAATGCAGGTAACAACGTGGCCGGCCTCGGCCAGGCATGCGCCCGTAACGAGGCCGACATAACCGGTTCCGACAATGGCGACGTTCATGTGCTCTCCTCAGGATAGCGGAGAGGGCGCCGATCAGCCGGCCCGGCCCTTCCGTTCGTCCGGAAGAAGCAAACGCCATGCCCGTCCGGCTTTAGAACACGCTTTCGGCCATGTTGTGGTTGGCGATGAGTTCGTGCAGCGAATTGCCCTGCATGGGCTTTTGCTTGTATTTGTGCTCGCCGGCGAACTCGCATTCCTTGCTGAAGTGTTCCGCCTTGCATCCGCTCATCAAGGGGCAGTGCTGGAAGAGTTCGCTTATCCAGTCCACGAACACCCGGACCTTGGGAGACAAGTGGCGATTCTGGAGATAGGCGACCGAAATCGGCATGGATGGCGGCTTCCATTCGGACAGCACTTCGATCAGGGCGCCCGAGTGCAAATGGGGTGCAACCATGTAGCGGGAGGGCTGGATGATGCCGAATCCGTTCAAGCCGCAGGTGACATAGGCTTCGGCGTCGTTGACCGAAATGGCGCCTTTGACCTGCACGTCGGTCGGCTTGCCATTGATCATGAAGCTCCAGTCTATGACGCGTCCGCTGCGGCTGGAAAAATAATGGACGGCCTGGTGGCCTTTGAGCTGGTCGATGGACGAGGGTATGCCGTGACGCTCGATGTAGGACGGCGCGGCGCAGGTCAGGCTCTCGAACGTGCCGATGCGCTTGGCCACCATGGAGGAATCCTGCAATTCGCCCACCCTTATCACGCAGTCGACCGCCTCCTGCACCATGTCCACCGGCCTGTCGCTCATGCCTATGGCCAGTTCGATATCGGGGTAGCGCTCGTGGAAATCGCAGAGTGCCGGAATCAGAATCAGGCGGCCCATGGAAGGCGGGACATCGATGCGCAGGCGGCCGCGCGGTCCGCGCGTTACGTCGTGGAAGGACGATTCGGCGTCTTCGACATCGGCCAGTATGCGTACGCAACGTTCGTAATAGGCTGCGCCGTCCGGCGTCAAGCTAAGCCGGCGGGTGGTCCGGTTCAGCAGGCGCACTTGCAGTGAGCGCTCCAGGCTTTGGATGGTGGTGGTGACAGTGGCGCGAGGCAGTCCCAGGGTGTCGGCCGCCAGAGTGAAGCTGTTGGCGTCGACCACTCGGGTAAAGACCTGCATGGCTTGAAAACGATCCATGGCTTATTCCGAAAAATCGGTAATCGTCGTCCCGGATATAGAGGTTTGGCGATTGCCGGTGAAAAAAGATTGTTCGTTAAAAATGAATAGTGTTAGCGGAAAATGATTATTTATCTGTTTTCGCAAAGAATGAATAATACTCTCACCTTTCCGTTTTTCATACGGCGTTTTGCAAACGGACACAGCTTGCCCCTTGCGGCGCTGCTCCCGTCCCGGTGAAAAACAACTTATCTATTCAAGGAAAATCATGTTTTTATTGCGTAAGCGTTACGCCATGTCGATGGTTGCCGCCGCTTTGGTGGCAGCGGGAATTGTTGCATTGCGGGTCGATGCCGGCGCTGTTCAGAGCGCCCCGGCGCCATCGGCGGCCGCCGTCGATGTCGCCACCGTCGCCAAACAAACCATCACCGACTGGCATGAATTTTCAGGACGGCTGGAAGCGATCGATCGTGTGGAAATCCGGCCGCTCGTCTCGGGTACGCTGACGGCCGTGCATTTCAAGGACGGCAGCCTGGTGCAGCGGGGCGACCTGTTGTTTACCATCGATCCGCGCCCCTATCAGGCGGCGGTCGACCAGGCCAAGGCCCGGCTGGCCGCCGCGCAGGCCCGCGCCGCCTATACGGCGTCCGACTTGTCGCGAGGCAGCCGCCTGCTGGCCGACAATGCCATAGCCAAGCGCGATTACGAGGAAAAGCGCAACGCCTCGCGCGAGGCGTCCGCCAACCTTCAAGCGGCGAAGGCCATGCTGGAGTCGGCCGAACTGGATCTTGAGCATACCCGGATCGTGGCGCCTTTTCCGGGCCGGGTGTCGCGCGCGGAAGTCACGGCGGGCAATGTCGTGACCGCCGGCGCGAGTTCCCCCGCCCTGACATCGCTGGTCTCGGTTTCCCGGCTGTATGCATCTTTCGATGTGGACGAGCAAAGCTTCCTGAAGTTCGTGAACCCGGCGCGCTCGGCGGACCTGGCGGCGCAGGTGCCGGTTTTCCTGGGGCTGGCCAATGAAGACGGGTACCCGCGACCCGGCCGGCTGGCATCGGTGGACAACCGCCTGGACACCTCGTCCGGAACGATACGCGTGCGAGCCGTGTTCGACAACGCCGATGGAGCGCTGGTTCCCGGCCTGTATGCGCGCATACGCCTTGGCGGCGGCGCGCCGCACGATGCCGTGCTGATCGACGAAAAGGCCATAGGCACGGACCAGAACAAGCGCTTCGTGATCGTGGTGGACGACAGCAATAAAACGGCTTACCGCGAGGTTCGCCTGGGAGCGAACCAGCAGGGCGGCAGGGTGGTGGAAGCCGGCTTGAAGGCGGGCGAGCGCATCGTCGTCAACGGCCTTCAGCGCATCCGGCCCGGGGACCCCGTCTCTCCCCATCCTATCCTTGCGGCGGGCGACGCCGCGGGCGATAAGGCAGGGTCCGATGCGGCAGCATCGGCCGCCCGCCGTGTCGCGTCGGCAAACTGATTCCAAGAACAACGCTGGATATTCATGAACATTTCCAAATTCTTTATCGATCGTCCGATCTTTGCGGGCGTCTTGTCGGTGCTGATACTGCTGGCCGGGGGACTGGCCGTCTTTCAGCTGCCCATTTCCGAGTATCCGGAAGTGGTCCCGCCATCGGTGGTCGTGCGCGCCCAGTATCCGGGCGCCAATCCCAAGGTCATCGCCGAAACCGTGGCGGCGCCGCTGGAAGAGTCCATCAATGGCGTGGAAAACATGCTGTACATGCAATCGCAGGCGAACAGCGACGGCAATCTGGCGGTAACGGTCAATTTCCATTTGGGCATGGATCCGGACAAGGCCCAGCAACTGGTTCAGAATCGTGTGTCGCAAGCTTTGCCGCGCTTGCCGGAAGACGTGCAAAGGCTGGGAGTGACCACGGTAAAGACATCGCCCACCCTGACCATGGTGGTGCATCTGCTGTCTCCCGACGACCGCTATGACATGACCTACCTGCGCAACTACGCCGTCCTGAACATCAAGGACAGGTTGGCGCGGATTCCCGGCGTGGGCGAGGTCCAGATCTGGGGTTCGGGCAACTATGCCATGCGGGTTTGGCTGAATCCGCAGAAAATCGCAGAGCGCGGCTTGACGGCGAACGACGTCGTGGCGGCCATACGCGAACAGAACGTGCAGGTCGCGGCCGGTGTCATCGGCGCTTCGCCCACCTCGCCCGATGTCGCCATGCAGCTGTCGGTCAATGCCCAAGGCCGCTTGAGCACCGAAGAGGAGTTCGCCGCCATCGTGCTGAAGACTTCCGCCGACGGCGGGGTGACGCGCCTGGGCGATGTGGCGCGCATCGAACTGGACGCGTCTGAGTACGGCCTGCGTTCCCTGCTGGACAACAAGCCGGCCATCGGCATGGGGATCATGCAATCGCCGGGGGCCAACGCCCTGGCGGTATCCGATCAGGTCCGCGCCGTCATGAAAGAGCTTTCGGCCGATTTTCCCGCTTCGGTCGAAAGCCGCATTGCCTACGATCCGACCCAGTTCGTGCGATCCAGCATCAATGCCGTGATCGTGACCTTGCTGGAAGCGATTGCCTTGGTGGTGCTGGTGGTCATCCTGTTCCTGCAGACCTGGCGCGCATCCATCATTCCCTTGCTGGCGGTGCCGGTATCCATTGTCGGCACTTTTGCCCTGATGCTGGCTTTCGGCTATACGATCAATGCCTTGTCCCTGTTCGGGCTGGTGCTCGCCATAGGGATTGTGGTGGACGATGCCATCGTGGTGGTGGAAAACGTCGAACGCAATATCGCGGAGGGACTGACGCCGCGCGATGCGACCTATCGCGCCATGCGCGAGGTCAGCGGGCCTATCGTCGCCATTGCGCTGACGCTGGTGGCGGTATTCGTTCCCCTGGCCTTCATGACCGGATTGAGCGGGCAGTTCTTCAAGCAGTTCGCCATGACGATAGCGATATCCACCGTCATTTCGGCCTTCAATTCCCTGACGCTGTCTCCGGCGCTGGCCGCCTTGCTGCTTAAGGGGCATCACGAAAAGCCCGATTGGCTGACGCGCGTCATGAATCGCTTCCTGGGAGGATTCTTCCAGCGATTCAACCGGTTTTTCAACCGCTCCTCCGAACGGTATGCGAAAGGGGTGTCGGGCGTTATCGGCCGCAAGGCATCGTCCATGGGCGTCTATGCCGTCCTGCTGGCGCTGACCGTGGCCGTTTCCTACGTCGTGCCCGGCGGCTTCGTGCCGGCGCAGGACAAGCAATACCTGATCAGCTTCACGCAGCTTCCGAACGGCGCCTCGCTGGACCGCACTGAAGAGGTGATACGCCGCATGACCGATATCGCCCTGAAGCAGCCGGGGGTGGAAAGCGCCATCGCCTTTCCGGGTTTGTCCATCAATGGCTTCACCAACAGTTCCAGCGCCGGCATCGTGTTCGTCACGCTGGATCCGTTCAAGGAGCGCAAGGGCGATGCGTTGTCGGCCAACGGCATAGCGGGTGCGCTCAATCAGCAGTACGCCGCGATCAAGGATGCTTTCATTGCCGTGTTCCCTCCGCCGCCGGTCATGGGCCTGGGCACGGTGGGAGGCTTCAAGCTGCAAATCGAGGACCGCGGCGCGGTCGGCTATGCGCAACTGGACGCCGCCGCGCAGGCTTTCATGGCGGCGGCGCGCAAGGCGCCTGAGCTGGGGCCCGCGTTCTCCAGCTTCCAGATCAATGTTCCCCAATTGGACGTGGACCTGGATCGGGTCAAGGCCAAGCAGCTGGGTGTGCCGGTCACCGACGTATTCGACACCATGCAGATCTATCTGGGTTCGCTGTACGTCAATGACTTCAACCGCTTCGGGCGGGTGTATCAGGTCAGGGCGCAGGCCGATGCCCCGTTCCGTTCGCAGCCCGAGGATATCCTGCAATTGAAGACGCGCACCCGCTCGGGCGATATGGTGCCCTTGTCCTCACTGGTAAAGGTGACGCCCACCTACGGACCCGAGATGGTGGTTCGCTACAACGGCTATACGGCCGCAGACATCAATAGCGGGCCGGCGCCGGGTTATTCGTCGGACCAGGCCCAGGCCGCCGCCGAACGCATCGCGGCCGAGACACTGCCGCGCGGGGTCAAGTTCGAATGGACCGACCTGACTTATCAACAGATATTGGCGGGCAATGCCGGAATCTGGGTGTTTCCCATCAGCGTCCTGCTGGTGTTCCTGGTGCTGGCCGCCCTGTACGAAAGCCTGACCCTGCCGCTGGCGGTGATTCTTATCGTGCCCATGAGCATACTGGCCGCCCTGGCCGGCGTCTGGCTGACGGGCGGCGACAACAACATCTTCACACAGATAGGCCTGATGGTTCTGGTGGGCCTGGCTTGCAAGAACGCCATCCTGATCGTGGAATTCGCCCGCGAGCTCGAGCTGCAGGGCGCCGCGCCCCTCAAGGCGGCCATCGAGGCCAGCCGCCTGCGCTTGCGGCCCATCCTGATGACCTCCATCGCCTTCATCATGGGTGTCGTTCCGCTGGTGACGTCGACAGGAGCCGGCTCCGAAATGCGGCACGCCATGGGGGTCGCCGTGTTCTTCGGCATGCTGGGCGTCACCTTGTTCGGCCTGTTCCTGACACCGGTCTTCTATGTATTGCTGCGCTCGATCGGCGGACGTCCCTTGCGCTCCGCAACGACGCATGAAGCGCCGGCGCTGGCCGCGCACGCCGGACAATAAGTTCTAAGGATTATGGTTATGGTCAACTCTTTACGTTTTACTCTTTCAATGGGCGCGCTGGTCCTGCTGCTGGCCGGCTGCGCCGTGGGGCCGCAGTATCAGCGCCCGGCGGCCGATGTGCCCAAGGCCTTCAAAGAGGCGACCCTGTCGCCCGAGGCCGCCCAGCGCTGGAAGGAGGCCCAACCCTCCGACGATATTGCCCGAGGAAAATGGTGGGCCGTGTTCAACGATGCGGAACTCGATGCCTTGCAAGAGCAGGCCCTGGTGGCCAACCAGGACTTGA
Organism: Pusillimonas sp.; assembly: GCA_040391135.1. Taxonomy (GTDB): domain Bacteria; phylum Pseudomonadota; class Gammaproteobacteria; order Burkholderiales; family Burkholderiaceae_B. Next base: position 22,822 of record JBEBYL010000012.1, on the reverse strand, counting down.
AAGCCGCTGCCGCGCGGGTCACGCAGGCGCGCGCTTTACAGAGCGGCGCGCGATCGGAGTTCTTTCCGCGGCTGGATGCCGGCTTTGGCCCGACCCGGCAACGGGCGTCGAATTCCGCACAGGGGCTGTCGGCCGATGCGCCGAACAGTCCCGCGACCTTGTGGCGCGCGCAAGCGGGCCTGTCGTATGAGGTCGATTTATTCGGGCGTATCGCTTCCGACGTCGATGCCGCCACGGCGGATGCCCAGCAAAGCGCGGCCTTGTTCCATTCCGTGCAACTGGCATTGCAGGCCGATGTCGCCCAGGGCTATTTTCTGATCCGGCGGCTCGATGCCGAGCAGGAGCTGTACCGCAGCACCGTGCAATTGCGCGGCAAAACCCTGGATCTCGTCCAGCGGCGCTATGCGGAGGGCGACATCAGCGAGCTCGATGTGGCGCGGGCCAAGTCCGAGCTGGCTTCCGCCCAATCGGAGTCGCTGGGCATTGCGCGGCTGCGTGCCGTGGCGGAGCACGCGCTGGCGATTCTGATGGGCAAGACGCCCGCGGAGTTCTCGATAGCGCCTCGCCCGCTGCAGCGCGTGGCGGTAGGCATACCCGCCGGCTTGCCGTCGTCCTTGCTGGAGCGCCGTCCCGATATCGCGGCCGCCGAGCGCGCCATGGCGGCCGCCAATGCGCGCATCGGCGCGGCGCAGGCGGCATTTTTCCCGCGCCTGAATATCACGGGCGCATTCGGCTACGAGTCCTCGCAACTGGGCGATCTGTTCCAGTGGTCCAGCCGCAGCTTCCTGCTGGGGCCTCTGGTCGGGACCATGCTGTCACTGCCCATTTTCGACGGAGGGCAGCGCCAGGCCGGATTGGATCGCGCCCGCGCCCATTATGAAGAGGATGTCGCCAAGTACCGCCAGACGGTGTTGAGCGCATTCCGCGAGGTGGAGGATGGCCTGTCCAGCCTGCGTATATTGGGCGAGCAGTCGCAGGTCCAGGATGCCGCCGTCATGTCGGCGGCCAGGGCGGCGGAGCTTTCGCAGATACAGTATCGCGAAGGGTCGGTCAGCTATCTGGATGTCATCGACGCCGATCGCATGGTGCTTCAGCAAAGGCGGGTTGCCGTCCAGCTCGACGGCCAGCGCGCTCATGCCGCCGTGGATCTTATCCGGGCGATAGGCGGCGGATGGGACGGTCTGGGAAAACAGGCGGTTGCATCCCAGGCATCCTGATCCTGGATATGTCATGATCCGGGTTCCGTGTTTACTTGCCATGGTCCCGTTTCATGAACTCCTTGTGCCAACGTTTCCTGTCCGCCGTTTTTCTCGCCGCTTTTTTATGGGCGCCGCAGGCGCATGCCGCCGGGCGCTTTGACGATATCCCCCGCATTGCGGTCATATCGGCCTTCGAACCCGAACTGGTCCTGTTGCGGGACAAGCTGGAGCAAGCCCGTAAATTTTCCGCCAATGGCGTGGAGTTCATGACGGGAACGCTGCAAGGCAAACCCGTCGTGCTGTTCCTGAGCGGCATCAGCATGGTCAATGCCGCCATGAACACCCAACTGGCGCTGGACCGCTTCGACATCAGCCATATCGTGTTCAGCGGCATAGCCGGCGGCGTGAATCCGTCCTTGCATATCGGCGACGTAACCGTGGTGGAGCGCTGGGGGCAATATCTGGAAGTGCTGCTGGCGCGCGAAACGGCGCCCGGAGCATTCGACCTGGATAAGCTGGACGATATCCGGTTTCCGCATTTCGGCATGCTGCATACCCGTCCGGTCAAAGTGAAATCCGCCGCGCAACCGCAAATACACAAGAAGTTCTGGTTCGATGTCGATGCGGAAATGCTGGGCATTGCCCGCGGCCTGCGCCAAGTCGGCCTGAGCGGATGCGATGCCGCCAATAAATGCCTTAGCCGCCAGCCTCGCCTCGTTGTCGGCGGCAATGGCGTTTCGGGACCCGCATTCCTCGACAATGCCGCCCTGCGCGAGCATGTATTCACGGCCTTTCATGCTAACGTTGTAGACATGGAAAGCGCCGCCTGCGCCATGGTTGCCTATAGCAACGGCGTGCCTTTCATTGCCTTCCGCTCATTAAGCGATCTGGCCGGCGGCGGCGAGGGCGCCAATGAAATGCATACCTTCATGAATATCGCAGCCAATAACTCGGCCAAGGTCTTGCTGGCCTTCCTGGGCGCCTGGAAATAGATGCATCCACGATAGGACACGCACGATGGCCGGAGCCAGTTTGCTTGCATTATTGGACGACATAAGCAGCGTCCTGGATGATGTCGCGTTGATGGCCAAGGCCGCCAGCAAGAAAACCGTGGGCGTGCTGGGCGACGATATCGCCCTCAATGCCCAGCAGGTCACGGGTGTGGTCGCCGAACGCGAGCTGCCGGTGGTTTGGTCGGTCGCCAAGGGCTCCTTCGTCAACAAGTTGATCCTGGTTCCGCTGGCGCTGGCCATAAGTGCTTTCCTTCCCGTCGCCATTACCCCTTTGCTGATGCTGGGCGGCATCTATCTGTGCTACGAAGGTGTCGAGAAAATCGTTCATTCGCTTTTTCATGGCGGCGAGTCCGCCCATCTGGATGACACGCCTGCCGGGCCGACGCCGGAACAAGCCAAGATCAAGGGCGCCATACGCACCGATTTCATCTTGTCCGCCGAAATCATCGCAATCACCCTTGGCACCGTGGCCAGCGCCGTCTTTCCTGTGCAGGCCGCCGTCGTGGCCGGGGTCGCCCTGGCGATGACGATAGGCGTGTACGGGCTGGTCGCGGGCATCGTGAAGCTGGACGACGCCGGCCTGTATCTTGCCCAGCGCAAAGGCGATGCCTCCTTCGCCGTCTTGCTGCGCACCCTGGGCGCGGGCATTCTTGCCATGGCGCCGTATCTGATGAAAACCCTTTCCATTGCCGGAACGGCTGCCATGTTTCTGGTGGGCGGGGGAATCCTGTTGCATGGGATACCGGGCGCCGAGCACTATGCCGGCGAACTCATGGGCCTTGCGTCGCCGCAGGCGGACGGTTTTCCCGCCGCCGTCTGGAAAGTGCTTGGACCTTCCATAGCGGCCGCATTGACCGGCATGGCTGCCGGCTTTGCGGCGCTGGCCGCGGTTGCCCTGGTCGGCCGTCTGCGGGCTTAACCGCGTTTCTCCCGCAGTCTATTTCTGCTACCCTCATTGCCAACTCGAACCCCCTAGAGCGATGCACATGCCCCAAGATCAGGCGCAAGAACCGGACAGCCTTGTTGCAATGCGCAAGCGCGTGAGCGACAGTTTCGACCGCCAGGGCCTGATGCGCCATCTGGGCGCTTCCATCGAAAGCATCGAGCCGGGCGAAGTCCGGCTGAAGCTGCCTTACCGCGCCGAACTGACGCAGCAGCACGGCTTCTTCCATGCGGGCGCCAGCAGCGCGCTGGCCGATACGGCGGGCGGCTACGCCGGATTCACCCTGTTTCCCGAAGGCAGTTCCGTGCTGACGGTGGAGTTCAAGATCAATCTTGTTGCGCCGGCCAGGGGCGATTACCTGCTGGCGGTGGGCAAGGTGTTGCGCTCAGGCCGAACGCTTACGATCTGCCAGCTGGAGGTCTTCGGCGTTACGCCCAAGGGCAGGGATCTGGTCGCCATAGGGCAGCAAACCTTGATGTGCATGCACGGCAAGCCCGACACGAATTGAAGTTCGGACAACATTCCGTGATATTGTGAAAACCTCGCGTATCTTCCGGATGCTTTCCCCCCCAAGCTTGAAAAGCCCATCATCTTATGCACCCTGTATTGCCTGCTTTCCTGATCGCCCGATGGCTGCTCGTCCTGCTGGTCCTGACCGGGCTCTATTTCCTTAGCGGCTTCCTGGTACCGGTGCTGGCGGCGCTGATCATCTGCCTGGCCAGCTGGCGGCCCTACCAGCGCCTGTTGCGCCGCTGCGGCGGACGCAATGCGCTGGCGGCCACCCTGGCCCTGCTCATCGTCATTCTCGTACTAATCGTGCCGCTGTCGCTGGCCCTGACGTATGCGATCCAGGAAGCCAGCACTTTCATCGCCTGGGCCCTGGCCGCCAACCGCAACGGCGTGCCCACGCCCGAATGGATATTCGCGCTGCCCGTGGTGGGCGGGCGGCTGGCCGAATACTGGACGACTTACCTGGGCGAACCGCATGCGCTGGGAACCGTGGTCGAGATGGTCAGCGGCGAGCACCTGGGCAACATCTATCGCATGATGCTGTCGGCCACCGGCAATATCTTTCAGCTGTTGCTGACGGTCGTCTTCATGCTGATCACCCTGTTTTTCATCTACAAGGACGGCGCCCGTATTCTGGGCCAGCTGGATATCGTGGGAGAGCGCATATTGCCGGATCGCTGGCAGCGCTTTTCCCGCGTGGTGCCGGCCACGATCAACTCCACAGTGACGGGCATGGGCCTGATCGCGATCGGCGAAGGCGTCGTCCTGGGCATCGCCTATTGGGTGGCGGGCGTATCGTCGCCGGTCTTGCTGGGGGTGATCACCGGTTTCATGGCCCTGGTCCCCGGCGGCGCACCCTTGTCCTTTTCACTGGTGTCGCTGTATCTGGTCGGCTCGGGGCACCCCATGGCCGGCCTGGGCCTGTTCCTGTGGGGCACAGTGGAATTGTTCATCGTCGACAAGACCCTGCGTCCGCGCCTGGTGGGCGGGCCGGTCAAGCTGCCTTTCCTGCCGACCTTCTTCGGCCTGGTCGGCGGCGTCAAGACCATGGGCATCGTGGGCCTGTTCATCGGGCCCGTCCTGATGGCCTTGCTGGTGGCCATATGGCGCGAGTGGATCCATGAAGAAGAACAATGACGCCGTCACGGCCGAATTGGTGGCGGTGCTGGTCGCGGTCAGCGGGGGAGAGCCCCGAGTCCTGACGCGCGATTGTTCGCACGCGCTGCCCGCCGGGCCGTTCGAATCGTCGCACCGCTCGTTGCAGGCCGGCTTGAGGGCCTGGGTGGAAGCCCAGACGCATCATCCCATAGGTTATGTCGAACAGCTTTATACCTTCGCCGACGGCGATCGGGCCAACTGGCAGGGCCAGCGCATCATCTCGGTCAGCTATCTGGGGCTGACGCGCGAGTCGGAAGACCTGGATATCGATACCGTGGGATGGCAGGACTGGTACCGTTACTTTCCCTGGGAGGATTGGCGCAAGGGCTGTCCGGAAATAATAAGCCGGCGCATACTGCCCGCCTTGCGCGCCTGGTGCGCCCAGGGATCGGACCTCGCGGCAAGGCGGCAGCGGCGCCAGCGCGTGGATCACACTTTCGGGCGGGACGCGGCCGCGTGGAATGAAGAGTTTGTTCTGCAGCGCTACGAGCTGCTGTTTGAAGCGGGCCTGGTGCCCGAGGCCGCCCGGCGCCTGGGCGCCGACGCCGTAAACCCATTGCCCGGTGAGCCCATGCAGCACGACCATCGCCGCATTCTGGCGACGGCGATGGCGCGCCTGCGCGCCAAGATACGCTACCGCCCGGTAGTGTTCGAACTGATGCCGCCAACGTTCACGCTGCTGCAGTTGCAATTGACCTTCGAAGCCTTGGCCGGGCGGCGTCTGCACAAGCAGAATTTCCGCCGCGTCATCGAACAGCAGGCGCTGGTCGAGGAGACCGGCCGCATAATTCGCGGCGCGGCCGGCAGGCCGGCAAAGCTGTTCCAGTTTCGCGGCGATGTCATGCAGGAGCGCGCCATCGCCGGCAGTAAACTGCCCTTGTCGAAATAAATGATTGCAATGACGCCCGGCTTGACGTTTAATTGTGCTAGATATGAGCATAATTAAACGTTGAACCTCGGCGCCGACGGGAAAGGGAACTGCGGTCTCATGCCAACCCTGAAGGCGATGTGATTTTCCAATTTTTTATCTAGTTAATACTCAATATGAGCATAATTGAACTGGCCCAACGCACTGAAACGACCCTTCGTCCGTCGTCCGCCGCCACGGCTGTACACCCGGTTCCGCCCCTGCCGGGTGTGATGCTGGAATCACTGGTCAAGCGGGCGCTGCGCGAAGACCTTGGGCGCGCCGGCGACCTGACTTCCGACGCCATCATCCCCCTGGATGCCCGGGCTCGGATGCGCCTGGCGGCCCGTCAGCCGGGCGTGCTGGCCGGCCTGGACCTGGCCCGGCTCGCCTTCAGACTCATGGACGCGGGCGTGGAGCTGCGCGTGCAGCGCGAAGATGGCGCAAGGCTGCGTCCGGGCGATGAAATCGCCACCATCGAAGGCAGCGCGCGCGCCATTCTGGGCGCGGAGCGCAGCGCCTTGAATTTTCTGTGCCATTTAAGCGGCGTGGCCACCGCGACCGCATCCATCGCCGATGCCATAAGAAGCTACGGCACGCGCGTCACCTGCACCCGCAAGACCATGCCGGGCTTGCGGGCGGTCCAGAAGTACGCCGTCCGGGTGGGCGGCGGCAGCAACCATCGCTTCGGCCTGGACGATGCCGTGCTGATCAAGGACAACCACATAGCCGTCGCAGGCGGTGTGCGCGAGGCGGTAACGCGGGCCAGGGCGGGAATAGGGCATATGGTGCGCATCGAGCTTGAAGTCGATACGCTGGCTCAATTGGAGCAAGGGCTGGAGTGCGGGGTCGATGCGGTGCTGCTGGACAATATGCCGCTGGAAACCTTGAAGCGCGCCGTTCGGATGGTGGACGGCCGCGCCATAACCGAAGCGTCCGGACGCATTACACCCGAAACCGCGCCCGCTGTGGCGGCGACTGGCGTCGACCTGATCGCCGTCGGCTGGTTGACGCACAGCGCGCCGGTCCTGGATATCGGCCTGGATGCGGATCATGCCTAGGCGCGGCATTTCTTTCCTGGCCCGGCTGGCGGCGATCCTGTGGGCTGCCGCGCTGATCGCCGGCACAGCGCGGGCCGGGACGGCGGACGCGGATGCCGGCGACGCGTATCCCACACGTCCCATCGTTCTGGTCGTCACGTTTCCGCCCGGCGGAGGGACCGACATGCTGGCCCGCCGCCTGGCCGTGCACATGGAAGGAGCGCTGGGCCAGCCGGTGGTGGTGGAGAACCGGGCCGGAGCCAGCGGGAACATCGGCGCTCAAATGGTGGCGCGGTCCAAGCCTGACGGATACACCCTGCTGATGGTCAACAGCAGTTATGCCATCAATCCCGGCGTGTATCGCAATCTGGGTTTCTCCCCGCAAAAAGACCTGGTGGGGGTGATCAATATTGCGTTCGTGCCTTCGGTACTGGCGACCGCGGCCGATTCTCCGTGGAAAAGTCTGCCGCAGGCTTTGGAAGCGCATATCGGCGAGCGGCAGGAGACCCCGCTTTCATACGCCAGTTGCGGCAACGGCACGCCGCAGCATCTGGCCGGCGAACAATTGATGGGCCGGACCGGCGCCGCCTGGCTGCATGTGCCATATCGCGGTTGCGGTCCCGCCCTGACGGGCTTGCTGGCGCATACCGTGGACGTCGGCTTCGTGACCGCTTCGGGCGCCTTGCCGCTGATACAAGCCGGGGCCTTGCGGGCGCTGGCCGTGACATCGCCCCGGCGTTCGCCATTGCTGCCCGACGTGCCCACCGTGGCGGAGCAGGGCTTGCCCGGTTATGAGCTGGACCAATGGCATGGAATACTGGCGCCGGCGGACACGCCTCCGGCTATCATCGAGCGGCTCAATTCGGCCATCGCAGCCATCATGGGCAAACCCCAACTGGTGGCTGACTTGCGCGCGCTGGGCTACGACACCACGGCAAGCACTTCGCAGGAGTTCCAGTCCTTGATTCAGCGGGACATAGCCAAGTTTGGGCGCTTGGCCATGAAGATGGGGCTGGAAGTCAATTAGCGGCCGGCGGCGCCTATTCGATATTCTGCGCCTGTTCCCGCATCTGCTCGATCAGCAGTTTCAGGTCGATGGCCGCGCGGGTTACGCTCAGTGCGCTGGCCTTTGATCCCAGCGTATTGGCTTCGCGGTTCATTTCCTGGAACAGGAAGTCCAGGCGCTTGCCGGCGCTGCCGCTGTTTTTCTTGTCCTTGCCGCCGGCCTGGCCGCCGCGCAGCAAATGCTCCAGTTCGGCGATATGCGACCGCAGGCGCGACAGCTCTTCGGCCACGTCGATGCGCAGCGAGAACAGCGAGGCTTCCTGCGCGATGCGGGCCGATAATTCCGCGCCGCTTATCTGCGCAAACCCTTCGGGGCTTGCTGCCGTCAGCGCATCGCGCAGCTTGGTGCCGATCTTTTCCTGATGCTCCGCCAGCAACACGGGCAAGTCTTGCGCAACCTGTTCGACGATGGCGCCGACTTCGCGGGCGCAGTCCAGCATCATTTCGGCCAGCCGCTGGCCTTCGCGCTCGCGCGCCGCCTGCAGTTCGTCAAGCGCATGGGCGGTGGCTTCCGAACACATGCCCGACCAGATTTCAGGGTCGAAGGCATTGTTTTCCGCGCTTCCGGCACCCGAGATCAATTCGGACAGCCTGGGGGCCGGCACGTCGGGGATCAGGCGCCGCGCCGCCAGCAATTGGCCGGCGACGGTGGACAGGTAATCCTCATCCAGCGTGGCCGAGGCTTGCGTGGGCGCCCGGCTGTAGTTCACCCGGATGTCGACTTTTCCGCGTTTCACGGCACGGCCCAACTGTTCCCGGATCAGGCCTTCGGCCATGCGCAGGTCTTCGGGCAGGCGGAAATTGATGTCCAGGAACCGGCTGTTGACGCTGCGGAACTCGACGGTAACGCTGCCTTGCTCGGATTCGGCGCGGGCGCTGCCGAAGGCGGTCATGCTACGGATCATGAACAAAGTCCTGTTTGGGGATGGAAAGGCGTTATTGTAAGCCGGTCCCGGGTCCAGTTTCGGATGCCGGCGGCGCTTCATGAGAGAATCCCTTGTTATCCGCTGTCGAATCCCAGGAGTTTTCCGTGTCCGAGTCCCCCCTGTCATCCTCTTCCGGCCTTGTGCGTCCATCGGGGCGCCATGCCGCCCAATTGCGCCCGTTCTCCCTGGAACTGGGCTATACCCGGCATGCCGAGGGCTCCGTCCTGGTCAAGGCGGGCGATACGCATGTGCTTTGCAATGCCAGCGTCCTGGAAAAAGTTCCTCCCTTCCTGAAGGGCAGGGGACAAGGCTGGGTAACGGCCGAATACGGGATGCTGCCGCGCTCGACGCATACCCGCTCAGACCGCGAGGCGGCCAGAGGCAAGCAAAGCGGCCGCACCCAGGAAATCCAGCGCCTCATAGGCCGCAGCCTGCGCGGGGTATTCGACTTGACCGCACTGGGAGAACGCACCCTGCATCTGGATTGCGATGTCCTGCAGGCCGACGGGGGAACCCGCTGCGCCAGCATCACCGGCGCCTGGGTTGCCGCGGCGATCGCCAGCCGCAAGCTGGTCGAGCAAGGTCTGGTCGCCGCCAGTCCTTTGCGGGATCATGTCGCTGCCGTGTCGGTGGGTCTGGTGAATGGAGCAGCGGTGCTGGACCTGGATTACATCGAGGATTCGGGTTGCGGCGCCGATATGAATATCGTCATGACGGGCGCGGGGGATTTCGTCGAAGTGCAAGGCACGGCCGAAGGACAGACATTCCGGCGCAGCGAGCTGGACGTTTTGCTGGACCTGGCCCAAAGCGGCATTAGCGAACTGATCGGCTTGCAGAAGCAGGCGCTGAACGGCTAGGCGATTCGGCTGCTTCCGTCTGGTGGCTGTGAAAGGGCCGGCGCCCTCGGAGGCGCCGGCATGGCCTTAGACCAGGCGGCCCACCATTTCGGTGTCGGCCAGGGTCCAAATGCGCTGGATCAGCGCCTGGACTTCGCCGGTGCTGGCCGCATTGCGGTAGGTGCCCAGGCGCAGGGCCTTGTCCTCCAGCTCTTCGCGCGAAAGCGTATTGCCCGGATCGCCCTTGGGCTCGTCGACGCGGGCGGAAAAATTCCGGCCGTCGCGGGTCCGCACCGTAACCTTGCCTATCCATTGGGCCGGATAGGCCGTGTCCACCTCGGCATCCAGTTCCATGCTTACCCGATCGCGGAATTGGGCAACGGCCGGGTCATTCAGCGCCGCGTCGAATTCCGGCAGGCCCGCGCGATCGTGAAGGGCGATCAAGCCCAGGACGGTGCCCATGGAGAACTTGGACTGATGCACGGTCGCTGGATTCACGACCGGGCCCAGGACATCGATGGCGCCCTGGTGCACATGCGCCACGACGGATGAAATATCGCCCGCTTCGATATGCTCCGACCGGATCACTTTTTGCAGGGCATCGGCCGCCGGGTGGGTATGGCGGCACGATGCGTGATACTTGAAAGAGGTTTCCAGCACGGTCCAGCGCGAGCCCAGCCTGTCGGTCAGCTTGGCCGGATCCGCATCGGCGGACATGCCGGCGGCCAGGCCCTGCGGACCTTCCAGTATGCGCTGGGCGCCCGTGAAGCCGTCATGCGCCAGGTAGGCGGCAATCAGGCCGTTGACGGCGGCTTTGGATGTATGAAGCTGCTTGGAGTCGGCGGCGTCGCGCAGGAATTCCCACAGGCCGGCCGATTGTGTGCCGGCCGATCCCAGGGCATGCAGCATCTGATGCTTGTCCAGATTAAGCAGCCTGCCTACCGCGACCGCCGCGGCCAGCGGGCCCGCGGTGCCGGTGGTGTGGAAGATTTTATAGTGCGATCGGCCCAGGAACTCGCCGACGCGGATGCCCGTTTCGTAGCCGGCCACCGAGGCGACCAGCAGGTCGCGTCCGGATCGCCCCAGCGCCTGCGCTACGGCGATGGCCGGCGGGAAGATGACGGCGGCGGGGTGGAACACCGATCCATTGTGGACGTCGTCTTGTTCCACCATGTGCGCCGCCGCCGCGTTGACCATGGCCGCGAATAGGGGGCTGGTGGTCTTGCGCGTGACGATGTTTTCCGAGGGGCCGCTGGCCGGACCCATGGTGTCCGCCAGTTTGGCCATGGCTTGGACGGGACGGGCGCTGGAGCCGGCGAGCACCGATGCCAGGCAATCGAGCATCAGGTCTTCCGTGCGGCGCAGCACATCGGCGGGGATATCGTCGTACGTCAATTGAGCGGCGAACTCGGCAAGTTCCGCACTGGGATGGTTCATGGTCGTCTCCGGCATGGGGCGCATGCGCTATGTTATGTGGAATCGGTGCTGTCAGAAAGAGCGTGGCAGGCCCAACACGTGTTCGGCCACGTAGGAAAGAATCAGGTTGGTGGAAATGGGGGCCACCTGGTATAGCCGTGTTTCACGGAACTTGCGTTCGATGTCGTATTCGTTGGCGAAACCGAAGCCGCCATGGAACTGCAGGCAGGCGTTGGCGGCTTCCCACGATGCATCGGCGGCCAGCAGCTTGGCCATATTGGCCTGCGCGCCGCAAGGCTTGTGCGCGTCGTACAGCCGGCAGGCCTCGAACCGCATCAGGCTGGCGGCTTCTATATTGATGTGCGCCCGGGCTATGGGAAACTGCACGCCCTGGTTTTGCCCGATGGGGCGATTGAATACAATGCGTTCCTTCGCATAGGCCGTTACCTTGTCGATGAACCAGTGCCCATCGCCTATGCATTCGGCGGCGATCAGGGCGCGCTCGGCATTCAGGCCGTCCAGGATGTATTTGAAACCCTTGCCTTCCTCGCCGATCAGGTTCTCGGCCGGAATTTCCAGGTTGTCGAAAAAGAGCTCGTTGGTTTCGTGATTGACCATATTGGGAATGGGGCGCACTTCCATGCCGTGCCCGATGGCCTGATGCAGGTCGACCAGGAAGATGGACATGCCCTCGGATTTTTTCTTGACTTCGTCAAGCGGCGTGGTGCGGGCCAGCAATATCATCAGGTCCGAATGCTGGATGCGGGATATCCAGACTTTCTGGCCGTTGATGACGTAGCGGTCGCCTTTCTTGACGGCGGTGGTCTTGATCTTGGTGGTGTCCGTGCCGGTGGTGGGCTCGGTCACGCCCATGGATTGCAGGCGCAGTTCGCCGCTGGCGATGCGCGGCAGGTAGAGTTTTTTCTGTTCGGCCGATCCGTGGCGCAGCAGGGTGCCCATGTTGTACATCTGGCCGTGGCATACTCCGGAATTCCCGCCGTTGCGGTTGATTTCCTCCATGATGACCGAGGCTTCGGTCAGGCTGAGGCCCGATCCGCCGAATTCCTCGGGAATCAGCGCGGCCAGCCATCCCGCCTCGGTCAGGGTATTGACGAACTCTTCGGGGTAGCCGCGTTCTTCGTCGATCTTGCGGAAGTATTCCGGGGGAAACTGCGCGCAAAGGTCGCGGATGGCGTCGCGAATGTCCTGAAAGGCGGGTGTGTCCTGGGTCATGATGGGGAAGTCCGGGGTTCATTACAATAGCCATTACTTTGCCTGAACGCTGGAGGCTTGCCAATTATTGCTTGCTTAAGCGGGGGTTTGCCAATTTTGAAGAGAATGTCCGCATGGCGATGCATTTTGATTTAACGGATATGCAGTTGATGGTGAATGTCGCCACTGCGCAAAGCATGACCCGTGGCGCCGAACGCTCATTTTTGTCGCTGCCGGCCGCCAGCAACCGCGTCAAGAATCTGGAATCCCACCTGGGCACCGCGCTTTTCTATCGCAACAGCCAGGGGGTTACCCTGACCCCCTCGGGCGAGGCCTTCGTGCGGCATGCGCGCATCGTCCTTCGCCAGCTGGAGCACCTGCGCGGCGACATCCAGGAGTACGCCAGCGGGGTCAAGGGCCGTGTCAGGGTGTATGCCAACACCACCGCCATGAACGAGTTCATGCCCAACATCCTGGCCCTGTACCTGGGCGCGCACCGCGATGTCAATGTCGAGCTGCGCGAACGGCTGAGCTATCTGGTGGTCAAGGCGGTGGCGGACGGGTCCGCCGACATCGGCATCACCGCGCAGGCGGGCGGCGGCGAGAACATTGAATTCCTACCCTACCGCAGCGACCGCCTGGTGCTGGTCACGCATAAGGACCATCCCCTGGCCGCGGAGGATGCCGTCGATTTCGACAATACGCTTTCCTACGACTACGTCGGCCTGTCCGAGACCAGCGCAATCCATGCATTTTTATTGCAAGCCGCGGACGACCTGGGCAGAGTGCTGCGCTTTCGCGTCGAGGTCAGCAACTTCGAGGCCGCTTGCCGCATGATTGCCGCCCATGTCGGCATAGGCGTCATACCCGAATCGGCCGCCCGCCGCTACGTAAAAGAGATGCCTTTGAAGATTGTCTCCTTGAACGACCCATGGGCGTTGCGGCGGCTGCATATTTGCGTGCGGCAATTCGATAAATTACCGGTGTTCGCCAAGGAATTGGTTTCCTTGCTGGTCAAGGACGCCGCAGAAGGACAGAAACATGACTAAAGTAGTGCTGGCTTCCAATAACGCGGGCAAGCTCAAGGAGTTTTCCGCCATTCTTGCGCAAGCCGATATAAGCATGGTTCCCCAAGGGGAACTGGGTGTGGCCGAGGCCGACGAGCCCTACGCCACCTTTGTGGAAAATGCGCTGGCCAAGGCGCGGCATGCCAGCCGGCAGACCGGCCTGCCTGCATTGGCCGACGATTCCGGCTTGTGCGTGCATGCGCTTGGCGGCGCACCCGGCGTTTTCTCGGCCCGCTATGCATCGCTGGCCGGCGGTCAAAAATCCGATGCCGCCAATAATCGCCACCTTCTTGCGCAATTGGCGGGGGTTCAAGACCGCTCCGCCTGTTACGTGGCTGTACTGGTTTACGTCGAATCGGCGGACGACCCCCGGCCCATCATCGCCGAAGGCAGTTGGGACGGCGTCATTGCCGAGGAGGCGCGCGGGGGCAACGGCTTCGGCTATGATCCGCATTTTTATCTGCCTGCGCTGGGGAAGACAGTGGCCGAACTGCCGCCCGACCAGAAGAACGCCTTAAGCCATCGCGCCCAGGCCCTGACGGCCTTGCTGCAGGCCCTGCGCAGCCGCCAGCCTTAAAAACCGGCCATCCACGGCCGCCCGCGGGTTTACCGGCGGGGCTTGATTTTCCAGGATAAATTCCGTGCAGCCTATTGATACTTCCGCAACGGCCCCCGCCAGGAAGCCCGGCGTAATCCCGGCCGGCCCCGGCGGCCGGACCATACTTTCCAGCCTGCCGCCCTTGTCCCTTTATGTTCATGTGCCCTGGTGCGTGCGCAAGTGTCCTTATTGCGACTTCAATTCGCATGAACTGGGCCGGGACCTGCCCGAACAGGAATACCTGGATGCCTTGCAGGCGGACCTGGAGCAGGCTTTGCCGCTGATCTGGGGCCGGCAGGTCATATCGGTTTTCATCGGCGGCGGCACGCCCAGCCTGCTGTCGGCGGGCGCCCTGGATCGGATGCTGGCCATGTTTCGCGCCTATCTGAACCTGCTGCCCGATGCCGAGGTGACCCTGGAAGCCAATCCGGGAACGGCCGAGGCGGGCCGTTTCGCCGATTATGCGGCCAGCGGCGTCAACCGCATTTCACTGGGCATACAAAGCTTTGACGATCGCGCCTTGAAGGCCCTGGGCCGGATTCACGATGCGCGCCAGGCACGCGCCGCCATAGAGTTCGCACAGCGCTCGGTCCCGCGTGTGAACCTGGATCTGATGTATGCCTTGCCCGGGCAGTCGCTGGAAGCTTGCGGCGACGATTTGCGCCAGGCCATGTCTTTCCAGACCGGCCATTTGTCCCTATATCACCTGACCCTGGAGCCGAATACGGTTTTTGCCAAGTACCCGCCAACGCTTCCCGACGACGATTCAAGCGCCGCGATGCAGGATCTGATAACCCAGGCCACCGAAGCGGGAGGCTGGGAGCGCTACGAGGTATCGGCCTATGCGCGGCCGGGCGAACGCTGCCGCCATAATCTCAATTATTGGGAGTTCGGCGATTACCTGGGCATCGGCCCCGGGGCTCACGGGAAACTGTCCTTCCATGACCGCATCGTCCGCCAGGCCCGATTGAAGAATCCGGCCTCCTGGATGGACAAGGCCCTTCGGCGGGATGGCAGCCATCTGGCCGAAGACCGCGAGGTCCAGTGGAAGGAATTGGGCTTCGAGTTCATGCTCAATGCCTTGCGCCTGAAGGCCGGCGTGGAGCGAAGCAGTTTCATTGAGCGCACCGGCCAATCCATTTTGGCCGTCGCGCCCGCCATCGAAAGGGCGGTTGCCAAGGGTTTGCTGGAATCCGATCCCGCCAGGCTGCAAGCCACCCCTCAAGGCTGGGAGTTTTTGAATGATCTGCTGGCGGAGTTTCTGGATTAGGCGCAGCGTGCACTAAAATTTGCACCAACAAGGTGCAAATTGCCCCATAATGGTGAATCGTGCTTGCCCTGGCTTCCTCTCCCTGCCGTCCAGCCTTGCTGAATGCTGGCACGCTTATTGCGTAAAGCTGTGTTGTTTTATTCTCTTTCTGATTTCATTGGTTCAGGAGCCACCTATATGCCCACCCCCGAAGAAGTTGTCAAACTCATTGCAGAACGCGAAGTCGCCTTTGTGGACTTCCGCTTTACCGATACCCTGGGCAAAGAGCACCATCTGACCGTGCCCGCTCATACGGTCGACGAAGAGAAGCTTGAAACGGGTGTGGCGTTCGACGGTTCGTCGATCGCGGGATGGAAAGGCATCGAAGCGTCGGACATGGTCCTTATCCCCGATGCCGGTTCGGCGCGCATGGATCCTTTCCGCGAAGAAACCACGCTGAACCTGACCTGCGATGTGGTCGAGCCCTCCGATCTCAAGGGTTATGACCGCGATCCCCGCTCGCTGGCCAAGCGCGCCGAGGCCTACCTGAAGTCCAGCGGCCTGGGCGATACGGCTTATTTCGGTCCGGAACCGGAATTTTTCGTTTTCGACGGCATCACCTGGAACGACGACATGTCGGGCTGCTTCGTGAAGATCAAATCCGAAGAAGCTCCCTGGTCGCGCGGCCTGGAACTCGAAGGCGGCAACCTGGGCCACCGCCCGGGCGTCAAGGGCGGTTATGTGCCGGTATCGCCGGTCGACGGCTTCCAGGACATGCGTTCGGAAATGTGCCTGCTGCTGGAGCAGCAGGGCGTTCCGGTCGAAGTCCACCACCATGAAGTCGCTGGCCAGGGCCAGCTGGAAATCGGCACCAAGTTCAGCACCCTGGTCGAGCGCGCCGACTGGAACCAGATCCTGAAATACACCGTGCACAACGTGGCCCATGTATACGGCAAGACGGCCACCTTCATGCCCAAGCCCATCGTCGGCGACAACGGTTCGGGCATGCACGTGCACCAGTCGATCTGGAAAGACGGGCAAAACCTGTTTGCCGGCAATGGCTATGCCGGCCTGTCCGAATTCGCCCTGTATTACATCGGCGGCATCATCAAGCACGCCAAGGCCTTGAACGCCATCACCAATCCGGGCACCAACTCGTACAAGCGCCTGGTGCCTCACTTCGAGGCGCCGGTGAAGCTGGCCTACTCGGCGCGCAACCGCTCCGCGTCCATACGCATTCCTTATGTCGGCAGCCCCAAGGGACGCCGCGTCGAGGCCCGCTTCCCCGATCCGCTGGCCAACCCTTATCTGGCTTTCTCGGCCTTGATGATGGCCGGCCTGGACGGCGTGCAGAACAAGATCCACCCCGGCGATCCCGCCGACAAGAATCTGTACGACCTGCCGCCCGAAGAAGACGCGAAGATCCCGACGGTCTGCGCTTCGCTGGAAGAGGCCATTGCCGCGCTGGACGCCGATCGCGAATTCCTGACCCGTGGCGGTGTTTTCAGCAACGACATGCTGGATGCGTATATTGAACTGAAGATGGCCGAGATCACGCGCTTGCGCATGACGACTCATCCGGTCGAGTTCGATATGTACTACAGCCTGTAATGGGCGAGGGGCGGCCGCGGGGCCGCCCTTGGCAAAATCCGGAAGAATCATGGACGTAGCCAGTTACGATCTGCTCTCGACCGCCGTCCTGCTGCTGGACGGCCAGGCCAAGGTGGAGCACGCCAATACGGCGGCGGAAGAATTGTTCAGCGTCTCGCGCAGGCAATTGGCCGGACAGCGGATTCACGCTCTTTTCGGCGAAGATCCGGCGCTGGCCGAGCGCTTGCCCGACGCCATCGACGGCAAGTTTGGAATACTGCGCCAGGATCTGGTGATTGACCGCCGAGGCGACCAGGTTGCGGTAAGCCTGGCCATCGTGCCTTTGCACAGGCAGCCCTGGGCGGCCTTGCTGGAGGTGCGCGTCATCGAACATCACATCCTGCTGGACAGGCACCAGCAGTTAAGCAAGGAACTGACCGCGCAGCGGGAGTCGCTGCGCAATCTTGCGCACGAGGTCAAGAATCCCCTGGGCGGGATACGCGGGGCGGCGCAATTGCTGGATGTCGAACTGGGTCCCGGCGCTTTGCATGAATATACGCAGGTCATCATCGCCGAGGCGGACCGCCTGGCCGGCCTGGTGGACCGCCTGATTGCGCCGCAGGGCGAGACCTTGCGAAAGACCACGTTCAATATTCATGAAATTTGCGAACGGGTATACCGGCTGGTCGGGGCGGAATTCCCCAGAATTGATTTCGTGCGCGACTACGATGCCTCCGTGCCGGATTTGAGCGGCGATTTCGAGCGCCTGCTGCAGGCCTTGCTGAACATGGTCCGCAATGCCGCGCAGGCCTTGACGGAAATGCCGCCGCAAGGATCCGCGCGTTTGGTGCTGCGCACGCGGATAGGGCGGCAATTGCTGTTGACGGCGTACCAGGCAAAGCTGGGCGTGGTCGTATCCGTCATCGATAACGGTCCGGGCGTGCCGCCGTCGTTGCATGACAAGATTTTCCATCCCCTGGTTACGGGCCGCGCCAGCGGAACCGGCCTGGGCCTGAGCCTCGCGCAAGATTTCGTCCAGCAGCACGGCGGCATCGTGGAGTTCGATTCGCAGGCGGGACACACCGAGTTCCGCATGATCCTGCCCCTGGAGCAATGATGAAACCGGTATGGATAGTCGACGACGATCAGAGCATACGATGGGTGCTTGAAAAGGCGCTGGCGCGGGTCGCCATTCCGGCCCAGAGCTTCGCCTCGGCCGCCGATGCTCTGGAAGCCTTGCGGGATACGCTGCCCTCGGTGCTGCTGACCGACGTGCGCATGCCTGGGCAGGACGGCCTAAGCCTTTTGCATCGCATCAAGCAGGATCATCCCGATCTGCCCGTCATCGTCATGACGGCATTCACCGACCTGAACAGCACCGTGGCCGCCTTTCAGAAGGGCGCGTTCGACTATCTGCCCAAGCCTTTCGACGTGAACACCGCCGTGGCGCTGGTGCAGCGTGCCGCGCAAACCAGTCCCCGGGAGCCTCTTGACGAGGATCTGCCGGCGGAACCGGCCAGCGCGGGGCGCATCATGGTGCAGTCGTCCTCGCCGGCCATGCAGGAAGTCTTTCGCGCCATAGGGCGCCTGGCCGCATCCAGCGTAACGGTGCTGATCACCGGCGAGTCGGGAACGGGCAAGGAGCTGATCGCGCGCGCCCTGCACGAGCACAGCACGCGGGCGAGCGGGCCTTTTGTCGCCCTGAATGCGGCAGCCATACCGAAGGACTTGCTCGAGGCCGAATTGTTCGGCCATGAGCGCGGCGCGTTTACAGGCGCCACGCAGCAGCGCCGTGGGCGTTTCGAAGAGGCCCGCAACGGCACGCTTTTCCTGGATGAGATCGGCGATATGCCCTTCGAGCTTCAGACCAGGCTGTTGCGCGTCCTGGCCGAAGGCAGCTTTTACCGGGTGGGCGGCTCCCAGGCCATACACGCCGACGTGCGTATTGTGGCCGCAACGCATCAGCCGCTGGAGCAGCGGGTGGCGGAAGGGCGGTTCCGCGAGGATCTTTTCCATCGCTTGAATGTCATACGCCTGCGCCTGCCGCCGCTGCGCGAGCGCAAGGAAGACATACCGGCGCTGGTCCAATTGTTCATGCAGAACAGTGCCAACGACCTGGGCGTGCCGGTGCGCCGTGTCGCGGCCGACGCCATGCGCATGCTCGGCGCCTTCGACTATCCGGGCAATATCCGCCAATTGGAGAATTTTTGCCAATGGCTCACGGTGATGTCGTCGAGCCAGGTGGTCGAGGCCAAGGACCTGCCGCCCGAGATACTGGCCGAACCGCAAGGCAGGCCCGATTCGGGTTCGCTTGCGCCGCAACCCGATGTCGCGGGCGCGCTGCCGGGCGATACGGCACAGGGCGGAACCTGGCTGGATATGCTGGGGCAGGAAGCCCAGGCAAGGCTGCTGCGCAACGAGCCGGCCGTCATGGCGACA
The DNA here is from genome assembly GCA_040391135.1 of Pusillimonas sp. Taxonomy (GTDB): domain Bacteria; phylum Pseudomonadota; class Gammaproteobacteria; order Burkholderiales; family Burkholderiaceae_B. Next base: position 3,654 of record JBEBYL010000012.1, on the reverse strand, counting down.
CTGACGCGCGATTTCGAACGCGCATTGCTGGAAACGGCCTTGGATTACAGCCGCGGCCGGCGCATGGAGGCGGCGCAGCGGCTGGGCATAGGACGCAATACGCTGACGCGCAAATGCGCGGAACTGGGGCTGAACGAGACCGAGGATAGGTAGGATAGCGCCGTGTTGGGCATGCATCTTGCTTCTCCGGGCTGTCCTTGGCCATAAAGGAGCCCACATGACCCGTCCGTCCCGCAGTACCGCGTCTTTTTGTGTTCATGCTTTCTTGCTTATGGTTTTGAGCGCCTGCTTTCTGCGCGGCGGGACGGTGTTCTCCCAGCCGGTCGCCCCTTCCGGGACGGCGGCCGCGACCTCCGTACAAGCGCCATCCGGCGCCTGGAGCCTGCGGTTCGGATATAACAGCGATTACCGCAAAATCGGGCTGATGTATGAAACGCCGCCATGGTGGAGCAGTTCAACGGGCAGTTGGGGCCGATTGGATCTGGGCGCCGAATTGGGCGTGTCGTATTGGGACGCCCAGAGCGGGCATCCGGACTCGATGTGGCAGTTAAGCGCGACGCCTATGTTGCGCTGGTGGCCGACGGAATTTTTCTATGCCGAAATAGGCGTGGGCGTCACGGGGCTGAGCCGCACGCATTTCGCAGGACGGGATCTGGGCTCCGCCTTTCAATTTGGAAATCATGCCGGGGTGGGAGTGCTGATCAATGACGCGCATCGGATAGGCTTGCGTTATTCGCATTTTTCCAATGCCGGACTGAAGGAGCCCAATCCAGGACTGGACATGGTGCAGCTGATCTATACCTATCGATATTAAGAACGGCAAGATTCCTGCCGAAGCCTTTAACCGGCTTCGCCGCGCAGGTAGGCCTGGGCGCGTTGCGCCATCAATGCTTCACGCTTGATGAAGTCGGACACGAAGGGACTGGCCGGGTTATGATGCAGGTTGTAGGGAGTGTCCCACTGGACGATATCGCCGTCTTGCATGATGCCTATCCGGTCGGCAATCGCGAAGGCTTCCGCCTGGTTATGGGTGACCAGCAGCGCCGTATGGCCGGTTTTCTTGAGAATGTCACGCACTTCAAACGCCAGCCGTTCGCGGGTATCCACATCCAGGTTCGAAAACGGTTCGTCCAGCAGCAACAGTTCCGGTTCGGGCGCAAGGGCGCGGGCCAGCGCCACGCGCTGCTGCTGCCCGCCGGACAGTTCATGCGGATAGCGATGTCCCGATCCTTCCAGCCCGGTCAGTGACAGCAGTTCATCCACGCGATTCCGGCGACGCTGCTTGTCCCACTTGCGCAGGCCGAAGGCAATGTTTTTCTCGACGCTCAAATGAGGGAAGAGGGCGTAGTCCTGGAACATCATGCCCACATGCCGGTTCTCCGGCTCGACCTGACTGCCGATGCCGGACAGCGTGATGCTGCCCAGGGAGATCGATCCGGTCCTAAGCGGTTCGAATCCGGCGATCGCGCGCAGCACGGTCGTCTTGCCGCAGCCCGAAGCGCCCAGCAGGCAGCCTATGCAGCCCTTGTCGAGATCCAGGGACAGATGGCGCACCACGGAGGTCAGGCCTTCGGGGGTATCGTAGGCCAGGGAAATTCGATCCAGTTTCAGCAATTCGGACATGCGGGTCAATGGGTTGATTTGAATTGGGTGCGCGCCAGCAAAATGACTGGAAGCAGGCCGGCCAGCACGATGGCCAGCGCCGCCACGGCGCCTTCTTCATAGGTTCCCCTGGCCGCCTCGGCGTAAAGCCAGGTCGCCAGGGTGTCGAAATTGACGGGCCGCAGCAACAGCGTTGCGGGCAGTTCTTTCATGGTGTCGACGAAGACCAGCAAGGCGGCGGCGCCCAGCGCCGGCCGCAGCAGGGGCAAATGTATGCGTTTCAAGGTGCCCGCGGGAGTCTCGCCCAGCAGGCGGGCGGCTTGTTCCATGGACGGTGGGATGCGCGCCAGTCCGGCTTCGATGCCGCCGATTGAAATGGCCAGAAAGCGGATCACGTAGGCGCAGACCAAGGCGGTGCTGGTCCCCATCAGCAGCAGGCCGGGATCGGTATTGCCCAGCGCCTGCCACAGCCACGAGGCCAGGCTGTCGATGAGCATGATGGGCATCAGCAAGCCAATGGCCAGTACGGTGCCGGGGATGGCGTAGCCCGATGTCGCCACGCGCGCGAACAGTTTCGGCAGGCGCGATGGAGCGCCGTTGCGTATGGCCCGGGCGGTCCAGGCGACGATCAGTCCGCATGCCAGCGTGGCCAGGGTGGCAATCAGCGCGATGCTGACCGTGTTGTAGCCGCTAAGCAGCAACTGGTCGGATACCGCTCCGACCGTGTGGAAATGCTTGATGGTTTCGTTCAGCAGGTACAGGGCGGGCGCGACAAAGCCGATGATGATGGGCAGCCAGCCCAGGATAAAGGCGGCGGCCGCGGCCGGCCCCCGCAGTTTTCGAGGCTGGACGGCACGCGCGCGCTGGGTGCTGGCGTAGCGCTGGCGGCGCCGGCCGTGCCGTTCAAGCAGGATGAGGGCGGCAACGATGGCCAGCATGGCCAGGGCGATCTGGGCCGCGCCGGCCAGGTCGGAGCGCGTGACCCAGGTGGTATAGACCGATACCGTCAGGGTTTGAACGCCCAGGAATTCCGAGGCGCCGATGTCGTTCAGGGTTTCCAGCAAGGCCAGGCTGACGCCCACGGCGATGGCCGGGCGCGCCAGCGGCAGGGCGACGCGGAAAAAGGCGCTGCGGCCCGACGATCCAAGCACTCTCGCGGCCTCGATCAGGCTGGCGGCCTGCGTGGCGAACATGACGCGGGTGCTAAGGTAGACGTAGGGATAAAGCACGAATCCCAGCAGGAATATGGCCCCGGGCAGTGAACGCAGGTCGGGCAGCCGGAACTGCCTTGGGCTGTCGTAGCCCAGCAGGTCGCGCAACAGCGTCTGCACCGGTCCGATGGGATGCAGGATGTCCAGGTAGGCGAAGGCCACGATATAGGTGGGTACCGCCAGCGGCAGCAACAACGCCCAGGACAGCGTGCGGCGGGTGGGAAAGTCGTAGGCGGTGATCAGCCATGCGCTGCCCACGCCCAGGCATGCGACCAGGACGCCTACGCCGGCAAGCAGCAGGGCGGTGTTGCGGAACGCCACGGGAAGCACGAAATTGAGCAGATGCGCCCAATGGTCCAGCGACCCATGCAGGGCGTACCAGCACAATGTGACTATGGGAGCGATCACGCACAGCGCGATCAGAAATGCCGCAATACGCCAACCCAGGCCGGATTCAAACGAAAGGAGACGACGGGAAGGCAACTGCGGATTTTCCTGCAAAAGTCGAGAAAACGCGGGCCGGCGGGCCCGCGTTTCGGTGGAGAGAGCGAGACGGTCAGTTGTTGAATCCAACTTTGTCCACCAGCTCGCTGGCCTGTTTGCGATGCTTGGCGATCTCGGTCAAGGGCAAGGGATCGACAACCAGCGGGCCGAAGCTGGCTACGACGGGATCAAGCTTGACGCCTTGCTTGATCGGGTACTCGTAGTTGGCATTGGCATACAGGCTTTGGGCTTTGTCGGATACCAGGTATTCGAGCAGCTTGACGGCGTTTTCCTTGTTGGGCGCATACTTGGCCACCGAAGCGCCGGAAATATTAACATGCGTGCCGCGGCTTTTTTC
>JBEBYL010000011.1:0-90702 GCA_040391135.1 Pusillimonas sp. | reverse complement strand
CATACTTGGCCACCGAAGCGCCGGAAATATTAACATGCGTGCCGCGGCTTTTTTCGCTGGCGAAGGTGGGACGAACGACCTTGATGGCGTCGCCCCATTTGCGCGCGTCGGTGCCTGGCTCGGCGTTTTTCATGCGTCCGACATAGTAGGCGTTGGCAATGCCGATGTCGCAAATGCCGCCCAGGATGTCGCGCGCCACGTCGCGGTCGCCGCCGGCCGCCTTGCGACCCAGGTTGTTCTTGACATTGCGCAGCCAGGCTTCCGTGGCTTCAGCGCCGTCGTGGGCGATCATCGCCGCGATGAGCGCGGTGTTGTAAGGATGCTGGCCCGAGCGTATGCAGACCTTGCCTTTCCATTTGGGGTCAGCCAGGGCCTCATAGGTGATGGCACTGACGTCCAGGTCCTTGGCGACATAGGCGACCCGGTCGCGCAGCGACAGCGAATACCATTGGTTGTCGGCCCCGCGCAGGTTGGCGGGTATGGTCTCGTTCAGGACTTTGGAATTTATCGGCTGGGTGACGCCGGCTTCGACCAGGTCCAGCAGATTCCCGATATCGACCGTCATAAGGACATCGGCGGGCGATTTGTCGCCTTCGGCCTTGACGCGCTCGATCAGGCCGTCCTTGACGAACACGGTATTCACCTTGACGCCGGTGTCTTTGGTGAACTCGTCGAGCAAGGGCTGTATAAGCTTGGGCTCGCGCGTGGTGTACAGGCTGACGTCAGCGGCGAATGCCGTGGCCGACAAGGTTGAAAACGCGGCAATGCCCGCCAGTGCGAACGACCGGAACAAAGGCTTGAGCTCTTTTACTGAGCGCATCAGGGATCTCCAGATAGGATAGTGACGGAATTCGTCGAAGGCCGAGAATCGGGTTACTATCTATAAATAGTAATGATTCTCATATAGATAAGCGAAAGATAGCAGAGTATCCCCAACTATTCAACTGAATTTCAGCTGATGGAGCAATATCGCGCCGCCGCCGGTGGTTTTTTATCCCTCTATTTGATCTATCTTAAACAAGACGCGCGTAACGCCCGCCCGCCGTCTTGAAATGGCGCAGGTGTGCCGTAATATCCTTGGGGAGGGCGGGGCTTTCAGAATGGCCCGTCCCCGGTCGGCTAAAATCAAGCCTTATTGCGCGATGCGGCATTCTTGCTGCCTCGCTGTTTTCATGCCGCGGGCAACTACTTTTCATAGACACATGGCAGCTTTCAATACAGAACAGGTTCTTAGCGTCCACCACTGGAATGATTCCCTGTTTTCATTCAAGACCACGCGCGATCCCGCCTTGCGCTTCCATAACGGCCACTTCGTCATGCTGGGCCTGGAAGTCAACGGCAAGCCGCTTATGCGCGCCTATAGCATCGCCAGCGCCAACTACGAGGAAAACCTGGAGTTCCTGAGCATCAAGGTGCAGGACGGCCCGCTGACCTCGCGCCTGCAGCACCTGAAAGAGGGCGACTCCATCCTGGTCAGCAAAAAGCCCGTCGGAACGCTGGTCGCCGATGACCTGAAGCCGGGCAAGCATCTGTACCTGTTTGCCACCGGCACCGGCCTGGCTCCCTTCATGAGCATCATCAAAGACCCCGACATCTACGAGCGCTTCGAGAAAATCGTGCTGCTCCACGGCGTGCGCTTCAAGAACGAACTGGCCTATTCGGACTTCATACAGAACGAATTGCCCAATAACGAATATTTCGGCGACATCGTCCGCGACAAGCTGATCTATTACCCCAGTGTCACGCGCGAGCCGTTCCGCAACGAAGGCCGCATCACTCATGTGGTCGAAACCGGCAGGCTGTTTGCCGACATAGGATTGCCGCCGCTTGATCCCTCCGTCGACCGCGCCATGCTTTGCGGCAGTCCGCAGATGCTGGCCGATGTCAGCGGCATGCTCAACGCGCGCGGCTTCGTGGTGTCGGCTGGCGTGGGCCAGCCGGGCGACTATGTCATCGAACGCGCTTTCGTCGAAAAATAAGCGCGGCCGGATGGCTGCGCCGCCGCCTGGATTCCCAAAGACCCGGCCTAGGGTGAAAGTCCCAATACCAGGGGGGCTTTTAATTCTAGCTATAGATGATTAAACTCTGATAGTTGTTTTTATATATTTTCAGAGAATTCATTTATGGCCAAGCAAATCATCCATACCGACGCGGCGCCCGCGGCCGTCGGTCCCTATTCGCAAGCCGTGGCCTGCGGCCCCGGCAAGACCGTTTACCTGTCGGGCCAGATCGGCCTGGAGCCGGGCACCGGCGAACTGGTGTCCGAAAACTTCGAAGGGCAGGTCCGGCAATCGTTCGCCAATATGCAGGCGGTCATCGAGGCTGCCGGCGGGACGCTGGACAGCATCGTCAAGCTTACCCTTTTCCTGACCGATCTGAGCAAGTTCGCCAGCGCGAACGCCATCATGGCCGACATCATTCCCCAGCCTTACCCGGCGCGCTCGACCATAGGCGTGGCCAGCCTGCCCAAAGGCGCGCAATTCGAAGTCGAAGCGGTCATCGTCATCTAGGGCCGGCCATTGGCGCTTTCCACGGCATCACCCCGGAAAATGCAGACCGCCGCCCAGCCGCCCGCCGGCGGCCCGACATCGCTGCTGGAGCGCAAACTGCTGCATCTGGGCTTGCGCGATCCTTCCGATTTCATCGTCCATCTGCCCTTGCGCTACGAAGATGAAACGCGCATCGCGCCGATTTCGGCCATACACCCCGGCATGCCCGCGCAGGTCGAGGGCGAAGTTGTGCGCAGCGAAGTGCAGTTCAGGCCCCGGCGCCAGCTGCACGCCGTCATCCAGGACGATACCGGGCAGCTTGCCTTGCGCTGGCTCAATTTCTATCCCAGCCAGCAAAAGCAGGTAGAGGCGGGCAAGCGCGTGCGTGTGCGCGGCGAAGTGCGCAGCGGTTTTGGCGGCTACGAAATGGTGCATCCCAAGGTGTCGGCGGCGGGCGCGGTGCTGCCCGACGCATTGACTCCCGTCTATCCCACGACCGACGGACTGTCGCAGATCAGCTTGCGCAAGGCCATCGACAAGGCCTTGCAGCAGGCCGACCTGTCGGACACCTTGCCGCCGGAGATTTGCGAACGCTACGGGCTGATCCCGTTTGCGGAAGCCATCCGGGTCCTGCATCATCCTCCCGCCAACGTTTCCTACGCCGACCTGATCGAACGCGGCCACCCGGCCTGGATCCGCATCAAGTTCGATGAACTGCTCGCCCAGCAACTGTCGCTGGCCGCCGCCCGCGCCGCGCGCCGCCGGCAAAGGGCCGCTTCGTTGGATGGCGGCAATGGCGAACTGGTCCGGGCGCTGCAATCCAGCCTGCCATTCACCCTGACGGACGCGCAGCGCCGCGTCATCAAGGAAATATCCGGGGACCTGACACGCCGCTTTCCCATGCATCGCCTGTTGCAAGGCGATGTCGGCAGCGGCAAGACCATCGTGGCCGCGTTTGCGGCGGCGCAGGCAATTTCCAGCGGCAGCCAGGTGGCCATCATGGCGCCCACCGAGATCCTGGCCGAACAGCATTTTCAGAAGCTGTCTTCCTGGCTGCAGCCGCTGGGCGTGCAGGTGGCTTGGCTGACCGGCAGCCTGACCGGCAAGGCGCGCAAGGCCGCCATCGACTCCATCGAGTCGGGGCGGGCGCAGCTTATTGTGGGCACGCAGGCGCTGATCCAGGACAAAGTCGTATTTGCACGGCTGGGCCTTTCAATACTCGACGAGCAGCACCGTTTCGGCGTTGGGCAGCGGCTGCAGCTAAGCCGCAAGGGTGAAGAGACGGATGGGCGCGGTACCGACATTCCGCATCAGTTGAACATGAGCGCCACCCCCATACCGCGCACGCTGGCCATGACTTTTTTTGCCGATCTGGATGTATCGGTCATCGATGAATTGCCGCCGGGACGCAGCCCTGTGCTGACCAAACTCATCGACGATGCACGGCGCGACGAGGTGCTGGGCAGCGTGATTGCCGAGGTCCGGAAAGGGCGCCAGGCATATTGGGTCTGCCCCCTGGTCGAAGAAAGCGAGGCCTTGCAATTGCAGACAGCGGTGGATACCCACGCGCGGCTGGTCCAGGCGCTGCCCGGCATGCGGGTGGGCCTGGTGCACGGCAAGCTGCCGGCCTCGGCCAAGCAGGAAGTCATGAACGATTTCCGGGCCGGCGGGATAGACCTGCTTGTGGCCACGACCGTGATCGAGGTGGGCGTCGATGTGCCCAATGCCTCGCTCATGATCATCGAGCACGCCGAACGCTTCGGCCTGGCGCAGTTGCACCAATTGCGCGGCCGGGTGGGGCGGGGAAGCCGGCAGTCCATCTGCGTGCTGATGTACCAGTCGCCCCTGTCGGCGATTGCTCGTCAGCGATTGCGGGCCATGTATGAGACATCCGACGGCTTTGAAATTGCCCGGCGCGACCTGGACATGCGCGGCCCCGGAGAATTCCTGGGCACAAGGCAGTCGGGCCAGGAGCTCCTGCGCTTTGCGAGTATTGAAACGGACGCCCGCATCATCGAGCAGGCCCAGCAGGCCGTGCGCGAGCTTCGCGATCGCTACCCAGAGCATGCCCAGGCCCATTTGCGGCGCTGGATGCGCGATAAACAGGATTACTTGCGCAGCTAGCGCGGCAGCACCTTATTTTTCTTGCGAGATATTCAATGACTTTGACCGAGCTGAAATACATTGTGGCGGTCGCCCGCGAACGGCACTTCGGGCGCGCCGCGGAGGCCTGCTTCGTCAGCCAGCCCACCTTGTCCGTGGCCATACGCAAGCTGGAGGACGAGCTGGGCGTGGTGCTGTTCGAGCGGGGCGGCACCGAGGTGGGCATCACGCCGATCGGGCTGCGCGTGGTGGCCCAGGCCCAGCGCGTGCTGGAAGAAAGCGCGAATCTGCGCGAGGTCGCGCGCCAGGGCCACGACCCGCTGGCCGGCCCATTGCGGGTAGGGGTCATACACACCATAGGGCCCTACCTGCTTCCGCGACTGGTTCCCACCCAGATAGCCGCCACGCCTCAAATGCCGCTGCTGCTTCAGGAAAATTTCACGGCCCGCCTGCTGGAGCTGTTGCGCCAGGGCGAGATCGATTGCGCCATCGTGGCCTTGCCGCTGCCCGAGTCGGGCCTGATGGTGCATCCCCTGTATGACGAGCCCTTCCTGGTGGCCGTGCCCAAGAACCACGCCTGGGCCAACAGGAAAGAGGTTGACGCGGCCAGCCTGAAGGACGAGACCATGCTGTTGCTGGGCACCGGCCATTGCTTCCGCGATCAGGTACTGGAAGTGTGTCCCGAGCTGTCGCGGTTCTCCGCCGCCAGCGAAGGCATACAGCGCACATTCGAAGGGTCATCCCTGGAAACCATCAGGCACATGGTGGCGGCGGGAATCGGCGTCACGGTGTTGCCCACCAGCTCTTTGTCGATGCCGGGGCTGGAAAACAATCTGCTCACCTATATTCCGTTCAAGAAACCGGTTCCCGACCGGCGCGTGGTGCTGGTCTGGCGCAAGAGTTTCCCGCGCCCGGCCGCCATCGAGGCGCTGATCAACGCGGTGCGCGCATGCGATTTGCCGGGGGTGGATTATCTGGATCCCGCGCCGGTAGCCATGCTCGACCCGGCCTGATGTCATGCAGGCTTCATGGGGGCATGGTATTCTGCTTACGTCATTCGAATCGCAATTTTTCTTCGGAGGTGTGTATGGCAAAAGCAAGCAAGCCAGTCAACAAAACGGCAAAAATCAGCGACAAGGGGCTGCCCATCGATATCGGCATTTCCGATAGGGACCGCGCCGCGGTCACGACCGAGCTCTCCAAAATGCTGGCCGATTCCTACACGCTTTACCTCATGACGCACAATTTCCACTGGAACGTCACGGGCCCGCAGTTCAACACCTTGCACACCATGTTCATGACGCAGTACACCGAGCAATGGCAGGCGCTGGACAGCATCGCCGAGCGCATCCGCGCCCTGGGCCATTTCGCTCCCGGCACGTATGCCCAGTATGCGCAGCTTTCCTCTATCGCCGAGCCGGCATCCGTGCCGGCCGCCGAAGAAATGGTGGCGCTGCTGGTCAAGGGCAACGAGGCTGTCGCCAAGACCGCGCGCGCCGCGCTGAAGAAGGCCGATGGCGTCAACGACCAGCCAACGGTCGACCTGCTTACGCAACGGCTGGATATCCACGAGAAAAACGCCTGGATGCTGCGCAGCCTGCTGCAATAAGCGCTCGGCGCCCAAGCCCCGTTCTTCAAACCTATCCACATGGCGGCATCCTCATCCGGAGGCCGGAATCGGTTTGATCGACGGGGCTTTTTTTTCGCCTCGTCCATAGCGAAAACCCTGAAGCGGACCGCAGGCGTGGGCGAATCTTTCGGTGTATGCTTTGCTGCGTACTTTCAGGAGGCTATATGAACATTCGTTTTACCCCCTTAGCGGCCGCTGTCGGCCTGGCTGCCGGCATGCTGATGTCAAGCGGCGCCATGGCGGCGGACACCATCAGGATTGCAATTGCGGGGCCTTTCACCGGCGCGCTTACCCAATACGGAACGATGGTCAAGGAAGGCGTGGATACCGCCATCGAACAGATCAATGCGGGCGGCGGCGTGCTGGGCAAGAAGCTCGAAGCCGTGACCATCGACGACGGCTGCGAGCCCAAGCAGGGTCCGGTGGTGGCCAACCGCGTGGTCAACGACAAGATTCATTACGTGGTCGGGCATGTGTGCTCGGGCGCCACCATTGCCGCCACCAGCATTTATAACAATGAAGGCGTGGTCATGGTCACGCCGTCGGCAACGTCGCCGGCCGTTACCGACGGCAAGAATTACGACATGATCTTCCGCACGATCGGGCGCGACGATCAGCAAGGTCCCGCCGCGGCCAAGTTCATCATCGAAAAGATCAAGCCCAAGCTGGTCGCGGTGCTGCACGACAAGCAGTCGTACGGCCAGGGCATCGCCAGCTCGGTCAAGAGCGAACTGGAGAAGGCCGGCGTAAAGGTTGCGATGTTCGAAGGCATCAATGCCGGTGACAGCGATTATTCGGCCGTCATCACGAAGCTGAAGAGTTCGGGCGCCGATTTCGTTTATTACGGTGGCTATCATCCCGAAATGGGCCTGTTGCTGCGCCAGGGCGCCGAGCAGGGCTTGAAGGTGAAATTCATGGGGCCGGAAGGCGTGGGCAATCCCGACATCAATGCCATCGCCGGCGCTTCGGTCGAGGGCATGCTGGTGACGCTGCCGGCCGACTTCACCAAGGATCCGTCGAACGCGGCCATTGTGAAGGCGTTCAAGGACAAGAAACGCGACCCCAGCGGGGCTTTCCAGCTGACGGCTTATTCGGCGATGACGGCAATCGCCGAAGGCATCAAGGGCGCGGGAGTCGACGATCCGATCAAAGTGGCCGCTTATCTGCACAAGAATTCGGTGGCTACGCCTATCGGGAAAATTTCCTGGAACAAGCAGGGCGACCTGAACGATTTCAAGTTCGATGTGTTCACCTGGCACAAGGATGGGTCGAAGTCGGTTTACAAGTAAGCTGATTTCGCCTGATCTGTTCCGCCGATCTCGATGAGTTCGGCGGAGATTGAAACCCGCATCGCATGATGCGGGTTTTTTTTGCGGTGTTCCTGGCGGGCGTCGATGGCTCATCGAGCTTGTGGGTCCGGCTTGTTATGCTGTGGCTTATGCCGATTGAATTTCTCGTCTTGCCCAGATCCCTGTCATTGCCATGTCCCCGCCCTTGCTAGAAGAGATGTTGCGCATCGTCGCCCGCCGCTATCGCCTGCCGGCCAAGGACGGCACGGCCGCTCGGATGCGGGAAGGCGGTCCCGCCACGGCACTCGCCATGGCAATCGAGAAGGCCCGCGAGGCAAAGGTTCGCGGCGAAGCGCCAGGTCCCGAACTGAAGCGAATTTTCATCGAGGCGCTCGCGCGCATGATACAGGAGGCGATGCGCCCGGATGCGGGAGATCCCGCCTTCCAGGCCATGGTGCTTCGACACCAGGCTACACAGGTACGCGAGTATGCGTCGCTGTCCACGCATGCGGACCAGGATCGCCGCCTGGTCCGTGCCATGGTGGATGCCATTGCCCACCCGGCCAAACGACGGCGGCTGGCGCAGGATGGGCAAGGCGAAAACCTGGCCAAGATCTATGCGCTTGCGTCCGGCGCATCCTGGACCGAACTGTTCGATGCCTCACAAGCCATTCGGGCGATGCCGGAGATGGCAGGCGGATCGTCTTTGGAGCGCGGCTTGGCCAAGCTGCTCGATAGTCCGGCATTGGAGCGCTTGAGGCGCCTGGAAGTCCTGGCATCGGATGAGCTTGTGCGCCGGTATCAGTCGCTATGGGACCGCCACGGTCCTCGCTCGGGTAGCCCCACGGCCTTTGCGCAAGGCAGCGTTTCGAAGCAGCGCGGCGCCGCCGTCGAAGCGTTGGCGGCTCGGGCGATCGAGGCGCTGGCCCAGCGGCTCAACGAGAGGGAGACTGGCGCGCCATACCGTGTGGTGACCTCGATGCGCGTACCGGCTTCCCTGCCCGGCAGCGCCCATCGGGCCAAAAGCGAGTGGGACGTCGTCCTGCTCAGGCATGTGCAGTCGACGGAGCCAACGCCAGCCTGGAAGGTTTGCCTGCTTGTGGAAGCCAAGGCCTCGCTCGATGCCGCGGCCAGCGACCTGCCGCGACTGTTGCGCGGTTTGCACCTGCTTGCGCAGGCAGAGGGAAACGCCGTTTATCCCTTCTGGACCGAGCAGGGAACAATGCAACTGCTCGGCTCATCGCTAAGGGCGCTAAGGCACGACGAGGCGGGTCTGGCCGGGGCCGTTCTTTATTGCTGCGATGCGCCCGCCGACGCGGCCCCGCGCCTGCTCGGCGCCGCCAGCCGGATGCAGCTTTTGTCCGCGACGGCCAGCCTGGAGTTCGCCGGCAGCCTGGCGGAGAAACACGATGCGGATCCTCAAAGCCTGGAGCCCATTTGGCATCAACTGCTGGATTCGCCCAGTTGGGGAGCCGTACTGCATCAATCCGCCATGCTGCGCCAAGTGCGTGAATTGATGGTGCATACTGGCGATCTGGCAGACGCGATCCGCCACGCGAGCGGACGCCCGCCATCCTCGGCGTGATGTCAGGGGGCTATCGTCTTGTTGAGCCGCAACCGAATCAGGAAATCCGTTTTGACCTTCTTGCCTAAACGCATCGGCCTCATTGCTCTGGCTATTATTTTCTCCGCTTGTCTGTGCGCCGCCAGCCGGGCGTCCGGCTATCCCGCCGGAATTCACGGCGTCGTCGATGCCGCCATTCGCTCCATCATGGCGGAGTACGATGTGCCCGGCATGGCTATTGCGGTCATTGCCGATGGCGAGCCGCTTTTCTTCAACTACGGAGTGGCCTCCACAGAGAGCAAGACGCCGGTCAGCCGGTTCACGCTCTTCGAGATCGGGTCGCTCAGCAAGACTTTCACGGGAACGCTGGTCTCGTACGCGCAGGTACTGGGCAAACTGTCTCTTGGAGACAGCCCCGGCCAATATCTTCCGGCGTTGCGGGGCAGTGCGATCGGCAAGGCCAGACTTCTTGATCTGGGTGCCTACACCGCGGGCGGCCTGCCGCTGCAATTCCCCGACGGGATCTCGGACCGGAACGCAATGATCGGCTATTTCCAGCAATGGCAACCCGAGGCTGCGCCTGGCGTACTACGCCGATATTCCAATCCCAGCATAGGTTTGCTGGGGTACATTGCGGGACTTGCCTTGGGAAGTGAATTTTCCGCTGCGGTGGAAAACCTGCTTTTCCCCCAGTTGGGGCTCCGCCACAGCCATATCCGTGTGCCGGAAAACGCGATGCCCAACTATGCGTGGGGATACAACAACGCGAACAAACCCATCCGCGTGAATCCCGGCATGTTCGATGCCGAGGCCTATGGCGTCAAATCGACAGCCGCCGATATGATTCGTTTCGTGCAGGCAAACATCGATCCTGCAAGCCTGGAAGAACCGATACGGCGCGCCATTGAAGGCACGCATGCAGGCTACTTCAAAGTCGGAGATATGGTGCAGGGGCTAGGGTGGGAGCAATATCCCTATCCCATTTCCCTGGAGCGGTTGCAAGCCGGGAATTCGCCCTCCATGAGCATGGAATCCAATGCGGCGCGGCGCATCAATCCTCCGCGGGCGCCTGCAGCGTCCATCTTGTTCAATAAAACCGGCTCGACAAATGGATTCGGTGCCTACGCGGCATTCGTGCCGGAAAAGAAGATCGGCATCGTAATGCTTGCGAACAGGAACTTTCCGATTCCAGCCCGCATCAAGGCCGCTCACGAAATCCTTGGGCAGCTTTCAGCGCGGGAAAAATAGGCGGCTTGCCTATCCGAAGGCGCAACGCGCCGCCGGTGCAGGTCAATCGTCGATTCGCTTCCCGGTCTCTGGATCGAACCAATGCAAAGGGTGATCCCAGTCGTTTCCTATCTGCACCGCCTCGCCGATCTGCAGCGGATAATCTTTCGTCAGGCCCACCGGGCAGCGCAGCACTATGGGGGTATCGCCGTGGCGGCCGTGTATCAGTTGCTCCGATCCCAGGATCTCCACCATTTCCACGTGCATGGGGATGCCGGTGGCATGCAGCTTTATATGCTCCGGACGCATGCCCATGATCACCTTGCGATTGGCCACCGAAGCCGGTATCAGCGCCGGATCGAATTGCAGGGCGGACCCGTCTTCGTCCTTTACTTGGCGCTCGCCATCCACGAACACGGGAATCAGATTCATCGGAGGCGATCCGATGAAGCTTGCCACGAATAGCGATGCCGGCTTCTCGAACACCTCGATCGGCGTCCCGATCTGTTCAGGCACGCCCTTGTTCATCACGACCATGCGCTCGGCCAGGGTCATCGCCTCGACCTGGTCGTGCGTCACGTACAGGCTGGTCGTCTTCAGCCGCCGGTGCAGCTTCTGTATTTCCAGCCGCATCTGTACGCGCAGCTTGGCATCCAGGTTGGATAAAGGCTCGTCGAACAGGAAGACCTTGGGATCGCGCACGATGGCGCGGCCCATGGCCACCCGCTGCCTTTGGCCGCCCGATAGCTGCCGCGGGCGGCGATCCAGCAGATGCGTCAGTTCCAGGATCTGGGCCGCATCCTGTACGCGGGCCTTGATGTCTTCCTTGCTCAGCTTGCGTATCTTCAAGCCATAAGCCATGTTGTCGAACACCGTCATGTGCGGATACAGGGCATAGTTCTGGAACACCATGGCAATGTCGCGTTCGGCCGGCTCCAGCTTATTGACCACTTTGTCGCCGATCAGGATATCGCCGCCGGTCACGCTTTCCAGGCCGGCGACCATGCGCATCAGCGTGGATTTTCCGCAGCCCGACGGGCCGACGATGACAATGAACTCGCCGTCTGCAACGTCCATGTCTATGCCATGTATGACCGCGATGTCGCCGGGGTAGACCTTCTTTACGTTGCGAAAACTCAATGTAGCCATGTGTAATTCCAAATCGGTGTTTAGTGGTGCGCCGGGTGGGGCGGCGGCGTTTATTTTTCTGAGTCCACCAGGCCTTTCACAAACCATTTCTGCATGAAGATCACGACGGCGACCGGAGGGATCATGGCCAGCAGCGCGGTGGCCATGACCAGATTCCATTCTGTAACGCTATCGCCACCGGCGATCATGCGCTTGATGCCGATCACCACCGGATACATGTTCTCTTGGGTAGTAATGATAAGAGGCCACAGATACTGGTTCCAGCCGTAGATGAACTGGATCACGAACAGGGCGGCGATGCTGGTGCGCGACAAGGGCAGCAGCACGTCCTTGAAGAAGCGCATGGGGCCGGCGCCGTCGATCCGGGCCGCTTCGATCAGTTCGTCGGGCACCGTCAGGAAGAACTGGCGGAACAGGAAGGTGGCTGTCGCGGATGCAATCAGCGGCAAGGTCAGGCCCGCGAAACTGTTCAGCATGCCAAGGTCGGCCACCACCTTATAGGTGGGCGCGATGCGCACCTCGACGGGCAGCATCAGCGTGACGAAGATCATCCAGAAGAAGAACATCCGGAAGCGGAAGCGGAAATAGACCACGGCGAAGGCGGACAGCATGGAGATCGCGATCTTGCCGATGGCGATGACCAGCGCCATCACGGTGCTGACCCACATCATGCGGGCAACGGCAGGGGTGTTGGCGGCTTCGCCGGTCAGCACCGTGCGGTAGTTTTCAATGAAGTGGCTGCCGGGCAGCAGCGACATGGGCGCCTGGGCGACTTCCTGCGCGGTCTGGGTGGAGGCGATGAAAGTTACATACAGGGGGAAGGCGATGATGGCCACCCCGAGTATCAGCACGAGGTGGGTAACGATGTCGAGTATGGGGCGGCGTTCTATCATGGTTGGCTTGGCTGTATGCCGGCGTTGGCCGCCGCGTCAGTAATTGACCTTGCGATCGATGTAGCGGAACTGCACCACAGTGAGCAGTACGACGATGACCATCAGTATGACCGACTGGGCGGCGGATGAACCGATGTCCAGGCCCTTGAAACCGGCGTTGTACACCTTGTAGACCAGGATCGATGTGCTGGAGCCCGGGCCGCCTTGCGTCATGATGTCGATGATGGCGAAGGTGTCGAAGAAGGCGTAGATCACATTGATGACCAGCAGGAAAAAGGTCGTCGGCGAGAGAAGGGGAAATACGATGGTCCAGAAGCGCCGCGTGGGGCTGGCCCCGTCGATGGCGGCAGCCTCGATCAGGGAGCGCGGAATCGATTGCAGGCCGGCCAGGAAAAACAGGAAGTTATAGGAAATCTGCTTCCAGACCGAGGCCAGAACGACCAGTATCATGGCGTCGTCGCCATCCAGCCTGGGGTTCCATGCAATGCCCGATTCCACCAGGAAAACGGCCAGTATCCCCACCGAGGGCGAGAACAGGAACAGCCACAGGACACCCGCAACGGCGGTGGCGACCGCATAGGGCCAGATAAGCAGGGTTTTGTACACGCTGGCGGCCTTGACAACGCGATCGGCCATGACGGCCAGCAGCAGCGAGATGCTAAGCCCCAGCACGGCGACCAGCACCGAAAACAGCGCGGTCACCTTGAATGAGTCGGTGTAGTCCGAATTGGAAAACAGCTCGGCGAAGTTGTCCAGGCCCACGAATTGGGACGACAGGCCGAAAGGGTCTTCCAGCCTGAACGATTGCCACATGGCCTGGCCGGCGGGCAGGAAGAAGAAAATAACGGTGATTGCCAACTGCGGCGCAAGCAGCAGGTAGGGTAGGGTCTTATGGCTGAAGACGACGCGTTTTTCCATATGGAAGCCGGCAAAAAAAGGCGCTATTGTCGCATAAGCGAAAAACCGCGGGAAATGACCGGAATACGGTCATGTCCCACGGCCGCGATTTTAGTCCAAGGTCTTATTTGACGCTTTTCTCGAAACGCTCAAGCAGCTCGTTGCCGCGCTTGACCATATTGGCCAGGCCGGCTTCGGGAGTAACTTTGCCCGCGAAGATCTGTTCCATTTCGCCGTCTTCGATGTCGCGGATCTGCGGCAGATAGCCCAGGCGGATGCCGCGCGAATTTTCCGTTGTAGTGGCGTCCAGCTGCTTGACGGCGACATCGGTGCCGGGGTTCTTGTCGTAGAAGCCTTCTTTCTTCGTCAGTTCGAAACCAGCCTTGGTCACCGGCACATAGCCTGTGCCCTGGTGCCATTCGGCGGCCTTCTCGGGGCTGGAGATGAACTTGAAGAACTTGGTCACGCCCTTGTAGATTTCGGGGCTTTTCTTGGCGAACACCCACAGCGATGCACCGCCGATGATGGTGTTTTGCGGAGCGCCCTTGACATCATCGTAGTAGGGCAGGCTGGAGGTGCCGAACTCGAATCCGCCTGTCTTGATGATGTTGGCGCGGTTGCCGCTGGAGCCGGTGAACATGCCGCATTTGCCGGAGGTGAACAGGGCATTGGGGGCGTCGCCGCGGCCGCCGTAGGTGAATGTGCCTTCCTTGGACATGTCGGCAAGGAAAGTCATGTGGCGCACGAACAGGGGCTTGTTGATTTCAAGCCGCGCATCCAGTCCGCCGAAGCCGTTGTCCTTGGATGCGTAGGGCGTGTTATGCCAGGCACCGAAGGTTTCCAACTGGATCCACGAAGGCCAGGAGGTGGTGTAGCCGCATTCCATGCCTGCGGCGCGCAGCTTCTTGCCCGCTTCGGCGACTTCCTTCCAGGTTTTCGGCGGATGCTCGGGATCGAGCCCGGCTTTCTTGAAGGCGTCCTTGTTGTAGTAGAAGACAGGCGTGGAGCTGTTGAACGGCATGGACACCAGCTTGCCGTCCGCCGAAGAATAGTAGCCCGCGACAGCGCCCAGGAAGTCGGCCGGATTGATGGGATCGCCCGCTTTCTCGGACATTTCCTGGATGGGCTGGATGGCGCCCTTGGCGTACATCATGGTGGCGGTGCCTACTTCGAACACCTGCAGGATGTCCGGTGCGTTGCCCGCACGGAAGGCCGCGATGCCGGCATTCATGGATTCGCCGTATGCGCCCTTGTAGATGGCATGGACCACGTAGTCCGATTGGCTTTTATTGAATTCGTTCACCAGGCCGTTCACACGCTCGCCCAGGGCGCCTTGCATGGAGTGCCAGAAGTTGATGTCGGTGGCCGCATGGGCCGAGCCCATGCCGGCGATCACGCCAGCCAGTGATAATGCAAAAAGCTTTGCTCGCATAAGATGTTCTCCTGAAAAATCCTGTCCGGCCGGGTTGTCCGCCGAAATTCGTTTGTAAGCTTATGACGTGTTTATGACATTGGCGTGACTGTAACGACAATACGCGAAGAAGGTCAATGCAAATATACCCGCGTCCGGATCGCGAAAATCGTACAATGTCGGCCTTATGACCCAAGAACTTACGATAGCCTTTATCGGCGGCGGCAATATGGCCACCGCCCTGGCCGCCGGCCTGATCGGCAAGCGCTGCGGCGCCCACGATGTCCACGTCGTCGATGTCACCACTCCCGTCCTTGAAAAATGGTCGCAGCAGGGCGTGTCGGTTGCCACGGCGCCGGACGCCACGCTGGCCAGCCGCCGCGTATGGATTTTTGCCGTCAAGCCCCAATACCTGAAGGCGGCTGTCGAAAGCTGCCGGCCTTTCTTGCGGGACGATACGCTGGTCATCAGCATTGCGGCGGGAATCTCCGCCGAAACAATCAGCCAATGGCTGGGCACGGCCGACAAGCCCTGGACCCGCCTGGTGCGTTGCATGCCCAACACCCCGGCGCTGATCGGCTCGGGCGCCAGCGGCCTGATGGCCTTGAGCGGCGTGTCCGAAGACGACAAGACCGTGACGCAGCAGCTCATGCGCGCCGTGGGCGAAGTGGTCTGGGTCGAAAGCGATGCCCAGATCGACGCCGTCACCGCCTTGTCGGGCAGCGGCCCGGCCTACGTCTTCCTGTTCCTGGAATCACTTATACAGGGCGGCATCGAACAAGGCCTTAGCGACGACCAGGCGCGCACCCTGGCGCTGGCCACCCTGAACGGCGCAACCCAATTGGCGGCGCTGTCGCACGAAAGCCTGGCCGTGCTGCGCGAACGGGTGACGTCCAAGGGCGGCACGACAGCCGCCGCGCTGGATGTTCTTTACAGCAAAGAATTTCCGGCCATTGTCCAGTCGGCCATGCAGGCCGCGCGCGACCGCGCCGCCGAGCTATCCAACGAGTTTGCCAACTGAAATCGGAAGTGGGGCACGGCCCGGAATCTGCAAGCCTCCAAATACGCCTTTTTGCGGTCGAAATAAATCCGATTCCGTAAGGGCTTATCCGTAGTGACATGCACTCAGCGAATCGTCAGAATACGCTAGCCGTTCCAGGCGGAAGCTAATAACATGGCTTGCCGTAACAAAGCATGTGAATTCGTAACATGAATTCGCTTATACGGCAGGCTTAACCGGAGATTTGCAGGCATGAAGTCCTTAAAACGAGTATCACCTTTAGTCATGGCCCTGGGCGCCATGGCCATCGCCGGCAGCGCACTGGCCGCCGATACCATCAAAATCGGCATACCCCAACCCATGACCGGCCCCGCCACCCAATACGGCGACCAGATCCAGGCCGGCGCGCTGACAGCCATCGAAGCCATCAATGCGGCGGGCGGCGTCAAGGGCAAGAAGCTCGAACCCCTGCTTATCGATGACGGCTGCGAGCCCAAGCAAGCCGTTCCGGCGGCCAACCGCGTCATCAATTCCGGCGCCAAGTTCGCCGTTGCGCATGCATGCTCGGGCACGACGGTCCCCGCCGTGAACGTCTACGAACAGGAAGGCATTGTCGCCATCACCCCGGGGGCCACGTCGCCGCTGGTCACCGACACCATCAAGCCTCATTTCTTCTTCCGCACCATCGGCCGCGACGACCAGCAAGGTCCTTTCGCCGCCAACTACATCATCAAGCACCTCAAGCCCAAAACGGTCGCCATCCTGCACGACAAGCAGACCTATGGTTCGGGCGTGGCCACGCAAGTGCGCGACAACCTGACCAAGAGCGGCGCCAAAGTGGCGCTGTTCGAGGGCATCAACGTGGGCGACAGCGATTATTCCGCAGTCATCACCAAGCTCAAGTCGCTCAACCCCGACCTGATCTATTTCGGCGGCTACCATGCCGAACTGGGCTTGTTGCTGCGCCAGGCGCGTGAACAAGGTCTCAAGACCCAATTCATGGGTCCTGAAGGCGTGGCCAATAAAGACCTCGTCGCCATCGCCGGCCCCGCCGTCGAAGGCCTGCTGGTTACGCTGCCCTCCGACTTCACCAAGCTGCCCGGCAACGAGAAAGTGCTCGAGCACTTCAAGAAGGCCAATCGCAGCCCGGACGGCGCCTTTACCCTGACCGCCTATGCGGCCGTGCAAATTCTGGTGGACAGCATCAACGCCGTGGGCGAAGATCCCGCCAAGGTGGCCGACTACATGCACAGCCATACATTCAATACATCCATCGGCAAGGTCGAATACGACGCCAAGGGCGATCTGAAGGAATTCGAATTCGCCGTCTTCAAATGGGACAAGGCCGGCAACCTTGAGCAGCTGAAAATCTAAACGCAGCGCTGCATGCTCCAGCCTGCCAAGGGCTGGAGCATTTCTTTTCTTCCCTCGGTTGGCTCGCCGTCTTTCCCGGGCCGACGTTCCGGAATATCCGCTTTATGTCTGAACTCATACCCCAACTTACGCAACAGCTGTTCAACGGCTTGTCGCTGGGCGCCATCTATGCGCTTATCGCCATCGGCTACACAATGGTCTATGGCATCATCGGCATGATCAACTTCGCGCACGGCGAAATCTATATGATTGGGGCGTACGTCGGTTTGGTCACCCTGTCCGCCATCGGCGTGAACAGCGGTTTGCCGCTACCCATACTTATTCTGGTCATGCTGATCGTCGCCGTGCTGGTTACGGGCGTGTATGGCTATGCCACCGAAAAAGTCGCCTATGCGCCGCTGCGCGGCGGCCCGCGCCTGGTGCCGCTTATCTCCGCCATCGGCATGTCCATTTTCCTGCAGAACTGGGTGGCGATCGGCCAGGGAGCGCGCGACATGGCCGTTCCGGCGCTCGTCACCGGCTCGGTCCAGTTCCAGCTGGGTTCCGATTTTGTCATCACCGCGCCGTATTCCCGCATAATGATCATCGTCGTCACGGTGCTGCTGATGATCGCGCTGTCGCTGTTCATCAAGTATTCGCGCATCGGCCGCGCCTCGCGCGCATGCTCGCAAGACCTGCGCATGGCGAACTTGCTGGGCATCGATACCAACCGCATCATTTCCTTCACCTTCATCATCGGCGCCATGCTGGCCGCCGTGGGCGGGGTCCTGATCGCACTGGCTATCGGCAAGCTCAATCCCTTCATCGGCTTCATCGCCGGCATCAAGGCATTCACCGCCGCCGTCCTGGGCGGTATCGGCAGCATTCCCGGCGCCATGCTCGGAGGCGTGCTTCTGGGCCTGGCGGAAACCTTCGCCGCCGCGTATATCTCGTCCCAGTACAAGGATATCGTCGCCTTCGGCTTGCTGGTCTTCATCCTGCTGTTCCGACCGACCGGCCTGCTGGGTAAACCCGAAGTGGAAAAAGTGTAATGGGTAACAACGTCAAGAACGCGCTGATCGCGGCCTTCATGGCCGGGGTCATCATTGCGCCAGTCTTCGGTTTGCAAATCGTCCGCAGCGGCATGCAAACCCATCTCAAACCTGAATGGAACATGATACTGGCCGGCATGGCCATCGTATTCGCATTCCAGATGATACGGCCGCTGCTGGCACGCATATTCAAGCGCAGCGGAAAGGCCCGCGCGATGCCGGTGCTGACCGAACCCGTGCGGCGCGGCCTTATTTTTCTGCTGGTCGCCATTGCATTGGTATGGCCGTTTTTCACAGGCAGGGCACAGGTCGACATTGCAACGCTGGTGCTCATCTACATCATGCTGGGGCTGGGCCTGAACATTGTCGTGGGCTTTGCCGGCCTGCTCGATCTGGGCTTCGTGGGCTTCTACGCCGTGGGTGCCTACACCTATGCCTTGCTCTATCACTGGGCGGGCTGGGGCTTCTGGGAGGCACTGCCTTTCGCGGGCGCCATGTCGGCGCTGTTCGGCTTTCTGCTGGGCTTTCCGGTGCTGCGGCTGCGGGGCGACTACCTGGCCATCGTCACGCTGGGCTTTGGCGAAATCATCCGTCTGCTGCTGATCAACCTGTATTCCCTTACCGGGGGGCCCGACGGCATTTCCGGCATTCCCAAGCCGACCGTGCTGGGCTTTCCCATGGCGCGCCGCGCGCCTGAAGGCGTGACGACCTTTCACGAACTGGTGGGCTGGAACTTCGACAACCAGGACGTCATCATCTACCTGTACCTGATGGCGCTGTGCCTGGCCTTGCTGACCTTGTTCGTATCCAACCGGGTCATACGCATGCCTATCGGCCGGGCCTGGGAGGCTCTGCGCGAAGACGAGATCGCCTGCCGGTCGCTGGGCCTGAACCCCACCCGCATCAAGCTGTCGGCCTTCACCATGGGCGCGATGTTCGCGGGTTTCGGCGGCGCATTCTTCGCGGCGCGCCAGGGTCTGGTCAATCCCGAATCCTTCACCTTCATGGAGTCGGCGCTGATCCTGGCCATCGTGGTGCTGGGCGGGATGGGATCGCAGGTGGGCGTCATTCTGGCCGCCATCGTGCTTACCGTGGTACCGGAGATAGCGCGCGAGTTCGCGGAATACCGCATGTTGATTTTTGGATTGGTGATGGTGCTGATGATGATGTGGCGTCCGCAAGGCCTGCTGCCGGTCAAGCGCCCGCAGGTGGAGTTGAAAGTATGAGCGAGGTATTGCTGAAGGTATCTGGCCTTACGATGAGGTTTGGCGGTTTGCTTGCGGTGGATCAGGTCGAGTTCGACGTGAAGCGCGACGAGGTTTTCGCCATCATCGGGCCCAACGGCGCCGGCAAGACGACGGTGTTCAATTGCGTGGGCGGTTTCTACAAGCCCACAACGGGCGACATCCTGATGGATGGAAAAAAAATCAATGGCATGCCCAGCCATAAGGTGGCCCAGCAGGGCTTGGTGCGCACCTTCCAGAACGTGCGCCTGTTCAAGAACCTGACCGTCCTTGAAAACCTGCTGGTCGCGCAACACACCCACATCGAGACCAGGTTGTTGCCGGGCCTGTTCAAGGTCCCGTCCTACCGCCGCTCTGAACATGAAGCGCAAAAAAACGCGGTCGACTGGCTCGACTTCATGGGCATACGGCAATTTGCCAACCGCGAGGCCGGCAATCTGGCCTACGGCCATCAGCGCCGGCTGGAAATCGCCCGCTGCATGATCACCCGACCGCGCCTGCTGATGCTGGATGAACCGGCCGCAGGGCTCAATCCCCAGGAAAAACGCGATCTCCAGCAGCTTATCGATCAGTTGCGCCGGGAATTCGGCGTGGCCGTTCTGCTCATCGAACACGATATGAGCCTGGTCATGGGCGTATCGGACCGCATTCTCGTCATGGAGCATGGCAAGCCCATCACCACCGGCCTGCCCGCCGATGTCCGCGTCGACCCTCGTGTCATCAAAGCTTATCTGGGGGAAGAATAGTGCTCAAGCTCCAAAACATACATACCTACTATGGTGCCATCCAGGCGCTTAACGATGTTTCCGTAGAGGTCAACAAAGGCGAGATCGTCACCCTGATCGGCGCCAACGGCGCAGGCAAGACCACACTGCTCATGACGGTCTGCGGGTCTCCCCGCGCCAGCAGCGGCTCCATCAGCTTTCTGGGCGAAGACATCACCCAGGCCGACACGCACACCATCATGCGCCGCGGCATCGCCATCTCGCCCGAAGGCCGCCGAGTCTTCCCCGACCTGACCGTGGCGGAAAACCTGAAAATGGGCGGGTTCTTCCTGAAGGCGAAAGAAGTCGAGGAAGGCCTGGATCACGTCTATGACCTGTTCCCCCGGCTAAGGGAACGCGCCAACCAGCGCGCCGGCACAATGTCGGGCGGCGAGCAGCAAATGCTGGCCATCGGGCGCGCCCTGATGACCAAGCCCACCTTGCTGTTGCTCGACGAGCCTACGCTGGGACTGGCGCCGCTGATCATCGCGCAAATCTTCGAGATCATCCGCACCATACGCGAAGAGGGCGTCACCGTCTTCCTGGTCGAGCAGAATGCCAACAAGGCCTTGCAGGTCGCCGACCGCGGCTACGTGCTGGAAACCGGCAAAGTGGTCCTGGCCGATACCGGCGCCAACCTGCTCGTCAACGACGAAGTCCGCAAAGCCTATCTGGGCGCCTAGCCTGGCAAAGCCCGGGGCTCCGGCCCCGGTATGCCGGCCAGCCTGGGGACGTTCGAACATACTATGACGGCAAGCTGCGCAATAAAGCCGATTGCCGCGGCGAGTATGCAATATTCCGCAGGATAAATGCTTCCTATCATGGCTGCCATCGAGGCTCCAATCGGCCTGGCGCCATAGGTCATCGTCATGATTACCGCGGAAACGCGACTGATCAGGTCGGGCGGGGTGACCGCTTGCCGAAGGGTTGTCGTTGAAATCGTCCAAAGAATCGGCCCGGCTCCAAAAAGAAAAAAGCTGGCGCACGCCAGAGCAAGGCTTGGATACCAAATCGAATATGCGATTGCCCCCGCGCCAAGCAAGGCGCCGATCGGTCCTGAAATAATCATCGAACCAAACGAGAATTGCCGGGCGGCCCATGGCGCCGCTACCGCGCCCGCGATCATGCCAAGGCCATAGCAGGCCATCGTGATCCCCACTTCAAACGCGGATAGCTCCAGGTGTCCAGCCGCATAAGGGACAAACGCCGCTTGAAGCATGAACCACGACATATTGAAGATGACGGCGGTTATCAGAACTGGCCGTAAAAGAGGGCTTGCGAGTGTGAAATACATACCTTCGCTCAGTTGCGCCCATAGTCTTCCATGCAGGGGCACGATAGGATTGGAAGGCAGGGAGCGCAAGAGATTAACGGCTGAAAGAGAAAAGACCAGGGCAAGGCAGTAAGGGAAGGATGCACCCATAGAGCTGAAGACCAACCCCGCCACACCGGGGCCCGACGTAAAAGCGATGCTGCGTGCAAGTTCCAACCGGCTGTTTGCCATGGAAAGCAGAGGCCTTGCAACCAGATGAGGCACCAGGCCAGGCGTAGTTACGTTGTATGCCACGGTGCCCATGGCACCGATGAAACCGAGCAAGGCCAGGGTTGAAAGCGTCAAGCTTTCCAGCGCAAGCAATAAAAGAATCAAACCAAAGGAAAACGCCCGCAGCCCTTCCGCGAAGGCAAGCACGGTCTTGCGAGAAGAGCGATCCGCCAACAGGCCCGCGGGAATCGCCAGCAATAAGAACGGCAGGGTCTGCACCATCTGCAGCGCCGCTGTTTGGCTGGTGCTTGCGCTAAAAAGAAAGACCGCCAATAGCGGCGCCGTCGCAAGCCCGATTTGTTCGGCCGCCTGAGCCAGCAGATTTGACCAGACCAGTCGTTTGAACGTCGGGCTGAAACGCGTCGGTGTCCCCATGTCGGCCTCTTGTCGTCGTAGCCGCCTTGATCGCGACCGGCAAGGCCTTCCTTGGCCAATTCGCGCTATCTTGCTTTAGCGGGCCTTGAGGAGCACTCTGTTTCTTGCGTTCGATATTCTTAAAATGCCGGCCTTGATGGAGTCAGCGGTGTGGCCGAATGGGAAGATGAACCTTTTTAATTGGCCACCAGATGCTATTGGAAGCCCGGAGCAGCATGAACCCTCACGCTATTTCGAAACTTCAAGGCGCGGCTGGCGGGCCGGGGACGGGCGACTTTGAGCAAGCCGCAGCCGTCGTTTCAAGGCGGAGGCGTAAGAGGGCGTGCTGTTTGAATGAACCATCAGCCTACAGGCGGCTGATGATTCATGAGTTCACGCCCGGCCTCCGCCTTGAAGCGACGGCAAGGGCAGCCCCGAAGGGGCCGCGGCGATGGAAGCACGGCTCCGGCCCGCCGGCCGCGCCTTTCAAGAAACCGAAAAATCGGGTTCGTCACTCACCCCGGCCAATAAGCCGAGGCACTCGAGCCGCTCAAGTCCGGATGCAGCCCACCAGGCCTCCTGAACCTATCAACGCTTAAGAAAGCCCCTGCGCCTTCAACGCCGCTTGCACGCCGGAATCCGCTTCCATCCGGGCATAAAACGCCTGCAAATTCTTCATGGCCCCAAGATCCACGTTCTTGGCTTTCGCCCACCGCAAGACCGTGTACAGATAAGGATCCGCCACCGAACGCGTCCCCGCTATCCAATCCTTGCCCTCCAGCTGCTTGTCCGCCACGCCGAACAGCTGCATCAGCTTCGCCGTCGAGGTTTCGATCAACTTCCGCTGGAATTCCTCGTTGTCGCCCGCGAAATAGCCCGCCGCGAAAACATTTGCGAACGTGCGATGAATATCCGCGTTCACCAAGCCCAGCCAGCGGCGCACCTCCGCGCGACCGCGCGGCGTATCCGGCAACAGCTTCGCTTCTGGATTCAGCTCCGCCACATACTCCAGAATCGCCGCACTCTGCGTAAGCGTCATATCGCCATCCACCAACACCGGCACCGCGCCCAGCGGATTCAGCGCAAGAAAAGGAGCCTGTTTCATC
Organism: Pusillimonas sp.; assembly: GCA_040391135.1. GTDB lineage: Bacteria > Pseudomonadota > Gammaproteobacteria > Burkholderiales > Burkholderiaceae_B. The sequence continues at coordinate 67,634 of JBEBYL010000011.1, read as the reverse complement.
TCGTCGCGTCCCACCGCCTGCGTTTCATAAGGCTTGCCTGTCCATTCCAGGGCAATGTGCGAGGCAAGAGGGCAAGCGCCGGGCAGATAATAAAGCTTCATCATGTACTTCCTTGTAAAAAGTGAGTTAAGGATTCAAGTGCGCAGCAAGAAACGCTTCCATGCGTTCATAAAACTCGAACTTGTTCTCGTCGTTGTGAAAACCATGCCCTTCATTATCCTTCACCATATATTCCACCTCGATCCCGCGCGCCTGTAGCGCCGCCACCATCTGGTCGCTTTCGTCCTTGTTGACGCGCGGATCGTGCGCGCCTTGCGCAATGAACAGCGGCGTCCTGATCCTGTCGGCATTCAGGGCTGGCGATGTCGCCACAAGCCGGTCGCGGTCGGCGTCAGGATCGCCCACCATGCTGTGCATTTTCGTGAGCATCGGCTTCCAGTAGGGCGGAATCGTGTTCATGAAGGTCAACAGGTTGGACACGCCCACATAGTCCACGGCGGCGGCGTACAGATCGGGGGTGTAGGCAATGCCCGCCAGCGTTGCATAGCCGCCATAACTGCCGCCGTAGATCGCTATGCGGTCCGGATCGGCAATGCCCTGTGCGATCAGCCATTGCACGCCGTCGGTGATGTCGTCCTGCATGCGCAGTCCCCATTGGCCGAAACTGGCTTCCCAGAATTTCCGGCCGTAGCCCGTCGAGCCGCGGTAATTCATCTGCAACACGCAATAGCCGCGATTGGCCAGGAACTGGGCTTCCGGGTTGAAGCCCCATCCATCCCTCATCCAGGGTCCGCCGTGCGGATTCACAATGCAGGGCAGGCCGCGCGCGAGGCGGCCCTTCGGCAGGGTCAGGTAGCCGTGTATGGCCAGGCCGTCGCGCGAGACATACTGTATGGGCCGCACCGGCGCCATGTCGCTTTCGGCCAGCACCGGATTGATATCGGCCAGCTTGTCCAGCGTATCGTTGCCCGCATCGTAAATATACCGGCTGCCCGGCGTGCGGTCGTTGTAGGCGGCAACGATGAATTTCGTTTCGTCGCGCGTTCCGCTTTGAAATGAGATCTCGTAGCCCGGCAGCTTCTTCGAAACCCGGGCGTGGCGCTGCGCGCTGTCCTCGTCGAAGAAGTGGTATTGCGGCTTGTCGGTCTGGTAAACGGCTACGGTCAATACTTGCCGGAGGCGCGAATACCCCGCGCCGTCCAGGTCGTTCTTGTCGGCCTGGAAAATGACCTGCTCTTGGTCGGGGTCGTTTGGATCGATCAATACCAAAGCCAGGCAGTCGCGCCCCCGGTTGCTCAAGGCGTACAGGCGCTGGTTGTCGAAACTGAAGAATTCCGGGCTGACCACGCTGCGGAAATCTGTCGTGACGATGGGCCGGAACGGGTCCGCGTCGGAATCCCGATACAGCAGGGTGGTGTGCAGTCCGTCGCTGGTCATGGCGGCCCGCAAGCGCCCCCGGTGGTCGGTTTGCCATCCGACGATGTTGCCGGGGTTCTCGGCCGCCAGGGCAAGTTCGCCGTTCCGGATATTGGCCCGGTAGACATCGAACACTTCGGGATTGCGGCCGTTATGGCTGATCAGGATGTGATCCGGATCGTCTCGCAAGTCGTCCTCGATGCTGGCGCGCACGCCGGGAAAAGGCGTCAGGTCGGTCAAGGCGCCGCTGCGGGCGTCGACCGCCAGCACATGAAAGTTCTCGTCGCCGTTGAAGTCTTTTTCGTAAATGACGGTGTCGGATCCTTTCCAGAAAAACTGGGCGATGTCCCTTTCGGTTTCGCTCGTCAGGCGCCGTGCCGCGCCCACGGGCGTGCTGCCTTGCAGCGCCTGGACGAATATATTCATGCGGGCGGGCCTGCCCTGGATGCTGGCCGGTTCCATGAAGCCCAGCGTGGCGCCATCGTCGGACAAGCGGAAAAATCCGCGATCGGGGTTGCGGAAGAAATCCTGGACGGCATACTTTCTTGGCGGCATAGATGAAGGCATCCTTCAGGCACGGCATGCCGGCCTGCTTGAGAAATGAGAGAATCCCATTACTATATCGGATTACCGCGCACGCATAGCGCTTACCGCCACACAAGGATTCCTCATGGCAGATCGACCTTTGCAGGTGGTGTTCCTGGACCGGGACACCATTTCTCCGCAAACCCTATTGCGCCCCTTGTCGTTCGAGCATGAACTTCAGGTCTTTGGCCGTACCCGGCGCGAACAGGTGGCGGAGCGCATCGCTCATGCCGACATCGTCATTACCAACAAGGTGCCCGTGCGCCAGGAAGCGATCGAGCAGGCCAGCCGCCTGAAACTCGTGGCTGTGGCCGCCACCGGGACCGACAACGTCGACCTGGCTGCCTGCGCGAAGCAAGGCATAACGGTATCCAACATACGGGGGTACGCGGTCCATACGGTGCCCGAGCATACCTTCGCGTTGATCTTCGCCCTGCGCCGCAGCATCGTCGCCTACCGTGAATCGGTCAAGGCGGGGCGGTGGTACGACGCCCAGCAGTTTTGCTATTTCGACTATCCCATCAAGGACCTGGCCGGATCCACGCTGGGCATCATCGGCGAAGGCGCGCTGGGCCAGTCGGTGGCGGCCATCGGGCGGGCGCTGGGCATGCGTGTGCTGTTTGCGGGGCGCAAAGGGGCGGGCAAGCAGGGCAGCCTGTATACGCCCTTCGAGCAGTTGCTTCAGGAAAGCGACATCATCACCCTGCATTGCCCGCTGAACGATCAAACGCGCGACCTGATCGGCGCGCCCGAATTTGCGCAGATGAAGCGCAAGCCGCTGCTGATCAATACCGCGCGCGGCGGCCTGGTCAATGAGCCCGCGCTGGCCGATGCCATGCGCTCGGGTCAACTGGGCGGCGCCGGCTTCGACGTCACGGCGCCTGAACCGCCCGAGAACAACCATCCACTGGTGCAATTGCTTGACCTGCCCAATTTCATCCTGACGCCGCACGTCGCGTGGGCCAGCGATGAAGCCATGCAGGGCCTGGCCGATCAGTTGATCGATAACATCGAGGCCTTTCATCGGGGGGCTCCCCGCAATGTGGTGGCCCGTTAGCATCTCTCCACAAATATCCAATCTCCCATCAAGGTTCACATCATGCGTGTTGTCATAGCTCCCGACTCCTTCAAAGAAAGCTTGAGCGCGGCGGCGGTCGCCCAAGCCATCGAGTCGGGTGTGCGCGACGTCTTGCCGCAAGCCGACACGGTCTGCGTGCCCATGGCCGACGGCGGCGAAGGTTCGCTCGACGCCGTGCTGGCGGCCAGCTCGGGAGAGCGCCGTACAGTCTCGGTGCAGAACGCCAACAGCGAGCCCTGCGACGCCAGCTGGGGCTGGCTGGGCGACGGCAAGGCCTTTATCGAAATGGCCGCCGCCGGAGGGCTGGAACAAATACCCGCGCAAGAGCGTCGGCCGTTGCAGGCCAGCAGCTATGGCGTGGGGCAACTGATCAAGAACGCGCTGGATGCCGGCGCCCGGCATATCGTGCTGGGCCTGGGCGGCAGCGCCACCAACGACGCCGGCGCCGGCCTGCTGCAGGCGCTGGGCGTGCGTTTGCTCGATAAGCAGGGCAAGGAATTGCCGGCGGGCGGAGCGGCCCTGCAAATGCTGGACCGCCTGTCGCTGGATGATGTCGATCCACGCCTGGCGGAAACCGAGTTCGAGATCGCGGTCGATGTCGACAACCCCTTGTGCGGCGAACGCGGGGCATCGGCCATCTTCGGCCCGCAGAAAGGCGCATCTCCCGCCGACGTTGCGGTCCTGGATGCCGCCATTGCCCATTTTGCCGACGTGTGCGCCCGGCAATTCCATAAGGACGAGCGGGATACTCCCGGAATGGGCGCGGCGGGCGGCCTGGGCTTCGCGGTCAAGACTTGCTTCAAGGCCCGCTTCAGGCCTGGAGTGGAACTGGTGGCCGAACTCCTGGGGCTGGCCGAGGCCATGCGCGGAGCCCACTTGGTGTTTACCGGCGAGGGCCGCATGGACGCGCAAACCCTGCTGGGCAAGACCCCGGCCGGCGTTGCGCGTTATGCGCAGCGGCAGGGCATACCCGTCATTGCCATTGCCGGATCGCTGGGGGAAGGCTACGAGGCCCTGTATGCCGCGGGCATCACGGCGGCGTTCAGCCTTGCGCCCGGTCCGGTGACGCTGGAACAGGCGTGTGCCGGGGCTGAAGGCTATCTGCGCCAGCGCGCCGGCGACTGCATGAGGGTCTGGCTGTCCGGACAATCCCAAGCGTCCATCCCGCTGAATGAATAAATCTCCATCTGAACCTTATGTCTGACGCTCCCGATTTTTCGCTCAAAGGCAAACTGGCCCTCATCACAGGCTCGACCCAAGGGCTGGGGCTGGCCATCGCGCAGGCCTACGGTGCCAGCGGCGCGCGCGTCGTCATCAACGGCCGCCATGCCGGCCGCGTTGACGCCGCCGTGGCCGCTCTGGCGGACAAAGGCCATGACGCCCATCCTTTTGTCTGCGACATCGGCGACCTTGCGGGGCAGGCCTCGGCCTTCCAGAGTCTGTGCGAACGAACGGGCGTGCCCGATATCGTCGTCCATAACGTCGGGATCCGCATACGCAAGTCCCTTGAAGACGCCACGCTGGCCGACATGCTGGAATTGATCAACGTGGACTTGATCGCGGCCCTTCATCTGTCCAAGCTGGCGGCGGCCGCCATGGTGGAGCATCGCTTGCAAGGCCGCTTCATTACCTTGACCTCGATCGCCGGCGAACTCGCCCGGCCGGGCGATGCCATTTATCCGGTTGCCAAGCAGGGCCTGGCGGGCATGGTCAGAGCCCTTGCGGTCGAATACGGCAACCAGGGCATCACGAGCAACGGGATCGCTCCCGGCACCTTCGCGACGGAAACCAATGCCAGCCTGGCGAACGATCCCATCAAGGGCCCCATAGTCCTGGGGCGCAATCCCATGGCGCGCTGGGCCCATCCATCGGAGATCTCCGGGGCGGCCGTCTTCCTGGCCTCGTCCAGCGCCTCGTACGTGAACGGCCATATTTTGGTGGTGGACGGCGGTTTCTCGATCACGTTCTAGTCGGCGCCTGCTCTTTCGCGCTAACCAGTTCCGACGCTTAATTGCGCTTTCAGATGCTCCACAAACGCGCGGACCGCGCGCGGCACATAGGCGCTATAGGGCCGTATGGCATAGATGGCATCGCCGAACACGCCCACGGGTTTCCAAGCCGGCAATAGCGGCACCAGCGCTCCGGTATCGACCTCGTCCCGCGCACTGAAATCGGGCAGCAGGGCAATGCCCTGGCCGGCCAGGACCAGCTCGCGCAAGGCTTCGCTGTTGTTGGCGCAAAAGTTGCCGCGTACCGCCACGCTGCGGCGCTCGTCCGGGCGCCGTAGGGGCGCGAAGCTCCAGGCGGGCGCCGCCGCCGAGCGCAGGTAGTACAGGCAATTGTGGCCGGCCAGGTCATCCGGGGTTTTGGGAGTGCCGCGCCGGGCCAGATAGGACGGCGCGGCCACCAGCATGGTGGTGGAAGGGCGCAGCAGCCATGCCACATGCGTTTCGGGCACATGGCTGCTATGGCGTATGGCCAGATCGAACCCTTCCTGCGCCAGCGAGCTCAAGTGATCGGACAATTCCATTTCAATCCGCACGTCGGGGCAGGCATGCAAGAAGGGGCTGATGAGCGGAATGATCTTCTGCCTGCCCAGTGCCACCGGGGCCGTGACGCGGACCACGCCACGCGGTTCTTCCGCCAGATCGCGAATGCTGTCGAAGCCCTGCTCGATGGCAAGGAATGCCTGGCGGGTGCCGTCGACCAGCGCCTGGCCCGCTTCGGTCAGGCGCACGCTGCGGGTCGTGCGCCGCACCAGCGCGACGCCGGACACCTGCTCCAGTTCGGCGATGCGCAGGCTGACCGCGCCCTTGCTGACGCCCAGGCGCTTGGCCGCGGCGGTATAGCTGCCCGCGGCACCCAGCACGCCCAGCCAATATATATGCGACCACATCAATTCTTTCTGGTGTTCCTTCATGGCTTTCCTTTGCGGCTACTCTGTATTGTCTAATAAATTAAACAATGTATCCAGCAATAAGGCCTTGTATGCAAACTCCGCGCTGCCTATACTTTTTTCATTCCTCATATCGACCCGGAGACCATAGTGAAAGACCAAAACAGCGTAACCGCCGCCACCCCCGCCTATACCGATAAAAACGATGTGGTCAATTTTATCGGCGGCCGGCTGGTTCCCGGCAGCGGCGATCGCAAGCAGGACGTGTTCAATCCGTCCACCGGCCAGGTGGCGCGGAAGGTGGCGCTGTCCACCCTGGACGACGTGAACGCGGCGGTCGCGGCGGCGAAAGCGGCTTCGCAGGCCTGGGCCGATACGCCGCCGGTGCGCCGCGCGCGCATCATGAATCGATTTCTGCGCCTGATGAATGACAATACCGACGCCATGGCGGCGATGATCACCGCCGAACACGGCAAGGTATTCACGGATGCGCAAGGCGAGGTCGCGCGCGGCATCGACGTGATCGAATTCGCCTGCGGCATACCGCAATTGCTCAAGGGCGACTACACCGAGCAGGTCGCCAACGGCATCGATAACTGGACCCTGCGCCAGCCCTTGGGCGTGGTGGCCGGCATTACCCCGTTCAACTTTCCCTGCATGGTGCCGTGCTGGATGTTTCCGGTGGCCATCGCCGCCGGCAATACCTTCATTCTGAAGCCAAGCGAACGCGACCCCAGCGTCTCGCTGCTCATGGCCAAGCTGTTCAAGGAAGCCGGCTTGCCCGACGGCGTGTTCAACGTGATCCAGGGCGATAAGGTCGTGGTCGACGCCTTGCTGGAGCATGCCGACGTGGCGGCGCTGAGCTTTGTCGGCTCGACGCCCATTGCGCAATACATCTACGAGCGCGGAGCGCATTTCGGCAAGCGGGTGCAGGCCCTGGGCGGCGCCAAGAATCATATGGTCATCCTGCCCGATGCCGATATCGATCGCACGGTGGACGCGCTGGTGGGCGCCGCCTACGGTTCCGCGGGCGAACGCTGCATGGCGATATCCGTCGCCGTGATGGTCGGAGATGTCGGCAAGAAGATCATGCCGGCGCTGGCCGAACGCGCCAGGGCCCTGAAGATCAAGGACGGCATGAACCTGGATGCCGAGATGGGGCCGGTGGTAAGCAAGGAAGCCTTGCAGCGTATAGAAAGCTATATCGCGCTGGGGGTGGAGCAGGGCGCCGAACTGCTGGTCGATGGCCGGGGCTACAAGGTGGCCGGCCACGAGAACGGATTCTATGTGGGTGGAACGCTGTTCGACAACGTTACGCCCGACATGAAAATATACAAAGAGGAAATCTTCGGGCCCGTCCTGGCCTGCATGCACGTGGACGACCTGGGCGCGGCCATCGACCTGGTCAATCGCCATGAGTTCGGCAACGGCGTGTCCTGCTTCACCAGCGACGGCCACGCCGCCCGCGAATTTGCGCGGCGCATACAAGTGGGCATGGTGGGAGTCAATGTGCCCATCCCCGTTCCCATGTCGTGGCACGGCTTCGGAGGATGGAAGCGCAGCCTGTTCGGCGACACCCATGCCTATGGCGAAGAGGGCGTCCGCTTCTACACCAAGCAGAAGTCCATCATGCAGCGCTGGCCGGAAAACATCACCAAGGGCAATGAGTTCATCATGCCCACCATGTAGGCGGGATGGCAGGCGGGGCCGCAAGGCCGGCGCCTGCGAGGCGGGGGCTTGGCGGCCCCCGTCTTCCTCCCTCCCGCATAAGTAGTAAAGTGACGGCATTCCCCATTGTCATCATCGAGAGCTTTGCATGAGCCGTCCTTTACGTCTGGCAATCAACGGTTATGGCCGCATAGGCCGCTGTGTATTGCGGGCCTTGTACGAGTCGCCCCTGCGCGACGCCTTCCAGATTGTCGCCATCAACGAGCCCGCCGACTTGGCGACCATGGCCTATCTGTCGCAGTTCGATTCCACCCACGGTGTTTTTCCCGGCAAGGTGGAGCAGGCCGGGGATGCCCTGATCGTCAATGGCCAAGTCATACACGTCAGCCATGCCCGCAAGCCTGAAGAAGTCGACTGGAAAAGCCTGGAGATCGATCTGCTGCTGGAGTGCTCCGGCCGCTACGGTTCGCGCGAGCAGTTGCAGCAGTTCGTGGATGCGGGCTGCCCCAGGGTGCTGGTTTCCCAGCCGGCCAACAGCGCCCACGACGTCGACTATACGGTGGTCTACGGCATCAATCATGCCGGCCTGACCGGCCGGGAAACGCTGGTGTCCAACGCCTCGTGCACCACCAACGCCATCATTCCCGTGCTGGCCGAACTGGATGCCGCCTTTGGCGTGGACCATGCCTTCCTGACCACGCTGCATTCGGTCATGAACGATCAGCCCATGATAGACGGCTACCATCATTCCGATTTGCGCCGCACCCGTTCGGCCATGCAGTCCATCATCCCGGTGGCCACCGGGCTGGCCCAAGGCGTGGAGCGCCTGCTGCCGCAACTGGCCGGCAAGGTGCAGGCCAAGGCCATACGCGTGCCCATATTGAACGTTTCAGCCATCGACCTGATGGTGAAGCTGCAAACCGATGTGGCCGCGTCGGAATTGAACGCCTTGCTGATGGAGTCGACCAACCGCTATGCGGGACTTCTGGCCTATTCGAACCATCCGCATGCATCGGTCGATTTCAATCACAATCCGCATTCGGCCATCATCGATGGCAGCCAGACCCGCACGAACGGCGATGGCTTCGCCAATCTGTTCGTGTGGTTCGACAACGAGTGGGGCTTTGCCAATCGCATGCTCGACGTGGCCAAGGCCTGGTCGGATCGCTTCTGAGCACAGGCCTATCCCCATGACGGCCGCCCCGTTATACCGGCATGCGGGCCCGCCACAGGCGTATAGTTGAAGTCTGGATCCTGCCTGCACGGATGCAGGCACACGCTATTCACACTACAGGAGCAACTATGGCAGCGACCCGCATCGAAACCGATTCCATGGGGGAAATCGAGGTTCCCGCGTCCCGCTACTGGGGAGCGCAGACCCAGCGTTCGATACAGAATTTTCCGATAGGCGTGGCTCGATTCAAGTGGCAGGCTCCCATTATTTCAGCCCTGGGCATATTGAAGAAGGCGGCCGCGCAGGCCAACGCCGAACTGGGCGAGCTTCCGCAGGACATTGCCGGCCTGATTGCGCGCGCCGCCGATGAAGTCATACAAGGCAAGCTGGACGACGAGTTCCCCCTGGTGGTTTTCCAGACCGGTTCGGGCACGCAGTCCAACATGAATGCGAACGAGGTCATTTCCAATCGCGCCATCGAACTGGCGGGAGGCTCGCGCGGCAGCAAAAAGCCCGTGCATCCCAACGACCATGTCAATCGCGGGCAATCGTCCAACGATACCTTTCCAACGGCCATGCATATCGCCGTGGCCCAGGAGCTGGCGCGCAAGCTGTTTCCCTCGGTCGGCGCCCTGCGCAACACCTTGGCGGAAAAAGCGGAAGCCTACAGCCAGGTCGTCAAGACGGGGCGCACCCACCTGCAGGATGCCACGCCGATTACGCTGGGGCAGGAAATAGGGGGCTGGGTGGCGCAGATCGATTTCGCGTTGGACGGCGTGCAATCGGATCTTCCCGGAATCTACGATCTGGCGATCGGCGGCACGGCGGTCGGCACGGGCCTGAATGCGCACCCCCGCTTTGGCGAAACCGCGGCCGGACATATCGCTGAAATAACCGGCCTGCCGTTCCGCTCGGCCCAGAACAAGTTCTTCGCCTTGTCGGCGCATGACGCCCTGGTCAATTTGTCGGCCTCCTTGCGCACCCTGGCCGGGGCCCTGATGAAAATGGCCAACGATGTACGCTGGCTGGCCAGCGGCCCGCGCTGCGGCATTGGCGAACTGATCATTCCCGATAACGAGCCCGGCTCCTCCATCATGCCGGGCAAGGTCAATCCCACGCAATGCGAAGCCATGACCATGGTGTGCGTGCAGGTGTTCGGCAATGACGCCGCCACGGCCTTCGCCGGCAGCCAGGGCAATTTCCAGCTTAATGTCTACAAGCCCGTGATGGTGCACAATGTTCTGGAGAGCATAGAACTGCTCAGCGATGCCTGCCTTGCGTTCAACGACCATTGCGCCGTCGGCATCGAGCCCAATCGCGAACGCATCGCCGAGAACCTGGACAAGAATCTGATGCTGGTCACAGCCTTGAACCGCCATATCGGCTACGACAAGGCGGCCGCCATCGCCAAGAAGGCGCAAAAGGAAAAATCCACCTTGCGGGCGGCGGCCCTGGCGCTGGGCTATGTCAGCGCCGAAGAGTACGACGCGTGGATCAAGCCCATCGACATGACGCACACCGGTTAAGGAGGCATGGAAGGCCATGGCAAAGCATGTTCAGATAAAGCGCGCCTACGAGCCGGCCGCCGAAAAGGACGGCTATCGGGTCTTTGTGGATCGTCTGTGGCCGCGCGGAGTATCCAGGCAGGAATTGAAATACGATGCCTGGGTCAAGGACCTGGCGCCCAGCCCGCCGCTGCGCAAGTGGTTTTCCCACAAGGTGGAGCACTGGGATCAGTTTCGCGACAGCTACCAGACCGAGTTGCGCGCTCCCGAGCAGATCGAGCGCATGCGCGCGCTCATCGGGGACGCCGGCGGCCGGCCGATCACGCTGGTGTATGGCGCCAAGGATGCGGAGCACAATCACGCATTGATCCTGGCGGCGGAGATCAGCAGACTATACTGAACCCGCGTTGCGGCATACGCCTGTCATGGCACGCCGCAAGCGGCCTGTTAATGCTAATAGGGAAACCGACATGGGCAGGGCACGATCGAGATGGTTCGCATGCGGCGCGATGGCGGGTCTGCTGGCAATTTTCGGCCTGGCTGGAAGTCCGGCGGCCGCGGCCGAACCCGTTGTCAAAGTCCTGCAGGTGGATGGCATCATCAGCCCTGCCACATCCGATTTCATTACCCGGGGCCTGAAGCAGGCGGCCGACGACGGCGCCGTGCTGGCGGTGATAGAACTGGACACGCCCGGCGGCCTGGACACCTCCATGCGCTCGATCGTACGGCAGATACTGGCCTCGCCCATACCTGTCGCCAGCTTCGTGGGCCCCGGTGGCGCACGCGCCGCCAGCGCCGGCACCTTCATACTGTATGCCAGCCATATCGCGGCCATGACGCCCGCCAGCAATCTGGGCGCGGCAACGCCGGTGTCCATAGGCGGGCCCGGTCCTGGGCAAGCCACCGAAGCTGACGACAAGAATAAAAAAACCGATGGCGGCACCCTGGCGCACAAGGCGGCCAACGACGCCGCGGCATATATACGCAGCCTGGCCCAATTGCGCGGGCGCAATGCCGAATTTGCTGAGCAGGCCGTCCTGGAGGCGCGCAGCCTGTCAGCCCCGGAGGCGTTGAAAACAGGCGTCATCGATGTGGTCGCGTCCAGCGTTGAAGACCTGCTTGCCCGCATCGACGGCCGCCAGGTCAAGCTGGACAGCGGCGCAACAATCACCTTGTCCACCGCCGGCGCGCGCATCGAGCGGCTGACGCCGGACTGGCGCACCCGCATCCTGTCCCTTGTCGCCAATCCGCAAGTGGCGCTGATACTGATGATGGTGGGCATCTACGGCCTGTTCTTCGAACTGACCAGCCCCGGCGCGGCCTTGCCGGGCGTAGCCGGCCTTATCTGCCTGTTGCTGGGACTGTATGCATTCCAGATGCTGCCCGTCAACTGGGCCGGCGTTGGCCTGATCGCCGCGGGCAGCGCCATGATGATTGCCGAGGCCTTCCTGCCCAGCTTCGGCGCTTTGGGAATAGGAGGGATCATCGCCTTCGTCCTGGGCGGCCTGTTCCTGACCGACACGGGCATACCGGGTTTCGATCTTTCCGTGCCTTTCCTGATCGGCATCGCCGTCGTCAGCGCGGCGCTGATCATGGCGATAGGCGCGCTGGCGGCCCGCGCCCATAAGCGGGCGGTCGTCACCGGCCGCGAAGAAATGCCCGGCCTGCCCGGCGTTGTAAGCTCGGTGGGAAAGGACGGCATCGTATACGCCGAAATCCGGGGGGAAAGCTGGCGCGTCCAGTGCAAGGAACCATTATCGCCGGGCGATGCCATACAGGTAGTGGCGCTGGACGGCCTCGTCCTGCAAGTCATCCGTGTTCGCGCCGGCGGGGCATCCGCCATGCGCTCAAAGGGGGAACGTCATGTTTTATAGCTTCAATATCGGCCTGGCGGCCATCGTCATCGTCCTGCTGCTGGTGCTGTTCAATGCCCTGAAAATCCTGCGTGAATACCAGCGCGGCGTCGTTTTCACCCTGGGCCGTTTTACCAGCGTGAAAGGGCCCGGCCTGGTGTTCGTTATCCCGGTGGTTCAGCAGATGGTCCGGGTGGACCTGCGGGTCGTCACCATGGACGTACCCAGCCAGGACGTGATCTCGCGGGACAACGTATCGGTAAAGGTCAATGCGGTCGTGTATTTCCGCGTGGTGGCTCCTGACAAGGCCATCATCCAGGTCGAGCGCTACCTGGAGGCCACCAGCCAGCTGGCGCAGACCACGCTGCGCGCCGTGCTGGGCAAGCACGAACTGGATGAAATGCTGTCCGAACGCGAAAAACTCAACCTCGACGTGCAGCAGATACTCGATGCGCAGACCGACTCCTGGGGCATCAAGGTCACCAACGTCGAGATCAAGCACATAGACTTGAACGAGAACATGATCCGCGCCATCGCCCGGCAGGCCGAAGCCGAGCGCGAGCGGCGCGCCAAGGTCATTCATGCCGAAGGCGAGAAGCAGGCGGCCCAGGCGCTGATGGAGGCGGCCGAAATCCTGGCCGCCCAGCCCTCGGCCATGCAACTGCGGTATCTGCAGACATTGACCCAGGTGGCGGGGGATAAAAGCTCGACCCTGGTCTTTCCGATACCGGTCGATCTGCTGTCGTCCCTGATGGGCAAGAAGTCCGGCTAGCCGGATTGTTCCGACAGCAATTGCCCTATGGCCGCTCCCGCCCGCAAATCGTCGAGCTGCCCGAAATGATGCAGCCGTATTTGACCGGCCCGATCGATCAGTATCAGGCTGGGCGTGCCTTGCAGCCGGTAGGCTTGCATGGTCAATGGGATGGGTCCATCGCCGGCCGGCGTGTCGATGGCTATCGGGAAGCCCAGGCGATACTCATGCACGAAGGCCTCCAGCGAAACCGGCCCCATCGCGGCATGATGCTCGAACACGGTGTGCAGGCCTATCACTCTGACCTTGTCGGGCGGAAATGCGGCATGAATGGCCTTGGCTTGCGGTATGCCGTAAGAGACGCAACCGGGACACAGCATCTGGAAGGCGTGCAGCACGACAATGGAGCCGCGCAACGATTCCAGGGACAGTTCCTGGCGCGTGTTCAGCCATTGGGTGACGGTCCAGGGCGGTGCTTGCTCATAGGCGACGGCTGTCATGGGGCTTATCCTTCTTGGGCATGGGGCTTGCCCTCATGGGCAGGCACGATCCAAATAGTCTAGTCCTTTTCGTTTTTTATGGTAGCGTTTGGGGTTTTTTTTCCGGGAGAGAAGGAATGCAGATCGGGATGGTGGGTTTGGGCCGCATGGGCAGCAATATGGTGCAGCGCCTGCTGCAGAAAGGCCATGAATGCGTGGTGTATGACAGTCATCCGGAGGCGCGCGAACTCGCGTCGGGGCGAGGCGCGAAGGCGTGTTCCGATTTGCCCGGGCTGGTTGCATCGCTGGCCCGGCCGCGCGCCATATGGCTGATGGTGCCGGCCGCCGTCGTGGACGGCGTCTTGGATACCTTGCTGCCTTTGCTCGATAAGGACGACATTGTCATCGATGGCGGCAATTCGTCGTATCACGACGACATCCGCCGCGCCGCCGATCTGGCATTGGCCGGAATCCGCTATATGGACGTGGGCACCAGCGGCGGCGTGGCCGGACTGGACCGGGGCTATTGCCTGATGGTCGGCGGCGAGGCGGACACCTTCAAGCATCTGGAGCCGGCGTTTGCGGCGCTTGCGCCCGGCCAGGACATGGTGCCGCGCACTCCGGGCCGCTCCGCGGCCAGCAGCGCCGATAGCGGCTACCTGCATTGCGGCCCGCATGGGGCGGGGCATTTCGTGAAAATGATCCATAACGGCATCGAGTACGGGATGATGGCGGCTTATGCGGAAGGCCTCAATATTCTTCACAAGGCCAATATCGGCAAGCACGAACGCGAAACCAATGCGGAAACCACGCCTCTGCGCCATCCCGAACACTATCGCTACGACCTGGATATCCCCGAAATCACCGAACTTTGGCGGCGCGGCAGTGTGATCGGTTCCTGGTTGCTGGACCTGACGGCGCAGGCCCTGCAGGGCGACCCCGAACTGGAAGGCTATGCCGGCCATGTTTCCGACTCGGGGGAAGGGCGGTGGGCGTTGGCCGCGGCCATCGATCAAGGGGTTCCCACGCCAGTGCTCAGCGCAGCGCTGTTTTCGCGTTTTGAATCGCGCGGCAATGCGGTGTATGCGAATCGCGTCCTGTCGGCCATGCGCAAGCAGTTCGGCGGCCATACCGAGAAACCCAAAGGGGGATCCTTGGTGTGACGGCCGCCCCGACCAGGAAGAAGGAATCCGACGCGCTGGTGTTGTTCGGCATGACCGGAGACCTGGCGCACAAGAAGATATTTCCCGCGCTCTACGCCATGGCCAGGCGGGGCCGGCTGACGGTGCCCGTAATAGGGGTGGCGTCCTCGTCCATGACGCGGGCGCAATTGCGCAAGCGGATAGCCGACAGCATTCGCCAATCGGGAAAAATCGACGATAGGCCGGCGTTCGAACACCTGATTTCCCAAGTCCGCTATGTCAGCGGCGACTATACGCAGCCCGATACCTTTACGCGGCTGAAGCAGGCGCTGGCCGGCGCGCGCCGGCCAGCCCACTATCTTGCCATTCCGCCATCGCTTTTCGCCACGGTCATCAAAAGCCTGGATGCTTCCGGCCTGGCGCAAGGAGCGCGCGTCATTGTCGAGAAGCCTTTCGGGCGCGATCTGGCCTCGGCCCGCGAGCTTAACCGCCTGGCCTGTTCCGTCTTCCCCGAGGAATCCATCTTCCGCATCGATCACTTCCTGGGCAAGGAGGCGATCATGAATATCCTGTATTTCCGCTTTGCCAATTCCTTCCTGGAGCCAGTCTGGAATCGAGATCATATCGACAGCGTCCAGATCACCTTGTCGGAAACCTTCGGCGTGGGCAATCGCGGAGGTTTTTACGAAAGCGCGGGCTGCCTGCGCGACGTCATCCAGAATCATTTGTTCCAGGTCGTGGCCCTGCTTGCCATGGAGCCGCCCGCCTACCCGGGCTACGATGCCGTGCATTCCGAGAAGGCCAAGGTGTTCCAGGCCATGCGCCCCTTGCAGGCCGGCGATCTTGTGCGCGGGCAATACAAAGGCTACAGGAAGGAGGCGCATGTGGACCCGCGCTCCGATGTCGAAACCTATTGCGCGCTGCGCCTGTTCATCGATTCCTGGCGCTGGGCTGGCGTTCCCTGGTTCCTGCGTTCGGGAAAATGCCTGGCCCAGGACGCGGCCGAAGTCCTGGTGCAAATGAAGGCGCCGCCGCAAAAGCTGTTTGCCGATTCGCATCCCGCCAAGGGGAGGCCGAACTACCTGCGCTTTCGCCTGTCGCCGCGTTCGGCTGTCGCGCTGGCCGCCCGCGTGAAGCGGTCGGGCAAGGAGTTCGTCGGCGATCAACGCGAACTGTACTTGCTGGATGACGATCCTCTGGAAGAATCGCCTTATGAAAGATTGCTTACCGACGCCCTGTCGGGCGACAGGGCCTTGTTTACCAGCGAAGAGGCGATAGAAGCCGCCTGGGCCGTGCTCGAGCCTGTATTGACCCGCCATTCCAAGGCTTTGGCGTACGCCGCGGGCAGCTGGGGCCCCAGGAAAGCCCAAGAACTGATCGCGGGCCACGGGGGCTGGCACAATCCGGAGCCCGAAAGCGTGTGCGGCGACAGCCTCCCGACAAATCCGATTTAGCAGCCGCGAGCCTAGAAATGAATCCACTGAGCCGACGACCGTATCGCACCGCATGCCGAATCGGCTTTGCCGCCTGTCTCTTCATCGCCTCCGTCCCGCCCGCGGCGGCACAGGCCGCTGCGCGGGAGCATGGCGGCCAGAAGGGCGCCGTAGTCGTGGATGAATTGCTGGCCGGACTGGACCATCCCTGGTCTCTGGTTTTCCTGCCGGACACCGAGGGCATGTTGATTGCCGAGAGGCCGGGTGCGCTGCGCCTGTGGCGGCGCGAATCCGGTCTGTCCACCCCTATCAAGGGCGTTCCCGCCGTCTACAGCCGTTCCCAGGGCGGCTTGCTCGATATCGCACTGGCCCCCGATTTTCCCCAAAGCCGCCGCGTTTATCTGTCGTATGCGGAAAAGGGCGAAGATCGCCGCGCCGGTACGGCGGTGGGCTATGGCGTGCTTTCCCCCGACGCAAGGGAGTTGACCGGTTTCACGGTGATATTCAGGCAGGTCCCCAAACTGTCCACCGGCGAGCATTTTGGCTCCCGCCTGGTCTTCGACAAGCAAGGGCATTTATTCATTGCGCTGGGTGAAAACAACCAGCGGCCGACCGCTCAGGATCTGGACAAGCTGCAAGGAAAAATCGTTCGCATTCATCCTGATGGAAGCGTGCCGGATGACAACCCGTTTATCGGCAAAGACCATGCGCGTCCCGAAATCTGGTCCTACGGCCATCGTAATCAGCAAGGGGCCGCGCTGAATCCCTGGTCCGGCCGGCTATGGACGCATGAGCATGGCCCGCGCGGCGGAGACGAAATCAACATCCCGCAGGCCGGACGCAACTATGGCTGGCCCATCGTCACCCATGGAATCAATTATTCGGGTTTCGCCATACCTGAAGCCAAAGGAAGCTCGGCTCCCGGCATGGAGCCGCCGGTTTATTACTGGAAGGCCTCTCCGGCCATATCGGGCATGGCTTTCTATGATGCCGACCGTTTTCCGGCCTGGCGGCATTCGGTATTTATCGGAGCGCTGAAGGAGCAAGCCCTTATACGCTTGCAGCTCGATGGCGACAAGATCGTACATGAAGAGCGATTGCTGGAATCCCGGGGTGAGCGCATACGCGATGTGCGCGTCGGCCCCGATGGATTCCTGTATGCGCTGACAGATGCATCGAATGGCAAGCTTTTGAAAATAGGCTTGAACAAATAGATTTACTTGATCAAGGTAACCGGAATATCGACCAGGCTGAGTACTTTGATGGTGATCGAACCCAGCACAAGGCCGCTAACCGCGCCCAGGCCTCGCGTGCCCATTATTATGTGGCTGCATTGGTTCTTCTTGGCATAATCGGCAATGGTCTGCGCGACAGGGCCGACTTCTATCTTTTCCTGGTAGGCCACGCCCGCCTCGTCCAGCACCGCTTTGGCCGACATCAGCGCATTGCGGCCTTCGTCCTGATAGTAATCGTTGATGGCATCGGCGGAAAAGAAACGCTTGACATTGCCCGACACAATGGGCGGATGAACAGTGATCAAATGGATGCTTGCCTGCTTCGATTCGCCGGCCTCCTTGATGGCCGCCTTGACCGCACGAACCGCCGAATCGGAACCGTCTACAGGAACGAGTATGGTTTTCATGAGAGCCTCTTTAGGAAGTTGTTGTGGGGGTTGAATTTATATAACACTTGGCGCACAGGTGGCACAACACCTGCGGCTGCCTTATATTGTCTATAGTAAAAGCCAGGCAGAAACGCGTCATGATTTAAATCAAGAACAGTGCAGGCACATGACTTCATCAGTAACTAAGCAAGCTCTACCGCAAGGTGGAGGCCTATTTGGTACGGAGGACTATGGCAGCCCAAATCGAAGACTACGCTTTACTCGGCAATTGCCGCGCGGCGGCGCTGGTATCCAAAGAAGGTTCCATCGACTGGCTCTGCTTTCCGCGCTTCGATGCGCCGGCATGCTTTGCCGCTTTGCTGGGAACCCCCGAAAACGGCCGATGGAAGATCGCACCCAGTGGGGCCTTGCGCAGCGTCAAGCGCGGTTATCACGACGGGACGCTGATCCTGGAAACCACATTCCAGACCGATGAGGGCATCGCGACCCTCATCGACTTCATGCCTTCGACCTTCACCCACTCCAGCATCACCCGCATCGTCGTCGGCGTACAAGGACGAGTGTCCTTCGACATGGACCTGGTCATCCGCTTCGACTACGGGCGGACCATACCATGGGTCGAACGGCACGATCCGCTGACCCTGACCGCCGTGGCCGGACCCGAAATGCTGGTTCTGCGCACGCCGACGCCCATCAAGGCGCGCGCTCAGCATTCCACCGCTCGATTCAGCGTGGCCGAAGGCGAACGCAAGGTATTCACGCTTTCTCACCAGCACTCGCACGAGCCGGTTGCCGAAGGCTTCGATGCCGAAGCATCCCTGGCGAAAACAGAATACTTCTGGCATGAATTTTCCAGCCGCTGCCCCGACGTCGGTCCCTGGACGGATCTGGTCAAGCGTTCACTGATCACTCTGAAAGCGCTTACCTACCTTCCGACGGGCGGCATCGTGGCGGCGCCCACGACCTCGCTGCCTGAAAAGCTGGGCGGCAAGCGCAACTGGGACTATCGTTATTGCTGGCTGCGCGACGCCACCATGACCTTGCTGGCCTTCATGAGCCTGGGCTACTTCGACGAAGCCCACGCATGGCGCGATTGGCTGACCCGTTCGGTGGCCGGCAACCCCAATCAAATGCAGATCATGTACGGCTTGGGCGGGGAACGCCGCCTGACCGAATACGAATTGCCCTGGCTTAGCGGCTACGAAGACTCCCAGCCGGTGCGCATAGGCAATGCGGCCGCCACCCAGACGCAGCTGGACGTCTACGGCGAAGTGGCCGACGCCATGGCACAGGCCATCAAGGGCGGCTTGCCGCGCCACCGGCGCATCGAGGCCATCGCCGAAGTCATCGTGCCTTTCCTGGAAAAGGCCTGGCGCGAGCCTGACGAGGGTATCTGGGAAATCAGGGGCGAGCAGCAGCATTTCACGCATTCCAAGGTGATGGCATGGGTGGCATTCGATCGGATAGCCACGGTCGCCGGAACCTTGGAAAACGGGGGGGATTTCTCCAGAAACTGCCGCCGCGTGGCCGACGAAATACGGGAAGAAGTCTGCCGCAAGGCCTATGACCCGGAGCTGGGCAGCTTCGTTCAATACTACGGCTCGAAATGCCTGGATGCCAGCCTGCTTCATATTGCGCTGACCGGGTTTTTGCCGCCGGACGATCCCCGCGTGCTGGGCACCGTCGACGCCATCGAGAAGCGCCTGATGCGCGATGGACTGCTGCTGCGCTACGAGACCGAATACGGCGTTGACGGCCTGCCGCCGGGCGAAGGGACCTTCCTGGTCTGCTCATTCTGGCTGGCCGACGTCTATGTATTGCAGGGACGGGACGATGACGCCCATGCGCTATTCGAACGCCTGGCAAGCCTGTGCAACGATGTGGGATTGCTGGCCGAGCAATACGATCCTCATGAGCGCCGCATGCTGGGAAATTTTCCGCAGGCGTTCAGCCACGTGGGCATCATCAACACGGCCCTGAACCTGCATCGGGTGCAGGCCCCGGCGCAGGAACGGGCGCACGCCTGACGGCTTACAGCAGAGCGGCCAGCAGCCAGCCGGCCAGGCCGCTGGCCGCGACCACCAGCCAGGGCGGAACCCGGAAATACATCAGGGCGCCGAAAGCCAGCAGCCCCAGGCCGAAATCAGCCGGCGCCATGATGGCGCTGGTCCATACTGGCTGGTACAGGGCCGCAAGAAGCAATCCCACGACGCCGGCATTGACCCCGTCCATCGCCGCGCGCATGCGGCGATTCTGCCGGAATTGATTCCAGAACGGCAGGGCGCCGCATACCAGCAGGAAGGAAGGAATGAAAATGGCGGCCAAGCTCCATATTCCGCTTATCACTCTGTTGATGCCGGTATCGATGGAGGCGCCCAGGAATCCGGCAAACGTGAAAAGGGGGCCCGGCACGGCCTGGACAGCGCCATAGCCGGCAAGAAAAGTGGCATCGGATACCCAGCCCTTGGGCACGACCTCGGCCTGCAACAGGGGCAGCAGTACATGGCCGCCGCCGAACACCAGCGACCCCGCGCGGTAGAACGCGTCGAATATGGCCAGCAGGGTATTGCCGGTGGCTTGCGCGGCGATGGGCAGGCCTATCAATAGGGCCGCGAACAGCAGCAGCCATGCCAGTCCGGCGGTTCGGCCGATGGGCAGACTCAGGTGTCCCGCGCTTGGCGCCTGTATGTCCGTCGGCTTGAACCACAGCATTCCCAACGATGCCGCCACCGCCATGGCTGCCATCTGCCCGGCGGAACCCGGCCACAGCAAGGTCAGGCAGGCCGCGCCAATGGCCAGTCCTATCCGCAAGCTGTCGGTACACAGCCTGCTGCCCATGCCCCACACCGCTTGCGCCACCACGGCCACAGCGGCGATCTTCAAGCCATGCAGAAAGCCGGGTGAAACAAAGTCTCCCCAACTTGCCATGCCCAGCGCGAACAGGATCATGGCCGCCGCGGAAGGCAGGGTAAAGCCCAGCCATGCCGCGAAGGCGCCGGCATAGCCCGCCCGGGCCAGCCCTATGGCCATGCCGGTCTGGCTGCTGGCCGGGCCGGGCAGGAATTGGCACAAAGCCACCAGATCGGCGTAATTGCGGTCGTCCAGCCATTGGCGGCGCGTAACGAACTCGTCCCGGAAATAGCCCAGATGCGCGACGGGCCCTCCAAACGACGTAAGCCCCAATCGCAGGAAAACCAGAAAGACCTCCCAGGCGTCTCGGGCGGATCGGCGTGCTGTTGCGGGGTCGGAGTTAGCGGGCATGTGTAAGGACGCGTCGGATAGATCGTGACATAATAATCAGAGTTGCCGTGATTGGCTTATCTGGAGGTGGGTAGCGATGAAAAATCTTGGAAAATTGACGGCGCTTGTTGCATTGACGGCCTGTAGCGGCTTGGCGCAGGCCGCTTCCGACCCTGCAAAAGTTCACGAAATTCTTAGCAAAAACGCTTGCCTGGCCTGCCATGCCGTCGACAAGAAGCTGGTGGGACCGGCCTATCAAGATGTGGCCGCCAAGCACAAAGGCGATGCCGACGCAGCCGCATTGCTGGCCAAGCATATCAGGGAAGGCAGCAGCGGCGTGTGGGGCCCGATACCCATGCCACCTAATCCCAACATTTCGGACGCCGACATCAAGATGGTCGTCGAGTGGGTCCTGGAAGGGGCTCCGCAGTAATTCATTTTCTTTCAACAAAGCAGCAAGGCGGGGCTTGGGCAACGGTTCCGCACAGTGCGCTGGAAATCATGAAAAAGCTTTACAAGGACAGCCACGCTGAAACCATCGGCGTGACCATTACAGGGCGGGTGCAAGGCGTGGGCTTTCGGGCCGCGACGGTCCGCCAGGCCCACCTGCTGGGAGTCAGGGGATGGGTGCGAAATCTGGAAGATGGCTCGGTGGAGGCGTTGCTGCAAGGCCCGCATGACCAGGTCGATCGCATGCTGTCATGGCTGCATGTGGGGCCGCCCGGTGCTCGCGTCGCCGAAGTCAATCATCGCGAAGAGCTCACCGAGCGATACTTCGAGCGCTTCGAGCAAATCTAGCCCGCCCACCATTGCCGATCCCGAAGAAACCAAGCCGATCGGTAATGGGCGGGCGGCTTGCATCGCCGCAACCGCCCCATTCGCCTCGCGCGCGTCAGGCGTGCTTTTTCACCCACGCCACATAGCGGTCCATCCAGCCTTGCAGGAAATCCTTGCTGGCCGGGCCTATGTTGCCGGCCTCATCGAACAGCTTGTCGTTCGCCTGAATGAACGCCTCGGGCTGGCCCATGGTCGGGGCATCGAGATAGGCCAGGATATTGCGCAGGTGCTGCTGCGCCAGCGCCGAGCCGATGGCGCCGATCGAGACGCCGATTACGCCGGCGGGCTTGCCGGCCCAGGCGCTCTGGCCATAGGGGCGTGACGCGTTATCGATGGCATTTTTTAGTACGCCCGGGATGGAGCGATTGTATTCCGGCGTGACGAACAGCAGTCCCTGCGACGCAGTGATCTCGGCTTTCAGGCGCTTGACGGAATCGGCCTGATTCCCGTCGTCATCCTGGTTGTACAGGGGCAGGTCGCCGATCTCCAGGGGCTTGAAGGAAAATTCGGGCGGTCCAAGGCGGGTCAGCGCCTGGGCCAGCTTGCGGTTGAAGGAATCTTTTCTAAGGCTGCCTACGACTACGGCGATCTGGTATTGACTCATGGCAATCTCCTGTATGGATATACGAAGTGGAAGCGATGCCCGGATAGTGTGATTCAAGCCGGCTCCGTTCACAACCTTTTTCGGGCATCCAAAAGCGTCCGGGGAGTCGGCGGCAGGGGTTTTGCATTGATCCGGATGCTGAAGGACTATGATGTGGCAAAAGGTTCGCGCGGCATTGTTTTCACTTCAGGAGAAACAGCATGGATCAGTCGATGTACCCCGTCATGTCCAAAGAACTTGCCAAGCAAAGGGCCGATCTGGCGCCCGACATACAAGCGGCGTTCAAGGCCTTCAGCTCCGCTGTATTCGCCGAAGGCGCCTTGCCCAAGAAGACCAAGCAGCTTATTGCCGTGGCTGTGGCTCACGTCACCCAGTGTCCCTATTGCATCAAGGGCCATACCGAGCTTGCCGTCAAGCAGGGCGCCAGTGAACAGGAGATCATGGAGGCCATCTGGGTCGCGGCGGAAATGCGGGCCGGCGGCGCCTACGCCCATTCAACGCTGGCGCTGGACACCATCAATCATGCAAAAGGCCATGGGCAGGGCTGATCCGGCCGGCAACATGGGGGACGGCGGCGCTGGCCCGCCGTAAATGGCCCAGCTTGAAACCAGCAGGGCGGCGGGGATCAGGCCTGGAAGAGATTGCGCTGGATCTGCTCCAGGTGTTCCAGCAGTAATGCGCGGGCCTGTGCCGCATCGCGGTCCTTGAGCGCCTCCACGATGCCCCGGTGCTGCATCTCGTATTGGCGCCGGCGTTCGGCGGTCAATGAGTTGCGCTTGAGCCGGCCCCACTCGCCCTGTTCCCGCACGCGGTTCGTCAGGTCCAGGATGTGCAGGAAGAAAGAGTTATGCGTGGCCTGGGCAAAGGATCTGTGCAGCGCCTCGTCCCAGTGCTCGAATTCTTCTATGGTTTGAGCCGCTTCAGATTTTTCCAGGCATTCCTGCATGAGGGCGAAGTCCGCGGCGCTTGCATTCAAGGCAATCAGGGCGGGCATCAGCGGTTCGATAAGCAGGCGCGCCTCCATGAGTTCGGCGGGACTGGTGTCCAGCGCCGGCCCATGAGATCCGCCGGGGGCCTGAAGACCGTGCGCGGCGGCGGATGCAAAAGTGCCGCTGCCCACCGCTTGCGTGATCAGGCCTTGCTGGCGCAGTTCCCCCAGTACGCGGCGCACCGCGCCGCGCGAGGTATTGAATCGCTGGCTGAGTTCGCGTTCCGGCGGCAGCTTGACCCCCTCGCGCAGGCGGCCCGCCGCCATTTCTTCCAGCACGTAGCGGGCAAGCGCCTTGGCACCCGCAGCACGAGTGCCTAGCCTCAAAAGCAGATCATCCATGACGCAATTCCAATTCCTTGTCCATAGTCCGTTATGATATTTAAACGGTACCAATTGGTCAATAACGATATGCATTTTTCCTATTGTGCGGGTCCAATTTCGGTTCTAGAATGCATTTCATCAAGTCCGTATGGCTTGGAAATCCAAACAAGAACCAATTGGTAATACAGGAAGCAAAATGCGATTCGCAACATTTACACAAGGGGAAAGCACAGAGCGCTTCGTGGGCTCGGTATCGGCCGACGGGTCAGGCATCACCCGGCTGGACATCCCAATCGAACAGGCGCAAAAAGGGGTGCTTGCCCTGGTCGACCTGGCAGGCAAGGGCGCAGACCTTTCCAGGCTGTCCGGCCCCAGCCTGCCCATGGACTCCGTCACGCTGATAGCCCCCATCCCCATGCCCCGGCGCAATATTTTCTGTGTCGGGCGCAATTATCATGCGCATGCCAAAGAGCTGTCCGGTTCGGTGTTCAAGGCCAACAACGCCGACCCGGCGGCATGGCCCATCGTCTTCACCAAGCTCCCCGAATCGGTGGTCGGGCCCAATGACAATGTCGTGCTGCCCGGCGCCGTGTCCAGCCAGATCGACTACGAGGCCGAACTGGCGGTCGTGATCGGCACGGGCGGCAAGAACATAAGCCGCGACGATGCGCTGAAGCATGTGTTCGGCTACACCATCGTCAACGATGTCACGGCACGGGATGTCCAGATGCGCCATCAGCAGTGGGATCTTGGCAAGTCTTTCGACACGTTTTGCCCCATGGGCCCCTGGGTGGTGACCGCCGACGAGCTGGACGGCACCAGCACCCGGGTGCGCTGCTGGGTCAATGGCGAGCCGCGCCAGGATGGCCATACGCGTGACTTCATTTTCGACATACCCGCTCTTATCGAAACCTGCTCGCGCGGCATCACCTTGTTGCCGGGCGACATCATCGCCACCGGCACACCCGCCGGCGTCGGAATGGGCCTGACTCCGCCGCAATACCTGAAACCCAACGATGTGGTGCGCATAGAAATAGACGGGCTGGGAGTGCTTGAAAACAGATTCATCTAAGCCATCGATCAAATCGATACCGAGGAGACAAACAATGCATAAAACAACATTGAAAACACTGGGCGCCGTCGCCGCGCTGCTTTTATCGGGCAGCGTCCTGGCCAAGTACCCCGACCATGCCATCAAGATGATTGTGCCTTTCCCGCCGGGAGGCGTCACCGATACGGTAGCCAGGCCGATAGCCGACGCCATGTCGCGCAATCTGGGGCAACCCGTGGTCATCGAAAACAAGGTCGGGGCGGGTGGCGCCATCGGGGCGGGCGAGGCGGCGCGGGCCAAGCCCGACGGCTACACCATCATGCTTATGCTTTCGTCCATATCCATCCTGCCGGAGGCCGACAAGATCCTGGGCCGCAAGGCGGCCTATGAAACCAGCCAATTCAAGCCCATCGCGCGCATTACCGCCGATCCAACCGTCCTGGTGGTGCGTGCCGATTCCCCCTGGAAAACGGCCAAGGAATTCGTGGAAGCGGCCAAGAAAGAACCGGGCAAGATCAATTACGGCAGCTCGGGCATCTACGGCTCCATGCATGTTCCGATGGCCATGCTGGAAAGCGCCGCCGGCATCAAGCTGACCCATGTCCCGTACACGGGCGCGGGCCCCGCGGTGGCGGCGCTCCTGGGCGGACAGGTGCAGGCCATCTCTACCGGCCCGTCCAGCATTGTGCAGCACATCAAGGCGGGGAAGGTGCGCGCCCTGGCGCATTGGGGCGACAAGCCGCTGGCAACGCTACCCGATGTGCCCAGCCTGCAGTCGCTGGGCTACGATGCCAAGTTCGTGCAGTGGTCGGGAATATTCGTGCCGGCCGATGTGCCGGCCGAGGTCATAAAGACCTTGCGCGCCAGCGCGCAAAGCGTCGCCAACGACCCCGACATTCAAGCCAAGGTCCTGGCGGCGGGCAGTCCCATCGAATACATGGACGCGCCCGAATTCCAGAAATACTGGGACGCCGACGACGCCGCGCTGGTCAAGGCGGTCAGGACTATCGGCAAGGTCGACTGACATTGCGGGCGGCAGGGGCTTCGGGGCACCCGCCCGGACACCCGCATGCCGTTGCGCCCCTGGCCTGCGGGATCGCTGCGATAATGGTTGCTGGCACCGTACCCATTCAGCTTGGGTTCGCTGTGCCATAACCATCATACGTATACAGAAGCGACGATATGCAGCCTATAAGCGGCCAGGTTTTCCTCGACGAGCGCGAGATCGAATTCACCATGATCCGGGCCCAGGGTGCCGGCGGCCAGAATGTCAACAAGGTATCCAGCGCCGTTCACCTGCGCTTCGACATCCAGGCATCCAGCCTTCCCGAAGACGTCAAGACCGCCTTGCGCGAACTGAATGACCGGCGCATATCGAAAGACGGTGTCGTCGTGATCAAGGCCCAAGCCTTCCGCAGCCAGGACAAGAATCGCGCCGACGCGCTGGAAAGATTGATCGATCTGTTGCGCCAGGCGCTGGACAAGCCGGTGCCGCGCAAGGCAACCCGGCCCACGCGGGCGTCGCAACGCCGCCGGGTGCAGCGCAAGACCTTGCACGGGGAAGTCAAGAAGCTGCGCGCCAAGGTCAGCGATTTCCACTAGCGTCGCCAACGCGCATGACAGTCCGGCCGCCCTAAATTGCAAGCAGATGCAAAATAGAAAGGCGGTCTGGAATAAACCGATGACGCCGTGCGTTTAGCTAGTGTCTGTCCGGTTAATTGCTTAAATTGTTCGGGCGGAGCACTATGGCTTGTCCGCCGGCGCGCGCATGCATTCTGCCAGCGCGGCCGCGCGGCACGCCCTTACCGGGAGAGATCATGCAAAAATCAAAATCCTTATTTCTATTGCTGGCCTGCGCGGCACTGGCCGGCCCGGCATTGGCCGAAATGCCCAAGCAGAACAATGGGCAATGGGTAGATGGAAGCGGGGCAACGCTTTATACCTTCGACAAGGATACCCCGGGAAAAAGCGCCTGCGACGCGTCTTGCGCGCAGAACTGGCCGCCCGCGCTGGCGGAAGCCGCAGACAAGGCCGGAGGCGACTGGAGCTTCGTCCAGACACACGACGGCAAGCGGCAATGGGCGTACAAAGGGCAACCCTTGTACCGATTCGTTAAGGACAAAAAACCGGGCGACGCGCAAGGCGACGGAATCAGGGGGATCTGGCATATCGCCAAACCCTGATCCCGTCCGCATGCAAGCAGCCCGAAGGAGGCTGTCATGAAACCATCCAGAATCATCCTGTTCCTATTCCTGGCCATGGCGCTAGGCCTGTCGGCATGCACGGCGGGCAATGGCGCCTACCAAAACGGTTCAAGCACAAGCAGCACCGACACAGGCAACGGCGGAGGAGGGTACTGAAACATGCTTTCAATGCTGGCTTGATGCCGATGTCTCAATGAGCTTCGAGTCCGAGGTGGTGGCCTTGCTGCCCGCTTTGCGCCGGTATGCCCGCGCACTGACGGGCAATCCCGCCTGGGCGGACGATCTTGTGCAGGACACGGCTGAACGCGCTTTGAACAAGCGGCTTAAATGGCGGGCGGGCAGCAATCTGAAGGCCTGGCTGCTGACCATGCTGCGCAATTTGTATATAGACCAGTTGCGCAAGCAGCGCGAAACCAGCGGCGATGGCGACGAATTTGACGGATTGGCCGGCGAGCTGTTCCAAGAGCAGGTCGACGGCCTGTTTCTGCGGGATGTCCAACGCGCGCTTTATCGCCTGCCCGTCGATCAGCGCGAAGTACTGCTGCTGGTGGGGCTGGAAGAACTCAGCTACCAGGAAGCCGCATCGGTCCTGGCTATACCCCGGGGCACTGTCATGTCCCGCCTGTCTCGCGCCCGGGAGCGCATGCACAGTCTTCTATCCGGCGACGAATCCGGGGAACAGAAGCCGCCCGTGCTTAAAGTCGTAAGGAGCCCGCAATGAACGACGATCCGGCTTTCGGTGCGCCGCTTGCGGAGGAACCGTATCGGCAAGCCTTGTCTGCCTTGATCGACAATGAGCTTCCGATGGAAGAGTGCGCCGCCCTGGTCGATCGTGTCGCACGCGATCCATCGGCTGCCGCGCGGATCTCTTCCTATCGCGCACAGAAATCCGCATTGAAGGCCCTGTTTCCCATTGGCGGAAAGACGGTTCTTCCGATTCTCATCCCGCGCCGCTCGCCCTGGCTCAGGCGGGCGGGAACGGCCGCCGCCTGGATGGCCTGCGGCTTGGCGCTGGGACTGATGTCGCCGGTGCTCCGGACGGGACCGGCCGGGCAGCCTGCTTTTGCATCGAATGCGGATCTTGCCTATACCGTCTACGCGCCGGAACAGCGCCACGCCGTCGAAGTGCCGGTGGCTGATGAGAAACATCTGCTGGCCTGGCTGTCCAAGCGCCTGGATCGGACATTGAACGTGCCGTCCTTGCGGGAATACGGCTATTCCTTGCTTGGCGGGCGTTTGCTGCCCGGGCCGGCCGGGCCGGCCGCGCAGTTCATGTATGAGGATGCATCGGGCAAGCGCCTGACCTTGTACATCACCGCGGCAAATACCCGGCCCGGCGCCATGCGGGCCTTGCACGAGCCCGGCGGGCAAAGCACCTACTATTGGGTGGATCAGGGTATGGGCTACGCGCTGTCAGGCCGGGGGGCCCGGGAAGACCTGCGTAGCATGGCCGTCGATGTGTGCGGCGCCCTGGGCGGCAAGCCGGAAATCTGGCAGTGAAAACCAGCGCGGCACCGGGTAATTTCCGGTGCCGCGCCTGCATGAAGCGGAGTAGGGCTTAGCCCTCTTCGACGAAGGTTTCCTCGCGCTTCTTCTTGATCGACGGCAGGGTCACCAGCACGACCAGCACCGCGGCCACGATAAGCAGGCTAAGCGACAAGGGGCGTGTGAAGAAGGTGGTGTAGTCGCCGCGTGCCAACAGCAGCGCGCGCCGGAAGTTCTCTTCCATCATGGGTCCAAGAACCAGGCCCAGCAGCAGCGGAGCGCCTTCGCACTTGAGCTTGGACCAGAGGTAGCCCACCAGGCCGAAGGCCGCCGTCATCCAGATGTCGAACACGTTGTAGTTCAGCGAATACACGCCGATCGTGCAGAACACCAGAATGGCCGGGAACAGGATGCGGTAGGGCACCTTCAGCAGCTTGACCCACAGGCCGACCAGCGGCAGGTTCAGAATGATCAGCATCAGGTTGCCGATCCACATCGAGGCGATCAGGCCCCAGAACAGGTCCGGGTGGCTGGTCATGACCTGCGGGCCGGGCTGGATGTTGTGGATGGTCATTGCGCCGATCATCAGGGCCGTCACGGCGTTGCCGGGAATGCCCAGGGTGAGCAGCGGGATGAACGAGGTCTGCGCGGCGGCGTTGTTGGCCGATTCCGGGCCGGCCAGGCCGGCCGGATGGCCCTTGCCGAAGCGCTCGGGGTTCTTGGAGATTTTCTTTTCCAGCGTGTAGGACGCGAACGACGAAAGCGTCGCGCCGCCGCCCGGCAGGATGCCCAGGGCCGAGCCCAGGGCCGTGCCGCGCACGCAGGCGGGCCAGGACTCCTTGAACTCCTGCTTGTTGGGATACAGTGATCCGACCTTGTCGGTAAGGTCCACTCGCTGGTCCTTCAATTCCAGGTTGCTCATGATTTCGGCGAAGCCGAACACGCCCATGGCGACCACGGCAAAGTCGATGCCGTCCTGCAATTCCGGAATGCCGAAATCGAAACGCGCCACGCCCGAGTTCACATCGGTGCCGACCATGCCCAGCAGCAGGCCCAGCAGGATCATGCAGATGGCCTTGGGCAGCGAACCCGAGGCCAGCACCACGGCGCCGATCAGGCCCAGCACCATCAGCGAGAAGTACTCGGCGGGGCCGAACTTGAAGGCGACTTCGGCCAGGGGCGGCGCGAAACCGGCCAGCAGAATCGTGGCGAAGCAGCCGGCGAAGAACGAACCGATGGCGGCAATGGCCAGGGCCGCGCCGGCCCGTCCGTTGCGCGCCATCTGGTGCCCGTCCAGGACGGTCACCACCGCCGAGGTTTCGCCGGGCAGAGCCACCAGGATGGCGGTGGTCGAGCCGCCGTACTGGGCGCCGTAGTAGATGCCGGCCAGCATGATCAGGCCGGCCACGGGAGGCAGCACATAGGTAATGGGCAGCAGCATGGCAATGGTGGGCACCGGTCCGATGCCCGGCAGCACGCCGATCGCCGTCCCCAAAAGACAGCCCAGCAGGCAATATGCGACGTTCTCGACCGACAAGGCAACCGAGAAGCCCAATGCAAGGTGTTCAAACAATTCCATTTTCGGGTTTCCTTTAATTGCCTAGAAAAGTGGGCCAAAGCGGGAAGATCAGGCCCAGGCCCTTCACGAAGGCGAGCCAGACGAAGATCACCAGGAACAGGCCGTTGAGCGCAGCTACTTTCCAGCTGAATACGTGGCTGGCGAAACTGCTCAGGAAAACGAGCAGGAAGACGGAGATGTAGACCCCCAGGTAATCCAGGAGCACGCCGCTAAGCGATACGCTGCCCAGCAGGATGACCGTGATGCCCCAGTCGAACTTCTCCAGCTCGACCTCTTCGGCCTTCTGCTTCATGGAATTCAGCGCCACGACGGAACCCAGTGCCGCCATGCACACACCCAGCCAGAATGGAAAATAGCCGGGCCCCATGCGGGCCGCCGTGCCCATGGAATAGTTTGTCGCGCCCAGGGCGAACCCCACTCCCAGCGCGAAAAACATGATTCCGGACCAGAAGTCCTGTTTGTTCTTTACTCTCATGTCGATGAAATCTCTCTCTCGTTATCGGTATGTTCCACTCACGCACCGGCCTGTACGCAGGGCGATGAGCGTAGCCGGGATAGTAGGGGAGAGAGGCGCGCTTGGGGCGCTATGGCGCATTACCAAATCATTACCATACGGTAATGATTTGGGCGATCCTGTAATCAGGGCGTCTTGTACAGGGGCAACTCTATTTCAACGCGCAGCCCGGGCGCGGCGTCCTGGAAGCGCAGGACGCCTTCGTGCAGGGACACGATGGCCTGGACGGAGGCCAGGCCCAGCCCTGATCCGGGAATGTCGGGCTGGACGCGATAGAACCGCGTTCCAAGAAGAGCCAGGTGCGAGGCGGCAACGCCGGGCCCATCGTCGCTCACGGTCAGTATGGCCTTGTCGCCGCGCTGTGCCGTCGCGATAGTGATCCTGGCGCCGGTGCCCGCGTACTTCAGCGCGTTGTCGACCAGGTTGGCAATCACGCCGGCCAACAGATCGGCATCGGCCAGAACCCAGGTTCCGGCGTCCGCGTCCGGTATCTTGCGCTGCGCGAGCTGCGTGCCGCTCTCGTCGGCCAGCGGCTCGTACAGTTCGATGACGTCCTGCGCAAGCCCCTCCAGCATCACCGGACGGAAAGCCTGGCGGCGCACGCCCGACTCCGCCTCGGCGATCAGCAGCAGCTTCTCGGCCACGGAAATCAAATCCATGATCTCGTCGGAGGCGGCATCGATGGCGACTGACAAGGCCGCCGGATCGTGCACATCGTGCCTGGCCAGATGCAGCTTGGCCAGGACACGGGCCAGTGGCGTGCGGATGTTGTGCGCAATCGAATCGGACACATTGCGCACCCCCTTCATCAAGGTTTCGATGCGGTCCAGCATATGGTTGATGTCGTGCCGCAATTGGGCGAACTCATCCTCATCGGACGACACCGGAATTCGCCGCGTCAGTTCGCCCGTTCCGACATGAAAGGCGGTATCCCGTATGGCTTCAACGCGCCGCCGCAGCTCGCGGCGGAAGATGAAGGTGCCGATCAGCACCAGCAAAAGTCCCACCAGGGTGGCGGCGATGATGGCATTGCCGATGAGCTTCTTGATTTCCTTCAAGTCATGCGTATCGCGGCCCACCACCAGCGTGCTGCCATCGGCCAAGGGATGTATGCCCAGCAGGGCCGCCACCGGGCTGCCGCTGCGCAGTACATTCAACTGGACGGGAGCGGGCGGGTCGCGCACGTAGTCAGAGGCCGGAAACAAGTCCAGGTTGCCCGCCAGCTTCTTGCCCCGCTGGTCGATCAGCAGGTACATCTCGGTGTCGATGTCGGTCTGGTCGGACAGCAATTGCCTGATTTCAGCCTGCAGGGACGGCCGCCCATATTCCTGGTAATGCACGGCCAAGCGCTGCGAGGTCAAGATGACTTGGCGGGAGAACTGCGTCTGGAAGACGTCGACGATTTTTCCGTACGCGAAGATCAGCAGGAAGATCGTCGTGCAGACGGCAAGCACGCCATAATTGAATGTCAGCCGGAAGGCCACCGACCCCCACAGCCTGCGCCATGCCTTGGCGGCGCGCCCCTGGCTCATGATTTGTTTTGCGCCGAAGCGGCGGGCTCCAGCTTGCTGGACAGCATGTAGCCCACGCCTCTTACCGTATGAATCAATGTCGGAAGAGAGGCGAAGTCTCCATCTATCTTCTGTCGCAGCCGGCTTATGGTCGCGTCGATGACGTTGGTTTGCGGATTGAACTGATAGCCCCACACCGCGCCCAACAGCATTGCGCGCGTCAGGATTTGATCGGGATGCATCAGCATATAGGCCAGCAAGCGGCACTCACGCGGTTGCAGGGTCACCGGCTTGCCTGCACGCGTGGCCCTGGGGACGGTCAGGTCCAGCCTAAGGTCGGCATACTGCAGGATGCGGTCCGTCTCGGTGCTTTTGGAACGGCGGATCAGAGCCTCGGCTCGCGTCAGAAGTTCGATCAGCGCAAAGGGCTTGGTCAGATAATCGTCGCTGCCCAGCTTCAGGCCCCGCACGCGCTCATCCAATGCGGTCAATGCGCTAAGCACGATGACCGGAGTCTTGATGCCCACGCCGCGCAGCGTGGTCAGGATGGACAGGCCGTCGACCTGGTTGGGCAGCATGCGGTCAAGCACGATGATGTCCCAGGGTTCGGTCGTGGCGCGCTGCAAGCCTTCCGCGCCGTCATAGCATACGACCGGCCAGTGGCCCATCTCCCTGAAGCCGTCGGCAATGTAGTGTGCATTCTCGCGATCATCCTCGATGATCAGGCAGTTCCATATCACGCGTATTCTCCAAAGGCTGCGGATATTCAGCAACCGCAGCATTGGAATGTACAACATAGCGGGTCTACCGCGCTTTCAGCTTGTGCTCCGCCACCACGCTGGGCTGCGCCGGCTGCCATGGCGCCCGTTCGATGCCGCGGGTGATGAAATCGGCACCAGCCAGGATGAACAGCACGGCCAGGGTGATCACGCTGACAAGGCCAATAAGGCGCAGCAGAGCAATGCGGCCCCTCGAAGGGATTGCCTTCTTGCCGCCGGGTTCCGCCCATGTTGCCCGCCGTCCCCGATGCTCTTTTTCATCCAGGTCGGCATACGGCTTGCCGCCGAAATGCTGGCGGCAATAGGCGTCGATGCCCGCAATCGCCTTGCGGTAAAGCTCGGCCGGCGTTTCCTTCAATTGATAGCCCTGTTGCTCGGTGCCCTCGGACCATGGGCCTTCCGACCCGGACGCTTTGTCGTTTTTACATAAACACGCAGAAATTACGTTTTAAGCGGATTGTCGGCTTGGGGGGATGCGCTGATTCTGCCCAGGCCTGAGGGGGACTGGGACTCCAGCCCCCATAAACGCTGCAATAATGCTTGCGCGCGCGCTTGGCCGATGACCGGCTCGGCCAGCTCCATGAATTTGCTGTCCAGTTCTTCATCCGAAAGCGGGGCCTCCGGATCGCCTTTCCGGTTGGGCTGCATGTATTCCAGCCGGTGGCCATCCTTGAATTCGAGCTCTATTCTGGCGGCGCGCTGTTGCGGAAATCGTTCATCCATATCGGGATCGACCGCTGTTGATATCTTGCCCATCAGTTCGCGGGTTGCCAGGCAAGACATCCTCTCTGGAGAATAGGCGTTCATCCGCACACCACCGTGCTGCAAAGCTGCCGCCACCATGTATTTGATGCTGAACCGCGCCTCGTTCGCCGTCCGGGGAGAGTCGTAGCACGCGATATCAAGGGCAGGGCGGTAGGTTGCGACATGGATGCGCGCAATGGTGGCGGGATCGATATCGTGCTGCTGGCGCAGTGCCAGGACGCCGTCGATCGCGGGAAAGACATGGCCGCATCCCACATGGTTCTTTACGGTCAGCCGGGTAATATGAAAATCCGAACCTAGCGTCTCGGCCACGCCGGACCAGTCGGGCCCGTTGCCCATCGCCTGCCCGAATCCGGCCTCGCCTTCGAGAATATCCAGCGAGCCTGTCACTCCTTTCCGTGCCAGTTGGGCGGCAAGAATCCCAGCTTCCGCCGCGCGGCCGGGATGTAGCGGCTTGGACATCGAGTCCATTCGAAAAGCTTGCTGCAGCCCTGCCGCGAAGGTGGCCGCGGTTGCCAGCGCATGAGCAAAGGCGCTCGCATCCAGCCGGTATGCCGCCGCTGCGGCCGCAGCCGCCCCAAAGGTGCCGATGGTTCCGGTGTTGTGCCAATACCGGTAATGTGCGCGGCCCATGACCATGCCGATCCGGGTGGATACTTCATATCCGGCCACCACGCTGTACAGAAACTCCGCGCCGGTACGGCCGGCTTCCTGGCTGGCGGCCAGGGCCGCCGCAACGGTGGCCGCCCCGGGGTGATACATCGCATCTCGGAAGCTGTCGTCGAGCTCGGCGGCATGCGCGGCCGCGCCATTAAGCAAAGCGGCCGTGCGCACCGTCGCGGGTCGGCCCAGGATCAGTTGTGCCGTCCCGCGGTCCAGGTCTTCGGCCACCGCCTGCTCCAGAAGGCGTATCGGTTCGGTCCGCGTGCCTGGGAGCGCCGACGCATACCAATCGATCACCGCGCGCTTGGCATGGTGCACGACGGCTTGCGGCAGCGATTGTCCCAGAAGCGCGATGGCCTTTCTTGCCAGAATGTCGGTGGCGTACATAGAGTATGTCTTCCTTATTCGGCGACCGTGGCCATCGCGTTCAGCACGGCAATGCCGTCCGCGGCCAGTACCCCTTTGCCCGCCGGCAGAACAAACAAAGGATTGATCTCCGCTTCGACAAGCCGGTCGCCCAACTGTGCGACCATGTTGGAGAAAGCGACGATGCTTTCAGCCAGCGCTTCGGTGTCCGCCTTGGGTGCGCCCCGATATCCGTCGAGCAGCGGCCACGCCTTCAGCTCTCGCATCATCGCCAGCGCTTCGTCTCTGCCGAGCGCGCCTTCGGCCGGAAGCAGGCGCATTGTCGTGTCCCTGAACAATTCGGCCGTCACGCCGCCCATCCCCAGCAGGATTGCCGACCCGAGCGGATCCCGGTGAAAACCGAGTATCAGTTCAATACCGCCCGAGACCATTTCCTGTACGAGATAGCGTTCCGGAGCGTGCCCGGTCGCCGCCTTCACGCTCTCGCGCATTTCATCGAGGCGCGGCCCGATGGTGTCGGCGTTTACGCCGACGGCTACGCCACCGACTTCGCTTTTGTGCGCGATCGTGTGTGAAAGGAGCTTCAGCACAACCTTGCGGCCCAGCGCTTGCGCGGCGGCCTTGGCCTCGTCGGTGCTCTTGACGATGCGCTCGCGAACCGACGGCACGCCGAAGCAAGAAAAAAGCTGCTTGGCTTGCGCTTCATCCAGCGCGGCTTCGGGGAAGTCAGGCACCGCGATGGGCGCGCTGCGCGGTGATGAGGGCGGAAGAGGGCGCATGTTCGATGCCTTGAACATCGCATCGAACGCGACCGCGCAGCTTTCCGGCTCAGTGAAGGCCGGCACACCGCGACGGTTCATGACCGCCGTGATGTGGGGTGCATACGGGCTGACGTAGGCGATTACGGGCTTGTCGCTGTCGGGCAGGCAGTCCTTGATGGCGCCGGCCATCAAATCGGGGGCCGCAAGGCTGGAGGAGCCGACAATAATCGTCAAGGCATCGTACTGCGTACTTGCCAGCACCGCCCGTATGGCCCCGCGTAGCAGGTCCGGCTCCAGTCCGGCGAGCGTGACGTCGATGGGGTTGCGGTCCAGCGCCGCGTGATCCCCGGTTTCCAAGGCGCGCAGGCGCTCGGCTGTTTGCGGATCAGGGGCCGGAGTTTCGAATCCCGCCAGGCCCAAGGCATCCGAGACCAGTGTGCCGGCTCCCCCGGTCGATGTCAGAATGGCAATGCGTTTGCCATGAAGCTTGCGCGCAGCCGAAAGGGCTGCCGGGATGTCCAGCAGATCGCTGAAGCGTTCCGCCCGTATGACGCCTGTTTGCTTGAACAGGGCATCGTAAACCTGGTCGGCGCCCGCCATGGCGCCGGTATGCGAGACCGCTGCGCGCGCGCCGGATTCGGACCGCCCCACCTTGAAGGCGACGACCGGCTTGCCGGCCTGGGCGGCCTTCAAGACAGCCGCGCGGAATTTCTCGGGATTGCGTATGGTTTCGACATAGAGCGCAATAACCCTGGTGGCTTCATCCGAAGCCAGAAAATCCACGAAATCCGCCAGATCCAGGTCAACTTCATTGCTGGTGGAGATCAGGGTGGACAGGCCGATGCCTCGGGCCGCTGCGCGTGAAAGCAAAGCCCCGACGATACCGCCGCTTTGAGAAACCACGCCGATGGAGCCCGTGGGAAAGTGTTCCATCTCCAGCGCACTGCTGGCGGAAAGGGGGATATTGCGCGTCAGGTTCACCAGCCCGATGGTGTTGGGGCCCAGGATGCGCATCGTGCCGGCCGCTTCCAGCAATTCCTGCTGGCGCAGGGCGCCTTCACTGCCGGTTTCCGTATACCCGCTGGCCAATACGATGGCAGCCGCAGCGCCACGCTCGGCCAGCTCGCGCACCGCCAGATGCGCACGCCTGGCGCCCAGCAGCACGATGCCGACATCGGGCGTCTCGGGCAAGGAAGCCACATCCGGATAGCACTTGAGTCCCGCAATCGTGTCGACTTTGGGATTGACCGGATAGATGGCGCCGTCGAAGCCATGCTTGCGCAAGTAGGCCACGGGCCGGCCAGCGGTCTTGGCGGGGTCTGCCGACGCGCCAATCACCGCCACGCTGCGAGGATTGATAAGGCGGGAAATCGCATTCATGGTGTTCAGTCCTTGGCTGTGGCCGAAGCGGCCTTGCGTTCATCCCGGGCTTTCAGGAAAGCCTGGACCGCTACCCGGTGTTCGGTCGAGGTATAGCAAACGGCTTGGGCCTGGCTTCCTTGCGAGAACACTTGGCTTGCGCTCAATTCAAAGGATTGGTTAAGTATCGTTTTACCCAGTGCCAGCGCGGTGGGGGAGCCTTTGCCGAGCTCGTCGGCCCAACGCCAGGCCGCCGGCAGCAGATCCTTGGCGCCAACGATGCGGTCCGCAATGCCCAGCTCCAGCGCTTCGGGTGCGTCGATCTTTCGTCCGCTGAAAATCAGATCTTTCGCTTTGGGCAAACCCACCCGGCGCGGCAGGAAGTACAGGCCGCCGCCATCCGGAATCAGCCCACGGTTGATATACGACCAGGCAAAAGATGCACCTTCGCTGGCCAGTACGAAATCGCAGCTGATGGCGGTGTCCGCACCCAGGCCCGAGGCCGCGCCGTTCACCGCGGCGATGGTCGGCTTGGGCATGGAATGCAACAGCGTCACGCAGCGGTGAACTCCTTGCTGGCGGGTCCAGCCGTTGAAGGCGACTTCGCCGGGATCGGCCTGCATGCGGTTTTCCATGCCGGCCACATCGCCGCCGGCGCAAAAGCCTTTGCCATTGCCCGTAAGCACCACGGCGCGAATAGCGCGGTTTGCGGCGACTTCCTCGAGAACCTGGGTGTACTGGGTTCGCATGTCGTCGCTGAAAGCGTTGCGCTTTTCGGGGCGATTCAAGTAGATCGTTGCGATGCCGTTCTGGACATCGAGCTGAATAAGCTCATTGGACATGGATGTTCCTTCTCTGTGTTTGCTGCATGCGCTATGAATTAGTTCAGGCTGATGTTGCTCGATGCCACGACGTCGGCCCAACGCTTCTGTTCGGCCTTGACGTAGTTTTCGAGATCCTGGGGCGTTCCCGGCGTCACCATCAGGCCCTCCTGCTGGACTTTGCTTTTGAAAGCCTCGGCCTGTGCCGCCTTGGTGGCTGCTTCATTCAAGCGGGCAATGACCGGGGCCGGCGTGCCGGCCGGCGCATACAGGCCGTACCAGCTGTCAAGCTTGTAGCCCGGCACCGATTCCGCGATGGCTGGAATGTCGGCCAAGGCGGGGGAACGCTCGGCGGTCGTGACGCCTAGAGCGCGCAGCGTGCCCGACTGCAGGGCGGAGCCCACGGCCGCCGCCGTGCCGAACATCAAATCCACGTGACCGCCAAGCAGGTCGTTCAGAGCTGGACCGGCGCCGCGGTAAGGCACATGGGACATGTCGACTTTTGCCAGTTTTTCGAGCAGTTCGCCCGCCAGGTGGGCCGAAGTACCCACCCCTTGCGATGCATAAGTGATCTTGCCGGGTTGAGCCTTTGCCGCCTCGATCAGGTCCGCAATCGACTTGAGTGGACTGTCCGGGCGCACCACCAGCACGCTGGGGGAGTGGCCGATCAAAATCACGGGCGTAAATGCCTTGTCCGTGTCATAGGGCATCTTGGGGCGAAGGGCAGGGTTGATAGCATGCGCGAAGGTCGCCATCAAAAGGGTGTAGCCGTCGGGCTTGCTTCGGGCAACCTCGTCGGAGCCGATGGTCGTGCCGGCGCCCGGCTTGTTCTCGACAATTACGGGTTGGTCCAGTTGGCGGGACATGCCGTCGCCGATCAACCGCGAGATCAGATCGGTGCCGCCGCCCGGTGCGAAGGGCACGACGATATGAACCGGCCGTTCCGGGAATTGCGCCGCGGCCGGCGTGGATAAGGCGGCCAAGGCAAGGGCGGCCGCGGCAAGACCGGCTATGCGGCTGAAGCGAAAGAA
This sequence comes from Pusillimonas sp., assembly GCA_040391135.1. GTDB lineage: Bacteria > Pseudomonadota > Gammaproteobacteria > Burkholderiales > Burkholderiaceae_B. The sequence continues at coordinate 29,148 of JBEBYL010000011.1, read as the reverse complement.
AGAATTGAATTTCATTAATGTCTCCGGGGTGGAAATACTTGGAACAGCAGGGCGGCGCGTCGCCTTTCGATGCTGGCGGGCCGGCCAAGTTGCGCTTTCCAGTGTAGGGGCTAAACTGCCGGTTTTAACCTAAGTAATTCCATACAATGGAATTGACTGCTAATAGGCGCCTGAATTTTCAGCCTTGGAACGGTGGGCCGATTCAGCGAACTCAGCCCCCAGGGGCATACCGCATATGGCAAAGAACGAAGAATCAGAAAGACTGGCTTTACCGGCACAGAACCGATCCCTTGAACGCGGAATCGAGATCTTGCGCGCCTTTCGTCCCGGCGCCGGTTTGCTCGGAAACGGCGAGCTTGCGGATCGAACAGGATTGTCGCGCGCCACGGTCAGCCGCCTGACTCAGACGCTGGTGCGAACGGGCATGCTGGACTACGACCAGCGGGAGCGCGCCTACCGGCTGGCCGCTCCGTTGCTAAGCCTTGGCCAGGCCATGCGCACGGCTTCGCCGATTTTGCAGATCGCGGCGCCGCTGATGCGCAAGACTGCCGAAGAGTTGAAGATCAATGTGGGCCTGGCGACCATGGACCGCGAAGAAATGGTCTATCTGGAGTCCGTTCGCTACAACCGCAGGGTTTCCCTGCGCAATGTGGTGGCGGGCTTGCGTGTGCCCATAGAACTGACGTCGCTTGGCCGAGCCTATCTTGCAGCCGTTGGGCCAGATGTGCGGGAAGTGATCATGGCGCATCTGATGGCACGCCGCCCGGATGCATGGGCAGCGCTTCATAAAGAAATCGGGCAAGCCATCCAAAGCGTCCAGGCCAATGGGTATTGCGCCGCCTCATGGCAACCCGAGGTCATCGCCTTGGCAACGCCGCTGGTCTGTTCCGGATACGCAATCCACGTCCTGAACGCAAGCGTCGCCACCACGCAGCCTTTATCGGGCGTTATCGAAAAGCTCCATCGACCCTTGCTTGAACTTGCGGCCGCGATCAAGGACGGAATGGAGAGGAGGGTGGCTTGAGGGTGGCATCACACCCTTGACCCGCTACTTGTGAGAAGGAGGGCGGGGCCGCCGGTCCAGAGCATTTCAACGGAATTGCTGGTTCATTTGCCGACCACCTTCCATTTCCCGTCAACCTTGCAGAAAACTTCTTCGGTCACGTTGTACATCGTCTGATGGCGATTCTCAATTCGAGCCTTGCGGCAAGCACTTCGACCCTCAGGATCTTTGGACGGCGTAATACGCCCGCTGTTGCCGGCACTGCTGTTTTCCCATGCCACAGTGGCTCCGTCGGCACCGTTGTCAAGAGCCTGATTCAGGGTTTTTATTAACAGCTCCCTGTCGACTTCCTTGAATTTCGTGATGGGGGTATCGTGCAGAAAGCGAAGATTGGACTGCGCTTGTGCCGATGTCGTGGCGCAACAGAGCAAGACCATCATAGGAAGAAATGGCTTTATATTCATATTCGCTCTCCTGTGCAACATTTCGGTTATGAATGGACCGGTGTCGCCTCAAACGCTGCCCTTTAAAGCGAATCATGACGTGCTTGATCAGAATGCCTCGCCAGCATACAGATAAACTGCATTATTTCCCTTTGTGAAAGCAACGTCAATGCTGATATTGAGCTTGTAGTCCTTGCTTGCCTGCCACCGTAGTCCGCCGCCGATTGAGGGCAATATTTTTTGACTAGGCAGTTCTGCAAACGAAGGGCCAATCGCGCCCGCACCGACAAACGCCACAATACCCCATCTAGGACTGAGGCGCCAGCGCATTTCAGTTTGCGCCGTGATCATGGCGCGGTCTCGGTATTGCCCAGTCGAATAGCCTCTTAGATCATTATTCATTCCATACATGCACAAGTTCGTAAACGGAACTTGACCGCCCACGGCGCAACCGGACACTCTTGCAGCGACTACCGTATTTGAACTGTAGCGCCAATACTGGTTCCATGATGCCGATAAGTGACGGAAGCTGACATCGCTGCCAACATTAGGGCTAAAAAAATTCAGGTTAGCTTTGGCCGAAACTCCTTTGGTCGGATAGAACGAATCGTCACGCGAATCGTATTCAAACGCCGGGCCCAGCGACGCGGTACGAAGTCGCAGGTCTGCTTCTGATATAACTGTTCCCAATAGTGGCGTGCGGGAGAGATCGATTGAACTCTTCATATGCATATTCTGGTAGCGCAGGCCGGCGAACCAGTGGTTGCCGACTTGGTACAACGCCTGCACTACACCACCTCTACCGGACTGGTTCAGGGGAATCGATGAGTCGCGATCGCCGGCAGCGGCGCCTATGCCGTAGAACCGTAAATCCAAGTCGGCGCGCATATAGCCGGCGAGCAGCCTTAAACGATTCTGCATCAGATTAGCTTGCTGCATGACACCGACAACATGACTTGATCCGGCCTTCATGGCACCGACTCCTGTAACCCATGGCCGATCGCTGTTATTCGGGTTGTACAGCGCCATACCGATTAGCGTTACACCAAACCCAAGTACTGGACTGGATTGCGGAATAGGTAGAACTACAAAATTTGCTTTAGCACTGTCCTTATTTGACATCTGAGCTCCGCCATCGACGTGCGCGGTCATTTCGTCGTTTGTTCTCAGCGAGTCAGACTGCGCCAGGCATGCTGACGAGATAAGAAGAGCCGCCAATAGCGACAACATGGAAAAGCGACGAGTAAACATTGTTATGAGGCCCGAGTTGAATCTGTTGTATGTTCGATTGATTCAAGTAAAAGCTTATGATCCAACCTTCAAAAACGAAGAAGACGACGCCGGCTACTAACGATTATTTTGAAAGCACTGCGATGAAGTGGCAAGGAAAAGCTTGACAGAGAGAGGCCGCAGAGAAGAAAAATAGTCTGCTAGCGACCTAGGAAAGCAATTAAAAGCTATGTATTATTTGCTTGCTGTAAATGTCTTTGTGCAGCTCCAGTGTGCACCAAAGCTGCATTGGTCGTGCGCCATACGATGGCGCAAACTGTTAGCGAAACTATGCGGAGCCAGTGTGCTAAACACGCAAGTTCAAGCGCTGACTTCAATAATTGATGACTGACGCATGGTGGCAACATGAACTACTCCGTCGTTCTTTCCAGCCTGGCAGTTCTTTTTTTTGCATTATTGTTCATGGCGATTCAAGCCGGGCGCCATCTCGGTAGCAGGCAAAGCCTCGAGCAAAAAGAGTCCAGCAACTCCGGGCCCGCGGCGATCGAGGCTTCAATTTTCGCCTTGCTGGGGCTACTCATAGCGTTCACATTTTCCGGCGCCGCGCAGCGAATGGTGGATAGAAGAGACCTTCTTGTGCAGGAAGTCAATGCCATCGGGACTGCCTGGTTACGTATTGATATGGTCAATAGCGACGATCAGCCTGTGCTACGCGACCAGTTTCGACATTATGTAGACGAACGAATCAATTATTATCAGAACGTGTCTGATTTGGATAGACGCGATGAAATTGCGGCCAAGGCAGGGAGAATTCAACAGGAAATCTGGGCTACCTCGATGCAGGCTGCCAAGCGTAGCACGCCGCAGTTCGCTGCCTCGTATGTCGCATCCGTAAACGAAATGTTTGACATATCGACGTCCCAGACAGCTGCGCAAAAAGTGCATCCGCCCATCGCGACCTATTTGTTTCTTGGGTTTCTGGCGTTGGTCTGTTGTTGCTTTGTGGGGATAAATCTTGGGCGGGGGAAACGGGGCAGCATATTTCATCAGGCAATTTACGCTCTTATCATGACAACAGCGCTATACATCATTATCGATTTTGAGTTTCCCCGTATTGGCACCATACGAATTGATCAGAGCGATGCGCTGCTCATTTCCCAAAGGAAAGCCATGGCCGACCCATCCCTTCCGACCCAATAAACTGATTCACCGAGATGACGCGCTATCGCACCTACGGGCCGGCACGAGGCCGGTTCAAGGTATCGCTCGGTAATTCCCCAAATGCCTTGCGATAGTACTGAGCGAACCGGGACATATGCTGAAAGCCCCATTTCAGCGCCACATCCGAAACGGTACATGATTGGTCGCATGTAAGTAAGTCGCGTAATGCACCATTTAACCTTGCAGTCATAAACCACCGCCCTGGTGTCATACCAACGCCGCGACGGAAAATAAGCTCTAGCGAGCGCAAGCTATATCCGCTGCGTCTAGCGATTTCAGCAAGGCCAACGTCGGTCTCGCTCCCAGAAAGAACAAGCCGCTCGCAAGCAGTAATCAAATAATAATGGCGCCGTTCAGTCGACAAGCGTTTTGCGTTACGTATGGTTGCCGCATCAATCAAAGCATTCACATAAGCGGCTAGAAGCGACTCGCCAATTTCTACGGCCAGATCGCATGTCATCCCCCCGACGGGCTGAAGGCGTCGCGCGATATTCATCGCATCATCGGTGAGATATGTCAATGCGAGCCTCCCTCCGGTGCGTAGGCGTACCGAATAGGCGGCAAGCCTCGATAGTTCCAATAATCGCCCAGTTTGCGCAAAGGCTGCCTCCTGAAGGCGCTCTTCAGGGACGATAAAATTCACCCAACGGGAAGACCCAGCAGCGTGATACAACAGCTCCACCCCGGCCGGATAAATTTGTATTTCGTCAGCGCCGATCGAAGCAGTGTTGTAACGGGTCACGTCACCGCCCTCCGCCATAAAGCCGATACAAACAACGTTCGTTGGCATGCGACCCTGAGCGATTATCGGGAAATCATAACGTCCAGTTTCCAGTCTAACGTCGCCAAGAGTGAGGCGCTGATGTTCCATTGCCGCCAGAGAAGGCGACAACAAGCGATGCTCGAAGCTTCCACCGTAGACGACATCGAAGGCCTGAGAGGGTTCTAAGCCTACATAGACATGCCGCCTATAGGCTGGCTGAAACGACATGGGAATGATTCCTCATACATTTCGCATTTCGGATAATGTCTATCTGAAGTATGAATTATCATTATTTTCAATGCGCCCGTAAAGCTTAAATTAAGCTGTCAAGCAGGCTCCATTTACGATTGCCAGCGTGGATATACCTTGTCACCGCTACTCTGTGTTCGACTGGAACGCGGCTCATACGATTCAACCGCGTTTTGCACGCGGATTTCAAAAAAAACCGCTCGGCAAAGCACTTGGTCATGCGAGAAGATCCTTCCATGTAATGCATATTCAGCAGGAGAAGGTCATGGAGCAATTATTGCGGTATTTGCTCGTTATCCTTGGGGGTTCCTGGGCGGCTTGGTCGGCCGCCATTACGCCAGTCTATGCACAAGCAGAGGCCAGCGCGGCAGCGCAGGCCAACAATCCGTTGGCCAGCATGACAGCCTTCAACATACAGAATTATTACATCGGTCGTCAGACTCAATCAGGAGACGCTGCAAACCAATTCTGGTTGCGCTATGCCCAGCCGTTATCTCTTGCAGGCAGCGACTGGGTAATGCGAGCTTCCTTGCCGGTAAATTCGTTTCCTGCTGATGGGCATTACGAAACCGGCATGGGTGATCTTAATGTTTTCGCAGCCTACCTAATAGATACGGGTGATCCTGCCATCAGTTTCGGTTTCGGCCCACAGGTCACTGCGCCGACCGCCACGAATGAATCCGTCGGCAGTGAGAAGTGGTCGGCCGGTCTGGTGAATGTGCTGTTCAATGCCAGTTCGCCTAAGTTCCAGTATGGATACTTACTGTCATGGCAAAACAGCTTCGCTGGCTCGAATCACCGCGAAGACGTTGATCTCGTGGCGTTTCAACCATTCGCGATGTACCAACTGGGCGGCGGCACTTATCTCCGCTCAACGCCTATCTGGACCTACAACCTCGAAAACGATGGCTACAGTATGCCATTGGGTTTAGGAATTGGGCAGATCATCAAGCGCAACAAGACTATCTACAATTTTTTCATCGAGCCTCAGTTCTCCCTTGCCAGTCGCGGCCGTGGCCAGCCCGACTGGCAGATATTCATGGGGCTCAACCTGCAGTTCCCGAACTGACGAGACTCCATTACGTCAGTTCATTGATACAAGCTTTTACTGCCGCCTTGTTGTGTCATTTCACGTTGAACATATCCAGGAGTAAAAGGTTATGCCGATAGCATACGATGCCGATCATCTGTCCTTGCTGGTATCAGAAGAGTCCAATAATGACAACACCCGATATTCATAGGGCTTACAACCGTTCGGAGAGGGTTAGCGAGGTAGTGCGTGAATTCTACGAGCGCTACCCCTACCCAGCACTCGCCGAAGCGCTAAAGCCGCGACGCAATCAAGCTTCACAAGATCAATTGAATTTGGCAGAGCACCATTTGTTCTGGCCCGCTCGGCCATTCCGTACGGAACGCTCAGTGCTCATAGCGGGCTGCGGTAGCAACCAAGCTGCCAGATATGCCATGAATTGGCCGCAAGCTCGAATCATAGGAATTGATGTCAGCGAAGCTAGTCTCACACAAACGAGGGGACTGAAAGAAAAGCATAATTTGAACAATCTTGAGCTTCGATGGCTTCCTCTGGAAAAAGTTGCTGAGCTCAATGAAAGTTTTGATCAGATCATTTGCACAGGAGTCTTGCACCATCTTCCCGACCCTGCTTTCGGGTTGCGAGCGTTGAAAAATAGTTTAAATAAAGGCGGTGCAATGCAGATCATGCTATACGCGCCGTATGGGCGAGCCGGGATTTATCTCATACAGGAGTACTGTCGCCGCCTCGGTGTAGGCACTTCCATGGAAGAGGTTTCTGAGCTGACCAAGGTGTTGCACATGTTGCCCCAACGCCATCCTATCTGGCCTTTACTGCAGGAATCTCCAGACTTTCGTTATGCGGCCGGTCTGGCTGATGCGCTACTCCATCCACAGGACCGTCCCTATTCAGTACCAGAGCTTCTTACCTTCCTAGCAAATAACGGGGTGAGATTTGGTCGTTGGCTACGACAGGCCCCATATCTTCCCGAGTGCGGAGCGCCTGTAAACACACCTCACTATGAACTTTTGTCAGGTCTTGCTGCGGAAGAGCAATACGCAGCAATGGAGCTATTCCGCGGCAGCATGCTCAGACATAGCGTAATTGCATATAACGATGATGAGCCCGTAAGCACTTGGGAAATCGGGTTCGAGGAAAATCAATGGGTTAATTATCGGCCGATCCGTGTCGCCGACACCGTATGTGTGGAAGAGCGATTGTCTCCCGACATCGCTGGCGTTCTGATTAACCAGCGGCATACGGATAAAGATATCTACATGCCGATAAACATGGCTGAAAAAGATTGGTATCAGAGTATTGATGGAAAGCGGACTATTAAGGACTTGGTACCTGACAAAGCGGTCATTGCATCGGCCAAGAAGTTCTTCATTCGGCTTTGGCAGCACGACCAGATTGTGCTAGACACGACAGCATGCGGGGAACGCTGACGCGTCATTCAATATAACGTTGCTGGGGAATTTTCATGAGGCCACTGCGCAAACTTAGCTTCTTACAAAGTTTTCCTGGAATTCGAACGCGCGACGTAGACGAGATGCTGGCGTACTTTGCTCCGCTGTACTCGGTACGCCAGTTTGAGCAGATCGATCACGCTGCAACTGAGCTGATATTTAACCATTGCCAGCTACCGTTGATTGATCTAGGGTATTCAGACTACAGCTTCCGTCTTCGGGCCAGTCTCGAGCAGAACGATTACTTCGTTCAAGGGTTTCCCGTGTCCGGTAGCGGAAAAGCAAAGTGGAATAATAACTTCATCGATATTAGTCCAGTTGCGGGAGGCATCGTAGGAGGGCCTGGGAGTGTTGCCAGTCTTGAATACAGCAATGGATTTTCAAATTTGATTCTGAAGATTGCTCCAAACATACTGACCAAAAAACTGTCGTTATTGATAGGGACGCCGATAGATCGGGCACTGTTGCTGACTGGACATTCAGACCCAACGCTATCGACGCGGCAGCGACGCTTAGTGACGTTCTTAGCTCAAGAGCTGGAACACGCCCAAGAACATATGGCCGATTTTGCGATTGCTGAGCTTGAGGAAGCAATTGTCATTAATTTTCTGATGGCCCATGAGCACAACCTATCTCATTTAATTTCGGGTGCTTCGCCTATGGCAGCACCATGGCAAGTCAGGCGCGCTGTCGACTATATCGAGCAATATTGGGACCAATCAATCACCATTGAAAAATTGACTGAAATCGCTGAAACCAGCGCGCGAAGCCTTTTTCTTATGTTCAAGAAAACCTATGACGTCTCCCCTATGGTCTACGTGAGCAAAGTCAGGTTGCGCCGTGCACACGAAATGCTATGTGGGTCGGAGCCGGGTATCAATGTCACTAAGGTGGGATGCATGTGTGGGTTTAGCAATCTTGGCAATTTCGCCATGAGATATTTTCAGGCCTACGGTGAAAAACCATCCGACACACTAAAAAACAAACATAGGCGTTTATAGATGAGGCGGCCAGCACCTATTCTCTAGCGCGAATCACCCATACGCTTCCACATTGCCTACCTGGTCGTGGACTCTTATCGCTATCAGTTCACGCACGATTGTTTTCTTCGTTTGATATCTATTACGAAATGCAAGTGCGGAATCAGGCCAATGGCTTCCAGTTTCAGGGTAGTCCTTTGTTGGCTCACATGATTAAATTTTTACGTATATCAAATTGTCGTATGAAATACGTTTCTCTTGAAGTGAAAGGAGATTTTGATCAATGGCTGATGTCAAATCGTATAGCGAACCTGATACTGGGTTGATCAGTGATAGCCCCGGCATGGTGTTTATAAAGGGCGGATCCTATGAGATGGGATCTGATCAGCACTACATCGAGGAAGCTCCCGCACATCGAGTAACCGTAGGCGATTTTTGGATTGATCGCACGCCGGTCACCAATCGCCAATTCATGGCTTTTGTCCAAGAAACTGGCTATACAACAGTCGCAGAGCAGCCTCCGAACCCCGCTGACTACCCAGGTGCTTTACCTCATATGCTGCAGCCGGGCTCATTGGTCTTTGCTCCGCCTTTGAGCATAGATGGGATGGAGAATGCCTATCAATGGTGGAGCTATGAATTCGGCGCAGACTGGCAGCATCCAATAGGGGCCTTGAGCTCTATTGAGGATCAGCTCGATCATCCTGTCGTGCACGTCGCCTATGCCGATGCCTTGGCATACGCTTTCTGGGCCGGCAAGGATCTGCCTACCGAGGCCGAGTGGGAGTTTGCCGCGCGAGGAGGGCTGGAAGGAGCAGAGTATGCGTGGGGCGATGAGCTCATGCCTGACAAGCGGCATATGGCCAATATCTGGCAAGGATGTTTTCCGTTGGAGAACCGTCAGGAAGATGGCTACTATCGCACGTCACCCGTTGGTGCGTTTCCAGAAAACGGCTATGGCCTGTTTGACATGATAGGCAACGTATGGGAATGGACAGCTGATTTTTGGACCCAGCATCATCCTGATCCCGCAAAAAAATCGTGCTGCATTCCGAGCAACCCAAGATCGCTCGATGCACAGGCAAGTTATGACCCATCTCTTCCCACCATCAAAATCGCCAGGCGTGTGCTAAAGGGAGGGTCGCATTTATGTGCCCCCAATTATTGTCGCCGCTATCGCCCAGCGGCCCGCCATGCAGAGCCGGAAGATACCTCAACCAGCCATGTCGGTTTCCGTTGTGTCCGCAGAGTGTAGGCACAAGCATGAACACAGCGGATCGAATACGTCATCGGGCTCCTCTTATCCTAGCAGCCACCATAGCACTACTGGTTGCCCTGCCCGCCAGCGCACAGGCGCTAGGGGGCTTTGATCGATTCTGGACAGATTTGCTGGAACGACACCAAGGCCCACTGTCATTTCGGTTTATCTTGCAGCCCGTCATGGCAATGCTAGCGGCATGGCATGACGGCAAGAAAGATGCGCAGACTGGGCGGTCTCCTTACTTCTGGACGGTACTGACTGATCGGCAAAAACGAGCAAGCAGGTTGCGCGAAGGGTTGAAATCCACAAGCCGAATTCTAGCCCTCGGTTTAGTCATGGACTTCATCTACCAAATCCTTGTACTCAAGACCATTTATCCGATGGAAGCCATCGTCATTGCGGTACTGCTCGCATTTATTCCCTATCTGTTATTGAGGGGACCTGTCGCTCGATTGGTAAGTTGGCGGCGTGGCAGAAAAAACAACCTGCAATAAGAAGGAGTGATCATGGCTCAATCGATCAAGGAAGAGGGTGCGTCTAAAAGGCTATTTGAGGATGCTTCGACAGAACTATCCTCGCGTAGAACGGGGATGTCATTTCAGCGTACCAGAATGAGTGCGGACCGGACATTGATGTCAGTGATCCGCACCTCGCTTTCCCTGATCAGCTTCGGTTTTACCATTTTCCAGTTTCTTGGAAAGCTGGCAGAGAACGCTGAGGTGATCAAGAGTGAGTCAGGAAGGAACTTTGGCCTTTCCTTAGTGGTAATTGGCGTGATTATGCTGATTCTCGGTATCTCCTATCACGCTCGTTTTATGTTGGAACTGCGTAAAAACCGCGTTGCTTTAGTCCACGATGGGCTAATTCATGGTGAGAGCGGGTTTCCTCCCTCAATGGTATTGGTCGCTGCGGTGTTGTTGTTGCTACTGGGGCTAATTGCCATTACGGGCATGGGATTTCGATGGGGGCCATTTAGCTGACTGGAAGGTAGCCTATGTATTTGTACAGATCTACGTTGTTGGTCCAGTTAGATTTCTGCCGTCATCACCGACGGCTCTATAACCGCGAGGTACTTCAACATGGTAAAGAAACATGACAAGCCAAATATTCTGGTCATTTTCGGTGACGACATTGGATATTGGAACGTGGGAGCTTATACCCATGGCATGATGGGGAGCACCCCTAACATTGACAGTATTGCCAAGGACGGCATGTTGTTTACTGATCATTATGGCCAGGCCAGCTGCACTGCGGGCCGTGCAGCTTTCTTGATGGGCCAGATACCGGTGCGCACCGGTATGACTACTATTGGAATCCCGGGGTCGACGCTTGGGATCCAGAAGGAAGACCCAACCATAGCCGAGGTACTGAAGTCTCAAGGCTACGCTACTGGTCAATTCGGCAAAAATCATGTGGGCGATCGAAACGAGTTTCTGCCGACGGTGCATGGGTTTGACGAATGGTTCGGCAACCTCTATCACCTGAATGCCGAGGAGGAGCCGGAGCAACTTGATTATCCGGGGCAGAAAAACCCTGAATATCTAGATAAGTTCGCACCGCGTGGCACGTTTCACACATGGGCAACGGAAGAAGACGATCCCACCGAAGATCCGAAGTTCGGCCGGGTAGGCAAGCAAAAAATCGAACATACCGGTATGTTGACCCGCGAACGCATGTTGACCTTCGATTCTGAAGTACTCGACAAGACCATGAATTTTCTTGAGCGGGTAGGGCAGAGCGACAAGCCATTCTTCTGCTGGTTTAATACGACCGCCATCCATATCTGGTCGCATGCTCCTAAGGAATATATCCAGAAGGCCGTCAACGAAGGGCGAGCCGAAGAGGATGTAGTGCGTGCGAAGATGTTGGAACATGATGAGCATGTTGGCATACTGCTCAACAAGCTGAAGGAACTTGGTCTCGATGACAACACTATCGTTGTCTACACCACGGATAACGGTAACGAGCTGATGTTTTGGCCTGACGGGGGTTATGCACCATTCCGGGGTGAAAAAGGCACAACATGGGAAGGTGGTTTACGCGTACCTTGCCTGATTAAATGGCCGGGAAAAATCCAACCCGGGTCCGTATCCAATGGAGTGCAAAGTCATGAAGATCTGTATGTCACCTTGGCTGCTGCTGCGGGGGTACCTAATCTGAAACAAGATCTGCTCAGTGGCTATGAGATGAATGGTACGACGTACAAGGTTCATCTAGATGGATACAACAATTTGGATCACTGGTCGGGAAAATCTGAGAAATCAGCACGCCGTGAGTTCTTCTACTACGACGAAACCGATCTTATGGCCGTACGCGTGGATGCTTGGAAAATGCACATAGGTATAAAAAAGGAGGGTAGTTGGTTTAATGAGAAGGGTTATCCAAGCGTACCGTATATATTCAACTTGCTAATGGATCCTATGGAAAAGATGGATCCAGAATCGCACGAATGGGGTTACGCCGGCCGAAAGTTCGTCGGCGAAAAACTGTGGGTGCCGACCGCAGGCGCAAGTTTCATCGCCGACCATCTCAAGAGCTTCAAAAACTATCCGCCCCGCCAGGCCGCAGACACGCTTAGCTTGAGCAAAAAGCTTGAGGCTGCGATGAGCAAACTTACCAATCCCATAAGTTCCAGCAATTGATATCCATGCCTGGCCCAGCGACAGTTGCTAGGCCAGGCCATTACATGATGGAGGAGGGGGGAAGGTAATGGAACAAGCCAATGCCATGCTGCATGCGCTGTCCGAAGGAACAGCAGTCGTAACCAATATGTTGGCGGTATTAATCGTATTGTTCGGTTCCGTCATTGCCGTCGTTCAAGGGACACGTTGGCTTGTGTCGCCTTCCTATGCATCAAATACGCCTATTCGGGAAGTATGGATTAATTATGCACGCTGGCTGGTTGCGGCGCTGACATTCCAACTAGCTGGGGATATTGTTGAAACGGCCGGCACACCCGATTGGAATGATATAGGCAAATTAGCGGCAATAGCCGTTGTTCGCACGTTCCTCAATTTCTTTCTGGATCGTGACCTGCAGGAAAAGCGTGAGGTATCCCGATGAAAACCATTGCCGCTTACATATCGCTGCTTGCACTAGCCGGATGTGCCACATCGTCGTCGGAAGACGGATTGCGCGATGTCCCGGAACTCTCTGCCGGGATGTATCAAGGCTATCTTCAGAAAGAGCAGCTTCCCGACAGTGCAAAGCTGCTACCCGCGCCGCCAGCCCCCGGCTCGCCAGCGTTTGCGCAGGATACTGCCATTCATGACCAGGCAATGGCTTTGCGCGGCACACCTCGCTGGAAGTTGGCTTCAAGTGATGCTGACTTGAGCTTCCCCCATATTGTCGGCGCATTTGAGTGCGCGCTCGAGGTGGGCATAAGTAAAGAAGCCACGCCACGTCTGTATCAGTTGGTGCAAAGAACGATGGTTGACGCCGGTATGGCAACATCGGCAGCCAAGCATAAGTACAACCGCACACGGCCCTTTGTTACGTACAACGAAGCCACCTGCTTTCCACAGGACGAGCCTATGCTGCGAGGTGATGGATCATACCCGTCGGGTCATACGGCCCTGGGCTGGGCGACGGCTCTGGTATTGGTTGAAACGGCCCCGGATCGTCAGGATGCCTTGCTGGCGCGCGGACGCAATTATGGTGAAAGCCGCCTCATATGCAACGCCCACTGGCAAAGCGATGTACTTGAAGGACGATACGTAGCTGCCGCGACGGTCGCAAGCCTGCATACTGTTCCCGAGTTTTTACAAGACGTTGCCATCGCAAGAAAAGAGGTGGCTGCCGCGCGAAAAGCTGGAGTGCCGCAGCCAACGCGGGATTGCGCTGCTGAAGCAAACGCGCTGGCTCAGCCCATTCCCGGCGTACTTTGAGAAGGGCTTTCGACATGAAAGCAATCAACCGGCTTGCGACAGCTTTACAAGTCCAGATTGCCGTCTTAGCTGCCTTGCTTTTCTGTGTGCCGGCCCAGGCTAAAGAAGAAGGGTGGGACTGGATGGTAGAACCCTATGTGTGGGCTGCGGGAATCAATGCTAAGGTGGATACGGCGCACCCTCCTTTAACCGGCGAGAGTACGCAGTCATTTTCCGACCTGATTAATAAGATGGATGGCGTATTTCAGGCAAGGGTAGAAGGACGAAACGATAAGTTTGGAGTGTTTGTCGACTTCACGTATCTTAGCCTGGCCGGCTCCAGAAATAGTCGGAGGCTGTTTACAGACACAGACCTAGATATGCGTTTGATGGATGCCGCTGTGTCCTGGCGCCCTGCGGGGCAGCGGTATGAAGGGCTAGATTTATATACCGGCATCAGGTACCTGGACACTGATTTATCTGTGCACTTCGCCTCCGCCAACTCTACTATGAGAAGCCGAACGCTGAGTGCCAACCGAGAATTTGTCGACTTTCTAGTGGGTGCACGGTATCAATGGCAGCTTTCCGATAAATGGCAATTGGCGTTGCGCGGTGATGCCTCAGGCGGCAGCACAAAAGGTACCTGGGGCGCGTCCATCATGGTAGGCTACAACACCAAAAGCGGCATATGGCTATTTGGATATCGTCACCTGGACGCCAAGTTTTCGTCTGGCCAGATGGATGCAAGGGTCAAGATGAGCGGCCCACAAATTGGTTACGCATTTATATTCTAGCTATTAAGCCTTAGCCTTATAGAGCAAGTGCGCATGGCCGATCTAGCGGAGACCAGAGCGGTAGCCGCCTTTCTGGCTTCGCAGGACAGCAGTTTCATGACTGCAAGCGAAATTGCTGTCGACGGCGGGCTAGCGCAAATCTGATGCGCTGGACCCGTCCCCAGGCACTCCACTCGACACATTAGAAGCGCGTAGGGCGTAGCAAGCCAAAGAAAATATATCAGCTTGGTCAAGTTCGATTTATAGAATTCGTATTATTGACTTTACATAATACACATTATGCGTAATATTAAGGTGTCAAATGTGGTGTGCGATGCTGGCTCTTATAGACCTTTTACTCGTCAGCCACATGACAAAAATGTAATCCGGGATCCGTGCTAGGAGACCAGCGCGTATGGCATCATGGAGATTGCACTGGTTGGGCATCCCCGGGCACTAAAGGATTTTTGCCGCCTGTACTAATGTGTCGAATCTGCCACCCGCTTTTGGAAAGGTTCTTATCGCTATGGCGCATAACAAGCTTGAACATCCGCACCACCACAAAGCAACGTCGCAGGACGCCGGATCGCAACTTGCCGACAGCACGATCTATACCTGCCCCATGCACCCCGAGATTCGACAGGACCATCCGGGAAGCTGTCCGAAATGCGGCATGGCCCTTGAGCCGCTGATGCCCAGCCTGGAGGACGATAATCCAGAGCTAAAGGACTTCACGCGCAGATTTTGGTGGACATTGCCATTCACCATCATTGTTACCGGACTTGCCATGTTCGGCCACCAGTTGGGCTGGTTCGGCATGACCGCCCAAAGCTGGATCGAGCTGGTGTTGTCGGTACCGGTAGTGTTGTGGGCCGGCCAGCCATTTTTTGTACGGGGCTGGCAGTCGGTGGTCAACCGCAGTCCCAATATGTGGACGCTTATCGGCCTGGGCACAGCCGCTGCTTTCGCATATAGCGTCGTGGCCACGGTAGCGCCGGGGGTTTTCCCGGAAACGTTCATGTCCATGGGCCGGATCGCCGTTTACTTTGAAGCCGCGGTGGTCATCATCTCGTTGACGCTATTTGGCCAGATACTAGAGCTGCGGGCCCGTTCCCAGACCTCGGCGGCCATTAAATCGCTACTTGGACTCGCGCCCAAAACAGCCCGCAGGATCAAGGCGGACGGCACGGAGGAAGATGTGCCACTGGCGCATGTTCATGAAGGCGACCGCGTGCGCGTGCGTCCAGGCGAGAAAGTACCGGTTGACGGCATTGTCGAGGACGGCGCCAGCGCTCTGGATGAGTCCATGCTTACCGGCGAACCCCTCCCCGTCAGCAAGCGTCCCGGCGACAAGGTCATTGGCGCAACCATGAATACTTCCGGGGCTCTGGTGATACGCGCCGAAAAAGTGGGCTCGGCCACGGTGTTGTCGCAAATCGTCCAGCTTGTAGCCCAGGCGCAGCGTTCCCGGGCGCCCATGCAGCGGATGGCGGATCAAGTGGCCGGCTACTTCGTCCTGGCGGTCGTGGCCATCGCGATTATTACCCTATTCATCTGGGGACTGCTCGGCCCACAGCCAAGCTGGGTTTATGGGCTGATTAACGCGGTGGCCGTACTGATCATCGCCTGCCCTTGCGCGCTGGGCTTGGCCACGCCGATGTCCATTATGGTGGCAACCGGCAGGGGCGCCACTCAGGGCGTGCTGTTTCGCGATGCGGCGGCGATCGAAAATTTTCGCAAGGTTGATACCTTGATCGTTGACAAGACCGGCACCTTGACGGAAGGTCGGCCCGCCTTCGAGCAAGCCATTCCGGCTGGCGGCATCGGCGCCGACGAAGTGCTGCGCCTTGCTGCAAGCCTTGATCAGGGCAGCGAACATCCGTTGGCGGATGCCATCGTCAACGCAGCCCGAGAGCGGGGCTTGAACCTTAACGCAGTCAATGACTTTGAATCGGCTAGCGGCATCGGGGTACGTGGCAAGGTCGACGGAAAACGCCTTGCTTTGGGCAATACCGCCCTGATGGATCAAGAAAATGTCGACGTCACGATGATGGCCGGTAGCGCCGAATCCTTACGCACAAAGGGAGCGAGCGTCATGTATCTGGCAACAGAGGGGCAGTTGACCGGCCTGCTGGGCGTCTCTGATCCAATCAAGAAAAGCACTCCGGAAGCCGTGGAGGATCTCAAAGCCGCTGGAATCCGCGTCATCATGGCAACGGGCGACGGCGTTTCGACGGCCAAAGCGGTGGCCGAACAACTGGGAATCGACGAGGTGCACGGTGAGGTGAAGCCGGCCGACAAACTCGACCTTGTCAGCAAGCTGCAAGCGGAAGGCCGATTTGTTGCGATGGCGGGCGATGGCATTAACGACGCCCCTGCCCTTGCCAAAGCGAATGTCGGCATTGCGATGGGTACCGGAACCGACGTGGCAATGAACAGCGCGCAGGTCACGCTGGTCAAGGGAGACTTGCGAGGCATTTCCATTGCACGTCATCTGTCGGACAAAACAATCGCAAACATGAAGCAAAACTTGGGTTTTGCGTTTGTTTACAACGCCCTTGGCGTGCCGCTGGCCGCGGGAGTGCTGTATCCATTTATGGGGTTGCTGCTCTCGCCGATGTTCGCCGCATTGGCGATGAGCTTGAGTTCGGCGTCGGTGGTGTTCAATGCGCTTCGACTTCGCAAGTCGGTATGAGGGGCGCTGCCCCCTCCTCTTCTCTGTAGATTCCAGTAGCGCCCTTAAATTAATCCCGCCGCTGTAAAGTGACCTCTTTTTGCGCCTCTAGAACTTTTGGAGGCCAGCTGCTTTTGATGTAAGCGATGACGGCGGCAATATCTTCGTCGGACAACAGGGCGCCATAGGCGGGCATATCGCTGACATAGCCCCGCGGAGCCGTCCTTCCTGGAACCAGGCCGTTCCTTACTATATCGACCAGCACGGCGTCGGGATGGTGCCATGTATGCCCTGTCTTGTCGTGCGGCGGCGCGGGCAACTTGCCGTTGGGCATGCGGTCGCGCCAGTTCGGCTGCCCTTGCAGGGACTCGCCGTGGCATGCCGCGCATTGGTTGGCGTAAATGGCCCTGCCCTGCCCCACAAGCGTTTGATCCGCCGGATCAATGAATGCGGGGCCGGATGGAAGCATTGCGCTGTACAGGATAGCGGCGGCCCCCGCTACTACGGCGCAAGCCACTCCAACGATCAATTTTTTCTTTGTCATATCAAATCCGATAGGTCAGTCGACCTTCACCTTGCCTGTCATTCCGGCCTCCATGTGGCCAGGAATCAGGCAGGCAAAATCGACGGTACCCTCTTGGCCGAACTGCCACACCAGGCCGCCAATCTTGCCCGGGCCCAATGTGATCATATTCGGCTCGGTATGCCGCATGCCCGGCATTTTTTGCATTTCGGCCGCATGAGCCTTTAGATCGGCGATGGATCCGATCACCATTTCATGGGGGATTTTGCCCGTGTTCTTGATAAAGAAACGAACGGTTTCGCCGGCGTTGACCTGGATGGCGCTCGGCGTAAACCTCATGGTGTCGTCCATCGTCAGCTCGATTGTGCGAGTAACTTTAGCCGGATCGCCAGGCTGACCAATCGGCGAAGGTGTCTTTGACATGGTGGACATGTCGTGTCCAGGCATGCCATGCGCCGGCGCACCATGCCCCCCGCCATGGCTGCCCGCAGCCAAGACCAGGGTTGGAAGCAGGCTTAAAGCCAGAATGGAAAGGGTCTTTTTCATGTGAGCAGTCTCTTGGATGGATTGCTGTGGCAGACAGCCGTTTTAAGCCGCCCATGCGAAAAGGTGAAAGACAACATTAGAACCGAAAGCTCAAGCCGGCAACAAAGCGGGTTTCCTGTTTGGATTCGCCCTCTGTGCGCGCATAATCCGCTGTTTTCCCGAATTTGCTGGACCACTCCACGCCCACGTAGGGAACAAATCGACGCGTGACTTCGTACTTGAGGCGCAGGCCAGCCGTGCCGTCTGTCAAGCCGCTGCCGATACCCCGGCGTTCATCGTTCTTGCCATGGAAATTCACTTCCACGCTCGGTTGAAGGTAAAGCTTCTGGGTCAGCAGGATGTCGTATTCCGCTTTCAGCCTTAAAGCAGTTCGTCCGCTAGGCCCGGCATAAGCGGTGGCATCGACTTCAAACCAGTAAGGCGTTAGCCCCTTAACGCCGAACGCCAACCATTCCCGGTTAGGCACGCCTTGGCCATGGTCGAATCGCACGCCCAGTTCCGTGTCCCAGAAGGTTGAAACCGCGTGGCGCCAAAGCAGTTGCGTTTCGGACTCTTGCGGCTTGCCGCCAGCGACTTCGCCCTCGGCCTTAATCACGGCGCGGTTATAAGTACCGCCATACCAGGCCTCGCCTTCATAAGCCATCCACTTCTCGCCGCGCGCCCTGGCGTATTCCAACCGGTCGATGTCGACGGAGCCGAAGTTGTGCATGTCCGACATCATTAGCGCATCCGAAGGCGGCAACGCATACTTGCCAGCATTGCGAACGTAACCACCCGAGTAGGCATCGGGATCGCGGGCATCCGGCGGGGCCGAGCCGCCTTGCATCTGCATATCGCCATGATTCATGCCTGAAGCCGTCGCCGGCGCGCTTGTAGTGGTTCGCGCTAGAGTATGGCCGGCGTGATCCGCATGCGCCTGCGCATAGGCAAACACGGGCATCACTCCTGCTGTTGCGATGACCGCCGCAAAGAATTTCTTCGTCAAATGACTATTTATGACCAGAAGGCCTGACGTGTTGTTCGTAGTTTTCATGCCACCACCACTTCGCGAAACATGCCGGCATCCATATGCAGCATCAGATGGCAATGCCATGCCCAGCGCCCCAGAGCGTCAGCCGTTACCAGAAAGCTAATGCGTTGCGCCGGCTGCACGGGAATGGTGTGACGCCGGGCTTGGAATTGGCCGTCCGGCGTTTCCAGCTCACTCCACATGCCGTGCAAGTGCATGGGGTGCGTCATCATGGTGTCGTTGTGCAATATGACCCTGACCCGTTCGCCGTAACGGAAATGGACCGGGGTCGATTTTCCATATTCAACGCCGTCAAACGACCAGGCATAGCGTTCCATGTTACCAGTCAAATGAAGCTCAATTTCCCGTTCTGCGCCGCGCGGATCCATCGCACCGCCTACGGTGTGCAAGTCTGAAAGCGTCAAGACGCGTCGGCCGTTGTTGCGTAGCCCAATGCCAGGATCGTCAAGGTTGGTACGGGGCATATCGACCCGCATATCGATGCTTGGGCCGTATTCAGTTCTAGCGTGACGAACCTGGGTGCTGGGGCCAGCCGCAGGCGTCGCGCTGTGGTCCATGCTCGCCATGCTGCCGTGATTCATACCTTGCATGCTGCCATGATTCATCCCTGCCATATTGCCGTGACTCATTGCGGCCATACCGCCATGGCTCATGCCACCCATGGAAGATTGGCTAGCTGCACCATGACTCATTCCGGCCATGCCCCCGCCCATGGCGCCCATCATGTCCGCCATGGTCAACCATTCCGCAGGATCGAGCGCGGGCACTGGCGCTTCGAGCCCGGCGCGTGTAGCCAGCGTGCCGCGCGCATATCCCGTACGGTCCATTGCTTGCGCATAAACGGTGTAAGCGTCGTCTTTGGGTTGCACTAGTACGTCATAAGTCTCTCCAGGCCCGAACCGAAACTCATCGACGGTTACCGGCTCTACGTTTACGCCATCCGCCTGTACCACGGTTAACTTAAGGCCGGGAATACGTATGTCGTAAAAGGTATTGGCTGCACCATTAATGAAACGAAGGCGGACACGTTCGCCCGGGCGAAATAGCCCGGTCCAGTTGCCCGCAGGCGTCGTGCCATTCATCAAGTAGGTCAGCACGTTGGCGGAGAGGTCGGCCAAATCCGTGGGGCTCATGCGCATTTCGTTCCACATCTTGCGCTTGTCAATGGCCGCTTTCAGACTCATCTTCGAGGCGTCCTGGAAGAAATCCACAGCCGTGGGCTGGTTGTAGTTGTAGTAATCGCCTTGCCTCTTGAGCTTGGCCAGGACCCGCATCGGATCCTTGTCGGTCCAGTCAGATAATTGAACGACGTACTCACGATCGGCCTGTATCGGATCAGTTTGCGCCGGATCGATAATAATTGCCCCATAGACGCCGGTGGCCTCCTGCATGCCCGAGTGCGAGTGATACCAGTACGTGCCGCTTTGCTGCACTTTGAACCGGTACGTAAACGTTTGACCCGGCGGAATTCCCGCGAAACTGATCCCCGGCACGCCGTCCATCTGAAACGGCAGGATGATGCCGTGCCAATGGATGGAGGTGGTTTCGTTCAGGCGGTTCTTGACACGTATGGTGACGGTATCGCCTTCGCGCCACCGCAATGTCGGTGCCGGTAGCGAACCATTGACCGTCGTCGCCATGCGAGGGTTGCCGGTGAAGTTCACGGGCGATTCGCCGACCTCCAGATTGAATTCGGTCCTGCTTAATACCGCCGCCAAGCCGGTGCTCGTTCCATCCGATTGCATTGCGGCGGCGCGGACAAAAGGCGACAGGCCAAGCATCACGCCGCCGGCCGCCAGGCCTTGCACAAAACGGCGACGAGGTATGGCCGGGCGAAAAACCGCTAGCGTAGTTGGGCGTTTCACGCGAAGAGCATCCTGTTATGAATCGTTGATGGGGGTTTCATTTGCCTTGTTCCGGGCGAACAAAAAAATATTATTCCCAACTTTAATCAAGCAAGGCTGTCACACCCATGACGGCTCCATTACATTTCTGTAATCAAGAACTCAGCTAATTTTCTTTACGGGATTTCGATTGGCGTTCGGCTAATGGTAGAATTCGGCTTCCTCTTTGGGGAGTAGCCTACTTTCGACCACGCGCGAAAGGGTTGCGTCAACATTCTTGGCTCCAAAGCCATGGCGCAAGCGGCCGAAAGGCATGGCGAGACCATAGACTTTTCCAGTACGCTGCCGAGCCGTACCGGAAAGTCCATGCGTCGCTCGGCTGGAAGCACTCCCATATGAATTTCTTCTCCACAATGATTCTGGCATTGGCCATGTCGACCGACGCGTTTGCGGCCGCCGTGGGCAAAGGTACCGCTCTTCGCAACCCTCGCATATCGGAAGCGCTGCGCACCGGAATCATTTTTGGTGTGATCGAAGCCATCACACCGCTAATCGGATGGGCTCTGGGCTCTATCGCAGCCGGGTTCGTCGAAGCTTGGGATCATTGGATCGCTTTCACCCTTCTGATGATTTTGGGCGCGGTAATGATACGCAACGGTCTTCGGGACGAGGAGCCCGAAGCGGTTCCCGTGGCCCGTCATTCGTTCTGGCTGCTTGCCGCCACGGGGTTCGCTACCAGCATTGACGCGATGGCCGTGGGCGTCAGCCTGGCCTTTATCGATAATAATATCCTGATAACGGCTGCGGCCATTGGCTTGGCGACGTTCCTGATGGTGACGCTAGGCGTCATGATCGGCCGATTGGTTGGCAAAGTGGCCGGCAAGTGGGCGGAGATTCTTGGCGGGCTGGCGCTGGCAGGCGTCGGCACGGCCATTCTGTATGAACATCTAACCATATAAAGCCGCGAACGGACCGGGCTGCGCCGAGCGGCTACGCCGGGCCTTCACGTATGCAACTGGTTTATTTCCACGGTGACATGGACAAGTTCTTCGTGAATGCTCAGTTGCCGCCGAATCTGGTCGGGCGTGATCGAGCTTGACGTGGCGAGCGAGACGATGCAGGCATATTGTCCTTTGCCGACTCTCCATACATGCAGATCGGTGATCTGCACTGTGGGGGACTGGCGCAAAACCTCGCGGATTTCGTTCACCACCGGAGTATCCATTTCCGCGTCCAGCAGCACGCGTCCCGTCTCACGCAGCAGGCCTTGCGCCCATATGGTCACAAGGACCGCACCCACGATCCCCATAAGAGGGTCCAGCCAGGCGGCGCCCCAAAGCTTTCCGCCCAATAAGGCAACTATCGCCAGGACAGAGGTCGCCGCATCGGTAATGACATGCAGATAGGCTGAACGCAGGTTTAAATCGCGATGATGATGATGATGGTGGTGCGCCGTCCCCTCTCCTGCGTGGTGTGCGTGATGATGCCCATGATCTTCTCGCAACAACCATGCACAGGCCAGGTTCACCAGCAAGCCGGCGATGGCAATACTGATCGCTTGGTTGTAGTGAATTTCGCTTGGAGAAAAAAGCCTTTCGACCGACTGGAAAAGCATTAATCCCGCCACGCCCAACAGCATGATGGCGCTGGAGTATCCGCCTAGAATTTCGATCTTCCAGGTTCCAAAGGCGAAACGGCGATCTTCCGCGTAGCGCCTGGCAGCGGCATATGCAAGAACGGAAAGCCCAAGAGCCAAAGCATGCGAGCTCATGTGCCAACCGTCGGCCAGAAGCGCCATGGAGTTGTACCACCAACCGCCCACAATTTCGGCGACCATCATGGTCGCCGTCAGCCATACGGCCCAGCGAGTCCTACGCTGCGCAACAGGGTTGCCTTGATCGAATACATGGGAATGCTGCCAACGATGGGCCGATGCCTGAATCATCTGAAACCTTGGATTTATGTCCATATATACTGTACCCCAGTATTCTATACTTTACAGCGAGATTAGAATGGCGCACACAGTCAAGGACAAGAACCGGCTCCGAGCGCGGATACGGCGAATTCATGGCCAGACGGCGGCTTTGGAGGCAGCGATAGAGGCGGAGAACGAGTGTCTTGGGATACTTCAGCAAATTGCAGCTATCCGCGGAGCGGTAAATGGCCTCATGATTGAGGTGTTGGAAGGCCAGATTCGCGAGCATGTGGCCGCAGAGGGCCTTTCAACGACAGAGCGCCAGCGGGAGGTCGACCAACTGGCCGCAGTATTGCGATCATATTTGAAGTAGCCACGAGGGCCTGCAGGGGCAAACCTATGAAATTGCTGTTGGTCGAAGATGAGATCAAAACAGGCGATTATGTGCGCCAAGGACTCGTGGAGTCCGGCTTCGTCGTGGACCTCGCACGGACCGGTTTGGATGGCCACCACCTGGCCCTGACGGGCTCGTACGATCTGCTTATCCTGGACGTCATGCTGCCGGATGTGGATGGTTGGCGAATCATGCAAGCATTGCGCGATGCCGGGTCGCCAACGCCGGTGCTTTTTTTAACTGCCCGCGATAGCGTGGAGGACCGGGTCAAGGGGCTGGAGCTGGGTGCGGACGATTACTTGGTAAAGCCCTTCGCATTCTCAGAGCTTCTGGCGCGGGTCCGTACTTTGTTGCGGCGAGGCGCCGCCCCGGTCTTTCAGGACCGGCTACAGATAGCCGATCTCGTGCTCGATATTCCACGGCGCCGGGCTCAGCGGCAAAATACGCGTATCAATCTGACCAACAAGGAATTCGCGCTGTTGGAGCTTTTGGTGCGCCGGCAAGGCGAGGTATTACCTCGGTCCTTGATCGCCTCGCAGGTTTGGGATATGAATTTTGACAGCGACACCAATGTCATCGATGTGGCGATTCGACGCCTACGCGCCAAAATCGATGATGACTATGATCCGAAGCTGATTCACACGGTGCGCGGCATGGGCTACATGCTCGATGTAACAAATCCGGTCTAGCCAATGAAACGACGTCCGGCGTCCCTGGCTGTACGGCTTACTGTCTCTATCGGAGCAGTCATAACAGTCGTCCTGCTCGCATTTGGCTGGATCGTGGAGCGGTCGATCAACAATCATTTTGTCCAACAAGACGTGGACGAACTCAACGCCGTCGTCCAGGCGTTGAAACACACATTGGCAACTCTACCGCCCAACTTGGCGCCTGGAGAGTTGAGCGAGCGACTTGCCAATGCCGTGTCAGGGCATCATAACGCTGAATATCGCATCTCTTCCGATGCCGGGGTACAGATTTATGCTTCGCCGGGATCGAATCTGGATAGGTTTGCCAAAATTGTCCGGCCTGTTGAGAGCATCACGATTGAAACCGTTGGCGTCTGGAAGGACGACGGGGCGGCATTCCGAGGAGCCGTGCTGCGAACCGTCGCTAACAGCCTGCCCGGGTCGAGCAAGCTGACCATCGCTGTGGCGACCGGCATCGACTTTCACCTGCATTACCTGGACAGCTTTCGGGGCTACCTTCGCATCATTACGGTTGCCGCCTGCCTTATTGCGATTTTGGCTACCTGGTTTGCAGTGCACCAAGGCCACGCGCCGATACGGCGGATCAGCCGCGAGATACGAAAAATCCGGTCTGATCAACTGCATATACGGCTCGAGCCGCGGGCCGTGCCGGCTGAGCTGGTTGAACTGGCAACGTCTTTCAACGGAATGCTTGAGCGGCTTGAGAACGTATTTCGCCGTCTCTCCGACTTTTCGGGTGACATTGCGCATGAGCTGCGGACCCCCATCACGAACCTGAAAACCCAGACCGAAGTAGCGCTTTCTCAGTCCCGCGGCATTGAACAGTACCGGGAGATCTTGTACTCCAACCTGGAGGAGTACGAGCGCATGGCAAAAATGGTCAGCGATATGCTGTTTCTTGCCCAAGCCGACAACAACTTGCTTAAGCCTGAGCTCGTCAAAATCGATCTTGAGGCGGAAATGCGAGCCCTTTTCGACTACTTTGGCGCCTGGGCCGAAGAGCGTGAGGTAGGTCTGGAGATCATCGGCGGGCAGGTGTGCATCCTGGGAGACAGCTTGATGATCCGCCGCGCGCTAAGCAATTTGTTATCGAATGCGATCCGATGCACGCCTCGGGGAGGCCTCGTTACGGCGATCTTTGGATCCGAATCCGCTAATGTCCGGGTTTGCATTCAAAATCCGGGACCCGCCATTCCGCCGGAACATCTTCCTCACGTTTTCGAGCGCTTCTATCGACCCGATGCATCGCGCCAGCGTAGCGGAGAAGGCGCCGGCCTTGGCTTGGCGATTGTCAAATCGATTGTGGAGGCGCATGGTGGAAAGATTATTGCGCGTTCAACGGGCGACGCCACTGCGTTCGAGATATTGCTGCCTTCGTAAGTACTTAGTTTCTGGCCGCTCCCGCCTCTTGTCCCATGGCGTGCTCCGCCAAGCGGCAGACCTCTGCAGCCACGCCCTTGCGTTCGCTGTAGCGGTTGGTCAGATAGTCGCTGCGATCCCGGACCAGCAAGGTGAATTTTATAAGCTCTTCCATTACATCGACGACACGGTCATAGTAGGGCGAGGGTTTCATCCGCCCGCTTTGATCGAACTCCTGGTAGGCCTTGGCCACCGACGATTGGTTGGGAATGGTGACCATGCGCATCCAGCGCCCAAGTACGCGTAGCGCATTGACCGCGTTAAAGGACTGGGAGCCGCCGCTGACCTGCATCACAGCCAGGCTGCGGCCTTGTGTCGGGCGCAAGCTTCCTTCTTCCAGAGGCAGCCAATCAATCTGGCTCTTGAATACCCCCGTCAAGGTGCCATGGCGTTCGGGGCTGCACCATACCTGCCCTTCCGACCAGTTTGACAAGGCCCGCAGTTCGGCGACCTTGGGGTGGTCGGGGGCAACGCTGTCGGGCATTGGTAGGCCATGCGGGTCGAAAATTCTGGTTTCTGCGCCCAGGCGGGTCAGGATGCGCGCCGCTTCTTCTGTAAGAAGTCTGCTGTACGAGCGTTCGCGCAACGAGCCGTAAAGCAAAAGAATGCGGGGCGGATGCATTGCCCCGCTCTGCAAGAAAAGCTTGTCGTGAGTGGGCGTATCCAATAGGGCCTCGTCGACCATGGGCAGGGTCAAATCGTCGGGTGAAAAATAGGTGGACATCAATATTCTCGGGCAAATGGAAGAAAGCTGAGCGTGCCAAACGATTCTGTTTGGAATTCCTTGACGGTCAGCGCAGCCGTTGGCCGCGCTCGTCAATGACGAGCTCGCCATCTTCCTTTGTAAAGGGACCTTGTTGCGGTTCCGGAAGGATGTCCAAAACCATCTCCGAAGGCCTGCACAAACGTACTCCCAGTGGCGTTACTACAAAGGGACGATTCATCAGGATGGGATGCTCTTGCATCGCGTCAAGCAGTTGCGCGTCTGTGAGCGCCATATTATCCAGGCCCAATTCCATGAACGGAGTGCCTTTTTCACGCAGTGCCTGGCGCACCGTCAAGCCGGCGCGTTGAATCAGATCGGCAAGCGCTTCACGCGATGGCGGCGTTTTCAAGTATTCGATTACGGTGGGTTCTATACCGGCATTGCGGATCAAACCCAGCGTGTTGCGCGAAGTCCCGCAGGCGGGATTATGGTAGATCGTGATGTTGCTCATGGGGATTCCTTAATTTCGACATTTCGAGTATTATTGATCAATGGAAACGAAAAGTATAGTCCGCGCCCTGGCCGCCATCGCCCACGAGTCCCGTCTGGAGGCCTATCGCTGCCTGGTGCAAGCCGGCCCAGCCGGATTGCCGGCCGGGCAGCTCTCTGAGCTGCTTGGAATTGCGCCCTCTTCACTCTCTTTTCATCTGAAGGAATTGGTGAATGCCGGACTGTTGTCATCCCGTCAAGAAGGACGTTTTGTCTTTTACTCAGCCGAGTACAAAGCCATGAATTCGCTTCTGGCCTACCTTACCGAGAACTGCTGCGGCGGAAACCCGTGCTCGCCGGTAAGTCTTGGCGCCTGTACGGGTGTTCGGAAATCCCGCTCCTAGCCACTCACTTCTGTACAGGCCGCTAAGCCGGCAACACTCAACCGAGGAACTTCTGCACCATGTCGGATAAAGTCTACAACACCCTGTTTCTATGTACAGGCAACTCGGCACGCAGCATCATGGCTGAGGCGCTGCTTAATTCTTTTGGCCATGATCGCTTCAAAGCATACAGCGCCGGCAGCCGCCCTGGCGCCCATGTAAACCCGCTTGCCATCGAAGTTCTTCAGTCGGCGCGCCTGCCGGTTGAGGGTTTGCGCAGCAAAAGCTGGGATGAATTCGCTCGACCGGGGGCGCCGAAAATGGATTTTGTGATCACCCTCTGCGATAGCGCGGCCGGGGAAGAATGTCCATTGTGGCCTGGCCAACCGATTACCGCGCACTGGGGCTTTGAAGATCCATCAGCTTGCCAGGGAACCACCGAAGAACAGCGAGATCGCTTCGACAAGATTTTTCGTCAAATTGCAAATCGGATCAAGATTTTCAATAGCCTGCCGTTGACGACACTGGACCGTGTGACAATCAAACGCGAGCTCAATGCACTGGGCAATCAAACCACTCAGTCCGGCGCCGCCGCTACCGAATAACTCCGCTATTGAAAAGCGATCCGACGCCCTTTGCTCGCGGCGCCTTTCCATTTGTTGTAAGAGAGACACCACGTGCTTGCCGCGCTATCGATTTTTATTGTCACCATCGTTCTGGTTATTTGGCAGCCACGCGGCTTGAACATAGGTTGGAGCGCTATCATCGGCGCCGCGCTGGCGCTGGCCTTTGGCGTGGTCGGTTTTAGCGACATACCTGTTGTCTGGCAGATTGTCTGGAACGCAACCGGCACGTTCGTGGCCATCATCATTATCAGCTTGGTCCTGGATGAAGCCGGTTTTTTCGAATGGACGGCGCTACACGTCGCCAAGTGGGGTGGCGGGCGCGGCCGCCGCTTATTCGCATTGATTGTCTTGCTGGGGGCCGCGGTGTCCGCGTTCTTTGCCAATGACGGCGCTGCCTTGATTTTGACGCCTATCGTCATGGCCATGCTTTTGGCATTGGGGTTCAGCCCGGCGGCCACACTGGCCTTCGTCATGGCGGCAGGCTTTATTGCCGACACGGGCAGCCTGCCGTTCATCGTCTCCAACCTCGTGAATATCGTATCCGCGGATTTTTTCGATATCAGCTTTGCCCGCTACGCCGCGGTCATGGTTCCCGTCAACATGGTTTCCGTGGCAGCCACCTTGTTGATTCTCCTGCTGTATTTTTACCGCAGTATTCCGGTTCGCTACGACGACAGCCAGCTTAAGCAGCCCAAAGCGGCGATTCGCGACCTGGCGACCTTTCGCGCGGGCTGGGTCGTGCTGGGGTTGCTGCTGGTCAGCTTTTTTACCCTTGAGGGGTTCGGCATACCGGTCAGTGCCATCGCGGCACTGGGGGCATTGGCGTTGCTCATCGTCGCGGGCCGTGGGCATATCATCAGCACACGCAAGGTCGTACGCGAAGCACCCTGGCCCATCGTGATTTTTTCCTTGGGCATGTACCTGGTTGTCTATGGCCTGCGAAATGCCGGATTGACGGAGATGATTGCCGGTTTCCTGGATTATCTGGCTGGCCACGGCTTGTGGGCGGCCACTTTGGGCACCGGTGTGCTGACCGCCCTTCTCTCGTCCATCATGAACAACATGCCCACCGTCCTGGTGGGTGCGCTTTCGATCGACGCCAGCCAGGCAAGCGGTGCAATCAAGGAAGCGATGATCTATGCCAATGTCATCGGCAGCGATCTGGGCCCCAAGATCACCCCTATCGGCAGCCTGGCAACGCTACTCTGGCTACACGTCCTGGCGCGCAAGGGGATGACCGTTACGTGGGGATACTATTTTCGAGTGGGCATCGTGCTGACATTGCCTGTGCTGCTCATTACCCTGGCGGCGCTAGCCCTGCGTCTGGGCGCGCTATGACCGCCCCTTGGGCTGGGCGCTTGAATCCCGAGTGTTTTCCAGCGTCGCATTATCGATGACGAAGCGGTACTTCACGTCGCCCTTCAGCATGCGTTCGTAGGCGTGGTTGACTTCATCCGCGCGGATCAGCTCAATATCCGCGACGATGCCGTGCTCGGCGCAGAAGTCCAGCATCTCTTGCGTCTCGGGGATGCCGCCGATCATGGAACCCGCCAGGCTGCGGCGCTTCGTGATCAGGCTGAACACGTCGGGCGAAGGATGCG
>JBEBYL010000010.1:0-105064 GCA_040391135.1 Pusillimonas sp. | reverse complement strand
GGGTGAACATGCCGGTATAGGTGGCGGGATTGCTGCGCGGCGTGCGGCCGATGGGACTTTGATCCACGCTGATGATCTTGTCGAAGTTCGACAGGCCTTCAAGCGACTCGTAGGGTGCTGGCTCGGTTTGCGCCCGGTGCAGCTTCTGGGCCACCGCGGTGGCCAGGGTGTCGTTGATCAGCGTGGACTTGCCCGAGCCCGAAACCCCGGTGATGCACACCAGCCTGCCCATGGGTATGGCCAGGTCCACGGATTTCAGGTTATTGCCGGTGCAGCCCTTCAGTTCCAGCCAGGCCTGGTCGGGTGCGATGGCGCGGCGGGGCGGGATGGCGATGGCGCGGGCGCCGCTCAGGTACTGGCCGGTCAGCGATTGATCGTTCGCGGCCAGTTCCTGCGGCGTGCCTTGCGCCACGATCTGGCCGCCGTGTTCGCCGGCGCCGGGGCCCATGTCCAGCACGAAATCAGCCGAGCGGATCATGTCTTCATCATGCTCGACCACAATGACGCTGTTGCCCAAGTCGCGCAAGTGCTGCAGTGTCTGGATAAGGCGATCATTGTCGCGCTGGTGCAGGCCGATGGAGGGCTCGTCCAGCACGTACATCACACCTGTCAGCCCCGACCCGATCTGGCTGGCCAGGCGTATGCGCTGCGCTTCGCCGCCCGAGATGGTATCGGCGCTGCGATCGAGCGAAAGGTAGTTCAGCCCCACATTGTTCAGGAATTGCAGGCGCGCTTCGATTTCGCGCACGATGCGGTCGGCAATCTCTTTCTTGGCGCCGCCAAGGGCCAAGTCCTGGAACCAGGCCAGGCAATCGGCCAGCGACAGCGCCTCGACTTCGAAGATGGCGCGGCCACGGCGCTCGGCCTCGCCGCGCTCGTCGCCGATAAGGACGTGGCGGGCCTCGGCGCGCAGGCGCGAACCATGGCAGTCGGGACAGGTCTTGGTGTGCCGGTACTTGCCCAATTCCTCGCGCACCGCGCTGGAATCGGTCTCGCGCCAGCGCCGCTCCAGGTTGGGAATAACCCCCTCGAAAGGATGATTCTTGACGGTGCTGCGCCCCTTCTCGTTCAGATACAGGAAAGGTATGGCCTCGTCGCCCGAACCGAACAGGATGCGCTCGCGGATGTCTTCAGGCAGATCCTCGAACGGGGTGTCGATGTCGAATCCGTAATGGGCCGCCAGGCTGGTAAGCAAGGTGTGTGTAAACGCGTTGCGCCTATCCCAGCCATTAATGGCGCCGCTGGCCAGGCTAAGTTCCGGAAAGGCCACGACGCGCTTGGGATCGAAGAAATCCACGCAGCCCAGGCCGTCGCAGGTGGGACAGGCGCCCACGGGATTGTTGAAGCTGAACAGGCGCGGCTCCAGTTCGGTCAGGCTGTGATGGCAGACCGGACAGGCGTAGCGGCTGGAAAAGGCATGCTCTTCGTTGGTATCCATGTTCAGCGCGATGACGCGGCCCTCGGCCAGGTTCAATGCCGTCTCGAAGCTTTCGGCCAGGCGCTGCTGGCTTTCCGGCTTGACGCGCAGCCTGTCGACCACGACATCGAAATCGTGCTTCCCGGTTTTCTTCAAGGGCGACAACTGGTCAATGGACACCATCTCGCCGTTCACGCGCAAGCGCACGAAGCCCTGCGCCTGCAAGCTTGCACATTCGTCTTCGAAGCTGCCTTTGCGCGAGCGCGCCAGCGGCGCCAGGATGGCCAGCCGGGTATCGGGCGCCCAGCTTTGTACTTTGTCCACCATCTGGCTGACGCTTTGAGCCTGGAGCGGCAGGCCGTGGTCGGGACAATAAGGCGTGCCGACCCGTGCGTACAATAAGCGCAGGTAATCGTGGATTTCCGTAATGGTGCCGACCGTCGAGCGCGGGTTGTGACCCGCCGACTTCTGTTCGATCGAGATGGCCGGCGACAGCCCTTCGATCAGGTCGACGTCGGGCTTGTCCATAAGCTGAAGGAATTGCCGCGCGTAGGCTGAAAGACTTTCCACATAGCGGCGCTGGCCTTCCGCATACAGGGTATCGAAGGCCAATGATGATTTTCCCGACCCGGACAGACCCGTTACCACCACCAGCTTGTGGCGCGGCAAATCAACCGAAATATTCTTAAGGTTGTGCGTTCGGGCGCCCCGGATGCGTATCGCTTCCATAAGATTCAAGGTTCAGGTCTTTCAAAGGCTAACTTGCTACTATAACGCGCAGCCCGGTTCCGTGCGTTAGCCCGTATGCAGGGGGCCATGCGGAGCCAGGCCTCTTGTGTGTTTATCCATCTATCGAGTTTTTATGAGCCATCCCGCCGATCACCCCGGTACTTCTTCAAGAACGAAGCTGCGGCTGACGCCCACCGAGCGGCGCGCCAGCGTGACACTGGCTCTGCTTTTCGCTTCGCGCATGCTGGGGCTGTTCCTGCTGACCCCCATCTTTGCGGTTGCGGCGCAGGCCATACCGGGCGGCAACGATGCGGCCCGCGTCGGCCTGGCGCTGGGAGCCTACGGGTTGACGCAGGCCATCATGCAGATTCCGTTGGGTATGGCGTCGGACCGCTACGGCCGCCGCCCCGTGATCGTCTTTGGCATGGCGCTGTTCATTATCGGCGGGGTCATCTGCGCCCTGGCCGAGAATGTGGATTGGATCATCGCCGGCCGGGTCATCCAGGGCCTGGGGGCGGTGTCCGCCGCCATCACCGCCTGGGTGGCCGATGCCACCCGCCCGGAAGTGCGCACGCGGGCCATGGCCATGGTGGGAGGCTCCATCGGCATATCGTTCGCCGTGTCCCTGGTCCTCTCGCCCATGCTGGTGGGCGAATTCGGTTTGTCCGGCCTGTTCTGGGCCATCAGCCTGCTCGGTTTCGTTTGCCTGTTGATCGCGTGCTTCGTGGTGCCCGCCGTTCCCCTGGCCAAGGCCCCTATCGTACAGGCCCGCCCGCGCGATGTGCTGGGCCATGCCGACCTGCTGCGCTTGAATTTCGGGGTTTTCTGCCTGCACTTCATCCTGATGGCGCTGTTCATCGTGGCGCCGGGGCTGCTGGCGACCCTGGGCGGTTACAAATCCGCGAATCTGTGGGAAGTGTATCTGCCGGTTATTTTGATGTCCTTCGTCTTGATGGTGCCTGCGGTCTTCTATACCGAGACTCGGCGTGCCCACAAGGTCGCGCTGGAAATCGCGGTGGCCGGCCTGGTGGTCGTGCTGGCCCTGATGCCGCTGGCCAGCCACAGCTTTTTCTGGACTGTGGCGATGCTGGTCGGCTTTTTCATTGCCTTCAATATCTTGGAGGCATTGCAGCCTTCGCTGGTTTCGCGGGTGGCGCCGCCCGAATACAAAGGTTTGGCGCTGGGCTTTTACAATACGGCGCAATCCCTGGGGGTGTTCCTGGGCGGCGCGGTGGGGGGCCTGCTGGCATCGTTCAACCGCTCGTCGGCGGTATTCCTGGTGTCGGCCGCCCTGGCCTTCGTGTGGTTCCTGACGGCGCGCGGGTTCAAGGCGCAGTCCTGACCGGGACGATTTGGTTACTTCGTGTTAGTACTGCTTGATATGGCATGCGCGCCGGGAATCGTCGATAATGACGTCAATGTGAAATTTTAAAGTTAAGGGTATTGTCATGGCCTCAGTCAACAAAGTCATTCTCGTCGGCAACCTCGGACGAGACCCCGAAGTACGCTATAGCCCTGACGGTGCAGCCATTTGCAACGTTTCCATTGCCACTACGTCGCAATGGAAAGACAAGGCCTCGGGCGAAAAGCGCGAAGAAACCGAATGGCACCGCGTGGTGTTCTACAACCGCCTGGCCGAAATCGCCGGCGAGTACCTGAAGAAAGGCCGCTCGGTCTACGTGGAAGGCCGTCTTAAGACACGCAAGTGGCAAGACAAGGACACCGGCGCCGACCGCTACAGCACCGACATCGTTGCCGACCAGATGCAAATGCTGGGCGGCCGCGGCGACGAAGGCGGCATGGGCGGCGGTACCGAATACAACCAGGCGCCAGCACAGCAGCAGCAACGCAGCCAGCGCCCAGCGCAGCCGCGTCCCGCCGCGCCGCAGGCCTCGCCAGCGGCCAACCTGGCCGACATGGACGACGATATTCCGTTCTAAAATGTACCTAACGCATTTTGTTGATATGGGGCCCGCTCTCCTTATGGTGAATTGGCCCCATAAAGCGGGATAATCAGGTCGGACTAGTAGGCTAAGGGCTGAGCTCGGTACTGCACCGGACTCAGTCCTTTTAGTTTGAGCTTGATCCGCTCATGACTGTAGTAATGGATGTAGCGCTTTAGGCCTGCTTGCAGTTCGGCAATGCTAGCGAACTTGTTCAAGTAGAAGAATTCGGATTTCAGCGCGCCGAAGAAGCTTTTCATAGCAGCGTTATCCCAAGCAATTTCCTTTTCTCGATATATCCAAAACAGTGATTTGCTCACAAGCAGATTACGGTACCGGGATATTTGATACTGCTACTCCTTCTGAGTGCACCACAGACCTGTCATATTTACCCAAACGTATTAGTGCCTTCTGTAGCATCTGGCCGACCATCTTGAAGGTGGGGCTCGGCGCCGTTTCGTAAGCGATGATTTCGCTGTTATATAAGTCCATCACTGACGATAAATACAGTGTTTCGTCGCCAACCTTAAATTCAGCTACATCAGTAACCCCGCTTCTGGTTCGGTCTTGTAGCGTCGAATTGTCGCTGCAGGACGTTAGGCGCTTTGTCGACGGTGCTCTTATAGGACCAATATTTTCGCCAGGTGTTGTACCCGCTTATGGTTCACCGGCACACCTATCTGATGCAATGTGGCTGTAATACACCGATAGCCATACCGGCCCTCGTGCTGTGCGAAGATCGAAAGAATCCTCGCCTTCAAGTCAGCGTGCTTATCCGCTAGCTGGCACTCTTGGGCCGTAGGCTCGGCGAGCCATGCTCCTGATAGCTGGCCGCGCACCTCGGTACAGTCATTTATCTATATTATGAGCCATGGCAACGGTGTTATAGCCGCCAACCCGCCCGGATAAATTACTCTTAATTTGAACTGCTCATCGTATTTCGTCATGAAAAATATCCCGAGATTGGATGTATGTCGAAACTTTGGGGGCAGTTGATATTTGCCTATTGGAATAAATAATCGCAGGAAATGGAATAAATGAGTTTTCAATTTGATTAAACCAGGCTAAGAAAAACCATTTTTAATATTTGTTAACGATTAATCGGTTTTTATATTGCTACTCATGTCATTGATGTAAATTTTTTTTAGGAATTTCCTGGCTGTATTGCGAGCCAGGATTCATTTCAACAGCAATAAAAATTTTTAGAAATAAATTTGCTGTGCGGTCCATTTACGATGCGTTGGCTCGCTACCCGATAGATTTAATTGGGTACCGAGCCGAAATCATTTTTAGCTATATGTCTGCCCCTATATGGCAAATGTATTTCGATTTCATGTCGATTTACTTGCTTGTGGGTATCGATTTTTAGTGTCTGCGACACGACGAAAACAGTGAGGGTCCCTTGGTAAAGAGAATCGCAGTGTGTGGTCTTGGTTATGTCGGCCTGCCCGTGGCAGTGGCATTTTCCAGGCGTTTTGATGTCATCGGCTTTGATGTGGACAAGCGCAGAATCGCGCGGCTGAAAGAGGGAGATGACTGGACCGGCGAGATCGAACCCGACGCGTTGCTCGCGTCGCCCATGCAATTCACAGACCAGCTGTCGAAGCTGCAAGGGTGCGATTTTTTCGTGGTAGCCGTTCCGACGCCTGTCGATGAGAAGAATAATCCCGATTTTTCCTTGCTGGTCCGAGCTTGCCAGTCGATAGGCACCGTGCTGCGTCCGGGCTGCATCGTGGTGTTCGAATCGACCGTCCACCCCGGTGCCACGGAAGAAATCTGCGGCCCCGAGCTTGAAAAGGCGTCGGGCTTGCGCTGCGGCATCGACTTCAAGCTGGGTTACAGCCCGGAACGGATCAATCCGGGCGACCGTGAGCATCCGCTCGAGAAAATCGTCAAGATCGTCTCCGGCCAGGATGCGGAATCGCTGGAAGTCATCGCCGGCGTTTACGAACAGATCATCGACGCCGGCGTGCACCGCGCCTCGTCCATCAAGGTGGCCGAGGCGGCAAAAGTGCTGGAGAACACGCAGCGCGACATCAATATCGCCCTCATGAACGAGATGTCGAAGATCTGCGATCTGGTCGGCATCCGCACCTCGGAGGTCCTGGCGGCTGCTGGCACCAAGTGGAACTTCCTGAAATTCGCACCTGGCCTGGTGGGCGGCCATTGCATCGGCGTCGATCCGTACTACCTAACGTCCAAAGCCCAGGAACTGGGCTATCACCCCGAAGTCATCCTGTCGGGCCGCCGCATCAACGACGGCATGGCTTCGCACGTCGCCTCACGTGTGGTGCAGACCCTGGCGCGCAACGGCCGCCTGAGCGAGTCAACTCGCGTTGGCATCTTGGGCATGACGTTCAAGGAGAACGTTCCCGATATTCGAAATTCGAAGATCGTCGATCTTTACAACTCTCTCGGCCAATACGGCATTACCCCCGTCGCTTGCGATCCGATGGTCGATCCGGACCAGATGGAGCACGAGTACGGCATCAAGCTCGTCGAGCGCGGCCGGTTTCGCCACATGGACGTCCTGATCCTGGCTGTGCCTCACGACGAGACCATGGACTCCATCTGGGAAGACCTGCCGCAACTGGTCAAGACGGGGGGCATGGTGTGCGACTTGAAGTCCGTCCTGGACACGAAACGGCTTCCGGCCGACCTCTTGTACTGGACTCTCTAAGTTCAGGCCTGTCATCCATCATTACAGGAGATATCCTAAATGACTGCTTTTACCGTCGCTCCGATAGGAACCTGCCGCATTCACACGCCGCTGCGCGATGTCGTGGGACGCTATCCGATCAAACTGCAACTCGGCCGCAACTATGGTTTCGTGCACACGGCCGCCGAAGCGCTTCAGCAGGCGCGATTCATGTTCGGCCAGGCCGACATTCCCGCTGACGTCCAGCGCCTGGTTTTTCGACCGTCGAATGGCGAGCAGGCTCGCCGCGGCACGCACAAGCCGGCCGACCTGTATATGGTCGAGCTATCTTCGCGCAAGCTGTTGACCATCGACGGCTTTCCCATCCAATCCAACTATCTGGTTCGCTATTTCAGCGAGTTCTTCGCCGATCGGGCGCGTACCCGCCAGTTCTGGTCCATGGCCAGCGCCGAACGGCTTGCCGAGCGCCGCGCCGTGCTGAACCAGGACCCGGTCTTCAAGAGCCTTAACGCGGATGACCGTGACTTGCTCGCCCGCATCGTCAGGCGCGATCAGACGGACGAGGAAATCGAGCAGGAAATGCGCCAGCTCGTCGAACTGCTGGGCAGGGACAAGACGGTGTTCGTCACGCACGTCAACGCCACGACGCCGGACAACGTGCCCATCGAACAGCGAGCGCAACTGATCGCCGGCGTTACTTCCGCCGCCCAGCGTATCGGCTTGCCTTGCTACGACCCAACGCCGCTGATGAATAAGATCGGCCAGGCCGATGCGATGGAGGACGGCGGGCTGGACCTGACGCACTACACGCCGGTCTTTGCCGAGCGCCTGTACACGGACTGGTACAAGAACTTCATGCGCCCGCGGATGGGCGCGTCCGTCCAGCAGCCCGCTGTGCCCAAGCTTGCCGTCGACGAGAGCGCCGAATGCATCGAAAAGCTCTGGGAGTCCGGCAATCTGCGCGATGCCTCATGCCGCGTGCGCGAAGTGCTTCGCCGTCATCCCCAACTGCCCGATCACATGCTGCTGCTCGCACGGATACAGGAAGAGCTGGGCGATTACGAGGGTTCGCTGGCGCTATTGGGCGGCACGGATGGCGCCCTGACATCGGGCAGCAAGGCCGAGCAGATCCTGATGCGAAACGAGTTCAAGCTGGGCCGCCATGACGTGGCGTATTCGCTGGCGGCCAGTTTGCTGGGCGACGAGATCGAGACGCCGGAAATCGTCCGGATCGCGGCGGTGTCCGCCGGCCATCTGGGCTACGTGGACGAAAGCCTCGGTATCTGGAAGCAGTTGTTCCGCATCTCTCCGCCTCAGGACGCGACGGCGGTGGAGGCGGCTGACACAGTGCTTTCGCTATTGCAGGCTGCGGGTGACATGGCAGCGGCCATCCGCTGGGTCCATGAGGTCCGCGCGGCGCTCCCCGGCTATGGCCGAGGCTTCGCTATGCTTTGGCGCGACCGGCTGCTGGCCGGCGACCGCGACGCGTTGCGCGGCCTGGCCTCGGAGCGCCCCTCGCTGGAGGATGCCGACGCCCTGGAACTGGTCAAGGAAGCCTCGTGGCGAGGTTGCATCATGGCCGCGGCAACGTTGGCGACGTCTTGCAGCCTGGCCAAGAGCGAGCAGGAAGAGATCGGTGAGTGGCTGCGGACGCAGTCTTCGACCTGGGCGGAGGAAGGCAATCGCGCGCTGGAGGAAGGGCGTTTGCGCGACGCCGCCGAGCGCATCTGCGCGCATCGCCTGCTCAATCCCGACGCGCTGGCCGGTGCGCGGGCGCAGCGGGCGTTTGAACGCGCGATGCGCCTGGGAGTTCGCGCCGCGTTGGTGGCCGGCAATCACAAGGAAGTGATCGACCTGACCAACCTGGCCATCGACACCAATGTGAATTTCCCCGAACTGCACTCCATGCGCGGCCGCGCCGCCGATGCGCTGGGGGACAAGAAGACCGCCATGCTGCACCTGCAACAGGCTGCGGCCGGCGAGTCCGCGCCATTCAGCGCCAAGCTGCACTTCGCACGGGTTGCCTTCAACGGCGGCTGGTTCGGCGAAGCCATCGACGCATACAAGGATGTGTTCGCCCATTCGTCCGCCGACCAGAGCGCCCGGGACGAAGCGGAGCGCCAGCTCGGCAGGCTGGGCCCGCGTGCGATCCGTGGTGCCCGCCAGATCCTGTCCCAAGGGGATCATCAGGCCGCCTGGGACTTGCTGGACCGCGTCGCCCAGTCGTGGCCCGAAATGGCGGAAGTGGGTCACGAAAAGCGGCGCATCCTGGCTTATCTGTACGCCGAAGCACGTGCCCTGGAACCGTCGAGCATGACTGAACGCCTGACCCTGGGCGAGCGCATCGTGAAGCTCGTGCCCGATGATCCCATCGGCCTGCGCTTGGCCGCCGTGGGCGCTATGCGCCTGCACCGCTTCGAGCAGGCCTTGCCTTACTGGAAAAAGCTGCAGGAACGTTCCGAGAATCCGGCACAGTTCGACCATTACATCGAGCGTTGCATGGTGTGGATCGAGAAGCTCAACCGGAGAAAGGCAGCATGAGCCCGGCACTGATTGCCGAGCCAGTGGACGCCACAACCGATCTTCAACAGATCCGGGCGCAGTTGGAAGAAATCGTTGTGGCGTCAGGGCGGGTTCAAGTTGCCCAGGAAAATCTGGCTCGGGCGAAGGCGCTGGCCCAAGACCACGCGGAGGATTCGAAGGTCCGCTTCCTTCTTCTTCGATTACAGGAGGCGGCCGGCCTGAACGAGGGCATGGCCGAGCAATGGGCGACCTTGTTGCAGGAATGCCCGGACGATTTCCAGATTGTCCGCTATTGCGCCACGCGCCTCGTGAAGGAACGGCGCCTCGAAGAGGCCATGTCGCTGGTCGATCATCACCTGCCCGAGTCGGCGAGTAATCCGGACCGCCTGTTCGCGCGGGCGAAGCTGCTGAGCGACATCCGTGCGCATGAACAGTCCGACGCGTTGTTCCGCCGGTTGATTTCGCAATATATGGATCGCAACATGCGTGTCGAGTTTGCCAAGCGCCTGCGCAAGCGAGGTCTGCTGGCTGACGCGTTCGAAACGATCGCGCCAGTGGCTAAACACCTGGCGCGCGGCAGCAAGGCGGCCGAACTCGCCGAGGCGCTGACAAGCGACTATGCGTTCTACAAACGCTTCGAACCCGAAGAGGCACTGGGAGGAAAGGACGTCCGGATCGTGTCGATGAAACATGCGATCCTGCACTTTCGCGACCGGAAGATCGCCGAACATGCGCCTGACAAGCCCGTCTCCGTGGCGCTAGTCACCGGTAGCCTGGGCCCCGGCGGCGCAGAACGGCAATTGACGCGTCTGGCCGGCGAACTGGCCCGCATGGCCGAGTCTCCCGACCAGCAGCCTCCCGACATCCTGATGCGGCCCAAGAAAGTCGAAGTGCTGGTCAAGCAGCACACAGAGCCGACGGGTTCGTCCAGCAAACAGGATGACTTTTTCCTTCCCGTCCTGATCAAGGCGCACATTCCTGTCACGGAGATCAACCGGTTGCCTGCTATCTCAGTGTCTCACCAGACTGTTCCCGAAGGGAACCTGGCCCGTTTTCTGGAACAACTGCCTCCGCCGGTCCACTATGGCGTGACGCGGCTGGCGCCGGTGCTGCGGGCCAACCCATTCGATGTGGTGAGCCTATGGCAGGACGGCACCTGCCTGTTCGGCGCGCTGGCGGCGTTGCTGGCGGGCGCTCCGACCATTCACCTGGTGTTCCGCGGCTTGCCGCCGAACATCCGCAAGGACCGTTTCCGCGCAGAGTATCCCGAGCTGTACCAGGCCTTGGCCCAGGTACCGGGAGTGGTCTTCGTCAGCAACAGCCGCAAGGCAGCGGAAGCATACTCGGAGTGGCTGGACATTCCGATAATGCGTTTTCACATCTTGTACAACGGTGTGCCTGACCTGGCGACCGACGCTTCGGCCGCCGAGAAGGAAAAGTGGAAGGCCTTTCACGCCAGCACGGACGACGCCACGGAAACGATCGGCGGCGTATTCCGGCTGGAGCCCGACAAGCGGCCGCAGCTATGGATCAAGCTGGCCGCGCTGTACCTCAAGGAACGCCCGCAGGCGCGCTTTGTCATCGTGGGCGACGGACGCATGCGCGAGAACATCGAGGCGCTGGCGCAAGAGCTGGATGTAGCCGACCGGCTGTTGCTGGTGGGCTTGTCGAACCATGTCGGCTATTGGTATTCGCAAATGGATGCCAGCGTGCTGTTGTCGCGCTACGAAGGCTTGCCGAACGTGCTGATCGAGGCGCAGTTGCTGGGGGTTCCGGTGATCTCCACGCCGGCCGGCGGCGCAGGTGAGTGCTTCGCGGAGAACGACACGGGTCATCTGCTCAGCGACGTGGTTCATCCGGATCTGCATGAGGCATGCGAGAAGGTCACTGCGATGGTGGATAAGGTTCGCAGCAATGAGGACTTGAGGTCGCATAGCCGCGACCGGGCGCAGAAGCTGTTTTCGCTCGAAGCAATGCTCACCAAGTTTATGAGCATCTGCATGCCTGCCATGACCGAATCCGAAAACGACGAATACATCAATGTCGCGCCCATGCGCCAGATGCAAGCGTGATTGGCGGTTGCTCTTTTTTAAGCTGCTGAAGCTGAAGGATTATGCAAATGAAAGTTCCGGCCCTGAACGTGCGGCGCCACACGAGCTTGGTGATGCTGCTGCTTGCCGCACTGGCACTCACAGGGTGCCAACTTCCGCGGTCCGGCCCCATGCTTAGTGAAATGACGGGGGCTCATGATGACAAGGACGTCATCGTGATGCCTGTGTCGCGCGAACTCGCACAGCAGAGCCGAGTGCCCAAGGTGGCCAATTTTCCCGCGCGCTACCGTGACCTTACGCAAGCGGGATTCGATAGCCTGGTACCTGGCGACGGCATCAACATAAAAGTGTGGGAGCGTGGCGGCCTGGGCGTATTCGCGGCAGACCCGTCAGGCGTGAGCGACCTGGGCAACCAGGTAGTCGACCGTTCGGGCTATGTCTCATTCCC
This sequence comes from Pusillimonas sp., assembly GCA_040391135.1. Classification (GTDB taxonomy): domain Bacteria; phylum Pseudomonadota; class Gammaproteobacteria; order Burkholderiales; family Burkholderiaceae_B. Next base: position 93,294 of record JBEBYL010000010.1, on the reverse strand, counting down.
CATCATCGGCAAATTCCAGGCCGAGGGCCGGACCCTGGGACAGCTGCATGATGCCGTGATGGCGCGCCTGAGCAAGCTTGTGGTCGGTGCCGACGTCAGCGTGACACGCGCCGCGGACGCGCGCGGACAGATGGTGACGGCGCAGGGAGACCTGACCAAGCCCGGCATGTATCCCATCACGCAGACGTCCCAGCGGTTGAGTAGCGCACTGGCGCAGGCGGCGCCGGTGCAGGAGAATCCCGAGCAATTGATCATCAGCCTGCGCCGCGACAACCAGGTGGCGTCGGTGCGGCTGTCGGATATCTACCGGAACCAGAAAAACGATATTCTGTTGCGCTCGGGCGATGTCATTACCGCCTATGCCTCCAAGGAGTTCCTGACCGTGTTGGGCGCGGCCGGAACTCAAGGGCGCGTGGCCATCAGCAAGCGCAATTACAGTGTGCTGGATGCGCTGGCCGACTCCAGGGGCCTGGACGACAAGCTGGCGGATCCGCGTTCCGTGTTCCTGTTCACGCCCGCCAAGGCGGGGGTGGACGGCAAGCCGGACATGTTGCCCGTGGTCTACCAGTTCGACCTGACGCGTCCGGAGCAGGTGGCGCTGGCGCGCGAATTCACGGTGCATGAAGGCGAGGCGATCTACATTTCGGATGCGCCGTTCACGCAGGTGCAGAAGGTCCTGTCGGCCTTCCGCTTCACGATGAGTGCGGGCTTCAGCGCCACGAAGGCCATCGACAGTGATTCGGGCCCCAGTTCGTCCGTCATAGCCGAGTAGCGCGTCGATGAGCAACGAGGACCGGATCAAAGGCTGGCGATCGCGCCGTAAAGACGATAACTACACGGTAGGATCCGGGGTTGCCGGCTGGCGGCTGGATCCGGCCGCGCTGTTCGAAGCCAAGGCCACGCCGGCCGTGCTGCTCAAGCCCCTGCTCGCCCGCTTGCAGGGAGAGCCGCACGATTCCGTCGCGGCCCGGCGGGCGGTGTACGAGGCGGTGCAGGCGGAACTAGAGGCGGAGATCGCGCGCAGCGCGGTCGATGAAAACCTGGCCGATTTTTCCCGGCGGCGCCTGCGCCTTATCGTGCGTCTCCTGGAACAGGACGTCCGCGCGGGCGTGGCGGTGTTCGCACCGGACTACATGCCGGCCAAACTGGCGGCCGAGGATGAGCGTCTGGCCGCAGCGCATGCGCGGCGCGCGGAGCGGCGCAGGCAGGACGAGGCGCGCGAAGCGCGGCGCCATGCGTCGCGCAACGACATTGCGCTGGAGATCGAGGTGGCGCCGGACGAAGCGGGCGACCTGGCGGTCCTGCAGGACCGCCTGCGGTTCTTGCATGAAGGGCACTCGCCGGACATGGCCGGCAAGGTCCGGCCTGTCGGGCGCACGCTGATGGCGATGTTCATCTACCAGTTGCGCGTGATGCACGGCGAGAGCCGCATTGCATTGGTATGGGCACTGGTCGGCCCCACGGTGCTGCTGACCTTGATTTCGTCGCTGTATATCCTGATGGGTACGCATTACATTCTGGGCATGGATGTGCAGACGTTCGCACTGTTGGGGGCGACGACATGGATCATGTTCCGGCAGGTCGTCTTTCGGGGCAGCACGGCGTATGTGTCGGCCCGCGGCCTGCTGAACTTTCAGGGGGTCACGCCGTTGATGTGCGCGCTGGTGCAAGCGCTTATCTATGTGTCGGTGTATCTGGTGGTGTTCGGGGTGTTGATCAGCGCAGGCCACGCGCTCGGCCTCATCACGTTGCCGATAAGCTGGGCCGGCTTCATTCTTTTCGTCGTGCTGATGGGATGTTGCGGCGCGGCGATGGGGGTGTTGTTCGGATCGATCGCGACCTTCTGGCAGTTCTTTCTTCGGCTTGCACCGATTATCGAGCGGTTCCTGCAGATATTCGCCGCTGTTTTTTTCGTATCGGAACAGTTGCCGGAGCAATTGCGTCCGTGGATGCTCTGGTCGCCGTTTGCGCATGGCATGCAGCTGCTGCGTTCGGCTTACTTCCAGGCTTACCATTCGCATGATGCCAGCCTGGGCTATTTCCTGGCCTCTCTGGTTTTCCTGATGGTAGCCGCCCTGGTGGCCGAGCGCCTGGCCCGCCCCAATGTTCAGCCGATGTGAGTAGAAAGATGATCCATCTCAATGGCGTTACCGACGAACCCTATGCCTTCGGCAGCAGGCAGCAGTTGCTGGCCAACGCCAATCTCGATATCCCGGCCGGGCGCTACGCCCTGCTGTCGCTCGCGCCGGAAATGCATCGCCAGCTTGTGGACGTACTGTGCTGTCTGCGTCCGCCGCGCCTGGGCTTCGTCAAGCACGACGGCAATGTATCGTGGGCAATCGGCCGGCAAGGCTTTATCCGGGGCAAGGCGAATGGCCTGAGCATGATCGATTTCGTCAGCGAGATATACGAAATCGACGCGGAGGCGACGCACGAGCTGGTCGCAGACCTGATCAGCGATCCCAAATGTCTGGCCAAGCCCATGGAGCATTGGCCCCTCTACGCGCGGCAAGAGTTTTCGTTCGCGCTGGCGCTCGCGCCGGCGTTCGACGTCTACGTGGTCGAAGGGAGTATTCCCTTCGAGCCTTGCCGCTTCACCCGCCTCTGGCTCGCCCTGTTCGAAGAGCGATTGGTGGGCCGGACCCTCATTTTTTCCAGTTACCGCCAGAATCAGTTGGCGGACTACTGCTACAAAGGCTTGATCTATGAACGAAGCGCGCTCCGCATCGACGACGACCTCGACCAGTGCCTCCGCAGGTTCCCCCCGCGACGATCACGAAGCGACTCCGCCACTCGCGCAGACGACTTCGGAGGCGACATCGACGAGGGCCAGCTCGGGTTCTGAAGACGGGTCCGAGATTGAACGCCGCCGCCGCGAGCGGCAGTCGACGCTGCGCGAGCGTCGCCGCCGTCGCTGGATTAACGCGCTTATCGTTGTTGCGCCGGTGGTGCTCGCCCTGGTCTACGTGTGTTTCCTCGCCACGCCGCGCTACGAGGCGGAGTCGCGGTTCTTCGTGCAATCGGCGTCCGGCCAGCAAGGCGGCGCGGGCGCGGCGGCCAGCCTGCTCACCACGGGCAATTCGGGCGGCATGCTCGGCGGGTTTGTGGACGGATGGGCGGTCGCCGACTTCCTGAAGTCGCGCGACAGCATGCAGCGGCTCGACGAGAAGGTCGGCCTGCGCCGTTATCTGACAAACGCCGGATGGGATCCATTCAATCGTCTTTCCGAGGATTCCAGCGAGGATGACCTGTACCGGGCCTACCAGGCATCGGTACAAGTCTCGTTCAACGCGCTGGAGCAGATCGATGTGCTGCGGGTAAGCGCGTTTTCCTCGGATGACGCGGCTACATTGTCTAAGGCGCTGATCGTCCTGGCCGAGGAGTTCGTCAGCGCCATGAACCAGAAGGGTGTCGCCGATAAGCTGAAGGTGAGCGAGGAGTCGGTCAAGCTGGCGGAGAAAAAGGCGCTCGCGGCCCGGGAAGCGCTGACGACATGGCGCACGGCACATGGAAATATTGACCCTACTGCCACGGTGTCGATGCTGTTAAACCTGTCCAGCCAGTTGGAAGGCGAACTCAGCACCGCGCAGATCCACCTGGACAAGATCCGCGCCCTGGGCAACAAGGACCACTTCATGCTCAAGCCCGCCGAGATGCAGGTCGCCGCCCTGAAAAAGCGGCTTGCGTCCCTACGCGCCCGCTTGAGCGGGAAGGGCAATACGGAAGCCTTGCAGCTCAAGTCGTACGAGGCACTGCGCAATGCCCAGTTGTTCGCGGATTCGAACCTGACCCTGGCGCAGCAGTCGTACCAACAGGCGATGACGGACGCTTTGCGCTTGCAGCGGTATTTGTCCATCATCGCGCAACCGGTTCCGACGGACCGGCCCAGCAGCCCGCGCGTGGGTATTCTGTTGTTGCAGGCGCTGGCGCTGGGTTTTGTGCTTATGTTCATCGTTCGCGTGGCGATAGCGTTGTTGAGGGGGCTGCGTCATGGTTGACATGACTATTGAAAATAGCCAGCCTGTGGCTGGCGCCGATGCGCAGGACGCCGCCGTCCGCTTGCGCGAAATCATCGGGCAGATCCGTGAAGCGGCCGACCCGGAGCGCGGCATTGCCGCGCTCGAGCCGGCGTTGCGACAGGCCAAGGACGGCTGGCGCGATGTCCGGCGATTGTTGGTTTCGCCCTTCGTGCGCGAGGGCCGGTTCGGGCCCGCTATCGCCGCCCTGGAGGTGCTGATTGTCGTCCATCCCTCGCGCGTTGACGATCGCCGCCTGCTTGCCAGTCTTTTCGGGCGCATGCAGCAATGGGATAGGGCAATTGCCGAGGCGGACGCCGCCGCCGGCATGGAGTCCGGCAACGCGGCGCTGCATGCCGTGCGGATTCAATTGCGCGTGCAGGCGGGCCGGGCGGCCGAGGCGGCCGAAGCTGCCCGCGCGACTCGTGCCATGGCCCAAAGCGAGCCAGGCGAAGCATACTCTTGGATGATGGCTTTCGTGCGCAACGGCGATGTGGCCGAGGCCGCGGACATCGCGGCGGCGTTGGATCCGGACAAGCTGCCGAACGAACGCGTGGCGACCATGGCCGTGCGCGCCCTGATGGGGGACGGCCGCAATGCGGCGGCGATCAAGCTAGGCGACGCCGCGCTGAGCGCGGGCCACGATTGCGCGGCGCTGCGCTCGTCGCTTGGGCTCTCGCATCTGCGGCGCGGCACTGAAGAAGATCGCAAGGTGCATGCAGTGGCGCATTTCGAAGCAGGCTTGCAGGCGGCGCCGGTGGACGTGAGGCTGTTGACGCTTTATGGGGAAACCCTGCTGCGCGCTGGCCGCTACCAGGAAGCGGTGGCACCGCTGGCGCGCGCCATCGAACTGGCGCCGGAACTGGAGCAGACGCGCGCCCTGTATGCCCGCGCGCTGCGCTACACCCTGCAGTATGGCGATGCGGCCGATCAGTTGATGAAACTGGTCGAAGGGTCTCCGGACAAGCTGCTGTGGCAGCGGGCTGCCATCGGGGCGCTATCGCAGGCGGGCCGCAAGGAAGAAGCCGAAGCGCTGTTCACGCGATACATCGCCACGCGTAGCGCGCGGCTTCCGGACACATTCCAGGAAGCCATGGCCCGCATGGAGGAAAAACTGGACACCGCGCCCATCCCGCAGGCGCGCCTGGATTGGGCCTGGTCGCTGCGAGGCGATACGTCCATCGACCATGCGGCCTGGGAGCGCCGGGCGCGCTGGGGCCATATGGTCGACCATCTGCTGCTCGACTGGCTGGAATGCCGCCAGGAGCGCGCTGAAGAGGCCATGCAGTTGCTGGGCGAACTCGATACCGGCGAGCGCTTCTTTGCGCCGCTGCTGGCGGCCGGGCGCGGCGTCGTGGTCGCCACGGCGCATGTCGGTCCCATGTATGCTGGCCTCATGGCTCTGGAACTGGTCGGCATCCCATCGCGCTGGCTGGCGACGGCGCCCAGCAGTGCCCGGAGCAGCTATGCCGACGCCTTGATTTCCACCGCGGACCAGACCGAGGCGCAGGTCGCCAAGGCCTGCATGCGCGCGCTCGGATCGGGCTATGTGCTGTGCTTGGCCATCGACGGCGCGGCGAATCCGGCGGCGCCGCGAACTACCTTCGAAGGGCAGGAGGTAACTTACTCCAGTTTCGCGTCACACCTGGCCCATCGCATGGGTGTGCCTTCGGTGTTCTACGCACCTCGCTGGGAAAACGGCCGCGTGACCTATACGTTGGAGATGCTGCCGGCGGCCAATCCCGACGAGGACGCGCAAGCCTATGCGCAACGCTGGCAGAAGGCGTATTTCGAGCGGCTTCGGGAACACTTGGCCACAGAGCCAGAGAACCTGCGCCTGAGCGGCGGCATCTGGCGCCATGTGACCCCCGCGGATCGGTCCGCGCGGCCATAGGGAGCAAGCCACGATGAAGCTGGGAATGACGCCGATGCGCTGGCTGCTTGTCCTGGCCATGTTGTATGGCGGCGCAGCAGCTGCGGATGACGCCTGCAGGAGCCCCGACGAACACTGCCCGACCATCGCTTCGCTGCTCCAGCAGCGCGAAGGCTACGGCGCCAAGGCGACGGGCGGAATGGGGGGAAGGTTCATCCAGGTCGCGTCCAATGCGGATTCGGGCCCGGGGACGCTGCGCGCCGCGTTGGCGCAGGCCAAGAAAGGGCCCGCGTGGATACGCTTCGCGTCCGACATGACGATCGTCCTGAATTCGCAGCTACGCGTGCCGTCGAATGTAACGATCGACGGGCGCGGCAAGCGGGTCACCCTGATTGACGACGGCCTGGGCGTGTATGGAAGCCGAAACGTCATCCTGACGCATCTGACGATAGACGGGCGCTTGAATCGCCTAACGCAAGCCGTGAACGTGGCCAACGGCAGCCGCGACGTGTGGGTCGACCACATGGATCTGTCGCGGATGTCCGACCGCCTGCTCAATGTGAAGAACGGTTCGACCGATGTGACGATCTCGTGGACCAAGTTCCACAACTCGAACAAGGTCATGCTGCTCAACAACATTACCTCGAAGAATCTGTTTCAGAACTATGAGCGCGACTCGATCGCGCGCGTGACGCTGCACCACAACTATTTCTTCAACACCGTGCAGCGCAATCCCAGGGCGCAGTTCGGCACATTCCACCTGTTCAACAACCTAGTGGAGAACTGGGATTTCTACGGCATGAGCTTCAGCCTGGAGGCCAAAGCCCTGGTCGAAGGAAACATCTTCAACAACGATTCCCGGCGCAAGTGCGTGGAGCCCGAGTTCTTTCCAACGGTGGAAGGCATCAATGTGAATTACTGCCGCTATATCCCCATCGCGCCTGAACGCAGTGCGCTGAATAACGGCGCATCAGATCGTGAGGCCTACGAGAAACGGAAGTCCCGGCACGGCTACACCCGCGACTACAAGGCCTTTCTGCGGTTGAAAGACAACCTGTATCTTGGCGATGCGAAGCCGGTGCTGCAGGACTACCACCCCAAATCGGTTCCGGAGCCTCCGTACCGCTACCGCTATGAAAAGCCGACGCTAGACCTGGCCGAGAAGATACGAAAGTTCGCGGGCAACACGTCCGCGGACACCCCGCTGCCCGAATCGCGCTCCGTCGTGAGTTGTCCAGGCTGAAACATGCCGGCACGGCCCGGACTGCCTTCAATGGAGGCTAAACAAGGCAGTGCGCCAAGTGCCGAATTGCAGCCTTTTGTGGCCTTGTATCACCGTATACAGATCCTGGCGATTCTACCCTTGGGAAGCCGATGGCATCCGTAGTTTCCGTCTGGAGCCGGTACATGGCGAAATCTCGCCGAAATTTAAGGCAGGCGTCCACATTGAGTGACCTTGTTATCGGATTGAGGCGGAGCTATTCACTTTTAAACGATTCCGCAGAGCGGGACGTCTACAAGATTGGCGTTCAACTCGATCCGAAAAGCGAAGGCGGGCTAATTGGGAAGCTGTAAGCAACTTTGTGAAAAAGCCTACTCTTGTTTATCTTAATGAGAATAATGGCTTGATTTTTGTGTCGAGAACATCATGTTGTTTGGCTTTGATAAAAATTTACATCATTAGATATATACAACCGTTCTAAATCTGTATCTGAGCCATAAACAACAAAACCCCGAGTCCAAATAAGAGTCCAGGCTTTATTTGCCTTCGTTTTCGGTTTGCCCTTCTATCTTCTATTCATCGTCGGCAAACCGGGGCAGGTTCCAGTGCAGGCGCAGCGAAAGATAGCGAATTGCAACGCATAGCGCTATTCCCACCCACGGAACCCAGCGCAGGGACCAGTTCAGTATTTCACCGCTTGTCTCGAAGGCCGCGGCGACAAGCGCTGCCGAGGCATAGATTTCTTTCTGCAGGATTACCGGCGTATGATTGAGCAATAGATCGCGCATCGCTCCTCCGCCCACTGCCGATATCATGCCAAGAATGATCGCCGCTTCTACTCCATGGCCGAAGGCCAAGGTCTTATGCGCGCCGAAAACGGCAAAAAAGCCGAGCCCCACCGCATCGAACAGAAGCACCGGTTGGGAAAGTCTTTCCATAAATTGATTCGCGCCTATGACCATGCCGGCGGCGACGACGGCCAGCGCAAGATAACGCCAGTCGGACAAGCCTGCGGGCGGTAAGGCGCCTATGCATAGGTCGCGTATGATGCCTCCGCCGCAGGCGGTTATATAGGCCAGTGAAACTATGCTGAATAAATCCAGCCTGCTTTGACGGGCCGCGATTGCCCCGCTGATGGCAAATGCGAATGTGCCTGCCAGGTCGAGTAAGGTAAACAGCTCATGTTCACTCACTCCTTTGCCCCCTGGTCGCATAGCCAGACCGATGCCGCCGTCAGCATGGCTTCCAATCCGGTTCTTAATGTGGGATCGAGTGTGGGAGCGAACTTGGGCGAATGATTGCTGGGGATCGCGTTAAGCTGCTTTGCTTCCTTGGCCTTGACGGTACTGGCGTAAGGCAGGCCTGCCGCTACGCTAGATATATTCGTCGCGGACTTTCTTTACCGCTTGCTCCAGCCGGTTTTTGGCGGAAAGGACGTGCTTTTCCATTTCTCGCGCAGCGGCATCCGAATCGCCGGCTTGCAGGGCGCGTACGATGCGCTGGTGTTCCTGGTTGGACTCTTCGATACCCGCGGTGACCAGGGAAAAATGCCGGAACAGGGTCTGCTCGCGGGTATAGCGCTCGTACAACTCCAGCAGCCGGCTGTTGCCGCTGGTCTGGTGCAATAGTTGGTGGAAGGCCAGGTTGGTCTTGAAATAAGCTTCCCGGTCGCCGTTGCCGACGCTTTCATCCATGTCTGCCGCATATCCGGCAAGCCGTTCAAGGATATCCGGCGTCATGTTGCGGCTGGCGGCCAGGACTCCGGCGCGTTCGACCGCAGCGCGGACGTCGTAGATTTCCAGCACATCGGCAAGATCGATCCTTCGCACAAAGGCGCCCCGATACGGAATCAATTCGACCAGACCGGCGTCGGCCAGGCGGGCCAGGGCGCTGCGTACGGGGCCGCGGCTGATGGAAAATGCCTTGGCCAGTTTCGAGTCGTTCAGGCGTTCGCCGCCCTGCAGCTTGCCCGAAAGAATAATTGCTTCAATACGCTTGTAGGCAAGGTCGGCAAGTGACGATGCGTTGAGCGACTCGCCTAATGCCTCTTCGCTGATTTCTTTCGATCTTGAGACGTCCAGGGTCAAGGATGGTGTATTCATTCTTTATTATCGGGTGCGACACATCCGGGTGTGGATATTCGCAGGCGGCACCATGTGCCGCGCGTTTATCGCGCCCGGGGTCCGAGTTTGTCCATGACCCACGCGGCATGGCATGTCAGACGGTAATCTGCATCGGCGTAACCCATTAATTGCAAGCCTAGCGGCATGGAGCCGACGTCCATCAGGGGCAGGCTGTAAGCCGGAATTCCCAGCAAAGAGCCATATACCAATAGAGTACGGTCGCCAGTATATTCCAATCCCCTGGGGGCCGGGCCCGACGCCGAGGGAAGCACGAATGCGTCATATCGGTCGCTCTGCGCTGCCGTAAGTGCACAGAGTTCAGATCGCAGGGCCAGGATTTCGCGATACCGCTCGCGTGACAAACTTTTGCCATGTTCGACCATGGCATGGATTTTCGCGCTGAGCTTGTCGGGATAGGCGGTCGCATAGCCCATATAGGGCCAGCGCATTTCAAAACAGAGCAGATCCTGGGACATCTCCGGGATGGCGTCCATTCGCGCCGCCAGGCTTGCCAGTGCATCGTCCGCATGGGGTTCGACCACGCTTACGCCCTCTGCGCGAAGGCGCTCCAGTGCGGCCTCGAAGGCCGCCAGGCTGGCTGCATCCAGCGTGTCATAGCCCTGCGTGCGCAAGACGGCGACCGTGCGCAAGGCCTGCGAGGGAATGGCGGCATCGTCCAGAGGTCCGGACAAGCCGGGGGCGTTCTGCTGAGGCGCGCGTTCGGAAATCCATCGCGCCAGCTTCCACGCATCGTCGACGCTATCCGCAATGACGCCGAGATGATCATGAGTGGTCGACAGCGGGTGTATGCCGTCGGAAGAAAGCGCCGACCAAGTGGGCTTGTAGCCTATTACGCCGCAGAAACTGGCTGGCCTGATGATGGACCCCTGGGTCTGCGTACCCAGCGCCGCCGCGAACATGCCGGCGGCTGTGCCGGCGGCCGAGCCGGACGAGGAGCCGCCCGGCGAATGCTCCGTATTGTGCGGGTTGACGGTGGGCCCGGATACGCCGATGGCGAATTCCGTTGTAACGGTCTTGCCGACGGGGATTCCGCCCCCTTCATACAGGGCCCGCACGGCCGCCGCGTCGCTTTTGGGATAGTGCCCTTCGTAGATCGGGCTGTTCATCTGCGTGGGCATGTCAACGGTGTCGATGATGTCCTTGACGCCGATGGGCATGCCGTCTATCGGCGACAAGACGGAGCCGTTGCGGTAGCGCGCCGTTGACTGATCGGCCAGCTCGCGCGCTTTATCCAGGTTGGTATGGGTAAACGCCTGTATGACCGGATTGCAGCGTTCGATCGCCGCGATGCAGGTTTCCAGATAGTCCCGAGGTGTCGTACGGCCCTGCTTGAAGTCCTGAACAACAGAAGAAAAGCTGGGATGGTCCGCAAGGTATCGTGGGTTCATGGTGCTACGTCCATTATCAATTGGCTAAAGCGCGCTTGAAGCGTCCGGGCGTGCCCGATTCTATTGCAATACGATGTTTCCGTCCTTAATGACCTTGCCCCATCGCGCCAGGTCGCCTTCGATCTGGGCTGCAATGGCTTCGGGACTCTGGCTGGTCGGTTGCATGCCCAGATCGGTGATCCGTTTTTTCAATTCAGGCAGCTCCATGGCTTTATGCAATGCATCGCGCATCCTGTCCACTTCCGCTTCCGGCGTCCCGGCGGGAAAGAACAGTCCCATCCAGGTCATGAAAGAGAAGTCGGGAAGATTGGCGGATTCGGCAATGGTGGGGATGTCGGGGAAAGCCGGATGGCGCTTCGGGCTTGCAATGGCAAGCGGTCGTACTTTGCCTGATTCGATGTTTCCACGCGCCTGGGAAACCGCTTGGAACTGGACCTGTACCCGTCCGGCGAGCAGATCGAGCACAGCGGGGGCCGTGCCTTTGTAGGGAACATGGGTCATTTCTATGCCCGCCCGCGAGCTGAATAACTGGGTGCCCAGATGATAGCTACTGCCTATTCCCGAAGTGGAATAGTTCAAATCGTTAGGATGGGCCTTGGCATAATCAATCAGTTCTTGCGTGGTTTTGGCGGCAACCGATGGATGGACCACCAGAATGTTCTCGTCCAGGGCAATGAGATCCACAGGAATGAAGTCCTTGACCGGATCGAACCTGACCGACGGCATCAGCAACGGGCCGGTTGACATGGAGCTGCTGCTTGCCAGCAGCATGGTCAAGCCGTCAGGCGCCGCGTCCGCGACGAATTGCGTGCCGATTGCTCCCGTGGCGCCGGGTTTGTTGTCAACAATGACATTCTGGCCCAGGATTTCAGTCAAGCCCTTGGCGGCCAGCCGAGCCACCACGTCGTTGGGGCCTCCCGCTGCGAACGGCACAATGATGCGCGCTGTCGGCCTTTCCTGCGCCGCCGCTGTGCCAAAAGCTGCAAATGCGACGGTTCCCGCAAGTAATAACGATCCAATTCGTTTCATGTCTTCTCCTTCTCCAAGCAACTAGTAAAAGGAGCATTAGAGCGTCGTAATTGTAAAATTGTCAACAATAAACAGTTTTCAATTTAAAAAGAAGGCTGCTGCAAAGGCGGTGCAAGCTGGAATTGATCGACCAGGAAATCAATGAATACCCTGACCCGGGCGGGCAGATTCTGCCGGTTGGGGTAGTACACGAACAGGTCGGCCGGCTCCAGCGTGAATTCGGGCAGAACGATTTTCAGGCGCCGGGCGGCCACGTACTTGTTCAAGTCCCATTCCGAGCGGATCATGATCCCGTGTCCCTCCAGGGCCCAGCTGAGGGCGATATCCCCGTCATTGCTGGACATCGCGCCCCTGACCTTTATGACTTCGGTGTGCTGCTGATGCGCAAATCGCCAGATCCCGTGCGCTTCGTCGTTCTGGTTGTGGATGATGCAGCGATGATTCGCCAGTTCGGCCAGGGTTTGCGGTTCGCCATGCTTCTTCAGGTATTTGGGCGAAGCGCACAGGAACCGGCGGTTGCTTAGAAGCCGGCGGGCCACCAGACGACGGTCCGGCAGCGATCCGAAGCGTATGGCCAGGTCGATATTGTTGGCCACAAGATCGACCGGCTTGTCGGTGACATGCAGGTCGAGTTCTATTTCGGGATACTTCAGCGCGAACTGGGAAGCCAATGCCGAGATGCGCCTGCGGCCGAAACCCAGGCTGGCGTTGATGCGCAGCAGGCCCCGGGGCTGTTGGCGATGATTGGACACGGAATCTTCCATGGCCTTGATATCGGCCAGTATGCGAGTGGCCTGTGCCAGGAACAGTTCGCCTTCGCTGGTCAGGCTGATGCTGCGCGTGGTCCGGTGGGCCAGGCGGACGCCAAGGTGCTGCTCAAGCTGCTTGAGCTTGCGCGTGGCGGCGGGAGGCGTGATGTCCAGTGCTCTGGCCACGGCGGACAGATTCTTGTGCCGGGCTAATAATACGAAGAACGACAGGGCGGATTCCATGCGATCAGTTAAATTTAATTAATAGTGAATTAATTATAAGTACACAAAACCCGAAGCATGATTGGTTATTCTTTGTGCACGGCGGATAAACATCCCGCCATCCACACATTTGGAATACGTATCATGAAAATCCTGGAAATCCGCGAAATAACCCTGCCGATCAGTTCATCCATCCGGAATGCCTATATCGATTTCAGCAAAATGACGCTAAGCCTGGTGGCCGTCATGACGGACGTGGTCCGGGACGGCAAGCCCGTCGTGGGCTACGGCTTCAATTCGAATGGGCGCTACGGACAGGGCAATCTGATGCGCGAGCGATTCATCCCCCGCATCCTGGCGGCCAATCCGGCAAGCCTGGTGAACGATGCCGGCGATAACCTGGACCCGCACAAGATCTGGGACTGCATGTACACCAATGAGAAGCCGGGCGGTCATGGCGAGCGCTCCGTGGCCATCGGAACGATAGATATGGCGGTCTGGGATGCGGTGGCGAAGATCGCCAACAAGCCTTTGTTCCAGCACCTGGCGGACGAATACGGCGACGGCAGGCCGAATCGCAAGGTGTTCGTCTATGCCGCCGGCGGCTACTACTACCCCGGACAGGATCACGGCAAGCTGAAGGATGAAATGCGCAGCTACCTGGATCGCGGCTATACGGTGGTGAAGAAGAAAATCGGCGGCGCATCGCTGGACGAAGACTTGCGGCGCATCGATTCCATCCTGAGCATTCTGCAGGACGGCCAGCGGCTGTGCGTGGACGCCAATGGCCGCTTCGACCTGGATACCGCCATTGCGTACGCCAAGGCCCTGTCGCAGTACGACCTGTTCTGGTATGAAGAGCCGGGCGATCCGCTGGATTTCGAGCTGCAGGCCGCGCTGCGCAGCTATTACAAGAACCCCATGGCGACCGGCGAAAATCTGTTTTCCATGCAGGATGCCCGCAACCTGATCCGCTACGGCGGCATGCGTCCGGACCGGGATTGGCTGCAATTCGATTGCGCGCTCAGCTACGGGCTGGTCGAGTACCTGCGTACCCTGGACATGTTGCGCGAGCATGGCTGGTCGTCCAGCCGTTGCGTTCCACATGGCGGGCATCAAATGTCGCTGAACATCGCCGCGGGGCTGGGCCTGGGAGGCAACGAGTCCTACCCGGACCTGTTCCAGCCCTTTGGCGGCTTCCCCGATGGCGTCAAGGTCGAAAACAGCTACATCACCATGCCCGATCTGGTTGGCATAGGCTTCGAGGGCAAGGCGGACCTGTACAGCCAGATGCAGAAGCTGTCTTCTTAAACCTCGGATGGGTTTTACGGCAGCAGCGCTTCCAGCGCTGCCAATTGCCTGGCCAGCGGCAGGCTGGCGTCCAGCACGGGTATGCGCTCATCCTGAACCGCCGCAGGGCGCTTAAGCGCATCGATGTAGCGCTCCCAATGGGCCAGCTTCCACGCGTCGCGCGGGTCGCCCCGGTCGACGATGCGGTCCTTGCGGACGTGTATGGGCAATTCCAGCCAGACATGGCGCAATTGTGTTTCGGGCGGCAGGCCCAGCTGCTGGGTGGAAAATAAGGCACCCGAGGCCTGCTCCCGGCTCCAGGGTCCGGGGAAGGCCACATTAAGGCCAAGCTCCAGCTGGTCCCTGGCTATGCGCAACGTGCTGGCGTATTCCAGGTCGCGGACTTTGTCCTTGAACAGCGGGCTGTCCCGGTCATTGGGGTCCGCGCCCAGCGTTTCCAGGTAGGGCCCGGACCAGCATTCGCTGACCACATCCTTGTCCAGAACGCACCAGGCCCGGCCCCTTTCCCGCTGCTGCTGGATGAAATGGCGGGTCAGGAACGATTTGCCGGTTCCGGCATGGCCCAGGATGAAAAGGGCGATAGGCTTGGTCAATGTTGGCACCCGTTGTGTTATGCGGCTGCACGGTCCATGCAGCGATCAGATCAAGTTTACTGTCTGCCCGCCAAAGGCGGCGGCTCCTGCTGGTATCATGCTCGCTTGAATCGGGAGCGGACTTGTCGCGCGCCTGTTTGCGGTCGGCATTGAGTTTCAGGGCAGGAGAAAGTCTAAGATGCCAAAAAAAGCAGTTTCTCTTTCTGTGGCAGACGCGAATCCGGCGCCGGGCGGCGTGGCTGCCGTCGATCGGGCGATTTCATTGCTGGCGGCATTCAAGCCGGGCGATACAGAGCTGACGCTGATAGAGCTTTCCGAGCGTTCCGGTCTGTATAAAAGCACCATCTTGCGCCTGCTGGCGTCATTGGAGCATGCCGGGCTGATGCAACGCAAAGCGGATGGGCGCTACGCCCTGGGCTACGAAGTCGCCCGCTTGAACACCATATATGCCGCTTCTTTTTCGCTGGGAGGCGTGGTCATGCCGGTCTTGCGCGATCTGGTGGCCGCGACGCGCGAAAGCGCGGCCTTCCATATTGTGCAGGGCAAGCACCGGGTTTGCGTGCATCGTGTCGACTCGCCGCAGGCCATCCGTTATCACACCAGCGAAGGCGATGTGCTGCCGCTGGATCGCGGCGCGGGAGGACGTGTGCTGAGCGCTTTCCTGGGGGCCGAAGGCAAGCTCTACGACCAGATCCGCCGTGACGGCTTCATCCTCCTGAAGGGCGATCGCCTGCCCGAGTTGTCGGGCGTATCGGCGGTGGTCTGCAATGATCGCAAGGAACTGGTCGGCGCGGTCACGCTGACCATGCCGACGTCCAGATTGAAGGCGGATTTCGCCGAAGCCGTAAAGGCCGCCGCGGACAAGATAACCGTCTTGCTGGGCGGCCAGGGGCGCTTCGGCTAGGCGGCTGTCCCGATCCTAGCTGACGGGACCCAGTATTCCCTTTTCCTGAAGCTCGCGGATCTGCGCCGGATCGATATTCAATCCGGCCAGCACCTGTTGGGCGTGCTCGCCGATTTCGGGCGGGTCCAGCCGCACGCCCAGACGCCGTTCGTCCAGGGTGAAGGGCAGCAAAGGGGTTTTGGCGTCCGCGCCGTGCCGGCTGTCGGTCAGCTTGATGTCGGCCAGGCCGCCCGTCTCGAGCAAATGCGTATCGTGAAGCAGATCCTCCGGCTTGCCTATCGGCGCATACGGCAGGCCGTTGGACTCGAACAGGCGCTCGATCTCGCTTACCGCATAACCGCCCAGGCGTTCGCGCAGCAGCGGCATGAGCCATGGCCTGGCGCTTACGCGGCTATTGTTGGTGTCCAGGCGGGCATCGTTCGCCAGATCGTCGAAGCCGAAAACCTGGCAGAACTTCTTCCATTGGGTGTCCGACACCACGGCCAGAAAAATCTGTCCATCGTCCTTGACAGTGAACACATCGTAAATGGCCCAGGCTGAAATGCGGCTGGGCATGGGTGCGGCCGCCTGCCCCGTCATCGCATACTGCAGCATGTGGTGGCCGACCAGGAAGACGTTGTTTTCGAACAGGGCCGAACACACCTCCTGGCCGACGCCGGTACGGGCTCTTTCCCAAAGGGCGACAATGGCTCCGAGGGCGCCGAAGACGCCGCCCATGATGTCGTTGACGGCGGCGCCGGCGCGCAGCGGCCTGCCCTCGGGACCGGTCATGTAGGCCAATCCGCCCATCATCTGGACCACTTCATCCAGGGCGGTGCGATGGTCATAGGGCCCGGGAAGGAATCCCTTGTGCGACACGTACACCAGTCCCGGATTCAGTTTCTTCAGGCTTGGGTAATCGAAGCCCAGCTTGGCCATGGCGCCCGCCTTGAAGTTCTCGGTGACCACATCGGCCGTGCCGATCAGCTTCAGGACCAGCGCGCGGCCTTCGGCGCTTTTCAAATCGACGGGCAAGCTCTTCTTGTTCCGGTTGAACATGGGAAAAAAGCCGGCCCCCGATCCTTTCAGCTTGCGGGTATTGTCGCCGTCTATGGGTTCGATCTTGATGACTTCGGCACCCAGGTCGCCCAGCACCATGCCGCAGGTCGGTCCCATGACCATATGGGAAAATTCGACCACCCTGATGCCTTCGAAGGGCAAGCGCGCCGGGGGCGATCCGCCGGCCGGATGTTGAGATGGATTGGAGGTGTTCTGATTCATGTTCAAGCCTTGCCGCGTGGCGAAAAATTCTTGGGCAATCCCGCCGCGGCGGTATAGCCATACAGTGTCTCGTTCGGCAGGGCGCGGGCCAGTATGTCGCGGGCGGCAAGCAGCTTGTCCAGATCGATGCCGGTGTCGCAACCCATGGCTTCCAGCATGAACACCAGGTCTTCCGTAACGATGTTGCCCGTCGCGCCGGGTGCGTAGGGGCAGCCGCCGATGCCGGCCTGGCTGGAGTCGAAAGTACTGACATCGGCCTCCAGCGCCGCCACGACATTGGCCAGGCCCAGTCCCATGGTGTTATGCAGATGCGCGCCGCCCGCCTTGTCGCCCAGCTCGCTCTGCAAGCGGCGGAACAATCGGCGGATCTGCGTGGGATTCGCATAGCCGGACGTATCCGACAGGCCGACTTCATCGACGCCGCATTGGGCGACGGTATTGGCCATGCGCATGACCTCATCGTCGCTGATGGCGCCGATGAGGGTGCAGCCGAAGGCCGTGGACAGGCCCGCTTCGATGGCCACGCCGGGATAGCGTTGATTGCGCAGTTGGACGACCTGCCGGACTTCGTCGATGATCTGTGCATGGGTCTTGCGCACGTTGGCCAGCGAATGCGCTTCGCTGACCGATACCGGCATCGTCACTTTATGCGCACCCGCTTCGAATGCCGCTTGTGCGCCTTTCAGGTTCGGAGCCAGGCAAGCGACGTGCAGGCCCGGTATCCCGCGGGCGAACCGCACGAGCTCGGCGGCGTCGGCCATCTGCGGCAGCAGCTTGGCCGGGACGAAAGAGGCGACTTCTATTTCCTTCAGGCCCGCATCGGCCAGGGCGCTTATCCACCGGCACTTCTCGGCGGTCGGCATAATGCTCTTGATGCTTTGCAGGCCGTCGCGCGGGGCGACTTCACTGATCAATAATTGGGTCATACGGCTAAGGTCCGCTTAATAGGCAGACTGCAGGATCGCGTTGTAATCGCTTTTGTCCAGCGGTCTGGGATTGGTCTTGTGCGCATTGTCTTCAAGCGCTGCGGCGGCGATACCGTCCAGGGCCGATTGCGGCACGCCCAGATCGCGCAATCGCGCAGGTATGCCGATGCGGGCGGTCAGGCCGGCCATGGCTTGGGGCAATTGACCCTCGTCCTGCAATCCCGCCCGCTGGGCGATCAGCGCCGCCTTGCCGTCCAGGGCTTGCAGGTTGTACGCCAGCACGTGCGGCAGAAGGATGGCGTTCAGGGTGCCATGGTGATGGCCCAATGCACCCAGCGGATGGGACAGGGCATGCACTGCTCCCATTCCCTTCTGAAAGCACATGGCGCCTTCCACCGAACCCATCATCATGTTCCAGCGGGCTTTCTTGTCGCGCCCATCGGCGACCGCGCGTTCGATGTGATCGAATATGCGCTTCATTCCATCCAGGGCAATGGCGTCGGCGGGCGGGTTGATGGCGGGAGAGCAGAAGGTTTCAATGCAATGCGCCAAGGCATCCATGCCGGTGGTGGCCGTGATGGATGGGGGTAGCGCAACAGTCAGTTCGGGGTCGCAGATCGCCATGGTGACGATTTCCGGACAGCGCACGCCGGCCTTGATGCCGTTGTCGAAGACGATGACCGCCGATCGGCCGACTTCGCTGCCGGTTCCTGCCGTGGTGGGCATCAGGATAAGCGGCGGGGCATTGCGTATCTCGCGGGGCGCGGCGTGCCGGTTGCAGTAGCTCCACAGCGGCGGCTCGTTGCGCGCAAGAATGGCGATGGCTTTGGCCAGGTCGAGCGCGGCGCCGCCGCCTATTCCCACAACGCCGTCGCAGCCCTGCCGCCCGAACGCGGCGGCCCCTGCAACGGCGGCCGCTTCAGTGGGATTGACCGGCACATCGGTGAACACGGGCAGCGAGCCCGCATCGGCGACGGCTTCAATGGCTTGGGCGAATACGCCGGCGGCCATCACGCCCTTGTCGGTGATGAGCAGCGGCCGCGCGATGCCGGCCTGGGCCAGCACGGATGGCAGCGCCTTGCGGGCGCCATCGCCAAATCGGACGGCGGTTCCAAACGAAAGATTGATCATGTCAGGCTGTCCCGGTGGGCTGGAGGTCGTCGCCGGCGATGCGCTGTGTGATGGACTTGGTGACGAGATAGGCGTCCAGCCCCTCGGTGCCTCCTTCGGAGCCGTAGCCGCTTTCCTTGACGCCGCCGAAAGGCGATGCCGGCGTTGATACCGTAAAGTAATTGATGGCGACCATGCCCGCTTCGATGGCATTGCTCATGGCGGATGCCCGCGCCAGCGACCGGGTCATGACATAGGCCGCCAGGCCGAGCGGCAGGGCGTTGGCGCGTTGTATGGCCTCTTCGATGGTTTTGAAGGGCGCAATGGGAACCACCGGGCCGAAAGGCTCCTCGCTCATGATGCGGGCCATTTCGGGCACATCGGACAAAACAGTGGGCGGATAGAAATTGCCTGGGCCTGTGTCCGGCGCGCCGCCGCATTCCAGTCGGGCGCCGTGCCCGATGGCGTCATCGACCAGGCTTTCCATGGCCTGCACGCGGCGGCTGTTGGCCAAGGGCCCCATTTGCGACGATGCATCAAGGCCGTCGCCGACACGCAAGGATCGCGCCGCTTCGGCGAAGGCGGCGACGAATTCCTTGTAGATGCCCGTTTGCACGTAAAAGCGGGTGGGGCTGGTGCAGACCTGCCCCGCATTGCGGAACTTGGAGGCCGCTGCCTGACGCGCCGCCTTGACGGGATCCACGTCGTCGAACACGATAACGGGGGCGTGGCCGCCCAGTTCCATGGTCGAGCGCTTGACGCCTTTGGCGGCCAGTTCCAGCAGTTCCTTGCCGACGGCCGTGGAGCCGGTGAACGAAATTTTCCGGATCACGGGCGACGCAATAAGGTAAGGGGAAACGTGGCGGGATTTTCCATACACCAGATTCAGCACGCCGTCGGGTACGCCGGCATCGACGAAGGCCTGCACGATTTCGCGCGCGGTAAAGGGCGTTTCTTCGGATGGTTTCAGGATCAGCGAACAACCGGCGGCAAGCGCGCCCGCGATTTTTCGCGCCGGGGTCAGCGCGGGGAAATTCCATGGGCAGAAGCTGGCGACGGGGCCGATGGGCTCGCGGCGCACCATTTGTTCCACGTCGGCGCTGCGCGGGACCAGCACGCGCCCGTATGCGCGGGTTGCTTCCTGCGCCATCCATTCGGTGTTGTCGGCCGATGTGGCGACCTCGCCCATGGCTTCCGCAAGAGGCTTGCCCTGCTCCAGGGTCATGATCCGGCCGATATGTTCCTTGCGTGCCCGGATCAGGCTGGCGGCCTCCTGCATGATGCGTCCGCGTTCGTAGGCGGAGGTGTTCTTCCATTTCTGGAAACCGTCGGACGCGGCCAGCAGGGCCGCGTCCAGGCCGGCCGTGTCAATGATGCCGACCTGCCCGATCACCTGACCGTTAGCCGGGTTGTAAACGGGCGTGGCCGGCAGTTCGTCGGGCCGGTAGTGCTGGCCCGCTATGAAAGAATGAGCGTATTCCATCTTCTGTAATCCGTAAGGGGCGGCTTAGGCGTCCGGGCGCAAGCGCACCAGTTGCTTGCCTATATTCGAACCGTTGAGCATGTCGATGAAGGCCTGCGGAGCGTTCTCCAGGCCATCGGTAATGGACTCGCGGTATTTCAGCTTTCCGGACGCATAGGCCTGCGCCAGGCTTTTCGTTGCGGCGGGCCACAGGTCTTTGTGATCGGACAGCACGAAGCCGCGCAGGGTCACTCGGCGGTTGAACAGCTCGCGATAGTTCTTGATGCCATACGGCTCGGTGGCGTTGTATTGGGAGACTAGTCCGCATAAGGGTATGCGGGCAAAGTTGTTGAGCAAGGGCAGGACGGCGTCGACAATGGGGCCGCCGACGTTGTCGTAATAGATGTCCACACCCTGCGGCACGGCCTGCGCCAGATCGCTCTCGAAGGTGGGCGACTTGTAGTCGACGCAATCGTCGAAATTGAATTCCTTGCGTACGACGTCGCATTTATGCGCGCCGCCCGCGATGCCGATCACGCGGCAGCCTTCCAGCTTGGCCAACTGGCCGACCACGCTTCCGACAGCGCCGGAAGCCGCGGATACCAGGACGGTCTCGCCGGCTTTCGGCTTGCCGAATTCCATCAGGCCCACCCAGGCGGTGATCCCGGTGGAGCCCAGCGAGCCCAGATAAGCCGTGGGCGGCGCCACCTGAGTGTCGATTTTTTGCAGATCGCCGGCATTTGCCACGCTGTAGTCCTGCCAGCCCAGGCGGCCGACCACCCAGTCACCGGGTTCGAATCCGGCCATCCGGCTGGCGACGATCTTCCCCACCGTTCGCCCCACCAGAACATCGCCCAATTGCATGACGGAGGTGTAGGAATCCTTCTCTTCCATGCGCATGCGGATATACGGATCCACCGACAGGTAGTGGTTGTGCACCAATGCCTGGTTCGGTCCAGGCTGCTCCAGGGGGATATGCTCCAGCTGGAAGCAGTCGACGGTGGGCATGCCGTTGGGACGCTTGGAGAAAACGATGCGGCGGTTCAGATCGGCGTTGGACTGCATGTGTTTAACCTATGGAAATATTGGCGTCTTTGATGAGTTTGGCCAGCAGCTTGCGTTGCCGATCCAGCCAGGCGGAGAATTCCTGCGGCGTGTTGGCGACCAGTACCGCGGCCGATGGCGCGATGGCCTTGATCAGCTCCGGGTCCTTGGCGGCCTGAGCGGTGGCTTCCTGCACGCGGGTGATGACATTGTCCGGTGTGCCCGCGGGGGCGAAGAAGCCGAACCAGTCGTCCATATCGTATCCCGCATAGCCCTGCTCGGCGATGGTGGGGATGTCCGGATATTCCGGACTGCGCTCCAGGCTGGTGACCGCCAGGATGCGGGTTTTTCCGGCTTCGGCTCCGCCCCGGGCCGTGGACAAAGTGATGAGCGCCGAGTCGATCTGGCCGCCCATCAGGTCACGGCCCGCATCGGCGCCGCCGCGATAAGGCGTGTGAATCAGCTTGATTCCTGATAGCTCCTGGAAACGCATCAAGGCCAGATGGGCCATGGCGCCGGACGGCGGGGTGCCGCAGGAAACGGAATTCGGATGCGCCTTGGCGTACTCCACGAATTCCTTCAGATTTTTGGCGGGAAAATCCTGCCGCACAGCGATGACTTGCGGGACGCGCACGGCCATGGTGATGGGCGTGAACGATGTTTCGTAATCGAACTTCAGGTTCTTGATCAGCAACTGATTGGTAAGTTGATTGGCCGCGTCCCAGATAAGGGTATAGCCGTCCTTGGGTGCCTGCAGGACGGCCAGTGCGGCCACGACGGCGTTTCCGCCGGTGCGGTTTTCAATGACCAGCGATTGGCCCAGTATTTCGGCGACTTTGGCGCCCACGGTGCGGGCGGAGGTGTCGGCGGCTCCGCCGGCCGAGAACGGAACGACAACACGCACGGCTCGTGTGGGCCATTTTTCTTGAGCGTAGACGGCGCCCGCATGCCCGAGAAGAGGAGCGGCCAATGCGGCCATGCCGGCCTTGAGTATATTGCGGCGGCCCGGCGCCGCGATGGCGGCCGAGACCGCGTGTAAGGAATCCTTGTTGCTTGCCATGTGTGTTGTCTCCAGTGGAGGGAAGTTATCGTTCTTTCTTATAGAACGGCGTTCTATTATTTTATAGATAATTGTTTTTGTCTGTCAATGGACCGGCACGTGTTGCGTATGTGCGATGACGTCGATTTTCATACAAGAAAATGGACGCCAAGAGTAATATTGCGCAATTTCAATCACCCGCTTTCTGCTCTCTGGGGGAAAAGGCTCGATGAGCGCAACACGCCGACACGATATAGACCGGCACTCGCCGGGAATTCTGCTTCACGCGAGGACGGAGGCGCTTCTTGAGCCGTCGCTGCAAGGCTTGATGGCCGACCTCCAGGCCGTGAATCTGGCCGGACATGTGGACCTGGTCCGGCATGCCGGGCAGGACGGGGCCTGGGCGCAGTTCCGCCTGAATGCGCAGGCCGCTGCCCAGTGGGCGCCCGATCACGATACGACGGGGCTCTGCGCCAAGCTCAAGCTGGATACCTACGGCAATCCAGACGATCTGGACCGTGAAATTCTTGTCGCCCTGCTTTTAAGCCCCGTCCCTTTTCTCTTTCCCAGCCATGCGGAACTGGAGTCGGCGGTACGGGTGCGCAAGAACATCGTCCAGGCCGCGCGTTTGACCGCGCTGGCATTCGATACGGAGCATGCCGAGCGGCCGCAGGAGTACTGGACTTATTCGGAAGAGTGCGGCTTTACCGTCAAGGACGGCGCGCGGCTGATTGAAGCCTTGCAAAAGACCACTCAACCGGACCGCTCCCACAAACTGTATTCTTTTTCCTGCTACCGGGCGACTGAATACGTGATTCTGTTGGCCGTCGCACAGGAGCTGGCGGTCAGCAATCCCGACTTGCTGGCCATGCTGCAGCGCCAGTGGGAAACGCGGGCCATCATGTCGGGGCAGTTCCATGATGTGTTCTTGCGTGAGTTCGGGTCGATGAGCGAGCCCTTGCCGCCCAAATACTATATTCCCGGCGATCGCCTGTGGTTCAGGAACCCCGATGAACATTCTTCGAACGTCGAGGGGTATGAGGGTTCATGGGTGTTCTACCTGGGTGACGGCCTGTTCACGAATTTCTGGAAGCGGGACCAGCCCTTTACCCTGACGACGAAATGCGTTGAGCTTTTCCATTGGCGCAACGCGACGTATCACGATGCCGCCGGCAAGCTCCAGATGAATGATGATGTGGTCGACGAGCGGGTGGCCGCCACGTTGCGCGACCCGGATGAGGTGGCAAAAATCCTGGAAAGCATGTTGCGCTTGCGTGATCCGGGCGGCGTCTACCGCGAAGGAGGATGCATAGACACCAGCCGGGAATGCGTCCGCCTGCTGCGGCCGGACACATCGGAAATCACGCTACCGGAAATCAGTCCCGCGCGGGCGCAGGCCAATCTATAGGAAGTGGTCGAGCAGCCGGCGGCTGCCTTTGTCCAGTTCGCTTACGTTGCCAATCAAGAACTGGATGCCATGGCCGTCGCTGATCAAAAGCGCTGTGGCCGACAGCCGGCGTATGTCTTCTTCGGCCTTGAGCAACAGGGTGGTGTCGCCCTTGTCGGTGTCCACTTGCCAGGTACTGGGGGTGGCGAAGCTGGAAACATGCCGGATGCGCTGGATGCGCGGCATGAACTCCCGGCTGGCCAGCTCCTCTTGCAGCATGGAGCGCACATCATCCGGCAAATCGTCCAGGCTTTCTATCCAGGCTTGTTCCGCGCCTTCCGCATCGACCAGCGCAATGCCTTCGCCGGGCGCCGAAATCGGAAAGCTGCGCACCGGCGTCAAGGCGCGTCGGGCCGCGCCCTCCGATGTCAGATACAGGCGGCCGAAGGCATCGCGTTCCAGCGGCAGGTTGTGGCGGTTTGCGGTTTTGCCGTTTTTCATGCGATGCCTCTTTCTTCGTCTTCAATCCAGTCTTCGTCCGCCGAGCCGGGATTCATCTTTCCTTCTTGCGCCTGGTAAAGCTTGAAGTAATGGCCGTTCTTGGCCAGCAGTTCATCATGCCGGCCCACTTCTACGATCTCGCCTTTATCCAGCACCACCAGCCTGTCCGCCTGGCGCAGGGTGCTGAGGCGGTGGGCGATGGATATCGTCGTGCGGCCGCGAACCAGATTGTCCAGCGCCTTCTGGATTTCTTTTTCAGTGCTGGTGTCCACCGACGAGGTGGCTTCGTCGAGAATCAGGATGGGCGGATCGATCAGCAAGGCGCGCGCGATGGAGATGCGTTGGCGCTCGCCGCCCGATAGCGCCTGGCCGCGTTCGCCCACCAGCGAATCGTAGCCATGGGGCAGGCGCAGGATGAATTCATGCGCGTTGGCCGCGCGGGCCGCGGCGATGATTTCCTGGCGCGTGGCTTGGGGCTTGCCGTAGGCGATGTTCTCGGCAATCGTGCCGAAAAACAGGAAAGGCTCTTGCAGGACCAGGCCGATATGGCGGCGATAGTCGGAGATGGACAGCGATCGGATGTCCGTGCCGTCCAGCCGGATCTGTCCTTGCGAAACATCGTAGAAGCGGCAGATCAGATTGACCAGCGTGCTCTTGCCCGAGCCGCTGTGGCCCACCAGGCCTATCATTTCGCCCGGCGCTATATCCAGATTGATGCGGCGCATGACCGAGCGGTTGCCATAGCGGAAGCCCACATTGCGCAGCTCGATGCGGCCCGTCACATGCTCGATGCGCACGGGCCTGGCGGGCTCGGGGACCGTCGACACGTGGTCCAGGATATCGAATATGCGTTTGGCGCCCGCCGCGGCTTTCTGGGTGAACGAGACGATGCGGCTCATGGAGTCCAGCCGCAGGTAGAACCGCCCGATGTAGGTCAGGAAGGCGGTCAGTACGCCGACGGTGATCTCGTTGTGCGCCACCAGCCAGATGCCGAAGGCCCACACGATCAGCAGGCCGATTTCAGTCAACAGGGTGACCGTGGGCGCAAAAAGCGACCACAGGGTGTTGACCCTATCGTTGACCAACAGGTTGCGGTTGTTGGCTTCCCGGAAGCGCGCCACCTCGCGTTTTTCCTGCGCGAAGGCCTTGACCACGCGTATGCCCGGAATGGTGTCCGCCAATACGTTGGTGATCTCGGACCAGATGCGGTCGACCTTTTCGAAACCGTGGCGCAGGCGGTCCCGCACCATGTGGATCATCCAGGCGATGAAAGGCAGGGGAATCAGCGTGACCGCCGCGAGCCAGGGATTGATGGAAAACAGGATGGCCGCCGTCATGACGATCATCAGCACATCGGTGGCGAAATCCAGCAGATGCAGCGACAGGAAGATGCAGATGCGGTCCGATTCAGAGCCGATGCGGGAAATCAGGTCGCCCGTGCGCTTGCCGCCGAAGTACTGCAGGGGCAGTGTCTGCAAGTGCTGGTAGGTGGCGGTGCGCAGGTCGGCGCCAATGCGCTCGCTGACCCAGGCCAGTATGTAAGTGCGCCCCCAGCCCAGCAGCCAGGCAAGCGCCGACGATGCCAGCAGGCCGCCCAGATAAAGCCGGACCAATCCGTAGTCGATGGGCTTGCCGTTCTGGAAGGGGATAAGGATATCGTCCATGAGCGGCATGGTCAGGTAAGGCGCGACCAGGGCGGCGGCGGTCGATGTGACCGTCAGCAAGAAACCCAGCAGCAGGGCGTTGCGATAAGGCCTGGCAAAGCGCCAAAGCCGAAGCAGGGCCCAGGTGGAAGGCGCCGACGTGGCTTGGACGGAGCCGCCCAGCAAGGTGTCGGGCTGCTGCGGCGGCGTTTGCGCTGTGCCGTGCTGTCCGCGCAGGCGTTCGAAGCGTTCGACCAGCGACAATGCGGCCGAGTTGTTCCTGAGTGTATAGCGCCAGATGCCCAGGCGTGCCTGGGTATCGTGCAATTCCAGGGTGCCGACGCCGGCGTGGTCATGATGCTGGAGTTTCAGGCCCGGCTCCAGCGTCCAGGCCTGCCAGTCCATATCGTAAGGCCCTTTTACCAGCAATTGCCTGCCGGTCAGCACGATCATGCCGGGGGCGAAGCGCAATTGCGGATCCAGGTCTGTGCTTATCCAGGCAAGCACGGTTTCTCCCTGGCTCAGCCAAGGAGCCAGTGTTGCGCTGCTGTCGTCGGGCAAGCCGGCGGCTGCGGGATGGGTTTCGTCAGGTTTTTTGTTCATTGAACAGCGATGTTCCGTCCCCAAAATAGGGGATTCTTAAGAATGCAGGTGCGATATTGTCACGTCGAATGCGCGCGCCTTGTAAAAAGGCTGGGGAAAGATGTGGTTTTTTTGCCTCTGACTGACAATTTTCTTCTCTTCCGGGCAACTTGGCAAACACATCCGGGGTCAATTGCCGTTAAATACACTCCAATCGGTTTGTGTAGTTCCATGTTCGCTCTTATTCCCATCCAAGATGCAAAAGAAATACATCGAGTTCATCAACATGATGATGCTGCGCGGCCCCAATATCTGGGCATACCGTCCGGTCATCGAGGCATGGGTAGATATAGGCGAGCTGGAGGACTATCCCTCCAACGTTATCCCGGGCTTCTACGAGCGCCTGGTGGAGTGGCTGCCTTCATTGGTGGAGCACCGCTGCAGCGTCGGAGAGCGCGGCGGCTTCCTGCAGCGTTTGCGCCAGGGTACCTGGCCGGCCCATATCCTCGAACATGTCACCCTTGAGTTGCAGAACCTGGCCGGCATGCCCGGCGGCCTGGGAAGAGCCCGCGAAACATCCGTGCGCGGCGTATACAAAGTCATTGTCCGCGCCTGGCACGAGCCGGTTACGCGCGCCGCCCTGTATTCCGCCCGCGACCTGGTGATGGCGGCCATCGAGGACCGCGAGTTCGACGTCGAGGCCGCGGTTGAAGAGCTGCGCGACCTGGCCGAAGACCTGCGCCTGGGGCCCAGCACCGCGTGCATCGTCGAAGCGGCCGATGATAGGGATATCTCCACCATCCGCCTTAGCGAGGCCAACCTGGTCCAGTTGGGCTATGGCGCCCGCCAGCGGCGTATCTGGACGGCGGAGACGAACCGCACCAGCGCAATTGCCGAAAGCGTCTCCCGCAATAAGGATTTGACCAAGAGCCTGCTGCAAGCTTGCGGCGTGCCGGTCCCCGAGGGCCAACTGGTGAATAGCGTCGAAGAGGCCTGGGAGGCCGCGCAAGACATAGGCCTGCCGGTAGTGGTGAAGCCGTCCGACGGCAATCATGGGCGCGGCGTGTTCACGAATCTGACGACGCTGGCCGAAATAGAGACCGCCTTTGCTATTGCCGTGGACGAAGGCAGCGGCGTTGTCGTCGAACGCTTCGTGCGCGGCGACGAACATCGTGTCCTGGTCGTGGGCGGGCGCATGGTGGCGGCCGCGCGCGGCGACGCCGCCACCGTGACCGGCGACGGCGCGAGCACGATAGAAGAGCTGATCGAATCGCAATTGAATTCCGATCCACGCCGCGGCCGCGACGAGGATCATCCGCTAAACCTGATACGCATCGACTCCGCCGCGCGGCTGGAGCTGGCGCGCCAGAACCTGGGGCCGGACGCCGTTCCCGCCGCCGGCACCCGCGTACTGATACAGCGCAACGGAAATGTGTCCATCGATGTAACCGATGCGGTCCACCCCAGCGTGGCGGCCGCCGTCGAGCTGGCGGCGCGGATCGTCGGCCTGGACATTGCCGGCGTCGACCTGGTTGCGGAAGATATTTCGGCCCCCCTCGAAGAGCAGCGCGGCGCGATTGTCGAAGTGAATGCCGGTCCCGGACTGCTCATGCACCTGAAGCCGGCCGCCGGCGAACCCCGCCCGGTCGGACAGGCTATCGTCGATTATCTGTTTCCACCCGGAGACACCGGCCACGTCCCATTGGCGGGGGTTACGGGCAGCAAAGGAAAAACCACGGTTGCACGCTTGCTTGCGCGCATGCTGCAGCTAAGCAATCTGCATACGGGCCTGGCGTGCAGCAATGGGCTGTTCTTTGGCCGCCGGCATGTACAGAAAACGGACGGCGCCAATTGGGCGGCGGCGCGCCGGGTCTTGCTGAACAGAGGCGTCCAGGCCGGCGTCATGGAAAATGGCCCGCTCAGCATTCTTAGCGAAGGCCTGGCCTACGATCGCTGCCAGGTAGGCATCGTGACCAATCTCGACCCCGATGGCATTTTGCCGGAGTTCTACATTGACGATGCGGAGCAGTTGGCCAAAGTCCTGCGCACCCAGGTCGATGTCGTGCTTCCGGGCGGAACCGCCGTATTGAATGCCGACGATCCGCTGGTGGCCGACATGGCCGGCCTCTGCGATGGAAGCGTGATCTTCTTTGGCAGGGATGCCCGCGCGCCGACGATCGCGGCGCACAGGATCCAGGGCGGACGCGCCGTGTTCCTGGACGGCCCGCATATTGTGCTGGCGGAAGGCCCCCAGGAGACCATCTTGACGGAACTGCAAGCCATACCCTTGACCGAGGGCGGGACGCTCGATTTCCAGAACATGAATGTCCTGGCCGCAGTTGCCGCGGCCTGGGCGCTGAACGTGCACGAGGATCTGATACGGGCCGGCATAGAAACCTTTGGCCTGGAGGCGGGCGAGTCGTTCGCCGAGGCGCCTGGCTCCCTTGTCGAAGCGCCGGCCTGATATACGGCCATCCAATGCAATAAACCAGGCATTCGTCCCAGGCCTGTCCAGGCAAGAAGGAATATTATCTAATGGAAGTTTCCCGCATACGGGCGCTGCGCGGCCCCAATTTGTGGTGCAGGCAAACCGTAATCGAAGCGATCGTCTCATGCACTGAAGTCGAGCGTGTCATCGATAACGTGGAAGTTTTCGAGAACCGCTTGCGAGCGCGCTTTCCCGACATCGATATTCTCAGGACGTCCAGCCAGGAGCCGGCCAATTCCATGGCGCACGCGCTGGCTTATGCGGCCCTGCGGCTGCAAACGCTGGCCGGCTGCCAGGTGGTCTTCAGCCGCGCGGCCCCAACGACCGAGCTGGGCGTGTACCAGGTGGTGGTGGAATACTCCGAAGAGGCCGTGGGACAGTTGGCCTTCGCATTGGCCGAGCAGCTTTGCATTGCCGCCATGCAGGATGTGCCCTTCGACCTGACCGAAGGCCTGATTCGCTTGCGCGACCTGAACGAGGACATACGCCTGGGTCCAAGCACCGGCGCCATCGTTCAGTCCGCCGTGAAGCGCAATATTCCTTATCGTCGGTTGACTGAGGGCAGCCTGGTGCAGTTTGGATGGGGCAGCAGGCAGCGCCGCATCCAGGCGGCCGAAACGGATAGCAGCGGAGCCATCGCGGAGTCCATTGCCCAGGACAAGGAATTGACCAAAAGCCTGCTTGCGGCGGCCGGCGTGCAGGTGCCCGAAGGCCGTTGCGCCAACAGCGCGGAAGACGCCTGGCAGGTGGCATGCGAAATCGGCGGACCTGTGGTGCTCAAGCCGCGCGACGGCAGCCAGGGCAAGGGCGTGGCGGTCAACATCCAGGGCCGCGACCAGATCGAGGCGGCCTACGCGGCGGCATCGGGCTACGGCTCGGAAGTGATCGTCGAGCGCTATTTCCCTGGGCACGATTTCCGTCTGCTGGTGGTGGGCGACAAGCTGGTTGCGGCCGCGCGCCGCGATCCTCCCCAGGTCATTGGCGACGGTGAACGAAGCATTGCGCAGTTGGTGGAGCAAATCAATGCGGATCCCCTGCGCGGCGAAGGGCACGGCAGCTCACTGACCAAGATCAGGCTGGATGACATAGCGCTGGCAACAATGGCGGCCCAGAACTACGACGCCGATTCCATACCGGAAAAAGGCGTATTGGTGACGTTGCGCAACAACGCCAACCTGAGTACCGGAGGAACCGCCACCGATGTGACCGATCACGTCCATCCGGAATTGGCGGCGACCGCCGTGGCGGCGGCGCAAATGGTCGGACTGGATGTGTGCGGCATCGACCTGGTCAGTGAAAACGTCTATGAGCCGCTGGACAAGCAAAGCGGCTGCATAGTCGAAGTCAATGCGGCGCCGGGCCTGCGCATGCATTTGAATCCCTCCTTTGGGAAAGGTCGGGCCGTGGGTGACGCCATCATCGACTGCATGTTTCCCGAAGGGGAAAACGGCCGCATTCCATTGGTGGCGGTAGCGGGTACCAACGGCAAGACAACCACGGTGCGCCTGATTGCGCACTTGATCGCCGGCACCGGCGCGTGCGTGGGCATGACGAACTCCGACGGCGTATACATAGGAAGCCGACGCATCGACAGCGGCGATTGCAGCGGACCGCGCAGCGCGCGCAACGTGCTGCTGCACCCGGATGTGGAAGCCGCGGTGTTCGAGACGGCGCGCGGGGGCATATTGCGCGAAGGGCTGGGATTCGATCGTTGCGACGTCGCCGTGGTAACGAATGTGGGCACGGGCGACCATCTGGGTCTGAGCTTTATCAGCACGGTCGAGGACTTGGCGATCGTCAAGCGCGTGATTGTGGAAAACGTCTCGCCCGAAGGCACGGCTGTACTGAATGCCGCCGATCCCATCGTTGCGGCCATGGCGGAGAACTGTCCGGGCTCGGTGATCTTTTTCGCCGCCGACCGGAACAATCCCATCCTGGCAACCCATAAGGCGCAAGGGCGGCGGACGGTCTACGTCGAAGACGGCGCCATCGTATTGGCTGAAGGCGCTTTCGAGCACCGGATCGGCATGGACGGCATCCCGCTGGTGCGCGGCGGCACTATCGGCTTTCAGGTCGATAATGCCATGGCGGCCCTGGCCGCCGCATGGGCGCTGGGCCTGGATTGGACCAGCATCCAGGCCGGCGCCGCGACTTTCGTGAACGATGCGCAGACCGCGCCGGGCCGCTTCAACGTGTTCTCGTATCGGGGCGCGACGCTGATTGCGGATTACGGCCATAACCCTGACGCCATCATGGCGCTGGTTCAGGCGGTGGACGCCATGCCGGCGAGCCGGCGCAGCGTGGTGATAAGCGGAGCCGGCGATCGGCGCGACATAGACATACGCCGCCAGACCGAGATCTTGGGCGATGCGTTCGACGAAGTCATTCTTTACCAGGACATGTGCCAGCGCGGCCGCGAGGATGGCGAGGTGCTTGCCCTGCTTCGCCAGGGCCTGGCCAATGCGCAGCGCGCCAAGCAGCTGCAGGAGATACGAGGCGAATTCCTGGCCATCGACACCGCGTTGGCCGGCTTGCGGGACGGCGAGCTGTGCCTGATTCTGATCGATCAGGTGGAAGAGGCGCTGGCTCATATAGCGAAGCGGGTCGCCGAGGGCTAGGGACTGTTACATGTTGGGCCGCCTTCCCGGTTGAAATGCCGGGATCAGGCGTCAATAATGGAGTTGCTGAATTCCCAATCAGGTTTTCTTGATCAGGAGGTACTCCATGCCAGCCAAATCGCAGGCTCAGCAAAAGGCCGCCGGCGCGGCCCTGTCCGCCAAGCGCGGCGAGACCAAGGTGGGCGAGCTCAAAGGCGCTTCACGAAGCATGTATGACTCCATGAGCAAAAAAGAGCTCGACGAGTTGGCTTCCACCAAGCGCAAGGGTAAGCCGGAACATAAATCCAATTCATAGCCGTACAAGGCATGCTTCAATCCGAAGCATGCTTTTTTTTATCCAAGAAAGGGGATCGCCATGAGTCGTTTGCCGGATACGGATTTCGATAGTTTGCTGCCACCGCTGATTTTGGACAGGCGCGGATTCATGGCCACCACGTTGGTGGGCGGATTTGCGCTTGCGGCGGGGCCGGCCGCCGCGACCGCCATCGCAACGGATGACAAGGGACTGGTGGCAGGGCTGGTGCAGATTCCGGCCCAAGGCGGCCACATACCGGCCTATCGCGCGGCGCCGGACGGGAAGACCGCCGCCCCGGTGATCCTTGTGGTGCAGGAAATCTTCGGCGTGCATGAATACATCAAGGATGTCTGCCGGCGACTGGCGAAGGTCGGCTATATGGCGATCGCTCCCGAGCTCTATGCCAGGCAGGGCGATCCAGGCAAATATACCGAAGTGGCGCAGTTGATCAGCGAGGTCGTGAACAAGGTGCCCGATCCGCAGGTCATGAGCGATCTGGATGCGGCGGTGGCATGGGCGGGCAAGAATGGCGGCGATATCGGCAAGCTGGGGATAACGGGGTTCTGCTGGGGAGGCCGCATCGTATGGCTCTATGCGGCTCATAATCCCGAAGTCGATGCCGGGGTGGCCTGGTACGGCCGCCTGGTGGGCAATGCCGATGCCTTGCATCCCAGCCAGCCGGTCGATATCGCGGCCAAGCTGCACGGTCCGATCCTGGGGCTGTACGGCGGCAAGGACGCCGGCATCACGCAAGACTCCATCGATGCCATGAAGGCGGAACTGGCCAAGGGGCCGGACGCCGCCCGGCAGTCCGAATTCGTGGTCTATCCCGATGCGCCGCATGCGTTCCATGCGGACTACCGTCCCAGCTATCGGCCCGAAGCGGCGCAAGACGGCTGGAAGCGCGCCCTGGCCTGGTTCGACAAGTATCTTGGCGGATAGCGGCCGGCTCTCGAATTCCGGTTCGTCGGCGCTGCGAGCGGCAGCCGCGCATCGATGCGATTCATCAGCGGCCCGCCAGCCTCATGCAGGCCGCCCGCGTTATCATGCCGACAATCCGGATTCGAATCGCAGGCACGGGAATGATAGATATCAAGCAGGTCAGCAAGTGGTATGGGACGACACAGGTGCTGGACGACTGCACTACGCAGGTCGCGCAGGGCGAGGTCGTCGTCGTTTGCGGTCCTTCGGGTTCAGGCAAGTCCACGCTTATAAAGACGGTCAACGGACTCGAGCCTTTCCAGAAAGGCGAAATCCTGGTCGACGGCGTGTCCGTGGGCGCGCCGGACACTAACCTGCCCCGCTTGCGCGCGCGCATCGGCATGGTATTCCAGAGCTTCGAGCTGTTCCCGCATTTATCGGTCACGCAGAACCTGGTGCTGGCACAAATCAAGGTGCTGGGCCGCAGTCGCGACGAGGCCGTCAGCCGCGGCGGCGAACTTCTCGATCGTGTCGGCTTGCGGGCGCACCAGGACAAATTCCCCAGCCAGCTGTCGGGCGGGCAGCAGCAGCGGGTGGCGATCGCGCGGGCGCTGGCCATGGATCCCATCGCCATGCTGTTCGATGAGCCGACCTCGGCGCTGGATCCTGAAATGGTCAACGAAGTGCTGGACGTCATGGTGGACTTGGCAAGCGAGGGCATGACCATGATGGTGGTGACGCACGAAATGGGATTTGCGCGCAAAGTGGCCGACCGTGTGGTGTTCATGGATCTGGGCAGGATCGTCGAAGATACAGCCACCGAGGAGTTTTTCGGCAATCTGGACGCCCGCTCCGAGCGTGCGCGGCAATTCCTGTCCAAGATACTGCCTCACTGAGGGCAGGGCGCGCGAACGGTGCGCGCCCTGCCGCTACGCCCCCCGCGGCAGGCCGATGGCGTCGCTGCGAAACCAGCCGGTCAGGCTCCAACGCGGCCTTGCGCATGGCATAACCTCATGCGGAATCAGGTCGCTGCGAAACACGACCAGCCTGGCCGGCATGGGCAGGACGCGTTCGATGATCGCGCTCTCGTCCCGGGGCGAATACAGGCACAGCTCGCCCTGGTCGACTTCCGACCATTCGGCGTTCAGGTAAAGCACCAGTGATATCTTGCGCTCGCTTTGTCCTTTATGCTGGTCCATGTGCTTGCGGTAGCGGTGGCCCGCGGGATAGCGCGCAAAATGAAACTCGGCGTTGGTCAGGCCTGTGTAGAAAGTACGGTTCAGATCCTGGCGGAAAGCATCGGCCCATTGCAGGAACTCAAGCGTTGCCGATTCGGCCAGATGGGGTTCGATCCAGCAAATCGAGTCGCCGCGAATGTCGGTATGCCGCGCCAGATTGCGCCCTTGCCCCACCCCGGCCGGCCTGAATCCGCCTTGCTCCCAGGCTTGCAGGCATTGCTCGCGCAGGCGGTGGCACAGATGTGCGTCGATCAGGCCATCCGAGACGGCCCAGCCCTGGTCGGCCAGGGATTCCAGCAGTTGTTCACGCTGGTGCATGGTGCACCGCCGTTGTAATAGGGTGCGTAGCGTTCATCAAGGTGTCCGGATGCCGGCGCCATTGGCGCGCAAAAAAGTGGGGGGAGAATTATAAAACATGGCGGCTGCCCGCGCTGTTCAGGCTGTCGGCGCCTTGGCGGGCCTGCCGCGTGGACTATGATTCGATTGTTGGAATCGAATCACGTAAAGGAGCACCCATGTTCTTGAAGAATGCCTGGTATGTGGCGGCAAGCGATCACGAGGTTGGACGCCACCTGCATTCCACCCGGATACTGGGCGAAGACATTGTTTTATACCGGACGCTGGACGGCGGCGTGACGGCGCTGGAAGATGCCTGTCCGCACCGCAAGCTTCCGTTGTCCATGGGGCGCTTGCTGGATGATACCGTGGAATGCGGCTATCACGGCCTGGTTTTCGACTGTTCGGGCAGTTGTGTACGTGCGCCGGGCCTGGCCCATGCGCCGGCCCGCGCGGTGGTGCGCAGCTATCCCACGGCCGAGCGCTACGGTTTGGTATGGATATGGATGGGCGAGCCCGAAAAGGCCGATCCGGCCGCGATCATGCAGGTCGAGCACTGGGGCGATCCCGCCTGGGGCGTGAACCGGGGCGATGCCATGACGGTACGCTGCAATTACCAATACCTGACCGACAACCTGCTTGATCCGTCTCATGTTTCCTGGGTGCATCGAACCTCGTTCGGCAACGCCGCCATGATAGGCGAGCCGCTGGAAACCCAGGTCAATGAAAACGGGGTCGTGGTGTCGCGCTGGATGCGCAACGTCGAGGTCGCGCCTTTTTATGCGAAATTCGTCAAGTTCACCGGCAATTGCGACCGCAAGCAGCATTACGAGGTGCGCGTGCCATCGCATGCCCTGATCAAGGCCATTTTTGCGCCGGCCGGAACAGGTACCGACACGGAGCCCTTCCATCCCGATGTGTTCCTGATGGATTCCTATAACTTCTTGACGCCGGTAGACGAATCGACAACGCGCTATTACTGGTTTCAGATGCGCAATTTCAGCCCCGGCGACGAGGCCGTGTCGCGCCAATTCGCCGAGGACGTGCGGCATGCCTTCAGTGAAGATCGTGCTGTGCTCGAGGCCGTGCATGCAGGCATGGCAAAAAGTCCATCCAAGATGAACCTGCCTCTGGACGCGGGCCCCTTGCGTTTTCGCCAGAAAATGCAGGCCCTGATCGCCGCCGAGCAAGCGGCGCACGTAAAATCTGCATAGGCGCAGGCCTGTGGGACTCCAAGCGCGGGCACTCCGCATCAATAAACGCACATAAATAGGTGACAGCCAATGACTACGGGCGATTGGATCGTACTGGGAATTTTCGGGGTGGGCCTGGCCTGCTCGTTTTCGTTGTTTTGGTGGTTGATCCGGACAGTGCGGCGGGACAGCCGGCGCAAGGACGACACGTTGTAAAAGTGTTGCGAAAGCCGGCCGAATGGCGCACGGCGGGGGTATTGCACTGAATCTTGCCGCCAGTTGCGTTAATCTAGGAGGTTATCGCTTTGCTCTTTATCAGGATTTTTCAGAATTATGGATTCGTATAGCCTTCCTTACACCTTTTCGCAGCGCGCGCAGAAACTGACCAGCTCCACCATCCGAGAAATCCTGAAAGTTACCGAGAGGCCGGAAATCATTTCGTTCGCCGGTGGCTTGCCCGCACCCAAGGGCTTTCCGGTGGATGTCATGAAAAGCGCCTTCGACCGCGTCCTGGAAACCAATGGCCGCAGCGCCTTGCAATACGGTCCCACTGAAGGTTATGCGCCATTGCGCGCCTGGGTCGCCGAAGACCTGAAACGCGTCGGCGCGGATGTCTCGCCCGATGAAGTGCTTATCGTGTCCGGCTCGCAGCAGGCGCTGGATATGTTGGGCAAGTTGTTCATCGATCCCGGCAGCAAGGCCCTGGTCGAAGCGCCCAGCTACCTGGGAGCGCTCCAATCGTTTTCCCTGTTCGAGCCCAATTATGTGGCCGTGCCGACCGACGAAGGCGGCTTGATTCCGGAAGCATTGACCAGCGAACGCGCAGCCGGGGCCCGCTTTATTTATGTCCTGCCCAACTTCCAGAACCCCACCGGCCTGACCTTGAGCCTGGAGCGCCGCAAGGCCCTGGTGGAGCGCTGCGCCGCCCTGCAAGTCCCCATTATCGAAGACGATCCATACGGCGAGCTGCGCTATGCCGGCACGGCGCAGCCAGGCTTGCTGGGATTGGGCCGCGCGGCCGGCGCCACCGTCATTCGCCTGGGCACGTTTTCCAAAGTGCTGGCTCCGGGCTTGCGCCTGGGCTATATCGTGGCGCCCAAGCCCATCATTGCCAAGCTGGTCCAGATCAAGCAGGCCACCGACCTTCACACCGCCTCGCTGACCCAGATGGCTGTCTATGAAACCGTGAAAGACGGCTTCCTGACCGATCATTTGCCCATGGTGCGCGACCTGTACAAAGAACAGTGCGGCTACATGCTCGACGCCATGGACCAGCACTTTCCGGCCACGGCCAGCTGGACCCGGCCCGAAGGCGGCATGTTCATCTGGGTAACGCTCCCGGCCCATATCGACGGCACCCAGTTGCTGGCCCGCGCCATCCAGAACAATGTCGCCTTTGTTCCGGGCGCGCCCTTCTTCGCCGGCGCCGAGCCGCAAACCAATACCTTGCGCCTGAGCTTCGTTACCGTTTCCGAGGAAAAAATCCGCGAAGGCATTGCCATACTTGGCAAGCTGATCAAGGAAAGCTGATAGCGCGGCTTGCATTTTCGCCAAGCTCGACGACGCCCGCTAGGAGAACCCCGGTATGGATATGAAGGACGCGCGCATAGGACTGATCTTGGGCGGCTTGCTGGCGCAGCAGGTTGTCCCTGAACTGATCCCCTACCTGACGGACCGGAAACCGGATACCCCTTAGACTTGCAATGACGTCGTTTCACTCTTCCGACCCCAAACCCAAATCCGGCACAAACGCCACCGCCCCCGATCTGTCCGACATGCGTCCCGACGATTGGGTGGAGCGATGGCTGCCGCGTTCCTGGGGGCCATATGCGCGGCTCTGCCGGCTGGACCGGCCGGTGGGCACCTGGCTGACCCTGCTTCCCTGCCTGGCGGCGCTGGTGCAGGCCGCCGACGGCTGGCCGACGCTCTTGCGCCTGTTTATCTTTTCGCTGGGCGCCCTGCTGATGCGCGGCATAGGATGCTGCTTCAACGATATCTTCGATCGCGATATCGACAAACTGGTCGAACGCACACGCTTCCGGCCCTTGACCAGCGGCCAGCTTACGCTGAAAAACGCCTTGTGGTTTGTATTCGCCCAGTTGCTTGTATGCGCACTGTTGCTGCTTGCCCTGAATGAATACAGCCGCTGGCTGGCCGTGGCGCTCATGCCCATCGTCATCGTCTATCCTCTTTGCAAGCGCTTTACCTACTGGCCGCAAGTGGTGCTGGGCATAGGATTCAATTGGGGCATGCTGATGGCATGGTCCGATACGCAAAACGCGGTGCCACTGGCCGCCATCGCGATGTGGCTGGGCGCCGTTCTCTGGCAGGTCGGCTACGACTCCATCTATGCCTATGTGGATGTGCGCGACGATGTGAAGCTGGGCCTGCATTCCACCGCCTTGCGCTTCGCCGACAAGGGCAAGGCCTGGATCAGCGGCTTCTATATCGCGACCATCGCTTTGTGGGTCTACGGCGGCGCGGGCATGGGCATGGCCTGGCCCTATTATGCGGTCATCGCCGCCATTGCCGCGCATTTCTTCTGGCAAATGCGGGTTTTCAGCCTGGACAGGCCGGATCGCAATTTCATGCTGTTCCGCGCCAATATGGCGGTGGGCGTCCTGCTTCTGGCGGCGGCGCTGGCGGGCACCGTGCTGCCCTTATGAATCATAGCCGCCGGCTCCGGACCGAATGGAACGATGCAGGCCCGGGGCGCGAAGGACTAGAATAGCTGTATCAAGGCAATACAAAAAATCTGCATAAGCAGTCGGCAGGAGACAAAAATGGCGGATTCAACACCGCGGCAAGAACAACTGGAGTTCGATTACATCATTGTGGGGGCAGGCTCGGCGGGTTGCCTGCTCGCCAACCGGCTCTCCGCCGACCCGAACCGGAAAGTGCTCTTGCTTGAGGCTGGCGGGCGCGACGACTGGCGCTGGATACACATTCCGGTAGGCTACCTGTACTGCATCGGCAATCCGCGCACAGACTGGTGTTACACCACACAACCTGATCCGGGCATCAACAACCGCAGCCTGGGCTATCCGCGCGGCCGGGTCCTGGGCGGCAGTTCGGCCATCAATGGCATGATCTACATGCGTGGCCAGGCCGCTGATTACGATGGCTGGGCGGCCCAGGGCAATCCGGGCTGGAGCTGGAATGATGTTCTACCAGTCTTCAAGCAGCTGGAAGACCATCATGCGGGAGACAGCGAATTCCATGGCGGCGCCGGAGAGTGGCGGGTCGAGCGCCAACGGCTTTCATGGAAGGTGCTGGACGCTTTCCGCCAGGCGGCGCAACAGGCCGACATTCCCGCCATCGACGATTTCAACCGTGGGGACAACGAGGGCTGCGCCTACTTCGAGGTCAACCAGCGGCGTGGCGTGCGCTGGACATCCGCCAAGGCCTTCCTGCATCCCGTTGCCCATCGCACCAACCTGACAGTGCTGACCGGCGCCCAGGCCGAGCGGATCGCCTTTTCCGGAAAGCGCGTCCAGGGTGTGCATTTCATCCATGATGGCCATACGCAATTCGCCCGCGCCAAGGCCGAGGTCATCCTGTCCTCGGGATCCATTGGATCGGCGCAACTACTCCAGGTATCGGGCATAGGTCCGGGCGCCTTGCTGCAATCGCTGGGCATTCCGGTAGTGCACGATTTGCCCGGCGTAGGCGGCAACTTGCAGGATCACTTGCAGTTGCGCATGATCTACAAGGTCGAAGGCGCCAAGACGCTGAACACCATTGCGGGGACCTTGTGGGGAAAGGCCCTGATGGGCCTGCAGTATGCGGCCCAGAAACGCGGGCCGCTGACGATGGCGCCTTCGCAATTAGGCGCGTTTGCGCGCTCCGGTCCCGAACAATCGCGCGCCAACCTGGAATACCATGTGCAGCCCTTGTCCCTGGAAAAATTCGGCGACCCCCTGCATACCTTTCCGGCGATTACCGCTTCGGTGTGCAATCTGCGCCCCACTAGCCGGGGCCATGTCCGGATTGTCTCGCCCAAGGCCGCCGATGCGCCCGCCATACTGTGCAATTATCTGCAGACGGACGAAGATCGCCGCGTGGCGGCCGACAGCATACGTGTGACTCGCAAGATCATGGCGCAGCCGGCCCTGGCTTCCTACCGTCCTCAGGAATACAAGCCGGGCGCCCAGATTGAATCGCAGGCCGATCTGGAGAAAGCCGCGGGCGATATCGGAACCACCATTTTCCATCCAGTGGGCACCTGCAAGATGGGAGTGGACGCCATGGCGGTGGTCGATCCCGAACTGCGCGTGCACGGCATTGAGGGCTTGCGCGTCATCGATGCATCCATCATGCCGACCATCACGTCGGGCAATACCAATTCGCCCACCATCATGATTGCCGAACAGGGCGCGAGCTTCATCCTGGGCAAGCGGCACGCGGCATGATGGCTTTACATGAATGAACAAGGCCTTGCACGAGGCCGGGATTGCCCTGCCCCGATACGGCGTATCGGCCAGGAAATCGATCGTGCGACAATTCGTGCCAGTTTTCTATAAGGGTTGAGGCATGGCTAGTTTTATGGAGTACCTGGCAACCGCCTTGTTTGCGATTGCCATTATTCATACCTTTTCGGTGCCGGTTTTTGCGCGCCTGGCCAATCGCGGCGGCCCGCATTCAGGCTTGTGGCATCTGCTGTCCGAAGTCGAAGCTGTATTTGGGGTATGGGCTTGTGTACTACTGGCCTGCATGGCCCTGGTGTCGGGCGTGAGCGAGGCGGTAGGCTACATCGACACACGCAACTTCACCGAGCCCGCCTTCGTTTTCGTAATCATGGTGGTGGCCGCCAGCCGCCCCATTATCGAACTGGTGAACATGGCGGTGCGCGCGCTGGCCAGGCTCTTGCCCTTGCGCAATGAACTGGCCATGTTCTTCGTGACCATGTCTTTCGTTCCGCTGGCCGGCTCTTTCATTACCGAGCCAGCCGCCATGACGCTGGCGGCCCTGCTGCTGCGCGACGCCTACTTCCGCAAGCCGGGCCAGGCTGGATTCAAGTACATGACCCTGGGCGTGCTGTTCGTGAACGTCTCCATCGGCGGCGTTCTGACCGCCTATGCAGCCCCACCGGTGCTGATGGTGGCGCAGACCTTCGAATGGAATACGGCCTATATGGCTACCCATTTCGGATGGCGCGCGGTACTGGCGGTGTGCGTCAATGCGGGCGTGCTGACCTTTATCTGCCGTACCCACCTGCTGGATGGCACCCTGGGCTCAAGCGAAGACGAGTCTTCGAATCCCCGGCCTCCCGTGCCGCTTATCGTGATCGCCATTCATACTCTTTTTCTGGTGGGTGTCGTCCTGTCGGCGCATCACCCCATTCTTTTCCTGGCGTTCATGATGCTCTTCATAGGCTATGCCCATGCCTACAAGCGCCATCAGAATCCATTGCTGATACGGGAAGGCCTGATGGTGGGCTTCTTCCTGGCCGGCCTAGTCGTGTTGGGCGGGCTGCAGAAGTGGTGGCTGCAGGACTTGCTGGCAGGCTTGTCGCCCATTGTCCTGTACTGGGGCGCCACGGCGCTGACCGCGGTGACCGACAACGCCGCGCTGACCTATCTGGGTTCGCTGGTGGAAGGCACGAGCGAGTTGTGGCGCTACATGCTGGTTGCCGGCGCCGTCACGGGCGGCGGCCTGACCGTCATCGCCAATGCGCCGAACCCGGCGGGGTTCTCCATACTTAAAGGCTGTTTCCCCGACGGGGCCATCTCGCCATTGAAATTGCTGCTGTCCGCCTCCATACCTACGCTGGTGGCGGCATTCATGTTTTTGCTGCCCAATTCCTTTTAGGATAGTTTTCAGCCACTGGCCTGTCCGCAGCCGGTGCCAAGCGCCAAAAACGGCTAAAATTAGCCGTTTTTGGCGCTTGGCCGCGTTTTATCCGTTCCTGCACGGCGGACGGCTTATAGCGGTTGTTCCTTAGACATTTCTTCTTGGGATTTTCTCGTGCCTATTTATGCTTACAAATGCAGCGCCTGCGGACATGCGCAGGACGTGCTGCGAAAGATTTCCGACCCTGTCCTGACGGATTGCCCCGAATGCGGGCAAAGCACCTATGCCAAGCAGGTGACCGCTGCCGGCTTTCAATTGAAGGGCTCAGGCTGGTATGTAACCGATTTTCGCAATAATGGCGGCACGTCGGGCGCCAAGCCCGCCGCATCTTCTGAAGCGCCAGCCAGCGCAGGCTCTACCAGCGGCACCGCCGCCAGCGCGCCTGCCGCGCCGCCGGCCGGCACGGCGTCCTCGTGACCGCGCCGCAGCAGAGTCGAATGCGTTTTTTTAAACGCTACTTCATTACCGGGCTGCTGATCTGGATACCCTTGATCATTACCGTCTGGGTCATCGCCTTGCTGATCGGCACGCTGGAAAGCGTCGTGCCGGCATTCTTGTCGTCGCAGTCGCTGTTCGGCTATCGCATCCCGGGCTTTCAACTGGTGCTGGTGCTGGCGGTCGTGCTGCTTACCGGCCTGCTGGGCGCCAATTTCCTGGGCCGCGCCCTGGTGGAACGCTGGGAACAGCTGCTTGGCCGCATCCCGCTGGTGCGCTCCATCTATAATTCGGTCAAGCAAGTCAGCGATACCGTGCTTGCGCCCAACGGCCAGGCATTCCGCGAAGCGGTGCTGGTGCAGTACCCCAGGCAGGGATCCTGGACCATTGCCTTCCTGACCGGCGCACCGAGCGGCGAGGTGGCGGAAAAACTGGGCAACGATTTTGTCAGTGTGTATGTTCCGACCACGCCCAACCCGACATCGGGTTTTTTCCTGATGATGCCTCGCGACGACGTGCAAATGCTGGACATGAGCGTCGACGCGGCGTTGAAGTACATTGTTTCCATGGGCGTCGTGGCTCCCGGGTCGGTCAAGGCGCTGGAAGCAGGCCATGAGGCGGTATCGGTGGTCGAAGCGGCGCAGCGCATCGATGCGGCTCAGGATGCGGACTCGTCCGGCAACGACCGGCCCTGATTTTATTTACAAGAATTTTAGATACGGAGTAATCCTTGATGCGTACCTGCTATACCGGCGAGGTCAGTAAAGAACATCTTGACCAAACAGTCACCTTGTTTGGCTGGGTTCATCGCCGCCGCGACCACGGAGGGGTGATTTTCATCGACCTGCGCGATCGCGCGGGGCTTGCCCAGATCGTAGTCGACCCGGACAACGTCAAGGCCTTCTCCACCGCCGAGCACATACGCAATGAATTCTGCGTGCGCGTGACCGGCCTGGTGCGGCTGCGTCCCGCAGGCACCAGCAATCCGGAACTGAAGTCCGGCGAGGTCGAAGTGCTGTGCCGCGAAATCGAAGTGCTGAATGCATCGATCACGCCGCCCTTCCAGCTGGACGATGACAATCTGTCGGAAACCACAAGGCTGACGCATCGCGTGCTCGATTTGCGGCGCCCGCAGATGCAGCACAACCTGATGCTGCGCTATCGGGTTTCCATAGAGGTGCGCAAGTATTTGGACAATCTGGGCTTCATCGATATCGAAACGCCCATGCTTACCAAAAGCACGCCTGAAGGCGCGCGCGACTACCTGGTGCCTTCCCGTGTGAACGAAGGCCAGTTCTTCGCCTTGCCGCAATCGCCCCAGTTGTTCAAGCAGATGCTGATGGTCTCGGGCTTCGACCGCTACTATCAGATAACGAAATGCTTCCGCGATGAAGACCTGCGCGCCGATCGCCAGCCCGAGTTCACCCAGATCGATTGCGAAACATCCTTCCTGAACGAAGAGCAGATACGCGAAATTTTCGAAGGCATGATCCGCCACGTTTTTGCCAATGTGCAAAAAGTGGAGCTGCCCGCGTCTTTCCCGACGATGACCTGGGAAGAAGCCATGCGCCGTTATGGCTCGGACAAGCCCGACCTTCGCGTCAAGCTGGAGTTCGTCGACATCGGCGACCTGATGGAGGATGTCGATTTCAAGGTGTTTTCGGCGCCTGCGAACGATCCGGCCAGCCGCGTGGTGGCCTTGCGTATTCCGGGCGGCGCCAGCATGCCCCGCAGCGAGATCGATGCCTACACCAAGTTCGTGGGTATCTATGGCGCCAAAGGCCTGGCCTACATCAAGGTCAACGACGCCGCTTCCATTCCGGATGGCCTGCAATCGCCTATCGTCAAGAATATCCACGTCGATGCCTTGGCCAAGCTGATCGAGCGTACCGGCGCTCAAAGCGGCGACCTGATTTTCTTCGGGGCCGACAAGGCCAAGGTCGTAAACGATGCCATTGGCGCGCTGCGCGTCAAGATCGGCCACAGCGAATTCGGCAAGCAGGGCGGCCTGTTCGAAGCCGGCTGGAAACCCTTGTGGGTCGTGGACTTCCCCATGTTCGAGTACGACGAGGAAGAAGGCCGCTACTTCGCGGCACACCATCCCTTTACCAGCCCCAAGGACGGCCACGAGGACTTCCTGGCGACCGATCCCAGCCAGGCCCTGGCCAAAGCCTACGACATGGTTCTGAACGGTTG
Organism: Pusillimonas sp.; assembly: GCA_040391135.1. Classification (GTDB taxonomy): domain Bacteria; phylum Pseudomonadota; class Gammaproteobacteria; order Burkholderiales; family Burkholderiaceae_B. The sequence continues at coordinate 49,316 of JBEBYL010000010.1, read as the reverse complement.
GGAAGTGGGCGGCGGCTCGGTCCGTATCCATCGCGCCGAGATCCAGAGCAAGGTGTTCCGCGCCTTGGACATCGGTGCGGAAGAAGCGCGCAACAAGTTCGGCTTCCTGCTCGATGCCTTGCAATACGGGGCGCCTCCGCATGGCGGGGTGGCGTTCGGCCTGGATCGCCTGGTGACCATGATGGCGGGCGCCGAATCCATACGCGATGTCATCGCCTTCCCCAAGACGCAGCGCGCACAGTGTCTGCTGACGCAAGCGCCGTCCGCCGTTGACGAGAAGCAACTGCGCGAGCTGCATATCCGCCTGCGCAATACCGAGGTAAAGTAGGAGCAACAAAGGAGGGGTCGTGTCGGTCATCCGGGTCGTAAGCTACAACATCCACAAGGGCCGTTCGGCAACGGGCAGTCGTGAATCGTTGTCGGACTTGCGCCTTGGCTTGTACGGATTGCGCCCCGACCTGCTTTTCCTGCAAGAGGTCCAGGGCCGCAACGAACAGCGCATCAGTCTGGATGCCCAGCACGAATCGCTGGGCGCGGCCCTTTGCATGCATACCGCTTACGGATGCAATGCGGTGCGGCCGCACACCGACCACGGCAACGCCCTGTTGTCGCGCTTTCCCATACTGCAGCACGAGAACCAGGATATTTCCGACCATAAGCTGGAGCAGCGCGGGCTGCTGCACGCGCTGGTCGAAGTCCAGGGCGTGCCGGTGCATTGCCTGGTCGTCCATCTGGGCCTGTTCGCGGGCGGACGTTCGCGTCAGGTTGGCGCATTGGTCGAGCGCATCCGGCGCCTGGTGCCCGAGGGCGAACCCATGCTGATCGCGGGCGATTTCAATGACTGGAACAACCGGCTTGCGCCTTTGTTCGTTCAGCAATTGGGGCTGTACGAAGTATTCGCCATCGCACCGCAAGACGATATGGAGCCGCGCAAGCTGCGCCATTCGGTGGCGCGCTTGCGCAATAGCCTGCGCAACCCGCTGCGGCCCTTGCCGCTGGCCCAGAAGGTGCATGAACTGGGTGTCAACGGTGCGGCGCGCCTGACGCCGCCGCCGCGGACTTTTCCAGCGGCATTCCCGTGGCTGCGGTTGGACCGCATCTATCAACGAGGTTTCGCCGTGCGCAAGGCGCGTGTGCTGCATGGCTTGCCCTGGCGGCAAATATCCGACCATGCACCCTTGTTCGCCGAGTTGGAGCTGCCATGATCGGCATTGTCAGCAGCGCGACGCGGCCAAGGCCGGGAAGGCGGACATGGCTTCGAAAGAACTGCGCCTGACCTGGCGCGAAGGCAACCGGATCGATCTGCTGCATAACGGCGGCGAATTCTTTCCCGCGCTATGCGAGGCGATCGACGCCGCGCAACGCCAGGTGCATCTGGAAACCTATATTTTCAGTCTGGACCGGACCGGATTGCGGGTCCTGGACCATTTGCGCCGCGCCTGCGCCCGGGGTGTGAAGGTACGCGTCGTCATCGACGGCTTCGGCAGCCAGGAGCAGGCTCCGGCCATCGCGCGCAAGCTGGCGGAGATGGGCGCCCAATACCGCATCTACCGGCCCGAACCCGCGGGCCTGCGGGCTGTGCGTTTCAATCTGCGGCGCTTGCGTCGGCTGCACCGCAAGGTGACGGTGGTCGATGGCGCCATTGCTTTCGTGGGCGGCATCAATGTGCTGGATGACTACGTCGATGTGCCCGACGATGGCCAGGGACCGAAGCCGCGCTTTGATTTCGCCGTGCGCCTGCAAGGCCCTATTGTCGCCGACGCCGCCCGGGCGCAGCGCGCCCTGTGGCTGCGCATGGCTTGGCGCCGGCGCGACGACTGGGCTGCGTTCTATCGGCGGCTGACGCATCTGAGCGAGTGGCGCAAGGCCCGGGAGAAGGAAACACCGCCCACCTTCAACCCGGGGCGGCGGGCGGCCCTGCTGCTGCGCGACAATATCCGGTTTCGCCAGACCATCGAGGATGTGTACCTGGCAACCATGGCAAGAGCCGAAAGCGACATCCTGATCGCCAATGCCTATTTTTTTCCGGGCCGGCGCTTGCGCAAGGCATTGCAGGATGCGGCGCAACGCGGCGTGAAGGTGCGTTTGCTGTTGCAGGGGCGTTCCGAATATCCCATGCAGTATCGAGCCTGCCGCTATATGTACTGCCAGTTGCTGGACGACGGCATAGAAATCTATGAATACATGGCCAGCTACCTGCATGCCAAGGTAGCCGTCGTCGACCGCTGCGCCATGGTCGGTTCGTCCAACCTGGATCCTTTCAGTCTGCTGCTGGCCCGCGAGGCCAACGTCTTCGTGCAGGATGCGCAATTCGCCGACGAGCTGAAGGCGGCCATCGAGGAGGAAATGCATGGCGACGCCGAACGCGTCACCGAAGAGCAATTGCAGCGGCGCAGCTGGCTGGGCCGCTGGGTGGATGCGTTTTCCTATTTCATGCTGCGTGCCGGCGTGGCCCTGACCGGGAAATCGTCGGAATACTGAGTTTATCGTTTAACATCGTCCTGGCGGCGCGGTCCAGGCGGACGGCGGCCGCCGCGTTTAAACAGTAATCAGGAGTATGGTATGAAAACGAAAGCGGCGATAGCCTGGAAGGCGGGCGAACCACTGACTATTGAAGATGTCGAGCTTCAGGGTCCCAAGGCTGGTGAAGTATTGGTCGAGATCAAGGCCACCGGCATCTGCCATACGGATTATTACACGCTGTCCGGGGCCGACCCGGAAGGCATTTTTCCGTCGATACTGGGGCATGAAGGGGCCGGCGTGGTGCTGGAAACAGGCCCTGGCGTCAGTTCGCTGAAAGCGGGTGACCATGTCATCCCGCTGTACACACCCGAATGCCGCCAATGCAAATCCTGCCTGTCGCGCAAGACGAATCTTTGCACGGCCATACGCGCGACCCAGGGCAAGGGCCTGATGCCCGACGGCACCTCGCGCTTCACCGTGGGCGGCAAGCCGGTGCATCATTACATGGGCACGTCAACCTTTTCCAACCACATCGTCGTGCCCGAGATCGCCTTGGCCAAGATACGCAGCGACGCGCCTTTCGACAAGGTCTGCTACATAGGCTGCGGGGTCACCACCGGCCTGGGCGCGGTGCTTTTCACCGCCAAAGTAGAAGCCGGTGCCAATGTGGTGGTGTTCGGCCTGGGCGGCATCGGCTTGAATGTCATCCAGGGCGCCAAGATGGTGGGAGCCGACAAGATCATCGGCGTCGACTTGAACCCGGAGCGCGAGGCCATGGCGCGCAAGTTCGGCATGACCCATTTCATCAATCCGAACGAAGTCGAGAACGTTGTCGACCACATCATCCAGCTGACCGATGGCGGCGCCGACTACTCCTTCGAGTGCATAGGCAATACCAAGGTCATGCGCCAGGCCCTGGAATGCTGCCATCGCGGCTGGGGCCAGTCCATCATCATCGGCGTGGCCGAGGCGGGCGCCGAAATTTCCACGCGGCCTTTCCAACTGGTAACCGGACGCGAATGGAAGGGATCCGCTTTCGGCGGCGCGCGCGGCCGCACCGATGTGCCCAAGATCGTGGATTGGTATATGGACGGCAAGATCAATATCGACGATCTCATTACCCATACCCTGCGCCTGGATCAGATCAACGAAGGTTTCGAATTGATGAAGCGCGGCGAGTCCATCCGGTCCGTGGTGGTGTACTGATGCAGGGTGCCGAACGCAATCGCCGCAAAAGGAGATGCCGCCATGCCGCAAAATAATCTGGAACTGATCAGCGAGCATCGCTGCTTCGATGGGGTGCAACGCTACTATCGCCATCCTTCGCAAGCCGTAGGGCTGCCCATGCGATTCTCTGTCTTCCTGCCGCCCCAGGCGGAGCAGGGCCGCGTGCCGGTGCTGTTCTTCCTGGCCGGCCTGACCTGCACCGAGGAAACCTTCATGATCAAGGCGGGCGCACAGCGCTACGCCGCGCAGCATGGCTTGATGCTGGTCACGCCCGATACCAGTCCGCGAGGGGCCGGCATAGCCGGCGAGGACGATAACTGGGACTTCGGCACAGGCGCGGGGTTCTATCTGGATGCCACGCAAGCGCCCTGGAGCGAACACTACCGCATGGAAAGCTATTTGGTGGACGAGCTCTTCGGCATCGTCACCGGCCAGTTGCCGGGCGATGCGTCGTGCGTGGGCCTATTCGGCCATTCCATGGGCGGGCATGGCGCCCTGGTGCTGGCTCAGCGCCACCGCGCCAAGTTCCAATCGGTCTCGGCCTTCGCGCCCATTGCCGCGCCGTCGCGCTGCCCTTGGGGCGAAAAGGCATTTTCGTCCTATCTGGGCAGCGACCGGCAGGCGTGGGCGGGCTACGATGCCTCGTTGCTGATGGAGCAATCGCAACGCCCTTTTCCCAAAGGCATACTGATCGACCAGGGGCTGGCCGACAATTTCCTGAAGGAACAGCTCTATCCCGAGGCCTTTGAAGCGGCTTGCGCCCTGGCGCAGCAGCCTCTGGTCATGCGCCGCCATGCCGGCTATGACCATGGCTACTACTTCATTTCCACGTTTATCGAAGACCATGTGGCGTTCCATGCGGAACGCCTGGGCACCGATTGAACAGCGGGTGCCTGGCTATTTAAGCAGGCGCCATTCGCCGTTTTTCACGGTCAGCAGCTCGCGGCCACGGTCGTCGAAGCCGCTGTGGTCCTCGGGTGTCATGCTATAGACGCCTTGCGTGGCGACCAGTTCGCGGGTGTTCTCCAGGGCGTCGCGAAGGGCGCTGCGAAACTCCTTGGTTCCGGGCTTGGCGATCTTGGCCGCTTGCGGAATGGCCTTTTCCAGCAACAGGCCGGCGTCGAATACATTGGCGCCGAAGGTGGCGGGTCGTTCGCCGTACATCTTGGTGTAGCGGGCAACGTAGTCTTCGGCGATTTTCTTGGATGGATTGCTGTCTGCGATCTCCGGCAGCACCAGCATCAGGCCGGCGGCCAGTATGGTGCCTTCCACGTCTTTGCCGCCCAGCTTCAGGAAGGCGGGCAGCGCGGCGCCATGGGTCTGGTAGATTTGGCCCTTGTAGCCTTGTTTGGCCAGAGTGGCCTGCGGCAGGACCGCGGCCGTGCCCGTGCCGGCTATCAGGACGGCATCGGGTTTGGCCGACAGGACCTTCAGCGCCTGCCCCGTAACGGAACTGTCCGAGCGCTGGTAGCGCTCGGTCGCCACGATCTTGATGTCGTGGGCTCTGGCCAATTCCGTAAATACCTTCAGCCAGTTTTCGCCGTAGGCATCGTTAAAGCCGATGAAGCCGGCTGTCTTGACGCCCGCCTTGACCATATGGCCGACCAGGGCCTTGGCGATAATGTCGTCGTTCTGGGTGGTCTTGAATACCCATTTCTTTTGCGGCGTCATGGGCAGGACGACGGCTGCCGTACCTACGGGCGCCAGCATGGGGGTGCCCGATTCGGCCACGAACTGGATGACGCCCATGGCATTGGGCGAACCGGTTGGGCCGATGAAGGCGTCGACCTTTTCCTCGCTGATCAGCTTCTTGAAGGCGGTGACGGTCTGGGTCGGGTCGCTGGCATCGTCCAGCGATATGTATTGCACGGTCAGATCGCCGATTTTGGCGGGCAATAGCGGAACAGTGTTCTTTTGGGGGATGCCCACCATGGCTGTGGGGCCGGTGGCCGAGGTGACCACGCCTATTTTTACCTGTGCCGCGGCGGGAAAGACTCCCGCCAGGGCAAGCAGGGCGGCTGAACAGGCGAATTTCTTCAATAGCATGGGGATGGTCTCCGTGACCCCGGGCAGGGGCATGAAAAAGGGGCGAGCTTGCAGTGGTTCCGAAACCAGGATTTTATAGGCTAAGCGGGGCGAATTTCGAACTTTCGGCACGAAAAATGCTCATATAACTATACACATAGCTGTTTTTCGCAAGATTAGCACTCACGCTGCTGGAGTGCTAATATTAGAGATATGCTTTTTAAGAGGATCGCTCAACCGATGACTCAACATCCGCAATCCCTGGCCCTTAGCAACAATCAACTGGCCATGGCTATTTCCAACCCGGGTGCGTTAGGCACGATCGAAGCCTATATAAGCGCCGTAAATCGTTTGCCCATGCTCACGCAAGAGCAGGAAGTGGCTTTGGGCAAGCGCTTGCGCGATGAATCCGATCTGGATGCCGCCCGGCAGCTTATTACTTCGCATTTGCGGCTGGTCGTGTCCATTGCCCGCCAATACCTGGGCTACGGGCTGGCGCACGCCGATCTTATCCAGGAAGGCAATATCGGGCTGATGAAGGCTGTGAAGCGTTTCGACCCCGATCGCGGCGTGCGACTGGTGTCGTTCGCGGTCCACTGGATCAAGGCCGAAATCCACGAATACATCGTGCGCAATTGGCGTCTCGTCAAGGTTGCCACGACCAAGGCCCAGCGCAAGCTGTTCTTCAATTTGCGCCGCATGCGCCCCGATGGCCAAACGCTGGATACCGAGCAGGTCAACGATATCGCGCGTGAACTCAATGTCCGCCCCGAAGACGTCAGCGAAATGGAAGTGCGCCTGTCCGGCCGCGAAATGGCGCTGGAAACCGCTGGCGATGACGAGGACGGCTACGCGCCTATCGCCTACCTGTCCGACGAAGGGCGGCAAGAGCCCTCGCGCATACTGGAACGGCGCTCTTACGATCACCTTCAGGGCGCTGGCCTGGCCGACGCCCTGGAGGGCCTCGATCCCCGGTCCCGCCGTATTGTCCAGGCCCGCTGGCTGCAGGACGAGGGCGGCGCTACGCTGCATGAGCTGGCTGCCGAATTCGGCGTGTCGGCCGAGCGCATCCGCCAGATCGAAACCGCCGCATTCAAGAAATTGCGCCTGGCCTTGGCTGATTAAGCAGCTATCGGGAAATTTTTTATTACACCTTTCCCGGCCAATGCCAGAACTTAATCGCACGGCTTCTGACTAATCTGTATGAACGGCGTATTGCCTACGATGCGCGAGCCGCCGATCATCGTCCGCTTCGGCTTCTCCTCTTCCCCTCCCTTTTGAAGCGGATGTTTATGGGACACCTTCCAGGTGTCCCATTTTTTATGGCTTTTGCCATTTCGAATAAAAAAAGCGGGGCCTCGGAAAAATTTGCCGAAAAAAGCGATATTCTTGAGCTTCAAGTGCGCTGAACGGCGAAAGGACTGCGATCATGCAGATAGGACACCTGGTATTCGGACTGGCCGGCCTGCTTGCCCTGGTGTCTTTCATGCCGCCGGTGGCCGGCCGCCTGCGCCTGCCGTATTCGGTGCTTTTGGCTATCGTGGGTTTTGTGCTGGGCTTGATCATACATGTCCATAGCTGGGCCCCACTGGTCATGTCGGATTTCCTGGATTCCCTGCAGCATTTCGAGGTCTCCTCCGAAACCTTTCTGTTCGTTTTCCTGCCTATCCTGCTGTTCGAAACCGCCTTGGCGTTGAATGTGCGGCGCCTGCTCGACGATATCGGTCCGATCCTGATGATGGCCATCGTCGCCGTTATCGTTTGCACCGTGGCTGTCGGGTTTTCGCTGAGCGCGGTATCCAGCTATGGCCTGGTGGTGTGCCTGATGCTGGGCGCCATTGTGGCGACCACCGATCCGGTGGCGGTCATTGGCGTATTCCGCGAGGTCGGCGCCCCAAAACGGCTGACCACCCTGGTGGAAGGCGAATCGTTGTTCAACGATGCGGCGTCCATTTCCCTGTACTCGGTACTGTTGACCGTGCTCTATGGCGGAGGCGACCTCTCTACCGGCAAGGTGTTCTATAGCTTCGTCTTCAGTTTCCTGGGCGGCGGAGTAGCGGGTTTTCTGATGGGACGGCTGGCCAGCGGCCTGTTTATCTGGCTGCGGGGCTGGCCCACGGCCGAGATAACGTTGACCGTTGCCCTGGCCTATCTGACTTTTTACATATCTGAGCACTATCTGGGTGTTTCCGGCGTGGTCGCCACCGTCATCGCCGGCTTGGTCGTGGGTTCCACCGGTCGTACGCGCATGTCTCCGGCGACGTTCGAGCAATTGTCCAGCTCCTGGTCGCAATTCGGTTTCTGGGCCAATTCCCTTATTTTCGTTTTCGCCGCCATGCTGATCCCCCGCATGATTGCCGATATCACATGGATGCAGGTATTGCTTATCCTGCTGGTGTTCGCGGCGACGCTGGCCGCGCGCGGCGTGATGGTGTTTGGCGTGCTGCCGCTGCTGGGCCTGACCCGTTTCGGCACCAAGGTCAGCCGAGCCTATAAGACGGTGATGTGGTGGGGCGGTTTGCGCGGCGCCGTATCGCTGGCGCTGGCACTGGCTGTGACCGAGCAGCATAACGTCCCGTACGAGGCGCGCCAATTCATTGCGGTGGCCACGACCGGCTTCGTATTGATGACCCTGTTCATCAACGGCACCAGTCTTCGCTTCTTGATACGGCGCCTGGGCCTGAACGAACTCTCGCCCTTCGAGCGCACGTTGCGCAATCAGGCCGTGGTTGTCGCCTTGGACGATCTGCGCGAGAAAACCGACGAGCTGGCGCGCAACGAGCATATCGGCGCCGATGTCAGGCAGCGCGTGCATGCCGTCTTCGATGCCACGCTGGCCAGCGTGGACGGCGGCGAGCTGGCGCAGCTGTCCCACGAGCAGAAAGTATCCATGGGATTGGCCATGGTGGCGGCCCGCGAAGAGGAAATGTTCTTCGACACCCTGAAAGCGCAAGTGGTCGATTGGCGTGCGGCCGAATCGCTGCTGGCCAGGGCGGAGCACATGAGCGACGCCGTGCGTTCGGGCGGTGTAAAAGGCTTCGAGGCGGCCATCGCCGCCGACCTGCGCTACTCCACGGGCTTTCGCATGGCCCTGCGCATGCACTACCTGTTCGGCCTTCAAGGCTGGCTGGCCCGCGAGCTGGCCAAGCGGTTCACCAATTTGATGGCCAAGCGCTCAGTGGCTCAGCAACTGATACGCTTCGCCGAGAAAGAGATCCAGCCCCTGCTGGGTCCTGAAGCCACTGACACCATCATCCAGGCGCATAGGCATCGCCTGGTATTGCTGGAAAACGCCCTGCAGGCCATGAATCTCCAGTACCCCATCTTCGCTCAATGGCTGCAAGAGGCGTACCTGGGGCGCATGGCACGCGCGCTGGAGCGTCTGCGCTACCGCGACATGCTGGCGCAGTTTCTGATTACCGGCGAAATGTATTCCGACCTGGTCAAGCAGATAGATCTCCGCTGGAGCCATGTCCAGAAGCATCCCGCCCTGGACATCGCCATGAGCGCCAGCGATCTGATCAAGCGGGTACCCTTGTTCGAAGGCCTGGCCCCTGAAGCCCTGAGGGCGATAGCCAAGCTGCTCAAGCCGCGCCTGGCGGTGCCTGACCAGCATATCCGCATGCAGGTCGGCAGAAGCCGCGCCATGTACATCGTGGCGTCGGGCGCGGTGACCATACACTTGCCGGACAAGACGACGGTTGAATTGGGCACGGGGGAGATCTTCGGGGAAATGGCCATGGTCGCCGGCACCGAGTTCGAAGCCAAGGTGACGTCTCTGGGCTATAGCCGCTTGCTGATGCTGTTGGAGGGCGATTTCGACACCCTGCTGAAGCGCGACCCGGCCTTGCGGGAAAAAATAGACACGGTGGTCAAGCAGCGCTTGCGCGCGCTGGAGGTATGGCAGGAATTCCAGTCGGGCGAGCGCCAGCACGAACCCCTGCCCGAGCTGCATGCCGGCGCCCGGGCTCAGAAGCCTTCGGACTTGGATCCGTCGCCGGCGCCGCCGTCAGGCGATCCGGCCGCTACGGGTGCTGCCTGAATCCGTCGGCAGGGCTATAGCAACTGGCGGATGTCGCTGGCGATATCCTGGGCGGATGCATTCCCGCTGATCAGCACCCGTGACTCGCCTTCGGGATCGATAAGGTAGAACGAGGACGCATGGTCCATGGAGTACTGGTCGGGGGTCGCGCCGGCCGACTTGGCGTAGTAGGCCTTGAAGGACTTCGCTGTCTTGCTCAACTGCTCTTGCGTGCCTGTAAGGCCGACGAAATCGGGATTGAAGGCCTTGACGTAGGCCGAGAGGATTTCAGGCGTATCGCGTTCGGGATCGACGCTGACCATCAAAACCTGTACCTTGCCGGCGTCGCTGCCCAGGATTTCCATGGTTTGCGCAAGCTCGGCCATGGCGGTGGGACAAACATCGGGGCAGTGGGTAAATCCAAAGAACACAACGGCGACCTTGCCTTTGTAGTCGGCCAGCGTGCGCAGCTTGCCGCTGCCGTCAATCATGGCCATGTCCTGGCCCAGCTTGGTGCCGCTGATGTCGGAGCCCTTGAAGGCGACTTCCTTTTTCCCGCATGCGGCAATGGAAACGGCGAGCGCCGCGGCCAGCGGCAGGGTCAACAGGGTGCGGCGCTTGCTGGAGAACACAGACATAGGACTTCCGGTATGAAAAATCAGATCAGCCTGACCCAATGGTCGAGCAGCAGGGCTGCGAAAAGCAGGGCCAGATACAAAATGGAAAAGCGAAACAGCTTGCGCGACAGCTCGTCGGAGTACTGCCTGTACAAGCACCAGGCATACCACACGAACATGCCGCTAAGCACAATGGCCGAGGCCAGGTACAGCAGACCGCTCATGCGTATGATGAAAGGCAACAGCGTGGCGGCGAACAGCACGAAGCTGTACAGCAGGATATGCAGGCGTGTGAACCGCTTGCCATGGGTGACCGGCAGCATGGGCAAGCCGGATTTGGCGTAATCGTTGTTGCGGTACAGCGCCAGGGCCCAGAAATGCGGCGGCGTCCAGATGAAGATGATCAGCACCAGTATCCAGGCCTCGGCCGGCACCGAATCGGCCACCGTGGCCCATCCCAGGGCGGGCGGCATGGCTCCCGACAGGCCGCCAATGACGATGTTCTGCGGCGTCAGCGGCTTCAGGATGATGGTATAGATGATGGCGTAGCCCACGAAGGTGGCAAATGTAAGCCACATGGTCAGCGGGTTGACCAGGTTGTACAGGATGACCATGCCCAGTCCGCCCAGTACGCCCGACATCAGGATGACCTGCGCATTGCTGATGGTGCCTCGGGCGGTGCCGCGCCGCGCCGTGCGCAGCATCCGGGCGTCGATTTCCTGTTCGATCAGGCAGTTAACGGCGAAGGCCGCCGCCGCGAGCAGCCAGATTCCGACGGTGCCGGCCACGACGGGGACCAGCTCGGGCAGGCCGGGGCTGGCCAGGAACATGCCTATCACGGCGCAGAACACCGCCAGCTGTGTAACGCGGGGCTTGGTCAGCACCAAGTATTGCCGGAGCAAGGGCGGGGTGGGAATGGGTACGGAAGTCATACCGGTATTTTAGCCCCATGGGCGCGCGACAGGCGCACCAGTAGAGTAACGCTGGCCAGAACCAGGCCTGCTGCGCCGCCGTTGTGCAGCACGGCGATCAGCAGGGGCCACTGGAAGAAGATGGTGGTAAGCCCGGTAAGCAGTTGCGCGGCCAACAGAACCAGCAATAGCCTGGCGGGGCCGCGCAATCCGGGTTCGGCAAGCATTTTCCATCCCAGCACACCCAGGTAGGCGAACACCAGGAAGGCGAAGTTGCGATGCACCCAATGGATGGCGGTCAATGCATTCTGCGAAATCATTTCGCCCGAGGGAAGCAGGCCAAGGCCCCTGAACAGCGAATATCCGCCGTGAAAGTCCATGTCGGGAACCCAGCGGCCGTGGCACATGGGGAAATCCATGCAGGCCAACGCCGCATAGTTGGTGCTGACCCATCCGCCCAGCGCCACCTGCATGAAGAGCAGGATCAGTCCGCCGGCCATCCAGCCCCGCCATCGCGCCGCCGCGGCCGCAATGGGAGCGTGCGGCTTTTCGCGCGCGGCCAGCCAGGTCATGAGGGCCAGCAGCAGCATGCCGCCAAGCAGATGGCTGGTAACCACCAGCGGCATCAGTTGATGCGTGACGGTCCATGCGCCGAATGCGCCCTGTATGCACACCGCGACCAGGGTGACGATGGCCAGGCGCGGGGTGTTGCCCAGTTCGCGGCGATGGCGCCAGGCCAGGTAAACGATGCCGATGATCATCATGCCCAGCAGCGAACCGACATAGCGATGAATCATTTCGATCCATGCCTTCGAAAAGCTGACCGCGCCGTAAGGCATGGCTTGCAGGGCCTGCTCTATGTGGCCGCTGGCCCCGATAGGGCTGATCTTGCCGTAGCAGCCCGGCCAGTCGGGGCAGCCCAGGCCTGAATCGGTCAGGCGCACGAATGCGCCGAACATGATCAGGTCCAGCGTCAGGAACCAGGTGACGAATACCAGCTTCCGATAGCGCGATGTAATGCGTTCGACCATATTCCTAGCCAATGCGCGAGTTGCGGATGAGTTTGCTGATATCGTCTCGAACCGAGATGGGGTCGGCGTCGGCCGGGAACTGCATCATCAGGTTGCCCAGCGGGTCGATGATCCACATCGGCGCTTTCAGCGCCGCCTCGCGTTCAGCCGGACTTGCCTGCGGCGCCAGGAAGGCCGCCAGCTTGTCGGGGTCGGCCTGCAGCATGTGCGTGCCCTTGTAGGCTTCGAGGATCTTGTCCGGCACGGTGCCCTTATCGGTAAGGAACCAGATGCGGGCCAGGCGTTCTACATTCTTTCCCTGGCTGGCATGCGAATTTCGCAGTATGAATAGCTTCTTGACGCAGGATTCGGGGCAGGCGCTGGCATCGGCGCTGACCAGCAGCCATTTTCCGTGCAGGCTGGCCAAATCGAAAGGCTGGCCGTCCGGTGTGGTCAGCGGCAAGGCTTCGGCGCTTGGAATCGGCCGCTGGGGCTGGACAAGCGCGCCGTAGTTGGTGCTTTCCTGGGGACGCAGGCCCAGCGACGGGACGTAATAAGCCAGCAGGGCAAAGACGACGGGCGCCAGGCACATGGCCACGATCAGGAACAGGGGCCAGGCGGATCGCGGCTTGCGGTGTTGCGGTGTTGCAGGAGATGAGCTGACCACTATGGGGTTCCTTACAAAATGGGGGGCGATTTACGGCGGCGCAGGGCCCGCCAGGCGATGACGAGCCAGGCAATTGCTGCAATGGCGGCGAAACCGAACCATTGCAACGCATAGCCGCGGTTCTTGTCCGAATCCAGGGAGGGTTTCGGCCATTCGTGCAGTAGCTGTGCGCCGCCATCCGCGCTTTCCGGCGACGCCGCGGCGGATGTCTGGGCCAGGACGGCAGGCTTGAATTTTAAGCCAGTTGCCGCCGAGTAGGCGGCCAGGTCCAGGTTCTGAAGGCTGGGCAGGGGCCGTTCGGGGTCGGGCAGCTTCTTGGGCAGCTGGGTTGCGCTGTTGTCGGACCATGACCAAAGCTCGAACAGCCTAGGAACGCGGTCCAGCAATTCGCCGGATATGGCCTGTTCGCCGGCCGGGGCGGGAACGGTGGGCGGGCTCTGAGGAAACGATGCCTGACGCGGCAGCCAGCCCCGCAGGACCAGCACGGCTGTGCTTGAGGACTCGTCCAGCACCAGTGGCGTCGCCACCCAGTATCCCGGCCGGCCTTGATAATTTCGGTTTTCCAGCAGTACTGTCAGGTCGTGCCGCCAGTGGCCGTGGGCCGTCGCCGGTCTCCAAGGCACCATTTCCATGGCTGGCGTGTCCACACCAAGGGCCAGCGGCGCGCTGCCCCGTCCGGCATCGATGGCCAACCTGATGGCATCGCGCTGCGCGGCGCGGCTTAGCTGCCAGTTGCCCAGCGATGCGAACACGAATACCAGCGCGCCAAGGAGAACCAGGGCGGTCAGAGTGTGAAAAGTCGTGTGTGGGCGTGCCATGTCTGCAATAATTCAGGTTTTACCGGAGGCCGAAATGCGTATCGTAGTCATCCTAGCGTTCCTGGGCATTTTAGGAAGTTTAGCCTCTGCCCTCGTCTATCTAATGCGTGACAAAGGCGGCACCAACCGCACAGTGAATGCATTGACCGTGCGCATTGGCTTGTCTATCGCGCTGTTCCTGTTCGTGCTGTTTGCCCATCATATGGGCTGGATACAAAGCACCGGCTTCGTAACCCGCTAGGGCAGAAAAAAAGGCCGGCGGAGCCAGCCTTTTTCCGGATGCTTCTATTCTGCAAGCAGCCGTGTCGGGCGTATTGGCTTAGAACCAGTATACGAACAGGTACAAGCCCAGCCAGACCACGTCAACGAAGTGCCAGTACCAGGCGGCGCCTTCGAAGCCAAAGTGATGATTGGCGGTGAAGTGGCCCCTGATCAGACGGAACAGGATGACGGTCAGGAAGACGGAGCCCAGTATGACGTGGAAACCGTGGAAGCCTGTCAGCATGTAAAACAGCGAACCATAAATGCCGGAGTCGAAACGCAGGTTCAGCTCTTGGTAGGCATGGTGGTATTCATAGGCCTGGCAAGCTACGAAGGTGAAGCCCAGGATAACGGTTGCAGCCAGCCAGAAGATGGCCTTGCCGCGATGGCTGGCGCGCAAGGCGTGGTGCGAGATGGTCAGCGTCAGGCCCGATGTCAACAGCAGGGCCGTGTTGATGGTGGGAAGCCAGAAGGGGCCGACCGTCTTGAAGTCGGGGACGACGCCCGCGGGTCCCAGATTAGGCCAGGTGCCGGCGAAATTGGGCCATAGCAGCGTCTGGTGGTCCAGGTTGCTGAGCCAGGGGGTCGTCACTTCGCGGGCATACCACAGCGAGCCGAAGAACGCGGCGAAGAACATGACTTCCGAGAAAATGAACCAGGCCATGCTCCAGCGGTAGGAGTGGTCGACGCGCACGCTGTTGATGCCGCTTTCGGATTCGCGGATGGCGTCGCCGAACCAGCCGTAGAGCACGGTGAAAAGGCTAAGGATACCGACAATGAAAAGCCAGAAGCCGGCGCTGTAGCTGTTGATCCATAGCGCGGCGCCCAGCAGCGTCAGCAGCAGCGAAAAGCTGGCGCGTACCGGGTGGACTGATTCGGCGGGCACGTAATAGTAAGGTGCCTCTTTGCCCTGAGCCAAGTGACTTGCACTCATGGTGTTCTCCTGCGAATTATTGAATTAAAAATATTAGGTCAAATAGCCAATGAGCGAACGGGCAATCCAGACCAGCCCTACAACAAAAACAATGGCGGCGATGAGGCCGGCGATGATCAGGTGAACCGGATTCAGGTTGCCGATATCCTCAGTGTAGCCCTTGCCCTTGCGGACGCCGAAAAATCCCCACGCCACTGCTTTCATGGTCTGGAAGAAGTTCAGTTTGCGGCGCGACAGCTCCTTGATGTCTTCAGTCATGTCGCATCAGCTTCCCATGGACCCGCCGCGCCAGAAGGCCCACACCACGACGGCTATCACCATGATGACCAGGGCAAAGGCGGTGTTGCGATTCTTCCGGCGTTGTTCGGGTGTCATATGCAAACCTTATTTGACAACAGGGGGCGTAACGAAGGTATGGAACGGAGCGGGCGAAGGCACGGACCATTCCAGCCCGGTGGCGCCTTCCCATGGCTTGGCGGGAGCGGGTTCGCCGCGGCCGTTCCATGCCTTAAGGGCCAGGTACAGGAAAATAAGCTGCGACAGGCCGAACCAGAATGCGCCGATGGTGGCGATTTCGTTGAAGTCGGTGAACTGCGCCGCATAATCCGCGTAGCGGCGCGGCATGCCGGCCAGGCCCAGGAAGTGCATGGGGAAGAAGGTGATGTTGAACGAAATCATGCTGGACCAGAAGTGCCATTTGCCCAGTTTTTCGTCGTACATGCGGCCCGTCCATTTAGGCAGCCAGTAGTAGGCGCCGGCATACATGCCGAACAGCGAGCCGGCCACCATCACATAGTGGAAGTGGGCGATCACGTAGTAGGTGTCGTGGACGGCGATGTCGATGGGGGCAACCGCCAGGATCAGGCCGGTAAAGCCGCCGATGGTGAACACGAAGATGAAGCCGATCGCGAACAGCATGGGCGTTTCGAAGGTCAGGGACCCGCGCCACATCGTGGCAACCCAGTTGAACACCTTTACCCCTGTCGGGATGGAAATCAGCATGGTCGCATACATGAAATACAACTGCCCGGTCACGGGCATGCCGGTGGCGAACATGTGGTGCGCCCAGACCAGGAAGGACAGGATGGCAATCGCGGCGGTTGCGTACACCATGGAGGCGTAGCCGAACAGAGGCTTGCGCGAGAACGCGGGAACGACGGCCGACACGATGCCGAAGGCCGGCAGGATCATGACGTAGACTTCGGGGTGGCCGAAGAACCAGAACACGTGCTGATACAGGACGGGGTCGCCGCCGGCGGCCGCATTGAAGAAGGCCGTGCCGAAGTGGCGGTCGGTCAGCAGCATGGTGACGGCCGCAGCCAGCACGGGCATGATGGCCAGCAGCAGGTAGGCGGTGATCAGCCAGGTCCAGCAGAACAGCGGCATTTTCATCAAGGTCATGCCGGGCGCGCGCATATTGAGCACCGTGACGATGATGTTGATGGCGCCCATGATGGACGACGCGCCCAGGATGTGCACCGCGAAAATGTTGAAGTCCATGCCCGGACCCATTTGCAGCGACAGCGGGGCGTACATGGTCCAGCCGGCCGCGTTGGCGCCGCCGGGCACGAAGAAGGACACGGTGAACAGGATCGCGCCGATGGGCAGCAGCCAGAAGCTGAAGTTGTTCATCCGGGCGAAGGCCATGTCGGACGCGCCGATCTGCAATGGGATCATCCAGTTGGCAAAGCCCACGAAGGCCGGCATGATGGCGCCGAAAATCATGATCAGGCCATGCATGGTGGTGAACTGGTTGAACAATTCAGGCTGGAAGAATTGCAGGCCCGGCGAAAACAACTCTGTTCGCAGCAACAGGGCCAGCACGCCGCCTTCCAGCAGCATGCAGAAAGAAAAGATCAGGTACATCGTACCGATATCTTTGTGGTTGGTGGCAAATAGCCAGCGACGCCAGCCATGCGGCTTGTGGTCGTGGTCGTCGTGACCGTGGCTGGCCGGGACGTGATCGGCAGTAACACTGCTCATGGTGGACTCCTTCCTACTCAACCAGGAAGCCGCTGTGCGGCGACCCGGTAAAAAACATTCAAATTCGTTTTACACGTGCCGCTGGCTTAGCGCAAGGCTTTGACATTGGCAGGTTGAACTATCGGATCTTGACCTTTTCCTGCGTTGCTCCATGCATTGCGGGTGTAGGTAATGACGGAGGCGATTTCAACGTCGTTCAGCTGGTCGCGGAAAGCCGCCATGGCGGTTCCGGGATGACCGTTAAGCACGGTGAGAATCTGGTCTTTCATGGGACCGAGTACATATTTTTCGTCGCCGTCCAGCGCGGGGAACGTGCCGGGAATGCCCTTGCCGTTGGCTTGGTGGCAAGCCACGCAATTGGCGGCAAACACTTTTTCGCCACGGGTGACGAGTTCGTCCTTGGTCCACTCTTTATTGGGATCGTCGGCGGCGGAAGCCAGGGCTTTCTTTTCGCCGGCGGCCCATTTTTCGTAGTCTTCCTGAGAAACCACGTCGACCACGATGGGCATGAAGGCATGGTCCTTGCCGCAAAGCTCGGCGCACTGGCCACGGTAGGTGCCGATTTTCTCGGCGCGGAACCAGGTGTCGCGCAGGAAGCCGGGCATGGCGTCCTGCTTGACGCCGAACTCGGGAATCATCCAGGAGTGGATAACGTCGTTGGCCGTCAGGACGATGCGAACCTTCTTGTTGACCGGCACGACCAGCGGCTTGTCGACTTCCATAAGGTACAGGTCGGTACGAGGCGCGGTGCCTACGATCTGTTCGCGGGGAGTGGCCAGATTGGACAGGAACTTGACGCCTTGCGCCGGGCCGTCGATGTATTCATAGCCCCATTTCCATTGGTAGCCTGTCACTTTGACGGTCAGGTCGGAGCTGGAGGTGTCCTTCATGGCGACGACGGTGCGTGTTGCGGGCAGCGCCATGCCGATGACGATCAGGAAAGGAATGACGGTCCAGGCGATCTCGATGCCGACATGCTCGTGGAATTTTGCGGGAACCGCGCCGCGCGATTTTCGGTGCATGATGATGGAGTAGAACATTACCCCGAACACGCCGACGAAAATGATCGCACAGATGATCAACATCATCCAGTGTATCCACATGATGTCCTGCGCAATTTGCGTGACCCCTTCGTGGAGATTGAGCTGATTGACTCGGGGGCCTCCGGGCATATCCTTGACCTGTGCACCGGCAACGCCCGCCAATAGCAATGCGCCAGTGCCCAGTAACCCTCTCAACTTCTTCATGCTGACCTCGAAATACGACGCGCTCTTAACAAACGTTGATTCTGGTCAAACATCTTGATCGGAAAAACGCCGGATGAGCACACAATTATTGGACGGCAGGCTTAAAATAATAAAGCCGTTAACTACCTGCTCGAATTTACTTAAAGACCGCAGAATTATAGCGAACTAGAGCGCCGCTGGGTTGGACCCATGCCAGCGATGTGGTCATATGCCCCGAAAACACAGCATAATCGGACCGGCTTACACTACAATTAATGCATGAATGATGCACACGCCCGCGTGCTGGCGCCAGTACTTGACACGCGTTACAAACTGCTTTCCAAACGAATCCAGCAATTGCCTCCGGGCGGTTCGCGGCCTTTGACAGTCGCAGGCAAGGTCGCAGGCTGGATCACCGCGAAAGCCACCAGTCACTTGTGCGATCTGCCCGGCGTGCATATCGAACCCGAAGCGGTGCATGTCACCGCGGCCCCCACGCAGCGTTTACCGTTGAACAGTGTGTTGGCGCAACTTGCGGTGTCATTGAAAGATACCGGTTGCCTGCGCGGCTGGCGCGACGAACTGCTCGATGTCATCGGCGAAGGGCGCCGCTTGGGCGTGATCGAGCGGGCGGCGGTCCGTCCCTTGGGTTTATTGACCAAAGCCGTTCATTTGAATGCATGGTCGCCCGACGGCCGCCTGTGGATTGCGCGCCGATCCTCCAATAAATCCACCGACCCGGGCATGTGGGACACCTTGGTCGGCGGGCTGGCGGGCGCCGGCGAAAATCTGGATATATCGCTGTTGCGGGAAAGCAACGAGGAAGCGGGTCTCGCCCCTGCGGACATTGAAGGCCGGTCGCCCCTGCGGATTATCCTGCGCATGCACAGGCGCTTGCCGGAAGGCTACCAGGTCGAAGATGTATTGGTCAGCGATTGCACGCTGGCCGAATCCGTCGCACCCAGGAATCTGGATGGCGAAGTCAGCGAGATCAGGCTGGTCTCGGTCGACGATCTGTGGTCCATGGTCCAGGCGGACGAATTCACTCGGGAAGCCGAATTGGTCATCCTGGAAGGCCTGCAGAAAAGGATCCGCGAAGGGCTGATTCTGTAAGCCGGGTCCGGCCGCTTGTTCTATTTCTTATTTATTAGTGTCAACTATTAGCGTGGCCGGCTACAGGCTTTCCTGCCAGCCAAGCAGGGCCTTGCGTGCTTTTTCGTCCAGGGTTTCCAGGGCGATTTCGCGTTTCCTGTCCATGATCATCAGCGCATAGGGTTCGGCCAGCGCCGAGGCCTGCGGGCATAGCGCCAGTTCTTCGCCCACCGAGGGCGACTTCGATCGCCAGTAATTGATCGCGGCTTCCAAGTCGGCAAGAGTACACAGTGTTTTCATGTGCGCCAGATGTAAGCGGATGGGACATCGTGGAAAAGCGGCCGGCCATTAGACGGCTACGCGGCTTCAGTTTAAGCTATCGGTACATCATGTGGCGGTCTTGCGGCTGCCGCGTATCTGCAACGATTCCGTCCAGGAGCCGCCATGACCACTCAAAATCATAATCCCTTTGTCCTTCCGGGGTTCGGGCAAAGCGGAGACATGGCCAGCAATCCGCTGATGGCCAGCATGGAAATGATGCGCCAAGCGTGGCAGGGACTGGCCGGTTCGACCGGCCTGGACCAGGCTGCCATGGCCGCCCCAGTCTCGCTGGAAGAGCTGGACCGTCGCATCGCCGATCTGCGAGCGGTCGAGAACTGGCTGCGCATGAATCTGTCGATGCTGTCCAGCACCATACAGGGGCTGGAAGTGCAGCGCGCCACGATTTCAACGCTCAAGTCCTTCATGGGCGGTTCGCCGGCCGGAGCGCGTTCGCCGCTGGAGCAAGCGCTGGGCATCAAGCCCGAGGCCGCCCCTGGGCAGGATAAGCAGACGCCGGATGCGGGCGAGGCCTATGCCGCGCAGGCCGCAAGTGCCGCACAAGGATGGTGGGACATGCTGCAAAAACAGTTCGATTCCCTGGCGGCGGCCACCACGGCCACCTTGCAGAGCGCGGAAGCGGCCGCCGAGGCGGCCCGGCAGTCCGCCGTAAACGTTTCTTCCGATTCGACGATGGGCCAGACCGCCGGCATAGCCCGCAAGGCGGCCAAGAAAGCCGCCGCCCCGGCCAAGGCGGCACGCAAGGCGGCTGCCAAGCCTCGCCGCCGCCCATCGGCTTCAAGTAAAGACCATCGCTAGCGGGCACGGCGCATGCAGGCGCTTAGGCTCTTGTCCGGCGCGCCTGTGTATCATTTCGGCTTTCCGGGTATTCTGACTCTTACACGCATCCATCAAGTACTTTCATGTTGAACATCGTTATTTTGGCTGCCGGCCTTGGCAAACGCATGCAATCCGACCTGCCCAAGGTCTTGCACCCTTTGGCGGGCAAGCCCATGCTGGCCCATGTGCTGGACAACGCACGCAAGCTCGGCCCTGACCGCATCGTGGTGGTGGTGGGGCATGGCGCCGACCGCGTCAAGCAGGCCTTTGCCGGCCAGGACGACATACAGTTCGCCCTGCAAAGCCCGCAATATGGAACAGGGCATGCGGTGCAGCAGGCGGTTCCCTTGCTGCGGGATGGCGACGACAGCGCCACGCTGGTCCTTTATGGCGACGTGCCCCTGGTGCAGGCCGCGACGCTGCAAGGCCTGCTGGATGCGCGGGCCGGCGGCATGGCCGTGCTTACCGAGAATCTAAGCGATCCAAGTGGATATGGCCGCATCGTGCGCGACGGCAAGGGCCAGGTGCAGCGCATTGTCGAGCATAAAGACGCGACGGATGACGAACGCGCCATCCATGAAGTCAACACCGGCATCCTGGCGGCACCCACTGGCCGGCTTAAAGATTGGTTGTCGCGCATAGATAATAACAATGCCCAGGGCGAGTACTACCTGACCGACGTGGTCGGCCTGTCGGTCAGCGACGGCCTGCCGGTGCACGCGGCGCAACCTGCGGCTTCATGGGAGACGCTGGGGGTCAACAGCCGGATCCAGCAGGCGCAACTGGAACGCGACTGGCAGGGCGAGCAGGCGCGCCGCCTGCTGGAGCAGGGCGTGACCCTGGCGGATCCGGCCAGGTTCGATCTGCGCGGCGAATTGACTTGCGGCCGCGATGTGTTCATCGATGTGGGCTGCGTGTTCGAAGGCCGCGTCGAACTGGCTGATGGCGTGCGCATCGGACCGCATTGCGTCATCAAGGACGCCATTATCGGCGCGGGCACGCATATCGACGCATACAGCCATGTGCAGCAGGCGCGGGTGGCCGACGAAGCGCGCATCGGACCCTATGCGCGCTTGCGCCCCGGGGCGGATATCGGGCCGCAGGCCCATGTGGGCAATTTCGTCGAAATCAAGAAAAGCACGCTGGGCCGCGGTTCCAAGGCCAACCATCTTGCCTACATTGGCGATGCCCAGGTGGGCGAGCGCGTGAATATTGGCGCGGGCACCATTACCTGCAATTACGATGGCGTCAACAAGTTCCAGACCGTCATAGAAGACGACGCCTTCATCGGCTCCGACAGCCAACTGGTGGCGCCGGTTCGAGTGGGGCGCGGCGCCACGCTGGGGGCCGGCACGACGCTGACCAAAGACGCGCCGGCCGACAAGCTGACCTTGTCCCGCTCGGTTCAGAAAACCATAGAATCCTGGAAACGTCCCAGCAAGAAAGCCTGAACGTGATTGAAACAGCAAGCAAGGCAGCGCCACTGGCCGACGGTCTGGAAACACCCAGGCGGCATTGGGCCACCCTGACCTTGCTTTTGGCGATCACCATTACGGTGTTCGATGCCTCGATGGCCAATGTGGCTTTGCCCGCCATCGCGCATGCCTTGTCCATTAACCCGGCCGATGTGGTTTGGGTCGTCATTGCGTACAACCTGGTCGTTGTCGTTTCCCTGTTGCCTTTGTCGGCGGTGGCCGAGCGCATCGGCTTCCGGCGCATGTTCGCCATCGGCATGACGCTGTTCATGCTGGCTTCGCTGGCCTCGGCCGCATCGGAGTCTTTGCTTGGCTTGCTGCTATCCCGCATGGCTCAGGGCTTGGGCTCGGCCATGCTGATGTGTCTGTTC
Organism: Pusillimonas sp.; assembly: GCA_040391135.1. Classification (GTDB taxonomy): domain Bacteria; phylum Pseudomonadota; class Gammaproteobacteria; order Burkholderiales; family Burkholderiaceae_B. Next base: position 27,057 of record JBEBYL010000010.1, on the reverse strand, counting down.
GGCGGGCTGGTGCGCAATATATATCCCTTGAACAAGCTGGGCATGGGGATAAGCCTTAATGCCATGACAGTAGGGTTGATGGCGGTTCTGGGTCCCACCATAGGGGCCTTCATATTGCAATTGGCATCCTGGCACTGGATTTTCCTGGTCAATATACCCATTTGCATCGGCACCTATTTCGGCATCCGATTCCTGCCCGATGTGCCGCGCAGCCGCGGGCGCTTCGATTGGGTGGCTTGCGTATTAAGCGTGCCGGTATTCGGCTTGTCCATTGTGGGGCTGGACGCTGTAGTCAAGGATCCGGCGCGTGCGGCCCTATGCCTGCTGGTGGCGGCCTTGGCTGGCTGGGTTCTGGTGCGCCGTTCGCGCGACCAGGTCGCGCCCATTGTGCCCATCGATTTGCTGCGCATCACGCCTATCGCTTATGCGGTTGGCGCATCGGCCTTTTCTTTTGCCGCGCAAATGTCGGCCTTCGTTGCGATGCCGTTCTACTTCAAGCAAGTCATGGGCTATTCCTACGGAGATGTCGGCATCTTGCTCGGCGCCTGGTCGGTGGGGGTCGCCGTCATGGCTCCTTTGGCAGGCCATCTATCCACCCGTCATTCAATCGCGGTGCTTTGCGGCTTGGGCGCGGCGTGCATGGCCCTGGGAATGTTGTGGCTGATACTGCTGCCGATAGACGCGGCCTTTGCCTGGTCCATGGCGGGCATGTTGCTGGGTGGCGTGGGCTTCGGCTTTTTCCAGACACCCAACAACAGGGCCTTGCTGGCTGGCGCTCCGCGGCACCGCAGCGGGGCCGCCGGCGGCATGCAGGCCACTACCCGTGTGTTCGGCCAGAGCTTCGGCACGGCGCTGGTGGGGGTGGCTTTTACTTTAAGCTCCGCTCATGGCGCCACGCTGGGTGTGGTGGCGGGAATATCCTGTGCGCTGGTTGCCATGGGCATCAATATCGTACGGCACTTTTTCAGCTCCACTGCCGATCTGGAACTATAGGCGCGCATGGATATCCTGCAACTGAACTTCGAGCACGGCTGGCGCGGCGGCGAACGCCAAACACTGCTGTCCATGCGGCAGTTCCAGGCGGCGGGCCATACGGTGTCGCTGCTGGCGCGCGCTGGCGGCGAGCTGGCGATGCAGGCCAGGCAGGAAGGTTTTACGGTATATGAATATGCGACGGCGGCGGGCGTCAGCGGATTCCTGATGCGCAAAGGACGCCGCTACGACATTCTGCATGCGCAGACAGCCAATATGATGACCTGGCTGGCGTTGTGCAGGCGCTGGCTGGGCGGCGCCCGCGTGGTGTTTACCCGGCGCACGGCATTTCCGGTGCCGGCACGCAAAGAGCGCAGAACGGCATGGAAGTGGCGGCGGGCGGATGCGCTGATCGCCATCAGCCAAGCGGCGGCGGACGAGCCGCGGCGTCTGGGTGTGCCGGTATGCGTCATTCCCAGCGCCATTGAAGCCAAGCCGGTTGATCAGGCGCATGTCAATGCCTTCGCGCAGAAATTCGGTCTATCCGGCAAGCATGTACTGGCCACGGCTGCCGCGCTGACCACGGAGAAAGACCCTTGCACCTTGGTGCGCGCCGTACATGGCTTGCGCCGGCGGCGTGATGACTTTGTCTTCCTGCACCTGGGCGCCGGCGGCGATGCCGAAGCGTCGGCGCGCGCGCTGGTGCGCGAGCTGGGCCTGGAACAGCACTATGTATTTGCGGGCTTCCAGCACGGCATCGATGACCTTTACCGGTTGATGGACGTGTTCGTACTGAGCTCTCGCCACGAGGCGCTGGGAACCAGTGTGCTGGACGCTTTCCTGTATTCGGTGCCCGTGGTGGCGACAGAGGCGGGCGGCCTGAAAGAAAGCCTGGCTGAAGGACGGGGGCTGTTATGCGCGGTGGGCGATCACGAGGCCTTGGCGCAAGCCATGGACCGGGCGCTTGCCGATCGGGGCTTGCGTGCGGCCATGGTGGAAAGGGCGCGCGACTATGTGTTGCGCAAGCACGATGCCAAGGGTATGGCCGCAGCCTATCTGGCCCAGTACGAGCAAGTGCTGGGCGGCAGTGCGCATCCCGCCTAGGCAGGCTTCGCCGGCAAGGCGATGCGGGTTTCGAACTTGCTGCGATGCATGGAAAAAAAACTGCGCACATTGCGCACATTGGCCTGTGATGTGAAGACGCGGTGAGCCATGGCATGGTAGGCCGGCATGTCGGCCACTTGCGCGACGACGACAAAGTCCGGTCCCGGCGACACCCGGTAGCATTGCAGCACGGCGGGCTCATCCGCCAGAGCCGCCTCGAAAGCATGCACGCGCTCGGCGGTTTGTACATCCAGGGTGATTTCGATGATGGCGGTCAGCGTGCTGCCCACTTTCGCCGGGTTAACGATGGCAACCTGTTTTTCGATAACGCCTTCGTCGATCAGCCGCCGCACTCGGCGCAAGCATGTGGGAGCGGAAGCATGCACCTGCCGTGCCAAAGCCTGATTGGTCAGCGAACTGTCGGCCTGCATCTGCTCGAGTATGCGTAGATCGAGTTCATCCAGCTCAGTAAGCGCGTCGGTATTCATATTTATTCCTATTTACCCGTATAAATGAAATAAAATTGCGTCATTATTTGACACAGAAATAAAATATCATATTTACGTTAAATAAGAAATCATATTTCTTCATAACTTGCGCACAATAGCCTATCTCTTAAATTTGCAGGAGCAACTCCATGTGCGGCATAGTTGGCGCTGTAGCGCAACGCGATATCACCCCCATTCTTCTGGAAGGGCTCAAACGCCTGGAATACCGGGGCTACGACTCTTGCGGCGTTGCGGTCCACGCCAATGGCGAATTGCGCCGAGCACGCAGCACAGAGCGCGTTGCCGAGCTGGTCGCCCAGGTTGCCAAGGAAAGCATCCAAGGCTTCACCGGCATTGCCCACACCCGTTGGGCCACCCATGGCGCGCCGGCCACGCACAACGCGCATCCCCACTTTTCCGGCCAGGGTAAAGGCGCTGCGCGGATCGCGCTGGTGCATAACGGCATCATTGAAAATCACGACGAACTGCGCGCCGAGCTGCAGGCGGCCGGCTACGTCTTTGAAAGCCAGACCGATACCGAAGTGGTGGCTCACCTTGTCGACCATATGTATGCCGGCGACCTGTTCGAGGCTGTGCAACAGGCCACCCGCCGCTTGACCGGCGCCTATGCTATTGCCGTATTCTGCCGCGACGAGCCGCATCGCGTTGTCGGCGCCCGTCATGGCTCGCCGCTGGTGGTGGGGCGCGGCGATAACGAAAACTTTCTGGCATCCGATGCGTTGGCGCTGGCCGGTACCACCGACCAGATCATGTATCTGGAAGACGGCGATGTCGTCGACCTGCAACTTGCGCGGGTATGGGTGGTGGACATCGACGGACGTCCGGTCGAGCGCGACGTACATACCGTGCAAGTGCATACCGGCGCCGCCGAGCTTGGCCCCTATCGCCACTACATGCAGAAGGAAATCTTCGAGCAGCCCCGCGCCGTGGGCGATACCTTGCAGGACATCGAAAGCATCACACCGGAACTGTTCGGCGATGGCGCCTACAAGATTTTCAAGGAGATCGACAACGTCCTGATCCTGGCCTGCGGCACCAGCTATTACGCCGGCCTGACCGCGCGCTACTGGATAGAATCCATCGCCAAGATCCCTGTGAATGTCGAGATCGCCAGCGAATACCGCTATCGCGACAGCGTTCCCAATCAGCGCACCCTGGTCGTTACGATATCGCAGTCGGGTGAAACGGCCGATACCCTGGCCGCCCTGAAGCACGCCCGCAGCCTGGGCATGCAAAATACGCTGACCATATGCAATGTGTCGACCAGCGCCATGGTGCGCGAATGCAAGCTTAACTACATCACCCGGGCCGGTGTCGAAATCGGCGTGGCATCGACCAAGGCCTTTACCACCCAATTGACGGCGCTATGCCTGTTGACGCTGGCATTGGCGCAAACCAAGGGACAGCTAAGCGACGAGCGCGAAGCCGAAATGCTGAAGTCCCTGCGCCACCTGCCGGTTGCCATAGGCGCTGTACTGGCGCTGGAACCGCAGATCATGGCCTGGGCCGACCGCTTTGCCAGCAAGGAAAACGCCCTGTTCCTGGGCCGGGGCATGCATTACCCCATCGCCCTGGAAGGCGCGCTGAAGCTGAAGGAAATCAGCTACATCCACGCCGAGGCCTATCCCGCCGGCGAGCTGAAGCACGGTCCGCTGGCCCTGGTGACCGAGGCCATGCCCGTAGTGACCATTGCGCCGCATGACGAGCTGCTGGAGAAGCTGAAGTCGAACATGCAGGAAGTGCACGCCCGCGGCGGCGAACTATACGTGTTCGCCGATGCCGACACCAAGATCGTGAACAGCGACGGGATACATGTGATCCGCATGCCCGAGAACTATGGGAAGCTGTCGCCGATACTGCACACGATACCGTTGCAGTTGCTGGCGTATCACACGGCGTGCGCCAGGGGGACTGATGTGGACAAGCCCAGGAATCTGGCCAAGAGCGTGACGGTGGAGTGACCAGGGTTTCTTGGTGCTCTCCAAGGGCAGATCGATGAGCCATCAGTTGCGACGAAGTTTTCAAGCGCACGAGGCCGGCTTTTTAAGCCAGAGACGACCAAGTATCGTATGTAGTGAGAGGAGTCGCTGGCCAGAGGAGCATCGTTCTTAAAGGAGCTTTGGGGCATACGCGGAACTGAGCCATGCCTAGTATCTGACTTGCACATCATCGACAGCGGGCCAGGTTGATACATTCGTGTCGATCGTGGCCTATCCGCATTGTGGAAAAAGCGGCGGCTGCCGATTGTTCGCGCTACTTCAACGGAATTTCCGATTCATTTACTGACCACCTTCCATTTTCCGTCGACCTTGCAGAAAACTTCTTCGGTTGCGTTGTACATCGTCTGATGGCGATTCTCAATTCGAGCCTTGCGGCAAGTACTTCGACCCTCAGGATCTTTAGACGGCGTAATACGCCCGCTGTTGCCGGCCTTGCTGTTCTCCCATGTCATAGTGGCTCCGTCGACACCGTTGTCCAGAGCCTGGTTCAGGGTTTTTATCAACAGCTCTCTGTCGGCTTCCTTGAATTTTGTGATGGGGGTATCGTGCAGAAATCGAAGATCGGACTGTGCTTGTGCCGATGTCGTGGCGCAACAGAGCAGGACCATCATAGGAAGAAATTGCTTTAGCTTTATATTCATACTTTCTCTCGTGTGCAACATTACGGTGTGAGGGGACCGATGGAGCCCCATGCGCTGCCCCTCAAGGCGAACCACGGCATGCTTGACCAGATTGCCTCGCCGACATATAGGCGCATTGTATTATTTCCCTTTGTGAAGGCAACGTCAACGCTGATCTTGAGCTTGTAGTCCTTGCTCATAAACGACACTTGACCGCCTACGGCGCAACCGGACACTCTTGCGGCGACCGCTGTATTAGGGCTGTAGCGCCAATACTGGCTCCATGACAAATCATTGCGCGTACTTTATCCAACCGGTACATCGACAGTGATGGAAAGCAGCTAAACGGGCAGCACGCCTACACGATTCGATTTGATGGCAACGTTCCTGTCAAGGCATTCTGGTCCTTGACGATGTATGACGCCAAAGATCTATTCATGGCGGAAAATCCCATTAAGCGCTATTCAATCGGGGATCGGACCAACGGCCTCAAAACCGACTCAGATGGACTTTATTTTCGGTCTTCATGTGAAGATTGAAAATGGAGTGTGTTGATTTCTATTTTCTTTGAACATCACGTATGGAATACGAGTTCGGTTAGGCATCGAAGATGCAAGAGGGCTACTGAGTCAGCCTTGCTCGCTTAAGCTGCCGCGGAATGCTCGAAGATCAGGCATGTCGTGGTGGCATGCGCATACAGCTTGCCGTCCGGGCCCACGAGGCGGCCCTCGGCCGTCGCCACTTGCCGTCCTGCATGGATCACCTTACCTTCGGCGCGTACCAGTGGTACATCATTAGTCAGGGAGCGGACCATGTTCACCTTGAGCTCCAAGGTGGTGTAGCCTTTGCCGGCGGGCAGCGTCGAATGCACCGCACAGCCCACAGCGGAGTCGAGCAGTGTGGCGAACCAGCCGCCGTGCACGGTGCCCAGTGGGTTGTAATGCCGGCGCTGCGGCCGGCCCTGGAAGACCGCGGCACCCGGTTCGATGTGAATCGGCACGAAATCGAGCGTGTCGCCCATGGGCGGAGGTGGCAGCTTGCCGGAGAAGATCGCATCAAGCACCTGCATGCCCGAGAGTCCAAAGATCTGTGCTCCGGGCACAGTATCAGGCGCGCTCCATCTCGCTCGAACACGTTTTTCGTCCGCTTCCCAGCGCGCCACCACCTGATCAACGTCCATTGGCCATTCCTGTTCCATTAAAGTTGTATATACAATAGTTGTAGGTACAATATACTACATGAAAAACTCAAGCAAGCCGCAGGGTTGCACCAACCTGAAACTTCGCCAGCTGACGCGCATGGTGACGCGTCATTACGATGACTATGTCGCCCAGACGGGGCTCAAGAACACGCAGTACGCATTGCTGTCGTACGTCGTGCGATTGGGCCCTATTCAACCGGTCGATCTGGCCAGGCACATGCGGATGGATGCGTCGACCTTGACGCGCAACCTGCAGCCGCTGGCTGCGCAGGGATTGTTGGAGATAGTCGCAGGAAAGGATGCACGCAGCCGCCTGATCGAGGCGACCGAGGCGGGGCGTACGCAACAAGCCGAAGGACAGCGTGCATGGAAAGCGGCACAAACGGCACTCAACGAGCGCTTGGGTGTAGAGCGGGTCGCCGCCTTGCACGATCTGCTTGATACCTGTATTGATTGCCTTGACAGCTATCCCGACGAGCCATCGAGCGAGTGATGCCGCCATCCCCGACACGCAGCCACTTCGGTCCCCCTCGGCGCTGTGGAGGTTTTCAGTCCACAAGCTGGGGTTCTGCTGGAATACCTACTTGAACGTAAACAAGGAGAGAATCATGACATTCAAAGCATTGCTGGCAACCAAGACCGCCGAAAAAATTTCGACAGAGATTGTGACGCTCGATGAGCGAGACCTCATGCAGGGCGACGTCACTGTCGCGGTCGAATACTCGACGGTGAACTACAAGGACGCAATGGCGGTCACCGGCCGTGGACCGGTCATTCGCAAGTTTCCTTTGGTCCCCGGCATCGACTTCGCGGGTGTCGTCGAAGCGTCCTCGCATGCAGGCTTCACTGTTGGCGATCGTGTGGTCGCCAATGGGTGGGAACTGAGCCATACCCACCACGGCGGCTTTGCGCAGAAGGCGAGGGTCAAGGGCGATTGGCTGGTCAAGATTCCTGATGTGTTCTCGACCCGCGATGCCATGGCTATCGGCACCGCTGGCTACACTGCGATGCTGAGCGTGCTGGCCCTGGAACATGGCGGCATCACCCCCGACCGTGGCGACATTCTGGTGACCGGCGCCAACGGCGGTGCCGGATCGGTGGCGATCGCGCTGCTATCGAAGCTGGGCTATCGAGTGGTCGCATCGACGGGCCGTCTTGAAGAGGCCGATTACCTGCACGCGCTGGGCGCAGCGGAAATCATCGATCGCCGCACGCTGTCCGAGCCGGGCCAGCCGATCGCTTCCGAACAATGGGCCGGCGCCATAGATTCCGTTGGCAGCCATACGCTGGCCAACGTCTTGGCCCAGACCCGATATCGCGGCGTAGTCGCGGCCTTCGGACTCGCGCAAGGTGCGGACCTTCCCGCGTCGGTGCTGCCCTTCATCCTGCGCAACGTGACGCTCGCTGGCATCGATTCGGTCAACGCGCCGCAGGATGTGCGATTGCAGGCATGGTCGCGCCTTGCCCGCGACCTGGATCTGGATAAGCTTGCCCGCACTACGCAAGACGTCGGCTTGGCGGACGTGCCCCGTGTCGCCGGCGAAGTCCTCGCGGGCAAGGTCCGGGGGCGTACCGTGGTTGATGTGAATCTATGATTGGCACAAGGAACGGACTGGCGAGGGTGCGGCCGCCACCGCTACTTCCAGAAACTCAAGCCTATCCTGTCCCCAGAACAATTCCCCGTTGAAGACATAGGTGGGCGAGCCGAAGACGCCGTGCGCCACGGCCTCGTCGGTGTATTGCCGGTACAAGGCGTTGACTTCGTCTGTCAATGCGCCTTGCATGATGCGGTCGCCCGGCAAGTCCAGCGTTGCCGCGACGGCCAGCAGAACCTTCGCGTCAGAGATGTCTTGCTCCTTGCACCATTCGGCTTCCAGGATGGCCTTGTACAGCGCGGCCACATTCAAGCCCAGTTGATCAGCCGCGATGGTGAAGCGTGACGCCAGGTCGCCGTTGGGACACATGTAGCGGGGCGTGATGTTAAGGGGCATATCCAGCCGCCGCATCCAGCGTTTCAGCTCCGCCTCGCGATAGGCCCGCCGCTCGGGGGCGCGTTGGCCCAGCGGGATTCCGCCGGTGCGCGTATATACGTCCAGCAGGTCGACCGGCTTGTAGCGGATCGTCGCGTTGCAGCGGGCAGCGATCGCTTCCAGACGGTCGGCCCCCAGGTAGGCCCAGTCCGAGTTGATCCAGAAGTAGTAGTCAATGGTGCTCATGCGTGTTGCCCTGCCAGCTTCGCTGTGTGGTGCAGCAACGGCGGGCTGGAGCGCATGCGCCAGGCGCTAAGGAAGGCAATCACACCCAAGCCTGTCAGGTACCAGACGATGTAGTGCGGGCTGCCATCGCCAGCGGCCAATAGCCAGGTGGCGACGATGGGCGCCATGCCGCCGCCGATTGCGCCGGACACTTGCACGGCCAGTGATATGCCGCTGTAGCGGACTTCGGAAGGGAACTGGTTCGAGAACAGGATGCCTTCAGGGCCGTACAGACAGGCATAAACCACGCCCACCGCCACGACCATGGCGACCGTGATCCAGGTTTCCTGGCGCGTGCCCAGCAGATCGAAGAAGTAGGAGCTGAACAGGCCGATGCCGATGGCGCCCAGCATGAAGACCCACTTGTGGCCGATGCGGTCGCCCAGCATGCCGAACAGGGGCATGGTAAAGAAGGCCAGCAACGCGCCCCAGATGATGGCGTCCAGCATGATGGTTTTTTCAACGCCCAGCGTGCCGGTGGCATAGGCCAGGGCGAAGGTCACGACGGTATAGAACCAGGTCACTTCGGCCAGGCGTGCGCCGACCACCAGCAAGACGTCTTTGGGGTGTTGCTTCAGGACGGTCAGGATGGGCACGTCCGCCTTCTTGCCGGCTTGCTCCATGGCTTCGAAGTCGGGAGATTCGGCGACCTTGATGCGGATGAACCAGCCCACCGCCAGCAGGACGACGCTGGCCAGGAAGGGAATGCGCCAGCCCCAAGCCAGCATGGCTTCGTCGGGCATGCTGGCGACGGCGCCCATGGCTAGCGATGAAAGAATCAGCCCGGGTGCGACCCCTGCCTGGGGCAGGCTGCCAAAGAAACCTTTCTTGCCTTCGGGGGCGTGTTCAACGGCCATCAATACCGCGCCGCCCCATTCGCCGCCGACCGCAATGCCTTGCAGGAAGCGCATGAGGACCAGCAACACAGCGGCCCAATAGCCGATGGTGTCGTACGAGGGGATCAACCCGATCAGTATGGTCGGCACCCCCATCATGACCAGCGTGATCAGCAGCATGGACTTGCGGCCCACCTTGTCGCCAAAGTGGCCAAAAATGATGCCGCCCAAGGGGCGAGCAAAGAAACCGACGGAATAGGTGGCGAAGGCCGCCAGCGTGCCCATCAGCGGGTCGAACTCGGGAAAGAATATCTTGTTGAAAATCAGCGCGGCGGCGGTGCCGTAAAGAAAAAAGTCATACCACTCGATGGTGGTGCCCATCATGCTGGCCACGCCGGCGGTGACGTATTGCCGGCGTGAGCGTGTGCCATGCGTGGTCGCAGAGGACCGGGTGTGTATAGAAGACATGATCTCCTCCAGGGGCTGGATGTAATGGTTGTTGTGTGTAAGGGATTACCGGGTGGCGCTGTCCGCCATCGGCTTGCCGCTGTCGACTTGCCGGCACCAATAATCGAAGGTGCCTTTGACGATGGATGGTTTCAGCAGATAGTCATGGGCTTCTCTGGCCAGATCATCCGCCACCGGCGTCAAGGGGCCGTAGACACGGGCGCGCGTTTGCATGCGTGCGGCGCGTTCCAGGTACACGGACAGGTACGTGGCCTCTTCGACCGTGTTGCCCGCGGTCAGGTAGCCGTGATGCGCCAGAATAATGGAGCGCTTGCCGCCCAGGGCTTCAGAGATCAGCACCCCTTCCTGGTCGGCGATGGGCACCCCCGGCCAGTCTGCCAGGAAGGCGCAGTCGTCATGAAAAGGGGTCATGTCCATTTGCGAGATGACCAGGGGCTGCCGTGCGGCGGCCAGGGCCGAGACCCACGGCGAATGCGCATGCACAATGGCATTCACGTCCTGGCGCTCTTTGTACACCCACAGGTGAAAGCGCGTGGCGGGGTTGGCCATGCCTTGTCCGGTCAGGGTTTCCAGGTCGGGCCCCACTTCGATGAAATCGTCGGGCGTGGCTTCGTCAAAGCCCAGGCCAAATCGGAGTGTCCAGTACGCGCCTGGACGTTCGGATCGTGCGCTGATCTGTCCCGCCAGGCCGGCCTCCTGGCCTGTGGCGGCCAGGATGCGACAGGTGTACGCCAAGCTCTCCTGGACGCTGCGCTGCACAGGTTTGAAATGCTGCTTCATTTCAGACGTGGCGCGTTCGTCAAAATACTCTTTTGCTCGTAGTGGTGCGTTCATAATGTATTCCCATGCTGGATATCATCAACTTGACCCAATCTGGGCAAATGTTGATATGGATCAATTCTAGAAATACAAGCGGCAAAGAACCATGAAGCAGCGCTCATAGCAGTTATGCGGGAAGGTTCCGCGGCGATGCGGCCGGGGTCGCTGATTTTATCGGGTAAAACCCGCGGCCATCTCGAGCAGTTGCTGGGCCAGCGATGGTACCGTGCCGGTATTGCGCACAATGGCTACCACCCGGCGCTGCAATAGCGGTTCGGCCAAAGGCAGCTTGGTCAGGCCGTGATCGTCCAGCAGCCCGGAGGGAGTGTGTTCGGGCAAGATACAGCCGCCGATGCCCAGCGACACCAGTTGCAGCATGGCATCGATGGTATTGGCTTCGGCCACGACCACGTCGTCCAGATCGGCGCTTTTGAGCATGCGGCGCAAGGCATAGTCTTCCGGAAAAGCGACCAATGCGATTTCAGCATCATGCAAGTTGATGCGTGCGTCGGCGGGGTAGTGCCCCTTCTGCACAATGAAGCACATCTTGTCATCGAACAGCGTGACCGAGGTGAGCGTTTCGGACGCTACGGCCGAGTCATAGACGAAGCCGATGTCGGCCTTTCCTTTTTCCACCAGTTCGACCACATCGGGCGAGCTGCGCGCCATGACGGACAGATTGACGCGGCGGTGCTGGCTGACGAACTTGGTCAGCAGATTGGCGAAATAATGGCTTAATGTGTGAATGGTGGCTACGCGCAAACTGCCTTCCTGCCCGCCTTCGGTGACCTTGGCGGCCTCCAGCGCAGCATCGATCTGGGCATAGTGTTGCTCCGTGCCTTGCTGCAGCCGCTTGCCCGCTTCGGTCAGCGTCACGCCCCGGCCCGTGCGTGTAAACAAAGCCTGCCCCAGAAAGGCTTCCAGGCTGGCCAATTGGCGGCTCAGGCCGGACTGGCTTACGTCTAGCTCTTCGGCGGCCTTCGACAGGGACGAAAGTTCGGCGATTTTAAGAAAGTAGCGTAGCTGACGATCGAGTGGGTCCATGGAGGGAAGAGCGGGAAGTTGGCGCGGTTGCCCATGATATAACTGTGTGCTGCGAAGGCCTTGCCATGTACTCGAATGGCTCAGCGCCGAGGGTCACGCCTTGAAAAGATTTTCGCCAGTATAACGTCGCATCAGAAAGCGCAAGAGCCTGCACTACGGGTCACTCACTGGCGACAGGACCACCCCCACCGTAGCCGAACTCGAGAGCTGCGGAGTAATAGCGTCAATAATTAGTTGACGCTCCCGAACTAAAGCTGCGCTGCCGGACTCAACGTTTTGCAGAAGTTGCGTCGATAATTTGATGGCGATGTGCCTAGTTGGGCGGCAAACTGCTGGCGCAGCGCCAGGGTCGTGCCGAAGCCGGCTTCCGAGGTGATGCATTCGATCGGCATATTGGTGGTCTCCAGCAACTGCTGGGCCCTGGCGACCCGCTCGGCATTCAGCCACTTGGTGACGGTGGTGCCCGTTGCTTCCCGGAAGCGCCGGGTAAAGGTGCGCCGGCTCATTTTCGCGACATCGGCAAGTGTGTCGAGCGACAGAGGCTCCGCCAGGTTTTCACGCGCCCATTCCAGCACGCCGGGCAGGCGATTATCGTTAAGAAGCTTTGGCACGGGCCGCTCGATGTACTGGGCTTGGCCGCCCGCCCGGTGTGGCGGCGTGACCAGCAAGCGGGCGATATGGTTCGCCGCCTCGAAGCCATGGCGCTCGCGAAGCAAATACAGGCAGCAGTCAATCGCGGCGACCGTTCCGGCTGATGTGATGATGTTGTCACTGGCCACATACAGTACATCTGGACGGAACAGGGTTGCTGGAAAGCGCCGCGCAAACACCTCCCGCGCCACCCAGTGGGTCGTGGCCTCCCTTCCATCAAGCAAGCCCGCATCGCCCAGCACGAACGCACCCAGGCATAAGCCCACGATCAACGTGCCTTGTTCATGGGCCCGCCGCAGCGCCTCTGTGAGCTCGGCGGGCGCCGGCACTTCGGGGTTGCTCCAGGCGGGGATGATGATGATATCGGCTTGGTCCATGGCTTCCAATCCATTGACGACCTCGATGGCGACGCCCTGATCGCTGCGTACTTGCCCGGGTCTTTGGGCGAAATACTGTAGATCGTAGTGGGCATGGTCGGGGCCGTTATCAGTACCAAGGACAACGCCCGGCACAGACAGATTAAACAGGCTTACGCCATCGAAGGCGAAGACGGCGACGCGGATGGAAGACATAGGTAAAAGGGCGATAGCAGTGGTGGGATTGGCCTAATTTTAGCCTATAAGGCTGTTTGGGCCAATAGATTGGCCTGATTTTTACTTATATTGTCATTCAGGCCACTGTTGCGTTCGGCGCTCCAAACCCACAATGGAGGCTCTTTAACTAGCGACACATTGGAGTAAGCGCATGTACATGAAAACTCTCGCCGGGACCCTGGCTTTGGCCCTTAGCCTTACAACCGGCGCCGCATTGGCCCAAACGAAAGCGTCCGCCGGCCGCCAGCCGATTAACGAAAAAGTCCAGTTGCAACAGATCCGCAATGCAACGGTAAAAATCACCTACGCCGACACTACATTCCTGATCGACCCGATACTGGCCAGGAAAGGCGCTTATCCGGGCTTTGACGGGACCTACCGCAGCACACTGCGCAATCCCCTGGTCGAGCTGCCGATGTCCGAGAAAGAGGTGATTGCCGGCGCTGACGCGGTAATTATCACCCACACCCACCTTGACCACTGGGACGATGCCGCACAGCAATTCCTGCCCAAAGGCATCCCGCTTTTTGTCCAGAACCAAGCCGACGCAAGCCTTATTCGTTCCCAGGGCTTCACCAATGTTCGTGTCCTTTCCGATAAGGCCAAGTTCGGCGGCGTGACGCTCAGCAAGACCGGTGGGCAGCACGGAACCGATGAAATGTTTGCCTCGGCGGAAGTGGCCAAGGCCCTCGGCCCTGCCATGGGCGTCGTGTTCGAAGCACCGGGTCACAAGACGCTTTATCTGGTCGGCGATACCATCTGGCGCGACGACGTCGATCAGGCATTGGCGCAGTACGATCCGCAAATCATCGTCATCAATGCGGGCTATGCGGTAATGAACGGCTATGAAGGCTCGATCATCATGGGCAAGGAAGACGTGCTGCGTGCTTCTCAAGCCGCCCCAGACGCAAGCATTGTCGCCACCCATATGGATGCGATCAATCACATGTTCCAAACCCGCAAGGAACTAAGGGAATATGTACAGGAAAAGAACATACAGGATCGTGTCGAGATCCCGGAAGACGGCGCTATCGTCGAATTCTGATCACGCTGGAGGCCTGCCTGAGAATCACAGGCAGGCCTGTCGCGCTATCAACAGACTGGGACACTAGCCGCTCGATATTGGGGGCTTGGTACCGCTGCGTGCATTTTTGCTCTTCGCTTTGCAGAGTGCGGCTAGCTAAATCACCTTTTTACGCAACCATGCGGCAATGGCCTCGCCTGCGACTACCAGCCCGATGATGGCCAGCAAAATGGTGGCTACCGTGCGCCAGTCCAGCGTATCAATGGAGCCTTGCAGGATTACACCTATGCCGCCGGCGCCCACCAGGCCCAGTACGGTCGATTCGCGCAGATTGATGTCCCAGCGCAATATGCTGACCGCGAAAAAGGTGGGTACAACCTGCGGGACAATGGCGTATAGAATGACTTTGGCACGCGAGGCGCCAGTGGCTTCCAGTGCTTCGACCGGCCGGCGGTCGATCTCTTCAATCGCCTCGCCCAGAAGTTTGCCCAGGAAACCCAGCGACCGGAACATGATGGCAATGATGCCTGCCAGCACGCCCGGGCCGAAAATGGCCACAAACAAGAGAGCCCAGATCAGCGTGTTGACCGAGCGGCTCGATACCAGTATGAAGCGGCCCAGCCATAAGGTTGCGCGGTTTGGCGTGGTGTTCTGCGCCGAGATATAGGCCACCGGCAGCGAGACGAAAATCGAAATAAAAGTTGCGATCGTGGCAATATTCAGGGTTTCGATCAGTGCCCACATGATCGCGTGAATGCTGGAGAAATCGGGCGGCATCATGCGGCCTGCCAGGTCGCTGATCTGGGCAGGGGCGTCCCACACCCAGGGCCAGATGATATTGATGGAAGCCAGAGACCAGCTGACGGCCAGTGCCATGATGGCAAAAATTCCCAGGCGCGCCCAGCGCTCGCGTCCGGTATAGCGGGCCCAGGCCCGGTCGGCAATGGACTGTGTCACCAGATAGCCCTCCGAATGTGGCCGCTGACGGCTTCGCTTATTAAAATGACGGCAATGATGATCATGGTTATGGCCAGGGCGAAATCGTAGTCGTAGCGGCCAAAGGCATTCATGAGCGTTGAACCGATTCCGCCGGCGCCCACAATGCCGACCACGGCGGACGCGCGCAGATTGCTGTCCAGCTGATACATCGACAGGCCGATCTGGCGCGGCATGATCTGCGGCAAAACCGCAAACTGCAGCACGGTAAAGAAGCGTGTGCCGGTGCTGCGCAGGGCCTCGACCTGGCCCCAGTCAATTTCCTCGATTCGTTCAGCAAGCATTTTTGCCACGAATCCGATCGAGTAAATAGTCAAGGTCAGGATGCCGGCGACAGGACCAAAACCCACCGCCTTGACGAATATGATGGCGACAATGACGGGGTGAAAGCTGCGCGCCAGGATTATCAGGGTGCGCCCCAATAGGTAAATCGGCTGGGCGGCAATATTGCGTGCTGCCATGAAGGCGATGGGAATGCTAAGCCCCACGCCCAGCAGCGTCGATAGAATCGCAATTTGCATGCTTTCCAGAAAGCCGTCGATCAATAATTCATGGCGGACAAAGCTGGGTGGAATGGCGCCGGAAAAAATGCGGGCGGCCCGTGTCATGCCTTCACTGATGCGCTCCCAGTTGAAGGGCAGAGTGTAGGCAACCCAGACCAGATAAATCATCGTCGCCGCGATCAGCCCCCAGCGCAGCAGCGGGTTGGCGATAAAAGGCGGCTTGCGCCAGACTCTTGGCAATGAGGATGGCTGGCTGGTCATAAGGCTGCGGTTTCCAGGGCTTCGAGCGGGGCATTGACCCTTTCGTCAGCTGGTGTGCCGCTATATACGCGGTGCATGGCATCGGCATCAAGCTCATCGGGCGTGCCATCGAAAATCAAGCGGCCGAAGCGCATGCCTACGATGCGGCGTGTGAATTCCTTGGCTTCGGCGACATTGTGGATGTTGATCAGCACCGGCAGCTTGAACTCGTCGGCCAGCTTTTGAAGCAGTTCCATAATCTGGCGCGATGTCACCGGGTCGAGCGAGGCGGTCGGTTCGTCGGCCAGCAAAATCTGTGGTTCTTGCATAAGCGCGCGCACGACGCCGACGCGCTGGCGCTCGCCTCCGGACAATTCATCGGCGCGCTTGTTGGCGTAGTGTGCGATGCCTACACGCTCCATCAAATGAAATGCGCGCTCTATGTCCTCCGCCGGATAGCGCCTCATGGCGGCTCGCCAGTACGGGATGTATCCCAAGCGCCCACACTGGACGTTTTCCATGACGGTCAGGCGATCAACCAGGTTGAAGCCTTGAAAGATCATGCCGATATGCCGGCGCGAACGGCGCAGGCCCTCGCGTTTGAGCGATGTCAGTTCGACGCCGTTCAATTCGATGCTGCCCGAGGTGGGTTCCACCAAGCGGTTGATACAGCGCAGCAACGTGCTTTTGCCGGCCCCGGATGCGCCGATGATGGATACGATCGACTCGTCGGGGACCTCCAGATCGAGGCCCTGCAAGACAGGATTTCCGTTGCCGTAGCGTTTGACCAGGCGGGTAATACGAAGCATAGGTGGCTCTTTTGTGTTTCTTGCAGCGTGTTTGCCGGCATGCCGGTCCCTATTCGGGGGGGCATGCCGGGCTTTGATGCCCACGGAGGTTATTTCAGATTTTCAGTCGTGTAGGTAACGCCGTTGGCTTCCTGAATGTCTCGTATGACCGACCAGTTTTCCTTGTACGTAATCGGAACGAACTTGGTCACGCCTGAAAACTCCTTGCCCAGCGCCGTGCCCTTCATGTCGAAGCTAAAGAAAGCTTCCTTGATCTTCTCGACCAGCTTGGGATCGAGGTTATGGGCGTATGTATAGGATGTGGTGGGAAAGCGCTTGGATTCATAGATAATCTTCACGTCCTTGGGGTCGTAAAGATTGCGCTCGGCCATGCGTTCGACAACTTCCGACGCCACTGGCGCGGCATCGTAATCGCCGGCGACCACGCCCAGCATGGATTGGTCGTGCGAACCCGAGTACACGACCTTATAGTCTTTTTCAGGCGTGACCCCCTGCTTGGGGAACAGTGCGCGCGGAGCCAGGTTGCCGGAATTGGATGTCGGCGATGTATGGGCAACGCGCTTGCCTTTTAGGTCGGCCATGGTGTTGATGCCGCTGTCTTTGCGCGTATAGACCTGCAGCGTGTATCCGAAGTTGCCGGTTTCCGAACCCATGAGGGCAAATGGCACCGCGCCCGCCAGATTGACGGCAAATGGGGTTGGGCCGGTTGAGTAGCCTGCAATATGCAGCCGATTGCTGCGCATCGCTTCGATTTCGGCGGCATTGGACTGAACGGCGAAGAAACGTACATCTTTGCCCGTTACCTTTTTAAGATGCTCGATAAACGGTTTCCATATGTCGGCGTAGATGGCGGGATCTTCGACCGGCGTATAGGCGAATACCAGCGTATCGGGATTCAACAGCTTTTTCGGATCAGTAGGAGGGTCGGCGACAAGGTCGCCGTTTACATCGCAATAAATTTTGGCGAGCGCGCCGCGATTGCTGCATTCGGCCGCCCCGGCGTTCGTTGCGGGAAGCATCATGGCGGCAAATGCTGCCACGCAGGTGAGCCGCCAGATGGGGCGAGTCATACCGGTTAAAGATATTTTCATGGCTCCTCTCTCTTTTTTGATTTTTACGTCTATTCAACAGAAATGTTGTTGTCTGCCAACGTAGATTACTCATAAAAGTTGTTTATTACAATAATTGTTGGCAAAAAATGTTGCTATCATCACACTTTCGGTGTGGCAGGCGTCTTTCCGCCAGCCGCGAATTTTCTTCTGCACAGGCGACGTAGCAGCGCAGCCAACCTCTTATCAGGCCTCTCACGTCATGATTCGTAAACCACGCAAAGATGAACGGCAAGCCCGGATTCTCGAGGCGCTGCGCCACACGCCTCATATTCGCATCGCGTTGCTGGCCGAGCGTTTCAAGGTTACGACCGAGACCATACGCCGCGATCTTGAGTCTTTAAGCAGGGAGGGCCTGGTCAATCGTGCGCACGGCGGAGTGGTTGCCCAGCCCATGGGTGTGCAGCCGTCGATATTCGAGCGCGAACAATCGACCGTTGATGAACGTTCCCGCATTGCAACGCTGGCCGCTTCGCTCGTATCCAGCGGGCAGGTGCTGATGATGGACGCTGGTTCGACCACCACGCAGTTAGCCTGGCAACTGGCGCGCGGCACGGAAAGTTTGACGGTGATCACCAACAGCTATCCGGTGGCCTCGGCATTGACGCCATCCCGGTGCACGACCATAGTCTGCCCGGGGGAATTCAATGGGCACGAGGGGGGAGTGTTCGGTCAGGACACCACCGAATTCCTGGGGCGCTTCCACGCCAACATTGCCTTTATCGGCGCCAGCGGCCTGGGGGCCGGCGGTGTCATGGATGTAAACCGCCAGGCCGCTTGGGTCAAGCGAACCATGATCGAGCGCTGCGAACACATTTATCTGCTGGTGGACCATACGAAATTTGACCTGCATGTGCTCGAGGTCGTTGCCCCTCTGGATGCATTAAGCGGGGTGATCACCGACCAGCCGCCTCCCGGTCCCTTGGCGCATGCATTGCGCGAGGCCGGCGTCGCCTGTCATGTCGCGTCGAACAGCGACACGACCGATCCCGTTTTGCCCTATTCCCAGGAGGAAAAATGACCCGTTTCGCCGATGCGGATCTGCAATTGCTCGCCCAGGTCGACGTTATTTTGACGGATGTGGACGATACCCTGACCCGGGGCGGCAAGTTGTCGGCCTTGACGCTTGACGCCATGGAGCGGTTGGCATGCGACGGGCTTCGGGTCATACCGGTTACGGGTGGTTGCGCAGGCTGGTGCGATCACATTGTGCGGGCATGGCCGGTGGCCGCCGTTATCGGAGAAAGCGGCGCATTCAGATTTCAGATGCAGACCAACGGCGGACTCGGACGGCGTTTCGTACGGCCGCTGGAACAATTGCGGGCCGACCAGCAGCGGCTATTGGAAACTGCGCGGCGGGCGCTGGTTGCGGTGCCCGAGGCGCGAATGGCAGCCGACCAGGCATATCGGCTCGCCGATGTGGCCATTGACCACTCGCAGGATGTGGGCCCACTGCCCGCATCCAGCATAGCCACGATCATCAAGATATTCGAGGACGCCGGCGCACGGGCGCGCGCCAGTTCCATACACGTCAATGCCTGGTTTGGCGACTATGACAAGGCCACCATGGCAACTGAACTGCTCGCCGAGGACCTGGATATTGATCCTCGGGAACAATCGCGGCGTGTATTGTTCATTGGCGACGCGCCCAACGATGAATCGCTTTTTCGCGCCTACGCATTAAGTGTGGGCGTGGCAAACATAAAGCCTCATCTGAATAGTTTGGCCCATCCTCCCCGTTGGGTTTGCGACGCTGGTCATGGGGCCGGCTTCGTCGAAATGGCGGACCGCGTCCTGCAAGCCCGTCAACTCGTCGGAGAATCCGCAACGGAAGCAAGGTTTGCCCCGACGTGACGCGGTATATTGTTGGCTTGATTCGGGATGGGGCTTGGGTGGTTTACCTGGGCTTTGATGCGGAGAAATCGTCATCTATAAAGCCTACGTTCTTCTGGCACTGACCACGCTTTTCTGGGCGGGTAATTCGATTGCGGGCAAATTGGCGGTCGGTCACGCTTCGCCGATGGTTCTTGTTACCCTGCGCTGGGCCGGTGTGATGGTGGTGCTGTATTTGCTAAAGAGAGGGCAGATTGCCGCCGACTGGACGGTGATCCGGCCGCGATTGGGCTATCTGCTTTTGCTGGGAACGCTTGGCTTCACCGTCTTTAGCGTGGCGCTTTATTACGCGCTTATCTACACCACCGCAATCAACACCAGTATTTTGCAAGGAGGCATGCCCCTTTTCGTGTTTGCGGCGAGCTTCATTTTATTTTCCAGCCGCATAAGCGCAGAGCAGGCGGCAGGTTTTGCTTTCTCTTTTTTAGGCGTGATCGTCATCGCCATGCGCGGCGATCTGGCCAATTTGATTGGCCTTGACATTAATATTGGCGATGCGTTGATGCTTATCGCCGTCATGGCTTACGGCATCTATACCGCCGCGCTACGCAGCAAGCCTCAGATGCATTGGACAAGCTTGATATTCATTCTGTGCGTGGGGGCCACTTTGGCGTCTCTGCCCATGTTGGCTTTCGAAGCGGCTCGGGGTCAAACCATTCTGCCGGATACACGAGGCTGGGCAGTCATTGCCTATGTCGTTATATTCCCATCCCTTATAGGTCAAGTCTTGTACATCCGGGCAGTCGAACTTATCGGCGCGAATCGAGCCGGCCTATTCATCAACTTGTTGCCCGTGTGGGGAGCCTTGCTGGCGGTGACCATCCTCGGAGAGGCGTTTCACCTTTATCACGCGGTGGCGCTGATGGCGATTCTGGCAGGAATCAGTCTGGCTGAATATGGCGGGCGGAAGCTGGGCAGACAAGAGTAGATAGTTGCGAACCGGCGGAATGCCATTGCCGGTTGCCGTTAGCCTGCCCACAAGTTAGGTGTCAGCGCATTTGAATAGCCCGAGACAAATTCCTTTGGTTCGGCGCTTTGCGGGTCATACACCGAGCGGTGTATGCGCCCGATATTGCCGCCATATAGATGGATGCTTATGGAAACCTTATCCGCATAGGCATTGCTGACCCGGTGGATATCGCCGATAGTGGGCGATACGCAAGAGACTTCGCCCTGGTTCAAGCGAACTTCCGGGCCGACAGCCACCATGCCTTCGCTGGTGCATCGATAGTGTTGTTCCAGTTCGGCGCCTCGCAGCATGGCAATGACGCCCCATACGGTGTGGTCATGAATGGGCGTTTTCTGCCCCGGCCCCCAGACGAAACTGACGAGCGAAAAGCGGTCCAGCGGATCGCCATACAGCAGATATTGCCTATAGAACTCTGGATGCGGTTCCGCAAAGGCTTCAGCCAGCCAGTCGTCTTGAGCGACCAGGCCGCTCATTAATTCGCGGGCTTGATCCAGGACGCTATCGTCCCCTCGCGCGCGGCCCTCCATCAGGCGTGTCAGGCTTTCCACCGTGTTCAATAATCGTTTGTTGCTCATTTTTTTGGAGCCCTTCTTGCTTGAGCTGGATGCATGCCTCTTCGGGCGCGCTAAAGTTCCTTCGGTAAACATAGGATACAACGAGCCGGCATTTGAGCAACGGAACTAGTCCGCCATCTCGTCTCGCTCATCGGCCAGAAATCCGCCGCTCTGGTGTCGCCATAGTCGCGCATAAGTGCCGTTCTTTGCCAGTAGTTCGGTGTGGGTACCTTGTTCGATGACCTTCCCCTGGTCCATGACTACCAGGCGGTCCATGGCGGCAATGGTGGAAAGCCGGTGGGCGATGGCGATGACTGTCTTGCCTTCCATCATTTCGTCCAGGCTTTCCTGTATGGCCACCTCCACTTCGGAGTCCAGGGCGCTGGTGGCTTCGTCCAGTAGCAGGATAGGCGCGTTCTTTAGCATGACGCGGGCAATGGCGATACGCTGGCGTTGCCCGCCGGAGAGCTTGACGCCACGCTCGCCCACCAAGGTGTCGTAGCCGCTGCGTCCGTGCGCATCGCTCAATTGGTGGATGAAATCATCGGCCTGGGCATGGATGGCGGCTTCCTGGATCTCGGCATCGCTCGCGTCGGGACGTCCATAGGCGATGTTGTCGCGTATGGATCGGTGCAGCAATGACGTATCTTGCGTGACCATGCCGATCGCACTGCGCAGGCTGTCCTGCGTCACTTGAGAAATGTCCTGTCCGTCGATGCGTATCCGGCCGCTGTCCAGATCGTAGAAGCGCAGCAGCAGGCTGATCAGCGTGGATTTTCCAGCGCCCGAACGGCCCACCAGGCCGATCTTCTCGCCGGGCTTAACCGTCAGGCTCAGGCCGTCGAGCACTTGGCGTTCGCCGTTGTAATTGAAGAAGACATCATCGAATTCCACTTTGCCGCATTTGACCTGCAGTGAGTTGGCGCCCGGTATATCTTGCACCTTGGCCACGCGCGAGAGTGTGGCCATGCCGTCCTGGACGGTACCGATGTTCTCGAACAATGATGTCATTTGCCACATGATCCAGTGCGACATGCCGTTTACGCGCAAAGCCATGGCCGTGACGGCGGCCACTGCGCCGGTGCCTACTTGCCCGTCATGCCACAGCCACAGGGCATAGCCGCCCGCTGTAAAGATCAGCACGGCCACCAGAGCCTGGTTGACGATCTCGAACTGGCTGACCAGGCGCATCTGGCGAAAGCCGGTGTCCTTGAAATCCTCCATGGCCGCGCGGGCGAAGTGGGCCTCGCGCCTGGTGTGCGAGAACAGCTTGACAGTCGTGATGTTGGCATAGGCATCGGTGACGCGCCCGGTCATGGACGATCGGGCATGGGCCTGCTCCTGCCCCACTTTGCCCAGGCGTGGCACGAAGTACACCATGGCCAGTCCGAACAGGATGATCCAGTTGATGAAAGGCAGCATCAGCCGTGCATCGAACCCGCCCGCCAGCGCCACGATGGTAATGAAATACACCCCTATGCCCAGCACGATCTCGATGAAGGTGAACAGCACCTCGCGCACGGCAAGCGCCGTCTGCATGACCTTGGTGGTGACGCGGCCGGCGAACTCGTCGGAAAAGAACGATAGGCTTTGCCTTAGCATGAGACGGTGGAAATCCCAGCGCAGCCGCAGCGGCAGGTTGATGGCCAGCACTTGGTGCTGCATCATGGTGCGCAGCGCCACCAGGCCGATGCTGGCCACCAGCACGATGCTGATGGACCACAGTACGAGGCGCTGATGCGCGGACGCGGGTTCGCCCCTCTGCCAGGCCGAGAGCAGCTCCACGACCTGGCCGAGAAAGGCGAACAGCCAGGCCTCATAGATCGATACGCTGGCGCTCAGCAGGGCCAGGGCCGCCAGATAGCGGCGCGAGCCGCGCGTGCAGGCCCACAGGAAGAGAAACAGGCTCTTGGGCGGAAGCGGTGTCTCTTCGGGCGGAAAGGGATGGAGCAAGCGTTCAAACGAGCGGAGCAAAAGCGCCTCCGAAATGATCAAAAAGGAGGTGGAATCGACGATAAATAGGCCGTGTCAACTACGTATCGGTATCCACGGCATATCCAGCGTTCAGCCAGGCATCGAGTCCGCCCGCTAGCGGGCGGACTCGGCTGTAGCCGTGTTTCATCAAGCGTTTGGATACGATTGCGGCCGATGCTTCGTTAGGACAATCGCAATACACGATGACCTCTTCGCCAGGCATTGCGTTTGGTGCAATGTCTCCCCCCGGAAAGGCGATCGCGCCGGGGATGCGGCCCTGGGCCTGCGCCAATGGGGAGCGTACATCGACGACAATGGGGCGATGCTCCGACTGCAACATTTCGTAGAGCTCCTGAACGCTGATCCGTTCCATGCACAGCGACTTGATGAAGCGCTGGCGCTGCCAGCATTTTTTTGCAATGAACAGTAGAAGCGCGATGGCCAGCAACAGCGCGCCCAGCATGCCCAGGTTGACCAGCACGTTCAACAATTCATCAACGGCCGTGCTGAACAGCGAGCCCAGATAGACGGCGGAACCCGACCAGATGGCTGCACCGATGCCGTCGAACAGTAAAAAACTTCTTTTGCGCGTGCCTACCGTGCCGGATAGTACGCTGGCTATGGATGCGAATCCGGGAATGAACTTGGCTACCATCAACGAGGACGGCCCCCAACGTAGATAAATCGATTCGGTTTGCCTGATGCAGGAATCAGGAGACAGGGATATCCGGCAAAGCGTGGAGATCAGCCTGGCGCCGTAGCGCCGGCCCGCCAGATACCATCCAAAATCCGCAATCATTGCGGCCAGGACTGCGATACCCACCAGGGCGAACCCACTGTAGCTGCCGGAATCTTGCAATGCCCCGGTAATGACCAGAATGGGGTAGGCGGGCACTGGGGCGCCGGCCTGCTCGATGAGCACGTTGAAAAACACGACCAGCAGGCCGTATTCTTCGATGAGTTGCAGTATGGATTGCATCATGATGGCAAGAGGGGGGCGTCTTCTGGACATGCGATATTTTCGTGCACATGGTACACCGCATTAAAGCTGCCTGGCTCGGCGCCGGTGCCGTAGCCGGCTGCAATGAACGGAGGGCTGCCTGTATGGGCAGCCCTTACTCGGCATATATCCACATCCAGGTTTATTTGGCCTGGGTAATCGCGCTATAGGAGTTCATCCGATTGCGGTAGTCGGGGATATGGTTGATGTAGGGCGCGTCGGGAAACCGTTCTTTCAGTTCGGGCACGAGCGGGCCATTGGGGCCTTCTTCGAAGCTGGTCGTCAGGATGGTGGGCAGCTTGAAGTAGTGGGCGATATCGGCCAGGGCCAGCACATTGTTCTTGAACTTGTCGGGATCGATATCCCGCACCAGCGACAGCAGGCCGTCCTGGTGATCGGCGAGCAATACAGCGGCATTGTTCTTGTCGAGGCGAACATAGGGCTTGGTCATGATTGACTTCTCAAAAAGTTTAACTGCATGATTGAATGCCCGAGATACCTTGGACTATGACTGCGCCGGCCGCCGGGGCGAATCGGCCGGGCAGTTGTGAGCCGTTCAGGCCTGCATTGTTCCGAAGCGCCCGCTGTTGAAGTCTTCGAATGCTTGGAGGATTTCAGCCTTGCTATTCATGACGAAGGGGCCGTGGCCGACAACCGGCTCATTGATTGGTTCGCCGCTTAGCACCAGCAGCGTCGCATCGTTGTTGGCCTCGATTTCCAGGCCATTGCCGTCTCGATCGAACTGCACCAATTGACCCTCCCGCACGATCTCGGCGCCATTGACCAGCACTGTGCCGTGCAGTACGACCAATGCCAGCGTGTGGCCCGGCGTCGTGTCGAAGCGCATAAGGCCATCTTGAACCAGCCGCACATCCCATACGTCCATTGGCGTGAAACTGCGCGCCGGGCCGCGATGGCCGTCGAATTCGCCCGCAATGACGCGGACCTGGCCGGCGCCGTCGGGCAGCGTCACCGTGGGGATGTCGTGATTCAAGATCGTCTGGTAGCCGGGTGCGGACATCTTGTCCTTGGCCGGCAGGTTGACCCATAGCTGCACCATTTCCAACCGCCCACCCTGGCGGGCAAAGGCTTCGGAGTGGAACTCTTCGTGCAGGATGCCGGAAGCCGCAGTCATCCACTGCACATCACCGGGGCCGATGGTGCCGCCCGCGCCTGTGGAGTCGCGGTGGGCGACTTCACCTTCGTAGACGATGGTCACCGTTTCGAATCCGCGGTGGGGGTGCGTACCGACACCGCGCCGGCTTGTGGCGGGGGTGAAAGTGTGCGGACCGGCATGGTCAAGCAGCAGAAACGGACTCAGCGCCTTGCCGTGATCTCCATAACTGAACAGGGAGCGAACCGGAAAACCATCGCCTACCCAATGAGGGCGGGGCGCTTGATAAATGCCTTGGATCTTTCTAAGCATGACTTTCTCCATTTGACGGAATCGCTGCCAGAGGCGCAATGCGATTCACTGAACATGGAAATCAGTATATATTTGTGATTAATGGTTCACTAGACCCTGATTTTCATCCTTAGTGTCCTATTTTTGAAACGATGAAGCTGCCTGATCTTAATGAGCTGTACTACTTCGCGAAAGTCGTGGAGCACGGCGGCTTCGCTCCGGCCGGCCGCGCCCTGGGCATCCCGAAATCCAAGCTGAGCCGCCGTGTGGCCCTGCTGGAAGAGCGCCTTGGGGTGCAGCTCCTGCTGCGTTCGACGCGCAGCTTTACCGTCACGGAAGTGGGCAGGCGATACTACGAGCATTGCCGGGCGATGCTGATCGAAGCCGAAGCCGCTGAGGAGTTTGCGGCGTCGACGCAGTCCGAGCCAAGCGGCGTGATCCGCATGAGCTGTCCAGTAGCCCTGCTGGCCGCGCGCGTTGGATCGATATTGGGCCGCTTCATGGCGGAGTACCCGCGTGTCGTGCTCCACGTGGATGAGACCAATCGCCGTGTGGATTTGGTGGCGGAAGGCCTGGATTTGGCCATCCGCGTGCGTCCGCCCCCTTTGCAGGACAGCGATCTGATCCTGCGCGTGCTGGCCGAGCGGCGCCAATGCCTGGTCGCCTCGCCTCAGTTGCTGAAGCAGCATGATCGGCCGTCGGGGCCGATGGATCTTTCACATTGGCCCAGCCTGGACATGGGGCTGCCGCAGGATATGCATCGCTGGGTATTGCAGGGGCCTGAAAAGGTAAAGGCTGAAGTGCGCCACAGCCCGCGCTACGTGACGCAATCCATGATGGCCTTGCGCGATGCCGCAGTAAGCGGCGTCGGTGTAGTGCAGTTGCCAACCATGTTCATTCAAGACGAACTAAGCAGCGGCGCCCTGGTTCGGGTTTTGCCCGATTGGGAGCCTCGGCCTGAAATCATTCATGCTGTCTACGCGTCGCGCCGGGGCCAGTTGCCGGCAGTGCGCGCCTTGTTGGATTTTTTGGTGCAGGCATTCAGGGATATGGAGGAGGATTGAGGGCCCTGCAGAGATAACATAGGCACCAAAACAGCTTATGTTCGGGCAAGCGTGGCTTTGGCAAGAGCACTTGATTCTGTTCGTGTTTTTGCCGCCAGCGAATGGTTGACCGTTTCGCCTTGCCACTTCACACCAACCATCCCGTCACAACATGAATGATGACCCCGACAATGCCGCCGACCACGGCTCCATTGATCCGGATGAATTGCAGATCTCGCCCGATATTGAGCTCCAGCTTTTCGACTACTTCTTCTTCCTTCCATTCTTTCATCTTGTCTGAAATGAAGCGGCCGAGCTTGGGGCGGTATGTATCGATGAATCCGGGCGCATATTGAATTAACTGTTCGTTCATCCATTGGCGTATGTTGTCATCGCGCTTGAGCGATTCGCCGAACTGCAAGGTCTGCCCGGTAATGGCGGCCTGGATCTGCGAGTCCTTGCGGC
>JBEBYL010000009.1:0-155098 GCA_040391135.1 Pusillimonas sp. | reverse complement strand
ATCAGGTCAACCATCAAAAAGTGCTGGACTCGGTGTCTGAAGCAACCCGCTCGGCATATATGCGGTGGTTGGGGGACGTCCAGGGCCGGTGAACGCCGCGATGCGGACGCGATGAGCCGTTGCGGTATCGGTAAAGAAGCACCACAGAGAACACGGCCAGTATTGCCAAGCTGTACCATAGATGAGCAGGCGTAAGCCCGCTCATCTTCCTGTGATTTATGGCGCCTTGACCGCTACTGCACCGATCCTGAACGATATAGGCTATACGACCTCGAACAGCGCCGCCGCGCCCATGCCGCCGCCTATGCACATTGTCACCACTGCGTAACGCGCTCCGCGGCGCTTGGCCTCGATCAATATGTGTCCCGTCAGGCGCGAGCCTGTCATGCCATAGGGATGGCCGACGGATATGCTGCCGCCATCGACATTGAACAGTTCTGGATCAATGCCCAGCTTGTCGCGGCAATACAGTGCCTGACACGCGAACGCTTCGTTCAGTTCCCACAAGCCGATGTCCTGTACAGTCAAGCCGTGCTTTTTCAAAAGCTTGGGCACGGCGTAGATCGGTCCGAGTCCCATTTCTTCGGGCGCATTGCCAGCGACGGCCATGCCGCGGTAAATCCCCATCGGAGCCAGGCCCTGGCGTTCGGCAAAGGTTGAACTGACCAACACGCAGGCGCTGGCGCCATCGGACAGTTGGCTGGCGTTGCCTGCAGTAATGACTCCACCCTGTATCACCGGCTGCAAAGCGGCAAGGGACTGCAGCGTCGTGCTCGGGCGATTGCCCTCATCCTGGGCCAATGTGATCGACTTCAATGACGTTTGACCCGTAGCCTTGTCCTTTACCTGCATCTGGACCGTGATCGGCACGATTTCGTCGGCAAAGCGCCCTTCTTGCTGGGCCTTCGCCGTACGCAATTGGGACTGCAAGGCATATTCGTCCTGGCTCTCGCGCGATATGTCGTATTTGCGGCAAATATACTCAGCCGTATCCAGCATAGGCATGTATGAGTTCGGGGCATGCTTGAGCACAAGGGCATCCTGTTCGGCATTGGCCCATTCGTAATATCGATTCTGCACTATCGAAATATTTTCCTGGCCGCCCGCGACCACGATGTCCATACCGTCCACCATGATTTGCTTTGCCGCGGTGGCAATAGCCATCAGCCCGGACGCGCACTGCCGGTCCATGGTCTGCGCGCTCACCGACACCGGCAGATTCGCCGCAAACACGGATTGGCGGGCGACATTCCATCCTGATGTGCCGGCGCCCAGCACGGTGCCGACAATGACATCATCGATGCGCTCGGGATCAATGCGGGCGCGCTCAACGGCATTTTCCAGCGCGTGCGCCATCAGGGTTGGTGACGTCGTATGATTGAATGCGCCTCGAAACGATTTACCTATCGGCGTCCTGGCCGTTGAAACAATTACCGCCTCTTCCATTTGTATTCCTTAAAGTATCAAATGATGAAAATGTGATCCGTATCCCTCGTACGCTTTTTTAGCGCCGAGCCCTTTGGAGGGACTCGGGTACGGTCCAATAACCAAACAAGTTTCCTTGCGTCTCCGCATAGGAAGCGATGCGCCCGGCCAATTCGGCTTCGCCCAGCGTCTGGGCATAGAACATCGGCCCGCCGCGATAAGCAGGAAAGCCGTATCCGCTGAGCCACACGACATCAATGTCACCCGGACGGTAGGCAATACCTTCTTCCAGAATCCGGTAGCCCTCGGCGATCAACGGGTACAGACAACGTTGCACGACTTCCCGTGCCGTAATATCCGTGCGTCTTTGAACGCCATGGACGCGAGCCAGCTCAACAAAAATTGGCGCCACGTCGGGATCTTCCACGGGTTTTCGGCCCTCGTAGCGGTAGTAACCGCAAGCGGTTTTCTGTCCGAACCGGCCTGCATCATGCAATGCCTGCACGACGATCCGATACGTCGGATCTTCGGGCAGGATGTTGGCCTTCTTTTGCTCGATAACCACTTTGGCCGCCACGTCTACGCCGGCCATGTCGATCATGCGGCAAGGCCCCATCGCCATACCGAAATCTTCCAGCGCCTCGTCGATAAATGCAGGCGACGCTCCCTCGAGAATCAGAAACTCGGCTTCGCGCAGATAACCTTCCAGCATGCGATTGCCGATAAATCCGAAACACACGCCTGAAACGACCGGAACCTTCCCAATGCGCTTGGCCAGGCGCATGACGGTAGCCAATACATCCGGCGCCGTCAGGTCGGCGCGGACCACCTCCAGCAAACGCATGATGTTGGCCGGGCTGAAGAAGTGCATGCCCAGAACGTCCGCGGGGCGCCCGGAGGCGTCGGCAAGCTTATTGACGTCAAGCGACGATGTGTTGCTGGCAAGGATGGCGCCCGGCTTCGCTATCTTGCCCAGTCGCTCGAAAATACGCTGTTTGATGTCAAGACTCTCGAAGGCCGCCTCGATGATCAGATCGCATTGAGCCAATTGCATGTCGTCGGTTGCCGTGCGGACCAAACCGCGACGGTTGTCGGCATCCTGCGCGCTGATGCGCCCCTTATCGACCGCGGCGCCATACGTTGTGCGTATCGCCTCGGTGGCGCGAGCCAGAGTCTCGGCACTGAGGTCCTGCAATATGACAGGCATTCCAGCGTTCGCAAAGCTCATGGCGATTCCTACGCCCATCGTACCGGCGCCCACAATGCCCACCGACGTCACCGGGCGAAGCATCAGGCCGTCCGGCAGGTTTGGTATCCTGGAAGCCTCACGTTCCGAAAAGAACGCATGCCGCAAGGCCTTGGACTCAGTCGAAGCCTTGCATTTCAAGAAGGAGCGACGTTCGAATTCCAGGCCTTCGTCGAATGGCAGCTCCGCCGCCATTTTTATGGCTAGAACACAAGCACGCGATCCGCGCCCTCCCTTGTCCTCCGGCGGCAGTCTCTCCAGCCACTTTTCCAGAACAAGGGTTTCCCCCTGCTCAAGGTCAAGAGAGCGGTATCTGAGAACTCTCGCCGCTACATCCTTATGAGCCGCAAGCCGGGCAAATGCCAGTGCCTGGGCGTCAAGGTCCGCATCAAACACGTCATCCAACAATCCCATCCGCAGCGCCCGGTCGGCCGATACCGCCTTTCCGGTGGCTATCATGTCCAGCGCTTCAGACACGCCGATCAGGCGCGGCAACCTTTGGGTCCCGCCAGCGCCGGGCAGTAAACCCAGCGTAACCTCGGGCAAGCCCAATCGCGTTGACCGAAGCGCCACGCGGTAGTGGCACGCCAGGGCCAATTCCAGTCCACCGCCCAGCACCGTGCCATGCAGGACGGCAATCGCCGGAACCGAAAGCGATTCCAATAATGCATGGATCTCATTTGGATCGGGAAGAGGAATATCGGCACCATCGAATTCCCGGATATCGGCGCCGGCCATGAAGGTTCGACCGGCACATCGCAACAACACAGCCTTTACATCTCCGGCCTGCTTCATGCTGGCCAAAATCGCCGCCAATGCTTGCCGGACAGGCTGTGACGACGCATTGACCGGGGGGTTATCGATGGTGATAATGCCGATGCCATCATCGTTGATGTAGCTCACAAGCTCTGACATAGATCCGTCCCGCTTAATTTCATTAAAACCAATCGCCCTGCATAGCCAGTACGGTGTCATCCCCCTTCAGGATCACATCCAGCCAGCTCGCGACCTTGGAGAGTTCATAGGCGAAGAAATACCGCATCGCCATCCTTTTTCCTTGAACGAGCGTGTTGCCGGCGGTTGGCGACTCGAGTGCGGCCAATAGAACCTGGAGCCACAGCCAGGCCACCACAACATGGCCAAACGCCTGCATATAGGGCGTGGCGTTGGCCAACGCCCGCTCGGCGTATTCCGGGTCCTGCGCTTTGCGGGTGGCTTCGGACAGCCGGTCCATGCAATGCGCCAGCGCGTCGGCATAGGGCTCCAATTCTTCATGAGCCTTGGCCTGTTCAAGAGTCTGTTGCACACCTTCAACCCATAAGGCGTAGGCCTGTCCATCGTTCTGGCGAATCTTCCTGCCCAGTAAATCGAGCGCCTGAATGCCGTGCGTACCCTCGTGAATCATGTTCAGGCGGTTGTCCCGCCAATATTGCTCTACCGGAAAATCCCGGGTATAGCCGTAGCCTCCCAACACTTGAATGGCCAAACTGTTCGCTTCGAGACACCACTCGCTTGCCCAGCTTTTCGCCACGGGGGTCAGCAATTCCAGCATCAGGCCAGCGCGCTTGTGCTGCGCCTCGTCGCCCGTACGCTTTTCATCCACCAGACGCGCGCAATACAGAGCCAAGGCAAGTCCGCCTTCGCTCAAGGACTTCTGTGCCAATAACATGCGCCGAACGTCCGGGTGCTCAATCAATTTGACCTGCTGGCCATCGGATTTTCGGCCCTTACTGCCGCGCAAGCGTCCCTGGCGGCGTTCGTGCGCATAACCCAGCGAAGCCTGATAACCCGCAAAGCCAAGCATAGTCGCACCCATGCCGATGTTGATGCGGGCTTCGTTCATCATATGGAACATGAGGTGCAGCCCTTGTCCCGGTTCGCCAACCCTATAGCCGATGGCGCCGCCGCTCTCCCCAAAGCTCAACAAAGTGTTCGGTATGCCGCGATAACCCAATTTGTGATTCAGGCCGGCCAGCACAACATCGTTCCTGGCCTCGGTCAGCCCACCCTCGGGCGTGACAAGATACTTAGGAACGATGAATAATGAAATGCCTCCGGGACCGGGCGGCAGTTGTCCGCTTTCATCGGGAATTTTTGCCAGGACAAGATGTACGATGTTCTCTGATAAGTCGTGCTCGGCGCCGGAGATCCACATTTTGCTGCCTTTGAGGCGGTAGCGCGGCCCTAAAGGGCAATCCGCGTAGTCCTGTCCGTCCGGCAATGCCTTGGTGGTGAGATCACCAAGACTGGACCCCGCGCCTGGCTCGCTAAGACACATGGTGCCGAAGTAGCGCCCTTCCATTTGCGGAAGCGCAAAAACGCTTTTCTGCACGTCCGTGCCGTGCGCCATCAGCAAATTGGCGTTGGCGTAAGTAAGCATTCCAAAGGCGGCCAGACCGATGCTGTTCAGCGAAAAAAAGGTATTGGCCGCCATATCGACGACATAGGGCAACTGCATGCCTCCGACTTCATAGTCGTGGCCAGCGGCCAACAAGCCGGAATTGGCATACGCGTTGACGGCTTCTTTGACGCCGCCCGGCAAACGTACTCGTCCATTATCGAACTCGGGCTCCTGTGCATCCACCAGGCGATTCAGGGGATGGAACTTTTCGGTGGCGATGCGTTCGCTCAAGTCCAGCACTGACTGAAATGTCTCCCGGGTGTGTGCCGCATAGCGCGCCCGCTCGCTCAGGCTGTCAACCTTGAGCCAGTCATACATCATGAATTCAAGTGTTTCTCTCACAATCGGCCTCGACCCTGAAATCAAATGGAGTTGACGATTTGCCCGCCATCGACGGTCAGGACAGTACCGGTCATGTAGGCGCCGGCGTCGGAGGCGAGCAGCAAGGTGGCGCCCGCCAAGTCCTTGCACTGCCCAAAACGGCGCTGGGGAATCCGCTTGACCAGCGCTTGCGCAAAGCCCGCATCTTCGAACTCGCGATGCATCTCCGTTTCGATATTGCCCGGGCATAGCGCATTGACGCGGATATTGTTTCGAGCGAGCTCGTAGGCCATGACCTTGGACAAGTGGATCAGCCCGGCCTTGGTGGCCCCATAACTGGACAGCATTCCGCCAGGCCGCAATCCGGCGGTAGAGGCTACGTTGATGATTGCACCGCCGCCTTGCTCCGCCATGGCCCGGGCCGCGCGCTGCGCTACAAGAAAAGCGCCGCGCAGGTTGGTTCCTATCACGACATCAATCTCTTCGGGTGTTTGCTCCAGGAACGGCTTGAGCAGGGCTACCCCCGCGCAATTGAGGAGAATATCCGGACGGCGACCAAACAGTTTGTGAATCTCATCGAAAGCGGTATCGATCGATTCTGTTTCAGCTACATTCATGGCGATGCCCACGGCTTGCCCGCCTTGCTCCCGAAGCCGGGCGGCCTCTTCGGCGACCACGGACTTGCGTCGAGCGGCAAGAATGACCGACGCCCCCGCACGGCCAAGTACGCCAGCCAAATACCGGCCTATGCCACTTGACGCTCCCGTTACCAGTGCAAGTTTCCCATCCAGTGAAAATGAGCGTATCTCTTCAGAAAGCATGTCGTCCTTCTCGTTATTCATATTCGGTTTCCTTGACACAGGCTGAGCCTTGGATGGCATCCAGCCTGACGCCGGCTATTTGGCACCCAAGTGCTCTTCGATGAACTTGAGCACGCCTTCGTTGAAAAGATCGTTCCGATCGCCGGTGATCATGTGGCCTGCTCCGCTAACTTCAAAAACTTGCAGTTGCGGCAAACGTTGACGGAACTCGTGAACGCCCTGGTCAGTAACCACGTTGCTATACATCCCCTTGACCAACAACACGGGAATGGTGATAGAGGTGCATATCTCGTACAGCCGGTCACGGAAGGCAAGCGGCTCGATCAGATCAGAGGTGGTAAAGAATGCAGGGTCCCAATGCCAATACAGGCGACCGTCGCCATGGGATCGCAAGTTCTTCATCAAGCCGCTGATGTCCTTCGGCCGCGGCCGATGGGGGTTGTAGGCGGAAACGGCGTCCGCCGCCTGTTCAAGGCTGTCAAAGCCGCCCATATGCCCTTGCAGGAAATCCACAATCTGTTGCGAGCCCTGCGGGTCCAGCCCTGGGACCACGTCAACCAGAATGACTGAGCGCACGGCCTGTTCCCTGGCCAGCCCAACGGCAAACAAGGCCGTCATGCCACCCATGGAGGCCCCAACGATGATGGGCTTCTTAGGCAGCGTCCCTATCACGTCAAGCAGATCGCGGCCCAGCGTTTCCAGCTGATAGTCGCCATCGGCCGCCCAATCGCTGTCCCCATGGCCTCGCGCGTCCAGGCTGATCACGTGATAGCCTCGCGACACGAGCTCATCGAGAGTATGGCGCCAGGAGTGCCGGGTCTGGCCGCCGCCGTGCAAGAGCACGATCGGTTGGGCGCCCGGATCCCCCCCAATATCCCCGGCCAGACACAATCCCTCGCGATTGGTGAAGCGATGTGTGCGAATGGCGGAGGACATATGAGGAGCATGCATGCTTGACTTCATTTCGAATGCCATCAGGACGTCATGCCGAGCAGGCGCATGTACTCCGCCTCGATCATCGGCAATCCAATGATCTCCTGACTGATCCGGCCTCGTATCATGACGTAGCCGCGGCTAACGTTGCGGCCAACAAGGCGCACAGACGGTTCGGCAATAACGACGGCAATACCCTCTTCGGCCAACTGGGAGCACAATTCGATCACCTGCTCGACGACGACGGGCGCCAGGCCGAGCATCGGTTCGTCCAGCAATAGCACTTTTGGATTCGTCATCAGCGCGCGCGCCAGCGCCAACATCTGCTGCTCTCCGCCGCTCAAGGTTCCAGCCGCAACACCGCGGCGTTCTTTCAGCCGGGGAAAGCGCTCGATCGCCGTCTCGACGCGTGACTGATCAAGCGATAACGCATCCACCATGACTTTCAGGTTCTCCTGGACGGTCAATCGCGGGAAAATTTGACGCCCTTGCGGCACCAATACCAGCCCGCTACGGACGCGCGCTGTGGGTCCAAGCGCGTCCAGGCTCTTGCCTGCAACGCTTACCTTGCCGCCACTGGCTTTCAACGCCCCCATCATGGCAAGAAAGAGGCTGCTTTTGCCGGCGCCGTTTGGACCGACGATGGCGGTAATGGTGCCTGGGCGAGCAAACATCCGTGCATCGGTAACTGCCTCGACACCACCATAGCGGACGGTGACGGAACTTA
The DNA here is from genome assembly GCA_040391135.1 of Pusillimonas sp. Taxonomy (GTDB): domain Bacteria; phylum Pseudomonadota; class Gammaproteobacteria; order Burkholderiales; family Burkholderiaceae_B. The sequence goes on along the minus strand of JBEBYL010000009.1, from coordinate 147,224 downwards.
CATCCAATGTGGATTCGGTACTCATTCAGCTCACTCCAATATATGTCTCGCGAAAGACTGGGCTTGTCAGGCACGATTGCACATCGCCCTGCACCACAATCTTTCCCTGTGCCAGAAGCGCCATACGATCAACCTGAGGCGCCAGAATGTCGATGTTATGGTCGACGAGCAGCACGGCGGCCCCCGCCTCCTTGAGCTTGCCAAGCGAATAAATGATGCCTTGTATGCCGCTGTCTCCGACGCCGGAAAAGGGTTCGTCCAACAACACGACTTTGGGCTTCTGCATTAACACACGAGCCATTTCGATCAGGCGCAGCTCGCCGAAGGTCACTTCACCGGCCAGGCGGTCGATATTGTTCAGCGCCACGTCGGCGCACACCTGCTCGACCTGTTCATTTAGAGCCCCCCATCCCTTGAAGAACCCTCCCAGCGCGGAACTGAAAACACGCGGCAAGCCTTTCAGCTCGCTGACGCTGGCGCCTATCAGCACGTTTTCCCGCAACGTCAGGTCCTTGGCTACCTGGGGATGCTGAAAGGTGCGAGCCAGCCCCTGGTAAGCCCGGGTTTCGCTGCCTTGCCCGCGCGCTTCGTGCTCGCCAAGGTAAACAGCGCCCGAATCGAGCGGCGTAATGCCGGAGATGATGTCGATCAGCGTCGATTTTCCCGCGCCATTGGTACCGAGAAGCCCTAAAATCTGCCCGCCTCGAACTTCGAAATTCACCCCGAGCAAAACCTTGACTCCGCCATATGACTTCAGAACCTCTTCACAACGCAAATAACTCATGTCAGTGGCCTCCCGCTGCTGCACCGGGCCTCGTGAAACGTTGCCGCAACGCAGCCAAGCCACCCAACACTCCCTGAGGAAATGCCAGCAGGATGACCAAGGCAAGAATGCCGAACGTCAGCACGCCAGGACCCTCGAAGAAATCAAAGCCAAGCGTGAAAAACACTACGATGAGCGCTCCGAGCACAGAACCCCATGGGGTAAACATGCCGCCCAGGATGGGCATGAACAGCACCAGGAACACCACTTTGATGCCAAACGATTCGGGCAGGATGAACTGATTCATGAGGGCCAGCAGCATGCCGGCAATGGACGCAATGCCTGCTCCCAGGGCCAAGGAAATAATGCGTAAACTGACGACGGGCACCCCGCTGGCCTGCGCCGCGGGTACGGTTTCGCGTTGCGCGCGCAGGGCAATGCCAAAGAAAGACATGCGAAAATGGGCAATAGCTGTGGCGATAAGCCAGACCAGCAGCGCTCCGACAGCGATCAGTTGGGTGCGGCCAAGCTCCCACCCAAACAAAGATAAACGCGGAATACCGCCGATACCTTCCGGCCCTCCAGCCCAATCACCCGAGTGAATGAGCCAGGTGTGCACCACAATGCCGAACAGCATGGTGGCGACCGCCAAATGAAACCCGGACAATTTTCTCGTTACCACGGCTAGAACGGCCGCAGTCAGCATGGACAAACCGACACCCAGGATGGGAGCCAGCCATAACAGAACGCCTCCTTGTTGACCGGTAATCGCGACAGAGTATGCGCCTATGGCGAAGTAGGCGTTATATGCCAGCGAGAGCCGCCCTCCCAACGCCAGCGGCAAATACATGCCCAGCGCGAGTAAGGCGTAAACGATGACCAGAATGCCAAGATCCTGCCGATATACCTGGTTGCCCACAAAAATAACGAATACGAGTGTGCCAAGCAAACCCAGAAGGCTTTCCTTTCGCAAGGATCGCGAAAGCTTATGTTGATGAGACCGTATCGTGCTCATGATGAATCCTTGCTCCTCGACTTACGTTCTTACTCGAACGGTAAATATGCCTTCCGGCCTGACCGAAAACACCACAAGCACCAGCAGCAGCAACATATAGTCGCGTGCGCCCCCGCCGAGGAACCAGATAGTGAACGCTTCGATCAGCCCCAGCAGAATGCCCCCCACCAACGGCGCCCAGGCGCTTCCTGTGCCCCCGATAACAAACGCGATGAAGCCCGCGATAGCAAACGCAAGGTGGGAGTGGAAATTCAGTGGCGCCTGCGACACGTAGAGCACGCCGGCTACGGCGCAAACCAGGCCCGTGGCAAACACGGCGGCAAACTTGATGCGGCGAATGGGCAGGCCCAGCACACGCGCGGCAATTTCATTGTCGCCCGCTGCGCGCAGCATCCGGCCATAACTTCCATGCTTGAGCCAAGCGACTACCACCGCGAAGACGGCCACTGAAATCACGGTATTCCAGAGGAAACGGCTTTCAATAATTCCGTCGCCGACAAAATGAACGGCATCGAACAGTTGCCTTCCCTGAATGGGCCGCCGGCCAAAGATGACGCCGGCCAACTGCTCAATGACAAACATCAGCGCCACGATTGCCACCACAGCGCCAAATTCATCGCTGCTCCTGGCAAGAATTGGGCGCAGTATGGCCGCCTCCGAAATCCACGCGAGTAGAACGGCCAGAGCCACGGCAACCAATATGCCGATTGCCCAGGGCAGGCTCATGTCTTGGGAGACCACCGCCATTGCCATGCCCGCGAACATGGCAATGGCCCCTATCGCGAAATTGATGGCGGTCGTGGCCTGGAAAAACAGAAAATATCCCAAGGCCAGCAAGCCATACAACGCGCCTATCCCTATGCCGGAAGAAACGATGCTAAATAACATGCTTATCCTTATTTGGCCGGCTGATAGACATCCCACAGCACAGAGGGTTTCTGGTCCTTGAACTGCACGATGACCAAGCCTTTCTCGGAGGTTCCGTTATGAACTCCCTTGGCAAAGTTCAAGGTGTTGCCCTTTTGGCCAAAGGCCGAGGGGAAAGCGGTGACCTTTTCCATAGCGTCGCGCAATGCGGTTCCGTCCAGCGTGTCGGCGGATTTTGCCGCTGTTTTCACCAGCATCAGTCCGTCCCAAACGACGGCATGCAGCCAGACGAAGGAACTCTGTCCGTGCACCTTTTCGTAGATTGACTTGACGGCATCGGTATTCGGATTGCCAGGACCGATAGGATCGACGACCAATGCGCCATCGACCGCGCTGCCGGCCAGCTCCCATATTTTCGGTGTGGCCGTCAAGTTGTTTTGAGCCCAGCGCTGCGCTCTTACGTCGAACCGCTGAAGGCTTTTGTACATCGCCGCTGATTCCGCCGCCGAAGCAAAGGAGTCGAAGACCACATCGGGTTTTTGTCCACGCACGCGCATGACCTGCGAGTTGGCATCCGTGGACCCGATCTCCATCATTTCGTCCGCCACGGTTTCAAAGCCGGCCGCTTCCCACGTCTTCTTATAAGCGTCTCGCAGCACGCGGCTGGTGGGGGAACTGTCGGAAATAATCGCAACGCGCTTGAAGTTGAGTTTTTTCCACGCGTCAATGTAGGCGCCTCCGCTCAGTTCGCTGATAGGCGCCATCGTGAAGATGTATTCATTGTTGGGCGGACTGACCAGCCGTGAACTGACGTTGGTCGGCGCCATGCATAAGATCTTCTGTTCCGCGCAGACCACGCGACCCTGCATGGTGGCGCCCGATCCGGACAGAAAAAACAATACATCGGCACCACGCTCAATCAAGCGGCGCGACTTGACGACTGTCAAGTTGGCGTTGTTCTCATCGTCCTCGAAAATGAGTTCGATGGGACGGCCCTGAATACCGGGCTCACTGCCGGCCGTACCGCCCATGTAGGCAAGCTCACCCTTGTTGATGGATTCGGCAAACAACTTGATCGCCTTCACCGACTCTTGCGAATAGAAGGTGGCCGAACCGGAACGATCTTCGATCACACCGATAACGACAGGCTCGCCTTTGGCCTTGTCGGCCGCTTGCGCGGATGCGGGCCCCACAAGTGAAGCAAGAACGCCCATCGCTGCTGCAAGAATTGTTTTATTGAATATTTGAAACATCATTGTCTCCTCGGTTAAATGGACAGCCACATCGACTGCTTGTTATCGTTTTCTCAGATCAAGCAAGCGCTTGGGCTTTTCGCCTGATTTGGTGTACTCGTCGAGTTCGTCGGGCTCGACAATCTCGACCTGAATGCGCGCGCCGAGTTCGGCCGTAAGCGTTGCGGTCAGATCATCGCGCAGCGCTTGTTTGTTCACCGTTGCCGATTTGCGCTCGACCCGGATAACCATTTCATCCTGGCGCGCCACGCCTTCGCCAACATGCGATACCACACACAAAAACTCGCCAGTGGTGCGCGGATCTTTTTTGATCGCTCCTTGGCAACTCAAAGGATAGATGTTTGTGCCCCGCAACTTGACCATGTCGTCCATGCGGCCAAACAAGCTCGAGAGCTTTCTTGAGCACACGCCGCACTCGCACTTTTCCCGTGGATACAAAGCCATCATGTCGCGATGGTCGTAACGTATGAAAGGGGGAACGCTGCGATGCAGGCTGGTGACAACGACGCTGCCTGTTTCACCGTCGGGCAGGCGTCGGCCATGGGCATCGCAAACCTCGATAAATGCCGTGTCCTCGTTGATATGCTTGTTTTTCTTGTGCTGGCACTCCCACGCCACCAGGCCTACTTCATGAGAGCCATAGTTGTCGTAAACGGGCGCGCCCCAGGCTTCTTCGAGTCCCCGGCGCAATGCGCCATCGCTGTCCGGCCCAAGGAAGGTAAAGAGATACTTGGTGGGAAGCTGGTGCAAATCAAAGCCCATTTGCTCCGCCACCTGAGTGAGCCGTCCAAGATAGTCGCCATAGCAGTACCAACCATTCGTACCCCAGGCTTTGGCAAACTCCAGCTGTCGCTCGCTCGGTGTTACCTTGCCCGAGCCGGTTGTGACGGGCACGCAACCCAGCCAGTTGAAAACAGCGTTGTAGGCGGACCAGCCGGCGTTGGCCAGCGATGTCGTGAACGGTATCTGGATGACGTCGCCAGGCCGGGCCCCTTGCGCATACAGGCCGCGAGCCGTCTGGATTCCCTGAACCTCCCAGGCAAGCGCGTCGAACAGCGTAACGCGCGGCATGCCTGTGGTACCGCCGCTGGTTTGAATCTTGATCGGAACGTCGCCGAAGTCTTCGCGGCGGTAAGGGTGGTGATCTCCAAACGGCGGCGCCGACTCGATCGCGGACTTCAGATCGTCGCTGTTGAAGGTAGGAATCTTCTCGATGTCCTCCAGGCTCCGGATATCGCCGGGCTCAAGACCCACAGCCGACCAGCGGCGCGTATAAAACGGCAGTTTCCAGGCCTCTTCCACGCGCGCCAGAAATCGCTCGTTCTGAAGAGCATGGATTTGCTCGTCGGACATTGCACCGATTGTGCCGTCGTAATTGGGAGGCGGAGGATAATCCGCTATCAGCTTGTCCCAATCCAGCGACCTGAAATAATAGGGTATGGCATTACTCATTTACATCGTCTCCATGGCTTTATCGTCATGCCTGACTGCGGCTTGTTGCCAGCTTGCCGTCAGTCGCCAGCCTTAATTCTTTCCAAACAGATTGGATAATCGTTCGAGGGATTTACGCGCGTCGGCAATGGCCGGCCGCAACTCATCCAGATTGATCGACTTGCCGTCCGACGCCCGTACCGACTCCAGCCCCATCATCGCAACTTGGTCCGCGATCTCTTCCGGGTTCAGCCGGCCATCCGGGCTGTACCACCAGGCCGACCAGCTGCACAAGCCAATAATGGAGAACGCCGCGACGGCCGGATCCACTTTTCTGAAATGCCCCGTTTCAATACCCCGTTCAATGGCAATGCGAAAGCGATCGTATATGCCTCGTTTGGCTCGGTCGTTCAGCCGCCGGATATCTTCGGGGAGATCGTTTTCGGAGCGCTCCACGACTCTGAACATGACGGTGTTATTCAAGATGAACAGCACATTCTTTCGCGTCATCTCATACAGTGTTTCGGCGGGATCCCGCGACCCGTCCGCCGTCAAGGAATCACCCACGTTCTCCAGATAGAGGGTTACCTCTTTCACCAAGGTCGTCAGCACATCCTCTTTGCTGACGAAGTAGTGATAGAGCGCGGGCCTGCTGATTTCCAAGGCGCGGGCAACGTCCAGCATGCTGGTCCCCGCATACCCTTTCTGGCTGAAAAGCTTGGCTGCCGCTTCGACAACCGTGCGCCGTTGCAGCTCTCGCTTTTCCTTGATTCCAAGCATCTTTTGTTTTGCTTTGCTCATATCGATCAGCCGTCAATTTGGTTAACATCCGTACCACCCGGTTGCGGGCTTGCACTACCTGGGGTTTCCCTTTCCTTGAGTCACCGCACGGCGGTGGCTCAGACTGCGCGCTTTACCTCATCAGCTGCATTCCTGCCAGCGATCCGGCCGAAAATCAAAGAGCTTCCCAGAAAGGATCCAGACATATAGCCCGCGCCGTGAAAGCCGCCTATAACTTCGCCGGCGGCATACAAACCCAGGATCACATCCCCTTCCGTGTCGACCACCTGCATGTTGCGGCTTATCCGCAAGCCGCCATTGAAGTGCGTGGTGCCGGGAACCAGCACCGCCGCATAGAAGGGAGCCTTGGATATTGGGCGCAACTTGCCTGCGGTGCCGACGCAGTGAACTCGTTCGAAATCCGGATCGTGGCCGCTTTCCGCATAGCCGTTATAAGCGGCTACGGTCCTGAGCAAGCCTTCGGAATCCACATCGTGCGACGCATTCAGTTCCGCGCCAAGCCCTTCGATGCTGTCGGCCTTGATTTCTCGACATAAGCCCAATACGTGGGCGAGTTTCCACCGCATATAGTCTTCGCGAATTTCCGCGTCATAGACTTGGATCATCAGGGTATCGGGCTGCTTTAACCCGGCCCACGACAGATCGAGATAAACGTCCGACTCTCGACAGAAACGCTGCCCGTTCTTGTTGACCAAAATGGCGCCCTTGTAGTTGACCAGCGACATGGCATTCATGACGGGATCCACCGGGCCGGTGGGCGCGACGCCAATCTCGAGATATGTCGTGTCCGCGTTGATATCCTTGCCCATCAATAGGCCATCGCCCAATGAGCCGGCCCCCGTCAATGGCGTGATTTTCTCTGCGCCCGCCCTTCCGTACTGTTCGATGAGCTCGGGATTACGCGTAAAACCACCGCAGGTCAGGACAACGGCCCGGCGCGCGCGCAACACGCTCCTGCGACCGTCCCGGGATATTTCAACGCCGACGACCCGCCCTTTTTCATTCCGCAGCAGGCCGCGCGCACGTGTGGATGTCAGAATCTTTACGCCACGGCGCCGGGCTGCCTTTTCCAGCTTCATCACCAACTCCGCGCCGCCGCCTATGCCTCCGGGTTCATGGGCCCATGGTTTGCTCATGTGGGAAAACTGCATGGTGCTGATGAACTCCACGCCCAAGTCTTTCAGACGAAGATAGGTATCCGCGCTGTTTTCGGTATAGACGCGCGACAGCTCAAATTGGCTGTCATGGTGATGGGCCTCATCAAGATCCGCGAGCAGCTCGTCACGGCTGGCCTGCTCGAGCTCCGTTTCGCATAGCGCGACATAACCGCCCGACAAACGGGAGCTGCCGCCGATTTCCGGCTGGCTTTCCAGCAGCATGACGGACGCATCCATTTCGGCGGCCTCAACGGCGGCGAACAAACCGGCTACGCCTGCACCGATTACCACAACATCAACAATATCCTGCTCAACGTCGTCAACCATAAGACCTCCTTGACAAGCAGCCGCTGCTGGTGGCGCGCCGCTATTTTGCAGGCTTGAAGATTTCCAGCTGCACCCCGTTCATCTCTTTGGGATGTATGAAGTTGACTTCGCCAAACCCGCCTTTTGCCGATTCCTTCAGAAGAGGGGTCAATCCCTGGCCCCGCATGTCGCCGAGCGCCTGGTCCATGTCGCCGACCTCAAGCGATAGCAGAAAAACCCCTTCGCCTTTTTTTTCGATGAACTTTGCTACAGAAGTGTCTGGCGATGTCGAGGCAATAAGATTCAGATGAAACCCATTGACATCGAAGCTGGTGCCCTTCAAGCCGGGAAAAGCGAAGTTCTCTTCGGTAATGAATTTGCCGGACACCCCGAGAATGTTTTCGTATTTTTTGGTGGCGGTGTCGAGGTCGGCCACGGCGATGTTCAGCCCATAGATGCCTTTGATCATTTTGTCTCCTGAGAATTGCATGTAACCATGATTTTGACACTATAGTAAATTTTATAGACATTGATGTCAACACATACTGTTGAAAAATTCGTCACTCATGTAAAAGACATGGAAATGCGCTGCAGGCCCTTCCGACGCACATCGACGCGGCCGCGCCAGCCGATGGTTCGCAAAACTCGGCGTATAATTCGCGCTAGCATTTCCTCCATGGGTTCCCTAACCCCATCAATCAAAAAGGCTCACATGACTTCCGCCTCCGTCCCGCCATCGCGGGTATCGTTCTACCTTGCCCTGCTGGTAGCGTTCCACGTCCTTATCATCATCGCCAGCAACTATCTCGTGCAGTTGCCCATCGACCTGTTCGGCTTTCACAGCACCTGGGGCGCTTTCAGCTTTCCCTTTATTTTCCTGGCCACCGACCTGACCGTGCGGCTGATAGGCAAAACTCAAGCGCGCAGCGTGATCACGCGGGCCATGGTGCCTGCGCTGATCGCTTCCTACATTGTGTCGGTCCTGTTCCATGAAGGCCGCTTCAACGGCGTGGATGCTCTGGGCGATTTCAACAGCTTCGTATTCCGCATCGCCTTCGCCAGCTTCGCCGCCTACGTCCTGGGCCAATTGCTGGACGTACAGGTGTTCGACCGCATGCGCCGCGGCTACGTGCAATGGTGGGTGGCGCCCGCGGCGGCTTCCGTGTTTGGACAGGCGCTGGACACAGTTGCCTTCTTCGGCATCGCCTTCTGGCGCAGCAGCAATCCCTTCATGGCCGAGAACTGGGGGGAGATCGCCGTGGTGGACTACGTCATCAAGCTGGCGGTCAGCCTGCTGCTGTTCGTGCCGATATACGGCGTCGCCCTTAACGCGATCATCCGCGTCATGAAGCGGCGCGACGCCCTTTCCGCCGCCGTATGATCACCTCCGGGCAAGCTCATCGGCGCGCCCTGGTCTTGTTTTCCGGCGGACAGGATTCCACCACCTGCCTGGCCTGGGCGCTGGCGCGTTACGGCCATGTCGAGACCATCGGTTTCGATTACGGCCAGCGCCATCGGGTGGAACTGGACTGCCGCGCCACGTTGCGCCGGCGCCTGGCCGAACTGCATCCGGACTGGGCTGCCCGCCTGGGCGACGATCACCTGCTGAATGTCGATGTGCTGGGGCAATTGGGCGCTTCTGCCATGACGGACGACATGGCCATTACGATGCAGGACGATGGCCTGCCCAATACCTTCGTGCCTGGCCGCAACCTGCTGTTCTTCACATTGGCCGCCGCACTGGCTTACCGGCGGGGGTTGGACGTGCTGGTGGGCGGCATGTCGCAGACCGACTATTCGGGCTATCCGGACTGCCGCGACAATACTCTGAAGGCTTTGCAAGTGGCGCTGAGCCTGGGCGTGGATCGTCCGCTGGTGCTGGAGACTCCATTGATGTGGCTGGACAAGGCCGATACCTGGGAACTGGCTCGACAACTGGGCGGCATGGCACTGGTGGACCTGATATGCAAAGAAACCCATAGTTGCTATCTGAACGACCGCAGCACCCTGCACGCATGGGGATATGGCTGCGGCGAATGTCCTGCCTGCACCCTGCGCGCTCAGGGCCACCAGCAATGGAAGGCGCGGCAATAGGTTCCACACTTGTAGGCCCAAGTGTCTCCAATGGTATTCCCGGCGGTCAGGCATAGCGATTGCTGCCTTTCTCTTTTCCAAGGAGAAACCCATGAAGAAATTGCTCGTATGTATCGCAACAGGCACCTTGGCTTGCGCGGCGGGGTTGACCCATGCGGATGTCACGGTGGAGATGCACGAAGCCACCGACAAGGGCGCGGGAAAGGCTGTCGGCACGGTCACCATTTCAGAGTCGCAATATGGCCTGGTGTTCACGCCCAAGCTATCAGGCCTTGCCACCGGCGTTCACGGCTTTCATGTCCATGAAAATCCCAGTTGCGACGCCGCCGAGAAGGACGGGAAAATGACGCCCGCCCAAGCCGCCGGTGGGCACCTGGACCCCAAGAAAACCGGCAAGCACGGTTTACCCTGGGGCAAGGGTCACCTGGGAGACCTTCCCGCGCTTTACGTCAATGAGGATGGAGCCGCAGGCAATCCCGTATTGGCGCCACGGCTTAAATTGGCGGACGTAAAGAAACGATCCTTAATGGTTCACCAAGGCGGCGACAACTATTCCGACCATCCGCAACCGCTGGGCGGCGGCGGAGCCCGCATGGCTTGCGGCGTCATTAAATAAATGCCGGCGGGCTGGACCCGCATTTCGGAATCAACCGCGCCGAGCCGCCTCGATGGTGGCAATGTCGATTTTTCGCATGTCCATCATGGCGTCGAACGCACGCTTGGCCGCCGCCGGGTCGGGATCGGTGATGGCATCCGTCAGGACGCGTGGGGTAATCTGCCACGACAAACCCCACTTGTCCTTGCACCAGCCGCAAGCGCTTTCCTGGCCGCCGTTTTCTACAATCGCCTTCCACAATCGATCCGTTTCCGCCTGATCGTCGGTGGCGACCTGAAAGGAAAAGGCTTCGTTATGCTTGAAGGCCGGTCCGCCGTTCAAGCCTAGGCAGGGAATGCCCATCACAGTGAACTCGACCGTCAGGACATCGCCCTGCTTGCCCGAAGGATAATCGCCGGGAGCGTGATGGACCGCCACGACCGCGCTGTCCGGGAATGTTTCGGCATAGAAATTCGCGGCGTCCAATGCGGTGCCGTCGTACCAAAGGCAGACTGTATTCTTGCTGGGCATTTTGATCTTCCTGTAGTGGAACGGATGCTAAATTCTAGCCCTGCGGCAGCCGGATCACTGTAGTAATTTGCATCTTCAGGCCGCGTAGCCCGGCAGATCGGCAGCAAGCCCCAAACGCCCGCCTCTAAAAAAATATTCGATTGCAACTGTTTGGATTTCACGAATAGTGATAACGCGATTTGCCGGTTTATTCGGCACATGTAAACCTTTACAGTTCCTCCATCGTTAACCCCGGGTCGGCTTCGACCCAATGATGGAGTAATCAATGGCAACCCGCAACGTCGTTTTCCCACCCGGACGCCAAGCCCTTTATGAACGGAATCGTTATTCGCCAGCGATCAAATCGAACGGCTTCCTGTTCGTCTCGGGACAAGTCGGCAGCCGTGAAGACGGCTCGCCCGAACCCGACTTGGAAACACAGGTCCGGCAGGCATTCGACAATCTGAACGCAATCCTGAAGGCCGCGGGCAGCTCGTTCGACGATGTGGTGGACGTCACCGTATTCATCGTCGATCCGGAATCCAAGTTCGAGACCATCTGGAATATCGTGCCGGAATATTGGGGCGAGGCGCCTCACCCGACATTGACGGCCGTCGGTGTGACCTGGCTCTATGGCTTCCAGTTCGAGATCAAGGTGATCGCCAAGCTGCCCGAAGCAAATTAAATCAGGCTGACCGCCCGGTATTCTGATGGGAAGCATGGTGATAAATGAAGCGTGTCTTTGCGGACGGGCTGCGATGCCGCCATCCGAGAAGCTTGCGCGGAATGCGCTGCCACGTTTAAGCTTGCGGAGGCTCGGGCGGTCGATGGCCGGCCGCTTAAAATCCCCCGCGAGGTATCCCATGACCGAATTGCGTACTGCCGCTGAAAAACGTGAAGAGTTTGCCAGGCTGCATAAAGACGGATGCTTCGTCATTCCCAACCCCTGGAACGTCGGCACCGCACGCTGCCTGGAAGACCTGGGCTTCAAAGCCATTGCGTCCACCAGCTCGGGCCAAGCGCATGCGAACGGCCTGCCGGACGGTGCGCAAGATCTGGACACCGTGCTGGCCCATCTTGAAGAACTGGCCGCCTCGGTGAATATCCCGCTGAATGCGGATTTTGAGAATGGATTTTCCGAGGACATTGACGGCTTGCAGGAAAATATCATTCGTTGCGTTGCCACCGGGGTGGCCGGTCTGTCGATCGAGGATGCCCCTCAAGGCGAGGCTACCGGCCTGTACGACTTTGAAACCGCGGTGACCCGGATCAAGGCGGCGCGCAAGGCCATCGACCAGACCGGCAAGCGCGTACTGCTTACCGCCCGGACCGAAGGCTTCATACGCGGCGCTCCCGATATCGATGAAAGCGTGCGCCGCGTGAAGGCGTTTGCGAACGCGGGAGCCGATTGCCTTTACGCGCCGGGCATCAAGACCCGGGAACACATAGCCGCCATCGTCCAGGCAGCCAGCGGCCGCGCCGTCAATTTCCTCAACCCCACCGCGCTCGGCTATACGGTTGAAGACCTCGCAGGCATGGGCATACGGCGCATCAGTGTGGGCGGCTCGCTGGCACGCGTCGCCATGGACGCCTTCCTGCGCGTCGCGCAAGACATAGCCCGAGACGGCAATTTCGACGGTTTCGCCAATGTGATCAGCAACGCCGACCTGAACGGGCGTTTCGAGAAGCACATCAAGGTATAGACGGCGATGTGATGTGGGAGCCGGGCCTTGCCCCCAACTGGCTCGCCCGAAAAAACGACCGGGGCGCCTGCCCGAACAATTTCCTGAACATCTTGCTGAAAGCCGAAGCGCTGCCGTAGCCAAGTTCGAGAGCAATCTGGGTCATCGTCATGCCCTGCTCGGCCAGGGCAAAGGCGCGCATCAGCCGCGCCTGCTGGCGCCAGCGAAGCAGGCTCAGGCCGGTCTCCTTGGGAAAAAGCCTGATCACACTGCGTTCGGACAAACCCACGCTTTCGCCCAGCTCGGCGATGGAAGCGCCGCTGGACACATCGGCCAACAGCGCTTCACACAGCTTGAGCAGACGTTTGTCCGTGGGCAGCTTCAGAGACAAGGGCTGCTGTGCAAGCACGCCGACCTCGTCCACCAGGACCTGCATCATCCTTCCTTCGGCGCTGTCGGGATCATAGTGCGGAGTGATGGTCATCGCACGCAGGACCAGTTCCCGCAGCAAGGGCGTGATCGCCAATACACAACAGGTGTTCGCCCTGCCGCGCAGCACGCCAGGCTGAAAATACAGGGTGCGCATCTCGACAGCGACGTCCATCCGGATCGCGTGCTCCATATGCGCCGGCATCCACATTCCGTGGCTGGGCGGTATCGTCCATATGGAGCCGTTCGCCCGTATTGTCATGACGCCTTCTATGGCATAGATCAGCTGATCGCGCAAATGATGATGCGGGGCGATGACCCAGCCGGCGGGATCGGATCGCGCCAGCGCGGCCACGGCGCGAGGCACCCGATTGGCAATACCGGCGTTGGCGTTCCGACTGTGCGCCTTTTGAGAAGACGTGCCTGATGCCGTCCTTGATGTTGGCGGTTTTGGACTCATTATTGACAGTCTGGAGCAAGATGATTTGGCAATCCTAGCGGATAATTCGGCCATGAACAATCGGCCCACACAACTTCTGCTGAACATCGGTCATGCCATCGACCATATGTTCCTGCTTATATTCGCCACCGCCGTCACGAGCATTGCGGCGGATTTCGGCGCGCAACGCTGGGAGGACCTCATGCCTTACAGCGTGGCGGCCTTCTTTTTCTTCGGAATCGGATCGCTGCCCGCGGGCAGGCTGGGCGATCATTGGGGACGCCGGCCGATGATGATTCTGTTCTTCTTCGGCATGGGGGCCTCGGCCATCCTGGTCAGCGCGGCCGCATCGCCCGTGCAGATGGCGCTGGCGCTGGCGCTACTGGGATGCTTCGCCTCCATCTACCACCCGGTGGGCATTCCGATGCTGGTCCAGGGAGCCACGCGCCCTGGATGGATCATCGGGGTCAATGGCTTGGCCGGCAATCTGGGCGTCGCGCTTGCGGCAATGATCACTGGCCTTCTGGTGAAATACTTTGGATGGCGCGTGGCCTTCCTGGTGCCCGGCATCGTCAGCCTGATCTGCGGCGTGCTTTTTGCATGGCTGGCGTCACGCGAAACCACGCCCCCCGCCAAGAAGAAAACCACCACCGTGGCCCTGCCCGGCATTTCCATGGCCAAGCTGTTCCTGATCATGACCATGGCGGCGACCAGCAGCAGCCTGCTGTTCAACTTCTCGACCAACAGCAATTACGAATTACTGGCCGATCGCCTGCAGCGGATTTCGCAGGATCCCGCCCAGATCGGCCTGCTGCTGGCCATCATCTATGCGGTTGCATCCGCGGCGCAATTGATCGTCGGCCATCTGCTCGACAAGATTGCGCTCAAGAAACTGTATTTATCGATCATTGCCACGCAAGCCTTGTTGCTTGCGGCGTCCATCGCCCTGGACGGCTGGGCTTTCTATTTCCTGCAGTTCCTGTTCATGGCGGCCGTGTTCGGCGCCATTCCTTTCATCGACGCCATGATCGTGCGCTTTGTCGACGACAGCATGCGCTCACGAGTCTCGGGCATGCGCCTGGCCGTTTCCCTTGGGGCCAGCTCGCTTGCCGTGTGGCTGATCGGACCTATCGTCAAGCAGGCGGGCTTCACCATGCTGCTGGGCGTCATGGCCGCCACCGCCATCGTCACCATGATAATCGTCAGTCAATTGCCCAGAACCCCGCCCCCCTAGAACGGAAGAAACACATGGTATACTCATGGGCTTAGCTATAGCTAATACGGCGCAATGGCAGAGTGGTTATGCAGCGGATTGCAAATCCGTGTACCCCGGTTCGATTCCGAGTTGCGCCTCCAGTATTTGGAATAACTTCCAGGCTAATTCATAACAATTTGCCGCCAAAAAAAACCTGTCAGCCCGCCAATCGCGCGGGCTTTTTGCATTCTCCGCGCGGCTTTTCATCTGTGCCGGGCGTTGCCTCGCCGCCATATAGGCGTAAAATTCATGAGCCTCAAATAACAAAAGGAACTATACGTGTTTCCATCCAGGCTAACTTCCGGATATCAATCATTTTTAAACGGCCGCCTTGCCCGCGAGCGGGAGCGCTATGAAGAGCTTGCCAAATCTGGCCAGCATCCAGAGATCATGGTCATCGGCTGCGGCGACTCCCGCGTTGCCCCCGAAACCATCTTTGATTCGGACCCCGGCGAGATATTCGTAATACGCAATATCGCCAACCTCGTCCCGCCCTGCGAATCCGACACCGAAACGTCCTTTCACGGCACCAGCGCCGCCATCGAGTTCGGCGTGAACGCGTTGAAGGTCAAGCATATCGTTGTACTGGGCCATGCCAGTTGCGGCGGCGTTGCGGCTTACGCCAGCAATGCCGCTCCGCTGACCAAGCGCGATTTCATCGGCAAATGGATGTCGCAAATCGCGCCGGTGGCCGAACGCGTGGGCCCTCCCACCGAAGACCGACAAAGCTGGATCAGGCAGCTGGAATGGGCTGTGGTCGATTACAGCCTGGAGAACCTGATGACTTTCCCCGCGGTCCGCGACGCCGTCGAAGAAGGATCGCTGACCTTGCATGGCGCTTATTTTGGCGTTGGCACCGGCGTACTGTTTATTCGCGATCCCATCACCGGGCGTTTTGCGCCATACAGCGAAGCCCAATAGCGGTTTTCCTGGGTGCCGATCGCGGCGTTTACGCGGCCCGCCCCCAGGTGTTATCGTAGTTTCGTGAAATCAGGATCAACGATAGCCGTCGGAGTCGCCCTGGGCGTTGCCATAGGCAGCGCCATGGACAATATCGTGGGCGGAATCGGGATAGGCATAGCCATCGGGATCGCCCTATCGCTTGCCATGCGGAAATAAGCGTAGACCAATTGCACTATGGATGCCCTGCGTGGCATGCAATACCCTGCTTGCATGCACTTCGCGGAATCGATCCCTCTTTGCGCAATTTGCCGTAAGCTCTCCTTGAGTGCGGGGCCACGACAACCGCATGCCTTGATGTTGCTGGAAAAAGTGCATCCCCCTGTCCATTGGGAAGGCATACTCGAACGGCGCTATCGCTGCACGGCATGCGGTGCGGCCTGGCTGCGACACACCAGTTCTTGCGGCGCCGACACCGTGTTCGAACCGGCATAGCCGTTCAGCCCGCCGGTTCAGCCCAATCAAGGCGCACGCCGTACGGAAGGATTCTCCGCCGTGACTCTCCATATGCCGATGCAGACCAGCGCCAGCGCAATCGCGTTCTTCCATTCCAGAATGTTTTCGTCCAGGAATAGGGCCGACAGCACCGCGCCGAATATCGGAATCAGGAAATTGAAGATGGTGACCACGCCCACCGGGTTGTGCTTGAGCAGAATGCTCCAGAGGGAGAACGCGGCGGCCGACAGAATGATCAGATAGGCCAGCATGGCCGATGCCGCCCATGTGAAGCCCGTCAATGTTCCACCTGTGCCGTATCCCAATAGAAGCAGTGCGAATCCACCTATGGCCAATTGATAGCCGGTCATGACCACGGCGTCCATGGTCTGTGAAATCTTCTTGCCATAGATGGAGGCGGCCGACAGGACGAGGGCGGCGATCACGATGGAGCCTTCGCCCAGAAGGGTGAACTGAAAATCCAGCCCGCGCGTGTCCAGGTTGACGACCATGACGCCGATGAAACCGACCAGGCAGCCCAGAATCCGGTTGTGGCTCAGGCGATCATTCTTATAGATGAAGTGCGCCAGCAATACGCTGAAGAAGGTGCCGGTCGCATTCAGAATGGACGCCTTGACGCCCGTGGTGTAGCTGAGACCGACGTAGAAAAACACATATTGCAGTGCCGTCTGGGTCAGACCCAACAAGGTCAACTGGCCCATGCGCCGACCACCCAAGCCCGCAATGCGGCGCCCTCCAAGGCGGCCCATGGCCAACAGCACCAGGCCGGCGCAAAGAAAGCGATAGCCGGCAAACACCATCTTGCCCGCTATATCATCTGTTGCGATGTCGAAAAGCTCGTAGCCATTCTTGATGGCGGGATATGCGCTGCCCCATAACATGCAGCACAGGGTGGCCAGCAGAATCACCACTTTGCGGTTGCTGAAGAGGCTCGCATCCGGGCGCGCATGGGAAGAAGGGCTCAAAAAAACCTCGAAACTAAAAACTGCCGGTGGCGGAACATCAAGATGGCGACATGATACCTGCCGAGATGGCGAGCGATATTACTTTCAGCTATGTCGCTCAGCCGAAAATGTACTTCGGATGGGCGAGAACCCCTCTTACAATTTGCGGGGACGTTGAAAGGAGCACAGCCATGTCGTCGGCCATGATGGCGCTATTCGTTACGTCGTTCGGCGAAACGCTGGTGATGGTCGGCGCATCCGGCCTGGCGGCTTCGTCAATCGGCATACCCCTTGGGCTTGCGCTCTACTTGGCCGGCCGCGGCAGCCCCCTGCCCTTGTTGCGCCTACCCCGTGCCGTCGGCATGGCGCTGGACGGCCTGCGCAGCGTCCCTTCCATCATTCTGCTGATCATTGCCATCCCGCTTACTCAAGGGCTGTTTGGCCATGCGATAGGCTTGGGCGCCAGCATCATCCCGCTGTCCATCATCGCCGCCCCCTTTATCGCGCGTCGTGTGGAGGCCGCCTTGCGCGGCGTGGACCGCAGCCTCCTGGAGTCCGCCCTGACCCTGGGTGCGCGGCCCTTGCAAATCATCTGCAGGATATTGCTGCCCGAGGCTTCGGCGGGTATTGCGGCGGCGCTGGGCTTGGCTTTGGCCAGCCTGGTCGGTTATTCCGCCATGGCGGGGGCGATCAGCGGGGCGGGCCTGGGAGATCTGGGCATACGCTATGGCTACCAGGAGTTCCTGCCGGAAGCCATGCTGCTGATTGTGCTGGTGCTGGCGGTGCTGGCCGAAGCGGCGCATTCGCTGGGCAATGCCCTGGCGCAGCATCTGGATCGTCGCTAGGGCCTGAGTGACCGATACCGCCGGCACGCATCCACGGAGCCGCCCATTTTTAGGCGCCCGCCACGCTGTGGCCCTATACTTGCATCGTAAAACTCAGCAGAAAGAACATGGATGAAAACGTAATAGCCGCGATGGCGCGCTGGCCCGATGTGCCCGATGTTTACGGTTGGCTCTCCCTTACCGAACGCGGCGAATGGCGCTTGCATCCGCAGGGCGATGCACTGGCTCCGCTGGACGCCGCAGGCAATGGCTTGAGCCCGGGCGAAGCCATAAGCAGCCCTCCCATCCTGGCCTTCATCGGCCGGAATTATGCCGCCGATAAAGCAGGGCAATGGTATTTTCAGAACGGTCCGCAACGGGTCTATGTGCGGCTCGATGCCGCGCCCTACATTGTGCACACGACGCGCGAAGACAGGGGCGGTCCACGCTTGCGCACCCATACCGGCCTGCCCGTGAACGAGCTGCGGGGCTGGTGGCTGGATGACGATGGAAGGCTGTATGCGCAGACCGAGCACGGGCCCGCACTGGTAGCCGGACGCGATCTGGAGTCGGTCTTGGCATCGCTGCGCACGCTGGACGGCAAGCCCGTGCTGGAGCGGCTGGAAGCGCAGCACTGGACCGGGGGCGATGCCTTCCAGGTGGAATGGACCGATGCCCAGGACCCGCCGGCCGCACTGCATTTCTGCCCGGCCAGTGCCATACCGGACACACTGGGCTTCGTATCCCGGCCGCGCGCCGCATAAAACCAGGGGTCCTGCGGCGCGCCGACACGGAAGCGTGATTTGGTTAGAATCACTCCATGACATCGCACGCCCCCAATTTCTATTTTCCCGCCCCGCGCACGCAGAAATTCTGCAGCCAATGCGGTACGCCCGTCGCCCTCTGCATCCCACCCGACGACAACCGCATGCGGGCGGTGTGCAACAACTGCGGCGCGGTGCATTATCAGAACCCGCGCAATGTCGTGGGCGTGCTGCCAGTATGGGAAGGCAAGATCCTGCTGTGCCGCCGCGCCATAGAGCCCCGGTACAACACGTGGACGCTGCCGGCGGGCTTCATGGAACTGGGCGAAACAACCGCCCAGGGCGCCATGCGGGAAACCCAGGAAGAGGCGGGTGCCCAGATCGAACTGGGCCAGTTGTACACCGTGATCGATGTGCCGCACGCCGAGCAAGTGCATTTCTTCTATCTTGCCAAGGTGCTTAGCGAAGAACTGTATCCTGGTCCCGAAAGCCTCGAAGCCGCCTTCTTCAGCGTGGAAGATATCCCCTGGCCAGAGCTGGCTTTCCGCACCATCATCACCACCTTGGAGCATTATGTCGCCGACTGCAAGACCGGCGTGTTCCCCTTCCACCATTACGACATTCCCGACCCGTTTCCGAAATAAGCAGGTATCCCCGTGGCAAGCTTGATCTGGCTGGATGATGCCGCGCCTTTCCCCCACCCCGACTCGGCGCCGCCCGAAGGCTTGCTGGCGGCCGGAGGCCGCCTGTCCATTCCGCGCCTGACCGAAGCGTACAGCCAGGGTATTTTTCCGTGGTTCAACCAGGGCGAGCCCGTCTTGTGGTGGAGTCCGGATCCGCGCATGGTCCTTGCCTGTGAAGACTTCAAGGCATCGCACTCGCTCAGAAAGAAGCTGCGCCAGACGGCCCGGGCCGAACAGAGTCCGAATGCCCGGATACGCATCACCACCGACATGGCATTTGCCCAGGTCATCGCCGCCTGCGCTGCGGTTCGCGGCGGTCGGCACGCCACCTGGATATCGCCCGCCATACAGGCCGCCTACACCGCCTGGCACAAGGCGGGGGTGGCGCACAGCATCGAAACATGGGTGGATGGCCGCCTGGCCGGCGGCCTGTACGGCGTCTGCCTGGGCCGTTTCTTTTTTGGCGAGTCGATGTTCAGCCTGGCTAGCGATGCGAGCAAGCTGGCATTGGCCTATCTGGTCAATTTCCTGCTGATGCGCGGCATCAGGCATATCGATTGCCAGCAGCAAACCGGCCACTTGTCCAGCCTGGGAGCACAGGCAATGGCCCGCCGGGATTTCATGGCCCTGCTGGACGCCGCCCTGCGTCACGATGCGCCCGACTGGCCATCCGGGCAAATCCTGGAGTCCGGCCAGCTTGCACCTGCGCAAGAAATAAAGCCATAATGATCTGAACAGCATCATCGAGTTAAGCCATGAGCCATCCGACCGAGCCGGGATTCAAGACACTGCAGTTCTACTCCACTGCCGCGTATCCCTGCAGCTATCTGCCGGAGCTGGATGCTCGATCACAGGTTGCCGCCCCCACACACCTTATCGATGCCGAAACGTATTCCGAGTTGGTGGAACAGGGCTTTCGCCGCAGCGGCCTGTTCACCTATCGCCCCCATTGCGATGCCTGCCAGGCCTGCCTTCCCATACGGATAGATACGCAGCGCTTCCGGCGCAATCGCACTCAGCGCAAAACCTGGAACCGGCACAGCGGGCTAATTACGGATACCCTGCCGCTGCACTGGAACACCGAACATTTCGAGCTTTATCAGCGCTATCAACTGGCCCGCCATCCCGGCGCGGGCATGGATGAAGACAGCCAGGCCCAGTACACCCAATTCCTGCTTACCAGCCGCGTCGATTCCCGGCTGGTCGAGTTTCGCCTGCCCTCGGGCGCATTGCAGATGATCTCCATGATTGACATTCTGGATGGCGGATTTTCGTCGGTGTACACCTTCTTCGATCCAGAGGCCCACGGCAGTTTGGGAACCTACGGCATCCTGTGGCAACTGGAGCAATGCCGCGAATTGGGTCTGCCCTGGCTCTATCTGGGCTACTGGATCCGGCAAAGTCGTAAAATGTCCTATAAGTCGTCCTACAAACCCTTCCAGATATTGCGTAACGGCATCTGGGCCGAGCCCGAAGGCACCCTCCCGTAACCTCATCATGTCTCTCTTATTCAATTCCTACCCGCTGGCCCGTTCCGCGTTGTTTTCGCTGGATGCCGAAACCGCGCACGAACTGACGCTTTCATCGTTGCAAAAGGCCTACGACTGCCGCCTGACCCGCGGACTCATGGCCTCGCGGCCGGAGAAACCATGCCGTCTCATGGGTCTGTCGTTCCGCAATCCCATCGGACTGGCTGCCGGCCTGGACAAGAATGGCGCGCACATCGACGCACTGGGCAATTTGGGATTCGGCTTTGTGGAGGTGGGCACGGTCACCCCAAAACCCCAGCCCGGCAACCCCAAGCCACGCATGTTCCGCCTGCCGCGCGCCGAGGCCCTGATCAACCGCCTGGGCTTCAACAACCAGGGGCTGGAATCCTTCATCGCCAACGTGCGCAAAAGCGAATGGCGCAAGCATGGCGGCATACTTGGGCTGAATATCGGCAAGAATGCCGCCACGCCCATCGAGCGGGCCGTGGACGATTACCTGATCGGCCTGGAGGGCGTATACCCCCATGCCGACTATGTCACGGTCAACATTTCCTCGCCCAATACGCAGAATCTGCGCGCATTGCAGGGCCAGGAAGAACTGACCGGCCTGCTGCTGCCGCTGCAGGAGAAGCGCAAGGCGCTGGCCGACCTGCATGGACGGCAGGTGCCCATGGTCGTCAAGATAGCGCCCGACCTGGATATCCAGCAGATCGACATCATTGCCGCCTTGTTGCCGCGCTACGGCGTGGATGGCGTCATCGCCACGAACACGACACTTTCGCGCGAACCCGTGCGCGGCCTGCCTCACGCCGATGAAACCGGTGGCTTGTCGGGCCCACCCGTACACGAACTGTCGCTACGGGTGATCGAGCGCCTGCGCGGACAATTGGGAATCGCCTTTCCCATCATTGGCGTGGGCGGCGTGGTTTCAGGCAAACAGGCTCAAGAAAAGGCTGCCGCCGGCGCGGATGCCATCCAGCTATATACCGGCCTGATCTACCGGGGGCCCGCCCTTATCGGCGAGTGCGTGCGCGCACTGGGGTGATCGGCGGCCCTGTACAAGACAAAGCCCCGGGGAATTTCTTCCCCGGGGCTTTGTGTTTACTTCCGGTCAGGCTTCCCGCGGCGCGCCGTTGAAAGCCGACTTATCAGCCGTGCTGATTAAGCGATAACGATCAGGCAGCGCTGCGGCGTGCGCGAGGAGCCGACTTGGTGGCGGCCTCGGCGGCGTCGGAAGCAGCCTTGAACGTCGCATTGGTAGCGGCATTCAGGTTGGATTCGGCTGTATCGACCGCCTGGCGGGTGGCCTTGGAAACCGATTCGTAGGCGCTATTGGCGGTGGCCAGTGACGATTTCAGCAAGGCGACGGCGCCTTCGGAACCCGTGGGCGCGTTCTTGGAAATCTGATCAATGGCGTCGGATACCTGCTGCTGGCCCTGAGCGATCTGCTCTTCGGTCAGCTTGGACAGGTCGACCTGCACACCGGATACGATATCGTAGACGTGCTTGCTGTAGGCCAAGGCTTTTTCAGCGTTGGGCTGCACCAGACCGGAGGTGAATGCCAAGGCTTCCTGGGCGTCCTTGACGCCGATGGCTTGCTGCGATGTCTGGGCGACTTCGTCCAGTGTGGCCTTGATGACCTTCAGGTTCAGGTCCACCAGCTTTTCAAAACCACCGAAAAAGGTACCTTGGATGGCAAGCAGGTTGTCCAGCGAGGCTTTTTGGCTGGCCAGAACATGTTGGGGGATTGCGCTCATGATGTTTCCTTTATAAGTGAACCGTTGACGCGATTCGTAATATCCGGGGGTCACCCGGGCGTAAAAATAAAGAAGGCTAAGCAAATCACCACAAACCTGTGAAAACCTTCTATGCTGCACTGCACAAAACAAATTCTACCTGATTAAAACCTTGAGTCAAGCATTTTTTGTTGCAACGCAACATTTGATGGCAATCATATTGAAAAATGAAAGCCTGCACCGGCAAAAGGGTTGTTTATAAGGGGTAAACCTAAGCGACAAGCTAATTCTTTTGGCCTAGTATGCGTTCCTATCCACCATTTGCTAACCACTTTTACTTCGCCAAAAGCGAAGGGAGACTCAATGAAGCATTCCGCCTTGAAAATCGGCTCGGCCCTGTTCCTTAGCACCTTGCTTAGTACCGGAGCCGCGCAGGCCGCCGACTATCCGGACCACACAATAAACATGGTTGTACCGTTCTCCGCAGGCGGCCCCACCGACAACGTCGCGCGTTCGCTGGCTGAAGCCATGCGCCCTACCCTGGGCCAGACAGTAGTGGTGGAAAACAAAGCCGGCGCCGGCGGCACGATTGGCACCAGCCAGGTGGCGCGCGCCAAACCGGACGGCTATAACTTCCTGTTGATGCACATCGGCTTCTCGACCGCCCCTTCCTTGTACAAGGACCCGGGCTACAACCCCAGCACCAGCTTCCAGCCCATAGGCCTGGTTGTCGACGTGCCCATGACCATCATTGCGCGCGCCGATTTCCCGCCCAACAACATCAAGGAACTCGTCGAATACCTGAAGGCCAATAAAGACAAGGTATCGTTGGCCAATGCCGGCATCGGAGCCGCCAGCCACCTTTGCGGCACCATGTTCACCAACGCCATCGGGGTCGATCTGCTGACCATTCCCTACAAGGGCACGGGCCCGGCCATGAACGATCTGCTCGGCAAGCAAGTGGATGTCATGTGCGACCAGACCACCAACACCACCCAGCATATCAAGGCCGGCACGGTGAAGGCCTATGCGGTCACCAGCAAACAACGCGTACCGACGCTTCCCGACCTGCCCACCATGCAGGAATCGGGCTTCAAGGACTTTGAAGTCGGCATCTGGCACGGCATGTGGGTACCCAAGGGCACGCCCAAGCCTGTCGTCGACAAGCTGGTTTCGGCGTTGCAGGCCGGCTTGGCCAACCCCGACTTCCAGAAGCGCATGGCCGGCCTGGGCGCCACTGTCCTGACTGCCGAAGCCAATCCGGAATCGCTCACCAAGAAGGTGAATCAGCAGGTTCCGCAATGGGCCGAGCTGTTCAAGAAAGCCGGACTGCAGCCTCAATAAGCCAGTACCAACAAAAACCGCCCGGGCCTCCAACTGAGGTTCGGGCGGTTTTTTATTTGCTAGCGCCGGGACGCCATGCAATATTCAACCCCGCAAGCGCTGCTTGCTGGCCAAAACCAGGGCAATTCCCCCCAGCACGGCGATGCAGGCCAGCATAAGGCGCAGGGTCATGGCCTCGTTCAGGAAAGCCACGCCGGCCAGCGCGCTAAGTATCGGCACCGTCAATTGCACCGTGCTGGCCTTCAATACAGACAGGTGCTTCATGACGTCGTACCAAATGGCATAGCCCAGGCCGGACGCCACCGCGCCGGACAATACGGCGTACAGCACGCCCGGCGCATCCCATTTCAGGGTGGCGATGAACGGCGCGGCGCAGATCAGGCTCAAGGGGACGGCGCGCGCAAAATTGCCCGCGGTGGTCGCAAGCGGGCTGGCGGCGGTCTTGCCCAAAAGGGAATATGCGCCCCATGCAACGCCGGCGACGACCATGAGCGCCGCACTGCCCAGCGGCGGGGCGGCGCTGCCGGGCAGCAATAGGTAAACAAGCCCCGCAATGCTGAGGAGCAAGCCGAACAGGGACAGCGTCGTCAACCGCTCGCCTTTCACCATGCCGTACAGCAGCATGGTCAATTGCACCGCGGCGAACAACAGCAATGCGCCGGTACCCGCCTCCATGCCGACGTAGGCCAGGGAAAACGTGACTGCATACAGGAACAAGGCGATGCTTCCCGGCCAAGTGCCGGCCCGCCGAGCCGGGGCGTTGCGAAACCAGGCGAGCAAAGCCAATACCAGTGCCCCGCTGGCCAATCTCAGCACGGTAAAGGTCAACGGGTCGACATGCCCTTCCTTGAGCGCCAGGCGGCAGAGAATGGAATTGCCGGCAAAAGCCAGCATGGTCAGGCACGTCAGCAGTAATACGCGCACATTGACATCCCGTGGCCGGCGGCCGTTAGTGATCGGCTTCGTAGCCCAGCGCTTCGGATATCTGCGCGGCTGTGCGCAGCAAAATCGGTATCCATTCGTCGCGCATGCGTTCGGCCGGAGCGGATATCGACAAACCGGCTTGCAGCTTGCCGCTGTCGTCGTACACGCCGGCCGCAATGCAGCGCACGCCCAATTCCAGCTCTTCGTTATCGCGGGAATAGCCGTGGCGGCGAACCTGGGCCAGATCGCGCTCAAGCTGGTCTGTTTGCGTGATGCTGTTGCGGGTGGTGCCCGCAAGGCCGGTACGCATGGCATAAGCCTTGACTTGGCGCGGATCGCTGACCGACAGGAACAATTTTCCGGTCGATGTTAAATGCAAAGGCGCCCGCCCCCCTATCGCGCGGACCACTTGCATGCCCGAGCGCTCGCTCCAGGCGCGTTCTATGTAGACGATCTCATCGCCCTGCTGCAAGGAAAGGTTGATGGTCTGGCCGGTCAGCTTGTGGAGTTCGCGCATGGGCTCCAGGGCCACTTCCCGCACGTTCAGCCGGCCCTTGACCAGCGAACCGAGCTCCAGCAGACGCATGCCCAACTGATACAAGCCGCTATCGACCCGCTCGACATAGCGGCCCACGACGAGATCGTTCAATATGCGGTGAGTGGTCGAAGTGTGCAGGCCCGTGGCGGCGGCCAGATCCTTCAGCGGCACCGGATCGGACCGTTTTGCCAATACGTCGAGCAGCGACATGGCGCGCTCGAGCACTTGGATGGCAATGGGTGAGTCGGGGATGGCTGAAGTGCCGTTGAAGCCGGAAGTGAGCAGAGAGGATCGTGGCATAGTCTTAGTTTTGACGCAACGCAACAATTCCATAATATGAAAAAAACCGTCCGCTTGGCAAGCCTTATTTTTCTGGGGGACTGAGCTGGCCTCCGACCCGGACAACTTCGGCGCGAAGATAGGCCAGGGCCTCGGCGGCGGCCTTGGGCTCGCCCTTTACGCCCAGGTCGATATGCGGATGGCCGGTTTCGCCCATGCTGGGCAGGCTGAACGCCTTGATGCCCGGCCACCGTTTTTCCAGTTCCTCCAGGGCCGGCGTAATACGCGACTCGGGCAGCTTGAAAGCCAGGAAGGAATGCTCGATACGAGTCACCGCGTGATGAAACTGACGATAGCGCGTGTCCAGGGTCCACTCCATCATGGGCCAGGCCATGACAGGGAAGCCGGGCATGAAGGTATGATTCTTGATGAAGAAGCCGGGAATCTTGTTATAGGGATTTGGCACGATTTCGGCGCCCACCGGAAACACCCCCATCTGCAAGCGCTGCTGATTTTCGGGCAAGGACATATCGCCGCTGCCTTGACCGCGGCGTTCGTTATCGGCGCAACGCTCGGCGATAAGGCGGGCCGCTTCGGGATGAAGCTCCAGTTCGACGCCCAAAGCCTGCGCGGCCGCCTGGCGGGTCTGGTCGTCGGGCGTGGCGCCTATGCCGCCGCAGCAAAACACCACGTCATCGGTGGCGAAGCTGCGCGCCAGCGTCGCGGCAATGGTCTCGCGTTCGTCGGAAATGAATTCCGCGCCGCCCAACTGCATGCCCCGCTGGGAAAGCAGCTCGACCATTTTTGAAAAATGCTTGTCCTGGCGGCGGCCCGACAGGATTTCGTCGCCAACAATGATCAAGCGCAATCTGGGTGCTGTCGCTACACTCATTTTCATGTCCTTTGCTTATTATTCCGTTTTGGGATCGATGACATTATGCGCCCGCAACTGCCGCAGCGCCTCCAGGCTGAAATGAGCGTACACCAGCGCGGAGAACACCGGCAGGACCAGCCATGCCGGAGGAAACAGATTGATCAGCGACAGGATGAAGCCGATCAGC
This sequence comes from Pusillimonas sp., assembly GCA_040391135.1. GTDB lineage: Bacteria > Pseudomonadota > Gammaproteobacteria > Burkholderiales > Burkholderiaceae_B. The sequence goes on along the minus strand of JBEBYL010000009.1, from coordinate 120,624 downwards.
CAGAGCTGCCGATTATGCCTGCGCCATATCAGGCGCCTTTCCTGCGCGCTGGCGTGCTCGATGACCGCATCGACGCGCAGCATGCGGGTGAACGCGAAGGTCCACCAAAATATGGGGAGCAGCACGGGCATCGGGGGAACCAGCCACAAGGGCATGGTTACGAGCCAGCCGATGGCAAACAAGCTGCCCACCCAGATCGCATTCCAGGCCCCCACTGTCGTGGAAAACTGGCCCTGGCGCGAAATGCCCAGATATTCGCGCTTCTCGAGATGCCGCAACACGATGGGCATGACGAAGACAGCCGCAATGATCAGGCCAAGTATGCCGGACAGCGGCAACAGTATCGCCACAGCCAGCAGAGGAATGAGATAAAGCTTGATCGAGAACAGGCCCACCGCCAAGAGCCACTGATCGACTTCGTTGACGATTTCCCAATCGGCGGCCTGCATGTTCAGCCAGCCGGTCAGGGGAGTCCAGAATGCCCAAAGCAATATAATGGCCCCCAGCAGCGCAATGATGAAAGGCAGGAACAGCGCCGCCAGCATTTTGGGATGGCACTGTGAAACCAGGGCGCGCTTGAAGGCCAGGCCCACCGCCGACAGTCCCGCGGGTCCGGATGACAGCGGACGCAATGCAAGCTTGGAATCGCTCATAAGTAACCTTGAAATAACGACACGACTATCATAGTCAAACCGGATGCCATTTGTCTCTATGCCAGTGTTCGATCCCATACATGATAAACACACTTTGCTGGACCGCCTGCGGCAAGGCGGCGGCCTGACCGTGGCCTGCTATTGCGCCGCATGGTGCGATACCTGCTCGGAATATCGCCCGCAATTCCAGGCGCTGGCCGACAAATGGCCGGCACATGCGTTCATATGGATAGATATTGAAGAGAGCCCCGATCTACTGGGCGACGAGGATGTCGAAAACTTTCCGACCATCCTGATACAGCATCCCGAAGGGAATCTGTTTTTTGGCACGATGCTGCCTCATATCGGCCATCTGGACCGCTTGATACGCAGCCTGGAAGGAGATTCGCCCGTTTCCGCGAACGGACCCGGGCCGCTGCATGAGCTGCTAGCGCCTGCCGCCCAATAGCACGCCGACCGATCTTTTGCCGCTGGCGGAAGCTGCCTTGGGTTTGGCCGCCTCGGCCACGCCGGACGCGGCGGATGGAACATAAGGCTTGAAGAAAAAGTCGTCCACCGGCTTGGAGGAAGCACCGCCGGACGTATAGCTGCGGCGTTCGCCCCGGCCGGATGCGGGCGCGGCGCGGCGCGGCGCGGCCGGCAGCGCCAATTCGCCGCGGGGAATCTTGGCTTTAATGAGCTTTTCGATGTCGAGCAGATAACGCTCTTCTTCCGGCGTGAAAAACGCGATCGCCTCGCCCTTGTTGCCCGCCCGGCCGGTACGGCCGATGCGATGCACGTAATCTTCCGCGTTATAGGGAAGATCGTAATTGATGACGCAAGGTACACCGGCCACATCCAGGCCGCGCGCGGCCACATCGGTCGCCACCAGGACCTCTAGTTCGCCGGCCTTGAACGCATCCAGCGCCTTCATGCGGTCCAGCTGGCTTTTATCGCCATGTATCGATTCAGCCTTCACCCCATCGCGCACCAGTTCGCGCGCCAGCCGGCCCGTGCCTATCTTGGTGTTCGAAAAGACGATGACCTGGTTGAAGCCGCGGGATTTCACCAGATGCACGACGGCGGCGCGTTTTTCATTGCCGGCCAGCGGATACGCGATCTGCGTCACGGTATCCGCCGTCGCATTGCGCGCGGCCACTTCGATTTCGACCGGGTCCGTCAGGAAGCTGCGCGCCAGCTTGCGGATCTCGTTGCTGAACGTGGCCGAAAAAAGCAGGCCCTGGCGCTTGGCCGGAAGCAGGCGCACGATGCGGTCCAGATCGGGCAGGAAGCCCATGTCCAGCATGCGGTCGGCTTCGTCCAGCACCAGTATGCCCACCTGGCTCAGGTTCACATTCTTCTGCTCGATGTGATCGAGCAGGCGGCCCGGCGTGGCGATCAGGATTTCGCATCCGCGCCGCAAGGCATCGCGCTGGGGACCGATATCCACACCGCCGAACACGACAGCCGAACGCAAAGGCGTTGACTTGCTATAAGTGGAGACACTAGCCGCTACCTGGTCGGCAAGCTCGCGCGTCGGCGTCAGGATCAAGGCGCGCACCGGATGGCGCGCCGGAGAGGCGCTGGTATTGGCGAACTGCATCAGCCGATGAAGAATGGGCAGCGTGAATGCCGCCGTCTTGCCCGTGCCCGTTTGCGCCGCCCCCATGACATCGCGGCCATCCATGACGATGGGCATGGCCTGGACCTGGATGGGCGTAGGAGTGGTGTATCCGGTTTCGGCGACCGCCAAAAGAATGCTGGGATGCAGGCCGAAGCTGGAAAAAGTGACGGCAGGGGTATCGGTATGTGTAGGTGTAGTGTCTGTCATTGAAAATGGTTTGCGCCCGAATCGGGAAAACCCCGTCCGCGGCTCTTGTAACCGGAGTATTTTAGCGCAGCATGGGGTACATGCCCCGGTTGGCGGGCCCAGCCCGGCCCATGGCGGGTATAAAAGCGCCAGAGTGTCGTTAAAAGCATACGATTTGCGTGCTATTCCCCAAGCTGCCTCTGTCCGACCCGGCCAGCGTCCTAGAAAAGGGCTTTCAACAGCCAGTAAGCCATCATCCCGCCCACGATGATGAGCACAGTGCTGCGCGTCCGCCAGAAGATCAAAATGGCGATCACCGCGGCCACCACCTTGATGTCCAGCACGGGGCCGACACCCGCCCTCCAAGGCAGCAGCTCGGGCACCACGATAGCGATCAATGCCGCCGTCGGCGCATAGCGCAAGGCGCGCCTGACCGATTCGCTCAAGGGAAAATAATCGCCGAACAGAAAATAGCCGGCGCGCGTCAGGAAGCTGCACAGGGTCAGCAGGCCGATGACGCCCAGGATGTACAAGTCGTAGTCGAGATCGCCCGTCATGCGCTTCTCCTGCGCGTCTTGTGCGCCATTCGTCTTTCCGTCAGCACGCCCGCGATCACCCCGCCGACCACGGCGGCGGCCAGGCCCATCCGCAAGGGCAAGGGCTGGCCCAGCCAGGCGATGACGCCTGCAACGATCAGGCACATCGCCATGGGGCGCGTCTTGACCAGCGGAATGATGATGGCCATAAGCGCCAGGATCGCGGCGAAGTCCAGGGACCAGCTGGCCGGAATGAAAGAGCCCAGGAAAACGCCCAGCAGTGAAAACGCATTCCATCCCACCCAGCCCGGAATGATGATGCCCAGAAAATACCAAAGCTGCTCGGAGCTGCCCTTTATCTTGCTATCGCCATAGCGGGCCATGAACAATACGAACGAAATATCGCTGGACAAATACCCCAGCACCAGGCGCCTTGGCCAGCGCATATGGCGGAAATAAGGATGCAGCGCCGCCCCGAAAATAAGAAAGCGGACATTCACCACCATGCCGGCGGCGAAAATAAGCCATAGCGGCGCCGACGATTCGATCAGCGGCAACGAGGTCAGTTGCGCCGATCCCGCGAAAACGGTCAGCGTCATCAAGGTGGCCATGCTTTCGGTCAGCCCCGACTTGACCAGGGCAATGCCAGTCACGAAACCCCAGGTAGAGGTCGCGATCAGTGCGGGAATAACATCGACGAAGCCTGCGCTGAAGCTGTGTCTCCTGGAGGCATCCGGCCACCACGAAGGAATTCTGAACTGCGCCACTACCCTGCCGCCTTGCAAGAAAAGCGGGTATTGTAAGGCCGCCGCCCTTGGTACAATCGAAGCCACATCTTTGGGAGAGCGTTATGTCGATGTCCGATCGCGATGGTTTTATCTGGTATGACGGCAAGCTTGTGCCTTGGCGCGATGCGACGACTCATGTACTGACCCACTCCCTGCACTATGGCCTGGCCGTCTTCGAAGGCGTGCGCGCCTATCACACCGATATCGGCACCGCTATTTTCCGCCTCCAGGACCATACCCGGCGCCTGTTCAATTCGGCGCACATCTATCAAATGGATATCCCCTACGACCAGGACGCCATCAATGCCGCCCAGTTGCAGGTGGTGCGCGAAAACGCGCTGGAGTCCTGCTATATCCGTCCGCTGGTGTTTTACGGCTCGGAAAAAATGGGCGTCTCGCCCAAAGGCGCAACGGTCCATGTGGCCATCGCCGCCTGGCCCTGGGGCGCCTATCTGGGCGAAGAAGCCCTGCAACAGGGCATACGGGTGAAGATCTCTTCCTATGCGCGCCAGCATGTCAACGTGACCATGCCGCGGGCCAAGCTGGCCAGCACCTACGCCAACTCCATATTGGCCAACAACGAGGCGCTGGAACATGGCTACGATGAAGCCATCTTGCTGGATACCGAGGGTTTCGTGGCCGAGGGCTCCGGCGAGAATATTTTCATCGTCAAGGACGGCATCCTGTGCGAACCTGAAATCGCATCGGCGCTGACCGGCATCACCCGCTCGACCATTCATACGCTGGCCGCCGACCTGGGCATACCCTTGCAGACCAAGCGCCTGACGCGCGACGACCTGTACATCGCCGACGAAGCCTTCTTCAGCGGCACCGCCGCCGAGGTCACGCCCATCCGCGAAATCGACCGCCGCCGCATAGGCTCTGGCAGCCGCGGCCCCATCACCGAAAAATTGCAAAAAGCGTTCTTCGACGTCGTCAACGGCAAGAATGCCAAGTACCATCACTGGCTAAGCAAAGCCTAGAAACATCAACCATTCCGCGAACAGACTCTTTTCCAGGACTCAACCATGAGCAGCGCCCCGACCTCCGCCGTCCCCAAGGACGAGACCATTTTTGTTGAAGCCAAGGATTTGCCCCTGTACTGTCCAGGGCCCAAAGCTCCTTTATGGAGCATGCACCCGCGCATCTACATTGAAGTGGTCAAGACGGGCAAGGCAATCTGCCAGTACTGCGGCGCCTCCTATCAGTTGAAAGAAGGCGAAATAGTCCACGGGCACTAAGGCCTGGCAAAGCCAGGCCCTCCAAGCACGTCTTGTCGCGGCATCGCGCCGCAACTTCCCTATGGTTTCCCGTCTATGTTTACAACGCCACAAGAGGCCGAGCAAGCGTTCTACGAAGCGCTGCGGCAAGCCGATCTGAACCTGATGATGCGCGTCTGGTCGGACGACGAGGAAGTCGTCTGCATCCATCCCGGAGGCATGCGCACCATCGGACACGACGCCATGCAAAGCGCCTGGCAGCAGATCTTCGCCAACGGCCCGGTGACGATCCATCCCATACGGCCCATGATCATGACCAGCGTCATGAATTCGATCCATGTATTGATCGAACAAATCACCGTCGCCACCGCGCAAGGTGAAAAATCCGCGCACTGCTATACGACCAACATCTTCAGCAAGGGTCCCGCCGGCTGGAAAATGATTCTGCACCATGCCTCGCACGCGCCGCAGGACGCCGGACTGTTCGACTTGCAAGACCGGCCCGACACCCTACACTGAAGGCGGGCCGTGACAGCAAAGTTCGACACATCTCCCTGCCCAACGCCTGCCTGGCTGCCTGGAGGGCATCTGCAAACCCTGTATGGCGCGCTGGTTGCGCGTTACCACCGTATCGCCTTCGTGCGCGAGCGCGTCGACACGCCGGACGGGGATTTCCTGGACTTCGACTGGACGGGCCCGGGACTGTTTTCCGACCGCCTTGCGAACGGCCAGGCGGCGAAACCCGATACCAGGCTTGCACGGACCGCGGCCAGGCGCTGGATGCAGGACGACGACTGGGCGGGTACGCCCGGCGACGCCGGCACAAACGCGCTGGTACTGTTCCATGGCCTGGAAGGCAGCAGCCATAGCCATTATGCCCAGGCCATCGCCCAGCATTTCCGGGCTCGCGGCTGGATCGTCGTCATTGCGCATTTCCGCGGATGCTCGGGCTTCCCCAATCGCATGGCGCGCGCCTATTACTCCGGGGACTCCGCCGACATCGATTTCATTCTGCGCACGGTGCGCCAGCGTGTGCCGGGTGCGCGCTGGCATGCCGTAGGCGTTTCCATGGGCGGCAACGCCATGCTGAAACACATCGGCGAACAAGCGCAGGAGCTCTCATGGCTTGCGGCTTGCGCAGCGGTCTCGGTTCCGCTGGATCTGGTCGCCTGCGGGACCTGCCTGTCGGAATCATGGCTGGGGAGAAAGCTGTATTCGCGCTACTTCCTGAAGACGATGAAGGTCAAGATGCAGGAAAAAGCCAAGCGTTTCCCGGGCAACATCGACGTGCTGCGCATCAACCAGGCCAGAAGCCTGCGCGAATTCGACGACCTGTATACCGCCCCCATGCATGGCTACAAGAATGCGCTGGACTACTGGACCAGGGCGTCCAGCAAGCCGTATCTGAAAACCATCGCCGTCCCCACCTTGCTGTTGAACGCGCGCAACGATCCCTTCATTCCCGGACCATCGCTGCCTGGGTCGCAAGACTGTTCGTCGTCCATTTTGCTGCACCAGCCGGCGGAAGGCGGCCATGTCGGATTCGTGACCAGCCCCTTTCCCGGCCATATAGGATGGCTGCCTGTCCGGTTGGCACGCTTCTTCGAAACCGGGACGTAACTGATGGCCAGGCAGGATGATTGGGCTCAGGTCCCGACTCCATTGCTCAGGAAGACTTGAAACGCTCCAGCAGTTCGCGATCCGATTTCAGGCGTTCCTTCAGTGTGCGTATCTGCACATCGAGCTCGGATTGCACGTAAAAGTCCTTGCTCAGGCCGCGCGCCTGCTGCAACTGCTCGACAGCGGTCGGCAAGGCGCCGGTCAATTCATAATAAGTAGCCATGGTGCGCCGGGCCTCGACCTTGCGTCCAAGGCGCTCCTGGCTTTGCGCCTGCAACTGATACAGGCGCGGCAATTCCGGCCACTGCTTGATCCGCTCCGCCAGAAAAGTCACGGCATCGGAATCCCGTCCGGTTTTCTGCAAGGCATCGACTCGGGCCAAGGCGATGCCCTGGCTGTCGGGCCAATGATCCCAGGCGGACTGGGCCAGCGCCAAGGCTTGCGCCTGATCGCCTTGCCCCAGTGCCAGCACAACGGATAAAGCGGCGATTTCGGGCGAGTTGCGGCCGCCTTCCCGGGCCTTGTCCAAGGCCCGCTGCGCCGACGCAAAATCTTTCTTCCGGCTATCGGCATAGGCCAGGCCATACCATGCGGCCGACTGTTCCACGCCGCTGGTCTGCCGCGCATCCAGCTGCAGTTTCTCCATGGCCAGGCGCAGCGCCTGGCCATCGCGCGCCTGCGCCACGCGCAGCTTGGCGCGCACGTACCAGAAGGTGTCCGTATCCTGATGATGTATGACGGGCAGTTCGCTGACGCGATTCTGTATATCGGACATGCGCTGTATGGACAAGGGATGGGTACTGGTATAGCCACCGCCGCCCGTGCCTTCATTCAGCCTGGAGGCGTTGCTTAGCTGATTGAACATGCGCACCATGCCGCCTGGGTCGAAACCGGTCTTGCGCATCATTTCGAATCCGGCCCGGTCGGCTTCTTGCTCGGCCTGGCGGGAAAAGCCCAATTGCCGGTCAACAGCCGCGGCCTGGCCGAAAGCGGCCACGCCCATGGCCAGGTCGCCGCTGCCCGACAAGGCTGCCAGCAGGGCAGCCGCAAGAGCCGCCATCATGACGCCGCTGCTTTGCGAACGCTGCGTCATCCCGCGGGCGATATGCCGCTGGACGACGTGCCCTATTTCGTGCGCAATCACCGACGCCAGCTCGGATTCACTTTGCGCGGACACCACCAAGCCGCTGTTGACGCCGATATAGCCGCCCGGCAGCGCAAAGGCATTGATCTGCGCATCGCGCACGCCGAACACCGTTATGGGCTGAGGCGTTCCGCCCGGCGCATGCGCCGCCAGCCGCCGCCCCATGGCGGTAAGGTACTGGCTGACATCAGGATCGGCGATATAAGTGGGGTCACGCCGGCCCTGCTCCATGATCGCGTCGCCCAGGGTGCGTTCCAGCGCGGGCGAAAGCTCTGCGGACGATGCCGAGCCCATGCTGGGGATTCCTATCGGCTGCGCCCCCGCCGGCAACGGCCAAACGGTCAGGGATGCGACCAGGCCGGCGCACAGGATACGGGAGCGGAGCATGTTTCGGAATGAATGTCTTGCGGCGGTCATGTGTCCGGAACGAAGGAAGTCAGGTGGCGGAAATAACGGCGGCCTGTTGAGCCCGCCGGATATCCTGCTTGTTGGGCAGCCGGTTACGAGCCGACAAGCGCATGAGCGTAGCCAGCGCGAACAGCAGGCCGAACACTTCGACGAAGCCCGCAAGCACCCACATGGTCAGTCCGCCTATGGCCTGGTCGGTCACCGCCGTCATGCCGGGTATGGCGCGGCCGCAAAGGTCGAAGATGGGATAAAGGTCGTGTTCAGTGAAGGTGATGATGGCGCCGACCACCATTTGCGGAACCATGGTCACCACGGGCGAGATAATGCGGCCGCCCGGCGACAGCACGGCGGGCGGGCTGGGCCGGCGGTCCAGGATCAGGTTCCAGTACATGAAGCCGCTGATGACAACCGACCAGTTCATGAAGCGGTACAGGCGCCAATCGAGCATGGAATAAAACTGCACCGTGGGAATCAGGAAGCCTATTACCAGCACCACGAACAGGAAAGGCACCAGGTACTTGTTGGTCAGAACAGCCACCAGGCCTCGGCCCGGGGCGCTGGCGCGAAAGTCGCGCAGGCGCAGGCGCCAGGACATGGGCAGGCCGGCCCGCAAGACCTGGCCGGGGTAGGCGCCCATGATCAGCAGCGGCCCAAGGTGATGCAGCACCAGGTGCTGCAGCCGGTGGATGAAGAACATGCGCTCGGCGTAGTAGTCGACGCGGGTATGCAGGGACAGGTACAGAAATACCAGGCCTATCCAGAAAAAGGCCTGGCGCGCCTTGCTGACGCGATGGACCCGGGTCCCGCGCACGAACAGAACAATGCCCACGAAGAACATCAGCAGCAGCGTTGGAGAAAATTCCCAAGGCGTAAGCCAATCGATCAAATTCATGGGGCAAAATCCAGTAAGCGCGAACGCTGTTAGTTTAAAGCAATATGGCGGCGATCACCCCATTGCACCTGATGCACGCCTGGAAGCGAACTGAGCTGGCGCGCCTGGGACATCAGCACCGGACGCAGCTCGGGCGGACAATTCACGGTAACGCAGGCCCTGGCCAGGCCCTGTTGCTGAGCCCGGTCGACCGACATCGCCGCCACCCGCAGGCCGGCCGCCTCGAAGTCGAGATAGATTTGCTTGCGGACATCGGCCAGCACGTGCTGCGGGCAAACCACGGTAAGCCGCGATACGCGGCTGGGGATGCGGATGGGAGCCGACTGGACGCCGGCACGGCGCAAAAACAAATTGAACAGACGCATAAAAACCCCCAATGTATTCATGCGCGCCGCGAATGCGGCGCAGGAATCCGCCGCTACGCGAGCGAAGGATTCAACACTTTAAAAAACGACGGGAGTCTGAATGCCATGCATTCAATTCGACTGCCACGCCCTTGAAAAACCAGGGCGTGGCGGAAGCTGTGCTTGGTGTAGCCTGCTGCTGCCTAGGCGCGCCTGGTGATGGATAAGCCGATGCAAGATCGGCTGCTACTATCGCCGGGGTCGGAATTCACCGCACAGCTCCTATAAAATGAACAACTCGTATTGTAACGCCCCAGGCCACTAGGGACAACCCTTAGCGTGCGAAACGCAGCACGACGAATACGGCAAACAATACGTAAAAGCCGCTGACGCCGGCCAGCATGGGCACCCGCATTGTCCCCCGCCTGAATCCCAGCCAAAGCAAGCCCACGCTCAGCATGGTCAGCCCGCCGGCGACCAGCAGCGGCGTATCCAGCAGCCAGGGCGTCATGAAAATAGCCATGGCGCTGGGTATGGTGGCCTGTATCATCATGGCGCCCGAAATATTGGCCAGGGCCAGCCTCTCCTTGCCCTGCCGGACCCAGATGAAGGCATTCATGATTTCGGGCAGCTCCGTGGCCACCGGCGCCAGCAGCAAGGCAGCCATATGCGGGGCCATGCCCATCCAGGCGCCCATGGCCTCTATCTGACGTACAAAAACATGGGATGCGGCGGCGATGACCACCAGGGCCAGAATGGTCTGCGCAAGCGACCACGCCATGGAGGGATTGCGCGGACGCAGCTTCAGCGGCTCCAGGTCCTCCATGATCATCGCCCCCTCGTCGGCACCCAGTTCGCGCTTGACGTATATGGCATACACCAGCAGGAAAAGCAGGCCCAGCCAGGGCTTCCAGGCGAAAACCACCAAGCCCAGCGCGATCTTTGCGATGAAGATCACCAGGAACCAGGCCTGGTCCCTGGCCAGCCGGCGCTGATCGGCATTGATGGTACAGGGTTGTCCTTTACGGCCGTTGCGCCAAAGCATGAACCCCACCACGGCATAGGCCAGGGTAGCCAGAACCAGGGGACCGCCCAGCGCGGCTCCGACGCCGATTTCCTTTTGTTCCGGGGTATTGCCGAAAACCACGGCAACGAAGGTAACGGCGCTTTCGGGCAGCGCCGTGCCGAATGCCGCCAAAATGGTGCCGACGGCGGTGGCGCCCAATTTCAGGCGGCAGCCCACCCATTCGACGCCGTTGACGAAGAATTCACAGGCAAGATAAATGGCGACGGCCGAGGCGATGAACAGAAACAGGGTGAGCAGCATAGGGAATCAGGCCGGGCGTACGAAAAACCAAGGCGCATTGATACGCAGGCCCGGCAAAGGCAGCGGTCAATGGCCAAAGGTCTCGCCTGATTCTGGCAGCGTGGCTGCCGCAACCGCTTGCACCATAGTGAGGTTCACCAAGTATGTTGATGCAAGCCCCCTGGCGCGACGCCAGGGCTGGCTACTCCCCAATGACGGAAAGAAGTGGCATTCTATCAGACCGGCGACGCGGCGCCGGGCCTTTGCTAAAAAACGTAGCCGTCCAGCCAACCCATCGCGGTATAGACGTGCATCACAATGAGGGCAATGCCGAACACCAGTACGGTGCCGCCAAAGAATGTGGTGGCAATCGCGGCAAGAACGGCGTCCCAGCCCGTGCGATTCACGCGGCCCGAACCCTGGTTGTACTTGGCATCGAACCACTCGTCCGGCTTCAAGGCGAACACCAGGGCTTCGATATAGCCTGCCGTGATGGGAACAATCAATACCAGAAAGGCGGGGTTGTCCCACCATACCGGATAGAACTGGGCCAACACGAGCATGGCCACGGAAAATGCCGTAAGCATCCACGCCTTGGGCCGGCCCACATACCACCAATGAGCGCCGAAGACGCCCAGCAGGCAGGCCAGCCAAGCGGCTGCGGCCTTGCTTCGATGGCGGGTGGGAGTGGTAAATTGCGTCATGAGCTGCCTTGAGGACATTTCGGGACGGCATGTCTCGAAACCTTACAATCTTGCTCATTGTAGTAGAGCGGGGAATACGCATGGATACGCCCACATACGATATCGCCATCAGCGGCGCCGGGCCGGCGGGCAGCGCGCTGGCTCTGGCCCTGGCCCGGAAATCGCCCCGTCCCGGGCGGATTGCGCTGGTCGGCCGGCGCTTTGCCGTTTCCCGCGATCCGTCCACCGAACAGGATGCGCCGATAGATCCGCGCACTCTGGCGCTGAATCATGGCAGCCGCGTACTGCTGGAGCAGTTGGCCGCCTGGCCTTCGGCATCGGCGGACATCACGACCGTCCATGTTTCCCAACGCGGCCGCCTTGGACGCACATTGATCAGGCACGACGAGCTGGAAGTCCCGAGGCTGGGCAGCGTCGTGGGCTACGACGATTTGTTATCCAGCCTGCATCGGGCACTGCTGGACAGCGGCGTGGCCCTGATCGAAGCGTCGCCCACACTGGCCTTGACTGCCGGACAGGTTGAACTCGACCTGGGCGCAAGCCGCATTCGCAGCGCGCTGGCCGTCCAGTCGGACGGCATCCGGCCGCAAGGGGTCGAACGCCAGTATCGCCAGGATGCGGTGTTGGCCACCGTCCGCGCTTCCCGGCCCGGATCGGGGTGGGCGTTCGAGCGCTTCACCCGGAATGGCCCCCTGGCGATTCTGCCCCATCCTCACGGAGACGACCTGTACGGTGTCGTGTGGTGTTGCCCGCCCGCGGAGGCCGCGCGCATCCGCTCCCTGGACGACAACGCTTTCGCCGAGGCCCTTTACGGCATGTTCGGCAGCCGGCTGGGGCAATTTCAGCCTGTGGGCGAACGGCACGTGTTTCCCTTGAGCATGCATGCCGGCCCATCGCTGCTCAATGCCCGTTGCGTGGCCATCGGCAACGCCGCCCAAACCCTGCACCCGGTGGCGGGACAGGGCCTGAATCTGGGTTTGCGCGACGTGGCCCAGCTGGCGCATGTGCTGGCGTCCTGGCTGGCCCGGCCTGAAGCCGACCCGGCCGGCCTGCTGGCGCAATTCGCCCTCCAGCGGCGGCCCGACCGCTGGCTGACCGCCGGCATCACCGATTTCCTGCCCAGGGTATTCACCACGGGCAATCCCCTGGTCGACCACGCGGGCGGCCTGGCCCTGCTGACGCTCGACATGCTTCCCGCCTTGCGCAATCCCCTGGCCCGGCACCTGTTGCAGGGCCTGCGTAATTAGGGCTGCGGCCCGCCGATCCGGCAGGGGGTTAAAATCCCCCGATGCGCATCGGCTCCTGGTCCCTTCCCAACCCTGTTTTCGTCGCGCCCATGGCGGGCGTGACCGATCGCCCCTACCGCAAGCTATGCAAGGCGCTGGGGGCGGGCTATGCCGTGTCCGAGATGGCGGCCAGCAACCCGCGGCTGTGGAACAGCGTGAAGACATCCAGAAGGCTGGACCACGATGGGGAAATCGACCCCATCGCCGTGCAGATTGCGGGATCAGACCCGGAAATGATGGCCGAAGCCGCCGTATTCAATGTCCGCAAGGGCGCGCGCATTATCGACATCAATATGGGCTGCCCGGTAAAGAAGGTGTGCAACGTAGCGTCCGGCTCGGCGCTGCTGCGCGACGAAAACCAGGTCGGCCGCATCTTGCGCAGTGTGGTCGATGCCTGCGCCCCCCTGGGCGTGCCGGTTACCTTGAAAACGCGCACCGGCTGGGACCGCGAATCGCGCAATGCCGTGCGCATTGCAAAAATGGCGGAGGACATAGGCATCGCCGCCCTGACCCTGCATGGCCGCACCCGCTGCGATTTGTATCAAGGGCAGGCGGAATACGATACGATACGCGAGGTAAAGCAGGCATTGGGAATTCCGGTCATCGCCAATGGGGATATCGATAGTCCCGAAAAAGCCAAATCCGTACTAGAGTATACGGGGGCCGATGCGGTCATGGTCGGAAGGGCCGCGCAAGGCCGCCCCTGGATTTTTCGGGAGATCAGCCACTACCTTGCCAGCGGGAAGCATTTGCCGGCGCCCACCTATGGCGAACTGCGCGACTGCCTGCTGGACCACCTTGAAGATCATTACCAGTTTTACGGAGAATTCACCGGTGTGCGGTCCGCCCGCAAGCATATAGGCTGGTATCTGGCCGACATGCCCGACGCCGGGGAATTCCTGCCGCGCATCAACGAAATCGGCACCACCCGCGATCAGGCCCGTGCCATAGAGCAATGGTTTGATCGCCATCCATCCAACGAGCCAATCATGGCCAGGGCGGCCGGAGCCAACAGCGCCGGTACGCCACAAAACATCGACACCTTAGGATCATGAGTAAAACTAACCCCCTGGAACAATCGGTACGCGACCAACTTGAACGCTACTTTACGGACTTGGGCGATTCGGAACCGCGCGACATGCTTGCCATGGTGATTTCCTGCGTCGAGCGACCTGTTTTACAAGTTGCTCTTGAGCAATCAAAGGGTAATCAATCCAAGGCGGCCGAAATGCTCGGCATTACCCGCAGCACCTTGCGCAAGAAGCTGATGGCGCATAACTTGCAACCCTAATTCAAAACCCTAGACCTTATCTTCATGAAAATCCAGACTGCCCTTATTTCGGTTTCCGACAAAACCGGTATCGTTGAATTCGCCCAGGCCCTGAGCCAGCGCGGCGTGCATCTGCTGTCCACCGGCGGAACCGCCAAGCTCCTGGCCCAGGCCGGCCTTGCCGTGACCGAAGTGGCCAGCCATACCGGCAGCCCGGAAATCCTTGACGGCCGCGTCAAGACTCTGCATCCCAAGATACATGGCGGCCTGCTCGCGCGCCGCGACAGCGCCGAACACTTGAAGACGCTGGAACAGCACGGCATAGACCGCATCGACCTGCTGGTCGTGAATCTATACCCTTTCCGCGAAACCATCGCAAAGCCCGGATGCACCTTCGCCGACGCGGTGGAAAACATCGACATCGGCGGCCCCGCCATGCTGCGCGCCGCCGCCAAGAACCACGGAACGCCCGAAGGCGGCGTAACGGTGGTCATCGATCCGGCCGACTACGCCCGCGTCCTGGCGGACATGGACGGTCCGCAAGGCCAGCCCTCCTATGGACTGCGGCTGGAGCTGGCCACCAAGACCTACGCCCACACCGCCGCCTACGACGGCGCCATCGCCGCCTATCTGAGCAGCCTGGCCGTTGCCGAGCCTGAACAAGACAAAGAGCCCGCGCGCGACTCCTGGCCGCGCACATTGACGGTGCAGGTACGCCAGCAGCAAGTCCTGCGTTACGGCGAAAACCCCCATCAATCCGCCGCCTTCTATGTGGATCAGCCGGTGGGCGCCGGACTGCTGGGCAGCTATCGCCAATTGCAGGGCAAGGAACTGTCCTACAACAACATCGCCGACGCCGACGCGGCCTGGGAATGCGTGCGCAGCTTCCAGGCCAGCGCCTGCGTTATTGTCAAGCATGCCAACCCTTGCGGCGTGGCATTGGGCGACGGCCCGCTGCAGGCCTACCAGCAGGCTTTCAAGACCGATCCCACCTCGGCCTTTGGCGGCATCATCGCCTTCAACCGCCCGGTGGACGCCGCGACGGCCGAAGCCATCAGCGCGCAATTCGTCGAAGTATTGCTTGCGCCGGAATATTCATCCGAAGCGCTGGCGGTATTCGCCGCCAAGAAGAATGTGCGTGTACTGCAGGTGCCCCAGGGCGATGCGCGCAACGCCTTCGACATCAAGCGCGTCGGCGGCGGCTGGCTGGTGCAGAACCCCGATGACTTCCAGGTGCCCGAATCGAACTTCAAGGTTGCCACCAAGCTGGCTCCCACCGAGCAGCAGATGCGTGACCTGATGTTCGCCTGGAAAGTGGCCAAATACGTCAAATCCAATGCCATTGTCTTTGTGGGCAATGGCATGACGCTGGGCGTGGGTGCGGGGCAAATGAGCCGCATCGATTCCGCGCGTATCGCGTCCATCAAGGCGGAAAACGCCGGCCTGAGCCTGACCGGCTCGGCCGTCGCCTCGGATGCCTTCTTCCCCTTCCGCGACGGCCTGGATGTGGTGGCCGAGGCCGGCGCCACTTGCGTGATCCAGCCCGGCGGCAGCATGCGCGACGATGAAGTCATCGCGGCCGCCGACGAGCGCGGCATCGCCATGGTGCTGACCGGCGCCCGCCACTTTCGCCACTGATGCGCATCCTCGGCATCGATCCAGGCTTGCGGCGCACCGGCTACGGCGTGATCGATGTCCAGGGCGCCCGCCTGACCTACGTCGCCAGCGGCACCATTGTGGTGCCCGCCGACCAGGCCTTGGCGCAGCGCCTGAAAGTGATACTGGACAACATCCGCGAAATCGTCCAGGCCACCGGACCGTCGGTTTCGGCGCTCGAGAAAGTCTTCGTCAACACCAACCCTTCGTCCACCCTGCTGCTGGGCCAGGCGCGCGGCGCGGCCATGTGCGCGCTGGCCGACAGCCTGCTTGAAGTGCATGAATACACCGCGTTGCAGATAAAAAAATCGGTGGTGGGCAATGGCCATGCCGCCAAAGAGCAGGTGCAGAAAATGGTGCAGCATCTGCTGGGGCTCAATGGGCTCCCGGCCGCCGACTCCGCCGACGCCCTGGCTTGCGCCATCTGCCACGCCCATTTCCATCCGCTGACCCAGCGCCTGCAAGCTACCGGCCAGCTCGCCGCGGGCCATGGCAGCCGCGTGCGCGGCGGCCGCCTACTGGGCTAGGGCCTGTCAACGCTACAAGGACAACACCATGATCGGTCGCATTACCGGCATTCTTCTGGAAAAAACACCCCCTGTGGTCTGCATAGATGTGGGCGGCGTCGGCTATGAAATCGACGTGCCCATGAGCACTCTTTACAAACTGCCCGAAAACGGCGCCAAGGTCAGCCTGTACACCCACCTGGCGGTGCGCGAAGACGCGCATACGCTTTATGGGTTTTCATCGACCGGCGAACGCAGCGCCTTCCGCGCCTTGATCAAGGTCACCGGCATCGGCGCGCGCACCGCCCTGGCCGTGCTGTCGGGAATGACGGTCGACGAGCTGGCCAACGCCATCACTCAGCAAGAGACCGGCCTTCTGACGCGAGTGCCGGGCATCGGCAAGAAAACCGCGGAACGCCTGCTGCTGGAACTGCGCGGGAAACTGGGTGCCGATATCGCCCATGCCCCGGGCACGCCGTCGGCCGGGCGGGACGACATATTGAACGCCTTGCTGTCGCTGGGCTATTCCAATAATGAAACGCAGGCCGCGCTGAAAGGCCTGCCGGAAGGCGTCGAAGTGGCTGAGGGCATACGCCTCGCGCTCAAATCGCTGGCGCGCGCCTGAGCTTGACCTTCCAACCATGACAAGGTTTATGGTGTAGTTTTAGGATCTATGCAGGAGATTGAAATGACCGTATTCGAAGTGAAAGACATGACCTGCGGGCACTGCGTCAGCACCATAACCGCCGCTGTTCAACAAACCGCGCCCGCAGCCACGATAGAAATCGATTTGCCCAGCCATTCGGTCCGGGTCGATGGAGCCCCGGATCCGGCCCTGATCGAACAGGCGATTCGAGAAGCCGGCTATACGCCGCAGATCAAATCCCGATAAAGCACTCGTTATTGAATAACGGAGGATCCCTCGCTAACCGCGTCCATCGCCAGCTATGCTGCCAAGGCGCAGCCGGTGAGCAGGGGGTGGGCAACCTTTGAGCAAGCCGCCGCAGGTGCTTTGCGGCGGGGGCGTAAGAGGGCGCGCATGTCTGAGCAAAATAACCAGCCGGGGGCTGGTTATTTTGTGAGTTCGCGCCCGACCCCTGACGCAAAGCACCTGCAAGGGAACCCCGAAGGGGCGCAGCGATGGGAGCCCGGCCCCTGCCCACTGGCTGCGCCGGTTTTATAAGCTAAGGCGTGTAAACACCCCAACCAAAAAACGCGCTAATAATCGATTCAGACCTTGGCCTGCAAGTATGTGGCATAGGCCGATAAATCGACATTGCCCCCACTAAGCAACACCCCTACCCGCTTGCCCTTGACGGCAACCAATTCGTTGAACAGAGCCGCCGCACCCAGGCAACCGGTGGGCTCGACCACCATTTTCATGCGCTCGGCAAAGAACTGCATGGCCCCCACGAGCTGTTGATCGCTGACCGCGAGGATATCGCTGACATGCTGCTGGATAATGGGAAAGGTCAAGCGGCCCAGTGCCAGAGTCAGCGCCCCGTCCGCGATGGAGGTGGGCGGCGAGATCCGCACGACGGCGCCTGACTGCAAGGATTGCCGGCCATCGTCGCCGGCCTCGGGTTCCACGCCATAGACCTCGCAATCAGGGCTGATGGCGTGCGCGGCCAGCAGCGAGCCGGACAGCAAGCCGCCGCCGCCCAGCGGAATGAACAAGGCGTCCAGCCCGCCCACGTCTTCCAGCAATTCCTTTACTGCGGTGCCCTGTCCGGCAATGACGTCGGGATGATCGAAGGGTGGAATCAGGGTCAGGCCCTGCTGCTCGACCAAGTCGCCCGCCACCTGTTCGCGATCCTGGGTCAGGCGGTCATAGCCGACCACGCGTGCTCCGTAGCCCAGCGTAGCGGCTTTTTTGGCTGCCGGCGCATCGTTGGGCATGACGATGGTGGCGGAAACGCCCAGCAGCTTCGAAGCCAGGGCGATGGCCTGGGCATGATTGCCCGACGAGAACGCGACCACGCCCGCCTTGCGCTGGGCCGCCGACAAGTTGGCCACCGCGTTGTAGCCGCCGCGAAACTTGAAGGCCCCGATGCGCTGGAAATTCTCGCACTTGAAGAACACCTGGGCGCCAAGCCGCGCATCGATGGTTTGCGAAGTCAGCACAGGGCTGCGGTGGGCCGCTGCACCCAGGGTGGCGCTGGCCTTGATGACATCCTCGTAGGTGGGTAGCCTGACGCTCATAGTCCGTCCGTTATATAAAATTGGAAAACACGCGGATGAATCCGCAAGTTGAATTATGCGTCAATCACAGCGTAAGCACCCTTGGACCACAGGGTAGAGTACGATAAGCACTGTAAATATAATCAGCATCGCATCCATGGCCATACATTCCGATTCCCTGACCAGCCTTTCCCCCGCCGAGCGCATCGTCGCGCCGCAAAGCGCATCGCCGAACGAAGAATCCATCGAGCGTGCCCTGCGTCCGCGCGAACTCAAGGAATACATCGGCCAGCATCGTGTGCGCGAGCAGCTTGAAATCTTCATCCAGGCGGCCCGCAATCGCAACGAGGCGCTGGATCATGTCCTGCTGTTCGGCCCGCCGGGCCTGGGGAAAACCACGCTGGCCCATATCGTTGCGCACGAAATGGGCGTCCAGTTGCGGCAAACCTCGGGGCCGGTGCTGGAACGGGCCGGCGACCTGGCCGCCCTGCTGACCAATCTCGAAAAAAACGATGTGCTGTTCATCGACGAAATACATCGTCTTTCGCCGGTGGTGGAAGAAATCCTGTACCCGGCCCTGGAAGATTTTCAGATCGACATACTGATCGGCGAGGGGCCGGCCGCGCGCAGCGTCAAGATCGATTTACAGCCCTTCACCCTGGTGGGCGCGACCACCCGGGCGGGCATGCTGACCAATCCCTTGCGCGACCGTTTCGGCATCGTGTCGCGCCTGGAGTTCTACAGCGCCGACGACCTGACGCACATCGTCACGCGCAGCTCCAGCCTGCTCAATGCCCACACCACGCCCGAAGGCGCCGTTGAGATCGCCCGGCGGGCGCGGGGCACGCCCCGCATCGCGAACCGCCTGCTGCGCAGGGTGCGCGACTATGCCGAGGTCAAGGCGGATGGACGCATCGACGCCCAGGTCGCCGGGGCGGCGCTTGCCATGCTGGAAGTGGATCCGCAAGGCCTGGACCTGATGGACAGGAAGCTGCTGGAGGCCATCATCCACAAGTTCGATGGCGGGCCGGTGGGGGTGGACAGCCTGGCGGCGGCAATCGGCGAGGAACGGGACACCATCGAAGACGTGATCGAGCCCTTCCTGATTCAGCAGGGATATCTGCAACGCACCCCGCGCGGCCGGATGGCCACGCAAACCACCTGGAAACACCTGGGTTTGACCCCGCCCAAGCCGGCAGGCGGAACGCCGGACCTGTTTCCCTGAAGGCGTCCGCTTTTACTCCCGCACGCAGCGCAGGATCTCTTCCCCGTAGGCTTCCAGCTTGCGCACGCCGACGCCGCTGATACCGCCCAGGTCATCCATGGATGCCGGACGATTCATGGCGATTTCCCGCAAGGTCGCATCGTGGAAGATCACATAGGCGGGCACGCCGTGGCCGCGCGCGACCTCGGCGCGCCAGACACGCAGATTCTCGAAACGCTGCTGGGCATCGGGCGGCAGGACAATGCCCGCATCCTTGCCCCGGGCGTTGGCGGACTTCGAACTGCGGGGCTTTTTCTCGGGCTCGCGGCGGAACATCAGCGTACGCTCGCCCTTGAGCACATCGCGGCTGCTGTCGGTCAGCGCCAGCGTGCCATAACCCTCGTGGTCGACCGCCAGCAGGCTCTGGGCCAGCAACTGGCGCAATACGCCGCGCCAGGCCTGTTCCGACAGATCGGCGCCTATGCCATAGACTGTCAGGTTTTCGTGCTCGTATTGCTTGACGCGGTCGGTGGGCTTGCCCCGCAGTATGTCGATAAGATGCCCCGCGCCGAAACGCTGGCCGCGCTCGCGCCATAGGCGATAGACGGCGGAAAGTATTTTCTGGGCGGCCACCGTGCCGTCCCATGCCTGCGGCGGTTCCAGGCAAGTATCGCAATTGCCGCAAGGCGCTATTTCCTGATCGAAATAGGCCAGCAGGCGCTGGCGCCGGCAATTCACGGTTTCGCACAAGCCCAGCATGGCATCGAGCTGCGCGCCCAAACGCCTTCTGAATGCATCCTCGCCGGGAGACTCGTTGATCATGCGCCGCTGCTGGACGACATCCTGCAGGCCATAGGCCAGCCAAGCCGTCGCCGGCTGGCCGTCGCGTCCCGCGCGCCCTGTTTCCTGATAATAGCCCTCGACCGATTTCGGCAGGTCGATATGCGCGACGAAGCGCACATCGGGCTTGTTCACCCCCATGCCGAAAGCGATGGTGGCCACCATCACCACGCCTTCCTCGCGCAGGAAGCGGGCCTGGTTCGCGGAACGCACAGCGGCGCCCAGGCCGGCATGGTAGGGCAAGGCCGGGATGCCGTTCTCGCAGAGGAACTCCGCGGTTTCCTCCACCCTTGCGCGCGACAGGCAATAAACAATGCCGCAGTCGCCCTCATGCTCGGCCTTGATGAAAGACAGCAACTGGCGCCGGACCTCGTTTTTCTCGATGATGCGGTAACGGATATTGGGCCGGTCGAAGCTGGCCACGAAGTGCGGCGCCCCGTTCAATTCCAGGCGATCGGCGATCTCGCGCCGCGTCGCCGAGGTCGCCGTGGCGGTCAGGGCCAGGCGCGGCACTTGCGGCCATCGTTCGTGCAGCAGGGACAGGCCCAGGTACTCGGGCCGGAAATCGTGGCCCCATTGGGATACGCAATGCGCTTCGTCGATGGCGAACAGCGACACCCTGCCCTGCGACAGCAGGTCCAGGCAACGGTCGGTCAGCAGGCGTTCGGGCGCCACGTACAGTAGGTCGAGTTCGCCGGCCAGGAAGGCCTGCTCGACATCGCGGGAGGTGCGCCAGTCCTGGGAAGAGTTCAGGTAGGCCGCGCGCACGCCAAGCTCCAGCAGGGCGTCGACCTGATCCTGCATCAGCGCGATAAGCGGTGAAATGACGACGCCCGTGCCAGGCCGCACCAGGGCGGGAATCTGATAGCACAACGATTTTCCGCCGCCGGTGGGCATAAGCACCAAGGCGTCGCCCCCCTGCACCACATGCTCGATGATGGCTTGTTGATCGCCGCGAAAGGACTCGTAGCCAAAGACGCGCTGCAGTGTTTCCAGTGGAGAAATGGTCATGCTCAATAAATCGGGACGGAGAAACGAATACCTATATCATAGTCGCCGGTGATCAGCTCCCGCTCCGCCTTCACCCCGATACGCAGATTCGGGCTGTACCAGAACTGCTGGCCCACGCCGAAACTGCGCCGTATATTGCCCGTCGCCGAGTATTCGTTCTCATAGTTGCCGCTGACATCGCCCCAACGCCCCAGCGGCACCGTCGCGGTCCATTTCTGGCGTATGCCGCCCGGCGACGCCTGGCCATCGCGATAGCGGCTCAGGTCGCTGAAACCCTCGGTATGCCGCTCATTCAGCCAGGTGACCTGCAAATCGTCCAGGACGTCGACCGTATAGGCCGCCTGATAGCGCCAGCCCTTGTAAAGGCCGTAGCTGGCGCGAGCCACGCCGGCGCTCCAGACGCCCCAGCGTGTCTGGTAGTTTCCGCCCAGGCCGGAAGTGACCAGGTCCGGTGCCACTTCCAACTGGGACTCCAAGGTAAATTCGGGCGACACGCCATAACGCAGCACCGTATTGCTGGCGGTCGGCCCGAAGGTCAGGTCGTTCGGATTGGAGTCCGAGGAGTAATCCAGCGCGCCGACCGACATGGAATACTGCCAGCTTTGGGAATCGCCGGACCCGGCAAGCGATGATTGCGAGATGCTGACGCCGCCCAGCCTGGCGGAGTTCCCCCAGGCGGGAACGACGATTTCTTCATTGCCCAGCGTCACATCCAGGCCCTCCTTGCTGGAATAGCGCCAATTGCTGGCGCCCAGAGTCCAGGACTTGTCGCCCTGCCGGGCCAGCCAGGGTGCGCGGGAGCGGCGCGCCGGCCGCTGCCAGCCCCGCGTACCGCGCAAGCCGGGCGATGCGCCGGACAGCCGATGCCGGCGCCAACTGCCCGCGTCCTCTTTCCCCCAGAAAAAATCATAGGGGATATCGGGTGTGGCGGCTTCCGGGCTGGAATACGGCATGCCGGAAAACATCGGTTCCGTGCCCGGCGTATCGGGAAGGGGCCGCGGCGGATCGACGGAAACCTGAGGGGCGGCATACACCTGGACGGGCGCAAGATCGCGCAATTGCGGACTCGCGGCGCAGGCCGGCTGCCATGCGGGCACACACGCCAGGCCCGCGCCCCAGAGCAGCGCGGCGATCCGTGTACGATCCAGAAACCCAAAAACCATCGACAATACCAACCGACCAATCCGATCGAAGCAAAAAACCTTAGCGCGGACGCCTGTCCGCCGAAAAATCCAGCATGGCTTCGCCGCTGGCATCAAGGGATTTCTTGATGGCGCTGTACTTTTCAAGCAGCGCCGACTTGTACACCACGCCAAGCAACTTGGGCTGCTCCTCACGGCTGACCACCGGCAGACGCTCGCCCCGGAACTGGATGAAATAATCTTGCGCCTGATCCAGTGTCATGTCCGGATGCAGCGTCTTGACGAAATCCAGGCGTACGACGTCTCCGGCGCGCTTTTGCTGGATATCGCTTTCACTCAACAATAAACTAGTCAGGTCCTGCTGGGCAATCACGCCTTGGTAAACATTGTTTACGTCAACGACATACAGATACTTGACCGGGTAGTCCAGAAACTGCTGCAAGGCTTCCCGCACGGGCGATTCCGTGGAAACCACCGTATCGGCCGGCCGGACGAGATCGCGGATCACGGTATGCCTTAATTGATTGCGCAGCATGACGTCCCGCTCCCTGACATTCGTCACGTCGTACATGGCGATTTCGGCCACGGCCCGCGATACGAAGTAGGCCACAACTCCGGCCAGCATCAGCGGCAGGACGATCTGGTAGCTCAGGGTCATTTCGAAGATCATCAGTATGGCCATCAAGGGCGCGCTGGTTGCCGCTCCCAGGAAGCTGCCCATGCCGACCAGCGTATACATATAGACCTGGGCCTGCATGCCGGGCCAGAAATACGCCACCACCATGCCATACAAGGTGCCCAGGGCCGCGCCCACAAACAAGGCCGGGGTGAAGACGCCGCCCACGGCCCCGGAGCCCGCCGTCAGCGCCGTGGCCACGACCTTGCACACCAGAAAAAGCACGACCGCCTGCCAGGTCCATGATGAATGCAACAGGGAATGCACCACGCTGTAGCCGTTGCCGGCCACCTCGGGGATGGCGATCAGCAGCAGGCCCAGCAACAGCCCGCCCAGACCAAGGCGGACGGGCAGCGGCAGGCCGGTCCGCTGGAATTGCCGTTTGGAATAGTCCAGGAATTTCAGGAAGAGCGGCGCGCCTATGCCCGCTATGGCGCCCAGCAGAATGAAGGGCAAGACCTCCGGGCCCGGAATCTGCGGCATGCCGGTCATGGCATAGGTCGTCTGATAGTGGCCGGTCATGCGCATGACGATATTGGCCGATGCCGCCGCAACCAGCAGCGGCCCGAAACTTTGCATGCTCATGGTGCCTATGACGATTTCCGCCACGAACAAGGCGCCCGCTATCGGCGCCCCATAGGCCGAGGCAACACCGGCCGCCGCGCCGCAAGCCACCAGCAGCCGCAAGCGCGCCGTCCCGAAATAGGTGAAGCGCCCTATCGCCGAGGCGGCGAGCGACGCCAGGTGCACCATGGCACCCTCGCGCCCGATGGAACCGCCCGACGCCACCGTGCACAGCGAGGACAGCGATCGCAACAGGCCCTGGCGTATGGACAGGCGGCCGTCGCCGATGGCCACCGCTTCCATGTAATCGGAATTGGCCCGGGCCTTGATTTTCTTCGATCCCCACAGCAACGCCCCGGCCGCAACGCCGCCGCACAGGGGAAAAAGCAGGCGCCCGTACCACGGCAGGCTCCGCATCACGCCAACGATGGATCCGCTTTCGCCGGTGACCGCGTGTTGTATGAGATGCATGGCTTCATGGAAGGCAATGGTGGCGAAGGCCCCAAGGACGCCGACCAGCACGGCCCAGCAGAGCATGGCGGGCAAGTCGGACAGCCAGGAATAGCGGGCGAGGCGGCGGCGCACCGACTGCACGGGGTTTCTAATCATGCATATCCTGTATGGGGTGTATCGTGAACCATAGCGCAAGCCTCATATCCGTTTCAATCCATTTCCAGGCGCTTGCCAGCCGCCATGCCAGCGGGCAAACTGGCACCCTATGGAAACCCCTCTAGTAAAAGTACTGGTTGTCGACGACGATCCCGCCCTGCGCCATCTGCTGGCCGACTATCTTAACCGCCACCAATACGATACCTTGCTGGCCCCCGATGCCAGCGATCTGGCGACGCGAATCCAGCGGTATTCGCCGGATCTGATCGTACTCGATCGCATGATGCCCGACGGCGACGGCGCCGAGGCCTGCCGCCGCCTGCGCCAGCAAGGCGAAGACATTCCCGTTATTTTACTGACTGCGCGGGACGAGACCGTGGACCGCGTCATAGGCCTGGAAGCGGGCGCCGACGATTATCTGGGCAAGCCTTTCGACCCGCGCGAGCTGTTGGCGCGCATCGAAGCCGTATTGCGCCGCAAGAAAGGCGCGTCGGCCCTGAACAAGGACAAGCCGGTTTCATTCGGGCCTTTCGTTTTCGACCCTGTCACGCGCCAGCTTGCCAAAGACAAGGAAATCATCCGGCTGACCGGCGGCGAGGTGAACTTGCTGGAAGCGCTGGTCAGCAACCCCGGAAAGCCTTTGTCCAGAGACCGGCTGCTCGCGTTGGCGCGCGATGACGACGAGGGCGAGCGCAACGACCGCGCCATCGATATCGCCATCCTGCGGCTGCGCCGCGCCATCGAGGACGATCCCAAACAACCGCGCTGGATACAAACCGTATGGGGCGTGGGCTATCGCTTCTCGCCCTAGGGCACGCCCCCTCATGTTTCGTTCATTGCTGCCCCGCTCGCTGCGCGCCCGCCTGCTGCTTTTCACGCTGGGCACCATCCTGCTGGTGCAGGCCGCCACCTTCGCCTCGCTTTCCTATTACCGAAAGAAATTCACCGAAGAGGTCGCCGTCGAATTCACGGCCACGACCATACGCACCCTGCGCGCGTCGCTGGCGGAAATTCCTTCCGACGAGCGTGCCGATTTCGTGCGCGGAGCGTCCCAGAACGAATGGCATCTGTGGTCGCGCAGCCTGCCCTCCGATGCCAGCCTGGAAGGCAAACCCGGACAGGCCAGAATACAGCGCGCGCATCGACACCCGCCGCCCCCGCCGCCTAGCGGCGACATACGGAACAACCTTAGGGGCTTCGTCAAGGCGCTGAACATGCGCTTGAGCGATGGAACGCGCGTGGCCCTGTCGCGCGGTCCCGAACCCAAGCTTTATATCTCGCTGCTGCCCGACTCCGACCTGGAAAACGCCCGTGCCAATCGCGAATGGCTGGTCATTCCGCTGGACCGCATCGCACCGCCGGTGGCCACGCCCATGATACTGGTGTGGCTGACGGGCATGGGCCTGTTCCTGCTGCTTGCCGCGGCATTTTCATGGCATATCACCCGGCCCCTGACGCGGCTGGCCAAGGCGGCCGACCAGTTGGCGGCCGGACAGCCGCAACGTGTCGTGCCATCGGGACCCAGCGAAACCCGCCTGCTTGGCGAACGCTTCAATGCCATGCTGGACACGCTGGCTGAATCCAGCGCGGTCCAGCGCACCTTGCTGGCCGGCCTGCCTCACGACCTGAAAGGGCCTTTGTCGCGCATGTGGCTGCGCATCGAAATGGTCGACGATCCCACTTTCCAGGAAGGGATGCGCAAGGACGTGCAGGACATGCAGCGCATGGTGAATCAATTCATCGGTTTCGTCCGGGGCTCCGATCCCGGCTCTTATCAGTTTTCGCCATTGGAGCTGGGCGTCTGGCTGGAAGAACAGATTTCGGCCTGGGAAAGCGCGGGCAGCCCGGTAAAGCTTGCAGACCTGAGCGGCCGGCCCCTGTACCTGAAAGCCGATAAAGTCGCCTTGGGCCGCTTGCTGGACAACCTGATCACCAATGCGCTCAATCACGCGGCGCCGCCGGTCGAAATCACGCTGGAGGCCGAGCCGGCGATGGCCATCATCACCGTGGCCGACCACGGCCCCGGCATCAGCGCGGAACGGCGCGCCGAGGCCTTGCGGCCCTTTTCCCGCCTGGACGACGCGCGTACGCGTACCGGTTCGGTGGGGCTGGGCCTGGCCCTGGCCGATGCCATTGCCCGCGCCCACGGGGGCAGCCTGGAACTGGACGAAGCAATCGGCGGAGGGCTGGCCGTGCGGGTGCGCCTGCCGCTGAAGGCGGCGGAGACCGACACGCCGCTCCGCAGGGAAGGCTTGACGGGCGCTGGCCCCCGCGCCCGCTCCTAGCCGTCGAATTCAGGCGGCGTCGGCGCTATCGACAAGCCAAACATGCGCCAATACACCCATATATTGAAGATCAGCGCCACGGGCAAGGCAATGACGGTGCCCGCCAGAATCAGCCGCAATGAATCGACCGATGCGGCGGCATCCCAAATGGTGATGTCGTCCAGGACCAGATAGGGGAAAAAGCTGTAACCCAGTCCTCCCAGCACCGCCAGGAAAATAAGCAGCGTCATCGCGAACGGCAGCGCCGTCGTCCGATAGCTGCTGTTGATCATGCGCTGCAAGCACATTTCGATCGAAACGAAGCAGATCAGCAGGAATCCCCACAAGGCGACCACCACCGGCCAATGCGGGCCATCGCTCCATTTAAGGAAGACGCCGGTGTTGGCGAAGGCCAGCACGACCGACACGCCGACGGCTCCGGCCGCCGACCAGCGAACCGCCCGGCGTCCCCACATGACGGCGCGCGCCCTGAGTTCGCCCGCCACGCGCATGATCAGCCAGGCCGCGCCCAGCAGGCAGTAGGCGGCGATGGCGCACAGGCCGATGAATACGGAAAACCACAAATAGCCCGATTGGGTCTGGTACGACACCACCACTTGAGCCAGCAGGAAGCCGTGCGCCAGCGCGGTAAGCAGCGAACCGAAAGCGAAGCCCAGCAGCCACCGGGACTGCAATTCCTGCGGCGCGCGCAAGCGCATTTCGAACGATACCGAGCGCAACAGGACGCCCAGGGCCAGTACGCACAGCGGTAGGTAGAGTTCCCCCATGACGCTGCCCCAGGCATTGGGGAAGGCGGCGACGAAAAGCCCCAGGCCCAGGAACAGCCAGAACTCGTTGGCATCCCGCCAGGGGCTCAGCAGCGACAGCATGCGCGGACGCAAGTCCGCCGGTGCGAATAAAGCCAGGCAGCCAACGCCGACGTCGAAGCCGTCGAGCACCGTGCCGGCAACGATGATGGCGAAGAACAGGCCCATGAAGATCAGGGGCATCCAGAAGGAAGGGTCCTGGGCGCCCAGCCCCAGCGCGACCGCCAGCGAATCGATCATGCCCGCCCCCGTCTTCTGGCTATCGGCACGACGCCGTAGCGGGCAATATGCCGCAGCATCTGGAAGAATCCGGCCAAGAACAAAAGATAAAAAACCATATAGGCCAGGTAGCCGCCCAGCAATACATCGAATGCCGTATCGCCCGCTATCTCGCTGAGCGTTACAGTGCCGTTGACCGCATAGGGGAAGGCCCCCAGCAGCACATAGGCCAGGCCGGCCAGCAGCATGACCCAGCCCGAGAACGTCATGCCCACAAGCACATGCCGCCAAACCGTCGACAAGGCGCCCGGATCGTAATGGATGCGCCGCGCGCGCCACAGGGTCAGCCAGGCGACCAGGGCCATGCACAGGCCGGCCGCCGCCGCCAGCCTGAAGGACCAGAAAGTCAGCGCCACGGGCGGCGACATCCCCGCGAACTGGTCCAGGCCGCGCAATGTGCCCTTGGCATCCCGTCCCAGCCATGCATCGCCGGCATGGCGCCATAGCCAGGCGGCGCGGTTTTCGGCGCGGGCCGCATCCGGCCAGGCGAACAACACAAGGTCGGGCTGTTCACCGCTGCGCCAATAGGCCGCCGTGGCCGCCGCCTTGGCCGGCTGGTACTGCGCCGTCATGCTGCCCGTTCCGGCCACCATGACGCCCTGCAGCAGGATGCCGGCCGCGGCGATCCAGATTGCCGTCTTGAATACCAGCCTGCCGCTTTCATCGATAGGGCGGCGCAAGGTTTGCGCCGTCACGACCCCCAGCATAAGGAAGGCCACCGTCAAAGCGCTGACCAGCACGAACAATCCCGCATACCAGGGAAGCGCCGGGTTGAACAACACACCGGACCAGGCGATGACTTGGTAGCGGGCATCGACCAGGACCGTTCCAGCGGGAGTATGCATCCAGGAAAGCAGGACGATCAGCCAAAAGGACGATACGGCCACCCCCAGCGCCACCATGAAGACTATAAGGGCATGGGCTTTTTCGGATACATGCCTTTGTCCAAACAGCATGGCCCCCAGGAAGCAGGACTTGAAAATAAAGGCGGAAAGTATTCCGGCGGCCAGCAAGGGGCCGGCAACATTGCCGATCTTGTCCATGAGCTTGGGCCAAAGGCTGCCGAACTGTATCAGCACGGGCAGGCTGGAGGCGAAGCTCAGGATGAAGGCCAGCGCAAAAACCCGCACCCAGAAGCGGTATGCCGCGGTCCATGCAGCATGATCCCGCCCGAACGAGCGCAGCTTGAAATACAGCAGAATCCAGGCCAGGCCCAGCTCGATGACAAGAAACAGCAACATGAATCCCAGGCTGGAAAAGAACTGGATCTGCGTCAGCCACAGTGTCGAGTAGGTCATAATGAGCGCTAGTTTAGAGCCAGTTCGCCATTTGTAAACCCGCGAGACGGGCAAATGGCGCTGAACGTGGCAAAATGCTTACTTCGCTCGACAATTCCCTGCTTATCCCGTATGACTTCTGTACCCGTGACCGCTCCTGTATCCAATTTCCTGCGCACTATTATCGATAACGACCTGGAGCAAGGCCGCTATGCGGACAAGCGCTGGGCGGGCAAGCCGGGGCCGGCCTCGGTGCAGCTGCAGGGCGAAATCGACCCCGCCCGCATCCGCACCCGCTTTCCGCCCGAGCCCAACGGCTACCTGCATATCGGCCATGCCAAGAGCATATGCCTGAACTTCGGCTTGGCGCGGGATTACCAGGGCGCCTGCCACCTGCGGTTCGACGACACCAATCCTGAAAAGGAAGAGGACGAATACGTCCACGCCATCATCGATATGGTGAAATGGCTGGGCTTCGACTGGAATTACCAGGAAGAGCATAACGGCTACTTTGCCAGCGACTATTTCGGCTATATGTATCAATTCGCCGAGGCCCTGGTGCAAGCCGGACTGGCTTATGTCGACGAGCAAAACGCCGATCAGATGCGTGCCACGCGCGGCACCCTGACGGAAAAAGGCACGAATTCGCCCTGGCGCGACAGGCCCGTGCAGGAATCCCTGACCTTGCTGCGCGAAATGCGCGACGGCAAGCATCCGGACGGCAGCATGGCGCTGCGCGCCAAAATCGACATGAGTTCGCCCAATATCAACCTGCGCGACCCGGTGATGTACCGCATCCGCCATGTGGCCCACCACCGCACGGGCACGGATTGGTGCATCTACCCCATGTATTCCTGGGCGCATCCCGTGGAGGACGCGCTGGAAGGCATCACCCACAGCATCTGCACGCTGGAGTTCGAAGACCAGCGTCCTTTCTACGATTGGATACTGAACCAGTTGGCCGACCTGGGGCAATTGGCCCGCCCCCTGCCCCGGCAGCATGAGTTCGCGCGACTGCATCTTAGCTATGTCGTGACCAGCAAGCGCAAATTGCTGGAATTGGTGCGTGAAGGCCATGTAAACGGCTGGGACGATCCGCGCATGCCCACTTTGGCGGGCCTGCGGCGCCGTGGCTACACGCCCTCTTCCATACGCCTGTTCTGCGAGCGCCTGGGCGTGTCCAAGGCCGACTCCCGCATCGACTACAGCATTCTGGAACAAGCCCTGCGCGACGACTTGGACCCCAAGGCCGAACGCCTGGTGGCGGTGCTTGATCCCGTCAAGCTGGTCATCACCAATTACCCCGAAGGCCAGACCGAACTGTGCCACGCGCCGCGCAATCCGCATGACCCGGAGGCCGGAATGCGCGAGTTCCCCTTCGCGCGCGAACTCCTGATCGAACGCGACGATTTCCGCGAAGAACCGCCCAAGAAGTATTTCCGGCTTTTCCCCGGCAACACCGTGCGGCTCAAATACGGCTATATCGTCCGCTGCACCGGCTGCGTCAAGGATGCGGACGGCACTATCACCGAAGTCCATGCGGAATACCTGCCCGACACGAAAAGCGGCACGCCGGGCTCGGATTCGGTCAAGGTCAAGGGCAACATCACCTGGGTCAGCGCGGCGCATGCCGTGCCCGCCGAAGTTCGGCTGTATGATCGCCTCTTTTCCGACCCGCATCCCGACGCCGGAGACAAGAATTTTCTGGATGCCCTGAATCCTGCTTCCTGCACCACCGTGCAGGCGTGGCTGGAGCCGGGCGCGCAGGCCGCCCCCGAAATGCGCTGGCAATTCGAACGCCTGGGCTATTTCGTTGCCGACCGCGTAGAGTCCACCGTTGAGAAGCCGATCATCAATCGCGCAATCACTCTTAAAGATTCCTGGGCACAGCAAAAATAAAAAAGCGCATTCGGCGCTGGATTTGTAATTTTTTATTAGCGGATAACGAAGTGAGCGACTCTTCCTCCAACCGAAAAGGCCAGTTGGCATTGGATTTCAAAAGCGCCACGCTGTATGCCCTGCGTGTCGTGCTGCATAGCCATGACGCCGCCGAATTGACCGCGGCGCTGCAGCAACGCATGAAGGACGCGGGCTCGTTTTTCGAGAACGAGCCGGTGGTCGTCGATGCCAGCCAGATCGAGCAAGCCATAAACTGGGCCGCCCTTCTAAAGGCGCTGCGCGGACACAGCCTGCACCCGGTCGGCGTCGTGGCCCAGGGCGCCAACTTGAAGGCGGCCCAGGCGCAGGGGCTGGCATCCGTCGATTTGGCCAATCCCGTGCCGCGCCCTGTCAGCACGCCTGCTCCCGACCAGGAAGTGCCCGTCGTCGCACCGCCCGCCGCCGCGAACCCGGATTCCGCCGACGCGGCGCCCAAGGCCGAAGAGCCGGCGGCGCCCGGGCCCGCCGACATCCCTCCCGCCGCCATGGTGATCACCCGCCCCCTGCGCTCGGGACAACGCATTTATGCCCGCAATACCGATCTGATCGTCATCGGCGTGGTCAGCCAGGGCGCCGAGGTCATTGCGGATGGCAATATCCATGTTTACGGCCCATTGCGCGGCAAAGCCATGGCCGGCGCCCGCGGGGACGCCAACGCGCGCATCTTCACGACGCAGCTGGACCCCGAGCTGCTGGCCATTGCCGGCGTATACCGGGTCATCGAGACCCAATTGGACAAGTCGCTGCGCAATCAGCCCACCATCGTTCACCTGGACGGCGACATCTTGCGCATGACGCCTCTGGGTCAGTGACGGATATTTTTTGTTGCCAAGCAGCACGCGAATTAGCGTTGGCTTAGGCGGTTTTGATGCAATTTTGCATTACGATTACGTGATTTATAAAAACCTAAAGGAATTCTAACGTCATGGCGCGAATTGTTGTGGTGACTTCCGGCAAAGGCGGGGTGGGCAAAACGACCACCAGTGCAAGCTTCTCCTCCGGGCTGGCGATGAAAGGCCATAAAACCGTGGTTATCGATTTCGACGTCGGCTTGCGCAACCTGGACCTGATCATGGGCTGTGAACGCCGCGTGGTCTATGATTTCGTCAATGTCATCCAGGGTGAAGCCACGCTGAACCAGGCGCTGATCCGCGACAAGCAGCTTGAAAACCTGTTTATCCTGCCCGCCTCCCAGACGCGCGACAAAGACGCCCTGACCCGCGAAGGCGTGGAAAAGGCGCTGAAAGACCTGGCCGACATGGGCTTCGAATATATCGTCTGCGATTCGCCCGCCGGGATCGAGACGGGCGCGCTCATGGCTTCGTACTTCGCCGATGACGCGCTGGTCGTGACCAACCCCGAAGTCTCCTCGGTGCGCGACTCCGATCGCATCCTGGGCATTCTCTCGGCCAAGTCCCGGCGCGCCGAAAAAGGCGAAGAGCCCATCAAGGAATACCTGCTGCTGACCCGCTACAACCCCAAACGTGTCGCCGAGGGTGAAATGCTTTCGCTCAAAGACATCGAGGACATACTGCGCATCAAGCTGATCGGCGTCGTTCCCGAATCCGAATCCGTGCTGCAGGCCTCGAACCAGGGCATTCCCGCCATCCATCTGCGCGACAGCGACGTCGCCCTGGCCTACCAGGACGTGGTAGCGCGCTACCTGGGCGAGGAAAAGCCGCTGCGCTTCGTCGATTACGAAAAACCAGGTCTGTTCAAGCGCCTGTTCGGAGGGAAATAATATGTCCTTTCTTTCCTTTCTGCGCGGCCAGAAAAAAACCTCCGCCAGCGTGGCGCGCGATCGCCTGCAGCTTATTCTGATCAACGAACGGGGCGACGGCGTCACACCCGATTACCTGCCGCGATTGCAAAAAGAACTGGTCGAGGTCATCTCGCGCTACGTCAAGATCAATCCCAACGACATCAAGGTCAACCTGGAACGCCAGGATTCCCTGGAGATCCTGGAGGTCAAGATCGAAATGCCCCAAGTGGAAGCAGGCCAGGGCTGATCCCGCCTGGGCGAAACACGGGTCCGGCCCTGGCCGGACCGGTTCATGTCCACGAAAAAATCCATAAAAAAAAACGCTGCATCGCGCAGCGTTTTTTTATCCGAGCCAGGTGCTTAGCGGTTCTTTCCGACCTGATCGCCGATGACACCGCCTATGGCTGCGCCGCCCACGGTACCCAGGATCCCGCCTCCGGTGATGACGGCGCCAGCGACACCGCCCAGGCCTGCGCCGGTAACGGTGCTTTTCTGGCGATGGCTCATGTTGTCCCACGAGGAACAACCACCCAAAGCCAGGGCAAGGATTCCGACGGCGGTCAATTTACCGAGAGTTGCTGATTTCATTTTTGATCTCCAAATAATGCGAGCGACACGCTAAAGTAGCCGATAGTCGGCGCCGGAGGCAACCTTTGCTCATACAGGCTTGTGAATGTCCGAAACAGTTGTATCAGGACGGGCTCAGGCGGCTTTGATCAGGGCCAGAACCTGCTTGAACTGGGGATGTTCCGGTGTTTCCAGCCACTCGAACATGGCCATTTCAGCGCTTATTTGTTCCAGGTGATGGTAATTCCAGCGATTTTTCGCCGCCAGGAGATCGGCTGCACGGCGCGAACCGACGCAATCGCTCACCAGAATGGGTTTGAATCCCTGCCGCGCCAGGCCCAGGCCTGTTTGTAACACGCACACATGGGCCTCAGTGCCTATTAACAACACATTCGTCCGCCGCTTGGGCAGCTCCTGAAGGAAGTGCCGTTCGCGGGTGGCATCGAAATGGGTTTTGTGAATGACGTGGTCGACACAGGGGCGCAAGAGCGGGCTGGTTTCGCCAATTTTGCCGGCCCAATGCTCTGTGGCGACCACGGGCACTCCCAGCAACTGCGCCGCCTTGAGCAGGCGTGACGCGCACTGGAGCAAAGGCTCGTGCTGGTCGATGGCGGGCAGCAAGGATGCCTGCATGTCGACCAGCAATACCATCGAATCGTGGGAACTCAGGATAGGCATGAAAGTACCGTCCGGACAGCGGGCTATTTCAGTGCTTTATACCGCAAACGACGCGGCTTGGCACCTTCCTCGCCCAGCCTGTGCTTCTTGTCGGCCTCGTATTCCTGATAGTTGCCGTCGAAGAACACCACCTGCGATTCCCCCTCGAAAGCCAGGATGTGCGTGGCAATGCGGTCCAGGAACCACCGGTCGTGGCTGATCACCATGACGCTGCCGGCGAACTCCAGCAGGGCGTCTTCCAGGGCGCGCAAGGTTTCGACGTCGAGATCGTTGGACGGTTCGTCGAGCAGCAGCACATTCCCGCCGGCGATCAGCGTCTTGGCCAGATGCAGGCGGCCACGTTCACCGCCCGACAGCTTGCCCACCACCTTGTTCTGGTCGGCGCCCTTGAAATTGAAGCGGCCCAGGTAGGCGCGCGACGGCATTTCGAAGCGGCCCACCGTAAGAAGATCGGCGCCGTCGGACACGGCATCGAATACTGTTTTGTCGTCGGGCAGGGACTCGCGGGACTGGTCCACGAAAGCCAGCTTGACGGTCTTGCCGATATTGACGGTGCCCGAATCGGGCTGCTCTTTGCCGGCGATCATGCGGAACAGCGTGGATTTGCCCGCGCCGTTGGGACCGATGATCCCGACAATGGCGCCGGCGGGAACCTTGAAGCTCAGGTTGTCGATCAGCAGTCGGTCGCCGTAGGCCTTGCTGACGTTTTCGAATTCGATCACATCGTTGCCCAGCCGTTCGGCCACCGGGAT
The DNA here is from genome assembly GCA_040391135.1 of Pusillimonas sp. Taxonomy (GTDB): domain Bacteria; phylum Pseudomonadota; class Gammaproteobacteria; order Burkholderiales; family Burkholderiaceae_B. The sequence goes on along the minus strand of JBEBYL010000009.1, from coordinate 85,931 downwards.
GAAGATTTCCTGGGTCTCGTTGCGCTTCTGATATTCGTGCGAGGAAAGCTCCTCGAACCGCGCCAGGCGCGCCTTGGCCTTGGCCTGCCTGCCCTTCGGATTTTGGCGCACCCACTCGAGTTCTTTCTTGATGGTGCGCTGCCGTGCCGACTCGGAGGCCTCTTCCTGCTTCAGCCGGTCGTCTTTCTGCTCCAGCCACGAGCTGTAGTTGCCCTTCCAGGGAATTCCGTAGCCGCGGTCGAGCTCGAGTATCCATTCCGCCGCATTGTCCAGGAAGTAGCGGTCGTGTGTTACGCCGACGACGGTACCGGGGAACTTGCGCAGGAACTGCTCCAGCCACTCGACGCTTTCGGCATCCAGGTGGTTGGTCGGCTCGTCCAGCAGCAGCATGTCGGGCTTGGACAGCAGCAGGCGGCACAAGGCGACGCGGCGCTTTTCGCCGCCGGACAATTTGCCGATGACCGCATCCCAGGGAGGCAGGCGCAGCGCATCGGCGGCGATTTCCATCTGATGCTCGATATCGTCGGCGCCCGTGGTGGCGGCCGCGGCGATGATGGCCTCGAGTTCAGCCTGCTCCGTCGCCAGCTTGTCGAAATCGGCATCGGGCTCGGAATAGGCGGTATACACCTCGTCGAGCCGCTTGCGGGCGGAAAAAAGTTCGCCCAGGCCCTCTTCGACAGACTGGCGCACGGTGTGCTCGGGATCCAGCACCGGTTCCTGCGGAAGGTAGCCGATCTTGATTCCGGGCATCGGAATGGCTTCGCCTTCGATATCCCGGTCTATGCCCGCCATGATCTTCAGCAAGGTCGACTTGCCGGAACCGTTCAGGCCCAGCACGCCGATCTTGGCGCCAGGAAAAAACGACAGGGAGATGTCGCGCAGTATCTGCCGCTTCGGCGGCACGATCTTGCCGACCCGATTCATCGTGTATACGTATTGAGCCATAACAAGCAAATCAAAGAATGGATAAAGGCCCGATTGTAGGCGCTATATGGAAAGCATGGCGGCGCTGCGCCATTCGAAAGCGCTTTGGACGCGAGACGGGATGCCTTAGAATATCAAGTACGTTTTTTTTCAGCCTTCTTCCCATGCCCAGCCACCAAGAACCCCAACTTGTCTTCACCGCCGACGAACTCGACCTTCTGGGCCGCAGCGCCGATGCGCTGAGCGCCTACATGGGCAAGCCCGTACTGGCCGAGGTCATGGACGCCGAGGAGACCGGCTTCGAATGGGTGATCTTCGCCGTGCCGCTGGACGTCCAGGACGATCCCAGCGATCACGTGGTCGTGCAGATCGGCGGCAACGGCGCCAAGCTCATCGGCAATACCGGCGGGATGACGATCGCCGATGGCGACGTATTCGATTGCGAATACCTATGGGCCATCCAGTTGTCCGACCTGGAAGGGGTGCGCTTCATCAAGGTGAACCAGGAAGGCGAGGAAATCGCCTGGACGGAAAACCTGCAGGACATCCTGCCTTTCATCATGACCGACGAACTGGCCGCCGAAAGCGGGCTGGACGAGGACGAGGGCTACGATCCCGACGATGATCCGGATGACGATTTGTACGGCTCCGACGACATCGATCCGCCCCGCACCCTGCACTGAGGCAATCCCAGGGCGCTAGGCCCTGACCCGATCGCGCACGTACAGCATTGCACCCACCGGCCACATCAATCCGACCAGGGTACAGGACGCCATGCCCCTGAGCTTGCGCCCCTTGGGCAGCGCCTGCCTGCTGTGCTTCAGATGCAGCGAGAAACGCGTGTAGCGCGCCGCCGCCATCAGGAAGGCCTGCGGCTGATAGCGAAACCAGGGCAGGCATTCCACCACCGTATCTTGCGCCAATAGCCACAAGCCAAGGGCATGCTGCTGGCTTTCCTTGGCCTGCTTGGACAAGGAATCGGAGCTGTCGTGGTACACCCTGAAGACTTGATTCACAAAGCGCGTCAGGTAGCCCGCCCGCGCAATGGCCCGCCAGACCAGGCTTTCCGGAACAAAGCCGGCGATCTCTTCTGGAAACGGAAACTGCAGCAGCACATCGGTGCGCAGGCAGCCGAACTTCTCCCCTTTCACATGGTATTTGAAGGTCATGTCCAGGGCCGTGGCGTCGATGATGTCGCGCGGAAACATATCGCCCACAATATGGCCGTCGGGTTGCGCGCACAAACCGGTGATGGCGACAAAGCGTGAACGGTCCCGCGGCGGGATCTCTCCCCAGACCACGGCCATCGTGTACAAGGCATTGGTATCCAGGCTGTCGTCGCTGTCCAGGGCCACCACCAACTCGCCGCTGGCCTTGCGGACGCCGCGATTGAAAGCTGTCTTTTTATGCTGGTTTTTCTGCCACATGTAGTGGATGGGAAAACTGGCTTCTTGCTGCCAGCCCATGACCATGGCCCGGGTGTTATCGGTGGAGCCGTCGTCGACGATCACCCATTCGAAATCCTGGAAAGACTGTTCACGCAACGATGAATAAACTCTTTCCAGCGTGTGCGCCCGGTTATACGTGGGCGTCACAACCGTAAAAAGATGGCGCCAGGTGGACATGTCGTTTTCTTTACATATTTTGACTATGGCTGCCATCATAGGCCAAAAAAAAACCGCAGACCTGGTATCTGCGGTTTTCTTGCCATACTAACTTTTTGATACAAACAGGGTTTGCCACGCGCCCATCAGACGCGCAACATCCTTGTTTTTTAAGCGCGTTTTACTTTTTCCAGCATCTTGAAAACGCCTTTGGGCGCGCGCACGAAAAGGCGCTTGAACGCTTTGCCAAGGCAACGGCGTTCCAGGGTATTGCGACGCGTACGTTTGATTTCTGCCATGATGATCTCCGATCTTTGCATGCAAGGCTCGCAAACACGCGGCCCCTAAAAATTCAGTTAACCCACGATTCTACCTCAAAACCATCCCCAGACACAAAAAAATGCCCCCCAAGCTGCGCCTTCGGCTTGCTGCCCCCCAGGGGGCGCCTTTTGCCTTGGGGCGGCCCGGCGGCAAAAAAGGGGATGCACGGGCACGTCAAACAGAACGATTATCATATCGGCATGAGCTCACAAATCCGCATCTTCGGCGCACGCCAGAACAACCTTAAAAACCTTGATGTCGACATCAATACCGGTGAATTGCTGGTCGTTACCGGCGTCTCTGGCTCGGGCAAAAGCTCGCTGGCCTTCGACACCTTGTATGCCGAAGGCCAACGGCGCTATGTGGAAACCTTTTCCCCCTATGCGCGCCAATTCCTGGACCGCATGGACAAGCCCAAGGTCGAACGCATCGAAGGCATTTTGCCCGCCATTGCCATCGACCAGGTGAACCCGGTGCGCAACTCGCGCAGCACGGTCGGCACCATGACCGAATTGAACGACCACTTGAAGCTGCTGTTCGCCCGCCTGGGCCGCCTGTATTGCCAGTGCTGCGGGCAACGCGTACAGCGCGACAGCGCCGAATCCATACAGCAGCAATTGGCCGTGCGTTCCCAGCCTGCCGATCCCCGGCTGGTGATCACCTTTCCCATCGTGATCCCGTCGAACTACACCGAGGATGAAGTCCGCGGCTTTCTGGATCAGCAAGGCTATACGCGCATTCACCATGAAGAGATCCGCCTGCATACGCCGCCCGCTCCCAAAGGGAAAACCAAGCGCGCGGCCAAGGCTGAAAAACTGCGCGTCCTGCACGTTGTGCAGGATCGCTTCCGTTTCGCGGCGGCCGAGCCGCAACGCGTCATGGAGGCGCTGGATGCGGCGCTCAAGCAAGGCGATGGCCATGTCACGGTCTACGCCATGCCGGAGCCGTCCGACGAGAACGGTGCTGAAACCGCATGGCGCTTCAGCAATCGCCTGCACTGCGCGGCTTGCGACATCGAATACAGCACACCTTTGCCCAGCACTTTTTCCTTCAATTCGCCGCTGGGCGCCTGCGAGTCCTGCCGCGGCTTCGGCCGCGTCATGGGCATAGACTACGGCCTGGTGGTGCCCGACGAGAAAAAGACCTTGCGCGGCGGCGCCGTCAAACCCTGGCAAACCAACAGCTACAAGGAATGCCAGACAGAGATGGAACAATACGCCGGGGCGGCGAATGTGCGGCTGGATACACCATGGGAAGCGCTGGACGAACGCGAGAAGCGCTGGGTCATCGACGGCACGCCTGATTGGAAAGGCGGCGCGAATGCCTGGAAAACGCAGTGGTACGGAGCCCAGCGCTTCTTCGACTGGCTGGAATCGCGCGCCTACAAAATGCATGTGCGCGTCCTGCTGTCGAAGTACCGCAGCTATACGCCCTGCCCGGCCTGCGGCGGCGCGCGGCTGAAGCCCGAGGCGACGCTCTGGCGCCTGGGCAACGATAGCCATGTCAACGACGACGGACACTATCCGCGCTTCATGCCGGTGCACGTCGACTGGAGCCGCGAACTGCTGGACTCTTTGCCCGGCCTGGGCTTGCACGACCTGATGCGGCTGCCCATCGAACGCGTGCGCGACTATTTCGTTGACATCAGCTTCGGGGCCAGCCTGGACGCCGCCATCGACCTGCTGCTCAATGAAGTGCGCACCCGCCTGAAATTCCTGTGCGACGTCGGCCTGGGCTATTTGTCGCTGGATAGGCAAAGCCGCACATTATCCGGCGGCGAAGTCCAGCGCATCAACCTGACCACCGCCCTGGGCACCTCGCTGGTGAACACCCTGTTCGTGCTGGACGAGCCATCCATCGGCCTGCACCCGCGCGACATGCACCGCGTGGTGGAGGTCATGCACCGCTTGCGCGCCAACGGCAACACCCTGGTGGTCGTCGAACATGATCCGCAAGTCATGATCGCCGCCGATCGCATCCTGGATATTGGCCCCGGGCCCGGCGAGCGCGGCGGACAAATCGTTTTCGACGGCACGCCGGCACAATTGCGCAATGCCGACACCCTGACCGGCAACTATCTGGGCAGCCGCCTGCGCGTCGAGGCCCCCCGCCCCATGCCGGTTGCCGCCAACACGCCCCGCCTGCTGCTGGAGGGCGCCCGGGCCAACAACCTGAAAAACGTTTCCATCTCCATTCCGCTGGGGCGCCTGGTATGCGTTACCGGCGTGTCGGGATCCGGCAAGTCGACCTTGATACAGGATGTGCTGTATCCGGCCATACTCAAGCACCAGGGCAAGCCCACCGAATCGCCCGGGGAACATGATCGGCTGCTGGGCGCGGAGCAATTGGCCGAGGTCGTCATGGTCGACCAGACACCCATCGGCAAGACGGCGCGGTCCAATCCCGCCAGCTATGTGGGCGCTTTCGACGCCATACGCAAGCTCTTTGCGCAAGCCACGCTATCCCGGGAACGCGGCTATACCGCCGGCACCTTCAGCTTCAACACCGGCGACGGACGCTGCCCGACCTGCGGCGGCACCGGTTTCGAACACGTCGAAATGCAGTTCCTGTCGGACGTCTACCTGCGTTGCCCGGACTGCGACGGCAAGCGCTTCCGGCCGGAGATTCTGGAAGTCAGGGTGGAACACCTGGGCCGCAGCGCCTCGATCGACGAAGTCCTGGAAATGACCATCAGCGAAGCCCTGGATTTCTTCAGCGGCCTGCGCGATGTGCAATGGGGCCTGGCGCCGCTGGCCGACGTCGGCCTGGAATACGTGCGCCTGGGCCAGCCCGTGCCGACGCTGTCGGGCGGCGAAGCGCAACGGCTGAAGCTGGCCGGCCACCTGGCCAGCGCCGCGCGCGACGGGATATCCACCGCCAAGGTCGCCAGGAAGGGCAGCCTCTTCCTGTTCGACGAGCCCACCACCGGCTTGCATTTCGATGATGTGGCGCGCCTGATGCGCGCCTTCCGCAAGCTGCTGGCCGCCGGCCACTCGCTGCTTATCATCGAGCACAACCTGGATGTGATACGGGCGGCCGACTGGCTGATCGACCTGGGGCCGGAAGGCGGCGACGCCGGCGGCCAGGTCGTCGGCGTCGGAACCCCCGAGGAACTGACGCGGATTCCGGGATCGCATACCGGCCAGGCGCTGGCCGACTACACCAGCGCCATCGTCTATGAAGATAAATCGCAGCAGGCACGGCTGCTGGCCGAGCCCGCCAGCGAGTACGGCGCCGCGGGGACTCCGCTGCAAAGCGTGCTCAAGCGCCGGCGCGGCGCCGCGCGCAGCATAGACATACTCAACGCGCGCGAACACAACCTGAAGGGCGTCAACGTCAGTATTCCGCGCGACACCTTCACCGTCATCACGGGCGTATCGGGCTCGGGCAAATCCACGCTGGCGTTCGACATCCTGTTCAACGAAGGCCAGCGCCGCTACCTGGAATCGCTGAACGCCTATGCGCGCGCCATCGTCCAGCCGGCCGGCAAGCCCGATGTCGATGCCATCTACGGGATACCGCCCACCGTCGCGATCGAGCAGCGCACCAGCCGCGGAGGCCGCAAGTCCACCGTCGCCACCATGACGGAGATCCATCATTTCCTGCGCTTGCTGTACGTGAAGCTGGGTACGCAGATGTGCCCCACCTGCAAGATTCCGGTCGAGCCGCAAAAGGCCGAGCAGATCGTGGCACAGATATTGACCGACTATCGAGGCCGCCACATCGGCATCGTGGCGCCGCTGGTCAGCGCGCGCAAGGGCTATTACACCGACTTGGCCAAGTGGGCGGCGGGCAAGGGGCACACGCACTTGCGCGTCGACGGCGAATTCATCCCCGTCGCGCCCTGGCCCAGGCTGGACCGCTACAAAGAACACACCATAGAATTGCCGGTGGCCGATCTGCTGGTCGACCCGCGTCACGAGCCCGAGTTGCGCGAAGCTGTACGCAGCGCGCTGGAACACGGCCAGGGCAGCTTCAGCGTGCTGCTTGACCTGACGCCGGACGATGCCTCGACGCTGGACGAGCGGCGCAGCGCCGGACCGCGTCCCGCACCCGAGCAGAAGCACTTCTCGGTCAAGCGCGCCTGCCCCAGCTGCGGCACCAGCTTTCCGGAGCCCGATCCGCGCATGTTCTCGTACAACTCCAAGCATGGCTGGTGTACCGCCTGCTTCGGCACCGGCTTGCAACTGACGGGCTTCGATGCCGAGCAGACCGGCGAAGAAACCGCATGGAACGCCTGGTACGAAGGCAATACCGAAGCCTGCGGCGCCTGCCATGGCGAACGGCTGAACCCGGTATCCCGCGCATTCCGCTGGCGCGACCGATCCATCGCCGAACTGGCGGCCCTGCCCGTATCGGACGCGCAAACCTTCTTTACCGGACTGGTCAGCCGCGGCCGCGAAGGCGAGATCGCCCGCGACATCCTTACCGAAATCCAGGGCCGACTGAACTTCATGCAGCAGGTCGGCCTGGGCTATCTGGCCCTGGATCGCGCCGCCCCGACGCTTTCGGGCGGCGAAGCGCAGCGCATACGGCTGGCGGCCCAACTGGGCTCCAACCTTCAGGGCGTCTGCTACGTGCTGGACGAACCCACGATAGGGCTGCATGCACGCGACAACCGCATACTGCTCGATGCACTGGCCGCGCTGGAAGGCAATGGCAATACGCTGGTGGTCGTCGAGCACGACGAAGACACCATACGGCGCGCCTCGCACATCATCGACATCGGCCCCGGCGCCGGCACGCGGGGCGGCATGGTGGTGGCGCAAGGCACGGCGCAGGACCTGATGGACAATCCAGCCTCGGTCACCGGACGCTACTTGAAGAAACCCTTGCCGCATCCGCTGCAGGCGCGCCGCGCCATCGACGGCGGCACCAGCATGATACGGGTCGAGGGCGCGCACTTGCACAATCTGCGCAACGTCGCCGCCAGCCTGCCCATAGGCCGCCTTAGCGTCGTTACCGGCGTATCGGGCTCGGGCAAGTCCACGCTGGCGCGCGACGTCTTGCTGGACAATCTGGCGCAGGCCGTGTCGCAGCGCAAGGCGCCGGCATGGCATGGCTGCGTCGGTATTTCAGGATGGGAGCACATCGACCGGGTGCTGGAGGTCGACCAGACCCCCATAGGCAAGACGCCCCGCTCCTGCCCCGCCACCTATGTCGGCTTCTGGGACGATGTGCGCAAGCTGTTCGCCGATACGCGCGACGCGCGCGTGCGCGGATGGACCGCGGCCCGCTTCTCGTTCAACACCGGCGAAGGCCGCTGCCCGGTATGCGAAGGCCAGGGCATGCGCACCATAGAAATGAGTTTCCTGCCCGACGTGAAGGTGTTGTGCGATGGCTGCAACGGCGAGCGCTTCAATCGCGACACGCTGAACGTGACCTGGCGCGGCAAGAGCGCCGGCGAAGTCCTGAAGATGGAAGTCGACGAGGCGGTTGAATTCTTCGCCGCGCATTCCAGGATCTCCCGCATCCTGCAGTTGATGCAGGATGTCGGGCTGGGCTACCTGACGCTCGGCCAGCCCTCGCCGACCTTGTCGGGCGGCGAGGCGCAGCGCATCAAGCTGGTCACCGAGCTGGCCAAGGCCAGGCTGACCGACGGCCTCATCAAAACCGGACGGGCCTCGCGCATACCGCATACCTTGTATGTGCTGGATGAACCCACCGTGGGCCTGTCCATCGCCGACGTTGAAAAACTGATCCATGTGCTGCACAGGCTGGTCGAGGCCGACAACACCGTCGTCGTCATCGAACACAACCTGGACATCATCGCCGAAGCCGACTGGGTGCTGGACCTGGGTCCGGAAGGCGGCAGCGGCGGAGGACAACTGGTGGCGCAAGGCACACCCGAGCATGTCATCGACCTAAGGGCAAAATCGCACACCGGCGCGGTCCTGCACGATTTCCTGGAAGCCGCCGGTTAGGCCTGTCTATGCTTTGCCGCTACGAAAATCGCCTGTCGGGACAGGCGCTGGAATTGGACGGTTTCCTCCGCCGCATCGTCGCGCATACGGCGGAGCAGTTGCCCATGGCTTTCCGGGAAATCGAGGCGGCGCGGGAACAGGGTCTCTGGACCGCGCTGCTGCTGGACTATGAATTGGGCGAATGGCTGGAGCCGGCCTTTTCAGGTGCCGACTCGGCCACCGAGGCATCGGGACGGCCGCGCCTGACCGCGCTGGTGTTCGAGCGGGCGCACACGGTTCCGGTGTGGAGCGCACCCGAATCCGAAAATCCGATTTCCCTGCACGCCCGCCCCCTGATCGACAAGAGCCGCTATCTTGAAAATATAGCCAGCCTTCGCGCAAGCATAGGACGCGGCGAGTTGTACCAGGCCAATTACACCTTTCCCATTGCCGTGGAAAGCCCGGCGGCGCCGCGCGATCTGTACCGGCATATCGCGGCCAGGCACCCCGCCGCGCATGGCGCCTACATCGAAGACGGGGCGCGCAGCGTCCTGTCGTTCTCTCCCGAGCTGTTCGTATCCCGCCAGGGCGCCACGCTGACCGTGCGCCCCATGAAAGGCACCGCGCCGCGCCATGCCGATCCCGCGCAAGACCAGCGGGCGGCGGAAGAACTGCTGCACAGCGAAAAAAACCGCGCTGAAAACCTGATGATCGTCGATCTCCTGCGCAACGACCTGGGGCGCCTGGCCACGCCGGGATCGGTCAGGGCAACGGACATGTTCGCGCTGGAGCGCTATCCCTCGGTCTGGACCCTGACTTCCACCGTGACCGCCGAGGCCCCGCATGCCGGCCTGGAGGATTTGCTGCGCGCGCTGTTCCCTTGCGGCTCGATCACCGGCGCGCCGAAGATCGCGGCGATGAGGAAAATCAGGACGCTGGAAGCCTCGGCCCGCGGCATCTACTGCGGCAGCCTCGGCTGGCTGGCGCCGAATGGCGACTGCTCGCTGAATGTGGCCATACGGACAATAGAAATGACGGATGGGCGCAGCGGCATCTTCGGCGTGGGCGGCGGCATTGTCCACGACTCCCAGGCCGAACTGGAATGGCAGGAATGCCTGTGGAAAGCGCGCATTCTGGATACCGGTTTCGCCTCCAATCCGGACCAACCCCAAACCGCAACAAGCACCGGCCAGGCATACCATGGACTCGCAGAATATTCAGTTGATTGAAACCATGCGCGTCGAACCCGGGCGCCGCATCCCCCTGCTGGACGGCCATCGCCGGCGACTGCGGGCTTCGTGCCTGGCGCTGGGCTACACCTGGCCCGGCGAACGCCTGGACGCCGCCATCCATGAATGCCTTGCCGGATTGGACGCGGAGTCCGTCCACCGCCTGCGGCTGCTGGTCGGCGTAAACGGCAAACTGTCGCTGCAGGCCAATCCGCTTCCGCCTACACCCACCCCCGTCCAGCTGCGCCTGTGTCCCGCGCCGCTGCAAGCTGAAGCCTTATGGTTGCGGCATAAGACGACACGGCGGCCCTGGTATGCACAAGCCCAGGCCTGGCTGGAGCAGCATCCCGAGTACTTCGATGTTGTATATTGCAACGACAAGGACGAGGTCTGCGAAGGCAGCCGCAGCAATATCTACATCCTGGACGGCTCGGGCACATGGCTGACGCCGCCCGACGCATGCGGGCTGCTGCCCGGCGTGCAGCGGCAGGCTCTGCTGGACGCCGGCCTGGCCCGCGTGGCGGTGCTGGCCCGCGGCGACCTGCTGAACGCGCCGGCCCTGCGCGTGTCCAACGCTTTGCGCGGGTGGCTGGATGCCACGACGGCACCATCCGAACCCGTATAATCGGGCATGATTTCATTTTCCCGCCACGCTGGCGCATCGCCCGCCACAATGCCGCCGCGCATCCAACCGACCGTCTTCCCTTTGCGCAAGGCGGTCATCTGAAAACACCAAAAAGACTCCTCCCCCTGCTTGAAGAAGGGCTCATCGACGAGGTGCTCGGCCAACTGATGAGCGGCAAGGAGGCGACGGTGTACATCGTGCGCAGCGGGGACGCGACACGCTGCGCCAAGGTCTACAAGGACGCCAAGCAGCGCAGTTTCAGGCAGGCGGCTTCCTACCGGGATGGCCGCAAGGTGCAGAACAGCCGCCAGGCGCGCGCCATGGAAAAAGGCACGCGCTACGGCAGGCAGATGCAGGAAGAGCTATGGCAGAACGCCGAAGTCGATGCGCTGTTTCGCCTGGCCAACGCGGGCGTGCGTGTTCCCCAGCCGTATATCTGCACCGATGGCGTCCTGCTGATGGAATTGGTCGTCGACCAGGCCGGCGACGTGGCGCCGCGGCTGAACGATGTCGCGTTCACCGAAGCGCAGGCCCTGGAACTGCACGGGCAGTTGCTGGCGCAGGTCGTCCGCATGCTGGGCGCCGGGATGATACATGGCGACCTGTCCGAATACAACATCTTGCTGGCCGCTGACGGCCCAGTCATCATCGACCTTCCCCAGGCGGTCGACGCGGCCGGGAACAGCGAAGCGCCCGCCATGCTCAAGCGCGACGTCGACAACCTGGCGGTCTTCTTCGGCCAGTATGCGCCGCGCCTTCTCGAGTCGAATTACGGCCAGGAAATCTGGGCGCTGTTCGAAGCGGGCGGACTGACCATCGATACGCCGCTTACCGGCCATGTCGAGGCGGATACCAGTCCCGTCGACATGGACAGCCTGATGGACGACCTGGAAGACGCGCGACTGGAAGAAGAGGCGCGCCTGCGATACGCACAAGAGATGCGCTAGCGTCGCGCAGCGCCATCGAGCTGCGCTATATTTATTGATGTAAACCCCATACGATTCAAGGAAACGCATGTCCGACCTGTCTGTCTTTCCCATCACAAAGAAATGGCCTGCCCAACACCCCGAACGCATCCAGCTTTATTCGCTGCCCACGCCCAACGGCGTGAAGGCATCGATCATGCTGGAAGAAACCGGCTTGCCCTACGAGCCCCATCTGGTCAGCTTCGATACGAACGACCAGACATCGCCGGAATTTCTTTCGCTGAGCCCCAACAACAAGATCCCGGCCATACTGGATCCGAACGGCCCGGGCGGGCAGCCCTTGCCCCTGTTCGAGTCCGGCGCGATCCTGATTTACCTGGCCGACAAGGCCGGCCGCTTCATGCCGCAAGATCCCGCTGAACGCTACCAGACCATACAGTGGCTGATGTTCCAGATGGGCGGCATAGGCCCCATGTTCGGCCAGCTGGGTTTCTTTCACAGGTTCGCTGGCAAGGACTACGAGGACAAGCGTCCGCGCGACCGCTACGTCGCCGAATCGAAGCGGCTGCTGCGCGTACTCGATGAACGGCTTGCCGGCCGGGACTGGATCATGGGCGACTCCTACACCATCGCCGATATCGCCGTCTTTCCATGGGTGCGCAATCTTATCGGCTTCTACGCCGCGGGCGAGCTGGTGGGCATCCAGGACTTCAGCAATGTCACGCGGGTGCTCGACCGATTCCTGAGCCGCCCCGCTGTTGCCAGGGGCCTGGACATACCGAAGCGCGGATAAGAGGGCCGCAGCCTTCCTCAACAATTCATACGCTATACTCCAATGTGGGTGTTCACACATTGGGGTGTGGCAGGTTTATGCGATGGTCGGGCCGCCACGCGGTTTTCATACGACCCATGAACGCACCTACTCTTATCCAGATCATTGGCGCCACCCTGTTCGGCCTGGCCGTCCTGCACACCTTTTCCACCAAATACTTCGAGCGCCTGGCTCATACCCAGCCCCGCCACGCCGGCATCTGGCACCTGCTTGGCGAGGTCGAAGTGGTTTTCGGCTTCTGGGCCATGGTGCTGATGCTTTTCATGTTCAGCATCAGCGGCAAACCAGAGGCGATCTCTTACCTGGAATCCAGGAACTTCACCGAACCCATGTTCGTGTTCGCCATCATGGTGGTCGCGGGCACGCGGCCCATCCTGCAATTGGCAGGCTCCGCCGTGCGATTCATCGCCCGCTACCTGCCCCTGCCCCAAGGCATGGCGCTTTATTTCCTGATCATGGCTTTCGTACCCTTGCTGGGATCCTTCATTACCGAACCGGCCGCCATGACCCTGGCCGCACTGATGCTGCGCGACACGCTGTTCTCGCGCGAGGTCTCCACCAAGCTGAAGTATGCGACGCTGGGCGTCCTGTTCGTCAATATATCCATCGGCGGCACCCTGACGCCGTTCGCGGCCCCGCCCGTGCTGATGGTTGCGGCCAAATGGAACTGGGACATCTGGTTCATGATAGCCAACTTCGGATGGAAGGCCGCCGTCGCCGTGCTGATCAATGCCGGCTCGGCCATGCTGCTGTTCCGGCGCGAACTGGGGCATATGGCGGCCAAGCCGAAAGATCAAGCCGCAGCCGTGCCAACCGCGGTCATTCTGATCCACTTGGCTTTCCTGACGCTGGTCGTGGTCTTTGCCCATCATCCACCGGTGTTCATGGGTCTGCTTCTGTTCTTCCTGGGATTCGCAACGGCCTACCAGCGGCACCAGAATCCCCTGATTCTTCGCGAAGCATTATTGGTCGCCTTCTTCCTGGCGGGCCTGGTGGTCCTGGGCGGCTTGCAGCAGTGGTGGCTGGAGCCCTTGCTGATGGGCATGGATGCGAACGCGGTTTTCTTTGGCGCCACGGCCTTGACCGCCATTACCGACAACGCGGCACTGACGTATCTGGGCTCTTTGGTGGAAGGCTTGAGCCTGGACTTCAAGACGGCTCTTGTGGCGGGAGCCGTTACCGGCGGCGGCTTGACCTTGATTGCAAACGCCCCCAACCCGGCCGGCGCGGCGATCCTGAAAGAAAAGTTCTCGCACAACGCCATCCAGCCCTTGGGCCTGTTGATCGGGGCGCTGCCGCCGACCCTGGTGGCGGTCCTGGCCTTTCGCGTGCTGTAGGGCCCGGCCGGCGGACAAGCACAACCGCCGGCGGCCCGAATCAAAGCACCATGCCGCCGGAAACCTCGATGCGCTGGCCGGTGACCCAGTGTGTGCCATCGGCAAGCAACGCCGCCACCGCGCCGCCCACATCGTCCGGCAGTCCAACACGGCCCAATGCGGTGACGCTTGCGATCTGCGCATTGACTTGTGCGTTGTCACGCACCGACCCGCCGCCGAAATCCGTCTCAATGGCGCCGGGCGCGATGGTATTCACGCGTATGCCCCGCGGCCCCAGCTCTTTCGCCATATAGCGGGTCATCACTTCTATGCCGCCTTTCATGATGGCGTATGCCGCATACCCGGGAAACGTGAAGCGAGCCAGGCCCGACGAGGTGTTGATGATGCGGCCGCCATCCTTGATCAAGGGCAGCAGCTTCTGCGTCAGGAAAAATGTGCCTTTCAGATGGATATCGACGAGCATGTCGAACTGCTCTTCTGTCGTTTCGGCAAACGGCGCCTGAAGTCCGGTGCCGGCGTTATTGACGAGATAATCGAACTGATCGCGCCGCCAGGTATCCGACAACGCCGCCTTCACGCGCTGGGCAAAGGCGGAAAAGCCGCCGCTGTCGCCCATGTCCAGCTGAAGCGACACGGCTTTGCGGCCCAGCGCTGCTATTTGATGCACAAGCTCCTGTGCCTTGCTCTCGTTGTCCTTGTAGGTCAGGATGATGTCCACGCCCTGCTCCGCAAGCTTCAGTGCCGCGCTGCGGCCCAGGCCCCGGCTTGCGCCGGTGATAAGGGCGATTCGTGTGTTTGACTCTGCCATGTTGCTCTCCTTGATGGCCAATGAATGAACGTTGATAAACTTTAATCGTTCTTATATATTGGATAAATAGTCAATATATGCATTGTCTGTTTATTAAAAAAATACAATCATTCCATGGATCTCAATACACTGCGGATTTTTTCCCGGGTGGCCGAGCTTAAAAGCTTTACGCAAGCCGCCGATCAACTGGGCCTTACGAAAGGACGGGTCTCCACAGCGGTACAGCAGCTGGAACTGATGGTGGGCGCCCGGCTGCTGCAGCGAAGCACCCGCCACGTACGGCTTACCTCGGACGGGGAACAGTTCCTGACACGGTGCAAAGACCTGATCGCCGACGCGGAACAGTTGCAGGGGATGTTCCAGCCCGCGGACAGCGGCTTGCAAGGCCGATTGCGCATCGACCTGCCGAATACGCTGGCGCGCAAGCTGATCATTCCCAAGCTGCCCGAATTCTTGTCCAGGCATCCCTTGCTCGAGCTGGGAATAAGCACGACGGACCGCCATGTGGATGTGCTGCAAGAGGGATTCGACTGTGTTCTGCGTGTTGGCCGACTGACCGATACCGACCTGGTTGCGCGCCCGCTGGGCGCGATGCGGATGTGCAATCTGGCCAGCCCTTCCTACCTGCGGACCTATGGCACGCCCAAGACCCTGGCCGATCTGTCGCAGCACCGGCTTGTCCACTATGCCGCCACGCTGGGAACACAAGGCGCCGGTTGGGAGTGGCAGGATGGAAACAAAATCCGTATCCATCCCATGCGCAGCGCAGTCGTCGTCAATGGCACAGATGCCTATCAGGCAGCGTGTCTGGCAGGGTTGGGCCTGATCCAGGTGCCGGTTCTTGGCGCAATGCACTTGGTCGATGAAGGCCGGCTGGCCGTCGTCATGCCCGATTTCACGGCCGCGCCGATGCCGGTTTCACTGCTCTATCCGCAGCGGCGCCAGATTGCGCCCCGCGTACAAGCCGTCCTGAACTGGCTGGCGCAAGTGATGGCGCCTTACCTGGCAGAACCGCAAGCGGAAAAGCGCTAGGATCCTGCCGGCAGCAAGCAATAAATGGAGTTGCCGTTCTGGAGGTCGAATTGGCCGGCGGCTACTTTACGGACTGCGGCCGGCGAACCGCCCTCATCGTGCCGCTGTCCCCGCCACCGCAGAAAAACAGGCCTTCGCCATCGGATTCAAGACCCGACACGCCAGCACCGGATGGCATCTCGAGGGTGGCCAGGACTTCTCCCGTTGCGGGATCCACCCGCCTTAGCTCGCTGGCGTCATCTTCCCAGGTTCCGTGCCAAAGCTCGCCATCGACCCAGCTTACCCCGGTGACGTAGCGGTTGGATTCTATGGTGCGAAGTATCGCCCCGGTTTCGGGATCGACCTGATGGATCTTGCGTTCCCGATACTGCCCCACCCATAGTGCCCCTTCGGCCCAGGCCAGGCCCGAGTCCTGTCCCCCCGGCGACGGTATCGTGGCAAGCACACGGCCCGTCGCCGGATCGATCTTCTGGATGCGGCCCTTGGCGATCTGAAACAGATGGCGGCCATCGAAGGCTGTGCCCGCGTCGGCGGGAACGTCAATGGAGCGCAAAACATTTCCGCTTGCGGGATCGAGCGCGTTCAAGCGCCCGTCCGTGGCAAACCAGACTTGCCTGCCGTCATAGGTGACCCCGTGTATGCCATCGACATCCGGAAAGGGTCCATATTCGCGGAGGATTTCGGCTTTTGATGTATTCATGCCGCCATGCTAATCGATCGCCAGCGCGGCGGGGAGTAACAAAGTTGTCGTGTATCCCAAGACTGGAGTGGCTGTCCAGCGGCGAGCCCGTCCGTTTCCAAACGACTGTGCCTTGCCCGACGCCGCCAGTGCGTCCAACGCCCGCTGCACCGTGCGCTGGCTGGCTCCCAGCGCCAGCGCCAGGGCCGAGCTGGACCACGATTGCCCATCGGCCAGCAAAGCAAGCACCGCCGCATGCTTGTCTTCGACTGGCCGGGCCAGCACGACGACTTGGCTTTCCCGGCGCGGCGCCAGCACAAACCCTCTAGCGGTCGCGCTGATGTCGGCCAAAGGCCGAAGCGCCGTGCGCAACCGCCCTATCTCGACCCGCAAGCGCGCGCGATACGATTCATCGGCGGCCTTTGCGCGAAAAGCCGCCGCGACCAAGGCATCCCGGGACAGGTCGCCAGGCCATGCTTCTCCGAGCGCGCGCGCCAATGCGAACAGCACAGGACGCCGCGCGAGCGAAGCCACCGACCCGGAATCGCGCACGGCATGGCGGCATGCGTCCACAATAAGCGCATCAGAATCGATCAGGGCCTCGACCTCGTCAAGCAAGAGGGGCCGATCGCCGTCACGCGTAATCAAGCGTGCCGCGGGCGTGTTCAGGACGAGGAATGCGTCTTCGACCTCGGCCGCCAGCGCGGGGATGCCGGCGCGGCGCGCCGCATCCCGGGCCCGAACGAGCGCGGCACGCGCCGCAGCCGTCCGCAGACGCCGCAATGCAATGCCTGCAACGACCAGTTCGTGGGCAACCCGGGACGAAGCCGGGAACGTAGCGGGATCCAGGTCGACGAGCTTACGCTCGGCTTCATCCAGGGATCCAAGAAGAAGGAGGCGGCGAATTTCAAGATACCGCGCGTGCGCGGCGTTAACCTTGTCGCCGTGCGACTCAAGTGTGCGTCGCGCCGCGTCGAGCGTTTTCGCGGGCCATCCCAAGTTGCGCGATGCCAGCGCAATCTCGGCCTCGGCCACAACGCATCTGGCGCGGGCCACAGCCTGCCGAGGACCAAAGGCGCGCGCCGCCCTTCGCAAGAGTTCCCTGGCCCGGACGAAATCTCCAAGCTGCGCCATCGCGACGCCTCGAAGCGCCAGCGCCGGCGCATCGTCGCGCAAAGCGACCCGCTTAAGCGCTCCGAGAGGATCTCCGGCCGCCAATGCATGCGCCGCGGCCGAGATGAGCCTGTCCATCAGAAGGGCCGATTAATACGCGCCCATGTAATCGCGCTTGCCTATCGCCAGGCCATTGTGGCGCAAGATATCGTAAGCGGTGGTGACATGGAAGAAAAATTGCGGCAAGCCGTAGTTGGCCAGGTACGTCTGGCCGCTGAGCTTTCTTTCTTTGGGCGTGCCGGGGCGCAGCACGATGTCCCGGGTTTCCCCGCCTTCGAATTTAGATGCATCCAGGCTATCCAGAAAAGCCAGTGTCTTGACCAATAATGCATCGAGATCAGCGAAGGTCGTCTCTTTGCCTTCATAGCTGGGCACTTCCAGGCCGGCCAGCCGTGCCGAGATCCCGCGCGCAAAGTCGGCGGCGACCTGCACCTGTTTAATCAGGGGAAACATATCCGGATACAAGCGCGCCCGCAGCAGGGCATCGGGCTCTATCGATTGGGCGGTCGCATGCGCTTCGGCCTGCGCCACGATGGCTTTCAGGGCGGTCAGCATCTGCTTGAAGACCGGAACGGAGTGGAGATACATCGGGCTGGTCATGGTCGTTCCTTGGTAAGTGTGTTGAATCCGGGCGGGTGCATCCAGACAGGATGCGACCCCGGCAACCCAAGGACTATAGCAGAGTCGGATATCCTATACTTTCGCGCTTTTACAGCCTTCCTCAGGCATCAAGGATCAAACATGAGTACATTTCCGCCCTGTCCAAAATGCAATTCCGAATTCACCTACGAGGATGGAGGGGCTTATATCTGCCCGGAGTGCGCGCATGAATGGCCGACGCAGGACGCCGCGCCGGCTGAAGTCGCTGGAAGGGTCTATCGCGATTCAGCGGGAAACGTCTTGCAGGACGGAGACACCGTCACAGTCATCAAGGACTTGAAGCTGAAGGGATCGGCTGGAACGGTGAAGATCGGCACCAAGGTCAAGAATATACGCCTGGTCGACAGCGACCACGATATCGACTGCAAGATCGATGGCTTTGGCGCCATGAGCCTGAAGTCGGAGTTCGTCACGAAGGTGTGATCTGGCCCACGGGGATCCGCAAGCGCGTTCCGCTCAGCTGGAACAGCTCTATCCGTTTCGGAATTTGTTTTCGATAGTGCCAATTCCATCGATCTCGATCCGCACACGGTCTCCTTCCTGCAGATACCGTGGCGGTTTCAGGCCCATCCCTACGCCCGCTGGTGTGCCCGTGGCAATAATGTCGCCTGGATAAAGCGTTATGCCGCGCGAACATGTTTCGATAAGCGTAGGGATATCGAAGATAAGATCCTGCGTCAGACCGTCCTGACGCAATTCGCCATTGACCCAGCAGCGCACACGGGTGTTGGCGGCATCCAGCTCATCAGCCGTGACTACCCATGGCCCCATAGGGCAGAAGGTGTCGAATGATTTGCCCAGATCCCATTGCTGATGGCGCATTTGCACATCCCGTGCGGTGACATCATTGATGATGGTGTAGCCATAAACATGGCGCAGGGCATTCCCCTTACCGATGTTTTTTCCGCCGATGCCAATGATGACGGCAAGTTCGGCCTCATAATCGATCTGCTCAGATATTTCCTGCCCCGGCAGCACCACGTCATCGCGAGGGCCCACAACGCACTCGGGCACTTTAGTGAACACAATGGGCCAACTGGCCAAATCCGTATCGTTAGGTTTGAACACCGATCCGGACAGCTCCTTAGCATGAGCATGGTAGTTCCGGCCCACGCAGAATATATTGCGACGGGGAGCCGGAATCGGAGCATCCAGCTGGATCGCATCCACCGAAACACTAGCCCCAAGGTACTTTTTTACATCCTCACCTTTACCTGCCATCTCGATCAGGGCCAATACGCCTCGCTGCGCGAGGTCGCGCGGCAGATTCAATTTTGTAATGGTTTCCCCGTCCGCCGACACAACGCCAACAAAACGTTCGTGCCCTTCGGTAAACGTAGCAAATCGCATTTCTATCTTCCTTGTTTCTCAAATTCATACTGCCGGCTACAACGCTCCGGCCGGACAGACCCAACGGCCTGCCCGATCCAACCGGAACTTAAAGCGTTAGATTGCGGCGATCGCCTGGATCTCGACAAGCATGCCCGGTTCGCTCAGATGATTGATTTCTATCATCGTGCTTGTAGGCAAGTTGTCTTTGAAAAACTCCTCACGGGCAGCCACAATTTGCTTGAACTCGCGAATATCTGTTGTATACACAGTGGTCCACACAATATCCGATAGCGAAGCCCCCGCTGCAATTAGGCTTTTCTCGATGTTACGTAGGCATTGGCGGGTTTGTTCGAGCATGCTGCCTGCTCCGACCTGATTTCCGTCGTCGTCGCGCGATAACTGACCGGATACGAATATCATGCTTTTAGGCTGATCAACACGTACATAGTGGTTGTAAACGGTTGCCCGTACGTTCTTCATTTGTGGCGGGTTACCGCGAGTAATAGACATGCAGCCTCCTTGAGGATCAATGTAAGAGCGGCGCCCGCAGAGGCACCGCGAGAGGGGTAAGGATCAGTTGGCTTTGATACCGGCTTTCTTGATGAGGTCAGACCACTTCTGCTGTTCGGATTTCATGACGACGGCAAATTCAGCAGGTGTATTTCCGATAGCTTCGTAGCCGAGCGCTTCAAGCTTTTCCTGGGTCTCCGGGGTGGAGAGGATCTTCTTGACTTCACTTGCGATCCGCTCCACCGCCTCTTTAGGCGTGCCCGCCGGAAAAAACAAACCTTGCCAGTTCATGACCTGATAGTCCGGCAGATTCAGGGCTTCCGCGGCGGTAGGCACATCTGGCAGGGCCTTAGATCTCTTTGTGTCCGTCACCGCCGCGCCAATCACTTTACCCGACTTGATTTGTGGCAATGCCCCTTGTATTCCAGATAGCATGGATGGAACACGTCCACCGATGACATCGGCGAATCCCGGAGGGCCGCCTTTGTATGGAACGTGAGCGAGCTCGATACCGGCCATCTGATTCAGCAGCTCGCCTCCAAGGTGTTGCATGCCGCCTACGCCAGAGGACGCAAAATCGATTTCCCTGGGCTTCTCCTTGGCTATCCTGACCAGATCCGCCATGGTTTTACCCTCAAAAGAAGGGCTTAGCACCCATACGTTCGGCGACTGCGCCAGTTGCGTCACAGGCTCGAAATCTTTTATTGCATCCAGAGTTACGCTCTGGTTGACCATGGGTGCAGTGATCGTATCGATCGCGCCAAGCAAAAGGGTGTAGCCGTCCGGTGTGGATCGCTTGACTAGCTCGGCGCCCAGCACGCCGGCTGCCCCCGGCCTGTTCTCGACAACCACCGCCTGGCCTAGACTCGCACTAAGCTTATCGGCAATAAATCGGCCGATCGTATCCGAGCCGCCTCCTGCCGCCTGAGGGACAACAAGTTGAATTGGCTTGTTGGGATAGCCTTGAGCCAAGGCAGTAGCGCTACCAGCGGCAACAAGCGACACTGCCAATGCGACACTTCGAAAAATTTGGTTTTTCATGTTGATGTCCTGGGCAAAAAAGTGGGGGAAATCTTGTTGGTGAGGATGAATCGTGTTTTATTCCAGGCCCGCCGCCCGGCGCGTTTCTCTGGCTTCCGGGTTGACTAGGTGCGCGATCAGGCGCGCCGCAAGTGCGGGCTCGGACGCCTGCGTTGAGATGGCTGCTGTGTATGTCGTGGCCAAGGCGAATTCCGGCGGCAACGGCGCCACCAGTTGCACGCCCGGTGTGAAGATAATTTCTGATACTTGCGTGCATCCAATCACATTTGACTCCGAGGCGTGAGCCATTTCACGCATGGCCGTGGCTCCATTGGGAAAAGGCCGCAGCTTGTCTGCCACGCTGGCATCGATTCCTAGCGCCCTGAGGACACTCATGAAATGGATGCCTGCGGTTGCCTTGTTAGGGTCCGGAAAATAGATTTCGCTCGCGCTTTCAAGTGAAGACTTAAGAGAATCCCGATCGCTCACAACAGGGATCACCGCCCCATCCTTCACGGCAATACCCGTTTGAACGATACCCAAAGGTCTCGCGCTATCGGCTTTGACGTGGCCGCTGGCGATGAGCTCGTCGATGAGCTTCTGACTTAGTATCAAAACATCGCATCTGTCGCCCTTCAACAGACGATCTTTCATAAGGCCCACAGCACCGAAATTGCCTTTGATTGAACATCCGGTCTTTTGCGTGAAGCTTGTTTCCAGTTTCGTAACCAGGCCTTGCGCAGCCCCACCGCTGAATAAATGAATTTCTGTCATGGATCCCCTCCTGTGATGGTGGCATCACGTACCTTGATTACATTACGCTCGCCAAAACGGCATCAATTGGTCTTAATTGGTTATAAATGATTTTCAATAAACGAACTATATCGGAAATCCCCATGCCACACCCTAGTGTTTACCCTATATTATTGGGCTTAAAATAAACTTTTCGTCCAAATAATGCTATAACCAATTAAGACCAATGCACCCAGAATGTCCATATTATGTTGCAACTGCCTCAGCTTTTATTCGATGCCGATCCCGTACAAGTTTTTCGCAGGGACCTGCTGGAAGGGCTGCGGCGTGGACGATGGGTGGCGGGCAGTCGCCTACCCACCGAACGCAGTCTGTGTGAACACTATGAAATAAGCCGTAGCGCCTTGCGTAGCGTGATGCAGGAATTCAAGAACGAGGGCTTTATTGTCCAGAAGGTAGGTAGCGGCACTTATGTGGCGGATGACTTTGCGGCCAAGCTGCCCCGCAGGGCGTTTGAGCCCTCGGCAATCAGCCCCGCTGAAATCATGGAGGCGCGCCTGCTGCTTGAACCCTTGTTGGTAGACCTGGTGGTAAACAATGCCACCGCGGCCGACTTCGAGAAGCTGGATGAATGCTGTCGCCAGGCAGAGGCGGCCCGGACGCTGGCCGAATTCGAGCATTGGGACAGCGCACTTCATGAACTATTGGCGCAAGCCACTCACAACGCATTTTTTATCAGCGTTTTCCAATTGATCGCGGAGGTGCGCGACAGTGGGGAATGGGGTCTGCTTAAAAAGAAAAGCGTTACACCCGAGCGCCGCAGCCGCTATGAGCAAGAACACCGGCTATTGGTTGACGCCTTGAAGAATCGAGACGCCGAAACCTCACGGCGCCTCATTTCGGAGCATCTCATCAATGTCCGCTTTAATTTGTTGGGGCGCGTGTAAGCCTAGAGCAGAGCCAATGTAAGGTGTAAGGTACCTTGGCCTCCCGGCTAGCCCGCCTTCTCCTGGATCTTTTCTCCTCCGCGCTCGATGTCCTGCCCCGCGCCGCGAAACGTATTGCTGCATCCGGCCGCAAGCGCCGCCAAAAGAATCATGGATAGCAAAACCCGTATTTTCATTTCTTTCTCCTAAGCAAGGCGAACGCCTTGCGGAATCGCCCGGCGGGCGTCAATGCGCCAGCAAGTTTCGATCCCGCTGCTCCGGACTGCAATTCCAGCGTGCTATCCCCTTTGTTCCTGGTGCATCCCTCTTTTGCCTGCGCTATGCTAGTAATTGCACAGATCACATGGGAGGCCGCAGCCGGTCATGCTTAGTTCCAACATCGACCATATCGTCATTACAGCGCCATCGCTGGCCGAGGGCGCGGCCTACGTGGAAGGCATCTTGGGTGTGGCTCCGCAGCCGGGCGGCGAACATTCGCGCATGGGCACGCATAACCTGTTGCTGAAGCTGGGCGACGAGGTTTATCTGGAAGTCATTGCCATCAATCCCAAGGCGCTGCCGCCGGACCGGCCACGCTGGTTCGGGCTGGACAGCATCGCGGACCAGCCGGCCCGGTTGGCGACGTGGGTTGCCCGCAGCGGCAATATCCACGACACCTGCGCCGCCTCGCCCATTTCGCTGGGCCATATCGAAGCCATGACGCGCGGATCGCTACAGTGGAAGATAAGCATTCCGGCTGACGGCGGCCTGGTCATGCAAGGCATTGCGCCGTCACTCATACAATGGGAAACCGACACGCATCCGGCCAGCGGGATGCATGATGCCGGGTGCTCCCTGATCCGCGTGGAAGCCTTTCATTCCGATGCCCAGGCGGCCCGCGATCTGCTTGAGAAAATCGGGTTCGAAGGCCCGCTGGACGTCCTGCCCGCCGGTCCCGCCACGCCTGCGCATCTGGTCGCCCACATCCAAACGCCGTCCGGGCCGAGACGGCTAAGCGGCCTGGTTCCGGCCTGATCCCTTGTTCCACCTGGGGTTTCCATCATGAAGCTTTCCATTTTCTATATCGACGCGTTCACCGACGAACCATTCAAGGGCAATCCCGCCGGGGTGGTGCCGCTGAATACCTGGCTGCCCGAGCCCGATATGCAAGCCATCGCGACCGAGAACAACCTGTCGGAGACGGCATTCTTTGTGCGCGACGCCGACGGCAAGTTCCTGATCCGCTGGTTTTCACCCATGACGGAAATCGCCTTTTGCGGACATGCCACGCTGGCCAGCGCTTATGTCATGTTCAAGCACGATATGGCAAGCTCGCCCATCACATTCTGGGCGAAGGCGGTGGGAGACATCATGGTCTCGCAACTGGCGGATGGCCTGATAGAAATGAATTTCCCGAATCGCGCGCCCGCGCCGGTCACGGATGTCCCGCCGGCATTGCTTCAGGGCCTGTCCATCCGGCCCGCGCAGGTTCTGAAGAACCAGCAAGCCTATATCGCTGTGTATGAGAATCAGGACGAGGTCGTCAATGTCGTGCCCGATCTGCAGGAACTGAAGAAACTGGCTCCGCTGGATGTCGCGGTAACGGCGGCGGGCGACCGGCACGATTTCGTATCGCGCTATTTTTGGCCGGCCAACGGCGGCGAAGAAGATCCCGTGACGGGCTCCATTCACGCGGGGCTGGCGCCGTATTGGGCGCAGCGCCTGGGCCGGTCCACGCTGGTGGCTTTGCAGGCCTCGCGCAGGACAGGGGTGCTGAGTTGTCGTGTGGAAGGCGACCGCGTCTATGTGGCGGGCGCTTGCGTGCAATACCTGGAAGGCACGATCATTGTGTGAATCGTCCGGTCAGCAACCACTGTATCGCTTCGTTGGCCGCCGCCATCCCCATGGTGGCGGTAATGGTCACGCCGGAGCCATAGCCGGCGCACGATAAGCCTTGCAGGGCCGCGGCCTGCGGGGCATGGGTAGCCATCTGGCCCAGCTCCTGCCTGCCATCGGCAATCCCGGCCAGCGCATCGCCATTCGACACAGCATCGCTTCCGGACCGCAGCCACTGCGCGGGCAACAGGACGGGCTGATCGAACCATAAGGCGTGCACGCCCATCTTTGGCACCCGCTTGCGCACCTTGCCTGCATGGTCCGACGCCTTGGGATAGCGGTGCTGGCGTCTGAGCGTATTGCGCAGCTTGGACAGCAGCGCATCGTTAACGGCCGCCGACAGATCGCCGGCGCGCAGGGCCAGCGGGTTGGTCTTGCCCCCCGCGCCGCCGCACACCAAGATGGGGATCGCCCGGCGCCGCGCCTCCAGGATCATGGCGATCTTGGCCGGCGCCTGGTCGGTGCAGTCGACAATAAGCTGGGTATCGGCCGGAATGATATCCGCCACGTTCTCCGGGCTGACGAAATCGTCGATCATGCCGACCTGGCACTCGGGATTGATGCCGTGCACGCGCTGAGCCATGGCCACGACTTTGGCCTGCCCCAGGGTTTCGCTCAGGGCGTGCAACTGCCGATTGATGTTGGATTCGGCAATATGGTCCAGGTCGATCAGGCCAAGCGCGCCGACCCCCGAGCGCGCAAGCGCCTCCGCGCACCAGGATCCCACACCGCCGATGCCCGCCACCGTCACCCGCGCCGAGCTCAAGCGCGAAAGGCTGCCGGGTCCGTACAAACGCTCAAGGCCGGCGAAACGGCGTTGAGTATCGATGGAGGAATAGGCATCAGGCATGGCAGGCTCGGGTAGCAAAATGACGGATCGTCGGCGCGGGATCGCGAACCTGACGGCCAGGAAGGAAGTTTACACGCGTCCAAAAAGCGACACTTGCTCAACAGGGACCGGCAATAGGCACGGACTGCCTTAAAATAGCGTATCCACTCACGCCTGGAGCCGCCCACAAAGTGAACACCGTTTTCTCGCCTGATCCGCATCCCATTCCCGCACCCGGCAGTTTTCGCCTGCTTACCGAAGCTGAACGACACGCTTCCCTGCAACAGTCCCTGGCCCACTGGAAGGCCGATCAGGATATCTGGGTTTATGGTTACGGTTCTTTGATCTGGCGGCCGGAATTCGAGTTCACCGAAAAACGCGATGCCCTGCTCCATGGCTATCATCGCGCGCTGTGCCTGTGGTCCCGCGTCAACCGGGGCACGCCCGACCAGCCCGGCCTGGTTTTCGGCCTGGATGCCGGCGGATCCTGCCGGGGCATGGCCTACCGCATACCCGCCGGGGATGTACCGGCGACCATGGAAGCGCTGTGGCGACGCGAAATGCCCAGCGGCGCCTACCTGCCCAAGTGGCTCAGTTGCCGGACCGACCACGGCCCGGTGACGGCCCTGGTCTTTACCATGAACCGCAATACGGACGCTTATGTGCGCGGCCTGCCCACCGACCGCCTCATCCATATCGTGCGCAATGCGCACGGCAGCTACGGACCTTGCGTGGAGTACGTGCTGGAAACGGCACAGGCCCTGAAACAGTCGAATATCCACGACAAGCGCTTGCAGGCCCTGGTGGGCGAACTGCGCTTGTCGCTGGCCGGCAACGCCTAAGCGCCATCCGCAACCGGGTAAACTATTGCTTCACCACTTTTATTGCGCTGCCATGTCCGTTGCCGATATCCGCCAGAAATATGAAAAGTTCGAGCTGCTTGAGGCGTCCCTGGCCGCCACGCCGCTCGAGCAGTTCACCCTGTGGTTCGACGAGGCCCTGAAGGCCGGGGTGCCCGAACCCAATGCAATGACGCTGGCCACCGCCACGCCGGCCGGCCGCCCGTCGGCCCGTATCGTCCTGCTCAAGGGGTTCGACGAACGCGGACTGGTATTCTTTACCAATTACACCTCGCGCAAGGGCGATGAGCTGGCCCGGAACCCTCACGCCAGCCTGCTCTTCTTCTGGCCCGCGCTTGAACGCCAAGTGCGCCTGGAGGGCGTCGTTGAGAAAGTCTCGGCGGCCGAGTCCGACGAGTATTTCCACAGCCGCCCTCTGGGTTCGCGCATAGGAGCCTGGGTGTCCCCTCAAAGCCAGCCCATCACGCGCGCCGAACTGGAAGCGCGCAACGCCGCCCTGACCGAGTCGCTGGGCGCCGAACCGCCCCGCCCCGAGCACTGGGGCGGCTACCGGCTTGCGCCCGACTATGTCGAATTCTGGCAGGGGCGCCCGTCGCGCCTGCATGACCGTCTGGTTTTCCAGCGCGGCGCGGATCGCCAGTGGTCGCGCCTGCGCCTGGCGCCCTGACCGCGGCTGCCGGCCTCAACCGTATGACAGCGACTCCACCCGACTTCGATTCCCGCTTCTTCCGATCAGCATTAGGCCGCTTTGCCACCGGGGTAACGGTCATCACGACCGAAGCCGAAGAGGGCTGTCCCGTGGGCTTGACCATAAGCTCGTTCAATTCGGTCTCCCTGGAGCCGCCCATGATCCTGTGGACCCTGTCGAAGAAGGCGTCGTCGCTGGCGCATTTTCTGCAGGCGCGCCGTTATGTGATCCATGTGCTGGCCGCGCCCCAGCTGTCGCTGGCGAAACGTTTCGCGCAGGGCGCTCAGGCGGAGCGCTTCAAGGGCTTGGCGCTGACGCGCGCGCCCGGCGGGACGCTGATGCTGGATGCGCCCGAATGCGCCGCCTGGTTCGAATGCTACAACCTGACCCAGCACGATGCGGGCGATCACACGATTTTCATCGGGCAGGTGGAGCATTGCCATCGTAATTTCGGCCAGCCTTTGGTTTACCATGCTGGCGACTTTGATCTAACCCCTTCGACCGAGCCGTTGTCCAGCAACTGAGCTTGGCCGTCGGCTTTTTTGATGTAGAAAATTATGGCAGCAGATATAGATTGTGTCGTCCTGGGAGCAGGCGTCGTAGGACTTGCCGTGGCGCGCGAACTGGCCTTGTCCGGACGCGAGGTTCTGGTGGTGGAAGCCACCGAGGCCATCGGCACCGGCACCAGCTCGCGCAATTCCGAAGTCATCCATGCGGGCATCTACTATGCGCCGGGCAGCCTGAAGGCGCAGCTGTGCGTCAGCGGCAAGGAAATGCTTTACGCCTATTGCGCGGAACGCGGCATACCGCACAAGCGGCTGGGCAAGCTTATCGTGGCCGCCACGCCGGAGCAAAGCGCGAAGCTCCAGCATATTGCCGACCAGGCCAGGCTTAACGGTGTCGATGATCTGTACCGCATCAGCGGCGCCGAAGCGCGCGAGCTTGAACCCGCCCTGGTCTGCGATGCCGCGCTGGTATCGCCCTCGACCGGCATCATCGACAGCCATGCGCTTATGCTGGCTTTGCAGGGCGACGCCGAAAACCGGGGCGCCCAATGCGTCTTCCACACTGAATTCAGCGCAGGCCGCATACTGGACTCCGGCGAATTCCATCTGGAATTCAAGGGCGACGAGCCCATGGAACTGACCGCCAACTGCGTCATCAATTCCACCGGACTGTCGGCGCCCATGACGGCGCGCAAGCTGCGCGGCCAGCCCGAAGAGCTGATACCTACCGCCTATTTCTGCAAGGGCAACTATTTCACATTGGCCGGCCGTTCACCCTTCGGCCGATTGATCTATCCCATGCCCAACGACGCAGGCCTGGGCGTGCATCTGACCCTGGACATGGGCGGCCAGGCCAAGTTCGGCCCCGACACGGAATGGGTGGACCATGAGGATTACACGCTGGATGCCCGGCGGGCCGACGCCTTCTACGAGGCGGTGCGCAGCTATTGGCCGGCATTGCCGGACGGCGCGCTGAATCCGGGCTACACCGGCATCCGCCCCAAGATCGTCGGTCCGGGCTCGCCGGCCGCCGATTTCATCATTGCCGGCCCTTCATCGCATGGCATCCCGCAATTGGTGAACCTGTTCGGCCTGGAATCACCCGCCCTGACGGCCTGCCTGGCCATCGCACAGAAAGTCAACGCCTCACTCCAGTTACCCGCTTAGCGCATCGCCAGCTGCATCACACATGAACGACTACATCCTGACCCTTTCCTGCCCGGACCGCACCGGCATCGTACACAGCGTCAGCAGCTGGCTGCTGGACCTGCATGGCAACATCATCGACGCACAGCAGTTCGGCGACCTGGAAACACAGCGCTTTTTCCTGCGCGTCCATTTCGTGCTGCCCGAGCCGGCCGCCGTACCGGACCTGGAAGCCTCTTTTTCGTCCGTGGCGGCCAAGTTCGGCATGCAGGCAAAAATTTACGACGCCCAGCGAAAAAGCCGACTGCTGATTCTGGTCAGCCGCCAGGGCCATTGCCTGAACGACCTGCTGTTCCGCACCCACAGCGGGCAGTTGCCGGTGGAGATTGCCGGCATCGTGTCCAACCACCCGGACTTCGCCGGGATGGCTCATGCCTACGGCATACCCTTCCACCACCTGCCGGTGAATGCGGATACGCGCGCCGAACAGGAGCAGCAGATACTGAATATCGTGGCGCGGGAAAACGTCGACCTGGTCGTGTTGGCGCGCTACATGCAAATACTGACGGATACGCTGTGCAGGGCGCTGTCGGGCAAGGCCATCAATATTCACCATAGCTTCCTGCCCAGCTTCAAGGGCGCCCGCCCCTACCACCAGGCCCACACGCGGGGTGTGAAGATCATAGGCGCTACGGCCCATTACGTGACCGCCGACCTGGACGAAGGTCCCATCATCGAGCAGGACATCGAGCGGGTGGATCACGCCATGAGCGCCCACGACCTGACGCAGGTGGGCAGCGATGTGGAATCCCTGGTGCTGGCACGCGCCGTACGCTCGCACGTGGAGCACCGCATCTTGCTGAACGGCCAGCGCACGGTGGTCTTCCGTTAGCCTCCTGCCGCGACGCCTTCGCGCCGCGGGTCCGCTCCCCCTTCCAGGCCGTCGGGCGTAAGCACGATGCCTTGCAATCCACTGGGGAACTCGACCTCGCGCACTTCGTGGCCCATGGCCCTCAGGGGCGCGGCCAGGTCATGCAGCCGGCCTTTTTCCAGTTCGGTAAAGCGGTTGCGGCTGCCGTAGTTGGGCAGGTCGATCGCCTGCTGTATGTCCAGGCCCCAGTCCAGCACGCCCAACAAGGTTTTTGCCACATAGTTGATGATGGCCGCGCCGCCCGGCGAGCCGATGGCCATATAAGGCTTGCCATCCTTGAGCACCAGCATGGGCGCCATTGAGCTGCGCGGCCGCTTCAGCGGCTCCAGCCGGTTGGCCACGGGTTTGCCTTGCGCATCCACGTTAGACAGCGAGAAGTCCGTCAGCTGGTTGTTCAGCAGAAAGCCGTCGACAAAGATCTTGCTGCCAAAGGCCGTTTCTATCGAACTGGTCATGGACACGACATTGCCCGCGCGGTCCACCGCCACGACATGGCTGGTGGAAGGCAGTTCGGGGGAATCGTCCTGGCCCCGGACCGCCTTCAAGCCCACAGGGTCGCCCGCGGGCGCCCGCCCTATGGTGGCGTCCGGCTTTATCAGCCCCGCCCGCAGGGTCAGGTAGCGCTTGTCCAGCAGGCCTTTTACCGGCACGTCGATAAAATCCGGATCGGCCAGGTAGATGTCGCGGTCCGCAAAGGCCAGCTTGCCCGCCTCGGAGAAATAATGGACCGCCTCGAGCGAAGTGGGCGCCAGACGCGCGATCGGGGTATGCGACAGGATTTCCAGCATCTGGATCACGGCCAGCGGACCTGAACTGGGCGGCGGCATGCCGCACAGGGTATAGGCCTTGTAGGGCGCGCACAGCGGCGCGCGCGCCTTGGCCCGATAGCCGGACATGTCCGCCAGGCTTAGATCCCCCGGCACGGCGTGCGCGGCCACCGCGTCGACGATGTCCCGCGCCACCGCGCCTTCATAGAAGGCCCGCGGTCCGCCTTGGGCGATGCGGCGCAGCAAGGACACGAATGCGGGATTCTTCAAGACGTGGCCCACCGGCCAGGGTTCGCCCCGCGCATCATAGAAATAAGCGGCCGCCGCGGCTTGCCGGCGCAAGGCCTGATTGTCTTCCAGCAAGGCATGCAGGCGCGGCGAAACCGCAAAGCCTTTCTCGGCCAGATCGATGGCCGGCTGAAACAGGCTGGCCCAGCTTGTACGGCCGTGCTGCTGGTGCATCAGCCCAAGAGCCGCCACGACTCCAGGCACTCCCACAGAGCGGCCGCTGTTGACCGCCTCCCAAAAAGGCATGGCCTTGCCGTCCTTCATGAAGCGATCGCTGCGCGCGGCGGCGGGCGCCGTTTCGCGGCCATCATAGGACTGCACCACCCCCTGCTTGGCATCGTAGCGGACGATGAAGGCGCCGCCGCCTATCCCCGAAGATTGCGGCTCGACCAGGTTAAGCACCATCTGCGCCGCGATCAGGGCGTCGGTCGCGCTTCCGCCTTGATCCAGGATGCGGGCGCCGGCCTGGCTGGCCAGGGGATTGGCGCTGCTGATCATATAGTCGCGCGCCCGCACAAGCTGGCGCTGCGCCAGGCCGGTGCCCGCTTCGGGCTGTATGTCCTCTTTGGCCTGGACGGGCGCCGCCTGCCCGGCATCAACGCGGGCGGCGGCGAAAACCGGCCATGCGCTGGCGGCGGCCAGCACCAGGGCCACGCCGCCGCGCACGGCCGCCAGCCCCATGGCGGCCAATCCGTTCCTGGGCCGGACCAAAGGCTTACCCATCATGCTCGGTCTCCATCATGGTTGAGTGATGCCGGCCAGCCACGACTCGAAAGCAAGCAAGGCTTCGCTGCGTTCGCTGGACTCCGGATAGCTGAAGAAATAGGCGTCGCTGACGGCCAGCACGCCGTCACAGGGTGACAGCAGACTGCCCCTGGACAGCTCGTCCTGCACCAGGAAGCGGGGCACCAGGGCCACTCCCAGTCCCGCCCGAACGGCCGCCAGCGTCATGGTGAACAATTCATAGCGCGGTCCGGCGTTCATCGACGGCAGGTATTCCCTGCCCTGTGCCTGATACCACTGGCGCCAGGCATCGGGACGCGACAGCATGTGCAAATGGGTCAGGCCGTCCAGGGCGCGGCCGGCATCGGCATCAGGCTTCAAAAGCTCCGGAATGCAGACCGGCAGCAGTTCTCCCTCGTCGAACAGCTTTATGCCGACGGTCTGCGGCCAGATCTGCGGCGCATGGTAAATGGCGGCATCGAAGGGATAATCGTTGAATTGGAAGGGCAATGTCCTGACGGACAGGCTGACCGCGATGTCGCCGTGCAGGCGCTGGAAGTCGGGCAAGCGGGGCACCAGCCAGGTGGTGGCCAGGGTGGGCAGCACGGCCACATGCAGGCTGCGGCCCATGCCGGAACGCGAGACCAGCCCGAAAGTATCTTTTTCCAGCTGCTCCAGGTGGTGGCGCACGCGCGCGGCGTATTCCGCGCCGGCCTCGGTCACGGCGACTCGCCGGCGCACACGCGTCAGAAGCTGGACCCCCAGCCTTTCCTCCAGCCCGGTCACTTGCCGATAGACCGCGCTATGCGTCAGCGAGAGCTCTTCCGCCGCTCTGGAAAAAGACCCCAGGCGGGCGGTGGCCTCGAAAGCTTGAAGCGCGCCCAGATTGGGTATGCCGTTTCTCATGAACCTGATCTTAGTGCAATGCCCGCGCCGGCGGTAGAATCGACGGCGACGGATGTTGATCGGAGTCTTGCATAATAGGCAAGACATTGTGCAATTTTATCAATTGCGTTGTGCGGCCAACGCACATTATTCTCGAACACTATGAAAGCAAGCTCACACCCCACATTGCGCCCTCGCCTGGGCGGACACATTCTTGTCGACCAATTGGCCGCGCAAGGCGTCAAACACGTTTTCTGCGTTCCCGGAGAAAGCTACCTGGCCGTGCTGGACGGCCTGCACGATGCCTCCATCCAGGTCACCGTATGCCGCCAGGAAGGCGGCGCCGCAATGATGGCCGATGCCCACGGCAAGCTTACCGGACAGCCCGGCATCTGCATGGTGACGCGCGGCCCCGGCGCCTCGAACGCCATGGCCGGCGTGCATATCGCCATGCAGGACTCCACGCCGCTCATCCTGTTCGTCGGCCAGATCGAACGCGGCATGCGCGAGCGCGAGGCTTTCCAGGAAATGGACTACCGCGCCGTGTTCGGCACGCAGGCCAAATGGGTCACCGAAATCGACCAGGTCGAACGCATACCGGAAATCATCTCGCGCGCCTTCCATGTGGCGACCTCGGGACGCCCGGGTCCGGTGGTCATCGCCCTGCCCGAGGACATGCTGGTCGAATATGCCGAAGTGGCCGACGCGCCGCATTACGAAGTCCTTGAAAGCGCGCCCACCTCGCAACAGATGGATGCGCTGGCCGCCCAATTGGCGCAGGCCCGCAAACCCATTGCCATCCTGGGCGGAACGCGCTGGGACCAGGAAGCCGTGGACCGGTTTGCCGACTTCGCCGAACGGCAGCAGCTGCCGGTGGCCGTGCAGTTCCGCCGCCAGATGCTGTTTTCCACCAGCCATCCCTGTTTTGTGGGCGACGTGGGCCTGGGCGGCAACCCCGCTCTCATGCAATACATCAAGGACGCCGATCTGATCCTGCTGGTAGGCGGGCGCATGTCGGAGATCGCCAGCCAGAGCTACACTCTGCTGGACATCCCCGTGCCGGCGCAAACCCTGGTCCATGTGCACCCGGACGCACTGGAACTGAACCGCGTCTACCGCGCCGACCTGGCCATCAATGTGTCGCCGATATCGTTCGCGCAATCCATCGCCGCCCTTCAGCCCGCCGGCCAGCCGGACTGGAAGCGGGAACTGGACGGCATGCGGGCCAGCTACCTGGCCTGGACCGATCCGCAAAAAATCAGGCATCCCGGCGCCCTGCAGATGGGCCAGGTCATGAGCTACCTGCGCACCGTCCTGCCCGAGGACGCCATCATGTGCAACGGCGCGGGCAACTACGCCACCTGGCTGCACCGCTTCCATCCTTTCCAGCGCTACGGCACCCAGTTGGCGCCCACGTCGGGGTCCATGGGCTATGGCCTGCCGGCGGCCGTGGGCGCAAAACGCATCGATCCCTCGAAAACCGTAGTGTGCTTCGCCGGCGACGGCTGCTTCATGATGCACGGCCAGGAGTTCGCCACCGCTGTGCAATACCAGTTGCCCATCATCGTGCTGCTGATCGATAACGGCATGTACGGCACCATACGCATGCACCAGGAGCGGCACTATCCCGCGCGGCTGTCGGCCACCACATTGCAGAATCCCGACTTCGCCGCCTATGCACAGGCTTTCGGCGGCCACGGAGAACGGGTCGAAACGACAGAGCAGTTCGCGCCCGCCTTCGAGCGCGCCCTGGCCAGCGGCAAGCCGGCCATACTGCATTGCCTGATCGACCCCGAAACCATTTCGCCCTCGACCACCTTGCAAAAAATCCGCGAACAGGCCCTGGCGGCCCAGTCGTAACGCGCTGGCGGAGCCGGAATCCGGCCCGCCAACCCAGATACCTGAACCTTAGAAAACTTACTGAATCGGAGCCCCCTATGTCGGCAGCCCCCTCTTTTCACTGGCAAGACCCTCTTTTGCTGGATACGCAGCTTACCGAGGAAGAGCGCATGGTGCGCGACGCCGCCCAGGCCTACGCCCAGGACAAGCTTGCCACCCGCGTGCTGGAAGCCTTCCGCCACGAAAAAACAGACCCCGCCATCTTTTCCGAAATGGGCGAACTGGGCCTGCTGGGCGCCACCATTCCCGAAGAATACGGCGGCGCCGGACTGAACTACGTCAGCTACGGCCTGATCGCCCGTGAAGTCGAACGCATCGACTCGGGCTATCGCTCCATGATGAGCGTGCAATCGTCGCTGGTGATGGTCCCCATCAATGAGTTCGGCAGCGAAGAGCAGAAACGCAAATACCTGCCCAAGCTGGCCAGCGGCCAATGGATAGGCTGCTTCGGCCTGACCGAGCCCAATCACGGCTCCGATCCCGGAGCGATGGAAACCCGCGCCGTGAAGACCAGCGACGGCTATCGCGTCAGCGGCAATAAAATGTGGATCACCAACTCGCCCATCGCCGACGTTTTCGTCGTGTGGGCCAAAGTGGTCGGCGGCGACGACGACGGCAAGATCCGCGGCTTCATCCTGGATAAAGGCATGAAGGGCTTGTCCGCCCCCGCCATCCACGGCAAAGTTGGCCTGCGCTCGTCCATTACCGGCGAAATCGTCATGGACGATGTCGAGATCGGCGCGGACCAGATGCTGCCCAAGGTCAGCGGCCTGCGCGGACCCTTTACCTGCCTGAACTCCGCGCGCTATGGCATCGCCTGGGGCGCGCTGGGCGCGGCCGAAGCCTGCTGGCACACCGCCCGCCAATATACGCTGGACCGCAAGCAGTTCGGCCGCCCCCTGGCCGCCAACCAGCTCATCCAGAAAAAGCTGGCCGATATGCAGACCGAAATCACCCTGGCCCTGCAAGGCTGCCTGCGCCTGGGCCGCATGAAGGACGAGGGCACGGCGGCTGTGGAAATCACTTCCATCATGAAGCGCAATTCCTGCGGCAAGGCCCTGGACATCGCCCGACTGGCGCGCGACATGCTGGGAGGCAACGGCATTTCGGACGAATTCGGCGTGGCCCGTCACCTGGTCAACCTGGAAGTCGTGAACACCTACGAGGGCACCCATGATGTCCACGCCCTGATCCTGGGCCGCGCCCAGACCGGCTTGCAGGCGTTCTTCTAAAAACCCGGCGCCGTCTTGAACAGCGCTTATGCAACAAGGGCCGCCCAAAAGGCGGCCCTTGTTTTTGTCCGAAAGGCTATGCCGCCGGCGATCCCAGATCGAACAGGCTGGTCGCCTCGACCTCGAGCACCTCTTCGTCGCGCTGGTTGAACACCCGCCACGACCAGCGCATGATGCCCAGGTCGTCGCGCGTGGACGAGGTGCGAACCGAATCGACCGTGGCCTCCAGCCTTAACGCGTCGCCCGGGCGCACCGGCAACAGCCAGCGCAGCCGCTCCAGGCCTGGCGATCCGAACGACTCGGAGTCGTGCAAGGCCGCATCCACCGCCATGCGCATGGCCAGGCTGCAAGTCAGCCAGCCGCTTGCGATCAGGCCGCCCCAGCGTCCTTCTTTCGCGCGCTCGACATCGACGTGAAACCACTGAGGGTCGTACGATTTGGCAAAATCCAGCATCTGATCCTGTTCGACGACGACCGGCCCGTGCTTGATGACCATCCCAACTTTGAACTCGCTAAATTTCATGGCAAAACCTGAACATTTCCCTGACTCGTAAGCGAGGCAGTTTAACCCTAAAGACAATATGGGGTCTGCCGCGCCCTGGCCTTCAGTAGGTCTCGAAGTGCAGCCTGCCTTGCGATTTCAATAGAGCATGCAGGTCCGGCCACGAGCGGCCCCCTTCCGACGCCACCGAGTCAAGCGCCTGCAACACGCCGTCTTCCATGCCTTTCAGGCCACATACATAGACACAGGTATTCTCGCTGTCCAGCAGCGGCAGCACATCGGCGGCCCGTTCGCGGATCAAGTCCTGTACATAGCGCTTGGGCCGCCCCGGTTCGCGCGACAAGGCCAGGTTGATATCGATGAAGTCCTTGGGCAGATTCATGAGCGGGCCGAAATAAGGCAGCTCGCGTTCGGTCCTTGCACCGAAGAACAGCATGAGCCTGCCCTTGAATGCCGTTTCCTTGAGCATGCGCCGGCAGCGCTCGGTCATGGCCCGCATGGGCGCCGATCCCGTGCCCGTGCAGATCATGATGATGTTGGCGTCGGGATGATTGGGCATCAGGAAGGTGTTGCCGAAGGGGCCTATCACCTTGACCTTATCGTTCTTCTTCAGGTCGCACAGATAGTTGGAGCATACGCCCGCCGCGGCCTTGCCGTCGTAGTCCGCCGTAACCCGCTTCACGGTCAGCGACAGGTTGTTGTAGCGTGGGCGTTCGCCGTCGCGGGGACTGGCAATGGAGTACTGCCGGGCATGATGAGGGCGGCCCGCTGTATCGGTGCCCGGCGGAAAGATGGCGATGGACTGGCCCTCCAGCACGGGAAAGGACTCCGTGCCGAAGTCCAGGACGATGTGCCGGATGTCGCTTTCGGTATCGTCGCCCGTCACCCGGTAATTGCCCACCACCGTGGCCACGACGGGATTCTTGTGCGTGTACATGTTGACGTAGGGATGAGCCGCGGACCAAGGCGGTATGGTGGCGCCCGCCCCGGTTGACGGGCCGCCTTCCAGCGGCGAGCCCTCATCCAGCGGGGCCGATGGCTCGGCGACAAGGGCAACACCGGCCGGTGCTTCCTCGGCGGGGCTCTCGGCTGGGATGTCCTGCGCCGCGGGCAGGACGTCCCAGCCGAACTGGTCCTCCATGGAATAGGCCTGGTCGGACAGCACTTTCAGCCAATTGTCGATCGCGCCCGTGGGACAAGGCGGCACGCAGGCCATGCAGTGATTGCAGATGCCGGGATCGACCACGTAATTGTTTCCGTCGTGCGTGATCGCATCGATGGGACAGGTTTCCTCGCAGGTGTTGCACCGTATGCATATCTCGGGGTCGATGAGGTGCTGGTTCAACACCCTGGACGGTATGGGCGCGTTCATGTCAGTTGAAGCGGATGTACTCGAAATTGATGGGCTGGCGGTTCACGCCGATGACGGGCGGAGCGATCCAGTTGGCGAACTTGCCCGGCTCGACCACGCGCCCCATCAGCGATGCGACGAAGTCACGGTCTTCAGGCGTGGGCAGCCATTCATGCTCGTGCATCTTCCATTGCTCTTCGCTCAGCACGGTTCCTTCCGGCGAGACGCGGATGCCGGCCAATGTGCCGATGCGGCGGTTGAAAGCCTTGTGCGGCACCTGCAGGCGGAAGGCAATGCCGTTCTTTTCCAGCACCTTGTTCCAGCGCCCCACGCCGGCCATGGAATCCTTGATGAAGTCGTCGCGCAGCACCTCGTTCAAGGCATTGAGCATGGGCACTTCCGTTTCGCGCAACTGTCCATTGACCACTTCCAGCACGCGATAGGTATCGTTCTTCAGGACATGGTCGTCCGTGCGCTTGCCCTCTTCGTAGCGTCCCTTCAGGCCGGAGCTGTAGAAGATGGCGGCATTGGAGGACTGGTCCGCGCCGAACAGGTCTATGGTCACGCTGTAATGGAAATTCAGGTAACGCTGTATGGTCGGCAGGTCGATGACGCCCGCGGCGCGCAAGGCGGCCGGGTCCTCGGTCTTCAATTCGTTCATGACTTCGGCGGTGCGCTGCAAAACGCGCGACACCCCGGATTCGCCCACGAACATGTGGTGGGCCTCTTCGGTAAGCATGAACTTGGTGGTGCGCGCCAGGGGATCGAAACTGGATTCGGCCAGGGCGCACAGTTGGAACTTGCCGTCCCGGTCGGTGAAATAGGTGAACATGTAAAACGCCAGCCAATCGGGCGTTTTTTCGTTGAAGGCTCCCAGGATGCGCGGGCTGTCCTCGTCGCCGGAATTGCGCTGCAGCAGGGCATCGGCCTCTTCGCGGCCGTCGCGGCCGAAATAGCGGTGCAGCAAATACACCATGGCCCACAGATGGCGGCCTTCCTCGACGTTGACCTGAAAAAGGTTGCGCAAGTCATATTGCGACGGCGCGGTCAGGCCCAGATGGCGCTGCTGTTCGACCGAAGCGGGCTCGGTGTCGCCTTGCGTCACGATGATGCGGCGCAGATTGGCCCGATGCTCGCCGGGCGCGTCCTGCCATACGTCGCGACCGATGTTTTCGCCAAAGTGTATTTTGCGATTGCCGTCCTGCGGCGCCAGGAAAATACCCCAGCGATAGTCCGGCATCTTGACGTGATCGAAGTGAGCCCAGCCGTCCGGCTGCACGCTGACCGCCGTGCGCAGGTAGACGTCGAAATTATGGGTGGCCTCGGGGCCCATCTCTTGCCACCACTGAAGGTAGTTGGGCTGCCAGTGCTCCAGCGCGCGCTGCAAGGCGCGGTCGCCCGACAGGTTGACGTTATTGGGTATTTTTTCCGAATAATTGATGCCCGACATGTCTGCTCTCCTAGGGGTATTCCGGTCGTTATGATTAGCGGGGCTAGACGCGGTTCCAGTCGAAACTGGCCTGCTCGCCCTTGCCGTACAGCTTTAGCGCCCCTTTCTCGCCAGCGGCGTTGGGACGGTTGAAGATCCAGTTCTGCCATGCCGTCAGGCGTCCGAATATGCGGGTTTCCATGGTTTCCCGGCCGCCGAAGCGCAGATTGGCCTCCAGCCCCGTCAGCGCATCGGGTGACAGCGCCCTGCGCTCTTCGAGCGCAATGCGGATTTCATCGTCCCAGTCTATGCTGTCGGGCGAGAACGTGACCAGGCCCAGGGCTTCGGCCTGATCCGCGGAAATCATTTCACCCATGGCGGCGCGAATGGCATCGATGGGCTCCGATTCTTCGTAGAAACGCCGATTCAGCCTGCTTTGTCCGTTGACCATGGGATAGTGGCCCAGGTTCAATTCGTCGACCGCGATCCGGGCCGGCTGCGCGGCATCGGGATCGTCCAGCATGTAGGAACGGTCGCAGGCCAGCGCCAGTTCGAACAGGGTGCCCACGAAGCAGGAGCCTTCATCGATCAAGGCGAACATCGAGCGCGAGCTGACGTCCAGCCTGGCCAGCGTACGGCGCAGCATGCCCAGCGTTTCGCGAACCAGCCAGTGATCGGCATGGCGCTGCAGGGCGCGATCGGCGTCCAGAACCAGGGCGGGGTCGCCGCGGGTCTTGAACACCCAGGTGCCGATGTCCAGCTCATTGCTGCGCATGTGCAAGATGGCATCGTCCAGCTCGCGGGCGAGCTGCAAGGGCCACCATGCATCGCCCTGCGCCACGATGCCGGCGACATCCTGGGGCCCGGCCGTTTCGGGTGCGCGCACGGTCCAGGTGGCCAGGCGCTTTTCGCGGTCTATCTGCACCTGCACATATTTGTATTCGATGCCGCTGTCGGCATCCAGCCGCTGCAAAGGCGTCAGGCGGATGCCTTGCGCATCCGCCGGGCGGTCGCTTTGCGCGGCCAGTTCGGCGGCCCGCCGCGCGACCTCTTCCTGGAACTGCCCGGGCTTGATCACCTGGTCGACCAAGCGCCAATCCTTGGCGCGCTGGCCGCGCACGCCTTCGACCAGGGTGCAGAAAATATCGGCATGGTCATGGCGCACTTTGCGCTTGTCGGTCACGCGGGTCAGGCCGCCGGTGCCCGGCAGCACGCCCAGCAGCGGCACTTCCGGCAAGGATACCGACGAGGAGCGGTCGTCGATCAACAGGATTTCGTCGCAGGCCAGGGCCAGCTCGTAGCCGCCGCCCGCGCAAGCGCCATTCAGCGCGGCCACGAACTTCAGGCCGCTGAACCGGCTGGAGTCTTCCATGCCATTACGGGTCTCATTGGTGAACTTGCAAAAGTTGACCTTCCACGCATGCGTGGACAAGCCCAGCATGAAGATGTTCGCGCCGGAACAGAAGATGCGATCCTTCAGGCTGGTGACGACCACTGTGCGGACTTCGGGATGCTCGAAGCGTATGCGTTGCAGGGCATCGTGCAGTTCGATGTCGACGCCCAGGTCGTAGGAGTTCAGCTTGAGCTTGTAGCCGGGCCGAATGCCGCCGTCTTCCGCCACATCCATGGCCAGTTTCGCAACCGCGCCATCAAAGGAAAGAACCCAATGCCTGTACTGGGAAGGGTCGGTACGGAAATCCACGCGAGTGCTGGCTTCAGTCATGAGAGGGTTCCTGATTTTGGAAACTGAAAAATATTGCCTGCCGTAAGGCCTTTCATGCATAATATTGCAGATAAAATCCAGTGTCAACAAAACATGCATGAAAATGCATTTTTAATCCAAACCGCCTCGCCCGCCGCAAGGGCTGCCGCCCCAAACCGCGCTCGCCTGCCCCCTCAAGCCTCCAGGCCGGCCGCCTCGCGGATGTGCGCGCGCAGGCCCTCAAAGCATTGCTCCAAGGTGACATGGCTGGTCGAACACACCCAGTCGGCCTTGGAATAAAAAGCTTCGCGGCTGGCCAGGATGCGCTTCAGGTCGGCCATGGCCTCGTTATTGCCGGCCATGGGCCGGAAATCGCCCTGCGCCATGACGCGCTCCATATGCTCCTCGGGGCTGGCCTTGACCCAGACGGTATAGCAATGCGACAGCATCAGGTTCAGCGCGGCCGGCTCTGATACCAGTCCGCCCGGCGTGGCAAGGACCATCTCGGGGTAGAGCTGCAAGGACTCTTCCAGGGCGCGCCGCTCGTAGCGGCGATAGGCCGTGGGTCCGTACAAGCTGTGGATTTCAAGAATGCCGCAACCCGCCACGCGCTCGATCTCGGCGCTAAGCTCGACAAAGGGATAGCCGATATCGGCGGCCAGCATGCGGCCCAACGTGGATTTGCCGGCGCCGCGCAGGCCGACCAGGGCGATTTGCCGCATGCGGTTGCGGCGCCCGGAAGAAACGGGATCGTCAAAAAGTTGAATCAGCGCTTCACGCGCCTTTTGCAATTCCTGCTCGGAGCGTTTATCAAGCACTTCACGGATCAGCAGCCACTCGGGACTGGCCGTGGTGACGTCACCGACGAGCTCGGCCATCGCGCAATTGAAGGCATGGGCAATCTGCCGCAGCACCAGGATGGACACGTTGCCCACGCCCAGCTCCAGGTTCGCCAGGTGGCGTTCCGAAACCCCGGCCGCGCGCGCCAGCTCCTTGCGCGTCATGCCGCGTATGGCGCGCATGCGCCGGACCCGTTCGCCCAGGGAGGTCAGATAGGGGTCTGTGCCGCTGGTGGAATCAAGCAGGGCCACGGCTGCTTTCCGGTCTAGTAGTTTCTTGTTCACCCAGAAAAACCCTAAGCTATCGATAAACATGCATTATAGTGCTTGACTTGATAGAACAAAAGCCCTAATTTCCATTCTGTAGCGGCGGAAGTTGACTCACATCAAGATATTGACGCCACCGAAGCGCAAGCTCGAATGCCGCCCGCACATGCACGAATACGATAAAAATTCCGGAGACACCCGATGCAAGCCTGCCCTACCGAGCTGAACTATGCCGCTCATCTTGTGCAACTTAATTCCGCCAGGGCGGACAAGCCGGCGTATATCGACGACCAACGCCGCTTGACCTATGGCGAGCTGGCCGGAAAGATCGCCCGGTTCGCCGGCGTGCTGCGGAACCTGGGACTCAGGCGCGAAGAACGCATTTTGCTGTTGATGCACGATACCGTCGACTGGCCCGTGGCCTTCCTGGGCGCCCTGCACGCGGGCGTCGTGCCCGTGGCCGCCAATACACTACTGACCGCAGAGGACTACGCCTACATGCTGCGCCACAGCCGCAGCCAGGCGGTATTCGTATCGGGCGCGCTGCTGCCCACCTTGCAGCAGGCCATGTCGAGCGAGCATGACGTCAAGCATGTCGTGGTGTCGCAAGCCCACGGCCCGCTGCCTTCGGACGTCCATGAATTTGAACAGCAGATGGCGCAAGCCGACGAAACGTCCGCCTGTCCCACGGCGGCCGATGAAGTCGCCTTCTGGCTTTACTCGTCGGGCTCCACCGGACAACCCAAGGGCGTCATCCATACGCATGCCAACCTGTGGTACACGGCCGAGCTCTACGGCAAGCCCGTGCTGGGCGTAAAAGAAAGCGATACGGTATTTTCCGCGGCCAAGCTGTTCTTCGCCTACGGCCTGGGCAATGGACTGACTTTTCCGTTATCCGTAGGCGCCACCACGGTCCTGATGGCCGAACGCCCCACGCCCGACGCGGTGTTCAAGCGCCTGACGCAACACCGCCCCACCGTGTTCTGCGGCGTCCCCACCTTGTACGCAAGCATGCTGGCCTCTCCCTCGCTGCCCGCCCGGGACAGCGTTTCCATGCGCGTTTGCGCCTCGGCCGGAGAAGCGCTGCCCAAAGATCTGGGCAACCGCTTTCAACAGCATTTCGGCTGCGACATCCTGGACGGCATCGGGTCCACCGAAATGCTGCATATCTTCCTGTCCAACCAGCCGGGCCGGATACGCTATGGCACGACCGGCCAGCCCGTGCCCGGCTACGAGGTCGATCTGCGCGACGAGCACGGCCGCAGCGTTCCCGTCGACACCATCGGCGACCTGTATATCAAAGGCCCCAGCGCCGCCCTGATGTACTGGCACAATCGTTCGAAATCCCTGGAAACCTTCCAGGGCCCATGGTTGAAAAGCGGCGATAAATACACCCGCGACGCCGACGGCTACTATACCTATGCCGGGCGCAGCGACGACATGATCAAGGTCAGCGGCCAATACGTGTCGCCCATCGAGGTCGAAAACACGCTGGCCCAGCACGACGCCGTGCTGGAAGCGGCGGTCATAGGCGTGGCCGACAGCGACGGCCTGATGAAAACCACGGCTTATGTCGTGCTGCGCAACGGCCATATGGGCGATCCGGGCATCGAGCATGAGCTTCAGGCCTATGTAAAACAGCATCTGGCTCCTTTCAAGTATCCTCGCAGTATTTATTTCATCGACGACCTGCCCAAAACCGCCACCGGAAAAATCCAGCGCTTCCGCCTTCGCCAACTGAACAAATAGAACAGGCCCATGAATCAAGCCATTGCAGCCCCCGCCATCCAGCTTGTCCCGGTAGACGCCATGGGGCGCGACATGACGATCGAATGCCAATGGATAGCGCCCGAGCGAACAGGCAGCGACCTTCTGGTGTTCCTGCATGAAGGGCTTGGATCGGTTTCCATGTGGAAAGACTGGCCCGCCCAGGTCTGTGCGGCCGCCCGTTGCCGCGGCCTGGTTTTTTCGCGCTATGGATACGGCAGCAGCACGCCGCGGCCCCATGGCGAAAAATGGCCAGTAGGCTTCATGCACGAACAGGCTCGCGATGCCCTGCCCGCTTTATTCCAGGCGCTGGGCCTTGCGGATGAGCGCCCCGTCCTGTTCGGCCACAGCGACGGCGGCTCCATTGCCTTGCTTTACGCCGCCATGTATCCGGACAGGGTAAAAGCCATCGCCGTGGCCGCCCCCCACATTTTCGTGGAGGACATCACCATTTCGAATATCGAGCAGGCGCGCGATGCCTACCTGAACACCGATTTGCCGCAAAAATTGGGCCGCTATCACCAGGATCCGGATTCCGCCTTCTGGGGCTGGAACGATATCTGGCTGAATCCCGAATTCCGCGCCTGGAACATCGAGTCTTATCTGGACAAGATCAAATGCC
Organism: Pusillimonas sp.; assembly: GCA_040391135.1. GTDB lineage: Bacteria > Pseudomonadota > Gammaproteobacteria > Burkholderiales > Burkholderiaceae_B. Next base: position 42,208 of record JBEBYL010000009.1, on the reverse strand, counting down.
CTGTATTGGCCATTCAAGGCGAAGGCGACGAATACGGCACGCTGGAGCAAATACGCGGCATACAGCGCCTGGCTCCGCAGACAGAACTTTGCATCATTCCGGACTGCGGCCACTCGCCGCATCGCGATCAACCCGCCACGGTCATCGACGCGGTAAGCGCCTTCCTGAATAAACTCAATTCACGCCATCCCTGATTTACCGCCACACCGCGCATTGCGCATAATGCAGTCATTCCATAAAAAGCCAAAGGAGCAGACAAATGAAACATGTATTGACAGGCGCCGCCATGGCGACGGCCCTCGCACTGACGGGGGGCAATGCCCTGGCCAGCGTCAAGGTGGGCTTCATGCTGCCCTACAGCGGCACTTACGCCGCCCTGGGCCAAGCCATCGAAAACGGCTTCAAGCTGTATGTGAAGGAACAAGGCGGCAAGCTGGCCGGCCAGGATCTGGAATACTTCCAGGTGGATGACGAGTCCAACCCATCCAAGGGACCCGATAACGCCAACCGCCTGATCAAGCGCGACCAGGTCGACATCCTGGTGGGCACGGTCCACTCGGGGGTCGCCATGGCGCTGGCCAAGGCCGCCAAGGACTCCGACACCACGCTGATCATTCCCAATGCCGGCGCCGACGCCATCACCGGACCGCTGTGCAGCAAGAACATATTCCGCACTTCGTTCTCCAACTGGCAGCCGTCCTATGCGATGGGTCCGGTCGCCGCCGACAAGGGCTACAAGACAGCCGTCACCATTACCTGGAACTACGCGGCGGGCAAGGAAGCCATCGCCGGCTTCAAGGAATCCTTCGAGAAACAAGGCGGCAAGGTCGTCAAGGAACTGACCCTGCCCTTCCCGAATGTGGAATTCCAGCCTCTGTTGACGGAAGTCGCATCGATCAAGCCCGACGCGGTCTTTACCTTTTTCGCGGGCGGCGGAGCGGTCAAGTTCGTCCAGGATTACGCCGCATCAGGCCTGGGCAAGACCGTGCCCCTGCTAAGCAGCGGCTTCATGACGGACGGCACCCTGAAGGCGCAGGGCGAATCGGCGCAAGGCCTGTTCACCACGCTGCACTATGCCGATGGGCTGAACACACCGCGCGACAATGCCTTCCGCGAAAACTATTCCAAGAACTACCCCGCCATGCAGCCCGACGTCTATGCGGTGCAAGGCTATGACGCCGCCCAGTTGCTGGCGGCCGGCCTGGCGGCGGTCAAAGGCGATGTCTCCAAGAAGGACGCCATGCGCAGCGCCATGAGTGCCGCCACCATTGACAGTCCGCGCGGCAAGTTCACCTTGTCCAAGGCCAACAACCCGATCCAGGACATCTACCTGCGTCAGGTCAAGGGCGAGCAGAACGTCAGCCAGGGTGTCGCCATCAAGGCGCTGGCCGATCCGGCCCGCGGCTGCCGCCTGTAAGCGCAAGGAGCCTTCGTGGACCCGGTCATATTCCTGATTCAATGCCTGAACGCGGTGCAGTACGGCCTGTTGCTGTTCCTGGTCGCCAGCGGCCTGACACTGATCTTCGGCATCATGGGCATCATCAATCTGGCCCATGGCAGCTTCTATATGATCGGGGCCTACATGGCCTTCGCTCTGCAGCCGGTGGTAGCCCAGTATGCGGGCGGAGGCTTCCTGGTCACCGTACTGCTCTGCCTGCTGCTGGCAACCGTCCTGGGCTATTTTCTTGAGTGGGCCTTCTTCAGCTTCCTGTACCGCCGCGATCACCTGCAGCAAGTCCTCATGACCTACGGGCTGATCCTGGTATTCGAGGAACTGCGCAGCCTGGCCGTGGGCAACGATGTGCATGGGGTCTCGCCGCCGGCCTGGCTGGCCGGCTCCATCGCGCTGGGCGATGTCATGACCTATCCGGTCTACCGATTGTTCATCTCCATCGTATGCCTGGTGGTCGCAGGCCTGCTGTATTGGGTGCTGGGCCGGACCCGGCTGGGCATGATGATACGGGCCGGGGCCAGCAACCGCGAGATGATCAGCTCGCTGGGCATAGACATCAACCGCCTGTATCGCATCGTGTTCGCCATCGGGGTCGCGCTGGCGGCGCTGGCCGGAGCCATCGCCGCGCCCGTCTCATCGGTATACCCCGGCATGGGCAACAGCGTCCTCATCATCTGTTTCGTCGTGGTCGTCATCGGCGGCATCGGGTCCATCAAGGGCGCCTTCCTGGCCGCCATGCTGGTGGGCTTCGTCGACACGTTCGGACAGGTTTTCTTCCCCAGCGTCGCCGGCGTCCTGGTGTACGTGCTGATGGCGGGCATTCTTCTGTTCAGGCCCGAAGGGCTCTTCAAACAAGGCTGACTCATGCACGCTATGTTGCGCCTCTTTTGCATGGCCGGGCTGTTGTGCCTGTTTGCCCTGTTTCCCCTGATCGCCAACGATTACTACATCAGCCTGGCGATCAAGATCATGATCTACTCCATCTTCGGGCTCAGCCTGCAATTGCTGGTAGGCGGCGCCGGCCTGGTCAGCCTGGGCCATGCCGCTTTCTTCGGCATCGCAGCCTACGCGACTACGCTGCTCTCGCCTGAATCGGGGCCGGGCAACCTGCTGTGGCTGCTGCCGGCCGCCATGCTTTGCGCGCTGGCGTATGCCCTGCTGACCGGCGCCCTGGCACTGCGCACCCGTGGCGTCTACTTCATCATGGTAACGCTGGCCTTTTCCCAGATGGCCTATTACGTCTTCCATGACACCGATGTGGGCGGCGGCAGCGATGGCATCTACCTGTACTTCCGACCCGAACTGCGCCTGGGGGACACCGTGTTGATCAATATCGACAGCCCCTACAGCTTCTTCCTGTTCACCCTGGCCTGTCTGCTGCTGGTCTGGGCCTTCCTGGCCATGCTGATGCGTTCTCGATTCGGCGCGGCCCTGACCGGCATCCGCATCAACGAGCAGCGCATGCGCAGCGCGGGCTACTCCACCTTCAATTACAAGCTGGTCGCCTACGGCATCGCCGGCGCGTTGGCGGGCGCAAGCGGCCTGCTGTATGCCGCCAAAGACGGCTTCGTCAATCCCGAGCTGCTTGCATGGGAACAGTCCGGCCTGGTACTGCTTATGGTGATTCTGGGCGGCAGCGGCCGTTTATGGGGCGCCATCCTGGGCGCGGCCGGCCTGACGCTGCTGCAAGAGGCCTTCCAGTCCCAGGCCTTGTTCGGCGACTGGTCCGCCCATTGGCATCTGACCTTCGGCCTTAGCATCATCGCATTGGTGGCCCTCATGCCCAACGGCCTGATCGGCATCCAGGCGCAATGGCGCGGCCGGCGCACGGCCGCGACGCTCGCGCCCCTCCCAAGGACCAAACCATGACAGACGTTCTTCTGTCCGCGCAAAACGTAAGCCGCCGATTCCGCGGCTTGACCGCCCTCGACCAGGTTTCCCTATCCCTTGCCCGCGGAACCGTGCATGCCGTCATCGGCACGAACGGCGCCGGAAAATCCACCCTGGTCAGCGTGCTGGCCGGCGAGCTCGCCCCCAATGAAGGCAGCATCTTCCTGCATAGCCAGGAAGTTACCTCGTGGCCGCAGCCGCGTCGCGCACGCGCCGGCCTTGGGCGCAGCTACCAACGTACCACCATTTTTCCGTCACTGACCGTACACGAGAACTGCCGCCTTGCCGCGCAGGCCGGTCACCAGGCCTTCTGGAACTGGGCCGCCCCCGCCAGCCGCTGCCGCCACAGCAACGAGGCGGCGGACCAGGCCATTTCCCTGGCGGGGCTGGAGCCGGACGTACGCCAGGTGGCCGGACTGCTTTCGCATGGACGCAAGCGCCAACTCGAGATCGCCATGAGCCTGGCCACGCGGCCCAGCGTACTGCTGCTGGACGAACCCCTGGCCGGCATGGGGCCGGAGGAAACCGAGAGAATGCTGGACCTGCTGGCATCGCTGAAAGCGGAGCATGCCGTACTGCTGGTCGAGCACGACATGGATGCGGTGTTCAAGGTGGCCGACGAAATCACCGTCATGGTCAACGGCAAGGTCATTGCCCATGGCCGGCCCCAAGCCATACGCGAAAACCCCGACGTGCAGACGGCGTATCTGGGAGACGGCGAATGAACCCCTTGATCCTGGCCGATACCCTGCACGCCCATTACGGCGAAAGCCACGTGCTGCAAGGCGTAAGCCTGCGGATCGACCCTGGCGAATCCATAGGCCTGCTGGGACGCAACGGCATGGGGAAAAGCACCCTGATACGAACCATCATGGGACACGTGCCCGCCAGCGGCGGCACCATCACCGTGCGTGGAAAAAACTGCACCCGAGCGGCTCCCTACCAGGTGGCGCGGCTGGGCGTGGCCTACGTGCCCGAAGGACGGGGAATATTCCCCAATCTGAATGTGCGCGAAAACCTGCAGGTGGCCGCCCGTCCGGGCTATGACGGCCGCAACGACTGGACTTATGAACGCGTGCTCGAGACCTTTCCGCGTTTGTCCGAGCGCCTGGATCATGGCGGACAGCAGTTGTCGGGCGGCGAGCAGCAGATGCTGGCCATAGGCCGCGCGCTCATGACCAATCCCGATGTATTGATACTGGACGAGGCCACCGAAGGGCTGGCGCCGCTGATCATTGCGGAGATCTGGCGGATCATCGCTTCCGTGCGCGGCACCGGCATGTCGACCCTGATCGTCGACCGAAATTATCGCAAGGTGCTGGCCCACACCGATCGCTGCATGGTGCTGGAAAAAGGCTGCCTGGTCGAGGCCCAGGACAGCGCGGCGCTGGCCGGCCGGCCCGAGGTGCTGATGCGCTACCTGGGCGTTTAGCGCGCGTCGAAGGCCGCGGCGGCACGGCCTATGCGGTCGTTCACCGCCTGCCAGGCGGCGCTGCGCGGCGGCTGCTCCATCATGATGCGGGCATAACCCTGCCGGTCCAGGCGGCGCAGCAGCGAGTACAGATCGCGCGCATACGCAGCCGGATCCTCCGGGCACTCCAGCCAGTCGACCCGCTCCAAGGGAGGTCCCGCGTGGCCCGGGAAGACCACCGCCGCCGTGCGTCCTTCTACGGATCGGGAAACGTCGTCCAGCAAGCGATCCAATGGCCGCAGCAGCAAGGGCGTGTGCGGCGCGTAATGCGCCTTCAACGAGCCGGAGACCTGCGGCGCGGCCGCATCCGGACGCGCCGGCTCCACACCCAGCACTTCGGCAATCTGGACGGCCGATATATGGCCGGGACGCAGCAGCACGGGACCGATGCCGCGCCCCGTGCGCGACACATCGACGATGGTGGATTCGATGCCTACCTGCGACGGCCCGCCTTCCAGAACCATCAGCTCCTCCGGCCCCAGATCGGGGAACTCGGAAGACACATGCGCGGCATGGGTGGGCGACACCTGCCCGAACTTGTTCGCCGACGGCGCGGCAACGCCGCCCTGCCCGTTCGGTTTCAGGTGCGCAAACTCCCTTAGCAGTGCTTGCGCGACCGGATGCGACGGGCAGCGCAGGCCCACGCTGTCCTGCCCGCCGCTGACGGCGGCGGGAATGTGCGCGGCCCGCGGAAGAATAAGCGTCAGCGGTCCGGGCCAGAATGCCTGTATCAAGGCGCGACCTTCAGCCGGCACCGAAGCCGCCCAATAGCCGATGTCGGCCTCGGGCGCCACATGAACGATGACCGGATGATTCGAAGGACGGCCCTTGGCTTGATAAATGCGGGCGATGGCCGCCGGGTTTTCGGCGTCGGCGCCCAGGCCGTAGACCGTCTCGGTGGGAAAGGCCACCAGGCGGCCGGCCTCCAGGCGCCGAGCGGCCTCGGCCAGCAGCAGGGCCATATCGGACGGCGCCGGCGTTGGCGTGCTCATGCTTGAAATTCAATGCCCAGAATGCGCGCCACTTGCGCCGCGCCTTCCCGGGCCTGCGCCAAGGTCTGGCCCAGCACATTGATGTGTCCCATCTTGCGCCCCCGCCGCGCCTCGGCCTTGCCGTACAGGTGCAGTTTGGCGCCGGACACTTCCAGAACCCGCGCCCAATCAGGCTCGCGCTTTACGCCGCTGACCGGATCGAACCAGACATCGCCCAGAATATTCAGCATGACGACCGGGCATAGAGCCTCGGTGCTGCCCAGAGGCAAACCGGCCATGGCGCGGGCCTGTTGTTCGAATTGACTGGTGACGCAGGCGTTCATGGTGTAGTGCCCGCTGTTGTGGGGACGCGGCGCGATCTCATTGGCCACCAGGCTGCCATCGCTGAGCACGAAAAATTCCACACAGAGCACGCCCACATAGTCCAGCGCCTGCGCAATGCGCCGCGTCGCATCGGCCGCCTTGTGCGCCAACCCGGAGTCCAGCAAGGACGCATCGACCGTGGAAACCGCCAGAATGCCGTCGCGGTGCTCATTCTGTGCCGACGGGTAAATCATGGTCTGGCCGTCGGCGCCGCGCGCCATGACCACCGACAGCTCGCTGGCCAGCGGCAGCATGGCCTCCAGCACGCATTCGGCTTCCTTGAACTCCGCAAACGCCGCTTGCGCTTCCTCGCGGCTTTTTACTCGCGCCTGTCCCTTGCCGTCGTAGCCCAGACGAGCGACTTTAAGAATACCCGGGAAAAGCTCCGTGGGCGCCGCGGCGATATCGGCCCGGCTCCGGATGGGCGCATAAGGAGCAACGGGCACGCCCGTGCCCTTGATGAAGGCCTTTTCCTGTATGCGGTCCTGGACCACCGCCACAGCATCGCCTGAAGGGCTTACGGCTGAGCGCAACGCCAAGGTCCGCAGGCTTTGCGCGGGCACGTTCTCGAATTCGGTGGTGATGGCCTTGCAGCGCGCGGATAGTTGCTCCAGCCCCGCGCTGTCTTCGTAGCCGGCCCGGATATGCAGCTCGGCAACCGCACCCGCCGGACTGTGCTCGTCCGGATCCAGCACCGCCACCTTATAGCCCATGCTTTGAGCCGCATGGCAGAACATGCGGCCCAGCTGCCCCCCTCCTATCATGCCCAGCCAGTCTCCCGGCACGATAGTAAAGGAATCAGAAGCTTCATTCATGGGTGACAACCTGTCGTCAAAAACAAGAAACAAAAACGCGGAAGGCCGCGCTACATCGTGACATGAGGAGGAACCGCCATGGCCCTGGCAGCCTCGGTCTGCTTGGCGCGAAACGCCACCAGCTTCTGCTGCAAGGCCGGATCGGTCGTGGCCAGGCAGGCAATGACATGCAGGGCCGCGTTGGCGGCTCCCGCCTCGCCGATCGCGAAGGTCGCGACCGGCACGCCCTTGGGCATTTGCACGATGGACAACAGGGAATCTTCGCCGCGCAGATACTTGGAAGGCACCGGCACGCCGAAGACCGGCACGGGGGTCAGCGCCGCCATCATGCCCGGCAAGTGCGCCGCCCCGCCAGCGCCGGCGATGATCGCGCGCAGGCCTCGTTCGGCGGCATGAGCGCCATAGTCCACCATATCAAGCGGCATGCGGTGCGCCGACACCACCCGCATTTCGTGGGCGATGCCGAATTCTTCCAGGATGGCGTCGGCATGCTTCATGACATCCCAGTCACTGGACGAGCCCATGATGATGCCCACCACCGGCGCTGCGCCGTCGTTGCCCTGCTTCGGATCGGTCATGTGAAATTCAGCCATATAAATGCAAAGAGCCCCCAATGGACTCTTTATTGTACGGGCTACCGCGCAATGCGCGCGGCGCTCATGCCATCAGGCGGTCGGCCGCCTCGCGGTACTTGGCCGCTGTTTTCTCGAGGACTTCGGCCGGCAGCTTGGGCGCGGGCGGGGTTTTATCCCACACCTGGGTTTCCAGCCAGTCGCGCACGAACTGCTTGTCGAAGGACGGTGGGCTGATGCCGACCGCATAGCCCGAAGCCGGCCAAAAGCGCGAAGAATCGGGGGTCAGGACTTCGTCCATCAAATGCAACTGGCCCTGCTCGTCAAGCCCGAACTCGAATTTGGTATCGGCAATGATGATGCCCTTGCCGGCCGCGAACTGCGCCGCTTCGGAATACAGTTTCAGGGTGACGGCGCGGATTTTCTCGGCCAATTCTTGCCCGATCTGGCCCACCACATAATCGAAATCCACGTTCTCGTCGTGCGAGCCGAATTCCGCCTTGGCGGCCGGTGTGAAGATAGGCTCGGGCAGGCGGCTGGCCTGCTGCAGGCCCGGCGGCAAGGCAACGCCGCAAATGCTGCCCGTGGCCTGGTAGTCTTTCCAGCCCGAACCGATCAGGTAGCCCCGCGCCACCGCCTCCACCAATATGGGCTTCAGGCGCTTGACCACCACGGCGCGGCCCGCGACCTGATCGCGCTCGTCGGCGGCGACCACGTCGGCCGGATCGATGCCGGTGGAATGATTGGGAAGAATGTGGGCCAGCTTCTTCAGCCAGAACTCGGTAAGCTCGGTCAGGACCTGTCCCTTGCCGGGAATGGGATCGTCAAGAATGACATCGAAGGCGGAAATGCGGTCGGACGCCACGATCAGCAACTTGTCATCGCCTACCGCGTACATGTCGCGCACTTTGCCGCGAGCGAGCAGGGGCAGCGATTTGATGCTTGATTGATGTAGAGCCTGAACCACGATGTATCCTTGAAAAAAAATCGATACCCCTAGCCGGGGATTTTTGCCTTGGGGCGGCCTGGCGGCAATAATGCCCCCCACGCTGCACCTTCGGCGCGCTGCCCCCCCGAGGGGGGCGCTTTTTGCCTTGGGGCGGCCCGGCGGCAAAAAATCCCGCCGGCATCCTGCCGGACGGGATCAGAGCTAGATCTGCGACAAGCGCATTGATTGAGTTACTGAACGACTTGGGCCAATTCGCCTGCGGCGTAGCGCTTGGCCATTTCAGACAGCGATACCGGCTTGATCTTGCTGGCATTGCCGGCGGTGCCGAATTGCTCGTAGCGCTGTTTGCAGATTTGCTTGGCGGCTTCGCGGGCGGGCTTGAGGTATTCGCGCGGATCGAACTTGCCGGGATTCTCGGCCATGAAACGGCGGATGGCCCCCGTCATGGCAAGGCGGATGTCGGTGTCGATATTGACCTTGCGGACGCCGAACTTGATGGCTTCCTGGATTTCCTCGACCGGCACGCCGTAGGTTTCCTTCATGTCGCCGCCGAATTCGCGGATTTCGGCCAGCAGGTCTTGCGGCACGCTGGAACTGCCGTGCATGACCAGATGGGTATTGGGCAGGCGGCGGTGGATTTCCTTGATGCGGGAAATCGACAGGATGTCGCCCGTGGGCTTGCGGGTGAACTTGTATGCGCCGTGGCTGGTGCCGATGGCGATGGCCAGGGCGTCCAGCTGGGTATGGCGGACGAAGTCGGCGGCCTGCTCGGGATCGGTAAGCAGTTGCTCCATGGTCATGGTGCCTTCGGCGCCGTGGCCGTCTTCCTTGTCGCCCTTCATGGTTTCCAGCGAACCCAGGCAGCCCAGCTCGCCCTCGACGGTCACGCCCAGCTTATGAGCCATTTCGACCACTTTGCGGGTGACATCCAGGTTGTATTCGTATTCGGCGATGGTCTTGCCATCGGCCTGCAGGGAGCCGTCCATCATGACGCTGGAAAAACCCAGGTCGATGGCGCCCTGGCACACGGCGGGCGACTGGCCATGGTCCTGGTGCATGACGACGGGGATATTGGGATAGGTCTCGACCGCGGCCTGGATCAGGTACTTCAGGAAGCCTTCGCCAGCGTATTTGCGGGCGCCCGCGGATGCCTGCATGATGACCGGGCTATCGGTTTCAGCGGCGGCTTCCATGATCGCTTGAACTTGTTCAAGGTTATTGACGTTGAACGCTGGTATGCCATAGCCATTCTCGGCTGCGTGGTCGAGCAGCTGGCGCATGGAAACAAGGGCCATGAAAAGACTCCTGAAATCAGTTAATAAGGGTTCCAGCCATTTTACCCGAATGTACAGGCCCGCTTGCCGACGCTGGTATCGATACGATACAGATCCCTTCTTAATCTTTACGCGCCGCCGGCCGAATGGCGGATTTGGGCCGGAAGGCCCTGACGATATCGTCGCGCGTTTCGATATATGGGCCGCCGATCAGATCGATGCAATACGGAACCGCCGCGAAGATTCCCGCCGTCAGCACCTGGCCGTCGGGTCCCTTCAGTCCTTCGAGGGTTTCCTTGATGGCCTTGGGCTGGCCCGGCAGATTGATGATGAGCGCCGCGCGATCGACGGTTTCGCGTATGACGGCAACCTGCCGGGACAGAATCGCCGTAGGCACGAATTTCAGGCTGATCTGGCGCATCTGCTCGCCGAAACCGGGCATTTCCTTGGTGGCGACGGCCAGAGTGGCCTCGGGCGTCACGTCGCGACGGGCCGGGCCTGTGCCGCCCGTCGTCAACACCAGGTCGCAGCCCAGCATATCCACCAACTCCACGATCGTGTCCGATATCCGGCTCGCCTCGTCGGGTATCAGCCGCGCCGCATACTGCGGCGGCTGGACGATGGCTTGCGTCAGCCAGGACTGCAAGGCGGGTATGCCCTGATCTTCGTAGGTTCCGCCCGAGGCCCGGTCGGAAACGGAGATCAGGCCCACCAGGAGTTGATCCGGATGCTGGCGTACAAGGGCTGGCGGCAGGGACATAAGGTTTCCGATAGAAAGGTTAATGCTTGATGGCAATGGTCTTGACCGTGGTGAAGCCGTATAGGGCTTCGAAGCCCTTTTCGCGGCCATAGCCCGATTGGCCCGTGCCGCCGAAAGGCAGTTCCACGCCCCCGCCCGCGCCGTAGTTGTTGATGAACACCTGGCCTGAACGGATGGCGCGGGCAATACGCAACTGCCTTGCGCCGTCCTGCGTCCAGATGCCGGCCACCAGGCCGAAGGCCGTTCCATTGGCGATGCGCAAGGCGTCGGCTTCGGTCTCGAAGGGAATGGCGGCCAGCACGGGACCGAAGATCTCTTCTTGAGCCAGGCGGTGCGCGGGCGGCACATCGCCCAGCAATACGGGCGCCTGATAGAAGCCGCCCTTGGGCGCATTGGGATCGAGCGCCCCTTGCGCCGCAAGCGAAATGCCCGAGCTTTCGGCCTCGGCCAGAAACTGCCGCACGCGCGCCTGCTGCTTGGCATTGATCAGCGGCCCGCAATCCGGATCGTCGCTTGCCGGCCCCGTGCGCGTGGCCTTGAACAGTTCGGACAGGCGCCCGACGACATCGGCATAGATGGCGCGCTGCACCAGCAAGCGGCTGCCCGCCGAGCAGGTTTGCCCCGCGTTCTGGATGATGGCATTCAACAGCACCGGCAAGGCGGCTTCGATATCGGCGTCGGAAAACAGTATCTGTGGAGACTTGCCCCCCAGTTCCAGGGTGACGGGCGCAAAATGCCCCGCCGCCGCCATGGCCACCTGCTGGCCGGTCTGCGGCGAACCGGTGAATGAAATATGGTCTATGCCCGGATGCGCGGACAAGGCGGCGCCCGCCTCGATGCCCAGGCCGGTGCAGATATTCAACGCTCCGGCGGGCAAGCCGGCCTCCATGGCGATTTCGGCCACTTTCAACAGCGACAGGCAGGCGTCCTCGGCCGGCTTGACCACGCAGGCATTGCCGGCGGCCAGCGCCGCCCCGACGCTGCGTCCGAAAATCTGCAAGGGGTAATTCCAGGGAACGATATGCCCGGTCACGCCATGCGGTTCGCGCACGGTCAGCACGGTGTAATTGCTGGGGTAAGGAATGGTCGAACCATGCAGTTTGTCGACCGCGCCGGCGTAGAACTCGAAATACCGCGCCACGGCGGCGGCGTCGGAGCGAGCCTGCCGCAGCGGCTTGCCCGTGTCCCTGGATTCGATCTGGGCCAGTACTTCGTGCTGGTCTTGCAAGGCGCGGCTGACGCGCAACAGCAGCCTGCTGCGCTCGGCCGGCGCCATCTTGCCCCATGCGCCCTCGAAGGCGGCGCGGGCTGCCCTGACGGCCACATCGATGTCGGCTTCGCCCGATCGGGCGATTTCGGCGTAAAGCTGGCCGTTGGAGGGATCGATGACCGGCACGGTTTGCCCTGCCAGCGCGCTGACCCACTGATTGCCGATAAAGTTCTTGTGCATCATGGCATTTGCCCCGTAGTGATTGGTTGGCATGGAGCCTTTGAATATGGTCAGAGCCGGGCTCCTGGCTTCCCGAATTGTTATTCTACGACGAAGGCTCTATTTGATTGCGCGGGAAAGATGAACACTGAAAAACACACCATATTGTTGGCGGGCGGCGGCGACCTGTGCCGCCGCGCGGGCCGCATCCTGCTTGCGCGGGGGCACGATGCCTGGGCCCTGCGCCGCCGGCCGACCGCGCAAGGCACGGCCGGCCTGCAATGGCTGAGCGCCGACCTGGCCGATGCCTCCACGCTGCGCCTGCCGCCCGGCATCAGCCATGTGCTTTACGCCGTAAGCCCGGGGGAACGCAGTCCGCAAGCCTATCGCTCGGCCTTCCTGCATGGCGCCGCCAACCTGCTGGCGGCCCTGGATCCGGACGCTTTGCGTCGTTTCGTGTTCGTTTCCTCGTCCGCCGTATATGGCGCCAGCGAGGACTGGGTCGACGAAGATACGCCCGCCCATCCGCAAGGCTATAACGGCGAAATACTATTGGAAGCCGAGAATCGCCTGCAACAGCGCCTGGGCGGCAAGGCTGTGGCCCTGCGCCTGTCGGGACTGTATGGGCCGGACCGCACGCAGTTGCTGGACAAGCTGCGCCAAGGCCGGGCCGCCGTCATCGACGATCCGGTGCATTGGACGAATCGCTTCCATATCGAAGATGCGGCGCGCGCCTGCGCCCACTTGTTGATGCTGGATCAGGCGCAGCCCCGCTATGTCGGCAGCGATGACAGGCCTATGCCCATGGCGCAGTTGTACGACGCCCTGGCCGACATGCTGGGCGCGCCGCGGCCGGCCCGAGCCAGCGCCGCAGCGACCGAGGCCGCCGGCAAGCGCCTGAACAACGCGCGCCTGAAAGCCAGCGGCTTTGCGCTGGACTGGCCCGATGCCGTCGAAGGCTATCGGGCCCTGATCGCGCTTGAAGGAACGCGGTAAGCCGCCATGACTTCCCCGGCGGACGGGACCGCGAGGCACAGGCGGGGGGCTAGTCTTGCGCGCGCTGCTGCAGGATTTCCACGGCCGGCAGCGTCCGGCCTTCCAGGAACTCCAGGAAGGCGCCGCCGCCGGTGGAGATATAGCCCACTTTGTCTTCAATGCCGTATTTGGCAATCGCCGCCAGCGTGTCGCCGCCGCCCGCGATCGAAAAGCCTTGGGAATCGGCGATCGCCTGGGCCACCACCTTGGTGCCGTTGGCGAACGCATCGAATTCGAACACGCCCACCGGGCCGTTCCAGACGATGGTTCCGGCCTGCTTCAGGATGGCGGCCAGTTGCTGCGCGGTATCGGGGCCGATATCGAGGATCTGGTCATCGCCCGCCACGTCATCTGCCGCCTTGATCGTCGCGGCCGCCGTCGAGCTGAATTCCTTGGCGCAGACCACATCCGAAGGAATCGGCACTTCGGCGCCACGCTGTTTCATCATGTCGATGACGGCGCTGGCCTGGTCCATCTGGTCGGGCTCCGCCAACGACTTGCCTATGGACAGGCCCGCGGCCAGCATGAAGGTATTGGCAATGCCGCCGCCCACCACCAACTGGTCGACCTTGCCGGCCAAGGCTTGCAGAATGGACAGCTTGGTCGACACCTTGGAGCCGCCCACGATAGCCACCAGGGGCCGCTTGGGGTTCTCAAGGGCACGGCCCAACGCGTCCAGCTCGGCCTCCAGCAAAGGCCCCGCGCAGGCCACCGGCGCAAAGCGCGCCATGCCTTGCGTAGTCGCCTCGGCGCGATGCGCCGTGCCGAAGGCGTCGTTGACATACACATCGCATAGCGCCGCCATCTTGCGCGCCAGATCCGGGTCGTTCTTTTTCTCGCCCACATTGCAGCGGCAGTTTTCCAGCAGCACCACTTGGCCGGGGCCAACCTGTACGCCGCCCACCCAGTCGGCCAGCAGCGTGACCGGCAGGCCCAGCAATTCCGAAAGCCGGCGCGCGACCGGAGCCAGCGTATCGGCCGGAGCCACCGTGCCTTCGGTGGGGCGGCCCAAATGCGAGGTCACCATGACGGCGGCCCCGGCATCGAGCGCCATGCGTATCGCGGGCACGGAGGCGCGAATGCGGGTGTCTTCGGTGATTTCACCATCCTTCAAGGGCACATTCAGATCCGAGCGGATGAATACACGCTTGCCCGCAAGCGCGCCCGACGAGGCCAGGGAAGAAAGAGTTTTAATGGTAGACATAATGCGAACGGCCCTTAGGGAATAGGACAGACACGGCAAGGGCGGGTTGCCCCGCCCTTGCCCATGAAAAAACCCGGCTTATTTGGCCGACATCAGCGCAACCGTGGTATCGAGCATGCGATTGGAGAAACCCCATTCGTTGTCGTACCAGGAAGACACCTTGACCAGGGAACCCGACACCTTGGTCAGGCCCGCATCAACCGTGCTGGAGGCGGGGTCGTGGTTGTAGTCCACCGACACCAGCGGTTCGTCGTTGTATTGCAGGATGCCCTTCAGGGGGCCGCTTTCCGAGGCCGCCTTCAGGATGCCGTTGACTTCTTCCACAGTGGTCTCGCGCGCCGCCACGAAGGACAGGTCGACGATGGACACATTGATGGTCGGAACCCGGATGGCATAGCCGTCCAGCTTGCCGTTCAATTCAGGCAGGACCAGGCCCACGGCCGAAGCGGCGCCGGTCTTGGTCGGGATCATGCTGTGCGTGGCGGAACGGGCGCGGCGCAGGTCTTCGTGATAGACGTCGGTAAGCACCTGATCGTTCGTGTAGGCATGGATGGTGGTCATCAAGCCATTGACCAGGCCCAGCTTCTGATGCAAAGGCTGGACCAGCGGAGCCAGGCAGTTCGTCGTGCACGAGGCGTTGGAAATGACCGTGTCGCTGGACTTCAATACGCCGTGATTGACGCCGTAGACGATGGTGGCGTCGACGTCTTTGCCGCCGGGGGCCGAGATAATGACTTTCTTGGCGCCGCCTTTCAGGTGCGCGCTGGCCTTTTCCTTGCTGGTGAAGAAGCCCGTGCATTCAAGCACGACGTCCACGCCCAATTCGCCCCAGGGCAGGGCCGAGGGATCGCGGTTGGCCAGTACACGGATCTTGTCGCCGTTGACGACCATGTAATCGCCATCGACCGTCACCGTGCCGGGAAACTTGCCATGAGCGGTGTCGAAACGAGTCAGATGGGCATTGGTCTTGGGATCGCCCAAATCGTTGATGGCCACGATTTGAATATCGTGCTTCTTGCCGCTTTCGTAGTGCGCCCGCAAAATATTGCGCCCAATACGGCCATAGCCGTTGATCGCCACGCGTATCGTCATTATTGCTCTCCTGTTTATAAAACCTGTTCGACGGCCGCAGCGACGTGCTCGGCGGTCAAGCCAAAAAACTTGAACAAGGCACCGGCCGGCGCGGATTCGCCGTAGGTATCAAGACCCACCACGGCGCCGTCCAGACCGACATACTTGTACCAGCCCGATGTAACGCCCGCCTCGACGGCGACGCGCGGCAAGCCCTTGGGCAGCACCGATTCGCGCCATTGCCGGTCTTGGGCATCGAATACGTTGGTGCAAGGCATGGAAACCACACGGACTGCAATCCCCTTGGCGGCCAGTTGCTCTTGCGCACCCAGCGCCAGCGCCACTTCGGATCCTGTCGCAATGATAACCGCGCGGGCGTCCTGCGCATCGCGCAGCACATAGCCGCCGCGGCTTATGCCGGCAATGGCCTGCGCGTCGCGAGGCACGAAGGGCAGATTCTGGCGGGACAACAGCAAGGCACTGGGCCCGCCGTCGCGCACCGTCATGCCCACGCTGCTTGGGCGCTGAATGGCATAGGCCCACGCGGCCGCCGTTTCAGTCGTGTCGCAAGGGCGCCAGACATGCAGATTCGGGATCAGTCGCAAGCTGGCGGCATGCTCCACCGACTGGTGCGTGGGGCCGTCCTCGCCCAGGCCGATGGAATCGTGCGTGAACACATGCACCACCCGCTGCTTCATCAGGGCGGCCATGCGCAGCGCATTGCGCGAGTAATCGGAAAACGTCAGAAAGGTGCCGCCGAAAGGCAGGTAGCCGCCATGCAGGGCCACGCCATTCATGATGGCGGCCATGCCGAACTCGCGCACGCCGTAATTGATGTGGCGCCCAAAGCGCAAATGCAGCTCGCCGGCGCGTACCGGCTCGGCGCCCTTCCAGTCGGTCAGGTTGGACCCGGTCAGGTCGGCGGAGCCGCCCAGCATCTCGGGCAGCATGTCGACAAAGGCGGTAATGGCCATTTGCGAGGCCTTGCGCGTGGCGACCGTCTCGGCTTTCTGGTTGGTGGCTTCGACAAAGGCGCGGGCGCGCTCGGCGAAGTCGCCGGGCAGCTCGCTTAGCATGCGGCGCTGCAATTCGGCGGCTTCGGCGGGATAGGCCTTGGCGTACGCGTCGAAACGGGTTTGCCATTCGGCTTGCTGCTGTTGCCCTTTTTTCTTGCCATCCCAATAAGCGTAGATTTCGGCGGGAATGTCGAAGGCGGGGTAGGGCCAGTTCAGCGCTTCGCGGGTAGCCTCGATTTCGTTTGCGCCCAAGGGCGCGCCATGCACCTTCTCGGTACCGGCGGCATTCGGAGCGCCCTTGCCGATGACGGTCCGGCAGCAGATCAGTGTGGGACCCTTGCCCTGCCCGGCCAGTTTCTGGGCCTGGACGATGGCGGCATCGACGGCCTTGATGTCATGGCCGTCTACATCGCGCAGCACATTCCAGCCATAGCTTTCAAAACGCTGCGGGGTGTTGTCGCCGAACCAGTTCTCGACGCGCCCATCGATGGAGATGCCGTTGTCGTCGTAGAAAACGATAAGCTTGGACAGCTTCAGCGTGCCGGCCAGCGAGCAGGCCTCGTGCGAGATGCCTTCCATAAGGCAGCCGTCGCCCACGAAGGCATAGGTGTAGTGGTCTACGACGGCATGGCCTTCGCGATTGAACTCCTGAGCCAGCAAGGCTTCGGCCAGCGCCATGCCCACGGAATTGGCCAGTCCCTGGCCCAGGGGGCCGGTGGTGGTTTCGACGCCGGAGGTAATGCCCACTTCCGGATGTCCGGGCGTGCGGGAATGCAGTTGCCGGAAGTTCTTGAGCTCTTCGATGGGCAGGTCGTAGCC
Organism: Pusillimonas sp.; assembly: GCA_040391135.1. Lineage (GTDB taxonomy): Bacteria > Pseudomonadota > Gammaproteobacteria > Burkholderiales > Burkholderiaceae_B. The sequence goes on along the minus strand of JBEBYL010000009.1, from coordinate 25,095 downwards.
GGTCAGGTGCAGCAAGGCATAAAGCAGCATGGAGCCGTGCCCGTTGGACAGCACGAAGCGATCGCGGTTCACCCACGTGGGGTCGGCGGGATTATGGCGCAGGTGGCGCGTCCATAAGGCCTCGGCGATATCGGCCATGCCCATGGGGGCGCCGGGATGACCCGAATTGGCTTGTTGAACCGCATCCATGGCCAGCGCGCGGATAGCGTTGGCCATGGACGAATCTTGGGCAGGCGTAAGGCTCATTTAAGACTCGCAAGAGGATAACGGGCCGCATGATGGGCCTATCCTCGTCATTGAAGGTTTACAAAGCTTCTGATTTTACCACCGGGGGGTGGGGGTGGTTTTTGTCCAGAATACGATCGTTTGTAAAGGGTTTTGTGTTGGGTTTTGTGCCAAGCGAAGTAAAGGCTCGCGGGGAGTAAGGGCTGCGCCGGGCTAACGCGCCAGCGGCCCTGGCTGCGCCAGGGCTCCCCACGCAGCCGAACAGCACGGGGCGGCCGCGAACTCGCACGTCGGACAGCCACTGGCTGTCCGAAAACGTCGTGCTCGGACAGCGCGGCCTTGCATCCCCCGTGCCGTTCGCCCGCGCGGCGCTGCGCAAACCGCCCGGCACAGCCCTTACCCCCCGCGAGCCCGCACAGACCGTGGCAAGCCATTTCAACCCCACCCGCGTGCGACTCGATGCCATTTCTGCTTCAAGGCCCGGGTGGCATGGCCTGGGGCTGGCGGTTACGGGCAAGCCGCGCGGGCAAAGGAAATGGGGAGGCAAGTGCGCGGCTGTCTGAGCCCGGGCTTATGGACGGCTGGGGGCCGTCCATTCGGGCGAGTTCCGCGCACGCCCCGTTTCCTTTGCCGGCGCGGGCAGTCACGGCGCAGCCGGGACCTTGCACGTCTAGCCGGCACCAGGCCATGCCACCCGGGCCGTTCAACAAAAAAGCACAACTCAATACCAGCGAAGGGTCAAACCGCTAAACAGACAGCCTGCGGAAGCACAACATCATGGCTGCCGGGTGCATCAAGCATCGCGCCATAAAGTATGATGCCTCACAGTCATCCGCAGACAGCAACCTCAATCACATATGGCCACCCCCAGATTCTTCTGCTCCAAGCCCCTGACTGCTCACACCACCATTGAGCTCCCGGAAGCGCTTGCCCATCACGCCATACGCGTCCTGCGCCTGAAGCCGGATTCGGACATCGTCCTCTTCGACGGCCAGGGCGGCCAGTACGCCGCGAAGCTCATCATTGACGGGAAACGCGGCCACGCCGCCTTGGGGGACCACGATCCCATCGAAACCGAGCTCGACGGCCGCATCACCCTGGTCCAGGGCATGCCTTCCGGCGACAAGATGGACTGGATCATAGAAAAAGCCGTTGAGCTGGGCGCCGTTCGTCTCGTCCCCATCGCCGCCCACCGCAGCGTGCTGCAGTTGACCGGCGAACGCCTGCGCAAGCGCATGGAACACTGGCGCCGCATCGCCCAGGCCGCCAGCGAACAATGCGGCCGCAACCGCATCATGGACATCGCCGATCCCCTCTCGCTGGAACGCTATCTGGCCGATGACATGACCGATGCCGCATCGACCCTGCTTTGCCACCCCGGCAGCTCCCAAAGCCTGGCCCAGGCTCTACAGGCGGAACAAACCGAACTGACCTTGCTGGTGGGGCCCGAAGGCGGGTGGTCGGACGAAGAACAAGAGCTGATGGCACGCCACAAGCTGACCGCGGTCAGCTTCGGCAAGCGAGTATTGCGCACAGAAACGGCGGGACTCGCGTTGATTGCGGCGGCCAGCGCCCTGCGCGGCTGGAACTAGGCCCGCGTCGAAAAACTTGAAGGCGCTTTCCTTGCCAAGGAAGCATACGGCATATATTCGTATCGAGGGTTCGGCCCCGCGCAATCAGTCTTCGCGGCCGCCCGAATAAGGCGTTGGTTCGACACCAGGCTCGGGATCGGGATGCTTGCCCGCATGTTCGACGGCAAAGGTGAAGCGCCTGTCATTATTGGACGCAAACTCGACCACATCGGCGCACACCCCGAGAATGGCGTCCGAATCTTCCGCCAGTGCGGGATCCCCCGAATGCAGCTTATGGAACCACAGGAACAGGCCGTTCTTGTGATCCAGCACCGTATCGCACAGGCAGTCATACAAGGCATCCAGGTTTCCGCCGAAATACTCCGGAAAATCCACGGCTTTCACCACGGCGCGCAAAACGGCGGACCGGCTGCGGGCGCGATCGCAATCAACAACGAAAGCGCTGATGCCCGCTGCTCGGGCGGCAGTGAGCGCCTCGTCCTTAGAGACGACGGACGCATCGATCAAACCGCCTTTTTGCAATTTCTTTTGCAATGACTGCGCTTGGCTCATGGGGGCGCCTCCTTGAAAAACGCTTTTACTTCCTCAGCACGGCTCATGCCATCGGCCCGCCCTAGGCGGATCAGCTCTTGGGTATAGCCGGCCTCGAACAACAGATAAGAAATCAATGCACCGCCGCCGCCCATTTTGGGTCCGGAAGCCGACGATACACCAAGGACGCGAAAAAGGGTACGAGCGGCGCGCGGCATCTGATCCAGATGCGCCAGCGCCATCTCGTCCAGAGACCGGCTGGGAGTCACGACAAAAGTGCTTACCGGACGCAGCGACTGGCTTTTTAATACATTTACCGGCAATTGCGCAAGCAACTCGTTGATGCGTTGCATGCGTTCCACATCCATGGACAAGCTATCCAGGAAAATATTGGACAAGGCATGGCCGCCGATTTGCGCAAGCGTCGGGTAATTGGGATTGATTTCCTTCTTTTCCGGATGCGTATCGTCCTTATAGCCCGTGCCAATCACGAATATTTTTTTCGCCCCCAAATGTATCGCCGGGCTCATGGGCGCCAGTTGCCGCATGGAGCCGTCGCCGCACCATTGCGTCTGCCCCCTGATCAGCATGGACTGCGCCGGAAAGATGAAGGGCAAAGAACTCGAAGCCAGCAGGTGGTCCACGCCTATCTTCGACGACACCGCCTGGCGCAGCGACCGCTGCCACGGTTTGATCGTGCCTTTGGATTGATAGAAAGTGATGTGTTCGCCGGTGGTATATGCCGTAGCCGTGATGGCCAGCGCCCGCAACGCCCCTTCCGACAGATTGCGCTCCAGCTGGTCGAAATCCAGCGTTGCGGCCAGAAGTTCGCCCAGCGGCTGGTTATCCAGCAATGAACGCGGCTGCCGGCTGCGCAGGTCGGGCATCAGCCAGCCGACGGCCAGCATGGCGAACCAGCGCAAGCCCGTGCGCAGCAAGCGGGCCGCATCGGCGTGATACACCATGCCGGTTTCCAGGCTGCTCCACAGGGCCTCCAGCCTGTCCATAGCCGCATGGGGATCCTGTGCATGGCAAGCCAGGGCGCCGGCATTGATGGCGCCGGCGGAGGTTCCGCAAATGATCTCGAAAGGATTGACAAAGTCCGGCGAGCGATCGGGATCGAGAATATCCAGGACGCCCGCAAGGACCCCCACCTGGTAAGCCGCACGTGCACCGCCGCCCGTCAGGACCAGGCCAACGGGATGGCTGCCGGCACCCATGCGCTCAGGTAATGCGCGGGGTGTTGGCATCGAGCACGGTCAGCGCCGCCATGTTGACGATGCGGCGCACGGTGGAGCTGGAAGTAAGAATGTGGACCGGTGCGTTGACGCCCAACAGGAAGGGGCCTACCGCCACATTGCCGCCCGCCGCTGTCTTGAGCAGGTTGTAGGCGATATTGCCCGAATCGACATTGGGACAGATAAGCAGGTTGGCCTCGCCGTGCAGGCGGGTCGTCGGAAGTATGCGCCGGCGCAGGGACTCGTCGAGCGCGCAGTCGCCATGCATTTCGCCGTCGATTTCCAGTTCGGGCTCGCGCTCGCGAATGATGGCCAGCGCTTCCTGCATCTTGGCTCCCGACGCGGAGCTTCCCGTGCCGAAATTGGACCGGGACAGCAAGGCCACCTTGGGCTCCATGTTCAAGCGCCGCATTTCCGCCGCGGCCGCGATGGTGATTTCAGCCACTTGCTCGGCGTTGGGATTGTCGTTGATGTGGGTGTCGGCCAGCGCGACGGTGCGCTCGGCCAATAGCAGAATATTCATGGCGGCGTAGGTTTTTACACCCGGGACCTTGCCGATCACTTCGTCAATGAAGCGCAGGTGGTCCGCATACGCCCCGACCGTGCCGCACACCAGGCCATCGGCATCGCCCAGGCGCAGCATCATGGCGCCGATCAGGGTCAGCCGGCGGCGCATTTCGACGCGCGCCATTTCCTTGCTGATGCCGCGGCGGCACATGATTTCCCAATACGTCGTCCAGTACTGGTGAAAGCGCTCGTCGTAATCGGGATTGGTGACTTCGACATCCTCGCCCAGCCGGATGCGCAGACCGAATTTCTTGATGCGATCGGCCAGCACGGAGGGACGGCCCACCAGGATGGGGCGAGCGAGCTTCTCGTCGACAATGATCTGCACCGCGCGCAACACGCGCTCTTCTTCGCCTTCGGTAAACACGATGCGCGTCTTGCCGCCGTCCCGCACCAGCTTCTTGGCCGTCGAGAACAAGGGCTTCATGAAGGAACCAGAGCGGTACACGAACTGCTGCAACTGCTCGGCATAGCTTTCTATATCGGCCAGCGGACGCGTCGCCACGCCGTCATCCATGGCCGCCTTGGCCACGGCCACCGCGATGCGCACGATCAGGCGCGGATCGAAGGGCTTGGGAATGAAGTATTCGCGGCCGAACGACACGCCGTAAGTGCCGTAGGCCGCCGCCACGACATCGTTCTGCTCTTCCTGGGCCAGCTTGCAGATGGCCAGCACGGCGGCCTTTTCCATGCCGCGCGTGATCGTGGTTGCGCCGACATCCAGCGCGCCGCGAAAAATATAGGGAAAGCACAGGACATTATTGACCTGATTGGGGTAGTCGGAGCGTCCGGTGGCCATGACCACGTCGTCGCGCACCGCATGCGCGTCCTCGGGCAGGATTTCGGGGTTGGGATTGGCCAGCGCCAGAATCAGCGGACGCTCCGCCATGCGGGCGACCATGTCGGGTTTAAGAACGCCCCCGGCCGACAGGCCCAGGAACACATCGGCGCCATCGATGATATCGCCCAGCGTGCGCGCGGAGGTTTCCTGCGCGAAGCGCTGCTTGTCCGGGTCCATGAGCACCGTGCGGCCCTTGTAGACCACGCCTTCGATATCCGAGACCCAGATGTTTTCCAGCGGCAGGCCCAGGTCGACCATGAGATCCAGGCAGGACAGCGCGGCCGCGCCGGCGCCCGAGACAACCACCTTGACCTTGGCCACTTCTTTGCCGACCACTTGCAAACCGTTCAGGAAAGCGGACGAAACGCAGATGGCCGTGCCGTGCTGGTCGTCGTGGAACACCGGGATGTTCAGGCGTTCGCGCAGCTTGCGCTCGACGGTAAAACATTCCGGCGCCTTGATGTCTTCCAGATTGATGCCCCCGAAGGTGGGCTCCAGTCCGGCGATGATCTCCACCAGCTTGTCCGGATCGGTTTCGTTGATCTCGATGTCGAACACATCGATGCCCGCGAACTTCTTGAACAGCACCGCCTTGCCTTCCATGACCGGCTTGGAGGCCAGCGGGCCGATATTGCCCAGGCCCAGCACCGCCGTGCCGTTGGTGATGACCCCAACCAGATTGCCCCGCCCTGTGTAGCGGAAGGCATTCTGTTCATTGGAAACGATTTCTTCGCAAGCGGCCGCTACACCGGGGGAATAAGCCAGGGCCAAGTCCCGTTGATTGGACAACTGCTTGGTCGGCGTGACGGATATTTTTCCGGGGCGGCCGTGTTCATGGTATTCCAGAGCGGCTTTGCGAAGGGTTTCTTCCATGGTGAATTTGAATGTCTGAAGTGAAATAGACGCTCATTCTAGTCCCTTGCAACCGTTTGGAACATGGGGCCGAGCATGAAAAAGGCAGAGGCGGCGCCGTTTTTATATGTCCTGTCCAGGGTATGGAAAAAGGTCGGAAGGATCGAAAAGCGACTTCACCCGGGTATCCAGTTCGCCCGCTTCCACGGCCAGATCGCAAGCCGCCGCCCGGGACGATGTGTAGCGGTCGGCATAGGCCGGCTCGGAGCCCGGCTGTGCCAACTGCTCGTCAATGACCACCCATTCCAGCCAGCCCAGGTCCCCTCCATGGCCCAGCAGCAGATGCGCCAGGTTGACGGACTGCCCCGACTTTGGAAGCAAGGCATCCAGTCGATAGCGCGCGGGCCATAGGCGGTGCTGCTGGCAGGCCTGGGCCTCGGCGCCGGCGGCCAGCTGGAACAGCGACGGAACCAGTTGCTGCAAGCGGGCCCCCTGCAGCGGCTTCCGGTTGCTTTCCCCGAAAGGCCCGAGGCTGACGCTGGAACCGGCGGCCAGCATGACGGACGCATGCACCACTCCGGACCTGCCGGTTTCGCCCATGGGCCAATCGCACAGGCTGCGGTCGGCCAGCCACGCCGCCACCGTGATGTGGCAGGGCAGGTCGGCAAACTGAGCCAGTCCGGCGGCCTCCAGTTCGCCCAGCAGGCAGCCGGGCTGGACGAACCATTTGCTGCCGCCGGGCTCCAGCCGCTGGCAATTGCCCAGGTCGCGGCCTGGTTCGACCCACAGCACAGGCTGGTCATTCAGCCGGGCGGCATGAGGCACTCCGTCCAGGGCCAGCACCACCTGGTATTCGGCGCATAAAGCCAGGGCCTTGTGCACATCGGATGCCTGCTTGGGCACCAGGCGGGCGCTGCCGGGGCCATCGCCCTTGTCGAATTCGAAAAATGTACCGGAAACCACATTGCGCACGCGTTGGCAAAAAGCCTCCCAGGGGGTTTGGGAGGTGCGTCGCCCGGTCAGGAAAGCGCGGCGGGACGAAGACTGCATGTCTGGATTCCTTTGTACCTATTTCAAATAAAAGCCCACGGAGAGGCCCACCCATTACAATTGCTGCTTTGCCTGAGATTTTCGCCTTATGTCCCGTCTTGCCAAGCGTACCGAACAAGTGATGCCATTCTACGCTGTGGAGCTATTCAAACAGGCCAACGCCCTGAACGCACAGGGCCGCGACATCATCAGCCTGGGAATCGGCGAACCCGATTTTACGGCGCCTGCGCAAGTCGTTGAAACCCTGAATCGCGCCGCCCAGGCCGGGCTGAGCGGCTACACGCCCCCGGCCGGCATTGCAACGCTGCGCGACGCGATTGCCCACTACTATGCGCAGCAGTTCGGCGCGGCCGTCGATCCCGCCCGCGTGATCGTCACGTCGGGCGCATCCGGAGCGCTATTGCTGGCCGGCATGGCGTTGATCAATCCGGGCGACGAAATACTCATGCCGGATCCCTCCTATCCGGCCAACCAGAATTTCGTCACTGGTTCAGGCGGCATACCCCGGCTGATTCCCTGCTCGGCCGAACAGCGCTTCCAGCTGGGCGCCGACGACATACGCAAGCATTGGGGTCCGGCAACCCGCGGCGTGCTGATCGCATCGCCCAGCAATCCCACCGGAACGACCATCGCCCGGGAAGACCTGAAGGCGCTGATCGCCGAAGTCAGGCAGCGCGACGGCTTCATCATCATGGATGAGATCTACCTGGGCCTTTACTATGGCGATGCGCCGCAAAGCGCGCTGACCCTGGACGACGACATCGTCATCATCAACAGCTTCTCCAAATACTTCCACATGACAGGCTGGCGCCTGGGCTGGCTGATCGTCCCGGAATCCATGGTTGCGGCGATCGAAAAGCTGGCGGCCAGCCTGGCGATCTGCGCCCCCGCTCTGGCCCAGCATGCGGCCTTGACCTGTTTCGAACCCGAGGTCATGCGCATCTACGAAAACCGGCGCCTGTCCTTCAAGGAAAGAAGGGACTACCTATTGCCCGAATTCGAACGCCTGGGCCTGCATGTTCCGGTCGCGCCCGACGGCGCGTTCTACATCTACGCCGACATCCGGGCACACAGCCGGGACAGCAGCGATTTTTCGCACAGGCTGCTGCACGAAGCCGGCGTGGCGGCGGTGCCGGGGCTGGATTTCGGGCCGGCGCACGCCGCGCACAGCATGCGCTTTTCCTATGCTACGGGGCTGGACCGCCTGAAAGAGGCCGTGAGCCGCATGGAGCGCTTCCTGGCCTGATCCGGAAAACGCGGCGGAAAACACGCGCTAGCGCCGGACAGGAATACCCGAGGCCAGGGCGATGCGGCGCCATTCGGCGATGACCTTGGCTCCGTAGCCCCCATCGCTGGGGCCTGTGGCGCCCACGTAACAAGCCAGGCCGCCTTCGACCGAGCCGCGACGCTTGATGCAGTCGTACAGAATCTGGACGCCCACCCGCATGTTTGCAATGGGATTCAGGGCGGCCATGGTCCCATCGCTGAACGCATCGAACTTGTCTTTATGAACGCTGGTCATCACCTGCATCAAGCCCTGCGCGCCCACATGGCTTTCCGCATACGGGTTGTAGCGCGACTCGATGGCGATGACCGCCAGGATCAGTTGCGGATCCAGCGCCTTTTCCTTGCCCACGACAAACGCCGTATTGACCAGGGCGCCCGCCACGCTGTGGGCGATCTTGTACTTGCGGGCAATATAGCTGCGCAGCGCCTGCGCCTGGCTGCTGGTCAGGCCGGCCGCATGCCGGCCAGCCAGCGAAGCCCTGAGGGCATTGCTGAAATTGAGCAGCCCGGCGGCGGCCGGCGCCGCCCCATCGGCGGGGTTGTCGACGCTGGCCGCGGCCCCAAGCAAATCGTCGCTGGCGAAAGAGGCCAGCATGTCCTGCTTGAGCCCATCCGGACGCAAGGCTATGATCAATGCCTCGTGCACCTGGCGGGCCTGTTCCCGCAAAGAGGGTACGGCCGCGCTCAACGCCACTGTGACCAGCACGGCGATGCCAAGGTAAATGGCGCAGACATGCACGAATTCACCGACCTGGTAACCGGCTGTGCGCATAGAGCGCCCCACCAGGCTATCGGAACCAATGACCGCCATCGCGTCCCTTCCCAATAAAATAGAGAACGTCGATGTTAACCCTCTCTGGTCGGAATGATGTAACCCGACTGTAACCTGACTGGCCTAATTCTGTGAAATATCGTGATCTAAGAGACTTCATCGCCCAACTCGAAGCCAAAGGCGAACTCAAGCGCGTGGCGCATCCGGTTTCCACCGATCTGGAGATGACCGAGATCAGCGATCGCGTGCTGCGCGCCGAAGGCCCTGCCCTGCTCTTCGAGAACGTCATGCACAAAGGCCGGCCGGCGGAAGTGCCGGTGCTGGCCAATCTGTTCGGAACGCCCCGGCGGGTGGCCTGGGGCATGGGCGCGGAAGATGTCGGCGCCTTGCGCCAGACGGGCGAGTTGCTGGCATCCCTGCGCGAACCCGAGCCGCCGCGCGGCCTGCGCGATGCCTTGGCGACCGTATCGATGCTCAAGGCTGCTCTATGGGACATGAGCCCAAAGACAATCAAGGGCGCCGCCTGCCAGGAGGTCGTGCTGGAAGGCGACGACGTCGACCTGGACCGGATTCCCTTGCAACGCTGCTGGCCAGGCGATGTCGCTCCCCTGCTGACCTGGGGCCTGGTCATAACGCGCGGGCCCAATGCCAAGCGCCAGAACCTGGGCATCTACCGCCAACAGCTCATCGGCCGCAACAAGCTCATCATGCGCTGGCTGTCGCATCGCGGCGGGGCCCTGGATTTCCGGGATCACGCCCTGGCTCATCCCGGCAAGCCGTTTCCCATTGCCGTTGCGCTGGGCGCCGACCCGGCCACCATACTGGGCGCGGTCACGCCGGTACCCGACAGCCTGTCCGAATACCAGTTTGCAGGCTTGCTGCGCGGCTCGCGCACCGAAGTCACCAAAGCGCTGGGCAGCGACCTGTCCGTGCCCGCCTTTGCCGAAATCGTCCTGGAAGGGCACATACTTCCTTCGTCGGACAACCGCGCCATCCGGCCCGTGCCGCCCGAAGGCGTCGCCGCGCCCGCCGACACCGGATACGAAATGGCGCTGGAAGGCCCTTACGGCGACCATACCGGCTACTACAATGAACAGGATTGGTTCCCGGTCTTTACCGTGGAGCGCATCACGATGCGCCGCAAGCCCATTTACCACAGCACCTACACCGGCAAGCCTCCCGATGAGCCGGCTGTCCTTGGCGTGGCCCTGAACGAGGTATTCGTGCCGCTGCTGAAACGGCAACTGCCCGAAATCGTGGACTTCTACCTGCCCCCCGAAGGCTGCAGCTACCGCCTGGCGGTGGTTTCCATGCGCAAGCAATACCCCGGCCATGCAAAGCGCGTGATGTTCGGCCTATGGAGCGTACTGCGCCAGTTCATGTACACCAAGTTCATTGTCGTGGTCGATCACGACATCAACCCGCGCGACTGGAAGGAAGTCGTGTGGGCCATGACCACCCGCATGGATCCCGTCCGGGATACGGTGCTGGTCGAAAATACGCCTATCGATTATCTGGACTTCGCTTCGCCGGTTTCGGGCCTGGGCGGCAAAATGGGTTTGGATGCGACCAACAAATGGCCGGGCGAAACCCAGCGCGAATGGGGCACGCCCATTGAAATGGACGCCTCGGTCAAGAGCCGCATAGACGCCATCTGGGGCGAGCTGGGCCTGTAGCGTTCATGCCCTTCCCGCGCAGGCTTTTCACCCCGGACGGTCAGTCGTCCTTGCGGTTCATGCTGCGAGCCACCTGCCAGCTAAGCAGCAGGCCCGCGCCGATACGCCACCAGCGACGGCGCTTGCCCATCCCGCCCAGGACGGCGGACACGCTGGACGCAAGCAAGGGGTAGCGCCGCGTCAGCGTCAGGGCCTGGAATATCCAATCGGTCGGCGACTTGCTCGAGGCCTTGGGAAAGGCGCTGCGCAGCATGGCGCGCGGCGTCAGGGCCTCGCCCAGATTCTGGACGCCGCGCGCCATGCTTTGCCGTTCCAGCGCGGCGCGCGCGCGCAGGAGCTCGATTTTCAGGGCACGCTCCCTGGCCGGCGGGCTTGGCTTCATGGCAAATCCTTATTGGCGGGCCAGCCGGGACCTGATGGCGGGGGATCGCGCAGGCGCTCCACCAAAGCCAGGTCGCGGCGCAGCTCATCGACGGTCGCCGAAAACGGCATGGCGGAAAACAGCAGCTTGCGGCGCACCGCCCAGAACAAGCCCACCCCCAGCACGGCATAGATCAAGGCCAGGCAGCCCAGCGCCAGGTAGCGCTGATCCGTCGGCCAGAAATACAGCGCCACCGCTATCGAAAAAACCAGAGCTGCCAAGGTAAGAAACAGCAATGCCCCGAAGGCCATGCCCAGGATGGCGATCAGGTTCGATTTCTGCTCGGAGGCCTCGAGCGAGAATAGCTCGAGGCGGGTGCGCACGATGGAAAGCAAAGTGCAGGCGAGATCGCCTACCGATTGTCGAAGCGCCATAGATCGCCCTTTACGATGGATGGGTCGTGAGGGATTGCCCGCCTAGCGGCGGCAGATCAAGGCGCCAATAAGCACCCCTGCCAGGCCCGCCATACCGATGGCTTGCCAAGGATTGTCGTGGACATAGTCATCGGTTGCCCGCGCCGCCCGGCGGCCGCGCTCCAACAAGGCGTCCTGGGTGTCGTACAGCGCCTCGCGCGTGCGCTTGAGCGAACGCATGGCGCTTTCACGCAGCTCCGCCGCCTTGTCGCCCGTCGCTTCGGCTGCTTCCCGCAAAAGCTTCTCGGCATCGTCCAGGCTTTCCTTGACGCTTTCGATGAATTCCTCTTCGCTTGCTTGAACGTTTTTCTTTGTCGCCATGATCAGCTCCTAAATAAGAGTTGGTTAACACAATACTGCGGCACAACTAAAAACCTGCAATCCGGATGCGGCTATTCGAGCCGGGTTACCTCGACCAGCGACATCACGCCGCTTTGCTGGCTTTCCTGCTTCATCACCATATGCACGTCGGGGCAGAACCAGTCGGTGACCGACGAGGTCATGCCGGGCACGGGCAATACCAGACCGTTGAATGAAGCCTGTGTGGGCTCGGTTTGGCGCGTATAACGCACTGGCCAGCATGACTGCTCGCCGGCCGCCGTTTGCATGGTCTGGCGTTCGCCCACGGTTTTTTGCCCGGTATGGACAACGATAGGCTGCGTCTGGACGGCTTTCTTGTCAAGATTGATCTGGAAGCGAAGGGCCGGAAAAGTCTGGCCCGCCCGCGTAATGGGCTCGCCATAAGCGAATAGCCCCAGCATGCGCAGGTCGAACTTGCCGTTCACCGGCTCGCGCTTGCCCTGGGCGTCGCGCCGCTCGAAGCTGGCCTTGCCGTTCTTGACCGCCATCCAGTAGTCGACCGAGGACTTCCCCGGCGGCAAGCCCGCCAGTCCGAAGGTGGCCGTGCCCTGCACGCGCGCTTCGCAGTCCCCGCCTTTCTTGCTGACTTCCGTGAAGGCCAGATCGGCGCCCAATTGCATGCCGCCCGACCCGGTAAGCTGCGCCCGGCCGCCATCATGCATGAATGGCGCCTGGCACAACCCCGCCACCGCCGGGCTTCCCGCCAGACTCAGCAGCAATCCCGCAAGACCCCAATACCAATGTGCACAACGCATAGACATCGCCTGAGTAACATCCCGAGTTTTCATACTACCTTATTTGCACGCGAGGCTCCGGGCATTTGACGATCAAACGTTAGAAATCATGTACGGCGGTTACACCCGGGCCGGCGGATTTCTAGACGACTTTTTGCCGCGTGCCGAAAATACGGTCGCCGGCATCGCCCAGGCCGGGAATGATATAGCCGTCCTCGTTCAGATGGCTGTCTATCGAGGCCGTGTAGATATGCACGTCGGGATGGTGCTTCTCGACGGCGCTTATGCCCTCGGGAGCCGCCACAAGCACCAGTGCGCGGATGTTCCGGCAACCCGCCTTTTTCAACAAGTCTATGGTCGCCACCATGGAGCCTCCGGTAGCGAGCATGGGATCGACGATCAACGCCAGGCGCTGGTCAAGCTGCCCCACCAGGCGCTCCAGATACGTCTGGGCTTCCAGGGTTTCCTCGTTTCGGGCAATGCCCACCGCGCTGACCTTGGCTCCGGGTATAAGGCTGAGCACCCCATCCAGCATGCCTATGCCGGCCCGCAATATCGGGACGACGGTCACTTTCTTTCCGGCCAGTTTTTCGACGTTCAGGGATCCGGACCAGCCTTCGATGCTGGCCGGCTCCAAAGGCAAGTCTTTCGACGCCTCGTAGGTGAGCAAAGCGGCGATTTCCTGGGCCATTTCGCGGAAATTCTTGGTGCTCAGATCGGCGCGGCGCATCAAGCCCAGCTTGTGGCGTATGAGCGGATGGCGGATTTCGTGTATGGGCATGGTACTTCCTTCATAAACCTTATATGAGATGATAACGGAGCGCTAGCGGGCGGCGAGCCACGCGACCAGGGCATCGTCGAAAGCGCGCACGGCCGCCGAACGCTCATCGTTGACGAAGCTGACCAGAATATAGCGCTTGCCGCTGGCGCCCAGGACGTAGCCCGCCAGCCCCCGGACGTCGCGCAGGGTGCCTGATTTCAGATGCGCCATCCCCTTGGTTTCATCGTCGCGCAGCCGGCGCCGCATGGTGCCGTCCACACCCGAAATCGCCAGCGAGGAAATGAACTCGGGCATCAGGGGCGAGCGCCAGGCGGCATCCAGCATGCCGGCCAGCCCCTGGGCCGTCAGCCGGCCCGTGCGCGACAGCCCCGCGCCGTTGTCGATGACCCATCCCCGGGTATCCACGCCCTGGCTTTGCAGAACGTCCAGCAAAGCGGCGCCGCCGGTCTGCGTGGTGGCCCCGGGCCCGCGCTTTTCCGCCCCCAGGGTCAACAGCAAGGTGCGCGCCATGACATTGTTGCTTTGCTTGTTGATCTGGCGAATGGTATCGGCCAGGGTTTCCGAATCGCGCCATACCACCGGCGCCAGTCCCGCCGGCATCTTGCCGTCCCGCAGGCCCTTGGCCAGCGTGCCGCCCAATTCCTTCCAAAGCATCTGGAACAGCGCGGAAAAATATTGCGGCTGCGACAGCGCCAGGCGGTAGACGCTGAACTCGCCGCAAGAGCCGGCCGCCGTGCCGCTCAAGCGGACGACAATATCGCGGCCCGAGGCGGCAATCTGGGTCGACACCGAAGGCGAACCGGGGCATACCGCATCGCTCCATTTGATGTCGCCGTCGATGCGCAGGCCCTGCACGGGAGGATCGATGATGGGAACCCACTTGCGGGCCTGCCGATCGGGCTGGAACAGAAGACGCACGGCGCCCAGGCCCACCATCATGGTGTCCGGGCTGGCGTTATAGGGCCGATCGGGAGCGCCGTCGAATTCCCCCGGGTCGCTGGCGACCTGGCCGAACAGGGACCGGTCCACCACGACCTCGGAAAGATTCTTGATTCCGCGCAGGCGCAACTCGCGCAGCAGCCCCCAGAGTTCTTCGATAGTCAGGAAGGGATCGCCCCCGGCCTTCAGGTACAAGGGGCCGCTCAGCGTTCCATAAGCATCGACCCGCCCGCCATCCTTGGCGTAAAAAGCCGTGCGCCAGGTGTAGTCGGGACCCAGTCCGGACAAGGCGGCCCAGGTGGTTACCATTTTCATGACGGATGCCGGGTTGCGCGGCTCCGCGGCATTCACGGAAATCAACGGCGGACCGCCTATCTCTTGCACATAAAGCGACATCGAATTGCCGGGAAGCCGCGTTGCCCGCCATAGCTTGTCCAGCCCATCGGGCAAACTCTGCGCAAATACGCTTCCGGCGGAAACCCCCGCCAGCGCCCACGCCAGGATCGCGCGGCGTAGCCAAATGCCCCGTATACGAGCCCAGCCCTGTGGCGGCAGCAAGAATGACATGATGCGGCGTCCCTGAAAAAGCATCAGCATAACCAAAGAAGGCCCCTCCTGTATGGGGCCAGAGCAGAAAATCGCCGCGGCGGCTTAAAATACCGGCACAAAACTCATTACGGGCGCATGCCGCGCCCTTTAGCTGACCTTTCACGTGAACCCTGATCTCGAACTTTCCCAGTTCAATTACGAGCTGCCGCAGGAACTCATTGCCCAATCGCCCGCCGCCCGGCGCGCCGACAGCCGCCTGCTCCACCTGGACGCAAAAGGCGGGCTGCATGACCGGCAATTCATCGACCTGCCCAGCCTGCTGAAACCCACCGACCTGCTGGTGTTCAACAATACCCGCGTCATCAAGGCCAGACTGCTGGGGCAAAAGGAAAGCGGCGGCAAAGTAGAAGTGCTGATCGAACGCATCACCGCCGCAGCGACGGCGCTGGCGCATGTCAAGGCCAGCAAATCGCCTAAGCCGGGCAGCCGGCTGATACTGGCCGATGGCGCATTTTCCGCCACCGTCGCGGGGCGCCAAGGCGAACTGTTCGAGATCGAGTTTCCCGAGCGCGTGCTCGATTTGCTGGATCGCCACGGCGCAACGCCCCTGCCCCCTTATATAGAGCATGCCGCCGGCCAGGAGGATGACGAGCGCTACCAGACGGTGTATGCGCGCGAACCCGGCGCGGTGGCGGCTCCGACGGCGGGCCTGCATTTCGACCAGGACATGCTGGCGCGTTTGACGGAGCTGGGCATCGCCCAGGCCTTCGTCACGCTGCACGTGGGCGCGGGGACATTCCAGCCGGTGCGCACGCAAAAGCTCAGCGAACACATCATGCATGCCGAACGCTACAGCGTGCAGCCCGAGACCATCGCCCGTATAAAGGCCACGAAGGCGGCCGGCGGCCGCATCGTGGCCGTGGGCACCACCAGCGTCCGAGCGCTGGAATCCGCCGCGCCGCATGCCGACGCTTCCGGCGTCATCGAGGGCGACACCCGCCTGTTCATTACACCCGGATACAAATTCGCCTGGGTGGATGCCCTGATCACCAACTTCCATCTGCCTCAGTCCACCCTGCTCATGCTGGTGTCGGCCTTGGCAGGCATGGAACCCATTCAGCGTGCCTACGAGCATGCCGTCCAATCCCGGTATCGCTTCTTCAGCTACGGCGATGCCATGTTCATAGAATCAGCCAAGCAATGACCGGTTTACAGTTCAAGCTTCTGGCCACCGACGGCGCCGCCCGCCGGGGCCGGATCACCCTTAATCACGGCGTGGTCGAAACGCCTATTTTCATGCCCGTAGGCACCTACGGCAGCGTTAAAGCCATGCTGCCGCACGAGCTGGACGAAGTCGGCGCGCAAATCGTGCTGGGCAACACGTTTCACCTTTGGCTGCGTCCCGGCACCGACGTCATGGAAAAGCACGGCGGACTGCACGGCTTCATGCAATGGGACAAGCCCATCCTGACCGACTCGGGCGGCTTCCAGGTATTCAGCCTGAACGGCTTGCGCAAGATTACCGAGGAAGGCGTCAAGTTCGCCTCGCCCATCGATGGCGCAAGACTGTTCCTGACGCCCGAAGAATCCATGCGCATCCAGCGCGCGCTCAATTCCGACATCGCCATGGTCTTCGACGAATGCACGCCCTACGAGATCGATGGGCGCCCGGCCACGGCCGAGGAAGCGGCGCAGTCCATGCGCATGTCGCTGCGCTGGGCCCGGCGCTCCCGCTCCGCCTTCCAGGAGATGGAGAATCCCAATGCCTTGTTCGGCATCGTCCAGGGCGGCATGTACGAGAACCTGCGCGACGAGTCCCTGGCCGGCCTGGTCGATATCGGTTTCGAAGGCTACGCCATAGGGGGATTGTCGGTGGGCGAGCCCAAGGAAGACATGATGCGCGTGCTGGCCCACGTTGCGCCGCGCCTGCCGGCCGATGCGCCGCGCTACCTGATGGGCGTGGGCACGCCCGAGGATCTGGTCGAAGGCGTAAGCCGCGGCGTGGATATGTTCGATTGCGTGATGCCGACCCGCAATGCGCGCAATGGCTGGCTTTTTACCCGCTACGGCGACATCAAGATACGCAATGCCCGCTATCGCGACGACACCCGGCCGCTGGATCCTTCCTGCAAATGCCATACATGCAGCCATTTTTCCAGGGCCTACCTGCATCATTTGCAGCGCGCCAACGAAATCACCGGTTCGCGCCTGAATACGCTGCATAATCTGCATTTCTACCTGACCATCATGCAAGAGATGCGGGAGGCCATCGAGGCCGGCCGTTTCGAGCAATGGCGGGCTGAATTCGCCCGCGACCGGGCGCGCGGCATCGAATAAGCAAGATATCGCTACAATACAGAGTTAACCAAAAAAACCACTTCAGGAGTACACCCTATGGCCGCTATAGAAACCTTGACACTGATTACCGCCCAGGCTGCCGCCGGCGGCGAGAACGCCTTGATGGGCATGCTGCCCATCATCCTGATGTTCGTGATTCTTTACTTCCTGATGATACGTCCACAGATGAAGCGTCAGAAAGAGCACCGCAACATGGTTTCCGCACTCGCCAAAGGCGACGAAATCATCACGACCGGCGGCCTGCTGGGCAAGGTCACCAAGGTAAGCGACAGCTACATCACCGTAGAGATCAGCATGCTGGGCGACAAGCCGGTGGAAACCGTGGTGCAGCGCACGGCGGTCACCTCGATACTGCCCAAGGGCACCATCAAGGCGCTCTGATCCGATGTGCATGCTCCGGATCGCCGTCCGGGGCTTTTCTCCGCTTTAGCCTGTTGATCGACAATGAATCGCTACCCTCTCTGGAAGTACATCACCGTACTGGCAGCCCTGGTCATAGGCCTGCTTTATACGTTACCGAATTTCTTCGGGGAATCGCCCGCGGTTCAAGTGGCCGGCGCAAAATCCACCGTCAAGGTGGATAACAATGTGCTGGCCCGGGTCGAAGACATACTGAAGCGCAGCAATATCACGCCGACCGGCGCCTATTTCGAGCAGAATGGGCCGGTGGGAACCGTTCGGGTGCGGCTGGAATCGACCGACGTCCAGCTTCGCGCCAAGGACATCATCGAAAAGACGCTGAACCCGGACCCGTCCGACCCCGATTACACGGTGGCGCTGAACCTGCTGCCGGCCTCGCCGAACTGGCTGTCCTCGCTGGGGGCGCACCCCATGTACCTGGGCCTGGACTTGCGCGGCGGCGTGCACTTCCTGCTGCAGGTCGACATGAAGGGCGCCCTGACGGGCCGCTACGATTCCATCGCCAGCGATGTGCGCAATGTCCTGCGCGAGGCCAAGGTCGCCACCGCCGGCGTCGAACGCAGCGACCTGTCCATCGTGTCGGCCTTCAGCAGCGCCGATGCCCGCGACCAGGCCGCCTCGGAGCTGCGCCGCGCCATGCCCGACATGGTGTTTACGAACAGCGGCGAAAGCGGCGGACAGTTCACCCTGACCGGAAAGCTGACCGACCTTGCCGTCACGCAGGTGCAGACCAACGCGCTCAAGCAGAACATCACCACGCTCCACAACCGCATCAATGAGCTGGGCGTGGCCGAACCCATCATCCAGCAACAAGGCGCCGACCGCATCGTGGTCCAGTTGCCGGGCGTGCAGGACGTGGCCAAGGCCAAGGAAATCCTGGGCCGCACGGCCACGCTGGAAATCCGCATGGTCGACGACTCCCCCAGCGCCATGGCCGCTCTTAGCGGCGGAACAGTGCCCTTCGGCCTGGAACGCTACACCGATCGCGACGGCCGCCCGCTGCTGCTGCGCCGCCAGGTCATACTGACCGGCGAGAACCTGCAAGACGCCCAACCCGGCCGCGATCAGCAAACCCAGCAACCCTCGGTGAACCTGACGCTGGACTCCAAGGGCGCGCGCATCTTCCGCGACGTGACCCGCAACAACATCAACAAACGCATGGCCATCGTCCTGTTCGAGCAGGGCAAGGGCCAGGTCGTGACGGCCCCGGTCATCCGCAGCGAGATTCCCGGCGGACAGGTGCAGATCACCGGCAGCATGTCGGCCCAGGAAGCGGCCGACACAGCGCTGCTGCTGCGCGCCGGCGCCCTGGCGGCGCCCATGGAAATCATCGAGGAACGCACCATAGGCCCAAGCCTGGGCGCCGACAACATCAAGCAGGGCTTCAATGCCACCCTGTATGGTTTCATCGCCATCGCCATCTTCATCATTCTCTACTACCACCTGGTGGGGCTGTTCTCGACCATAGGCCTGACGTTCAACGTGCTGTTGCTGCTGGCCGTTCTATCCATGCTGCAAGCCACGCTGACGCTGCCCGGCATCGCCGCCATCGCGCTCACGCTGGGCATGGCGATCGACGCCAACGTGCTGATCAACGAGCGCATCCGCGAAGAATTGCGCAATGGCGCTTCGCCGCAGCAGGCCATACACCTGGGCTTCGATCGGGCCTGGGCCACGATTTTCGACTCCAACCTGACCAGCCTGATCGTGGGCGTCGCCCTGCTGGCTTTCGGTACAGGGCCGATACGCGGCTTTGCCGTGGTTCACTGCATCGGCATCCTGACTTCGATGTTCTCGTCGGTCATCGGAGTCCGCGCGCTGGTCAATCTTTTCTACGGCAACAAACGCCGCTTGCAAAGCATTTCGATCGGCCAGATCTGGAAACCCGAAAAAAAATAATGCAGTCGCCGGCGGTACGAACCGCCGGCGCGAACCAACTACAGGCATAGCAACATGGAATTTTTTCGTATTCATCGCACCATCCCGTTCATGCGGCATGCGCTGGTGCTCAACCTGGTCAGCCTGATCACGTTTGTTGCGGCGGTGGTGTTCATTCTTTTGCGGGGTTTCCACCTGTCGATCGAATTCACCGGCGGAACGGTGATGGAAGTGCATTATCAGCAAACCGTCCAGGTGGATGATGTGCGCGGCTCGGTGCAGAGCCTGGGCTATACCGACTTCCAGGTGCAGAACTTCGGCACCTCGCAAGACATCATGATCCGCCTGCCCTCGCGCGAAGGCGAGGATGCGGGACAGCAAAGCGAGAAGGTGATGCAGGCGCTGAAGCAGCAGCACGCCGATGTGGAGCTGCGCCGGGTGGAGTTCGTGGGCCCGCAGGTTGGGCAGGAACTGCTGCACAACGGCTTGATGGCGCTGCTGTTCGTGGTGTGCGGGATCCTGCTGTACCTGGGCTTCCGGTTCGAGTGGAAGCTGGCGCTGGCCTGCGCGATCGCCAACTTGCACGACGTGGTGATCATCCTGGGCTTTTTTGCGTTCTTCCAGTGGGAGTTCTCGCTATCGGTGCTGGCCGGGGTGCTGGCGGTGCTGGGCTATTCGGTGAACGAATCCGTGGTGGTTATGGATCGTATCCGCGAAAATTTCCGCAAGCAGCGCAAGATGCCGGTGTCGCAGATTATCGATCTTTCGATCACGCAGAACATTTCGCGGACCATCATCACGCACGGCTCGACGCAGATGATGGTGATGTCGATGTTCTTCTTCGGCGGCCCGACACTGCATAACTTTTCGCTGGCGCTGACTATCGGTATCTGGTTCGGCATCTACTCGTCGGTGTTCGTGGCGGCGGCCATTGCGATGTGGCTGGGCGTGAAGCGCGAAGATCTGGTGAAGCAGGTGAAGAAGGATGATCCGGCTGCGGAAGTGATGTAAGTACGGATTGAGGCCGGAATCGGATTCCGGCTAGGGAGGAGCCCGCTTGAATGTTAATTCTCGCGGGCTTTTTTTGGGATTGGATATCCTCACACCTCTTCGGTTCATTCTAGCCCTGCAGTTCTGCGCTCTTAAGGGGCCCTCAGGCAGGGGGACGTCGGCTCGGTACAGGAGTTATCACTCCAAAATTTCACCATACTTACGCCAATGTTCGTCGATTCGTTGCGCCGCCTTGTCGGTAAATAACTCGGTACAGTTAATAATCGAAACCGCATCAAAGCTAGCTATAAATCGGCTAGCGTTTTGGAGAACTGAGACATTTGGACTGAAGTACAACTCGTAATCCGGCCCATCTGAAACGAACGCAAGATCGGTTCTGAACACCTTCTCATCCAACAGGGGCCCATCAATCGTCTCAGTCATTTCTAGCCAACACCGACTCCCCGATTGAAGAAATCTCACCGAAACGACACTTGGTTTGAGAAAACGCTTATATCTGTTGCGCAAGGAGGGAAGGATTTCCACAAATTCTCGTGTCTCGTCAAGCCGCTCTGGCTTATATGCTCCATCTCGGCGAGCGACATACCATTCGAGAATGTCCGCTAGGTCTTGGAGTGCCCGAAGTGCATCCTCTTCATATACCTCGCCTCCATGCGAACCAAGATTGGATATTTCCCGAACGGCATTCATTCGGGCCAAAATTCGCCCGGGGATTCTTCCCTTAAATTCCGTGTTCATTAACATCGGCCCGATCATCATGTTCTTTGGTGGACGATCTATCATATCCCTATAAAGGGAAAATAATGTCTTCTCAAGAGCGATCCGCGACTTCGTTAACGAGCCGCCTGGGTCTTTATTCAGTTGACCTACTGCATGCTCCAGGAAATGAGCAATTGCAGGGATTCGGATCATTAACGAAGCAATCCGCTCAACTATAGTTCTCATATTTCTTCGTGCTTCCTCTATTCGGAAGTCAGTAGAACGAACGCCTTCTGATCATGAGCGGCAGCACTGTATATCTTTCATCTGCAGCTTACTTCCAATCACAAATCGCAACTACGTACAGCGCCAGCTTATCGCAATTCTGATAGTTTCTTCTCACTATCAGAGCGCAGCATAATAATGTTCACTGGCTCGGACGCAAACCACACGAACGAATCCCACGCCAAATTATGTGCAAGCCCCCGATACGGGCTAGCACTTCTATCAGAAAATGCGGTCACGTATGCCAAATGGTCGGTTTCAAATCCAGCTTCAAGTGCAAGTGCTTCCAAGGCCTCTTTGCGCTGCTGACTTATCGGGCCGTCAGTGTGAACCACTTCAACGAAAACGACCAGAATATCGCCTCTTGTCGGGCTCAGATCAACTAGGATCACATCCGGCAAACTCTTAGACTGATCAATATGTAAATGCAATGCTTGCACAAGCGTCTGATCGATGACTTTATTGGCGCTTTCGGATAGCCATAGCACCGCTGGCTGCATCAAAAAATAGCGCGAGAACTGTTCAACGACAGCCTTGGTGATTCGCGAGCTCTCGCCGGGCGCTAAAGTTATAGCACTACCGCTGGGAAACACGACAGGTACGCGGTCCGTGGACGCTGCTGCGTTACTTCGAATGATCGTTGCCCTGGCCATGGCCGCAGTCGACAGAAAACGCTGTTGCCAATCAGTTATGGCAGCGAGAAGGAATTCGCCTTGTACAGACTCATCAAAAAGTGCGGAAAACTCGGGCTGAAGGGCGTATTTTGGCCTGGACGAAGTGGTCGGAACGCCTGGTCGCTCGATGACTGCTTGATTTGGAATAAGGCCTCGTGCGATATTTTCGTCTCGAATTTGCTCCCGCGAGTTGACGGCATACCATGCCTTTGGCGAGCGTTCTTTCTTCTTGTTTGAATGCATGTAAACACACCATGCTTCACGCTCAGCATGGCTGGAAAGAGCTAGTTGAGCATCCGACATATCGACGACCTGGCTTGGCCGTATCCATCGATTACTGCCGTGTATGGCACCACAATAAATCATAGTCAACACTGTCTTTGCAGTTGACTCGCGGATGCAATATTGGCGATTTTCGACCCCCTCCGGAAAGATCAGGGGCAAGCGTTCAGTGACTGTACTTAAGGCGGGAACAGCAGGCCACGTCATTCGCGCATTCCGTAAAAACGCACGATGGTGCTCTGGATGGTTGCTGCCGTGGCCTGGCTTTGTATCAGGATTTGAAGCTGCCTTAGCTGTTGCAGACTTGGCAAGGGCAAGGCATTGAGCTCGTATGCAGAAACGGCAACGCTGCCACTGATACAACGGAACGCCGCATCCGCCGCGGTGGAATTTAACAATGTGGCAATGGTTTCTGGCGTAATGTCTGGATCGGCAACTGTGGAATAAACCGCATTGACGTGATTTTCGACCACAACCGCGCCGTGCTTGGTCAAAAAATCTGTTGGCAGAACGGCGCATACAAGACGCCGAGCCTGTTCCTTAGAAGTCGTACGCTGAACTAGTACGCATGACGTTTTGGTCAATAAATGAGGCTGACTACTGAATACCTCGATAGCGGGAGCATGATTTTTCTTCTCGGCGGAAAAGACGAATTTTGCAGAGGCGATGGATTCAGCCCAAATCAGGGGATAGACATTTTTCCCCTTGATTGCTGCTTTCAACTGAGCCTTATGCCGATTCCAGACCAGCGGCCCTGTGGAAACCCCGTAACCAATGTCCGAGAGTCGCGTACCCATCTTGCGCAAGGCTTCAAAGAAAGATGCTTGTTCTGCGGAGCGCGGCAACAGCCAGGGGCCACCGTTCTCCTCCAAGCTGTACTCACCGATCAATGTTGCTTCTACCTTGTCGCGGGCGCAAGTGACGACATTCGATACCAAGACAGGCGATGGCTGCGCATGCTTGCGATAAGATGTTAGAGCTGTTTCCTGCAAGACATTATCAAATACCCCGTCCCGGCCAAATACGATGTCTATGGCGTGAGCAGGCGCTTCAGCGCAGAGCAAGGCACGCAATGCCTTGAAATACTGTCCGCCGAGGAACGAGGTCGGCGTAACATAGGCGATAACCCCCTTGGGTCTGCACAAGCGCAAGGCCAAGTCTGTAAATACACCATATAGATTGGCATGTCCGTAAAGACTGCGTGCAAATTTTTTGCGCAAAGAATCGGAAAGTGTGACCCTGCCATAGGGTGGGTTTCCAATAACCAAATCAAATGTGCCGAACGTATCGTCGTCCAAATCTAACGAATCACCGACATGCACTACTTGTGATGTCCGCTTCCCACTTGCGATTACCAAATCTAATAAAGTAACTTCCAATAAGACTTCTGACATCCACGCCGCAAAAGCATCTATTTCACTGCCTCGCAAACGGGCGGTTATCCGCCGTAGCGTTAATTCCGGATTGCCCGCAGGCGCCGCTCTTAACATACGAGCCGCTACGGGAGCAAGAAAAGCCCCCCCGCCACATGACGGATCACAGGCGCTGTGCTTGGCCGGATCGAATCCGGCTGCTATGGCCAGGTCGATTAGACGCTCTGACAATGAAGGTGGTGTGTAAAACGCGCCGAGGGCTGAGCGCATCGACTCCGGCAACATCACGGTGTATACGCTGCCGATGAGATAACCCGCATCTGCGGCGGGAAATTGGGCAACAAGCGTACCGATTTCCGAAGCCAGTTTGATTGCCATGGGATCAAGCCCAGTAGTCGCAAAAGGAGGAGATTTAATACTTAATCGCTTACCTTTAGCGTGAACCACGGTATCCCAGTAGCTGCATGCCATCGAGATGCAAAACGCTTGCACCAATGACAATCTATCTGGCTCTGCGAGCCCTTCCGCATAACCTCGAGCCATTGACTTCATGACCAGATACTGCTGTTTCGGGTCGTGAAAGGTGTCGAGCGATTGTTGTAGATTGAATTGTGGAATCGCGCTCATAGTTTGCCTCGCAAGAGTTATCGAATAGCCTCAGCATCACAACAACTGTATATAAACACAGTATACAGTAGACTATACCCACTGCCTATCAGCTGTAGCCAACTATTCCGATGCGACCTCCTTAAGTTCTTGTGTAAACAAATCCAAAACTGTCTGCTTACTCCCCCCAAAACGCCCTTTTGCAGCGCCACCTCGTGGTTTTTTCGGAGCAATCTCGATCTCGGACAAAACGGTGCGAAAATCCATTTTTTGCTCGCCCATCTCGCCCAGTAGCGCAGAAATCACCGCCAAGTGCGACGGAACCTCTCCCTTCTTGGCACAGTTAGTGACAGAGTTGTGGTTCATTTTTACCAGTTCGGCAAATTCGCGAATGCTTAACCCGGCCTTCCCCAACTGTCGACAAAACTCTTTGTAGGTCATGACGAAATCATACTAAAAAAACGATGCACATATAGTAATTTCTTAATTAAATAATTAAATGTATATTTAAAATTAATTAATGTGTATTCGATCATTCAAACACGCATTAACTTCATCCGTATCCACTCAACAGTAGCAGTGATGCAGCATCCCCTGATGCAAAAATGCCCGCAAAAATGCGGGCATTTTTGGGCGTGAAGCTGGCCTGGCTACTTCCCGCCGCCCGTCGCATGCACGACA
>JBEBYL010000008.1:0-165221 GCA_040391135.1 Pusillimonas sp. | reverse complement strand
GGATAAGGCTCGCCCAGGCCCAATTCATGGAATTCAGCGGTGGCCGAGCCGTAACGCATGCCTTCGGCCTTGTTCACCGCCAGCAGCACGCGCTGGCCGGTCTTGCGCAGCAGGCGCGCGATTTCGTGATCGTGCGCATTCACGCCGGCGCGCGCATCCACCAGGAAAATCACGACGTCGGATTCAGCAATGGCCTGCTGGGTCTGGCGAGCCATTTCCAGCAGGATGCCTTCCTTGGCCACCGGTTCGAACCCGCCCGTATCCACGGCCAGGAAGGGACGATCGCCGACCCTGCCCTCGCCGTAGTGGCGATCCCGGGTCAGACCCGAAAAATCGGCCACCAAAGCGGCGCGCGAGCGGGTAATCCGGTTAAACAACGTGGATTTGCCCACGTTGGCGCGCCCCACGAGCGCAACCACCGGCTTAAAGACAATACTGTTCAATTCACACCAACCAAAACCAGATTCCCGCTGCTCGTTTGCACCAACACGCCGTGGCGCGTGGCGACCAGCGGCGAGACGAGAGGACCGCCGCCGACTTGCACCCGGCCCAGCAGGTGCCCATCGGTACGCGATAGAAAATGTACATAACCTTCAAAGTCGCCCAGCGCAACGGCTTGCGGCACGACGGCCGGCGACGTCAGCCGGCGATTGCCCAGGGCCTCTTGTTTCCAGACTTCATGGCCATCGTTCAGGGCATAGGCATGCACCGTGTCCCGCTGGTCGGCGGCATAAGCCTGTTGCGTATCGGTGGCCATGCCGGTCTTGCTGGAAAAGCGCTGCTCCCAAATGGGGCGGCCGCCCTGCGAGACGTCGAAACATACCATGCGCCCCTGATAGGTGACGCCGCACAGCAGCGGACCCTGGATCTGGGGCGTACCCACGACATCGCTGATGCGTTCCAGGTCGGTGGCGCCCTGGGATACGGAAACCGTGCCTTCCCACTGAACGTTGCCGCTGCGGGCATCGATGGCCATCAATTTGCCGTTCGGCAGGCCGGAAATAAGCAGGCCGTCGACAATCAGCATTTGCATATTGGTCTTCAGGGCCAATGCCGGGCCGGGCCGCTGGATGTTCCAGAGCAAATCGCCCGTTGCCGCGTCGAAGGCCTGGATGCGGTAGTCGCTGCTGCGCACCGCGACCACGCCGGCCCCCACCGCGGGCGGAATGTTGACCGCGCTGGTCGCCTTGGCGCGCCATGCTTCGGCGCCCTGCTCATTGAAGGCGATAACGGTGCCGTCGGGGGCCGCCACCGCCGTGATCCGCCCGTCGCTGCCGACGCCGGCCGAAAGAGCGGTATCGGCGCTGCCCTGCCACTGGACCCGGCCCGAAGCCAGATCCAGCTTGCTGACCCGGCCATTGGGGGTGGCCGCATAGACGGAATCGCCCACCACGGCCGGCACGAAGCCATAGCCGCCGCCGCTGCCTATGGACACCGACCACGCGGTGCTGGCCGAGACTCCCGCCGCGTACTCGGTCAAGGGCAGCGGGTCATAGCGTGGATTCTTGTTTGAAAACATGGAACATCCGGCCAGGACAGCGATGCCCAATGCCAGCACGGTGCTGCGCAAAACACGACGAGAGACGGCAATTTGCATGAATCAGGCTCCAGCTAAAGCATCGATCTTGAGTTGAACAATTTGCGCCACGGGATCGGCGCCCAATTCTTTAAGAGCGGTTTCCCAGGCGCCGCGGGCTTCCGCAGTCTTGCCCTGCGCCAGCAGTATGTCGCCTCGGCGGTCGGCATACAAGCCGGCGAAGGCCGCCGGAGCGTCATTCAATTGCGCCAGGGCCTGGTCGTATTGTTTCTGTTCCATCAGCACGCCGGCCAGCCTTAACCTGGCCAGCGGAACCAGCGCGGCATCGGAGCTGTTCTTGATCAGCCATTCGAGCTGCTCGCGGGCGCCGTCCAGGTCTTTGCGGGACTCCAGCGCCTGCGCGGCGACCAGCACACCGCGCGAGGTATAGCCCGATTTCGAGAAATCGCTGCGCAACGTATGACTGGCCGCCTTGATGCGGGCGACCGCATCGTCGCCTTGCTGTCCGGCAGCGCCTTCCAGCGCCTCGAAATAACCCATGGCCTGGCTGGCCTGGTGACCCTGATACCACTGCCAGCCCCTCCAGCCCACAATGGCCGCCACCACGACGAAAACCAAAACGGCGCACAAAGTGCCGTATCGATCCCACCAAGCACGCAGCGCGTCCAGTTTTTCCTGTTCTTCTAAATCGTATGCCATGCTTTAAACCTTTAATTTCAACTCTGTAACCAAGCGATCCAGGGGGATCGTTTCCTGCTGGGGCTGATCGCTGGCGGCCTGTCCGCGCAGCCATTTGACGCTGGCGGCTTGCGACGCCAGCTCATCATCCCCAAGAATAACCGCAACCAGCGCCCCGCTGGCGTCGGCGCGCTTGAATTGCGACTTGAATCCCGACGAACCGGCATGGACGATGACGCGCAAGCCGGCATCACGCAGGGATTCGGACAAGGTAGAGGCCAGCCGCTGGGCTTGTCCGCCCTGATGGATCATGTACACCTGGCATTCGGGAGCGGCAGGCTGTTCGGCGCCTTGCGACCACAAGTCCAGGAGCCGCTCGACACCGATGGCAAAACCCACGGCCGGCGCCGGCTTGCCGCCCAGCAATTCGATAAGGCCGTCGTAGCGGCCGCCGCCGCAAACCGTACCCTGGGCGCCCAGCCGGTCGGTTACCCATTCGAAAACCGTCAGATTGTAATAGTCCAGGCCGCGCACCAGGCGCGGATTCAATCGGTACTCGATTCCCGCATCCTGAAGACGCTCGCATACGCCATGGAAGTGGGCCAGCGACGCCTCGCCCAGAAAATCGAACAGGCGCGGCGCCTTGTCGGCCATGTCCTGCATGGCTGGATTCTTGGTATCCAGCACACGCAAGGGATTGGTGTACATGCGGCGCTGCGCTTCCTCGTCCAGCACGTCCTTGTGCTGCTCCAGGTACTGGATGAGCGCCTGGCGGTGCGCGGCGCGCTCATCGGCCTGGCCCAGCGAATTGAGCTCCAGCCGTATATCGGACAGACCCAGCCTCTTCCACAGCCGCCCCAGCATGACGATGAGTTCCGCATCGATGTCCGGACCGGCAAAGCCCAGCGCCTCGACGTCGATCTGGTGGAATTGGCGGTAGCGTCCGCGCTGCGGCTTTTCATGGCGGAACACCGGGCCCATCGCGTAAACACGCTGCGGACGATCGTAGAGAATATTATGCTCGATCGTGGCGCGCACCATGCCGGCCGTGAATTCGGGCCGCATGGTCAGGTGCTCGTTGTTCAGGGCATCGGTGAAGGAATACATTTCCTTCTCGACGATGTCGGTGACTTCGCCTATGCCCCGCGTGAACAGCCGGGTGTGCTCCAGCACGGGCGTACGCATATTGCGGTAACCGTAGGCGGCCAGCCACTCGCGCACGACAGCCTCCAGGCTCTCCCATTGGGCGCTGCTATCGGGTAATACATCTTTCATGCCGGTCAGGGCATGGACTTTCTGAAACGACTGCGTCATGGATGATCTTGTTTTTCTTGCGCGGCCGGGCCGCGCGCTTGAAGGTCCTGCCCTGTGCCGTTGCCGTAGCGGCGTTCGACATAGTGCTCGACTATGGTCTTGAATTCTTGCGCAATGCTGTCGCCCTTCAGGGTGACGCTGCGCTCGCCGTCAATGTAGACCGGCGCGGAGGGAATTTCGCCGGTGCCCGGCAGGCTGATGCCGATATCGGCATGGCGGCTTTCGCCCGGACCGTTGACCACGCAACCCATGACCGCGACATTCATGGTTTCGACGCCGGGATAGCGGTTCTTCCAGACAGGCATCTGCTCGCGCAAATAGCTTTGTATGCTGTCGGCCAGTTCCTGGAACACAGTGCTGCTGGTGCGTCCGCAGCCGGGGCAGGCCACCACCATCGGGGTGAAGGCGCGCAAGCCCATGGTCTGCAGGATTTCCTGCGCCACGACGACCTCGCGCCGCCGGTCGCCGCCGGGCTCGGGAGTAAGGGAAATGCGTATGGTGTCGCCTATGCCCTGCTGCAGCAGCACGGACAAGGCCGCCGTCGAGGCCACGATGCCCTTGCTGCCCATGCCCGCTTCGGTCAGCCCCAGGTGCAGGGGATAATCGCAACGCGAGGACAGGTCCTGATAGACGGTGATCAGGTCCTGGACATGGCTGACTTTGCAGGACAGCACGATGGCGTTGGGCGACAGGCCCAGTTCCTCGGCGCGCCGGGCATTGGTGATGGCCGAGACGACCAGCGCATCGCGCATGACCGCCTGGGCGGTCCAGGGCTGCGCGCGCCGGCTGTTTTCGTCCATCATGCGCGCCATGAGCTCGTGATCCAGGCTGCCCCAGTTCACGCCTATGCGCACCGGCTTTTCGTAGCGGCAGGCAACTTCTATCATCTGGGCGAAGTTGTCGTCGCGCTTCTTGCCGCCGCCCATATTGCCCGGATTGATCCGGTACTTGGACAAGGCCTGGGCGCATTCGGGAAACTGCGCCAGCAGCTTGTGCCCGTTGTAGTGAAAATCGCCCACCAGGGGAACCGCGATGTTCATGCGGTCCAGCTGTTCGCGAATGGCGGGGACTTCCCGGGCGGCCTCGGGCGTATTGACGGTGATGCGCACAAGTTCGGAGCCGGCCAGGGCCAGTTCCTTGACTTGCAGGGCCGTGGCAATGGCATCGGCCGTGTCGGTATTGGTCATGGATTGCACGACCACCGGGGCGTCGCCGCCCACCTGTACCGCGCGGTCGCCCCAGCGCACAATGGCCGGCCGCGTGGGCCGCCGCATGGCGGCGCCGACGGACAAGGGGCTGCCGACCGGATCTCGGTCTGGATTGTGGATCATTTTTTCAGTGATTTGAGCCAGTCGAACACCAGCCACGAATCGGGCACCCAGCCGCGCTCGATGGCATAGAAACCGGCGACGAACAAAAGAATCAGGATGATGATCAGCCAACCCCAGGGCCGATGCACGGGTTCGCCCTGTATGGGCAGGTCGGCCGGACCCAGCGAGTTGGTGTTATTGACCGCGATGGGACGGGCGGAGGTCGGCCCGACCTGGTTATCGAGCATGACCAGTACCGCATCGACGTCGGCTTCGACGTAGCGGGCATAGTTCTTGACGAAACCACGCAGGGACATGCCCGAAGGCAGCCGGTCCCATTGCTCGGTTTCCAGGGCCTCGAGCTGCCTGCTGGAAAACTTGAGCCTGGCGGAGACTTCGGCGGGCGTAAGCCGCTTGGCCTCGCGCAGGCTGCGCAGTGTGGCACCGACTCCGGTGGGCTCTGCCTGGGCTTCGGCTTCGAACCGAGTCTCTTTCAATAATGGTTGATTCATCCACGCTCCTGTTTGATGGCGATGACCGCGCGATCGGGCAAACGCTCGTTGATGCGCGTGCGGTCTTTTACATCGCCCGCCAATTGCCCGCAAGCCGCGGCGATGTCATCGCCGCGTGTTTTACGTACTGTTGTGACCACGCCCGCATCCATGAGGCGCTGCGCAAACAGGCGGACACGGGATGCCGGCGAGCGCTTCAGACCTGACTGCGGAAACGGATTAAAGGGAATCAGATTGAACTTGCAGCGTACCTGATCGGCAATGGCAATCAATTCGCGTGCATGCTGGTCGCTGTCGTTGACGCCGTCCAGCATGATGTATTCGAAAGTAATGAAATCGCGCGGAGCATGCTCCAGGTAGCGGTTGCATGCCGCCAGGAGCTCGGCCAAGGGGTGCTTGCGATTAAGCGGCACGAGCTTGTCGCGCAGGGCGTCGTTGGGCGCATGCAGGGATACGGCCAGCGCCACCGGACAATCGCGGCCCAGGCGGTCCATCATGGGCACGACGCCCGAGGTGGACACAGTGACCCGCCGGCGCGACAGGCCGTAGGCATTGTCGTCGAGCATGAGGCGCAAGGCGCCAAGCACCTGATCGTAGTTGAGCAGGGGCTCGCCCATGCCCATCATGACCACATTGCTGATGACGCGCGTGGGTTCGGGCGCGGCGGCGGCATCGTCGCCGATGCGCGCGCTTTTCAGGTCGGCCTGCAACGCCCGCTTGGCATACCAGAGCTGCCCGATGATCTCGGCCGTCGTCAGATTGCGATTGAAGCCCTGGTAGCCGGTGGAGCAGAACGGACACGCCACCGTACAGCCTGCCTGGCTGGAGATGCACAAGGTGCCCCGATCGTCCTCGGGTATGAAGACCGCTTCCACGGCGTTGTTCTTGCCCACGTCGAACAGCCACTTGCGGGTGCCGTCGGCGGAACGCTGTTCGATTGACACGTCGGGCGCATGAATCGAGCAGTGCTCTGTCAGTTGCTGGCGAAACTCACGCGCCAGGTCGGTCATTTCGTCGAACGAATCCACGCCGCGCTGGTGCAACCAGCGCTGCAGCTGCTTGGCCCGGAACGGCTTGCCGCCCCACTGCCCGACCAGGTCGGTAAGGGCGGCGGTATCCAGGCCGAGAAGATTGATGGATTCGTTGGCGTTCATGTCGTTGGCGCGATGAATATCGCTGGCTTGCAAGGGATTAGCGGCTGTGGATGTTGCTTTCCGGGAAGAAGAAAGCGATTTCCACGGCGGCGGTTTCAGCGGCGTCGGAACCGTGCACGGCGTTGGCGTCGATGCTGTCGGCGAAATCGGCGCGGATGGTGCCGGCTTCAGCCTTCTTGGGATCGGTGGCGCCCATCAGGTCGCGGTTGGTTTGGATGGCGTTCTCGCCTTCCAGGACCTGCACGAATACAGGACCGGAAATCATGAAGTCGACCAAATCCTTGAAGAAGGGACGCTCTTTGTGAACGGCGTAGAAGCGCTCGGCGTCGGCGCGCGAAAGCTGCTTCAGGCTGGCGGCGATCACCTTGAGGTTCGCTTTCTCGAAGCGGGCAACGATCTGGCCGATCACGTTCTTGGCGACGGCATCGGGCTTGATAATGGAAAGAGTGCGTTCAATAGCCATGTAGAATCCAAAGAATATATATGACGGTTCGACCCTTTCGCGGCGCCGGGCAGCCAATCGGCAAGGCACGCGCATCGAAAAGAGCAAAACCGGTGTTTGCGAAAACGGCTTTCCAAATAAAAAACCGTCAATAAAAACAACAACTTTGGCAAAGTTTATGTTAACCGGGCATTTTAACACGCCAATGACAGGCGGCTCCATCATAAAATGACGATGTTCGCGCCCCGCCATGGCGGCCGTCCGCGGGCCGAATCGCCGGCCGCGACGTAACCACGCAAGCCTTGCACGTTTCATATATAGTCAGACTTTCGCCGCTACGCGGCTGTCCGCATTTACTTTTTACACCATGACCACAAATCCCGCCTTGAATGACCCCGAACAACTCTCGAAAAGCTTCGAACCGCAAGAAATCGAATCGCGCTGGTATTCGGAGTGGGAGCGCCGGGGCTATTTCAAGGGCGGCCGCCATGTCGAGCCAGTCGGCCAGGGCGAAAGCCGTCCTTTCGCCATCCAGTTTCCCCCGCCCAATGTGACCGGCACCCTGCATATGGGGCACGCTTTCAACCAGACCGTCATGGACGGCCTGGTGCGCTACCACCGCATGCGCGGCGACGACACCGTGTTCATACCCGGCACCGACCATGCCGGTATTGCAACGCAGATCGTGGTGGAGCGCCAGCTGGATGCGCAAAACGTGTCGCGCCACGACCTGGGCCGGGAAAAATTCGTGGAAAAAGTCTGGGAATGGAAGCAAAAGTCGGGCAATGCCATTACCGAGCAGTTCCGCCGCCTGGGCTCGTCCTGCGACTGGGACCGCGAATACTTCACCATGGACGACAAGCTTTCGCGCGGCGTGGTGGAGACCTTCGTGCGCCTGCACGAGCAAGGGCTGATCTATCGCGGCAAGCGCCTGGTCAACTGGGACCCGGTGCTGGGCACCGCCGTCTCCGACCTGGAAGTCGTCAGCGAGGAAGAAGACGGTTTCATGTGGGAAATACGCTACCCGCTGACCACGCCGGTCGGCGGCATCAGCCATCTGGTGGTGGCCACCACCCGCCCTGAAACCATGCTGGGCGACGTGGCCGTGATGGTGCACCCGGAAGACGAGCGCTACGCCCACTTGATCGGCGCCATGGTCACCCTGCCGCTGGTCGGCCGCCAGATCCCGGTCATTGCCGACGACTACGTCGATCGGGAATTCGGCACCGGCGTGGTCAAGGTCACGCCCGCCCATGACTTCAACGACTATGCCGTGGGCCAGCGCCATGGTCTGGACATGATCAGCGTACTGACCCTGGACGCAAAGATCGGCGACGAGGCGCCGGCCGCCTACCGCGGCCTGGATCGCTTCGAAGCGCGCAAGCGGATCGTGGCGGACCTGGAAACACAGGGCGCATTGCAAACCGTCAAGCCGCACAAGCTGATGGTGCCGCGCGGCGACCGCACGAACACCGTCATCGAGCCCATGCTGACCGACCAATGGTTCGTCGCCATGAGCAAGCCCGCGCCCGCCGGCACCCTGCACCCCGGAAAAAGCATCACCGATGTGGCGCTGGAAGTGGTGGCCGATGGCCGCATCAAGTTCTATCCGGAAAACTGGACCACAACCTATAACCAGTGGCTGGAAAAAATCCAGGACTGGTGCATCTCGCGCCAATTGTGGTGGGGCCACCAGATTCCCGCCTGGTATGCCGAAGACGGCCAGATCTTCGTTGCGCGCGACGAAGACGAAGCCCGGCGCAAAGCCGACGCCGCCGGCGTTACGGGGCCGCTGACGCGCGACCACGACGTGCTGGACACTTGGTTCTCCTCCGGGCTGGTGCCGTTCACCGACCTGGGCTGGCCGGACGAAACGCCCGACCTGGCGCGCTACCTGCCTTCCAGCGTGCTGGTCACGGGCTTCGACATTATCTTTTTCTGGGTCGCGCGCATGGTCATGATGAGCATGCACATGACCGGCAAGGTTCCCTTCCAGACGGTCTACGTGCATGGCCTGGTCTGCGACATGGACGGCAAGAAAATGAGCAAGTCCAAGGGAAACACCATAGACCCCGTGGACTTGATCGACGGCATTGGCTTGGACGACCTGCTGGAAAAACGCAGCAGCGGACTGATGAACCCCAAGCAGGCCGCCAGCATCCGCAAAAAGACCGCCAAGGACTACCCCAACGGTTTCCCGGCCTACGGCACCGATGCGCTGCGCTTCACGATGGCGGCCTATGCCACGCTGGGGCGCAACATCAACTTCGACCTGAAACGCTGCGAAGGGTATCGCAACTTCTGCAACAAGCTCTGGAACGCAAGCCGTTTCGTGCTGATGAATACCGAAGGACATGCACTGGGCCTCCAGGCCGGCGAATCGGAACTGTCGTTTGCGGACCGCTGGATAGTCAGCCAGCTGCAACGCCTGGAAATCGAGGTGGAACGCGGCTTTGCCGACTACCGCTTCGATAATATCGCCAACGCCATCTATCATTTTGTATGGGATGAATACTGCGACTGGTATGTCGAGCTGGCCAAGGTGCAGATCCAAAACGGCACGCCGGGCCAGCAGTTGGGCACGCGCCGCACACTGATCCGCGTACTGGAAACGGTGCTGCGCCTGGCGCACCCCGTCATTCCCTACATCACCGAAGAGCTTTGGCAAAAAGTCGCCGTGGTGGCGGGCAAGCGCGCGGCGGGCCAGGAAACCAGCCTGTGCGTCCAGCCCTACCCCGTGGCCAACACACAAGCCATCGATGAGCAGGCCGAAGCCCAGGTCGCCGAACTGAAAGCCCAGATTGAAGCCGTGCGCGCGCTACGCGGCGAAATGAACCTGCCGCCGGCCCAAAGAGTTCCCCTGGTGGCCCAGGGAAATTCCGGCGTGCTCGCGGCCAATGCCATGTACTTGACGGCCCTGGCCAAGCTTGAAGGAGTCGACATCGTCGACACGCTGCCCGATGTGGGCGCGCCGGTCCAGATCGTCGGCCAGACACAGCTTATGCTGCGCGTCGAGATCGATGTCGACGCCGAGCGCCTGCGCCTGGGCAAGGAAGTGCAACGCCTGGAAATGGAAATAGCAAAAGCCCAGGGCAAGCTGTCCAATGCAAGCTTCGTGGAGCGCGCGCCCGCGGCGGTTGTCGAACAGGAAAAAGCCAGGATGGCGCAGTTCGGTGAAACATTGGCCAAAGTCCGGGAACAGCTGGCTAAGCTGGCTTGAGTTCCTTCAGGAATTTTTCATCGGCCTTGGACAGCAGGCCCGCCTGGCGGGCCGATTCGATAAGGTCGGGCCGACGGGCGGCGGTCAGTGCCAGCGACTGGCGCCGCCGCCACGCCGCGATATTCTCGTGATGGCCGGACATCAAGGTGTCGGGAACCGATAGCCCTCGATACTCCTCGGGCCGTGTGTAATGCGGGCTGTCCAGCAGGCCGGTCAGCGCGGTATTGAAGGAATCCTGCAAAGCCGATTCGGCGTCGTTCAGCACACCGGGCAGCAGGCGCACGGCGCTGTCGATAATCGCCAGCGCGGCGATCTCGCCGCCCGATAGCACGAAATCACCCATGGAAACCTCGTGGGTGACGCAACGGTCGATAAAGCGCTGATCGACGCCTTCATAGCGCCCGCATATCAGTATGGCCCCGTCGCCATGCGCGAATTCCTGGGCGCAAGCCTGGTCGAAACGCCTGCCGGTGGGGCTCATGAGCACCACCGGAATATCGCGCCCCGCATCTCGCCCGGCTTCGGCCGCTGCGGCCCGCGCCGCCGCTTTTGCCGCATTCACGGCCTGTTCCAGCGGTTCGGCCATCATCACCATGCCGGGTCCGCCCCCGTAGGGACGGTCGTCCACCGTGCGATGGACGTCGTGCGTGAAATCGCGGGGATTCCACAGGGCAAGCGACCAGCGGTCCTGTTTATGGGCGCGCCCGGTGACGCCCATGTCGCGCACGACCGAGAACATGTCGGGAAACAGCGAAATCACATCGAAACGCATGGCGTGTGCCGCCCTTATAGTTTGCGCCGAAGAACGCGCAATACGGCGATGCGCCGCAGGCAAGCCTGCCCCGGCTAGAATTCAACCGGCCAATTGCTGTCCAGGCGCTTGTTGGCGATATCG
This sequence comes from Pusillimonas sp., assembly GCA_040391135.1. GTDB lineage: Bacteria > Pseudomonadota > Gammaproteobacteria > Burkholderiales > Burkholderiaceae_B. The sequence goes on along the minus strand of JBEBYL010000008.1, from coordinate 154,159 downwards.
ACGGTATGCACATGAGCGCCGACAAAAGGAATCAGCACTTCAAGCTGCCTGCCCTTGTCGTTCAGCATGGGAACGTCGCTGCCGTGTTCGTCTTGCAGGACCCGGCCCACGCGCAAAACGGCATGGGCGCCATTGTCGACGACATCCAGCACCGTGCCGATAAGCGCCGGCCCGCCATCGCCTTCGCCAAACAGGCGGCAGCCGATCAGGTCGACCCAGTAATATTCGTCGTCATCCGCGGCGGGGAATTCGTTGCGGGACACCCATACGGTATGCCCTTTCATGGCCTCGGCGCGATCCCGGTCCGGGACGCAGTCCAATTCAGCCACCACGGTCGAGCCTTGCGGCCGGCTATTTTTGACGCCGGCCTGAAATGCCGGCTTCGCAGCCGCCGTGCTGCCAGGCGTTACGGGTGCTTTCAGCCACCAGGTTTTTGCCGCAAGCAATACCTGGCTGTCCGAGGAATGAGGCTGAATCTTGACCCAGCCGCGCACACCGTAAGCCGATACGATGCGCCCAAGCTCTACCAGATCCGCAGGAGCTTCGGCTTGCAAAGTAACTGGCGTATTCACCTGAAAATGTCGGGAGCTATCAAGCAGCCGCTTTTGCAGAGAATTCTTTAACCAGACGAGTTACCGCGGGCGACAGTTGCGCGCCATTGTCGGTCCAGTACTGAACGCGATCCAGGGCAAGACGCAGGTTTTCCTGGCCTTCGTTGGCAACGGGGTTGTAAAAGCCCACGCGCTCAATAAAACGGCCATCGCGGCGATTACGCGAGTCGGCTGCTACAACGTTGTAAAACGGACGCTTCTTCGAGCCACCACGGGCTAGACGAATCACAACCATTGTTAATCCTTTGAAAATGTTGTGAAAAACAAAAGATTCTAGCACTTTTCGGCTTGTCTTCGCAAACCGAATCGCTATGAATCGCTTAAATACCAATGTAAAAGCAACAGCGGCGGAAAGGCCGCGGGGCAATCAGGAACAATAAGCCTTCCAGCCGCAGTCCCGATACCGCCGCTTCAGCGCCTGCGTAAAAAATGCAGCGCCGATTCTCCGGTCTCAAGTTGCGCTTCAAGCGTATTGCCGGTCTGCTTGGCAAACGCCTGAAAATCGCGCAGCGCATGGGTATCGGTGGTGATGACTTTCAGTACCTGCCCGCTTTCCAGCTGCGCCAGCGCTTTCTTGGCGCGCAAGATGGGCAAAGGGCATTTCAAGCCGGAAGCATCCACTTCCATGTCGGCATCGGGAGGCACACTGCGGGTATCGATCATGATCTATTCCATGCGCGGACGAATATACAGAAAACCGTCCGCCGCAAACCCTGTCATCGTAGCGCTTTCGGATGGCTCAAGCCAGCCGCTCGCGCACCCAGGCTTCGACGCTGGCCGTCGCGCCGGCCAGGGCCGCTACATCGCTGCCGCCGCCCATGGCCATGTCGGGACGGCCGCCGCCCTTGCCGCCGACTTGCGAGGCCACCATGCCGACCAGATCGCCCGCCTTGACCTTGCCGGCCAGATCGGCGGTCACGCCAGCCACCAGGCTGATCTTGTCGTCGGCCACCGTTGCCAGCAGTACCACGGCGGATTTCAACTTGTCTTTCAACTGGTCCACCATGCCGCGCAAAGCCTTGGGATCGGTTCCGCTGACATTGGCCACCAGCAGCTTGGCGTTGCCATCGAGCGCGACCGCCTTGCCGGCCAGATCGTTGCCGGCCGAGGCGGCCAGCTTGCTCTTGAGCTGATCCAGGTCGCGCTCCAGGCTTTTCATTTGCCCTTGCATGAGCGCAATGCGCTCGACCAGTTCGGCGGGCTGAGCCTTCAGCAAGCCGGCGGCGCGAGCCAGCGTGGCATTGGTCTGTTGCGCCCAGGCCACCGCGTTCTCGCCGGTGATGGCCTCGACGCGGCGCACGCCCGCGGCGACGCCGCCTTCGGACGTGATCTTGAACAAACCGATGTCGCCGGTGCGCGCAACGTGCGTTCCGCCGCACAGCTCGCGCGAAAAGCCGATATCCAGCACACGCACCGTATCGCCGTATTTTTCGCCGAACAGGGCCATGGCACCGCCTTTCACGGCTTCGTCATAGGCCATGACCTGGGCCTGGGTGGCATGGTTGGCCAGCACTTCGGCATTGACGATGCGCTCGACCTCGGCAATCTGTTTGTCGGTCATGGGCGCGTCGTGCGCAAAATCGAAACGTGTCTTGTCGGCATCCACCAGGGAACCGCGCTGCTGCACGTGGCCGCCCAATACCTGGCGCAAAGCCTTGTGCATAAGATGGGTGGCGGAGTGGTTGCGCACGGTGCGCGCGCGGCGGGACACATCCACTTGCGCCTGTACCGTATCGCCCACCGCCAGGGCGCCCTCAAGCAATTGGCCGTGGTGGCCGAATACGCCGCTCTGGATTTTTTGCGTATCGGCAACCTGGAACCGCGCAGCGCCGGAACCCAGCAAACCCGCGTCGCCCACCTGGCCGCCCGACTCCGCATAGAAAGGCGTGGCGTCCAAGACAACAATGGCCTGCTGCCCCGCCGCTATCGATAGCACCGAGGTGCCGTCGACATACAGAGCGGTGATTTTCCCCTGGCCCTCGAGGCGATCGTAGCCTTCGAAGCGGGTTTCGACGCCGCTATAGGACAGGCCTTCCACGGCCTTGAACTTGCCGGCCGCGCGCGCCTGTTCGCGCTGATGGCCCATGGCCACTTCAAAGCCATCCAGATCGACCTGGACATTGCGTTCGCGGCAGATGTCGGCGGTAAGGTCGACCGGAAAGCCGTAGGTGTCGTACAGCGTGAACAGCGTCTGGCCATCGAGTACGCCATTTTCCGGCACGGCCGCCAGGGCCGAATCCAGGATTTTCATGCCGTGTTCCAGCGTTTCCCTGAAACGTTCTTCTTCCTGGCGCAATACCTGCTCCACCCGGGATTGCTGAGAAGCCAGCTCGGGATAGGCCTGGCCCATTTCAGCCACCAGGTCGCCCACCAGGCGATAGAAGAAAACGCCCGACTGGCCCAGCTTGTGGCCATGCCGCAAGGCGCGGCGCACGATGCGGCGCAGCACATAGCCGCGCCCTTCATTGCTCGGAATGACGCCATCGACAATCAGGAAGCTGCAGGCGCGAATATGATCGGCAATGACCTTCAGCGAATTGTTGGCCAGGTCTTGCACGCCAGTTTCGCGCGCGGCAGCCTTGATCAGCGCCTGGAAAAGATCGATTTCGTAATTGGAATGCACGTGCTGCAATACGGCGGCGATGCGCTCCAGGCCCATGCCGGTATCCACGCAGGGCTTGGGCAGCAAGGGCATGTTGCCCTCGGCGTCGCGCTCGAACTGCATGAACACCAGGTTCCAGATCTCGATGTAGCGGTCGCCGTCTTCCTCGGGCGAGCCCGGAGGGCCGCCCCAGATCTCGGGACCGTGATCGTAGAAGATTTCGGAACAAGGCCCGCAAGGGCCGGTGTCGGCCATTTGCCAGAAATTATCCGACGCGTAGCGCGCGCCCTTGTTGTCGCCGATGCGCACGATGCGCTCGGCGGGCACGCCGATTTCCTTGGCCCAGATATCGTAGGCTTCGTCGTCCTCGTGATAGACCGTGACCCAGAGCTTTTCGGCGGGCAGCTTGTAGACCGTGGTCAGCAGCTCCCAGGCATTATGAATCGCCTCGCGCTTGAAGTAGTCGCCAAAGCTGAAATTGCCCAGCATCTCGAAAAACGTATGGTGCCGGGCGGTATAGCCGACATTTTCCAGATCGTTGTGCTTGCCTCCCGCCCTGACGCAGCGCTGCGAGGACGTGGCACGCGTGTAAGGCTTGTTTTCCTTGCCCGTGAATACGTCCTTGAACTGCACCATGCCGGAGTTGGTGAACAGCAAGGTGGGGTCGTTGCCTGGAACCAGGGAGGACGAAGGCACGACCTGATGGCCTTTCGATTCAAAGAAAGACAGGAATTTTTGACGTATCTCGGAGGTTTTCATTGCAGAAAAACACTAATTTATTGGGTAACCAATGATTATAGAGGGAGTTTTGATGAAAGCGCCAAGCTGCGCCGCCGCCCTCCCCCCGCCCCGCGCCGGGCTGTTGCATGCCAGCACAGAAGTCGCCTGGGCACGAGCTCCTTAATCCAGGCACAGATAGCCCACCGTGCGCCCTTCGGGAAATTCTTGCGGCCCGCTGTCCGATATCTGCACCATGGCGGCGCCGGCGGGACAGGAGCAGGCGCCTGTGACGGGGTTGGCCGTGGAAGTGCCCTTGCTATTGGAGCAGCCCCGCAGATGGTTGGTGGAAAAGCCGCCGGCGCCGCCCCGGCTGGCGGTTCGCCAGCTTCCTTCGCGGCAGATCAGCAGGCCGCCCTGATCGGCTTCCCGCGCGACCGCGCCGTCCCGCCCGCAGGGCGCAAACCGCTCTTCTTGCGTCTCGAGGTGCAAGTAGCGGCCTATGAGCAGGTCGGAACGGGCAACGACGTCGCCCCGAATGCGGGCCGGCCCCTGGAAATCCGGATCGCGCGTATCGCCCACGCGAAGAAAATCCGCGCTGCCCAGTTGTTCGCTGGTAATGGCCATGGCCACGGTCCCGGGCGGCAGCGCAGGGCCCGGCCAGGGAGGATTGGGAAACGCGAATGCCGGTCCGCGCACCAGCAAGGGCTGCGCAGGCATGACCCAGCCGCCCATACCCTGGGCGGCCATCAGGAAGCGGGCCACGCTTTGCGCATCGACCCGGTCCGTGCCCCCATGGACGAACGGGGCGTTGCTGTGCACCAATGCCTGGATGCGGCAATCCGGACCGGGGCACAGGCCGTCGCGCACGATGCGCAGCGTAGCCCCGCCGATCGCGGCCCGCTCGGGAAAGCCGGGCGACAACAGCGCATCGGCCTTGAGTTCCGCCAGAGTGGGCGCGGCCCAATCGGCATAGCCTTGGCTGTCCAGGGCTTGCGAATGCTCGGCATGGGCCAGCAGGTTTGCATAGCGCTCCAGGTAGCCTTGCGCCGAATTTCTTAGCGACAGCATCCAGACCGCGCCATCCTGGGCCCTGGCGTCGCTCATGGCGTTGACCAGCGTATTCGTTCCCCATACCGCCACCAAGGTCGCCAGCAACGCGGCGACGATAAATTCGAGCAGGGCGAAGCCCTGTTGCGCATGCGTACCCATGAACCGTCAGCTTGCGGTGAAAACGAAGGTATTCACATTGCCCTTGGCGCATCTGGATTCCGCCGCCAGCGCGCTGTAATGGATGCTGCCGTCTTTGACGGTCGCCGCCGTCTGGCCTTCGGCCGCAACCGTAATGGTCTCGGACACCCGCTGCATGACAGAGGCGATCGAGGGGCATGCCGCATCGTGAACCTTGGACAAGGTAATGGAGAACGCCGATCCCGCCTCCTCTTCGGCCACGCTGACTTGCCCATCGGTCCCCAGGCCGTGCAACACCTTCACGGATGAGTCGGCGCCCGATACCGAAAATACGCTGGAGTCGCGCACCATATTGGCGAAGTTGGAGGTATGAATGCCGGCATAGGGCGTCCCAGATCCATTGGGCGCGTTGATCTTGGTTTGCAAAATGAAGCGCGCCAGCTCTTCGCCGACCTTGGGGACCTTGTTCTCGACCACGTAGCCGCCTATGGCGGGAACACCGATAATGGCCAGCAGCAACACGATCGCCGTGACGATGGACACCTCGATAAGCGAAAACCCCTTCTGCGCATGATTGATACCTGTCGGCATGACAGCTCCTTGAGAAATACGCCGGCCCCTATTGGCTTGCGTGAAAAAGCATTAGCGAGCGGCGCAGTTCGTCGATGACGGCGTAATGCCACGCGCTCAGGCCCAGAAGGCAGAGCAGGCTCGCCAGCAGCAGGCACCAGCGCAAGACCAGGGCCTGCCGCGCCACAGCTTGCAGCACATGGACCCGCAAGCGGTCCGCCGCCAGCGCCAGCCCGGCGTGCAGGCCGCGCGCCATGATCATGTCGCTCAGGAACCAGAAGTGCTCGCGATCGAGCAAGCCCGTGTTGAATGTTTCGGCCCCCGTCATGCCCGCATCGATGCGGGCCAGCATGCCGTCGACCTGCGCCTCTTGCCAGACCGAGGCGCCGCCCTTCAATAGGAAAAGCGCGGTCTTCAATTGGACCGCGCCGACATCGCCGCGGCCCAGCAATATGGACAGCAGGCTCAACAGGCGCAAGGCCTGGACGTAGCGGTAGATGCGCCACACCGAGTAGCGATCCAGCCCGCGCCTGAGCGGCCCCGACGCATTGGGCAAGGACCACAGCACCAGCCCCGCGCTTCCCGCCGTCAGGACGGCGACGAATACCCAATGCGCTTGGATGAGCTCCGACCAGCGCAGCAGGCCGGAGGTAAGGCGGCCATGGTATTCCACGGGAACCGAAGAAAAGGTATGCAGCAAGCGGGGCACCGTAAACCCTGGAACCGCCAGCAGCATGGCAAAGACAGCCAGTACGGCCAACGCGGCGGCCCATAAGGTGGAACCCAGGATGCTTCGGGCCTGCCGCAACAAGCGCAATACGGCGGACAGTTCTCCCAGCGTCCTGACCAGCGCCGCGTTGCCCAGCGCCTGGGCGGCCCGTATCAGGCTGAGCTCGGCCTGGGGGAAGCTGCCCACCCAGGCGGCATACAGGTCACCGCCCGCCGCCTGATAAGCGTACAGCCAGCGATGCGACAGGCGGCCGCGCACGGACCCGCTACCGTAGCGACGCGCGTCGGAGTCAAAAATCGTTTTCAGCGTCCTGCCGCCCTGCATGCCTTGCAACAAGACGGAAAGGTAATCGTAGTAATCGGCGCGCGCCGCCCTGAAGCGCCAGCCGTCGAACATCGAGAGCAGGGATTGCAGCGGCCGTCCGCCGAAAACCGGGCGCGGCGGGAACATCATGGCACCACCCGCAATCTGGGATGCTGGCCGCCCCGCCCTGGGCGCGCATGGCGCTGCAGGCGCTGTGTTTCGAATGCCTGGAAGCGCGCTTCGATATCGCGCGGATCGATGGCGCCCTCCCCGGCCTTCAGCATGGCGCAATCCTGAGCCGAACGATTGGCCTCGTGCGCGATCCCTGGCTCGATGATTTCCGCGACCACCGTGCGCCCCGCATACCCATTCATCTGCGGCAAGCCCGCCTTGGCGCAGGCTGGACAGCCTTGAGGATTGCGTATGCGCCACGTGCCGGCGCCGGCGGGATACAGCTGCCGCAGGGACTCCAGCCATCCGCTCCACTGATCGCCTGCGCGGCAGCCGTTACCATCCAGGCCTGGTTCCGCATCAAGCAAAGTTTCAACAGGCAGCGCGCATTGCCCGCACAGGACGGGCAGCAGCGCCTGGAACACCAATAGCTTCAGCATGCCGGGCGTCGCCAGGAAATCGCGGGACACACCGATGAAGTCGGAAGCCAGCCGCTGTGGAATCAGCGCGGCCGATGGCGCATGAACCGTGGTGTAGACATTGATGCCGGAACCGGCCAAGTCCATGAAGGCCCTGCCTGTTTCCACATCGCGGATTTCTCCCAGCAGGACATCGCTCATGGCGGATCGCTTGAGCGCTCTTAGCTTGGCGGCATAACCATCATGGGCGGCGGCATCCAGATTGCGGACGACGGTATTCTGAATGGCGGCCGGAATCAGGTATTCGACCGGATCCTCTATCGTGACGATCTTGCGGTGCGAAGGCAGGCGCGCGATCAGCGCGGCGAGCGTGGTGGACTTGCCCGACCCGACTGCGCCGGCGAATACGACGGCACCGCTTTCTGACAGCATCGCGCGGTCGATCTGTTCGACCTGGTCGGGCAGATAGCCCAGGGCTTGCAGCGTCGGCAGGCGCGAAGCCGGATCGCGCAGCAACAGGCGCAGGCAGATGCTGGGACCCGCATCCGCCGCAAGCGACGACCAACGCAGCATGACGGTCTTTCCATCGACCTGCCGCACCATCGCGCCTTGTTGCTCGATCGACGGATCGAACACCGCGCCGTTGCCGCCGCGTATGTCCATCCAGGCCACCGACAGCATGTCCATCAGCGTACTTGTGGGCATGCGGCGAAAGCGCTCGGGCGCCAGATAGCGCCCCGAAACCGTATATTTCACCTCGGACTCGGCTTCACGCAGCCGCAGATTCAGATGGATGTCGCTGGCTTCATGCCGCACGCCCCACTCAAGCAGGTCCTGGAAAGCATCGGCCAATGCGGTCTTTGAATGCTCCAGCCGGATAGCGGGTGCGCTGGCCAGCGACTGCGCGGTGATCTGGCCACGAGCGATGGCCAGCAGCAAAGGCGCCGCCAGCACATAGCGGGCGGGATCGGCCAGCCGGTAGCCCCGCTGCGCGATGCGGCGGGCCAGTTCATCGGCTTGATCGCCGCCCACATGCTCGGCCAGGGCAAACAGCGCCACCGTCCGGTCCTCAAGCAGGACCGGGCTCAGGCGCCCCGCCAGACCTTCGACATCGAACTGCGCGCTTAATGAGCATGAGAAACGCGGCACCATCCCGGCCAGTTGATCGGCATGGGAAATGACGACCGCGGCGGCGGCGTCGAAGCGCGGGTGAGGCTCCCGCGCATGCAGCCGCAGCGGCGCCGGCCGCCGCCAGGACGAGAATGGCTTCATTGCCTTGCCGTCCATAAACCCGGGTGCAGGCACAAGGTGTGGGCTTCCTGCCGGCGCTCCAGGTGCACGCAGGACCCGGAGATACCGCGCAGCAGGTACTCCGAGGGCCCCGCTTTTGCACCCACCGCAAGCGCCTTGCCGCGCAGATAGATATGAGGGCGCGGGCCTATCATGACTTCCGCAAGCAGATTCCGGCCCACGCCGTATATCGCCACCAGCCTGAGCGCAGCGCTGTTTGCCAGCTCCGCGCCGGCCTCGATGGCCTCCGTGCCCGGATGCTCTTTACGCATGCGGTTCTTCAGATGCTTCAGGGCAAGCTCCGCATCCAGGCGCATCAGTTCGCGCACCGACATCTGCAAGGAAGCGCTGTCGTTCTCGGCCGCCGCAAGGCCATGCGCCATGCATGGCGTCAACCACAAGGCGCCCGCCAAAATGGCGGAGTCAAGACGTGGCCGGGTTTTCGTTTTCATACAGGACTCCTTGTAGTGTCAGGGTCAAGCCGCTGTCTCTGGCGCTGGGCGCATTGACATCATGCAAGGTAAGCGCGGCCTTGTTCCATGCGATGAAGGACATGTGAGGCAGCAGCAGGCCCGCCGATCGCAATGGACCGCTTAGCTGCACGGACCGGGAGGAATACGCGAGCAAGTGCGCCGGACGTGAAATGGGCCTGCCCTGCCCGTCCGTGGGAGCCGACAAGGGGATAGGCAATGTTTTGCCGACCTGCACATCTGCAAAACCCGAGCGCAATCCCTGCAAGGCGCTGAAGAAATGACGCTCGTTCGCCTTGCTGTCGGCCAGGCGCTGGTGGGCCAGCGGCACACCGCCCGAAGCCGTTCTCCAGACCGCCAAGGCATGATCCAGAGAGGTGAACTGGACCTTCCATTCCGGCTGGATTTTTTCCAGGAAACTTTTATTGCTTGCGCCCGGCTCCCGCCTTTCGTAGCGGGCCTGGCATTGCCACTGCACCGCTTGCGGCACGCATTCGGCCTGACGCAAGTGCCATCCGCGCAGGCGGACCGGCAAGGCATAGAAGGTTTCAAGCAGCAGGCGCGAGCCATGCGCGCCATGGACATAGCGCCCCTGGGCGGAATGGGCTATCGCGTCCCGCCAGGCCTGCACCGGATCCTTGCGCACAGGAGTGCCGGCCTGTGCATGATCCAGGCGCAGGGCTCGCCATGCGGCCGGCAACAGCAGCGCCAGTACGAGAACAAGAGCGAACCACTGCACCGGCCATGGCAGAAAAGGCTTCCAGCCGGAAATCCGGCGCAATTGCGTGGATGAAGAGCAGGCGGCCTCGATATCCGCCATGGTCGGGATGCCAGGCGCGTTGGGCGTTCCCAGAACCATCAGTTGCGGATAGGCCAGGCGCAATTCGGCCAGTACATCGTTCGCCGCCTCGCGTGAAGGATAAAAACGGTCGGTGCGCGCCACCACGGCCCCTTCATGTATGGCCACCAGCCAGTATCCCGCCGCGTCCAGCTCCATCAGCAATACGACCGTGCCTGCCGCAAAAAGCGCCGCTACATTCTGCGCTGCCGAGTAGAGCGTTCGTTTCTGCAACGGCCCGACCTTCAGGGCCAGCAAGCCGACCGACCCGGCTCCCTCGCCGGCCAGGACACAATGCGTGGACCGACGGCGCTTGGCGATGCGCATGCCCAGGCGGTCCGCCCGGGCTCCTATCAGGGGAAACCAATCCAGGCCGAACACCAGCGTCGCGGAATGAAAGGAAAGCAGTAGAGGTTCCGCCATGGCCGCTCCTAGAAGCCCTCTTCAAGCTGAGCCGTGACCACCATCACCGTGGTCAATTGCTGGCTGGAGGCGCGGTCGCTGCCACCCAGCGCCAGCGGAATACCGGGGTTCAAGCGCCGGCCCTCGGTTTCTTCATGCGTACGATCGAAGCCGGAAATAATCAAAGGCTGTCCCGGCTGCAACACCACCTGCTGCACCGTCCCATTGCCGTCTATGGTGATCTGCTGCAGTTGCAGGGGGTTGTCCTTGCTTCCGAACATGACGGATTTCAGCGGCTGGGCGACCGTGTTGTCATAAGCCACCGACAACAGTATCTGGCCATCATCCTGCGCATCGGGAACCAGCGTCAGCAAGGATCCCACCGTTTCCTCGCGCTGGCTGACTGAAACCGAAGGCAAGGCAACGCCCGCGCTTTGGCCCAGCGCCGTGGTCTGGACCTTGTCGATGTAGGAGAAGGTTGTGCGCACCGCATGCGTAACCGGCCTGCGGTTCAGCGTCAGCACCGGCAGGCTGCTGCGGCGAACGACCTTGCCCACCCGGCTCAAGGCCTTGATCACCGCCTCGGAGCTTTTGAATGGCCCTTCGTTCAGGCCTATGCCCAGCGCGCCCGCCTCGGCCAAACTGGAGCCTGGCATGCTCATGGCGGCCGCCACTTTTGCGCTGGAAAACACCAGGTTCCAATCCAGGCCCGCTTCGGCGCTGTCTTGCACGGCCACCGTGAGTTCTTCGAACACCAGGCGGACGCGCCGCGTCAGGGCGCGGTTTTCCTGCTCCAGATACTGCGCAATCCGGCTCAGGACATCGGGAGTATCAGTCACGACGATGGAAGAGCTGGCGCCCGACTCCGCCACCAGCAAGCCGGCCCGCGACAGGAAAGGCTCTATGCGGGCGCGCACCACCGCCAACACATCATGCACCGGACTGCTCAGGCTGGTGCGCGACGTGCTGACGAAACCTTCCGACTCGGTGCGCCCGCCCAGCCCCAGCGACGCTTCCGCATTGGCATTGAGCGTCAGCGCACGCACATTGAACACACGGGTTTCGGTCCGGTAAAATTCGATGCGCTCATTGTGATAACGCCAGGCCACCCCCAAACGCGCACCGATGCGATCCAGGATGCGGGACAGCGGCTCGGGGCCGCCCGAAAGCGCCACCGTTGCCGGCGCGGCAAGCGCCGAACCCGCTCCCGCCGCGCTAAGCCGGGGAAGAAAATGATCCAGCGCAAGCAAGGCGTCGGGCCGGACATGCACCGGAATATTCGTCGCCGCCGTAATGCGCTGAGCCAAAGCCGGAAGATCCATTTCCCCTTGCGCGAACATCAAGGTCGTATTGACGTTCGCCCGAAGCGCCATCGGCAGCGTCAGCTCGCGCGCCAAAGGTTGAGAGCGGCCCGCCAGCCAGGGACGTGCAACGTCCTGAGCCTCGCGCCGCGCCTCGACGCTTCCCACGGAGCGCGAAAAGTGTTCGCGGCCGGCGTGAATGGCGGCTTGCGCATCGCCTATCGACCCCGCCAACTGACGCATGCGCTCACTTAGGGCGCAGCCGGACAGCAAGCCGCACAACACCGCGACGAGAACCGGTCGAAGAACCCGCGTCATGACGGTCTCGTCGCGCCGACAGTGCGGTCGCAAGGCTGCGCATAGGGCACAACGCGCAGTACCTGGTTGGAATAAAAGCACGGCTGCGCCGGCCGGTCCGACAGCTCTGTTGACGCCACCAGTTCACGCACCGCCAGCTTGAAATCGGCTTCGAAACTGGCCGTGCCCACTATCGGTATATCCGCATCGATGGCCCAATGCTCGGGCTGGAACGTCCAGCCCGCCTGTCGCGCCCATCGAGCCAGCGCCGATCTTAGTGTGGCATCTTGCGGGCTGACTTGATAGCGGTCCGCCGGCACGGCGCCCGACAGATCGAAACTGGCGGCCGTAAGCGCGGTGGCCAGCAACGACGATGGCGCCTTGCCCGAAGCCCCATCCGGCGATTCTGCGGCAAGCCCCTTTTCTTCAGCTTCGGCCGAACTCGGCGCCGCGGCCGGCATCGGCACAGGAGTTTCAATAGGTCCCGCCGGATTTACCGGATTTACCGGATTCGCTGACGGAGCCGAAGCGGCCGGCGCAAGCGCCGCGCTTGGGACAACAGCCAACGCATCCGCGCCCAGCTCCGGCCCCGCCGCCGCCTTCATCGTGTCTATGCGCCGTACCGTGCTTCTAAGATGGCCGCCGCGCAAGACCAGGGCCGGCCATACGCCTTGCAGCACCACATACGGCCCTTCGCGCGTATACGCCAGCGGCCTGCCACCCTGGGCGCCGTCCGCGAAAATCGCCGGCACGGGCTGTTGCGGCGAAAACTGCAGCCACGTCTTGCCACCGTCGTCGAAAACCTGCACAGGCGCCACCGCCCTGTGGCCCGACAGTTCCCAATCGAAGTTGTACTGGACCGCCCCGGCCTTATCAGCCCGGATCGCTTGCACAAACGAGGGCCAATCATGTACGCCGGCGCAAGCCGGCAATAAGCCAAGCAACAAAAACGCAGCAATCAATCTGGCCATCGTTCGCACCCAAAACAAGTCATCCCCGCCCAACATCGGCATTGCTGCTCATCTTGCTTGCGATCCGCCCAGGCGCGCCAGACCGAGATATACGGATAGAATTTTTTATCGCGCCATTGATAGATAAAAAATTTATAAAAAACAAACGCTTACATTAAATACCGCCAAAAAAACAGCAACCATGCCCAGGCTGCAATTACCCACCCATAGAATCAACCACCGGCAGTCAAATCCGTATGCAGCCGTGGTGCCGCGGGTGGGCGGTTCCGGCGTTTAGGCGTGCGCCGCGTGCTTCCGTAGGGAACGCGGGTGCTGTCGGCGGGCGCTGTCTGACCGTAGCGGCACGCAGTGACGCGCAGGGAGTTCGCCCGCCGCCCGCGTGTACGAGGAAGACGCGGAAACAAGCACGCCGTGCCGGAACCGCCCACCCGCGGCACCACGGCGTGTTCACAGAGGCAGGGACGTCTCCAAGTTACTTCAGAGTCATCACAAAAAAAACGCCGCCTCAAAAAGAGACGGCGCCTTCCAAACAATTAAAGCACCGGCTACTTCCGCATCAGCTTCCCGGCCTCGACCGCCGCCGTATTCAATGCCGTCGGCGCAGGCTGATTCCCGCTCAGGGCCTTCTCCAGCGTAGCGTGGAACATCGCCCGTATACGGGGATAATTATCGATCCTGAAACCGCGGCTGTTGGCGCCGGGATTCTTGGCATTGGCCGCCACCAGTTGCTTCCAATCGCCCAGATCCTTGTAATACCCGTTATCCGTCTGTGCGAACGCCTGCTCCGTCAAAGGCAGGAAACCCGTGTTTTGATACCACTCGGCCGCCCGCTTCGGCTGCGCAAGCCAGGCCAAAAACTGCGCGCTGGCCGCATCGCTGTCCTTGGACTGCCCCGCCGTCACCCACAACGCCGAGCCGCCCACGAAAGGATTGCCCGGTTTTTGCGTGACCTGCGGATAATAAGGCAGCCCGCTTATCGCAAAATCCAGCTTCTTCGAATTCTTGAAATAACCCAGATTGCCCGACGTCGAAAGAAGCACTGCGCATTCGCGGCCCGCAAAACGCTTGGTGGCCACCGAATCGAATTCCGGCTTCACCATCAGTTCGGAACGGACCCAGCTGATCATCAGCGAAAGATGCCGTATGTACATGGAGTCGAAGCTGAACGCCGGCTTGCTCTTTGCCTTCAAGCCATTATCGTTGCTGGCATAAAGCTGATTATTCACCGCCGCCAGGTTTTCCAGATTGATCGACACCGGCTGGTCCGACGTCAGCGGACAGTTGCGCGATCCATTGTTGGCCAGCGTAACCAACTGATCCTGCAGTCCATTCCAGGCCCGCTGAGGAACCGCCGGCTTGAGATCGGCTTTCTTGAAGGCATCGATGTTGTAGAACATCACCGGCACATCCACCATATAAGGGAATGCCACCAGCCTGCCCTTGTTGTCGCGTGCGAATGTATTCTGTTCAGGCAGGAACCACTTCGCGTCCTTGATGGGGTGCTTCGCCAGCAAGGCGTGCAAAGGCTGGATATACGAACGGCCGGCTACCTCGTCGGGTGCGCGGTCATCGTCCAATTGCACCAATTGCGGCCTGTCGTCGCGCTTCTTGGCGGCGTCCAGCGCCGCTTCTATTTCTTCTTCACTACCGAAAGCTTTTAGCTTGACCGTGACCTCTTTCTGGTCGCGGTTGAAATCCTTGACCAGGCTCTCGAAGACTTCCTTGTTGTACGGACTAAGCGAATGCCAGACTCGAACCTCGGTGGCGGCCGACGCAGCCATCGAGGTCAGCAACATCGCGCCCGCACTTGCCCACGCAAGCTTGCGCCCGGAAAACAGGGCGCCGTAAAGCCAGTGTAATTTCATAGCAGATTTAACCTAGGAAAGGAAATTCAGGTTCGGGCTTGCGGCCCGAGATAAGGTCCGCCAGCGCGCGCCCCGACCCCACCCCCATGGTCCATCCCAAGGTACCGTGACCGGTATTCAGATACAGGTTCTGAATCTTGGTTCTGCCAATAAGCGGGACGTTTGAAGGTGTCGTGGGGCGCAGGCCCGACCAGTAGCACACATTATCAAAATCAAGCGCGCTTGGGAACAACTCCTTCGCAAGCCGCGTCATATTATCGCAACGGATTGTATTAAGCGCGCGCGAGTAGCCTGAAAGCTCCGCCGTCCCCGCCATGCGCAATTGATTGCCCAAGCGGCTGTAGACGACCTTATGCGCGCTGTCGGTCAGGCTGACCGTCGGGGCGGCCGACGGATCCACGATATCGAATGTTGCCGAATAGCCCTTGGCCGGATACACATTGCACGGCACGCCCAGTGGCGACACGAACCAGGGCGTAAACGAGCCCAGCGCCGCCACATAGGCGTCGGCCCGCACGGTATCGTACAGGCCGTCGGGCCGAATCACTTCCGCCCCTTCTATCCGCCCCCCCACCGACACCAGGCGGCTCAATTGAGTGGAAAACCGGAATTCCACTCCCGCTTGCTCGGCTTTCTCGGCCAGCGCCTTGGTGAACAGATAGATGTCGCCGGTTTCGTCCTCGGCCGTGTAGTCGCCGCCCACAATGCTGTCGCGCACCGGCGCCAATGCGGGTTCCAGCTGAATGATTTCATCGGTCGTGACAATACGGCGGTCCACGCCGAAATCGCGCATCACGCCCGCCATTCTCTGGGAATCCTCGAATTCGGACTGATTGCGGTAGAAATTCAGTATGCCGCGTTCCAGGTGGTTGTATTCGATGCCCAGTTCGCGCCGCATCGCCTGCAGCGTGCCGCGGCTGTATTCCGACATGCGCACCATCGCGCGGATATTCGGCGCCAGCCTGCCGGGCAGGCATTCGCGCAGAAACTGCAATCCCCACCACCATTGCCTTAGATCGAAGCTGGGCCGGAAGACAATGGGCGAATCGTCCTTGAACAGCCAGCGCGCAAGCTTGAGGGGGGCCTGCGGATTGGCCCACGGTTCGGAATACGACACGGAAATCTGGCAGCCATTGGCGCGGCTGGTTTCCTGGGCGGGGCCGCTTTCGCGATCGATGACAACCACATCATGGCCAGCCTGCTTCAGCCACCATGCCGTCGACGTTCCGATCACGCCGCTGCCCAGTACTGCTATCCTCATTGTCCTGTCCTTTAACGCTGATTGGACGGCGTGCCGCGAAGAATCCGCCGCGCATCGGCGCCCTTGCCGCCTGCCACAAGCCTACTCGGCGACATGAGCCTCGGTCGTGAACGCGTCAGCAAAGAATTCGTCTTCGGGCAAGCCGTTCAGTTGAATGAAATCCCGGCGCGCGCTATCGACCATGACCGGTGCGCCGCAGGCATACACCTGATGTCCCGACAAGTCGGGAATGTCTTGCAGCACGGCCTGATGCACAAAGCCCTGGCGGCCTGTCCAGCCGTCCTCGGGCAATGCCTCGGATATCACCGGCACGTAGCTGAAGTCCGGCAGGTCTTTCGTCCACTGTTGCGCCAGCTCGTGCATGTAAAGGTCGGCCGGACGCCGGCCGCCCCAATACAAGACTGCCTTGCGCCGGTCGCCATTGACTATCATACGCTCGACGATGGCCTTGATCGGCGCAAAACCCGTGCCGCTGGCCAGGAATACCAGGGGCTTTTGGTTGTCTTCGCGCAGGAAGAACGAGCCGAACGGCCCTTCCACGCGCAGAATCTCGCGTACCTTCATTTGCGTTTCGCCCGCGCCGAACACATGGTCGGTGAACACACCGCCCGGCGTATGCCGTATGTGCAATTCAACCAGATTGTTTTCATTGGGCGTCGTGGCCATGGAATAACTGCGCCGGCGCCCATCCTTCAGGATGAACTCGATGTACTGGCCGGCGTAGTACCGGAAAGGGTCCGCCGCGGGCAATTGCAGCTTGACAAGCATGACATCGTCGGCGGCCTTTTCCAGTCCCATGACGCGGGCCGGCATCTTGCGGATCTGGATGTCGCTGGCCATGCGGATTTCATGGGCCTCTATCGTCAGGTCGGAGCTGGGCCGGGCCTGGCAAAACAAGGTATAGCCATGCTCCAGGTCTTCAGGCGACAGGATTTGCGCCGGGCTTGCTCCGGCGTCGTACGACCCTTCAATCACCTTGCCCTTGCAGGTGGAGCATGCGCCGTTGCGGCAGCTGTACGGCAAGACGATGCCTGCGGCCAGGGCGCCATCCAGTACGGACTGCCCCTCTTCGACGGTGAACTCGTGCTGGCTGGGTTGAACTGTGACCTTGAAACTCATGACGCCCAATAATGAAAAATAAACGAAAATACCGCCATTTTAAGCCCGATGGCCTAGGCGGCGGAAAGTGTAGGTTGCTTCACCTTGATCGACAAGACTTTTCCTTTGCGGGCCCGCTTGCCCACATACTCGGCCAAGGCCTCCCCGTCCAGCACCAGGGACGTTTCCTTGTTGCGGTAGACGCCGCTGGCCACCACGCCCGCGGGACCGGCAGCCACCCATTGCTCGAGCGCGTCGCCCGCGTCCAGCGCCATCAGTATGGTGCCGCGTCCGCCGCCCGAAAGCGTCTTCAGTTCGGCAAGCTCTATCACCAGGAATTTGCCCTTCCGGGACAGCATGGCCAGTTGGCGATCCGTATCGCGCAGCAAGATGGGCTTTTGCAGCACATCGCCCTTTTCCAGGGTAATGAACTGCTTGCCGGCGCGCTGGCGCGTCGTCAGGTCCTTGAGCGTCGTCATGAAGCCGTAGCCCGATTGGGTGCCCAGCACATAGCGCCGCCCCGGATTCCCCGCAATCATATGAACGATCCGCGCACCATGTTCGGTCTCGACCATGGCGGTAATGGGCTGGCCGTCCCCCCGCGCCGAGGGCAGGCTGGAGACCGCAACGGTGTATACCCGGCCGGTATTGGAAAAGGCCACCAGTTCGTCGGTGCTGAGACATTCGATGGCATCGTACAGGGCATCGCCCGCCTTGAAGCCGAATTGCGCGGCATCGTGGCCGTGGCCCTGGCGCGCGCGCAGCCATCCCTTTTGCGAGATGACGACCGTAACAGGCTCTTCGACGACGCGCGTCTCGAGCACCGCGCGCTCGGCCGCTTCGATCAGGGTGCGCCGATCGTCGCCATACTGCTTGGCATCGGCTTCGATCTCCTTGATCATCAGGCGCTTGAACGCGCTGGGGTTTTCCAGGAGCTCGCGCAGCGCGGCCTGTTCGTCCCGCTGGGCCGCCAGTTCTTTCTCGATCTTGAAGCCTTCCAGCCGCGCCAATTGCCGCAAGCGCATTTCCAGGATGTCCTCGGCCTGCCTTTCCGACAGGTCGAAGCGCTCCATCAGCGCGGCGCGCGGCTCGTCCGATTCGCGTATGGTCTGGATGACCTCGTCCACATTCAGGTAGACCACCATGCGCCCTTCCAGCACATGGATGCGATCGGTCACCTTGTCCAGGCGGAACTGGGTGCGCCGCGTCATGGTGTGCGCGCGGAATCCCAGCCACTCGGTCAATACCTGCCTCAAGGCGCGCTGGCCGGGACGCCCGTCCGTGCCGATGCAGACCAGATTGCACGAAACACTGCCTTCCATGCTGGTCTGGGCCAGCAGGGTATTGACGAACTCGTCGCGATCGATGCGGCTGGTCTTGGGTTCAAAAACCAGCCGGACCGCCGCATCTTTACCGGATTCGTCGCGCACCGCATCCAGCAGGCCCAGGATCAGGGCCTTGGTCTGTTGCTGCTCGGTGCTCAGGCTTTTCTTGCCCGCCTTGACCTTGGGATTGCTGCGGTCTTCGATTTCCTCAAGAATCTTCTGCGAAGAGGTGCCCGGCGGCAACTCCGTTACCACCAGTTGCCATTGTCCACGCGCCATTTCCTCGAATTGCCAGCGGGCCCGCGCCTTGATGGAGCCCCGGCCGCTGGCATAGACGTGGGCGATTTCCGCGGACGAGGAAATGATCTGTCCGCCGCCCGCGAAGTCGGGTCCCGGAATCAAGGTGTAGAGCTCTTCGTCCGGCAGCTTGGGATTGCGGATCAGCGCGACGCAAGCGCGGGCCACCTCGCGCAGATTGTGCGAGGGAATCTCGGTCGCCATCCCCACCGCGATGCCCGAAGCGCCGTTCAGCAGCATGACGGGCAGGCGCGCGGGCAGAAGCACCGGCTCTTTCTGGCTGCCGTCGTAATTCGGCGCGAAATCGACCGTGCCCTCGTCCAGCTCATCGAGCAGCACGCGCGCGAAAGGCGTCAGGCGCGCTTCGGTATAACGCATGGCGGCGGCATTGTCGCCGTCGCGCGACCCGAAATTCCCCTGGCCGTCGATAAGCGGATAGCGCAAGCTGAAGTCCTGCGCCATCCGGACCATGGCGTCATAGGCGGCCTGGTCCCCGTGAGGATGATATTTACCGAGAACGTCGCCGACCACGCGGGCGGACTTTACCGGCTTGGCCCCGGGGCCAAGCCCCATGGCCTGCATGGCATAAAGAATACGCCGCTGCACGGGCTTCTGGCCGTCCGCCACGTCGGGCAGGGCGCGGCCCCGAACCACCGACACCGCGTAATCCAGATAAGCCTGTTCGGCATAGTGCGCCAGGGTAATGCCGTCGCCGCCGCTTTCCGGGTCGAACAGGCCTGCTTGATTGCTATCCATTATCTATCTCGATGTAAGGAGGGCGTGAATAAACCGCGATGGGCGCCGCAACCGCATAAAGCGAGAGCGCCCGCGCCGGTAGACCACCCATGGTTTAAACGTCGACCTCGGCCAGATTGCCTTTTTCTTCGAGCCAAGTGCGGCGCTGGGCCGACTCGCCCTTGCCCATCAGCATGTCGAACATCTGCGTGGTCGCGGCAATGCCCAGCTCGCCGTAGCTTATCGGCATCAGCCGCCGCGTATCGGGATTCATGGTGGTGTCCCATAGCTGCTCGGCGCTCATTTCGCCCAGTCCCTTGAAGCGGCTGATGCTCCATGAGCCTTCCCGGACACCTTCATTGCGCATCTTGTCCTGCACGGCATCCAGCTCGCCCTGGTCCAGGCAATACACTTTGCGCGCCGGGCGCTTGCCCGCCGCGGGCACATCGACACGGAACAGCGGGGGCCGCGCCACAAACACGTGGCCCGCTTCGACCAGCCTGGGGAAATGCCGGAAGAACAGCGTCAGCAGCAAAACCTGTATGTGCGACCCGTCGACGTCGGCGTCCGACAGGATGCAGATGCGCCCGTAGCGCAAGCCCGACAAGTCGGCCGTATCGTCCGGGCCATGCGGATCGACCCCGATGGCCACCGCAATATCGTGGATTTCGGTATTGGCGAACAGCCGGTCGCGATCGACCTCCCAGGAATTGAGCACTTTGCCGCGCAAAGGCAATATGGCCTGGAACTCCTTGTCGCGGCCCATTTTCGCGGAGCCGCCGGCCGAATCCCCTTCGACCAGGAACACTTCAGTGCGCGACGTATCGTTCGACTCGCAATCGGTCAGCTTGCCCGGCAGGACGGCCACACCGGAACTCTTGCGCTTTTCCACCTTCTGCGACGAGCGCGCCCGTGCCTGAGCCTGGCGGATGGCGCTTTCAGCCAGCTTTTTGCCGTAATCGACGTTCGCGCTCAGCCACAAATCCAGCGCGTTCTTGACGAAGCCGCTGACCAGGCGCACGGCGTCCCGGCTATTCAGGCGCTCCTTGATCTGCCCCTGGAACTGCGGATCCAGGACCTTGGCCGACAAGACGAAGCTGGCCCGCGCGAAGACGTCCTCGGACAGCAGCTTCACGCCCTTGGGCACCAGGGAATGAAGCTCCGCAAACGATTTGACGGCGTTGAACAGGCCGTCGCGCAGACCCGCCTCGTGGGTCCCTCCGGCCGTCGTGGAAATAAGGTTGACATAGGATTCGCGCACCACGGCGCCGTCGACCGTCCAGGCCACTACCCATTGGGCGCCCTCGCCCAGCGCAAAGGACTCGTCGTCCTGGGCCGCGTATTGCTTGCCCTCGAACACAGGAATGATCTTCTCGGCATCGCCCAGCGCCTCGTCCAGATAGCCGCGCAAGCCTTCCTGATATTGCCATTCGCGCGTTTCGCCGGTCTTCTCGACATGCAGCGTCACCTTGATGCCGTTGAGCAATACCGCCTTGCTGCGCAGCGCATGCACCAGTTCGGCCATCGGTATGACGGCCGTATCGAAATATTTCGGATCCGGCCAAACCCGGACACGGGTCCCGGTCTTCCTGCGGCCGACGGGCTCCAGCGCCCGCAGGGGCGTGTGCACTTCGCCGCCGGCGAAGATCAGTTCGTGTGTCGCGCCATCGCGCCAGACCCGTACTTCCAGCCGCTTGGACAGCGCGTTGGTGACGGATACGCCCACCCCGTGCAGGCCGCCCGAGAAGGCGTAGGCTCCGCCATCTTTCTTGTCGAACTTCCCGCCCGCATGCAGGCGGGTAAAGACAAGCTCGACCACCGGGGCGTGCTCTTCGGCATGCATGCCCACTGGAATGCCGCGACCGTCATCCTCGATGGAAACGCTGCTGTCGGCGTGCAAGGTAACCTGTATATGCTTGCCGAAGCCGGCCAGCGCTTCATCGGCGGCGTTGTCTATGACTTCCTGGAGTATGTGCAGGGGATTGTCGGTGCGGGTATACATGCCGGGCCGTTGCCGTACCGGCTCCAATCCCTTCAGAACGCGGATGGATGCTTCGTCGTAACGTGGTATAGCCAATTTATTCTCGAATTTTGCAAATTGAATTGGGGGGTATTTTACGGACAATGTGTTTTTCATGGCCGGCGCACACTGAACGGGCCGGTCAAACCGGGCCGTGCGCGGGGACGCCGACAGTGGTATGCTTGTTGAAATACCGCAACAAACTACACTGGACAGTCAATAGAATACATTGTGTTGTTGCCTGGCATTCCCGTATAGTTTTCCGATCCCGATCATTCTATTTCTCTTTCTATCATGAGCGAATCCATCAAACACGTCAGCGACGCCTCGTTCGAGGCCGACGTCATCAACTCCGACGTTCCCGTCCTGGTCGACTACTGGGCGGCCTGGTGCGGTCCCTGCAAAATGATCGCACCCTTGCTGGATGAAGCAGCCAATCAGTACAAAGGCCGTGTTATTATTGCCAAGGTCAATGTCGACGACAATCCCGAAACCGCCGCAAAATTCGGCGTTCGCGGTATTCCCACACTTATGTTGTTCAAAGACGGCAAAGCCGCCGCAACCAAAGTGGGCGCATTGTCCAAATCCCAACTCAGCGCGTTCCTGGACGAATCCCTGTAAACCTGTTTTTTGCGCGCGAGCCTATTCTGGGCTCGCCACCACTTTGCAAATACCCCCCTCTCTCCTCACATGCACCTCACCGAATTAAAAACGCAGCACGTTTCGAAGCTGCTGGAATTGGCCGCCGAGCTGGAAATCGACAACGCCAGCCGCCTGCGCAAACAAGAACTCATGTTTGCCATCATGAAGAAGCGGGCCAAGCAAGGCGAACAGATTTTCGGCGACGGCGTGCTTGAAGTGCTGCCCGACGGCTTCGGTTTCTTGCGCTCGCCCGATACCTCTTATCTAGCCAGCACGGACGACATCTATATCTCGCCCTCGCAAATCCGGCGCTTCAATCTGCATACAGGCGACTCCATCGAGGGCGAGGTCCGGACACCCAAGGACGGAGAACGCTACTTCGCCCTGGTCAAGGTGGACAAGGTTAACGGCATGCAGCCCGAGGCCATCAAGCATCGCATCATGTTTGAGAACCTCACGCCCCTGCATCCCGACGACGTGATGACGCTGGAACGCGACATCAAAAGCGAAGAGAACATCACAGGCCGCATCCTGGACATCTTTGCCCCGCTGGGCAAGGGTCAGCGCGCCCTTATCGTTGCCAGCCCCAAGTCGGGCAAGACGGTGATGATGCAGCATATGGCGCACGCCATCAGCACGAATTATCCCGACGCGGTCATGATTGTGCTGCTGGTCGATGAACGCCCCGAGGAAGTCACCGAGATGCAGCGCACCGTGCGCGGCGAAGTGGTTGCTTCCACCTTCGACGAGCCTGCCACGCGCCACGTGCAAGTGGCCGAGATGGTCATCGAAAAGGCCAAGCGCCTGGTCGAACTCAAGAAAGACGTCGTCATCCTGCTCGATTCCATCACCCGCCTGGCACGCGCCTACAACACCGTCGTTCCCGCCTCGGGCAAGGTGCTTACCGGCGGCGTGGACGCCAATGCCCTGCAGCGCCCCAAACGCTTCTTCGGCGCGGCCCGCAATGTCGAGGAAGGTGGTTCGCTGACCATCATCGGCACCGCCCTGGTCGAAACCGGCAGCCGCATGGACGAAGTCATTTACGAAGAATTCAAAGGCACGGGCAACTCCGAAGTCCATCTGGAGCGCCGCCTGGCCGAAAAACGAGTGTATCCGGCCATCAACCTGAACAAATCAGGCACGCGCCGAGAAGAGCTACTCATCAAGCCAGAGCTTCTACAAAAGATCTGGGTGCTCCGCAAGTTCATTCACGATATGGACGAAATCGAAGCAATGGAGTTTATTTTGGACAAGATTCGCGCAACCAAAACAAACTCCGAATTTTTCGACATGATGAAAAAATAAGCGGCAAGCCACACCTGTAAGCCTCTCTAGCGAGAGGCTTACTTGCGCTATACACCCCAATATCTTCCGGGGTGAACGTGTCGATCCCGAACTGAAATTATTTCTAATCTTCGCTGGGTCTTGTCCACTCAGCCGCATAACAGAGCACTTTTGATGAAACTACCAACACTAGATCAATTTCTTGACCAAATCCGTGCCCGCGACCCGAACCAGCCCGAGTTCATGCAGGCAGTCAAAGAAGTGATGAATAGTTTATGGCCTTTCATTGAACGCAACCCGCGCTATGCCGAACATGGACTGCTTGAGCGCCTGGTGGAGCCCGAACGTGCCATTCAGTTCCGTATTTCCTGGGTCGACGATCAGGGGAAAGTCCAGATCAATCGCGGTTTCCGCATACAGCACAGTTCGGCCATAGGCCCCTTCAAGGGCGGCATGCGCTTTCACCCCTCGGTCAACCTGTCCATCCTTAAATTCCTGGCGTTCGAGCAGACATTCAAGAACGCCCTGACCACTCTGCCCATGGGCGGCGGCAAGGGCGGCTCTGACTTCGACCCCAAGGGCAAGTCCGATGGCGAAGTCATGCGTTTCTGCCAGGCGCTCATTCTCGAGCTTCACCGGCACCTGGGTCCGGACACCGACGTCCCTGCCGGCGACATCGGCGTGGGCGCCCGCGAAGTCGGTTTCATGGCCGGCATGATGAAAAAGCTGTCCAATTCGTCGGCCAGCGTCTTTACCGGAAAAGGCCTGAGCTTCGGCGGCAGCCTGATCCGCCCGGAGGCCACGGGCTACGGCACGGTGTACTTCGCCGAAGAGATGCTCAAGCATGCCAACCAGTCCATCGAAGGCCTGACCGTATCGGTATCGGGTTCGGGCAATGTGGCCCAATACGCGATCCAGAAATGCATGCAGCTGGGCGCCAAGGTCGTGACCGTTTCCGACTCGCACGGCACCGTCGTGGACAAGGCCGGCTTCACTCCCGAAAAGCTGGCCGAACTGATCCGCCTGAAGAATGAAGAGCGCGGCCGCGTCGAAACCTACGCCAAGAAATTCAACCTGGTGTACGAAGCCGGCAAGCGCCCCTGGCACATTCCCGTCGATGTCGCGCTGCCCTGCGCCACCCAGAACGAACTGGAGCTGGACGATGCCAAGACGCTGATCGCCAATGGCGTGCGCTGCGTCGCCGAGGGCGCCAACATGCCTACCAGCCTGGATGCGGTCGATGCCTTCGTCCACGCCAAGATCCTGTATGCGCCGGGCAAGGCCAGCAACGCCGGCGGCGTGGCCGTATCGGGCCTGGAAATGAGCCAGAACGCCCAGCGCCTGCAATGGACGCGCGAACAGGTCGACACCAAGCTGCATGCCATCATGCGCGACATCCACGAAAATTGCGTGCGCCACGGCACAGAAGGACTATCGGTCAATTACGTGAACGGCGCCAACATCGCTGGCTTCGTGAAAGTGGCCGACGCCATGCTGCAGCAAGGCATCTACTAAATCGGCAAGCGCGGCCTGCCACCGGCCGCGCATCCCCTGCCGCCCGCCTTACGGCGTGATGCTGCGCTGCTTGCTATCCGTTCGAGGCGGCGCGGCGACCTCCTTGATTTGCGGATCGTCCCAGTTCCCGCTGATCCGGTACTCGACCGTCATGGCCTTTGCCAACGGCGCTTGCAAAAACCATTGCGTCAGGAATGCCCCGATGCCCACGATGGGATTGATGGCAATGCCCGCCGCAATGGCCGCGCCGCTGACATCCAGATTGGGTATGACCACCGCCTGCAAATCCAGCGTGTCGTTCAGCAGATTGACGTCGCCGCCCAGGACAATGGTGCCGACCGGTCCGATGACGCGGTAATCGCTGGTGCTCATCAAGCCGTCCTTCAAGACGACGGTCCCGCGCAAGTCGTCATAGGGAAAGCCCTCTTTGGTCAATCCGGCCGGATTGAAATCCAGGCGAGCAAGACGCTTTACCGATTGCAGCGACAATAATTCCAGCAAACGCGCCGAGTAGGAATTAAGCGTGATGAAGCGGCCCTTCTTCAGCTTGAATTCCACATTGCCGTTCAGATCGGCCTTGCTGAAGTCCCAGGGCATGTTGCGCCATTCGAAGCTGCCCCGCACAGTCCCTTCGCCGCCTTTCATGACGTCCTTGAAGCCGATCTGGTCGAAATAGGCGCCAAGATCACTGGCATCCACATTCGCATCCAGCTTCAGGCCGCGCTGAGGGCCGCTAAGCCGCCACATCCCATTGCCTTCCAGCACCGCCGAAGGGCTGCTGAGCTTGAGCTCGTCCAGCCGCCACAAGCGCCCGCGCTCCTGGTTGACGCCCACCACCGACAATTCGCCGACGTCCCGGCCGTAAAGCCGAAGGTTCTTCACATGAAGATTGACGCCCGGGATATCCAGGTCGTCGTCGACCTGGAAGTCATCCTTGTCGTCATCCGCTTTCGCTTCTCCCCGGGATTTATCGCGTCCCAGCGACAGGCGGTCGAAGCTCGCATCGACCCGGCCTGCTATCCTGCCCTTGGCCTCGCGCCAGAACAGGGTTCCGGCCGTCTGCGACGAACTGATGTCCACACGCCACTGAGCGCTTTCGGGCCGGCGCGCGGTAAATGTCAGCTCATCCAAGGTCAGCCCCTGGACGTCGGCCTGCTTGGCCTGCAAGCGAAGCTCGTCGATGTCGGGCAGCAACGGCCGGTCACGCGACTTGGCCGCCTTGGACGTCGAGGTGGAAAATTCAGTGGCGATGTCCTGCCATGCATCGATGTCGACCGATGGATAAAGGATATCCAGGCTCATGCCCGCCGCGGGAAGATTCAGCTTTTTATTTACGCCGACAGTGCCCGCATAGAAGTAGCTTCCGCCCTTCTGGTTTTCGCGATGCAGCAGGCGCGCCTGCACCTCATCGCCCAGAATCACGTTCAGCGCCATGCTTTTACGATCGGTGTGGCGCTGCCAGCCGACTTGCAGCGGCAGGGCCTGCTCCGCAGGCTTGCCCAGAGGCGCGGGTAGATCCAGCGCCAGCCCTTTCAGGTCGGAATGGACCGACAGCATGAAATCCCGGTTCTTTGCACGCTGCAAGGCCGCCTTATAAGACAGATTGCCTTTCAAGCGCTTCATGCCCTCCACACCGACAAAGCCCGCCAGCGCCTTATCCGTGGCACGGCCTTGCAACTGCAATCCTTTCAGACCGCCCCCCACCCCGCCGCTGGCACTGACCGCCCCGCCCAGGAATTCGGCCTTCAGGTCCGACGTGCTGATCGTGCTGTCGGTAAAATCCATCGTGCCGGTCAGCTTCTGAAAAGGCGGCATCTCGGGCATCAGCCGCATGGTACTGCCCGAGAAACGGATGGCCCCCTGTACCGTGCTGTCGCGGCTATGCAGCAATGGGATGGACAAGGACAAAGGCACTTCCCAGACCCCATCGGCGCTCGCCTCATCGAAAATGCCATCCAGCAGCTCGCCCAAGGGCGAATGCGTCATGAGAGCCAGATAGGCCTCGCCCTTGGCCGTGGTTTCGCCCTGTATGCCCAGAACCGAGTTCTCTTCGATATTGGGAATGTGCGCCTGTACATTCTTCAACTGGATGGGCAGCCCCGTGGTCGGCCACATGGTTGCCTGCTCGGCGACCAGGCGCAAGTCCGCGCGGTTCAGCGCCACGAAGCCCCGCATGTCCGTCAAACGCGGCCAACCCAGCTTTTTTTCTTCGGGCGGAAGGTAATCGATGATGCCTCCGGTGTATTTCCCCTGCACCGAGAAGTCCCCTTTGGAGGGGTCTTCATTGAACGGGAAATACTCCAGATCGCCGCGCAGGACCAGTTCCGCATCCTCGATCTGCCCGTCCACCAGCCCTTTGGCCATCCATTCCCGCGCGTCCAGGTTGACGGTATTGGGCAGGTACTCGTCGATGGCGGTAATCAAGGCGCGCTTGAAATGGCCGCGCAGATCGACAAGGCCCGACGGTCCGTCCCCGCCCTGTCGCCAACCGCCCTGCAAGCGCGCCTCCATATCCTTGTTCGCGACATCCGCCTGGTCCGCCTGGACACTGACCCGGCCGCCGGCCAGGTCTTGAACCGATCCCTGGGCGCCGATATGTTCGAAATCCAGCGGGTATTCGAAGATGCCGGGGGCCAGAACATCCAGCTCGCGCGCCTGCAGGCGAAATTCCAATGGCGGCGCATCGGCGGCCGAAGGCATGGCGGCGGAAGAATCAAACAGGGGAGGCTCGATAACGGGAGAGATGGCGAGCATGGAATCAGCGGCTCCCGGCTCTGTGGTCTCGCGTTGCCCCGGGCCAAACAGGCGCTCGTGGCCCTTCCACGGCCCGGCCAGGTACAGGCGCACGAATCCCGCCTGTACTTGTGCCTGGTCGCCGAAATCCCAGCGGCCATGGCTTACGCTGACATCCGAAGTGAAATGCTGTATTTCCCCCGCGCCGAATCGCAGCCACCCCTGGGCCGAAAGCCGGCCCGACTTCAAGCTTTGCGGCAAGTCCACCCACGGCGACCAGCCCAGCGGCCGCATGTCTTCCACGCGCGCATAAAGCTGGCCGCTACCGCCGGCAGGCGTGAACTCCCCGTTCGGGACGGCGGCCGCCTGCCGGAATGTGCCGCGCACATCCAGCGATTCGCCCAATTGGGGCGGAGGGACGGCCGCCAGCGAAAACCGATGATCGCTGCCCTGGTTGACGACATTCAAGGTGACGCCGTTCAATACCAGCGGCGACGCATGACGGGTTTCGTCGGTCCATCGAATAGTGGCCTCGCGCAGAACGATACGCCGCTGGACGGCCAGCCAGTCCACGAATTTGCCCGATTCGCCATCGATGGACGCGTCCATCGACTCCATGTCGAAAGACCGGCCGAGAAGATGAAAGCGCCCATCCCGGCTGCGTCGAATATCCAGATCGATGCCGCGCGCATCCAGGCTGACGAACAGCGGAGTCAATGAAAAAATGCTGCGCCAGCTCAGTACCGCACGCAGTTGCGGCAGCGTCAGCAGCATTTGCCGATGGTGGCCGGTAAAGATGACATCGCTGATTTCGATGCGAGGATTCAGGCCGGTCCATTCGGCCTTGATTTTTCCAAGGCTGACATCGGTATCCAGGGTCGATGACAAGGCCTGGCTTATCTGCGGGCGCCAGTCGTCGATATTGGGCAATACCCAATAACGTATGCCGAGGAAGCCGGCGGCAAGCAGGAAGTAGATCAGCAGCGCTATCTTGCCCAGAATTCCAAGGATGGCGGTAGAAAGTCGAAACACAGATTGATTAGGGCCTGTTACGGTAATATTTGCGGTATCTTCTTGGGTCTTATACCCAATTGCACGGTTATCGTCTTCCTGTTTTTTTAGCCACGTCCTTCTTGCACGCCTTATGTCCGAAGCCATTATATTAGAGCCGGCATTGCGCTGGTCCGGCGCGTTGCGCCGCAAGATCGGCGCCAACCATCCTTTTCAGGAATGGCTGACCGCGGCGGCCGCCCACCCGCTTACCCCGAAATCGGTCCACGACTGGTTCGAGGAACTGAACGGCGGGCCTTCCGGCAAGGCGCTGGCCATTGACGATGTGCGGCGGGTGTTGCGTCAACTGCGCGAGCGCGTGTTCTTCACTGCGCTGGTGCGCGATATCAACGGCAGCGCGCCCCTGGGGGAAGTCGTTGCGGCGATGTCGGCGCTGGCCGACCTAGCCGTGGCGCAAGCCTATCGAAGCGTTGCCTCGAACCTGGCCGAAACCCATGGCGAGCCCATAGACCCGACCACCGGCCTGCCCCAGGAATTGCTGATCGTGGGCATGGGAAAACTGGGCGGCAAGGAATTGAATGTGTCGTCCGATATCGACCTTATCATGCTATACGGCGAAGAAGGCGAAACCACCGGACGGCGCAAGATCAGCCATCACGAATTCTATGGGCGCGTCACCCAGCGGATGATGCCCATCCTGTCTGAAATCGATCAATACGGCCAGGTTTTCCGTACCGATCTGCGCCTGCGGCCGGACGGCGACTCGGGGCCTTTGGCCTGGAGCCTGGACGCCCTGGAAAATTACCTGGTGGCCCAGGGGCGGGAATGGGAGCGCTATGCCTGGCTGAAGGGCCGGATCATCCCCTGCCAGGCCTTCGCCGCAAGCCGCCCGGCAAGCCAGCTGGAGCAGCTTGAAGCCCTTCGCACGCCCTTCGTCTATCGCAAGTATTTCGATTTCGACGCCTTGGCGGCATTGCGCGGCCTGCGCGAACGGATACGGCTGGATTGGCAGCGGCGCGCCTTGGCCCGCAACGGCGTCGACACCGTGCACAATATCAAGCTGGGCGAAGGCGGCATCCGCGAAATAGAATTCGTCGTCCAGCTAAACCAGCTGATACGCGGCGGCCGCATCCCTTCGTTGCAACAGCGCGGATTGCTGAATGCCTTGCGCAAGCAGAAAGAAGCGGGCGTGATCGCGGCCGAAGTGGCGGACAAGCTGGCCCTGGCCTATGACTTTCTTAGGCGCGTCGAACATTTGCTGCAATACCGGGAAGATGAGCAAACTCATCTGCTGCCGCGCGACAAGGAAGGCTGCGCCGGCCTGGCCCAGGCCATGGGCATGCCCCAGCCGGAGTTCGAAGCGGCACTGTCGGAGCATCGCGCCTTCGTGGCGCAGACCTTCCGCGACGCGTTCCGCATTGCGGGCATGGGCGACAACGACGATGCGGGCGCCGCCCTGGGCAACCAGTCCGAAGCGCCCTGCGCCGATCTGGCCGAGCACATTCAGCAAACAATCGGCGAGCGCCCCGACACCATATGCGAACGGGTCGATTCATTGTTGGACGGACACCGCATCCGCAGCTTGCCGTCCACCAGCCGCAAGCGTGTCGAAGCGCTTTTGCCGGCCATCGTCAGCGCCGCCGGAAAAACCGGCGATCCCCACGCCACGGCGGTACGGCTTCTGGACTTGGTCGAGCACATTGCCCAGCGCAGCGCCTACCTTGCCCTGCTGGCCGAATATCCCGAAACCCTGGCCCGGGTCGCGCGCATCGTCGGCGCCAGCCCCTGGGCCTCGCAATACCTTAGCCGCTATCCCATCCTGCTGGACAGCCTGATCGAATGGCGGTCCTTGCTGGAGCCGCCCGCTTTCGAGCAGATCGCCCGCCAGATGCACAGTGAGCTGGACGCCTGCATCCTGCCCGATGGCCGGCCCGACGTCGAACAGCAGATGAACCTGATGCGCGACATCCAGCATCAGATCACCTTCCAGCTGCTGGCCCAGGACCTGGAAGGCGTCCTGACGGTGGAACACCTGGCCGATCGGCTGTCGGCCCTTGCCGACATGATGCTGGCGGAGACCATCACCCGGGTCTGGCCGCTGGTGCAGCCGCGCGGAAAGCCGGCCGGCGCCCTTGCGCCGCCCCATTTCGCCATCATCGCCTACGGTAAGCTGGGCGGCAAAGAAATCGGCTATGCGTCCGATCTGGACTTGGTTTTCCTGTACGACGATCCCAATGACGAAGCCAGCGAAATCTACGCCAAGCTGGGGCGCCGCATGGCATCCTGGCTGTCCACCATGACGTCTTCGGGCCGCCTGTACGAGATCGATCTGCGGCTGCGGCCCGATGGCGATGCGGGCCTGCTGGCCGTATCGGTGGATGCCTTCTCGCAGTACCAGACGCAGCATGCCTGGGCATGGGAGCATCAGGCGATTACCCGTGCGCGCTTCGTGGTGGGCGACGAAACCATAGGGCGCCGGTTCGAGGATATTCGCCGGCAAGTGATGCTACTGCCGCGCGATCCCGAAATGCTGAAAAATGAAGTGCGCGCCATGCGCGAGAAAATCAGCGCCGGCCACCCCAATCCCACCGGGGATTTCGACCTGAAGCATGATCGCGGCGGCATGGTCGATGTGGAATTCATGACGCAGTATCTGGTGCTCTGCCATTCGCACCGCCATCCCGAGCTGCTGGACAACCTGGGCAATATCACCCTGCTGCGCCTGGCCTCCGAAGCGGGGCTGATCCCGGCCGATCTGGCCGGCCAGGCGGCCGACGCCTACCGGGAGTTCCGCAAGCGGCAGCACGCCTTGCGCTTGCAGGGAGCCGAGAAGGCGCGTGTGGCCAGCGATCAGTTCGAGAAGGAGCGCGTGGCGGTAAGGCAACTTTGGAATCTGGTGATAGGCGACTAAAATAGTCCTTTATCGATTTATTTCATGCGCCGCCGCGACGGCGCGCTATTGCCATGACCGACGTTCAACGCCCTAAACTTGTCCTGCCCGACCATCGCAAGAAGGTGCTGATGCATTCCTGCTGCGCGCCCTGTTCCGGCGAGGTCATGGAAGCCATGACGGCTTCGGGCATTGACTATTCCATTTATTTCTACAACCCGAATATTCACCCGGACCGCGAATACGAGATCCGCAAGAACGAGAATATCCGTTTCGCCGAGCAGCACGGCATTGAGTTCATCGATGCGGATTATGACCGCGACAATTGGTTCGAGCGGGTCAAGGGCCTGGAGAACGAGCCCGAACGCGGGCAGCGCTGCACGGTTTGCTTCGATATGCGGTTCGAGCGCACGGCGCTGTATGCGCACGAGCATGGTTTCGATACGATTACCAGTTCGCTGGGGATTTCGCGCTGGAAGGACATGAATCAGATCAACGGCTGCGGGGAGCGGGCAGCGGCCCGGTATCCGGAGCTGGTCTACTGGACGTACAACTGGCGCAAGGGCGGCGGGTCGGCCCGGATGATAGAGATCAGCAAGCGCGAGGAGTTCTATCAGCAGGAATATTGCGGGTGTGTGTATTCGCTGCGCGATACGAATCGGCACCGCCGGGAGCAGGGGCGCGAGCGGATCAAGATCGGGATCAAATTCTATGGGAAGGATGAGCTGGAGTTGAATCCGCCGCCTGGAATGGAGTCTTGATGGCCGGATTATCTGTTGCCTGATGTCCTGACGGTTATTCTCTTTCACTGAACACGCCGGCGTCTCTTTCACTGAACACGCAGGCGTCTCTTTCACTGAACACGCAGGCGTCTCTTTCACTGAACACGCAGGCGTCTCTTTCACTGAACACGCAGGCGCCTGTGCGCCTGGGTGGTTCCGGCACGGCGTGCTTGCTTCCGCGTCTTCCTCGTCCACGCGGGCGGCGGGCGAACTCCCTGCGCGTCACTGCGTGCCGCTACGGTCAGACAGCGCCCGCCGACACCCCCCGCGTTCCCTACGGAAGCACGCGGCGCACGCCTAAACGCCGGAACCACCCAGGCGCACAGGCGCCGGCTGCATATGAACCTCAACGAAAATTCAATTCAGGCGGATGGAGCCGTCTTTTATTGGACGCCCGCGTTTAATAGCTTAATAACAACCAGCAGAAAACAGCGGTCTCTCGGAAAATCAAGACCTGCCCGTCTATGCCTTCGCGCCATCGTAGTGCTGCAGTTCCAGCGCACTCAGATCTATCGACGGCACGCAGCGCAGATTTACGGCGCGCACTTCGGATCCGTCCGGGTTCGCCCCGTAGGCGAAAGGCTGGGTGCCGCAGATCTGGCAAAAGCGGTGGGCGATCTTGTGGGTGTTGAATTTGTAGGAGCGCAGCGCCTCTTCGCCCTGCGTCAATGTGAATTGCTCCGCCGGAAAAAATGACAGCAAGAATCCTTTGCGCAGGCAATGAGAGCAATTGCAGCTGATGGCTTGGGTGGGAACTTGGGCGTCGACCTTGAATTGAACGGCTCCGCAGTGACAGCTTCCTTCAAATGACATTGGGACTCCTTATCTATGTTCAGAAAACGCTAGCGTTGCCTGCCGCGCGGCGCTTTCTTGACCGCCGGCGCGGAAGATCCTTCTTTACCCACCGGCGTTCCGCCATCGCTCAACTGCTCCATCCAGGACAGGGCGTCGACATAGGACAGGAAGTGGTGAAGGTACTCGGGGGACAGATCGCGCATCAGGGCAAGCGAGCGGTGGACCAGGTTGGTCGAATTAAGGGGGCCGGCGTTTTCGGGCACTTGCGCCTGCGACTGCCGCAGCAATTGCCGGGCACCGACTCTGGACCAGACGTCCCTGAAATAATCGATGGCCGAGAGTTCGGAATGCGAGGCGTCCTGGCTGCCCGGATCATGAATCTCAAGGGCCACGCCGCCCTTTGGCGCCTGGCTGGCGATGTAAGAGGCAAGTCCGGCCAGGGATCCGGAGTGTGCGCCGCAGTCCCTTACAGCTTTGTCCGTGGCCGCCCCGCTATCGTCTGTATGGCCCGCGCCGCGGTCCCGATAGGCTTGCAGCAGTTCGGACAGCCTCTGGTCCAGAAGCCGCCGCGCCTCGCCGCTGTGGGTGCCGGCCCGCTTGGCCAAGGCTTCGATGAAATGGTAGCGGACAGGATCCAGGCGATCGAAGCCGCGCTCGCGCCAAGCGGCGAGCAGCGTTTCCGCTTCGCTTACGACCTGGCTATCCATGTGGCACCGCTGTGGCGGACGGTTTGGCAATAGGCGCAATTTCAACACGCCGGTTGCGAGCCCGCCCTTCTTCATCGGCGTTCGGCGCCACGGGTTGCTGGGCGCCGAATGCGGCCGCGAAAACCGACGAGGACGGGATGCCTTCGTCGATCAGGGCACGCGTTACGGTCAGGGCGCGCTGGGCCGAGAGCTCCCAATTGTCCGCAAATTTTCGATTGCCCTCGTGTACGGGTTGATCGTCGGTGAAGCCGCTGACCATGAGGACCTGATCGTGGGATCGCAGGTAATCGGACAGCGGCCCGACCAGGGACCGCAACACGTCGCGGCCTTCGGATTGCAGATTGGCGGAGTTCAGCGCAAACAGCACGCTGCCGCTGATTCCGATGCGCCCGTCCACCAAGGTCACCCTGCCCTCCGCCAACGGTCTGGCAAGCGCCTGCTCCAGCGTCTTGCGGCGCTGGGTCTCCTCCTGGCGTTGCTGGATTTCATGGTCCAGCCTGGCCGAGAGTTCCAGTTGCACGCCGATGACGCCCACCAGGACGAGCACGAAGGCGCCCAGCAACACGGACATCAGATCGCCGAAGACGGCCCATACCGGCGCGGTCGGCTCGACGCCGGTATCCAGTTCCCCGCTCATGCCGATACCGGGCCGGCGGATGCCTGCCGGCCAGCCATTTGCTGTAGTTCTTCGATGATCTGCTTCTGCGACATGATGCTCAGGTCTATGACCTCTTTCGCCTGCGCCACGTAATAAGCCAACTGTTCGTCGCTGCGCGCAATCGACTTGTCGAGCACCGCTTCGATGCGCTGCAGGTGCTCCATCAGGGCGGCATTCGACTGGCCGAACGATTGCACGGCGGCCCCGAAGGCTTCTCCCAGGCTCGCGACTTCGACGGCGCTGCCGGTAAGCTGCGCGGCGACGTTGCCCAGCCCATCGGCTTCGGCCCGCAGCTTCTCGGTGAATTGAGCGCCGACCCGATCCAGCATATCCGCCGAGCCGGCAAGCAAGGCATCGACCGCCCCGCGCTGCTCCGACGAGGCGTGGTTCACGGCGTCGAGCAGGGTGCCGAGCGTTTCGAGCAGACGGTTGCGCTCTTCGAGCATGGTGTTGTCGCGCGCCATGCTGTCGGAAAAGGCCTGGCGTACTTCAGCCACCAGGCCGGCCGCGGCTTTGGGAGCCTCTTCAGCGGTTTGGATCAACCCCGCGATCTGCGCAAGGGTGCCGCTGGCCTGCGCCTGGGCCTGCGCTGCCACATTGTCCGCGGCTTGCACCCAGGATTCGCACAGCTGCCGCTGGCGTTCCGCCGCCTGGCTACCCGCCTCGTCCCACTTGCGCAGCAGCGCTGCCGACGTAGCGTCCAGCGCGCTGTTCCATGCCGCCAGCCGCTGCTCATCCTGCGCCATCCATTGCGCGCGCAGTTCGCTCTGCGATTGGTCCACGGTACGCACGAGCGATGCGGAATGCTGTTCAAAAGCCGACACCGTAGACGTCAGGGCAAGCTGGTTGTCGCTTGCAAGCTTCCCGCTGGCACTCTCATGCCGGGACAGGGCCGTGTCCCATGCCTGCGACATCGAGCTTGCCGTTGCCTCCATGCGGGCGGAAACCTGGTCCAGCAGGCTGGCGGAGCGCTGTTCGAAAGTTTGCGAGTAGCCATCCAGCGACAAGCGCAGGTCGCCCGCCAGCGAGTCGCTGGCGCGCTGATGTTCGGCCAATGCGTCTTTCCAGATATCCGCCACCGTGGCCGACGAGGCTTCGAAACGAGTGGACAAGCCATCCAATTGCCGCTGCACAGCCTGCGTGACCGTATCATGCAACGCCGCGGTATCCCGGGCAAGGCCGGCCATTGTGGTTTCGACAATGGGCTGGACCGCCGTGGCGGCGGCGCGGGCCCCCTCTGCCACGCTTTCCCTTAAGGATTGTTCCACTGAGCCGGCCAGACGCACGTAAGCGGCCTCGGCCTTGGCATGGAAATCGTCCTGACGGGCCGACAATCCTTCGCTCAATACCCGGTCCTGCCTTTCCATGGCCGTCATCATGGCTTGCAATTTGTCCACCACGGCAGCCATGCCTTGGGTCTGCTGCCGCAAAAGCGTGAAGCTCTCATCACGCTGATGAGCCGGCGAATAAACCCGCAATGCCGTTGCGATTTTTGTATCGAGCATTTGAGCCGCCCGAATGCGCTCGCGCCGGCACAAAGCGGACAAAAGCCCAAGCATCGCCGACGTGGCGACGCCAGCGACCGATGTGCCGAATGCGAATCCCAGCCCCTTGACGGGCGCGGCCAGCGACGCACGGATCGCCTGCAGGTCGGTGGCGCCCTCCAGCGCCAATCCGGTACCCCGCAAGGTGGCAACCATGCCCAGGAACGTACCCAGCATGCCCAGCAAAACCAGCAGTCCCACGAGATACGGCGTCAACGCCGGCCCTGGCAAACCGACCCGATCGCCCTCGATGCGCTGACGCACCGATGTGCGCAAGCCCGGATGAAGCCTGGAAAGCCAATCGTCCAGGCTGGCCGGAGACTCGGAAAGGTCCGCCAGCGCCGCTGTCAGCGTGGACGTGGACTGCTGATAGCGATATAGCTCCAGCGCACCGGCCAGGTAGACGGCGGCAATGAGCGCAGTGACCGCCAGAGCCAGCGGGTTCGAAGCCAGGTAGCCGGCGCCGATCCAGCAGACGCCGGCCAGGCCCACCGCGAATACAAGAAAATGAAGAAATCGATTCATAAGGTTTTGAGGTTAACAGGCTCGAAGGGCGGCCAGCATCCCTTCGACCGGTTGTAAACGAATATCCAATTCGGCCAGTAATACGCTTTGCATATCCTTGTGAAACACATCCAGCCAGGCGCCGGCGCCGCCAGTCGGAGACGGAGGCAAAACCGCCTCATCGGCCGGCGCCGCCTGCCCGGCCTGGCGCAAGCGCTCGAAGCGCGCTTCGAGCAGCGCCGGCAGGCCAGCCAGCAGACGATACTCGCGCTCATTCAAGGCCTGCTCCATGGCGGCATCCACGCTCGCAAGGCCTGCCATGCCGGGCTGGCAAGCCAGCATGCCGCGCAGGCGCGAACGCAAATTGCCGATAGCAGCCTCCATCGTCTGCTGAAGCGAAATGTAGCGCCGCCGATACGTCGCGAACTCCACGGCCTGCGCAGACTTGGAGTCGCCCTGCACGGGGGCGGCCCTGTGGCCTCGAGACCGGATCGCCGGAGGCGCGTTGATGCCGATAATGGCGCCTTTCAATTCAGTCTTCACACGAAGATACGCGCTCCGTCCTTCACTGCCCGATTCCGCTTCGCTCGCCGTCGCAGCGGGCGAAGAGCCATTCAAAGCCGCCGCCAGCGCGATAGCGTCCGTCCAGCCGAGCCACTGGCTCAGACGGTCCGGAAGCGATTGCCTAGGTTCGAGGATATCGGCATCGTTCAGGCGGGCAAGCAGGCGGATAAGCGCCGGCCCGCTGGAACTTGTGCGCCGCGGTAGTTCTTGCACCATACCACCCGGGACAAAAACCTAGGAGTTTACACTTTGATGGGGGATTCCCCGGCAACGGCCCCATAGCCAGGGAGACGCAAACAGCGGCCGGGGGGAATCGAACCCCCGGCCGCCAGCCTGCTTTTGCGCAAGCTGGGTCAATCGGGAATCTCGGGCTCCACCAGCTTGGCCAATTGGGCAAGCGAGTCTTGCCAGCCCAAATAGCACATCTCCACAGGAATGGCTTCGGGCACGCCCTCCTGCATGATCGTCAGCTCCGTCCCGCAGGACACCTGTCGCAATGAAATGGTGTTGAGCATCCGGCCGGGCAAGTTCGGGTCATCGAACTGATCCGAGTAGCGGATCAGTTCGAACGGCACCAATTCAAGATACTCGCCGCTGAACGCGTGGCTGGCGCCGCTGCTGAAGTTGCGAAACGACATCTTGTGGGTCCCGCCAACCCTGGCGTCCATATAATGGACTTGGCAAGTAAACCCGTAGGGCGGAAACCACTTGGCGATGGCGTCGGGTTCGAGGAAAGCGCGATAGATACGCTCGGGGCTTGCGCGCAAGACGCGATGAAGATGAACGGTTCCAGTAGTCATGATGTATGGCCTTTGGGCAGAAAAAGATGGAAGTTCTCCTACGGCCTGCGGCAATCGCGCTCGAACGGATGCGGCAAAAAGCCGGCCGCCGGCCAGGCGAGGCAAGATCGGCTTTCCCGCCTATCGTCTTTTTACCACTATGTTATATTTTCCCTACTGGCCGCCATGGAAATTTGACGCCAGCGTTATGTTCTCAAGCAAGATAACCTCATGACAGCATTTGCACGCGCCAAATCATTTGTCCTTACCGCGAGCCACGCGGGCGGCGGTGTGCGTGCCACCAACCCTCCCCCCTCTTCCGTCGCACCTCCGGCGAGCATCATCGCCCAGGGCTGATCCAGCCCGCCACGCGACCCGCCTCCATTCCGTATTTGCGCTGACGCCGTTGTTGCGTCCGCCGGACGGCCGGGCCTGTTTCTTATTCGACGGTTGAGTTCAAAATGACTACAAAATCATCCACATGGGCGGCCTATGCCGCCATGTCCGCTTTCGTGCTGCTTTGGGGCAGCGCGGCCATCTTCACCCGCTGGGGCCTGGACCACGGCTCCGTTTTTGCCTTGCTGATCCTTCGTTTTGCCTTGGCGCTGTGCGCGCTGCTGCTGATCGGGCTTCCCGGCAGGCGCTGGCTGCCCGCCCCCGGAACGCGCCGCCAGGTCGCAGGGACGGGACTGCTGCTGATAGGCAGCTACTCCGTCTGCTACTTCCAGGCGATGGCGCACGGCATCACTCCCGGCCTGATCGCCACCTTGCTGGGCGTCCAGCCCATACTTACGCTCTTGCTGACTGAACGGCGCTATTCCCCCTGGCGGCTTGCCGGCCTGGTGCTGGCCCTGTCCGGCCTGACATTGGTGGTTTACCAGAGCCTGGCAAGAGCGCAGTTCTCCAGACTGGGCATGGCCTTTGCATTGGCGGCCTTGCTGTGCATGACGCTGGGCGCCATGCTGCAAAAGCGCAGCCAGCAGGCGCCGGCGCAAGTGCTGCCATTGCAGTACGCCGCGACCCTGGTGCTTTGCCTGTTGCTGGCTCCGTTCCAGCCCTTCCATTTCGAGTGGACCCCGGGATTCCTGATTCCCCTTTTATGGCTGGGCCTGCTCATATCGGTGGCGGCCCAGTTGCTGCTGTACCGGATGATACGCAGCGGCAACCTGGTCAATGTCACCAGCCTGTTCTACCTGGTGCCCGTGGTCACCGCCATCCTTGACTACCTGATCCTGGGCAACGCCATGCCGCCTTTGGCCTTGGCTGGGCTGGCGGCCATCCTGGCCGGCTTGGCCATGGCATTTCGGCAGACCAGTGCAAGCGGGGATTAGCGCATCGGCCCTGCGGCCGGAATAGGGACAAAGCGGGCGGCCAGCGGCACCATGCCGCCCGACCGCCCGCTATCGCTTACTGCAGCGTCCGCGAGAATACGAACTTGTCGCCCTGCCAATCCACAGGCACCACATCCTTCGGGCCGAATTTGCCCTCCAGTATCAGGCGCGCGATCGGATTCTCGATATGCTGCTGAATTGCCCGCTTCAAAGGCCGCGCTCCGAAGACCGGATCGAAGCCGGCCCGGGCCAACTGCGCCAAAGCCGCATCCGATACTTCCAGCCGCATTTCTTTCTGCGCCAATCGCTGCCCCAGCCGTTGCAGCTGTATGCGCGCAATCGACTCGATGTGCTTGGCCTCCAGGCCGTGGAACACCACCACCTCATCGATCCGGTTCAGGAATTCGGGCCGGAACGACTGCTTGAGCTCGTCCCAGATAACCTCCTTGACCACATCGTAGGGCTGCCCCGCCATGCTCTGGATGTGCTGCGAACCCAGATTGGACGTCATGATGATGACCGTGTTGCGGAAGTCCACGGTACGTCCCTGCCCATCGGTCAGGCGGCCGTCGTCCAGCACCTGCAAAAGGATATTGAACACATCCGGATGCGCCTTCTCGACCTCGTCCAGCAAAATGACGCTATACGGCTTGCGTCGCACGGCCTCGGTCAGGTAGCCGCCTTCTTCGTAGCCGACGTAGCCGGGAGGCGCTCCGATCAGGCGGGCCACCGAATGCTTCTCCATGAACTCGCTCATGTCGATGCGTATCATGTGATCGTCCGAATCGAACAGGAAGCTGGCCAGCGCCTTGGTCAACTCCGTCTTCCCTACCCCCGTTGGGCCCAGGAAGAGAAAAGAGCCATAAGGGCGGGACGGATCCGACAAGCCCGCACGCGAGCGGCGGATGGCGTCAGCCACCAGGCTGACGGCCTCGTTCTGGCCCACCACCCGCTGATGCAGGAAGTCTTCCATCTTCAGCAGCTTGTCGCGCTCGCCCTGCATCATCTTGGCCACAGGGATGCCCGTCGCCCGCGACACGACTTCCGCGATCTCTTCGGCGCCAACCTGAGTGCGCAAAAGGCGCGGCTGCTCGGACGCGGCGGCGGCCTGCTGTCCCGCCTCGGCCGCTTGCAGGCGGCCTTCCAGCTCGGGCAGCTTGCCGTACTGCAACTCGGCCAACTTATCGAACTGGCCCTTGCGTTGCAGCTCGGCCATTTCAGCCCGGGTACGTTCGATTTCTTCCTTGATCGTCTGGGAGCCCTGCACCGCGGCCTTTTCGGCTTTCCAGACCTCTTCGTAATCGTTGTACTCGCGCTGCAGCTTTACGAGTTCGTCTTCAATGGCCTTCAGGCGGCGTTGCGAACTTTCGTCCGTATCCTTGTTGACCGCTTCACGCTCGATCTTCAATTGAATGATGCGGCGATCCAGCTTGTCCATCACTTCGGGCTTGGAGTCGATCTCCATGCGGATGCGCGCCGCCGCCTCGTCAATGAGGTCGATCGCCTTGTCCGGCAGGAAGCGGTCGGTGATATAGCGGTTGGACAGCTCCGCGGCGGCCACGATGGCCGGATCGGTGATCGCCACGCCGTGGTGCAATTCGTAGCGTTCTTGCAGTCCGCGCAGAATGGCGATGGTGGACTCGACATCGGGCTCGTTGATGAATACCTTCTGGAAGCGGCGCTCCAGCGCGGCGTCTTTTTCAATGTACTTGCGGTACTCGTCCAGCGTGGTGGCGCCGATGCAATGCAGCTCGCCGCGCGACAAGGCGGGCTTGAGCATATTGCCCGCATCCATGGCGCCCTCGGCCTTGCCCGCGCCCACCATGGTGTGCAGCTCATCGATGAATACGATGGTCTGGCCATCGTCCTGGGAAAGCTCCTTAAGGACGGCCTTCAGGCGTTCTTCGAATTCGCCGCGGTATTTGGCGCCGGCCAGCAAGGCGGCCATGTCCAGCGACAGCACCCGCTTGCCCTTCAGGGTCTCGGGCACCTCGTTGTTGACGATGCGCTGCGCCAAGCCTTCGACAATGGCTGTCTTGCCCACGCCGGGCTCGCCGATGAGTACGGGGTTATTCTTGGTGCGGCGCTGCAGTATCTGAATGGAGCGGCGGATTTCATCGTCCCGGCCGATCACCGGGTCCAGCTTGCCCAGCCTGGCACGCTCGGTCAGGTCGGTGGTGTACTTGGACAGGGCCTCGCGGTTGGATTCGCCTTCGGAATCCGATATCGACGCACCGCCGCGCACGGCCTCGATGGCGGTCTCCAGCGCTTTTCGCTGCAAGCCCGATTCGCGCAGAAGCCGGCCTGTTTCGCCCTTATCGTCGGACATGGCCAGCAAAAAGAGCTCGCTGGCAATATAGGCATCGCCCCGGTTGGAGGCTTCTTTATCGGTGCGCGCCAGCGCCGCCTGCAGTTCGCGGCTGACCTGAATGTTGCCTTCGGCGCCCTGTACCTGGGGAAAGCTTTCTATCTGGGCATTCAGGGCCGGCCCCAGGCGATTTGCCGCCACGCCGGCACGCGCCAGAAGGCTGGCGGCGCCGCTATCCGTGTCGGCCAGCAAAGCAGCCAGGACGTGGGCAGGTTCGATGTACGGATTATCATGCTTCACAGCCAGGCTTTGCGCATCGGCAATGGCCTGCTGGAATTTCGTTGTCAATTTATCGAATCGCATAATATGGTTTTCACTGAAATGGGAGAGCATGTGCTCGAATAGTGAATATGTGCGGCCGAAACAGGCGATTTCAAGGGTGTTTCAGCCCAACTGCCACACGCCTGCCATGCCGCCTTGCTGATACTATTGCACTTGGCCGGCCTTGCACCGGCCGGCCGCCCACCTATCGCCAGCATGGACAAATTCAAACAACTCGAAAGCTTTGTGGCCGTAGCCACACTGGGCAGCCTGTCGGCAGCCGCCCGCGCGGAGGGCATCGCCCCGGCCATGATGGGCCGGCGCATCAGTTCGCTCGAGGCGCGTCTGGGCATCAAGCTGCTGCTGCGCTCCACCCGCCGCCTGTCGTTGACATCGGAAGGGACCGAGCTGTTCGAAGAGGCGCAGCGCATACTGCGCGAGGTCAACGATGCGGAAGCGCGCATTTCGCAAGGCAGCATCAAGCCCAGCGGACACCTGCGCATCAGCGCCCCGGCGGGCTTCGGGCGGCGCCATGTAGCCCCTCTGGTACCCGAATTCATCGCGGCGTATCCCGATGTCACCATTACCCTGGACCTGAGCGACCGCCTGGTCGACCTGATCGAGGAACGCTACGACTGCGCCATCCGCCTGGGCGAGCTGGACGATTCCCAAATTGTCGGGCTGCGCCTGGCCGACAATAAAAGAGTCATCGTCGCCGCCCCCTCTTATCTTCAGGAATACGGCCGGCCCAACACCCCCGACGACCTGGCGCTGCACAATTGCCTGTCGTTCGGAAACCAGGGCAATCAGGCCAGGGGATGGCTATTGAAGCAGGACGGAGAACTGCGAGCCGTGCGCATCAAGGGCAATATGGCCTGCAGCGACGGGTCGGTGCTGCACCAATGGACGCTGGCCGGCATCGGCCTGGCCTGGCGTTCATTGTGGGAAGTCCAGGAGGACTTGGCTGAAGGCCGGCTGGTCAGCGTGCTGGACGGTTATGCGGCCCCGGCCAACGGCATTTTTGCCATGCTTCCCGAACGCAAGCACCTGCCCCTGCGGGTGCGCTTGTTCATCGACATGCTCAAATCCCGCTATGCATCGCCCGATTACTGGAATCCCGCTGGCGAAAAAACCACACTCGCGTCATAGCTGCTGGAATAAAACCCCGCTACCGTATACTTGATACATCTCAAAAGCGGGTTCTGCACGGTTTTGCCAGCTAAAAGCCTACAATGAAGCCTATCGCCCTTACAGGCCACTGAACATTACCTTCCTCGTTTTCGAGGACGATCGCATGCAGAAGAAAATTTCCGTTACACCCGATTCTACGCGCTGCTCCACCTGCATGCTCAGCGAAGTATGTCTGCCGCTGGGCATGCCGCGCAACGAGGTCACCAAGCTGGATGAACTGGTCAAAGAGCGCATCCGCATCCCCAAGGGAGGCGCGCTGTTCGGCCTTGGCGATCAGACCGAAGCGGTGTACGGCATCCGGTCGGGTTCGATCAAGACACAGTTGGAAGACTCCTCCGGCCAGGTACAGATCACCGGTTTTCTGCTGCCTGGCGAAATCCTGGGCATGGACGGCTTGCTGGACAACACTCATGTATCGCACGCCATCGCGCTGGAAGACACCGAGGTCTGCGTCATACGCATAGACGAAATGGATCAGTTGTCGCAGCATCTGCCGATACTGCAGCAGCAATTCCGCCGCCTCATGAGCAAGGAAATCAGCCGGTCGCATCATTTGATCATGGCTTTGGGCGCCTTGCGGTCCGAACAAAGGCTGGCCGCCTTCCTGGTCAATCTGTCGCAAAGGCTGGCGGTGCTGGGCTATTCGGCCAGCGAGTTCATCTTGCGCATGAGCCGCGAGGAAATCGGCAATTACCTGGGCCTGACCCTGGAAACCGTCAGCCGCCTGTTTTCCCGCTTTGCGCGCGAAGGCCTGCTCCGGGTCCAGCAGCGCGAAGTTCACATCCTGGACATGCGCAACCTTCAGGCGCTGGCGGGAACCGACTGCGGCTAGATCCGCAATCGGCTTGCCCCGGCCGCAGCCCTATTGCTCGATGGGGTCGCCAAACTCGTCAAACAAGCGGCCACGAGGCGCCAGATGCAGGCTCAAGGCGCTGGACAAGGCGGCCATCAGCCAGAATAGAAAAAACCCGCCCGCATACACTTCCTGGCGGCTGGCTT
Organism: Pusillimonas sp.; assembly: GCA_040391135.1. Taxonomy (GTDB): domain Bacteria; phylum Pseudomonadota; class Gammaproteobacteria; order Burkholderiales; family Burkholderiaceae_B. The sequence continues at coordinate 110,117 of JBEBYL010000008.1, read as the reverse complement.
CCATATAGCCGAAAAAAGCGATATCCAGCGGATCGACCATGGCGAACACGGTTGCACTGGTGGCCGCGCCGACCAGGAACGAGGGCCATAAAATCCACATCAGTGAACGCCAACGCATAACAAGTCTCCTTTCGTATTTTTGATTGTCTAGGGCTTTTCGGACGGCGGCGGAGCCTGTACCTGCTTGCTTACCACCAGGCCGCGCTTGACGCCCCCATCGGTAATCGCCTGATCCCCGAAATTCTGCACCGCCAGCACAATGGTGATGATGCAACCGACGATGGCCGCGGCCGGGCCGGCCATGAGTATCCAGGGCCAGGGTTCGCGCCACCACGGCTTGCCGCTTTCCGGTTCGGTCGCACTGTTGCGCTGCATGTCGGACATGGGGATACCTCCTGAAATCATTTTGGCACAAAAAAGCTGGAACGCTCGACCACGGTGGTTTCGCGTCCGTCGCCATACTTGCCTACCGTCGTAATATCTATGTCGTGCAGGCCCGGGCTTACCTTGCCCGCTGGAACCCGCAGCACGACAGGCACCAGACGGTTCGATGCCGGATCGACATTCAAGGCGGTCGCACCCTGATCGGCGGTCAGGATGGACAGTTCGGGCAAGCCGGTCGCGCTCAGGGTAAGCCTGAGCGGCGATTCCGATGTATTGATGAACTGCAGGCGATAAACGTTCTCCACCATGCCGCCGGCCACCTCGCGGCCCAGCACGCCCCGATCGCGAATGACATCCACACGCAAGGTTGTGCGGGTGGCCAGCGACACGGCGAATCCGATGACGATCAGCCCCAGTATCAGTGAATAAGCCAGAACCCTTGGACGCAGCATGCGCTTGTGGACCTGGCTTTGCGTCAGGCCGTCGGTAATGGCCCGTCCGGAGGTATAGCGGATAAGGCCTTTGGCATAATCCATTTTTTCCATGACCTGATCGCAGGCGTCGACACAGGCGCCGCATCCTATGCACATATACTGCAGGCCATCGCGGATGTCGATGCCGGTGGGGCAAACCTGCACGCAAAGGCTGCAATCGACGCAGTCGCCCATCCCGGCTTCCTTATGGTCGATACGGCGCGAGCGACCGCCCCTGGGCTCGCCGCGCGCGTGATCATAGGTGACGACGAAGGTATCGTCATCGACCATCACGCTCTGGAAGCGCGCATAGGGGCACATGTACTTGCAGACCGCTTCCCGCATGAAGCCGGCGTTGCCCCAGGTCGCAAAGGCATAGAACACCATCCAGAACCACTGCCAGGGTCCGAGCGACAAGGTAAGCAAACCCATGCCCAGCTCGCGTATGGGTGCAAAATAGCCAATGAAGGTGGACCCGGTCCACCAGGCTATCAGTATCCAGATAAGGTGCTTGGAGGCCTTCAGTCGGATCTTGCGCCATGTCCAGGGCTGCTCGTCCAGACGGATGCGGGCCAGCCTGTCGCCTTCTATGCGCCGCTCGACCCACATGAAAATCTCGGTATAGACCGTCTGGGGGCAAGCGTATCCGCAGAACAGGCGCCCTGCCATCGCGGTGAACAGAAACAAGGCGAAAGCCGAAATGACCAGCAGGACGGCAAGGTAGATGACGTCCTGCGGCCACAGCACCATGCCGAAAATGTAGAACTTGCGCGCGGCCAGGTCGAACAGGACGGCCTGCCGGCCATTCCATTGCAGCCACGGCAGGCCGTAGAAGATCAGTTGCGTGACGAACACCATGGCGATGCGCCAGCGCGCGAAGATGCCGGACACCGAGCGCGGGTGTATTTTGCTGCGCACATCGGAAAGCGCCTTCTCGACCTGCGGAGAAACGCCACCCCCAACCTTCGATACACGCGGCGGTTGCCAGGCGGGCGCCGCGGGCGCTTGCGTCGTGGGGTTGACAGGTGGTTCGCTGCTCATGTGTGGCCTTTATTTTGCTGCTGTACTGATTCCCTGATTGGACAAGCCCCATACCCATGCGGTAAGCATGCGGATCTGATCCTCGGTCAGGATGCCTTCCTGAGCCGGCATGCGGTTCTCGCGCCCGTTCAGGATGGTTTCCACGATGGAGGCCTCTGAACTGCCGTACAGCCAGACGTTGTCGGTCAGGTTGGGCGCGCCCACCGCGGTGTTGCCCTTGCCTTGAACGCCGTGGCAGGCAACACAGAAAGTCTCGAAACCGCGCTTGCCCGGCACCACACGCAGCGGGTCGCTGGCCAAGCCGGACAGGGAACGCACATACTGGGCGATGTCGGCCGCCTCGGCCGGCTTGATCTGCGATTTCCAGGGCGGCATCATGCCATGCCGGCCCTTGGTGATGGTTTGCAGTATCTGCTCCGGCGCGCCGCCATACAGCCAGTCGCCATCGGCCAGGTTGGGGAAATTGCCGCTGCCCCGGGCGTCGGAACCATGGCATTGCGCACAGTTGTTCAGGAACAGCCGCTGGCCGATCTCGCGCGCCTGGTCATCGCGGGCAACCTCGGTGATAGACATTTCCTTATACCGGGCGTATACCGGCCGGATCTGCTCGTTCAGGGCCTCTTGCTGAGCCTTGACCTGCTTGGCCGCCGTATAGCCCAGGCTGCCCTCGTAGCTGCCCAGGCCGGGATACAAAAACAGCATGCCCAGGGCGATGACGCAGAGTCCCACGTAGAACACCGTCCACCAGCGCGGGACGGGCGTGTTCAGTTCGGTCAGGTCGCCATCCCAGACGTGTCCCGTATCTTCGACCTGCGGAACGGTCTTCTTCAGCCAGGCTCGCTGGGTGAATAGCAGCCACAGACAGAAAATGATCCCGCCGATGGAGATGATGGCGATGAAGTAGCTCCAGAAGCCACTGACGAAATCACTCATTGGAGCCCCCTGCGTCTTTATCGGTCAAGCGTTCATCGGGCATGGCGAAAGGCAGAAGCGATGCTTCGCGGTTCGCGTCGGCCCGGCCGCGCGAGTAAGCCCACCATACGATGCCCAGAAAGGTCAGCATCGCAATGACGGTTGCAATTCCATTGACAATAGCCATCACAGCGCTCCTTCTGAAACCGCCTTGGCGGCCGCCTCTCGGCCGGCCACGCCCAGGCCTTGCAGATACGCCACCAGTGCGTCTTCTTCGGTCTTGCCCTTCAGTTGCTCGGGCGCCTTCTGGATCTGCTCGTCGGTATAGGGCACGCCCACCTTGCGCAGCGCGCGCATGCGATCCTGGACATTCTCCTGGTCGATGCGGTTGCGCTGCAGCCATGGGTAGGCAGGCATATTGGATTCCTTCACGACGTCGCGCGGATTGCGCAAGTGCACGCGATGCCAATCATCGGAATACCGCTGGCCGACCCGGGCCAGGTCGGGCCCGGTGCGCTTGGAGCCCCACAGGAAGGGATAGTCGTAGGTCGACTCGCCCGCCAGCGAATAAGGCCCGTAGCGCAGCACCTCGGAACTGAGCATGCGGATCTGCTGCGAATGGCAGCCCACGCAGCCCTCACGTATGTAGACGTCCCGGCCGATAAGATTGAGCGGCTCGTAAGGCTGCACGCCAGCCGTCGGCACGGTCGTGGAGTGCTGGAAGAACAGCGGAACGATCTGCACCAGGCCGGCGAATGAAATCACCAATATGCTCAGGATGATGAGCAGGCCGACGTTGGTTTCAATCAGCTTGTGGGAAAAACCGGTAGTTTTCTTGCTCATGTCGGTTCTCCTTAAGCCGTGGCCGTGGCGGATGCCGGACCAAGCAGCGCGGGATCGACAGGATCCGGACTGCGCTTATACACAACGGGATTCGGCTTGGGCTGGCCCTTGACGGTAATCCAGGTGTTCCAGGCCATCAGGCACATGCCCGACAGGAAGCACAGGCCGCCCAGCAAGCGGATCACATAAAAGGGATAGGTGGCCTTGACCGCTTCGACGAAGCTGTAGGTCAGGGTGCCATCGACGCCGGTTGCCCGCCACATCAGGCCCTGCATGACGCCGGCGATCCACATGGAGCTGATGTACAGCACCACGCCCAAGGTGGCCAGCCAGAAGTGCAGCTCGACCATCTTCATGCTGGCCATGGAACTGCGTCCGTACAGGCGCGGAATCATGTAGTAGAAGGAGCCGAAAGTGATCATGGCAACCCAGCCCAGCGCGCCCGAATGCACGTGGCCCACTGTCCAGTCGGTGTAATGCGACAGCGCATTGACGGTACGGATGGACATCATCGAGCCCTCGAAGGTGGACATGCCATAGAAGGACAGGGCCACGACCAGGAACTTCAGGATCGGGTCGGTGCGCAGCTTGTGCCAGGCGCCCGACAGCGTCATGATGCCGTTGATCATGCCGCCCCAGGAAGGCGCCAGCAGGATCAGCGACAGGGCCATCCCCAACGATTGGGTCCAGTCGGGCAAAGAGGTGTACAGCAAATGATGCGGACCCGCCCACATATAAGTGAAGGCCAGCGCCCAGAAGTGGACGATGGACAGGCGATAGGAATAGATGGGGCGTTCGGCCTGCTTGGGCACGAAGTAGTACATCATGCCCAGGAAGCTGGTGGTCAGGAAGAAGCCCACGGCGTTATGGCCGTACCACCACTGCACCATGGCATCCTGCACGCCGCCATAGATGGAATACGATTTCCACCACGAAACGGGCATTTCCAGATTATTGAAAATATGCAGGACGGCGATGGTCAGGATGTAGGATCCAAAAAACCAGTTCGCCACATAGATGTGCCGGACCCGGCGCTTGGCGATGGTGCCGAAGAACACCACCGCGTAGGCGATCCAGACCAGGGCAATCAGAATGTCCAGGGGCCACTCAAGCTCGGCGTACTCCTTGGTGCTGGTAAAGCCCATGGGCAGCGTGATGACCGCCCCCACCAACACGGCCTGCCAGCCCCAGAAGGTGAACGCGGCCAGCTTGTCGCTGAACAGGCGCGCCTGACAGGTGCGCTGCACCACGTAATAGGACGTGGCGAACAGCGCGCTGCCGCCGAAGGCGAAAATCACGCCGTTCGTGTGCAATGGGCGCAGACGGCCGTAGCTTAGCCACGGCGTGTTGAAATTGAGTTCCGGCCAGATGAGTTGCGCCGCGATCAGTACCCCGACCGCCATGCCGACCACTCCCCAGACTATGGTGGCAATCGTGAATTGCCTGACGACACCATAGTTGAAGGTTTCAGCCTGATTTCCGACAGTATCGGAAGTGCCCATGAGCTTCCCCTAAAACAAATAAAACAATACGAGACGCCAGCATGATGGCCCGGCAGGCCCAAGCCCTCTTTGATTTGCATCAAGATGGGTCCAGTCCTGCCGCTTCTGACGTTTTCGCGCCACACTTAATCGATAAAAAACATTCGGACCGCTGTGTCGCGATCCGGCTACCTATCTTTTCCGGCCACCTGCTTCGTATCGGGATTATCGTCGTCCAGCAGGATGGATTGCGCCGCTTCGTTCGTGTCGTCGAACTGGCCGGCAAAAATGGCCCACCAGAAGGCCGCCCCGATGGCGATCACCAGCAGCAGCGAGATCGGAAGCAGCAGGAATAAAGAGGCCTCCATGGCTTAGGGCCTGTCCAGGCCAACCGTCCCCAGCCCCCTCGCCGCCGCGCCCTCCCAGGCGGTGAGCGGCGGCCGGCGGGTCTGTTGCCGGAACAGGCGCCACGAATTTGCCGCAACCGCCAGCGAGGACAGTAGCATGCTGATGGCCGCCAACCAGGGGGCCACCCATCCCGCCGCGGCCAAGGGGACCATCAACAGGTGCCAGGCCACGGAGCCATAAAGATTTTGCCGTGAAACGATGCCCGCGGACTGAATGAGGCGCAGCACATCGCCGTCTTCGCGATCGGGCATGGCGGACAGGCTGGCATGGGCCGCCGCGACGGCGGTGGGCACGGACATCGCCATGGCGCAGGGGCAGCTCATGACCAGCAAGGCCACCATGACGCCCACCGCATGCGCAGGCGCATACACATACCAAAATGCCCCGACGATAAAGGCCAGCGCTATTTGCACGGTCACGAACCAGAAGGCCAATTGATTGGCGCGTACGGAAACCGCGGCGCGGAACTGCTCGATAAGATGATGGGCCCCGCCCGCCCCGACGGACTGGCGCGCGCAAAGCTCCAGGTAGCGGGCCGTCAGCAGGAAAGCGACGAACATCGTGACGGAGTCGAAATAGACTTCGCCGTGGCCGACCCACGTGGCGTGGGCGCTGGGGATGAATGCCGCGACGATGCCCAGCGCAACCGGCACATCCATGCCGACCCGCCCGCGCAACAGCATGCGCACCGCACCGCCCCAGACGGGCCAGGCGCAATACAGCATGACGGGCACCGTCAGCACAAGGCTGATCCAGTTCATCATGAAAATGGCGTCATCCAGCAATCGCAGATTGTCCGGCGCCATGCTTTCGGAACGCAAATAGCCCGGAAAGGCGAACATCATGACCTGCATCATGGCCAGCCACCCCAGGCCCAGGCGGGCAAGCATATGGCGCCGCTTTTGCCGATCGTCGCCGGAAAGCCCGTTGGGAGTGGAAAAAATGGAAAAGGCGCGCATGGCCAGAGACTATACCAAAGGCGGGCTTTACCGTATTGATATTAATCAAGTTTGCGCTTGCCCTCATGCATTGCGGCGCCCGCAGGCGCCGCAAAAGGCCCGGCACCCGCAACCGGCCAGGCCCCCGCCCGGGCCGGTTGCAGGCAAGGCGGCGGTCACGCCACCTTAAGGCCTTCCCCCGATGGAGACTCGAATTGCGCTTCCTCTGTGGAGCCGGTCAGGGCCGTGGTCGAGGATTGGCCGCCTTCGATGGCTTGCGTGACCGCATCGAAGTAGCCCGTGCCGACTTCGCGCTGATGCTTCACGGCGGTGAACCCAATATCCGCGGCGGCGAACTCCTTTTGCTGCAACTCCACAAAGGCGCTCATTTGACGGCGGGCATAGCCGTGGGCCAATTCGAACATGCCATAGTTGAGGGCATGGAAGCCAGCCAGCGTGATGAACTGGAACTTGTAGCCCATGGCTCCCAGCTCGCGCTGGAACTTCGCCACCGTGGCATCGTCCAGGTTCTTTTTCCAGTTGAACGAAGGCGAGCAGTTATAGGCCAGCATCTTGCCTGGAAATTGGCGATGGATCGCCTCGGCGAATTTACGGGCATAGTCCAGATTGGGGGTCGAGGTTTCGCACCACAGCAAATCGGCATAAGGCGCGTAGGCCAGGCCGCGCGCAATGCCCTGGTCAATGCCGGCCCGCGTACGAAAGAAGCCCTCGGCGGTACGTTCGCCGGTAATGAAGGGACGGTCGTTATCGTCGATATCGCTGGTCAGCAGGTCGGCCGCATCGGCATCGGTACGGGCCAGCAGCAGCGTCGGCACATTGAGCACGTCGGCGGCCAGGCGGGCCGACACCAGCTTGGCGACGGCTTCGCGGGTGGGTACAAGCACCTTGCCGCCCATGTGGCCGCATTTCTTGACCGACGCCAGTTGATCTTCGAAGTGCACTCCGGCCGCACCCGCTTCAATCATGGACTTCATCAATTCGAAAGCGTTCAGCACGCCACCAAACCCCGCTTCGGCGTCGGCCACGATGGGGGCGAAGTAATCCAGGTAATCGGGATCGCCGGGATTTTTACCTTCCATCCATTGAATCTGGTCACAACGCGTCAGCGCATTATTGATGCGCCGCACGACCTGAGGAACCGAATTGGCGGGATACAGGGATTGATCCGGATACATTTCACCCGCGCCGTTGGCATCGCCGGCCACCTGCCAGCCCGAAAGGTAAATGGCTTTGAGGCCAGCCTTGACCTGCTGCATGGCCTGGTTGCCGGTCAAGGCGCCCAGCGAATTGACGAAGGGCTCTGTATGCAACAGCCCCCACAATTTCTCCGCGCCCCGGCGAGCCAAGGTGTGCTCCACCGACACCGAACCGCGCAGCCTTACCACGTCTTCGGCGCCATAGCCGCGCTTGATGCCTTGCCAGCGCGGATCTTCGGCCCAGGTCTTCTGCAGGCCGCGTATTTCGTTTTCCCGTGTGTTCATGATGTTTTCCTTGAAGTGAAAAAGAAGAAAAAAAGAATGAAATCGATGAGAAAAGTCTACGCCCTTGCTGCATGGCAAACTACACTTATGTCTTATATAAGACAAAAAATATTCAACTTTAAATACAATGGCTTATGTTTTTTATTTCTTAATGCGAAATGTTATTTTCCCGTATGAAACATGAAATCATGCAGCGCAGCATGTATTTTTCATAAGCCGGGATTCATTTTTCACAATGCGGGAATACCAGCGGCCAAGGGTACAATAGGGGCAGTCCCTGAACTCGACGCCGCTTTTCCAGCGATGTCACGACCCTTGATCAGCCGCAATGCAAAATCCTTCCTCAGTCCAAGCGCCCCTGGGCCAGGACGTGTCCTACCCCGATTCCTATGATCCCGGCCTTCTGTTTCCCATCGACCGAGCCGCCAACCGGCGTTCGCTGGAAATTCCCGGCCCCTGGTACGGCGCCGATATATGGAACGCCTATGAAGTCTCGTGGCTGAATCAAAAAGGCAAGCCCACGGCCGCCCTGGCCCGCTTCGTCTTTCCGCAGGAAAGCCCCATGCTGGTCGAATCGAAGTCGTTCAAGCTTTACCTGAACTCCTTCAATGAAGAACGTTTCGATAATGCCCAGGCCGTGCGCGACATCATGACGCGCGACCTGAGCCAAGCCGCAGGCGCGCCGGTTCAGATCACACTGAATGAATTGGGACAGGCCGACCGGCTAAGCTGCCACGCCCTGGAGGGCGTGAACATCGACGGCGCCGACATTGAAATCACCGCCTACGAACCCGCGCCTGGGCTGCTGCGCTGCCTGCCCAACGGCGAAGTCGCCAGCGAAACACTGGTATCGGAACTGCTGAAATCGAACTGCCCGGTAACCGGCCAGCCGGACTGGGGCAGCGTTCAGGTCCGCTATACGGGTCCACGCATCGACCGCGAGGCCTTGTTGGCGTATATCGTTTCCTTGCGCCGGCACACTGAATTCCATGAGCATTGCGTCGAGAAGATGTATTGCGACATCTGGCATGCCTGCAAGCCGCAATCCTTGATGGTGTATGCCCGTTATACCCGCCGCGGCGGCCTGGACATCAATCCATGGCGCAGCAGCGAACCGTCCGAAGTAAGCCTGGCCCGCGGCCTGAGGCAATAGGCGTCTTAAGCGCGAGCCGTGGCGGCGTGCGAAATGCTCCGGCCGGCCGACTTGGCAACCATAACGGCCAGCACCGCCGCCACCGTGAATCCTGTGGCGGCGCCAAACCAAGGCCCCTGGCTGAAACCCGCATCCAGAAGCAGGCCGAAGCCCACCGGCGCCAGCGAAGAACCCACATCCATGCCGGAATACACCAGGCCGTAGACCGTGCCGGTCGCGCCCTTGGGCGTAACCCGCCGTATGAGCATGTCGCGCGAAGGGGCTGAAACACCCGAGCAAAAGCCCGCCATGGCCACCAGGATCATGGCGAAGGAAGGCGGGACCGATCCCATGGCCAGCACGATCAGCAGGCCGCCCGCCAGCAGCAGCGAAATGGCCACGGTACGCTCGGTGTTCGGCGTGGCGCCGACCAGGAAGCCCCCCGCCAGCATGCCCGCGGCGGCGGCAACCATATAGGCCGACAAGGTCGTACCGGCCATGACCTTGTCGATGCCGTAGACATCGCCGAGCATGGGTATGGTGTAGTTCTGGACGGCCGACAGCGCCATCGACGTAAAGGCGAAGAACAGGAAGGCGCCCCATAGCGCGGGCTGCACCAGCAAGATGGCCAAGGTCTGGCCGACCGTTTGTTGCGCCAGGTCGGGTGCCGCCTGGCCGGTCGGCGCATCCGCGGCTGGCTGCGGTTCGAGCGCCGCATTCCGGCCGGCCAGCAGATCGCGGCCCAGCCAGGTCAGCAACAGGACAAAGGCCACCAGCGCGGCCGCCGCGTAGGCGGCAATCCGCCAGTTCGACACATGAATGATGCCGGCCATGAAAATCGGCGTCAGCGCCCAACCCAGATTGCCAGTCAGTCCGTGCGTGCTGAAGGCATGGCCCAGCCGCCGCTGGCTGACGCGGTGATTGATGATGGAGTAATCCACGGGATGGAACACCGAATTCCCCAGGCCGCCGATGATGGCCGCCAGCACCAGCATGGCATAGCCGTTGGAAGCGGCAATCAGGATGCCCGAAACAACGAAGCTGGCCAGGCCAAAGCGCAACACCGGCGCGGGACCGATACGGTCGACCACGAAACCGGACGAAGCCTGACCCAGGCAGGATACAAGAAAAAACACCGAGGCCAGCATTCCCAGCTTGACGAAATCGTAGCCGTACTCGTGGGCCAGCGACAAGTACAAGGTGGGAAACACCAGTTGGAAAAAGTGGGACGAAGCGTGCGCCGAGGCGATCAGGCCGATAATGCTCCAGTCCCGGCGTTTCAGGGCTGGCGTATCGGGGACTTGGGCTAGGCTTGCGGCGGTCATCGCGCTCTCGTGAAAAGCATCAACTGCGCCGGTTGGATCGATCTCGTATTTCGGGCCACGCGCGGCGCAGGTAATAGCACATGGACCAGACGGTCAGGATGGCGGCAATAACGATCAGGATCTGGCCGATCAGTTCCAGGGATACGCCATGGAAAGGCCGCCAGTACAACAGGCAGGGAATGGCAATCATTTGTGCGGCCGTCTTGAACTTGCCCAGCCAATGCACCGCCACGCTGCCGCTGGCCCCTATTTTAGCCATCCATTCGCGCAGGGCCGAAATCGTGATTTCACGCCCGATGATAATCAGCGCAATGAAAGAGTCAACCCGGTTCAAGTCCAGCAATATCAGCAGGGCCGCGCACACCATCAGCTTGTCGGCCACCGGGTCCAGGAAGGCGCCGAAGGACGAGGTCTGGTTCCAGCGCCGGGCCAGCCAACCATCGAACCAATCGGTCAGGGCGGCCACGATGAAGGCCAGCGCGGCCACGGTATCGCGCAGCGGCACCGAAATCCAGTCGGCCGGGATGTAGAACAGCGCCACGATCAGGGGAATCATGGCGATGCGCAGCCAGGTGAGTGCAATAGGGAGATTCATGGGCATAAGATGAATACTACCTTATCGGAGCGCCTGATAGATACGTTCGGCCAACTCGTCGGAAATTCCTTCCACAGACCTCAGGTCGTCGACGCTGGCATCCACGACGCCGGAAAAACCGCCAAAACGCGCCAACAGCTTCTGGCGGCGCCGCGCGCCTATGCCCTCGATCTCTTCCAGCCGCGACACATTCCTTGCCTTGGCCCGTTGCGCCCGCATGCCCGTAATCGCGAACCGGTGGGCCTCGTCGCGGATCTGCGCAACCAGCATCAGGGCCGCCGACTCGATTCCCAAAGCCACCGGAGCACGGCCATCGGCGAACACCAACGTTTCCAGGCCCACTTTGCGCCCCTCCCCTTTGGCCACGCCCACGATGGCCTGCGTATCCAGGCCCAGTTCCACGAAAACCTGCCGGGCGACCTCGACCTGCCCTTTCCCGCCGTCGATCAGCACCACAGTGGGCATCTGGGCCTGTCCATCGGCCACTCGGCTGAAACGGCGCGTCAGCACCTGCCGCATGGCGGCGTAATCGTCGCCAGGCGTGATGCCGGCAATGTTGTATCGGCGATACAGCGACGGCTGCATCGCATGGTGCTGGTACACCACGCAAGAGGCCTGCGTAGCCTCGCCTGCCGTGTGGCTGATGTCGAAGCATTCGATGTGCAGGGCATCCAGCGCGGCCTCATCGGTATCCAGCTCCAGAGCCGTGGCCAAAGCCAGGCTGCGGGCCGCCCGGGCGCTGGACTCGGTCAATAGGCGTGCCAGCGCCAACTCCGCATTCTTCACCGCCTGCTCCAGCCAGGTCTTGCGCATGCCTTGCGGCTTGACCAGGACCCGGGCCTTCACGCCGGTCTGCTCGGCCAGCAAGCCGATAAGATCCGGATCGGGCAACGCATGCGAACAGACCAGCACCGGCGGCATGCCGCTGTCCATATAATGCTGGGCGACAAATGCCGCCAGCACCTCGCCCGGGCTGTCGTCGTGGGTATGCGATGGAAAAAACGGCTTGTCCCCCAGGTGCCTGCCGCCGCGCACCATGGCCAGGTTGACGCAGATGCGCCCGCCGGCCGAAGCGATGGCGATCACATCCACGTCGTCGTTGCCGACTTTCTCCATGGATTGCTGCTGCAGGACCTTGGCCAGCGCGCCCATCTGATCGCGCAGCAGCGCCGCGCGCTCGAATTCAAGCGCCTCGGATGCCTCGTGCATGCGCTTCTCGATATCGCGCAACACCTTGCTGGCGCGGCCGTCCAGGAACTGCACGGCGCGCTCGACATCGGCGCGATAGGCTTCGGCCGATATCAGGTCCACGCAAGGCGCCGAACAGCGCCCTATCTGGTGCAGCAGGCAAGGCCTGGAGCGGTTGGCAAAGACGCTGTCCTCGCAGGTGCGCAGCCGGAACACGCGCTGGAGGATTTGTATGGTCTCGCGCACCGCCCAGGCATTGGGATAGGGTCCGAAATACCTGCCCTTGCCGCTGGTGCTGCCGCGGTAATAGGCGATGCGCGGTATGTCGTGGCCGCTGAACATCAGGTAGGGATATGACTTGTCATCCCTGAACAGGATGTTGTAGCGCGGCTTCAGGCGCTTGATGAGGTTGTTTTCAAGCAGCAGCGCCTCGGCTTCGGAGCGCGTGACGGTCACCTCCAGCCGTACGACCCGCGCCACCATATGCGTGATGCGCGGACTGCTTAGTGTCTTCTGGAAATACGAATTCACGCGCTTTTTCAGGTCGCGCGCTTTGCCTACATACAGCACCTCGCCCTGGGCATCGATATGGCGATACACGCCGGGCAGATGCGGCAGGTCAGCCAGAAACGATTTGAGATTGAAGTCGTCGGGCATATTGATAACGTTCATCGGCCTGCAAGGCATTCCAGTCGGCGGCGGGCGTGCGCGGCATCAGGCGGCGTATGCGCTGGATAGCCGCGGCGCTGTGCTCCACCTTCAGGCGAGCCAGCAAATCGTCGGCCAGGTCGGGACGGTTGCATACCAGCACCATGTCGCATCCGGCCCCCAGCGCGGCCCGGGCACGGGCCAGGATGTCGCCGGCCACCGTCGCGCCTTCCATGGTCAGGTCGTCTGAAAAGACAACGCCGTCGTAGGCCAGGTCCTGGCGCAGCACCTGCTGTATCCAGTGCGCGGAAAAGCCGGCGGGATGCGGATCCACCTTGGGATAGATGACATGGGCCGGCATCACCGAAGGCAAGACCATGTCGCCCAGCCAGCCGTAGGGCGCCGCGTCCTCTTGCATGATCTGCTCGAAGTCGCGTTGGTCCACGGGTATCTCGTGATGCGAATCGGCCTCGACCGCCCCGTGGCCGGGGAAATGCTTGCCGCAGGCCGCCATGCCCGCCAGCATCAGGCCCTGTATCAGCGCGCGCGCCAGCATGGCCACGACGCGGGGATCCCGATGGAAGGAGCGATTGCCGATAACCTTGCTGACGCCGTAATCCAGGTCCAGGACGGGTGTAAAGCTAAGATCCACACCGCAGGCGCGCAGTTCCGCCCCCAGCACATAACCGGCTTCCGAGGCCAGGCGCATGGCGGCCAGCGAGTCCTCGGACCAAAGCTCGCCGAACACGCTCATGGCCGGAATGGACGTAAAGCCATCGGTCCGGAAGCGCTGCACCCTTCCGCCCTCGTGATCGACCGCGATCAACAGGGGCTCGTCGCGCTCGTCATGGATGGCCTGGCACAAGGCGGCCAGCTGTTCGCGGTGATCGAAGTTCCGGGCGAAGAGAATCACCCCGCCCACCAGCGGATCGCGCAGGCGGGCACGCTCGTGCGCCGTCAACACGGTTCCTTCAACATCCACCATGACCGGGCCGGGGGGCAAAGTCGCGCGCGTATTCTTGGCTACCATAATGCGTCTTCCATTTAATCCTTGATTTCGGGCTTGCGGGCCTCGACCACGACAAAGGCCGCGACCATATCGCTTTCATCCGTAATTGAAACATGCGCCGGGCCAAAACGCTGGCCGTACCAGCTCGCCAGGGGCTCGGACAGGTGCACGCAGGGCTTGCCGCTGGCTTCGTTAAGGGTTTGCATCCGCGACCAGGTCATGGGGCTGTGCATGCCCAGGCCTATGGCCTTGGAAAACGCTTCTTTGGCGGCAAAGCGCGAGGCCAGGAAACGCAGGCCTCGCTGCGGATCGCGCCGATAGCGGATATTGAATTTTTCTATTTCCCGCGGACCGAGTATGCGGCGCGCGAAACGCTCGCCGTGACGGGCGAATACGCGCTCGATGCGCTCCAGGCGCAACAAGTCGACCCCGATTCCGGCCACGGCGGCCCCGACAGCATGCGTAATCATCCATACGTCCGTTAACGTTTGCGAACCTTGAATGATACCTTCTTGGAGGATTGGCTGCGGCAAGGGGCCGGCGCCATGCCGGCCCCGAAACAGCACCCTATTTGGGCCGCTTGTCGATGACCCGTCTGGCCTTGCCCGTAAGCGTGCGCTCGACCAGTCCCGCCGTCTGCACGGTGACGCGCGCCGACACGCCAATATAGGTCTTGACCGCATGCTTGAGCTTGCCGGCCAGCTGATCGCGTTCGGCAACGCTCAGATGATCGAACTCGGGACGCACTTCCGTCAGGATCTCGAGCTCGTCCAGATTGCCGCTGCGCGTCAGCACCAGCTGGTACTGCGCCGCCAGCTCGGGCATCTTCAGCACGACTTCCTCGACCTGCGTCGGGAACAGGTTGACGCCGCGGACAATAAGCATGTCGTCGCTGCGGCCCGTGATCTTGTCGATGCGGCGCATACTGCGCGACGTCGGCGGCAACAGCCGCGTCAAGTCGCGGGTGCGATAGCGTATCACCGGCATGGCTTCCTTGGTCAGCGAGGTGAACACCAGTTCGCCCTCTTCCCCGTCTGCCACCACCGCGCCCGTGTTCGGATTGATGATCTCGGGATAGAAGTGGTCTTCCCATACCACCGGGCCGTCCTTGGATTCGACGCATTCCATGGCCACGCCCGGGCCCATGACTTCGGACAGGCCGTAGATGTCCAGTGCATCGATGCCCGCACGTTGTTCGATGTCCTTGCGCATCTGGCCCGTCCAGGGCTCCGCACCGAATATGCCTATGCGCAGGGAGCTATCGCGCGGATCCATGCCCTGGCGCTCCATTTCCTCGATGATGTTGCAGAAATACGAAGGGGTGACCAGGATGATGTCCGGCTTGAAATCCTGGATCAGCTGCACCTGTTTCTCGGTTTGACCGCCCGACATCGGAACCACCGAGCAACCCAGCTTTTCCGCCCCATAGTGCGCGCCCAGCCCGCCGGTGAACAGGCCATAGCCGTAGGCCACATGGGCAATGTCGCCGGGACGGCCGCCGGCCGCCCAGATCGAGCGGGCCACAAGATTGGCCCAGTTATCGATATCCTTGGCGGTATACCCGACCACGGTGGGCTTGCCGGTGGTGCCGCTGGATGCGTGAATGCGGGAAACCTGTTCGCGCGGAACCGCGAACATCTTGAATGGATAATTGTCGCGCAGGTCTTGCTTGGTCGTGAATGGAAAGCGCGAAATATCCGACAACTGCTTCAGGTCGTCGGGATGGACCCCTGACTTGTCGAACGATGCCCGGTAATGGGGCACGTTGTCGTATGCATGCTTGAGCGACCACTTCAGGCGTTCGAGCTGCAGATTCTGCAATTCATCCCGGCTGGCATGCTCAATGGCATCGCGCCCGGCATTCGACGATTTCGACTCAGACATTTTCCACTCCTACCCTATACCTGCGTTTCAAATGAACACGGAAGGCCAGGTCTGAAAGGCCGGCCATTCCGCTGATTTTTCCAATGGCTATTCGCCGACCACCTGGCCTTTTATGCGGTACGAGCGTCCGCGGAAAATGGCGATGCGCTTGCCGTCCTGGTTGGTGACCTGCACGTCGTAGACGCCCGTGCGCCCAGCCAGCGAGTATTCCACGGCATGCGCGGTCAGCACATCGCCCTCGAAACCCGGCGCCAGATAATCGATCGTGCAGCCTGACGCCACCGTTGCCGCATTGCGCGAATTGCACGCGAAGGCAAAGGTGCTGTCCGCCAGGGCGAAAATGAAGCCGCCATGGCAGGTCTTGTGCCCATTGAGCATGTCGGCACGCACCGTCATCGACATGCTCGCCGTGCCCGGTCCGACCGCAACGACATGCGCCCCCATCGCCTGCGATGCCGCATCCCCGTCATACATGGTTTTGGCCGTCAGTTCGGCCAGGGCCTGCGGGTCCTCGGGCAAGGAGGAATCCTGCGTGGAGCTGGATGCCAGGGAACTCATCATTTCCCCTTGAATGCCGGCTGGCGCTTGCCCAGGAAGGCGGCCACGCCTTCGGCGTAATCGTGACTGGCGCCCAGTTCGCGCATCAGGTCGCGCTCCAGGTCCAGTTGATCGTCCAGGCTGTTGGCCAGGCTCTGGTTCAGCGCCCGCTTGGTATAGGCCAGGCCCTTGGTGGGCGCATCGGCGAAATGCCGGGCCAGTTCATCCAGGCGGGCATCGAAAGCATCGTCGGGCACGCATTGCCAGATCAGGCCCCACTGCTCCGCCTTCTCGGCGCTAAGCTTGTCGCCCAGCATGGACAGCCCCATTGCGCGGGCCTGTCCCACCAGACGCGGCAGGACATACGTGCCGCCCGTATCGGGCAAGAGCCCAAGGCGGCAGAAAGGCTGGATAAAGCTGGCCGACTGCTTGGCGATGACGATGTCGCCGGCCAGGGCAAGATTGGCGCCGGCACCGGCCGCCACGCCATTGACGCCAACGACCACGGGCAAAGGCAGCGCGCGCAGGCGGCGCACCAATGGCGCATAGTATTTTTCGATGGTGGAGCCCAGGTCGATCGGCGCCGAGCCGGCGCTCATTTCGCGTTCGGACAGATCCTGGCCCGCGCAAAAGCCGCGCCCATTTCCCGTCAGCATCAGGACGCGCGCCTGGCCGCCCTCGACCTTCGTCAGGGCGTCTGCGAATTCGCCGTGCATCGCCGCGGTGAAGCTGTTCAGCTTGTCGGGGCGATTGAAGGTGATGCGGGCGATGCCGCCGTCCAGGTCAAAGACAATATTTTCGTAGCTCATGAAGTCTCCAGTTTTTTATGCATGCCAGCGTGTTTGCACGACGCGAAAACGATTGGCCACATAGGCGCTGTCGGACAAGGCCGCATTGGCGGCCGGATTGGCGCCGGTGCCATGGAAATCGCTGAACGCCGCCGTCTGATTCACGAACACGCCGCCGGTCAGGTTCAGCGACAGCGACACCCCCGCCCTTTCGGCGGCCTTTTCCACTTTCTTTGCCACGGCATCGTCGGTGGTGTAGGCGGCAAGCGTCAGCGCGCCATGTTCGACGACCGTATCCTGGGCCAGCCGGATGCCGCTGTCGATGGAATCGGTCGCCACCACGAAAACGATGGGGCCGAACCATTCGCGCTGGATGGCCGCGTCGGCGGCATCCGCCTTCAGCAGCAAGGGCGTCAGCACGCGAGCGCCCTGGAACTGCGGGTGCTCGAGCGCACGGCTGTCGCACAGCACCGGCAGGCCCAGCGCCCGCGCTTCGTCTATGCGGCGAACCACGCCGGCGTTTTGTATGGCACCGGTGATCTCCACCGCTCGGGCCGGATCGGACACCAGCTTCTCGACGGCCTGTGCCAGGCCGGTGGCCACATCGTCGAAGCTCAAGTGGCCGTCGGCCGTCTTGATGCCGTCGCGCGGCACGTAGATGTTCTGCGGCGCCGTGCACATCTGTCCGGAATACAGCGCAAACGAAAACGCCAGGTTGCGCGCCACGCTCTTGAAATCGTCGACCGAATCGATGATGACCTGATTCACGCCGGCCTTCTCCGTGTACACCTGCGCCTGCCGGGCGTTCTGTTCCAGCCAGTTGCCGTTGGCGCTGCTGCCTGTGAAGTCGATCAGCTTGACCGCCGGATCCAGGGCCAGCTGCTGAGCCGTATCGTCGCCCGCCGGGTGCGCCGCCAGCAACACCACATTGGGATCGAAACCGGCCTCGGCCAGGACTTCGCGAGCGATCTTCACGGTGATGGCCAGCGGCAGGATCACGCTGGGATGCGGCTTGACGATCAGGGCATTGCCCGTTGCCAGGCTGGCGAACATGCCCGGATAACCGTTCCAGGTCGGAAAGGTGGAGCAGCCGATCAGCAGGCTTATGCCGCGCGGCACGATGGTGAATCGTTTTTGCATCTTGATGGGGTCATGCTTGCCTTGCGGCTTTTCCCAGGAAACCAGCCCCGGAATGCGCGCCATTTCCTGCCAGGCATAGGCCACGGCCTCCAGGCCGCGATCCTGCGCATGCGGGCCGCCCGCCTGGAAAGCCATCATGAAGCCCTGCCCCGTGGTGTGCTGCACCGCGTAGGCGATTTCAAAACTGCGCTGGTTCACACGCTTCAGGATCTCCAGCGATACCCCCACCCAGGCCTTCGGCCCGGCCTCGCGCCATGACTCCAGCGCCCGCTGCGATTGATCGATCAGCACCGGAACGGATAGCCGCGGATAGCGGATCCCAAGTTCGAAGCCGTAAGGCGACACCTCGCCGTCCACGCTGCCTTGCGCTCCATCCAGGGCCAAGGGAAAGTCCTTGCCCTTGTACGCCTCGAAAGCCGCGCGGCCATCGTCGTTGGCTGTCTCGCCGTATACGCGCGGACTGGGCGACTCGGAAAATGGGCTCCAATAGCCGCGCGTGGCGGACGCCGCCACAGCCTGTTCCAGGACATCCTGATGAGCCTTGAAAAAATCGGTCGACACGGTGTGTTCACTCCTGTTGGCCGGCCAGCGCCTTTTGTGCGATGGCCAATATTGATTACTGGGCCGGCATGCGCCGCGCGGCGCTCCGTCCCTCGTATAAAAGTCAGGTTTCCTGGTCGAAATCGATCACCAGCTTATCCGTAACCGGAAAACTCTGGCAACTAAGAACGAAACCGCGCGCAACCTCGTAGTCTTCGAGCGCGAAATTCGCATCCATGTCGACTTCGCCTTCGATCACCTTGCAGCGGCAGGTCGAACAGACCCCGCCCTTGCAGGAATACGGCAGTTCCACCCCCTGGGCCAGCGCGGAATCGAGCACGCTGTCCTTGTTCTTCTCTATGGTGAGAGTCCGGGTCAGGCCGTCCTGCACGACGGTCAGCTCGCACAGTTCCCGGCCGGGCGCCTTGCGGGCCTCGTGTCCGGTGCGCAAGGCGCGGGGACCCTTGGGAGAGCCAAACAATTCGAATTTGATCTGCGATTTTTCCAGGCCCTTGTCGCGCAAAGCCTGCGTCACCGATTCCGTCATGTCCTGCGGCCCGCAGACAAAGGCATAATCGATTTGCGAGGGCGGCATCCATAGGTCCAGCAGTTGCGCGACCTTGGGACCGTCCAGGCGGCCGTTGAACAGGTCGATGTCCTGATGTTCGCGGCTCATTACATAGACCAGCGAAAAACGCTCCATATAGCGGTTCTTCAGGTCTTCGATCTCTTCGCGAAACAATACGGCCGACGAGGCACGATTGCCAAAAAACAGGGTAAAACTGCTGCGGGGCTCGATGTCGAGCGCACTCTTGACCAGCGACAGTATGGGGGTGATTCCGCTGCCCACCGCAAACGCGGCATAGCGGCGGGCATGCTGCGGCGCGAATTCCACCGTGAAATGGCCGTCCGGCGGCATGACATCAAGCGCCTGGCCGGCCACCAGATGCTCGTTGGCCCATCCGGAAAAGGCGCCGTCATTCAAGCGCTTGATCGCCACCCTTAACAGCTTGTCGCCCGGGGCCGCGCATATCGAATAGGAACGGCGCAGCTCTTCGCCATCGAGCTGGGCGCGCAAGGTCAGGTACTGGCCGGGCCGGAACGCGAAGGTGTCGTGCAACTCGGCCGGGACGTCGAAGGTCACGACGACCGCGTCCCGCGTATTCTTGGCCACCGAGGCCACTTTCAATGGATAAAACTGACTCATAAGAAAACTAATGTGCCTTGAAGTAGTCGAACGGCTCGCCGCACTGCATGCAGCGATACAGCGCTTTGCAGGCTGTCGAGCCGAAATGGCTGATGGGGCGCGTATGCTCCGACCCGCACAAGGGGCAAGGCACGACCACATCCACCGCGCGCCGGGTGATGCCGGAAATATCGATCGCCTTTTCCCCGGGAGGGGCTATACCGTAGCCTTTAAGGGCCTGACGCCCTTTCTCGCTCATCCAGTCGGTCGTCCAGGCCGGCGCCAGGCGCGTTTCGATGCGCAGTTGCTCTATGCCCCGCTCAAGCAAGGCGTCGCGTATCCCGGAGGAAATCTCCTGCATGGCCGGGCAGCCCGAATACGTGGGCGTGATCGTCACCACACAGGTGGGACCATCCCAGGCGATATCCCGGATGAGGCCAAGATCCACCACCGACAGCACGGGGATTTCCGGATCGGGCACCTTGGCCAGCCATTGCAGGATCTGCTGCGCCGGGACGGAAGCGACGGCGGTGTTCACCACGAAGCTCCCGGATAGGCCCGTTGCAAATGCTGCATCTCGGCCAATATGTATCCCAGCGCTTCGGTGTGGCGGCCATGTATGCCGCCGCGATACGCCAGGTGATTGGCCTGATCGGGATCCGGCATGGCCAGCGTCGCCTCTTGCAGCGTGGCCTTCACATGATTCAGCCAGGCGGGCCACAGGCTGGCATGCGCCGGTACGACGTTGCGCTGCGCCAGATCCTGGCTGGTTTCGTCGTCGGTGAAGAGCTCGCCCACGAAACGCCAGGCATCGTCGACCGCCGCCTGCATCCTGGCGCGGCTTTCGGCCGTGCCGTCGCCCAGGCGCACAATGATGTCCGAGGAACGCCGCACGTGATAGGTGACTTCCTTGATGGATTTTTCGGCGATGGCGGCCACGCGCTCGTCCGACGAAGCACAGAGTTCCTTAAGCAGGAAGTAATGCCATACATCGAAGAAAAACTGGCGCACGATGGTATCGCCGTAATGGCCGTTGTCGCGCTCGACCAGCAGGTAATTGCGGTATTCGGGCGCATCGCGCAAATAGGCAAGCTGATCCTCGTCGCGCGCAAGGCCCTCGACCTCGCCCGCCAGGGTCAGCCACAAGCGCGCCTGGCCCAGCAGGTCGAGCGCCACGTTCGTCATGGCCAGATCCTCTTCCAGCGCCGGACCGTGGCCTGTCCACTCGGAGACGCGATGCGAAAGAATCAGGGTGGTGTCGCCCATGCGCAGCAGGTACTGAAACAAAGCTTGATCCATGATGCCTCCTACATGTGCTTGACTTCGTCAGGCATGGGGAAGAAGGTTGGATGGCGATAGACCTTGTTGTTGGCCGGCTCGAACAGCGGCTCTTTATCGCCGGGGCTGCTGGCCACCACGTCGGCCGCCTTGACCACCCAGATGCTCAGGCCTTCGTTGCGGCGCGTATAGACGTCGCGCGCGTTATTGATCGCCATTTCGGCGTCCGGCGCATGCAGGCTGCCCACATGCTTGTGGGCCAGACCATGCTGGCTGCGAATGAATACCTCCCACAGAGGCCATCCTTGTTCGCTCATTTTTTCATCCCCCAATGCCGCGCATGTCGCCGGCAATCAATCAGAAACGGGCCGGCACGCGTCCGGCCGCGATAAACAAAACGTCAGGCTGCCGCCTTCTTCGCGGCGCGCTTGTCGGCGTAGGCACTGAAAGCCTCGCGCACCCAGGCGCCGTCCTCATGCGCCTTGACGCGAGCCTGAAGGCGTTCGCGATTGCAGGGGCCGTTGCCCTTGATGACGGCGTAGAACTCGGACCAGTCGATTTCACCGAAATCGTAGTGTCCCCGCTCCTCGTTCCATTTCAAATCGGGATCGGGCACCTTCAGACCCAGGTATTCAGCCTGGGGCACGGTCTGGTCGACCATTTTCTGGCGCAATTCGTCGTTGGAAAAAAGCTTGATGCGCCATTGCATGGACTGGGCGCTATTGGGCGATTCGGCATCGGAGGGGCCGAACATCATCAGTGCCGGCCACCACCAGCGATTGAACGCCTCCTGGCACATGTCTTTTTGCGCCTGGGTGCCGTGCAGGCACATCTGAATGAGCAAGTCGTAGCCCTGGCGCTGATGGAAGGATTCTTCTTTGCAGACGCGCACCATGGCGCGCGCATAAGGCCCATACGAACATCGGCACAGGGGGATCTGGTTGATGATGGCCGAGCCGTCGACCAGCCAGCCTATCATGCCGATGTCGGCCCAGGTCAGGGTGGGGTAATTGAAGATGCTGGAATACTTGGCCTTGCCCGAATGCAGGTCGTCGACCAGATCGTCGCGCGAAACGCCCAGGGTCTCGGCCGCGCTGTACAGATACAGGCCATGGCCCGCCTCGTCCTGCACCTTGGCCAGCAAGATGGCCTTGCGCTTGAGCGAGGGCGCGCGGGTGATCCAGTTGCCCTCGGGCAGCATGCCGACAATCTCGGAATGCGCATGCTGGGAAATCTGGCGCACCAGGGTCTTGCGATAGGCTTCGGGCATCCAATCCTTGGCTTCGATCCGGATGCCTTCATCGATACGTTCCTGAAAAACCCGCTCGGCTCCCGCCAACTGGCTCACGGAACGGACGCTTTCGACCCCTGTTTCAACTAGCTGGGCATACATGGCGATCTCCTGTCTGTCTCATTCATGCTCATTCAGCGATGTTTCATTATTTAATACAAAAATATTGATGTCAATCAAATTTTAGTATCAAATAGGGTTAATCCCCGTTTCGTATAAGATGGCCTGTCCGTAAAAAATTCGACCCCATGCCCGATACGCACTCCACGCTGCAACGATTGGTTCACACCCTGCTCGAACATGATCCGCCCCGGGCCAAGTCCCTGTGCGTCACGCTCCTGGGAGACGCCATCGAGCCTCACGGCGGCAGCATCTGGCTAAGCGATCTGATCGAACTCGTCACCCCTTTGGGCATCAATGAACGGCTCTTGCGCACCAGCGTATTCAGGCTGGTCGCCCAGGATTGGCTGCAATCGGAACGGCACGGGCGTCGCAGCCTGTATCGCCTGAGTGAACAAGGCCTGGAGCTGACCCGGCAAGCGTCGGGACGCATCTACGACGGCTCCCCGGCCGAATGGGAAGGCGACTGGACCTTGGTGATACTGCCGCGCTTCGGCAACGGCAGTCTGGACAAGCGCGGCGAAGTACGGCGCGAATTGATCTGGGCCGGCTTCGGCGCCATTGCGCCCGGCATTTTCGCCCTGCCTCGCAACCAGACCGCCGCCGCGCAAAAAGTGCTGAACAAGCTGAAGCTGGCCGGCCATGCCCTGGTGCTGGGCGCCCATGAAATGAATGAAGGGAATGGCCTGGTGATCAGCGCCCTGGTATCGCAATGCTGGGATATGGAAGGGGTCGCCCGGCAATATCGGAAATTTTCCGACACCTTCGGCCCCATCCGACAAGCCGCCAATCGGCACATGCGGCCGTCCCAGGCCTTTGCGATACGCGCCCTGACCTTGCACGAATGGCGGCGCATCGTCTTGCACGATCCGCAATTGCCGGGGCAACTGCTGCCGCCGGACTGGCCCGGCCATGCCGCCCGCGCGCTTTGCGGCAAACTGTACTGGACGGTCTTCGACCTGGCCGAAGAGCACCTGGAACAGCTGCTGGGCCAGGACCCGGTGCGCTATCAGGCCTTGAAGCCCTATGCGCTCGAACGGTTCGGAGGACGTGAAAAACAGGCCGAATCGCAGGCGGCATGAGCGGCAAACGGGTTCTTTACCGCTTTATGCGTGCATCGGACGCGGCAAGGCCTACAGCTTTATGAAGTGTTCGCGGTAATGCTTCAGTTCTTCGATGGACTCGTAGATGTCCGCCAGGGCTTCGTGCCGGCTTTTCTTCACAAAGCTCTTGTAGACCTCGGGCTTCCAGCGCAGGGACAGCTCTTTAAGCGTGCTGACGTCAAGGTTGCGGTAATGGAAAAACGCCTCGAGCTTGGGCATGTACTTGACCATGAAGCGGCGATCCTGCCCGATGGTGTTGCCGCACATGGGCGATTTGCCCGCCGGCACATGCTGCGACAGAAACGCCAGCAATTGCTCCTCGGCCTGCGCTTCCGTCAGCGTGGAAGCCTTGACCTTGTCGATCAGGCCGCTTTTGCCGTGCGTGGATTGATTCCATTTATCCATGGCGTCAAGCAGGGCATCGCTTTGGTGTATAACCAATACCGGGCCTTCCGCCACAAAAGTAAGATCGGCTTCGGTTACGACCACCGCCACTTCGATAATGCGTTCTTTTTCCGGATCGAGCCCCGTCATTTCCATATCGAGCCATACTAAACGCTGGTCATTCGCCGCCATATAATCCTTCCTTAAAACATAGATTTTCGCACACGGTCCGCCTCTTATGTTCACCTTGCTGTTTGCCGCCTTCCTGCTGACCGATATCCTGGCCCGGCTGTGGCTTGCCTCGCGCCAGGTGCGCCATGTGCAAAAGCACCGGGCCAGCGTTCCGGCCGAATTCTCCGACCGCATCGGGCTGCACAGCCATCAGCGCGCCGCCGACTACACCGTCGCCAAGATGCAGTTTTCCATGGTGGAGCACGTCGTCGAGGCCGGGGTCCTGGTCGCCCTGACCTTGCTGGGCGGCCTGCAGTTTCTTGACACCAACCTGGGCCTGCTGATCGAAAACGAAATGCTGCGCCAGTTGGCGCTGATCGGCGCCGTGCTGGCCCTGATGGGCGTAGTCGGGCTGCCTTTCTCGGCCTGGCGCAAATTCAGGCTGGAAGCGCGCTTCGGCTTCAACCGGATAACACCGCGCCTTTTCGTGCTTGATAGCTTTAAAACACTTATCGTAACCCTGATCCTGGGGACGCCGTTGGCGGCCAGCGTATTATGGATCATGGGCAACGCGGGACCCAACTGGATATGGTGGGCCTGGGGCACATGGGTGCTGTTCAATTTCCTTATCCTGTGGCTGTTTCCCACCGTCATCGCCCCGCTGTTCAACAAGTTCACGCCGCTGGACAACCCCGAAATGGCGGAACGCATACATCAGTTGGCCAAGCGCTGCGGCTTTTCGCTGCGCGGCCTGTTCGTCATGGACGGCTCGAAGCGCTCCGCGCACGGCAACGCCTATTTCACCGGCTTCGGCAAGGCGCGCCGCATCGTGTTCTTCGATACCTTGCTGGCCCGGCTGAACATCGACGAGATTGAAGCCGTCCTGGCGCACGAGCTGGGGCATTTCAAGCACAAGCACATCATCAAGCGCATGTTCGTCAGCTTCGCCGTGGCGCTGGCCTTCTTTCTTCTGCTGGGCTGGCTGTCGACCCAGGTATGGTTCTACACCGGCCTGGGCGTCGTGCCGCAATTGGGCCGCCCCAACGATGCGCTGGCGCTCATTCTTATATTCCTGGCCGTCCCGGTATTCACGTTCTGGCTGACGCCGCTGGCCAGCTGGATGTCGCGCCGCGACGAGTTCCAGGCCGACCGCTATGCGGCCCGCCAGTGCCCTCCGGATTGGCTGGTCTCGGCGTTGGTCAAGCTCTATGACGACAACGCCGCCACACTGACCCCCGACCCGGTGCATTCGGCGTTCTACGATAGCCACCCGCCCGCCGTGATACGCATACAAAACCTGAAGCATGGTTGATACCCCCGCCCTGCAAGGCCGCATCGTAGCCGCCCATGGCCGCCACTACACCGTTGAAATGCCCGACGGCCATATCCGCAAATGCTTTCCGCGTGGAAAAAAGACCGGCGCCGCAGTGGGGGATCATGTCATCATCAGTCCGCAAGGCAGCGACGAAGGCTCCATTGACCGCATCCTGGAGCGGCGCAATCTGCTCTATCGCTCGGACGACATGCGCACCAAGCAGTTTGCCGCCAATGTGGACCAATTGCTTATCGTCGTGGCGCCCGAGCCGTCCTTTTCCGACGATCTATTGGGCCGCGCCCTGGTGGCGGCGCAAAGCGCGGACATCGCTCCCATCGTCATCCTGAATAAGATCGATCTGCCGGCCGGCGTGCCCCAGGCCCGCGAGCGCCTGGCAAAACTGGCCAAGACCGGTGTGCAGATCATCGAATTAAGCGCCTTGGCGCCGCAGGCAATGCGCGATACCCTGCTGCCGCGATTGGAGGGCCGCTGCAGCCTGCTGCTGGGCCAAAGCGGCATGGGCAAGTCAACGCTGCTCAATGCGCTGGTGCCGGAAGCCCGCGCTCATACGCAAGAACATTCCCAGGCCCTGGGCACCGGCAAGCACACCACCACCAGCACGCGCCTGTATCACCTGCCCGACGGCTCAGGCGATATCATCGACTCGCCGGGCTTCCAGGCCTTCGGCCTTTACCATCTGACGACCAGCGACATAGAGCATGGCTTCCCCGAATTTCGGGAAGGCATACAGCACTGCCGATTCTATAACTGCACACATCGCCATGAACCGGGCTGCGGCGTGCTGGCAGCCCTGGAACGCGGGGAAATCGCCGTTGAGCGGCATGAGCTGTACAAGCGGATACTGGCCGAGAATGAAGCGCAGGGGCGGTACTAAAGCCGTATGAACCTTAGCAGCTATCCTCGGCAGCGTTCGTGTCAAAAATTAATACGGAGAGGAAAATGAGAGATTGTTTTTCTGCAGACTGGGCGGCAGCCATAGTCTCAACAATCAAAGCAAAAATAGAAGAGTTTTCGCCTCATCTTGAATACAAATGGCCATTATTTAATGGATTTATTTTTGATTCCTACATTGTAAATAACAAATATGTTATCCAGATATTAAAAGACCACCGCCAAGCTGGAGTCGACATGACGGGACCTGGCGTGCCCACCAACTTTCCGTACACCGATCACCCAGAACTTCCTATAAACGATAATAATTTTAGAGATTGGAATACATACATAAGAACAAAATTCAATCTAAGAAACAAAGACTTTGTTTTTATAGTTATCGCCAATGACTCCAAAAAAAGCCAAATAAAAGTCGATTGGTCTCTATTAAACAATGAAGAAAAACGTCTATTTTGGAGCCAAATAGATTACGAGATAAAAAGATTTAATAAAATTCTTGAAGCTCAAGAACCAAACAAGCAACCGATCACGCAAAATATCACAATAACTGGAAATGCTAACGTTCTCACGATCGGCTCTCAAGTAGGCTCCATAAAATCAAACAGCAATGAAGATTTATTCAACAAATTAAAAGAGCTAGCAAAAGAACTGCCCGACACCTCCGATCGAGACAAGATCCTTCTATCAATCCAAGAGATGCATGACCATCAAAGGGAAAGCACATTCACTCAAAAATACCAGAGCTTCACAAGTTTAGTCTCCGATCACATCACGATTTTCGCCCCCTTCTTTCCCGCTCTTGCTGCGCTTCTTTCATAATATCTAAGGGAGTTGTGTTACAAAACATGTAAGACGCTCTCACATTCGACGATCGATATGGACGAAACAGATAACAAGAAACGACGTAATTTGATGCTCACCACCTCTGCCGTCCTAATAGCGGCATTTCTCGGGCTCAAAGCACCCAGCATAGCGATTGCGGGATATTCATCTGAAGTTATTGCACTCGTTCCTGCGTGGCGATTTTGGGTCGTGGCACTTTTGATAGTCACCTACCAGTCATGGCGCTACGCCACGGACAACGAAATCACGGGTCTATGCCGTAGCGTCGCACTCGACTTCACGAATAATATGCGCAACATACTTCGCAAAGAGATATCTAAAGCAGTCAAATATGAAGCGACTATGCAGAAAGCATGTCGTCGTCGAGTGTCTTTCCTCAGCGAGCCGTTGGAACAAGACATTGCATGGGATCGAGCGAGCATTACTCCCGTTCTCTCTGATGCAAGTGGTCAGTCATGGCCGCTTGAAAAATTGCTAGATGGAGATATTCAATGCTCAGTCCCATATGTAGGGCGGTCAAAGGATGGTCTTCGTAGTACGAGTGCAGGATTCGGCATTCATTACCGCTCGACCCGCTGGCAACGAGCATTTCGCATTATCAAAACCGCCATCCGAACAGTCGCAGGATCGCCTCACTGTCAAGACGTTCTCGTTCCCGCTGTCCTTGCTGTTCTGACCATAACTACTTGCGCATGGAAGATATGGAATGGGCTCGCGTGTTAATGCCTGAATGGCGACCTGGTTCGGCGCGTCTTGTCTGATCGACTCCCATACCTCCCGATAGCTGGGCGGGCATTATAGTCTCCTTCAGTACCGGTCCCCACCGATCGCGGCTTGGGTGGCGTTCAAGTCGTGAAGATATTCCTCCACGAAGCGACATTGTTTCGGTGTTAGCGCAATTTGTATCTAACCGTTATATTATGTTAATGACAATTTAGCTAATTAATCAGCATGGATCATCAAGAAGATAAAGAGGAACCAGGAATCTACAAATGGGTAACTTGGATAGCTTTAGGGCTGCCGGCTTTCATAGCGGGCGTAGCGATCTGGAAATACACTGGCGTTTTTGGAGTAACACCTTCCTCAGAGCAGGAGACTTGGGGGCAATTCGGCGACTTTTGGGGGGGGCTGATGAACCCCATCGTTGGACTTATTACAATCGCTCTTCTTATTCTCACCCTCACTACTCAGAGACGGGAGCTCGCTGATCAGAGAAAAGAGCTAGCACTACAACGCAAGGAATCTCAACGGTCGGCTGACGCATTGGACGCGCAGCATACGGCGATTCAAATTCAAAGCTTCGAACAAACCCTTTTCAAATGGTTCGATAACTACAGAGAATTGGTTCAGAGTGTAGAGTTCTCATATGTTTCGACCCCATCAGACGGGGGCGTCCCAGAACGTGTGTTGCTCAGCGGACAGAAAGCACTACGACGAATGACGACTAATCTCTATAAAATCCCGCCGGACTTACGAGCAAAAATCGACATCAAGGACTTCGATACTATAGCGGCTCTGGAAC
The DNA here is from genome assembly GCA_040391135.1 of Pusillimonas sp. Classification (GTDB taxonomy): domain Bacteria; phylum Pseudomonadota; class Gammaproteobacteria; order Burkholderiales; family Burkholderiaceae_B. The sequence continues at coordinate 81,224 of JBEBYL010000008.1, read as the reverse complement.
AGAGCGAGATAGACGGCGCCTACGACGATATAAAGCGAAACGCAACAAAGTCGTTAGACAACGAGCATGTGACTGCCACAACAGCACTTCGAACGTTATATGGCATTTTCAAATGGATTTCCTCTAACGACGATTCATGCCTCCAGGCCCGAAAAGAAATGTACGCAAAAATCATACGCGCCCAATTGAGTGAATATGAATTGAGATTGTTATTCATCAATGGAATCAGAAACAGAGGCCGAAAATTCGTTCAATATGCAAACGAATACGCAATTTTCGATAATATGCATGCGGCGAACAGCCCAATCATAAACATCTTGCTGCTTGCCACGGAGTGCCCATATACGGACCGAGCATTTGGTGGTCAGAAGCCACGAGCCTTTAAGGAAAAACAGGCCAGGCGCGAACAAGCTAACCGAATCATCGATGCTGTCTTAGCAGCCCCCATCAAAACGCTTTAGGCAAACAAAACCCCGTACGCGGCGGGGGTTCGTTCCATCTGGACGCAAAACGGATACTTATCAAATTAGGCTCTATATTGGGATATCCAATCCTAGTCGTCAATAGTTTACGAGCCCATCTTCGACCAATATTTTCTCAATCATCTGTAAAGCCCGTGTTTTAACACCCAGAATGGCCGGCCGGTTCTTGCCTGCTGGCTGCCCGTGCAACCACAAATGCACCTTGCCGTTGTGATCTGTCGCCGTGTTTTGTTCACGCCAGCCTTCTCGGCCAGCGTAACGCTCTTATCCCCAAAAGCCCGCTGCACAATCCCCCGCCGCAGCACCCTATGCGTAATGCACCCCGCTAGCGCCTGGGTAATCGCTGCCTCCTCGATCATGCGAATGCAGGCATGCCACTGCTCGTTTCGCTTTTGCCCTACGCAGCATGAACGCCGGCACTCGCAGGGAATCGTCCTGGGCGCATAGGCAGCAAACACAATGTACTGGTAAAACGGCGGCAAGTGAAACAGCTTGTTAAACACCATGGCCGCCTGCGCGGCCCCGTCCATGCCCGACAGGCCTTTTGACACATAGTCGACCGGATTATCAGCCAGCCGGTTCATCATGGGCCGGTCGTACTGCTGGCCAGAAAAGTTGAACGCATCGTGATGGACATGGCTTACCTGCTGGCTGGCCGCGGCGGCCGCCTGCGCGCCCACACCAATGTCTGGCGTTCATTCAAAGCCGCCGCCAAGAAGGCCGGTGTCGAGAACGTCACGCTGCATGATTTGCGAGCAATGTCCGGTACAGAGGCCGACCGCCAAGGCAAAGACCCCACCGCCCTACTCGGCCACACCGACCGCCGAACCACCGAAATCTATCTGCGCGACAAGACTCCGAAGGTCGTTGCGGGCCCACGTAAGAAAGCTGGATAGGCATCCAGTTTTGGACAAACAGTATTAGACAGATACTAGTCTCTTAGACAGAAAGGCATGAAAACCCGCATGAATAAAGGCTTTCCGAAATGATGATGTATTCGGTCAATACATTATGCCTAGGACAGCAGTTCGGCCTGGGCAGCCGCCAGATAATGATAAAAATTCCGTATCAAAGCCGCCGTCGCGCCCCATATGAAATAGGACTGCCAGGTCATCGAAAAGTAAAACCGATGCCCGCCGTCAGGCAGGTTGGCCCGATGCAGGCGGTGCTGGCGCGCATCCATCAATACCGATAGGGGAACCTCGAAAACCTCGGCCACTTCGGTCTCGTCGGGCGTGATCGTGAAACCGGGGCGGATGACGCCGATTACCGGCTTCATGGTAAAGCGAGTGGAGGTAAGAAAACTGGGCTGGGTTCCGATGATCTCGATGAATTCCGGCGCCACGCCGATTTCTTCCTGGGTCTCGCGCAAGGCGGCAGCGGCGGCGCTAAGGTCGCGCGGCTCGATGCGTCCGCCCGGAAAGCTGATCTGCCCCGCGTGATCGTACAAATGCGAGGCGCGCCGGGTGAATAATACGTGCAAGCCGGAAGCGCGCTGCACCAAAGGGAAAAACACAGCCGCCTGGACGATATCCTTTTGAACCAGTTCGTCGTCGGTATGGAAGGATGCGGAAAAGACGGGCTCAACCTGCCAGTTGATCTGGCTTGAAAATGCCTTGCAAATGAAGTCCAGCGAAATACTGGCGTCAGCCAAAGGCGGCAAAACCTCGCTCGGCACGACAGGCTGCGTCTGCGGATCAAAGCTGGGTACGACAATACGCCTGGCTTGCGGAGGTAATAAGCTTTCGGACATAAAATTCATAAAACAAAGGCACCCATCGGGTGCCTTTGTTGGTTTGCATCGGGGTAGCCCTGCTTATTCGGCAGTGCCCTTCTTGGCCGACTTGCGAACCAGTTTTTCTTTGATGCGAGCGGCTTTACCCGAACGGCTGCGCAGATAATAAAGTTTAGCACGGCGTACATCGCCACGGCGCTTTACTTCAATGCTGGCAATTTGCGGGGAATACAGCTGAAACGTACGCTCGACCGCTTCGCCCGACGAAATCTTGCGAACGATAAAGGACGAATTCAGACCGCGATTACGCTTGCCGATGACAACGCCTTCGTAGGCCTGCACGCGCTTACGCGTACCTTCGACAACGTTTACATTGACGATAACGGTATCGCCAGGGCCAAATACGGGTTTGGCTTCGCCGCCGGTAAGGCGCGCGATTTCTTCTTGTTCAATAGCTTCGATCAGGTTCACAATGAACACTCCAGGTTTCATCTTGATGCGGGCGTCTTATAAAGCACTGCCTGCAGGCACGGCTTGAAGTTTTTATTAAACACTTCAAGCAACCAACAGGCATCAATAAGCGCTATTACCGCGCCTACCCGTCAGAGGATGAGTTAGCAAAGCCTGCCATTATACGGGGAAACCTGGATTTTTAAAAGCCCCCCGCCACCCCCAGCCACATAAGGCCGGGAATGGTGGCGCCCCAGGCTGCCACCATGCAAATATCGGCAACCATGGCGCCGCGGGTCAAGCCGCCGGATTTGTCCTGGCCGCGACGGGCGGGAAAAGGCCATTTGGACGGGAGTTTCTTGGAGTGCTGAGCTTGCATTGTTTTTCTCGCATAGAAAGCGGCGGTTGGGTTTTATGGGGTTTTTATGATTACCTGCCGCAGACTGCCCGCCGAAAGGCCTGCGCATACATACTGTTTAAAAACACAGTCAACCCATAAAACGTACTGTATAAAACAACAGTTGTTTTTGCAAGCGTTTATTTCACTACTAGGTAGAAATACCACGTTCCTTAAATGCGGCGCGGGCCTGAAAAACAGCAAAAAACCCGCCGAAGCGAGCCTTTCCATAGGGAACAGCTACTTGGGCGGGTCTGAAATCCGACGCCCCAGCGACCAGGCCGGGGCGAAAGTACGACGCTTTATTACTTGTTGGGCTGAGGCGTAATGCGCAGGTAAGGACGCACGGCGGTGTAGCCCTTGGGGAATTTTTCCTTCAGGACGGCTTCATCCTTGATCGAAGGAACGATGATCACATCGTCGCCGTCTTCCCAGTTGACCGGCGTCGCCACGCTGTGGCTGTCGGTAAGCTGCAGGGAATCGAGCACACGCAGGATCTCATTGAAATTACGGCCCGTGCTGGCCGGGTAGGTAAGGGTCAGGCGGATTTTCCGGGCCGGATCGATGATGAAGACCGAACGAACGGTGGCCGTCGTGCTGGCATTGGGATGGATCATGTCGTACAGGTTGGAAACCTTGCGATCCTCGTCGGCCAGTATGGGATATTCCACCTTGGTCTTCTGGGTATCGTTGATGTCTTCTATCCACTTGCGGTGCGATTCCGCATCGTCGACCGAAACGGCGATGACCTTGGCATTGCGCTTGGCGAACTCCCCGGACACAATCGCGGTATATCCCAGCTCGGTGGTGCAGACGGGCGTGAAGTCGGCCGGGTGCGAAAAAAGCACCCCCCAGCTATCGCCCAGGTAGTCGTAGAAACGGATTTTTCCTATGGAAGAATCCTGCTCGAAATCAGGGGCGGTATCGCCCAGGCGCAAAGTCGTCATGGCAGCTCTCTTAGTAAAACAACACACAGAAAAGGTATGCCTTATATTTTGGCAGCATAAGCAAGCTTAAGGAAATAAGATATTCGTATAACCTTATGTTCCGATTGCCGTAGAAGCATACCGGTTTACAACACTTCCCTCCAGGATGGTGGCCGACAGGGATTCAGCCCGCGGCAGGATGGAAGCCGCATAGAACACCGCCGTCGCAAACTTCCGCCTATGGAAGTCCGTTGCGCTCCCCGCAGCCTCGTGCTCCAGGCAGGCCAGCGCGGCCCTGGCCATTTGCCAGCCCGCATGCACCACGCCCGCCAGCATCAGATAAGGAACACTGCCCAGGAATACCGCCCGCAGCGCGTCGCGCGCATTGGTCAGCATGAAGCCGCCGGCCTGCTCATAGGCGTCAACCGCCCGGCTCAATCGTTGGGCCATCATGGCCAGGCCGTCGGCATCGGCGCCGCCCTTGGCGGCCGCCTGCTCGAGCAGTTGCACCGTCGCGCGCATTTCTTGCGCCAATGCCTTGGCCACGGCCCCGCCGTCGCGCAGCAGCTTCCGCCCTATAAAATCGTTGGCCTGTATCGCCGTGGTACCTTCGTAAATCGGCAAGATGCGGGCATCGCGATAATACTGCGCGGCCCCCGTTTCCTCGATGAAGCCCATGCCCCCGTGCACCTGCACACCCAAAGATGCGACCTCCACCGAGGTCTCGGTGGAAAAGCCCTTGACCACCGGGACATAATATTCGTACAGCGCCTTGTTCCTGGCACGCTCGGCCGGATCGGCATGCCGGCGCGACTTGTCGCAAGCAGACGCGGCCACATAGGCCAGGGCGCGCGACCCTTCGGTCAAGGCCTTCATGGTCAGCAGCATGCGTTGCACATCGGGATGATTGGCAATGGCCACCGGCCCGTCCGACCCTTCCAGGGCCTGCCCTTGCAGGCGGTCTTGCGCATAGGCCGTGGCGTGCTGCAGCGCCCGCTCGGACAAGGCCACCCCCTGAATGCCCACCGCGTAACGCGCCGCATTCATCATGATGAACATATATTCCAGCCCGCGGTTCTCCTCGCCGACCAGATAGCCGACGGCGCCCTCGCCCACTTCGCCCTTGCCCGATCCATACAGGAGCACGGCGGTCGGGCTGCCATGTATGCCCAGCTTGTGCTCCAGCGAAGCACACCAGACGTCATTGCGCTTACCCAGCGAGCCATCATCGCCGACCAGGTATTTCGGGACAATGAATAGCGAGATTCCCTTCACGCCCTTGGGCGCATCCGGGGTGCGCGCCAGCACCAGGTGCACGATATTTTCCGCCATATCGTGTTCGCCGTAGGTGATGAATATTTTTTGGCCGGAAAGCCGATAGCTGCCATCGTCCTGCGGGACTGCCCGGGTTGTGATCAGGGCAAGGTCCGAGCCCGCCTGCGGCTCGGTCAGGTTCATGGTGCCTGTCCAGCGGCCTTCGAGCATGGGCGGTATGAAAACAGACTGCTGCTGTTTGCTGCCCACCGTCGTCAAGGCCTCGATAACGCCGTCGGTCAGCAAAGGGCACAAGGAAAACGCCAGATTGGCCGCGTTGATGTTTTCGCTGGCCGGAGCGCCGACAAGTTTAGGCAGCCCCTGCCCGCCCCACTCCTGCTCATGTTGCAGACCCTGCCAGCCGCCTTGGGCAAACTCGCTGAAAGCCTGCTTGAAGCCGGGCGACGTCGCCACGCTGCCGTCCGACCATTTCGCCGGAGAGGTATCGCCCTGGCGGTTGAGCGGCGCGATGGCCTGCTCTACGAAACGGGCATTTTCCTCTAGCACCGCGTCGACCAGATCCTCGGAAACCTCTTCAAACCCCGGCAAGGCAAGAACGCCATCCAGATCGGCCAGTTCTTTGATAATGAAGCGTATATCCTGGATGGGTGCGCGATAGGTCATTTTTTCTCCATCAGACAAAATTAGTGGGCAATGCTTCTCTGGAATGCACCGTCCCATTTTGCCATACTTGGATCATGGCTCCATCAGGTTTTCTGCCGGCAAGGCAATGCCTTTGCTACATAGAACGACGGTAGCGATAAAAAATCGATTTACGTTACCTCGACTCCCTATGCGCCCCCATGTTCAGTACCGGCCAGCGATCCGCCCATGGGTGTATCCGCTCGTATTCGCGGCCGATAGCGCACAACATTTCGTCGTCTCCCTGGTTTCCGATCAGTTGGAAGCCAATGGGCAATCCCGATGGCGCTGGACGGCATGGAAGATTAAGAGCAGGAAGGCCAGTCGCATTCACAAATGCGGTAAAGATTGCATGGCCCCGTGGCCCTACATTCCGCCCGTCTATTTGTGCTGGATACACATCATTAGCCGGCCATGGCAGCGCCGCAGCCGTAGGAGTCATCAGTACGTCGTAGCGCCCCAAGAGAAGAGAAATATCCCGCTTGACCTTGGTGATCGTGTCCAGCGCGTGCAGATATTGGCTTGCGGTCAGCTTGTTCCCTGTTTCAGCCATCTCAATCAATGAAGGGCTTATCCTGCTTTTCCACTGCGGATAGTCCCGCAACAGCCATGCGAGTCCAGTCTGTCCGATAATTGGCCACACCAGCTCGTTAATGGGATCCGCCTTCGTAAAATTTGCACAGTATTCGACGCTGTGCCCTAGTTGACTCATATGATCCGCAGCTTCGGCCACGGAGGTGCCTATGACCGGATCAACCGGTGCTCCTCCGAACGTTCCGATATAAAGAAAGCGGAGAGGCGCGGGACGGGCGACAGGCTTGAACGGCTTATTGAAGTACCGTAGCGACATGGGATCGCGCGCATCCGACACTCCCATGATCTGCATGGCAAGCTCGATATCGGCGACCGTTCTGGCAATAGGACCTATGACCTCGCAATCATGCAAGATTGCAGGCAAGCCGTCGCATCGCGGCACTCGCCCGACCGAGGGCTTTAATCCCACTAGGCCGGTATGCGATGACGGGCGCCGGATCGATCCGCCACCATCGGTGCCAAGCGCCAGCGGGCCTATGCCAGCCGCGACTCCGGCTACCGCGCCTCCGCTGGATCCGCCAGGTGTCAAACGCACATCCCAGGGATTCACCGTCGTACCGAAAACCAGATTATCGGTATAGCCCTGCAACGTAAACTCGGGCACATTGGTCTTTCCCAACACCACGGCACCGGCTTCGCGCATCCGAGCCACAGGAAGCTCATCTTTCTCAGGAACATAGTCCATAAAAAGGCGACTTCCCCACATCGTAGGCATACCGGCCGCATTGATATTGTCCTTGACTGTGATGGGAACTCCATCCAGCAACGACAGAGGCTTGCCCTGTTTCCAGCGGCGGGCGCTGGCGGCGGCACAATCGAAAGCGCCAGCTCGATTTGAAAAAACCACCGCATTCAATACAGGGTTGACCATGTCCAACCGGGACTGGATGCTCTCGAACACATCCATGGGCGTAAAACGCGCATCCGAATAGCCCTGCACGATCTGTTGCGCGGACAAGGCCCACAAGTCCGTATCTACTCTCATGGCCATTCCTTAGGAAACATGACGCGGCAGCCATAAAACAAGCTCAGGCACATACCAAATGAGGAAGGTAAACAGCACCAGAATGAGCACATAGGGCAACGTCCCCTTAATAACATCGCCTACCGGGCCGCCATCCCGACGCACGCCTTGCACAACAAAAAGATTCAAACCAACCGGAGGGGTGATCAAAGCGATTTCGCTCATGAGCACAATGAAAATGCCCAGCCAGACCGGATCAATGCCTAACGCCATAGCCACCGGAAAGACAATGGGGATAGTCGTCACTTGCATGGACAACACTTCCAGGAACATTCCCAGAATTATGTAGAAGACGATCAGTGTCAGGAAAAACTGGAGCGGCGTTATTCCAGCGGTAAGAACGGCGCGAGACAACATCTGTGGCACGTCGAGGGCATTGAGCGTGACATTGAGCACAAACGCGCCAACAATGATCAATGCAATCATGCCAGTCAAGGCAGCCGTTTGGCGAAAGCTCTGATGCAGCATACCGAAGCTGAAGCGTCCACTCACGAACGCCATAATGATAATAAGGATCACTCCCAAGCCGGCAGATTCCGTCGGGGTGGCGATGCCGCCGTAAATGCTGCCCATGACGACCAGAAAAACGATGGAAGGTGGTATCAGATGGAGCGACAAGCGCAGCTTCTCCGACAAGGAAATTTTCGATTCTTCTCGTACCGAAGCCATGAACTTGCGGCTGCTCCATGCTATCCAGACCATGAAACACAACGTCAGCAATATACCGGGCACGACGCCGGCAATAAACAACTTTCCTATTGATACGCTGGTCATCGAGCCATAAACCAATAGCGCTATGCTCGGCGGAATCAATATCCCTAAAGTACCGCCGGCAGCCAGAGAGCCCAGTGTTGGAGCCAATGGATAGTTGCGCTCCCGCAAAGCGGGCAACGCCACAGTGCCGACGGTGGCGGATGTGGCCACCGATGAGCCACTGGTCGCGGAAAATAACGCGCATGCTGTCATATTGGCATGCAGGAGACCGCCCGGCAGCCTCCCCACCCAGGCAGCCAAAGCCGTATACATGCTATCGGCCAGTCCACTACGCAGCAAAAGTTCGCCTAAAAGAATGAACAAGGGAATAGCGGTTAGCGAGTATTCGTTCTGTACTCCCCATACGACGCTACCCAAAGATTCGACGATTGGCCAGCCTATCGTGGCGAGTCCTCCCGCCATGCCAACGCCAGCCAGCGTAACAGCAACAGGAGCACTTGCCAGCAGCACGGCAAGCGACACAAAAAAGCCAATTACCAGAGTTGAGATTGCCATGTCACCATAAACCTTAATTTGAACGCTGCTCGAAGGCGGCAAGTTCTTCTTTCAACTCATCGGCCACAACCTTGAGTCCATAGTCATGTCTCAATTTATCGAAAGAGCGGGCAAGCAATAAACGAGTGCCCTGCACGAACGTGAAAATAGCTGCCAAAGAAAATATCGCCAGGGTCGCCATCCAGAATCCTTGAGGCCACACCAGCGGCGTAGCCCAAGGTGTAGGCGCGGTGCTTCCAAACTCGATGGTTTCGCGCAACGAAAGCATGGCAACGTAGCTCAGCAAAATGGACATGCATACGACAAGCAGCAAAGATAGCCAATCCAACCAGGATCTCATCGTGGCGGAGCATCGATCATAGAAAAGGTCGATTCTGATGTGGGCGCGATCAACCAGTGCGACGGTGAATGCCAAGCCGGTCGTTACTGCCAGAACATAGCCGCCCAGCTCATCAACGCCTTGCAGTGAAAAGCCAAGCCATTTCCGGCCCACGGTTTCAACTACAACCAGTATCGACAATAGCAATAATAAATAGCCAAATACGGCCGACAAAAGGCCTGCTAATTTTTTCATGGATATCCTATCGGAAGTCATGGCACTGCCCGGGCGCCTGGCAAGCAGGCGGCGGACAATGCAACGGAACTGATCTATTGAACGCCCACTACCGGACCAATGGTGGACTTCCAGACATCCAGGCAACCTTTGTAGCTTTTTTCACAAACCTCGGACCATTCAGGCAGAGAAATTTTTGCCATGGCGTCGCGAATAATTTCCTTATCCGCATCGGACACAGCGACTTCTTTCATTTGATAGGGCCGAACGGTCGTACATGGCTGCTTGCCGACGTTGCAGCGAACGGCATCGTCAAACAGCTCTTCCGAATAGCGGAAGAGTTCTTTCTCGTAATTAGCGAATATCTCGGTGAGCTTGGCCTTTTGCTCATCGCTGAATTTGTTCCAAGTCTTGAGATTCATTCCATAGGCCTGCATTCCCACCGAGAAACCAATAGGCATGAAGTAATTGGACACTTCAGGCCAGCCAGCGCTATTGGCCGAGCTTGGCCCGGTTATTGCGCAATCCACCAAGCCGCGTTGCAGTGCCTGCTGCACTTCGCCAAACGCCAGCGTGACCGGAATTCCTCCGATATTTTCTATGAATTTGGCCAGAGACTGATCGTACACTCGCACTTTTCGATTCTTCAGATCTTTCAAACCGGCAAGTTCGTCTTTGCAGAAGAGCACTTGAGGGCCAAAGGGCCAAATGGCCAGCAGCTTGCCGTTGAAACGCTCCTGAAGACGCTTATCAAAGACTGGGCGATATGCATCGACTACGGCTTTGGTGGTTTTAAAATCCGGATTTAGTCCGACAAGATCCAGCCCAAGTAAAAATGGTTCGTCGCGCGAAACCTGATTCAAGCGAAGCGAGACGATATCGAACAGTCCCGACCGTAAGGTGCGCAAACCTTCAACGTCCTTGATCCCCAATGAATCCATAGGCTTGTAGTCGACCTCAACGGGAAGCCCGGTATTTTTTTGAAAATCGACAAAAAATGGCTGCTCCTTCTTTTCCAATATAAGCCCGGTCGACAATAAATTGCCAGCCACACGCAACTTGATCGGATCCTGTGCCGCGGCAGTCTGGATACCAGCCAGGATTGACACCGCCAACACGGCACTGCAAACAATTTGCCTCATTTCCAACACTCCTTTAAAACTGCATATAGTTATAAACACCAACACAACAACACACTACAAAACGCACTGAAAGAAAGCCCGGCGCTCGGATTCAGCTGCCTGAAAACACGGGCGCGCGCTTCGCCTTCCATGCACAAGCCCCTTCCAGGATATCCGCCGACGCCTCAGATAGACGCACCGCAGCTTCGATGTCTTGCGTACGCGTTTGACCTTGCGCAATAAGATTCAAATGTTTCTTTATTCCCAACAAGGCAATAGGAGCCATACCAGCCAGAGCGGCACTCAACTCGTCAAGGCGTTGCGTCAACCTGCCGCTTTCCACAATCTCCGTCAAGAACCCGATTTCGAGCATCTCCCGCGCATCTATTTTTTCAGCAGTAAGGAATAGGCGCTTTGCATGGTTCAGGCCAAGCCTGGATAGGTACCGTGACATGCCGCCGGGATAAAAATGCAAGCCAAGCTTGACTGCAGGCATGAACATGTTCGATTCCGGAATACCAATCCTGAAGTCACATGCCAAGCAAAGGTCGGTGCCGCCACCATAGGCGCCCCCACTGACAGCGGCAATCGTAACCGGCCGCGCCTGTTCGATCAGGTCTATTGTTTCTCCAAAAAAAAGAGAGCTGGGTGCATCCGTAGATGCCAGCGACGAAATGTCGTAGCCACTGCAAAAATACCGGCCCTCAGCCGTAAAGCGCAAAACCAATACAAGTTCGTTCCGATTAACGGTATCGACATGCTGGCGGATGACCTCCAAATCTGCCGGACTCAAGCGATTCGCGACGTCAGGGCGGCGTAATTGGATGGTCGCAATAGCGCCGTCTATAAATAGAGCCGGTTCCATTGAACTACGGGTCGATTTAACTTCAGCTGATACTGGCATTGACTGGATTCCGTTGAACAATTCAGACTAGAGGTAGGACGAAGCCGTTCTAGTCTGCCTGATAAATCACTTGGTTTTGAACAAGACGTTCTATTTCTGATGTCGAAAAACCATAATCGCTGAATACGCGGCGTGTATGCTCGCCGAACAGAGGTGGCGGCATCCGCACGGTGGCACCGTCTTCCATTGCGCCCATCTTCACCGGAAGCCCTACCTGTGTCAGCGGACCAACGGCTGGATGCATTACTGTCTCAACCAACTTGCAAGCCAGAACTTGAGGGTCATTGAAGACGTCATCCAGCTTATTGATTGGCCCGGCCGGAATTCCGTTCTCAATCATGATCGAGGTCCATTCCATGCGTGTCTTGCGTTGTAGGCTCTTCTCCAACAAGCCTTTCAAAACATGGCGATTCTGCATCCTATCCGCATTGGACAGGAACCGTGGATCGGATGCCAGCTCATCAAGCGTAAGTACGGAACACAACTTCAACCACATCGACTGCGTAGCGGGGGCCAGATTCAAGGGGCCATCGGCAGTATCGAAGGTGCCATAAGGGGCAATGACGGGGTGCGTGTTACCACAGGGCTCGGGAACATCCTGCAGGCTTAAGTAGCGTTGCCCTTGAACGCTGAGCAGCCCCAATAAGCTGGCCAAAAGGGAGGTTTCCACGTGCTGGCCGCGACCGGTGTTATTTTTGTGAATCACGGCCGCAAGCACACCCATCGCCACCCACATGCCCGCGGTAAGATCGCCGATTGCTGTGCCGACGCGCATAGGTCCGGACTCGGCGTTACCGGTCAAACTCATGAATCCAGAATAACCTTGTGCAATCTGGTCGAAGCCGGCCCAGTGCTTCGCCGGCCCAGTACTGCCAAACCCCGAGATCGAAGCCATGATGATTTCGGGCTTCTCGCGAGCGAGATCCTCGTAGCCGAGGCCCATTTTTTCCATTGTCCCGACCTTGAAGTTTTCCACGACAATGTCGGATTTCAGCGCCATCTGTTTGATCAAGCGCAGCCCCTCTTCGCTGCGAAAGTCAATTCCTATACCTTTTTTATTGCGGTTCGCACTTAGATAATAAACACTTATCTCTTCGTCGAAAGGGCCCCATTCGCGCACCATGTCGCCATTTGGCGCAGGCTCGACCTTGATCACCTCTGCTCCGAGATCTCCCAATATCATGGTGCTGAACGGCCCAGACAAGGCACGCGTCAGGTCCAGCACTTTCAATCCTCCCAGCGGATGGGTCATTGTCTCCTCCATGTTCTCGATGATTCTAGGCAGAGTACCCGGAGGGAAGGAAATACTTTATATTGATCCTATCATAAGATAATCTTATTTCAAGTCGATCAATGTAGATGTAGAACACTCATGAATCTTAGGCAGCTTAAATATTTCACGCGCATATTCGAAATGCAGAATATGACTCGGGCGGCAGAAAGCCTGCACGTCGCGCAGCCAGCCCTTAGCCAACAAGTATCACTATTGGAAGAGGACTTGGGTGTTCAGCTTCTGGTGCGTGGTCCGAAAGGCGTGCAAGCCACCCCAGAAGGGGAATTGCTTTATCGCCATGCTCAAACGATACTCAGGCAAGTCGACTCCACGCGCAGTCTTCTGGCTAAGAGAGAAGATCAGATAACCGGAACGGTATCTGTGGCAATGGCCTCAAGCACGGCAAGAATGATCGCCTTGCCTTTAATGAAATTGGCCAAACAGGAATTGCCCTCTATCAACCTGGAAATCGTGGATATTTTCAGCTCGGACTTGACCAAGCTGGTATTGCAAGGACGAGTTGATTTCTCGCTATCCCCCGATCAGCAGCCCATGAAAGGAATCAACTGCACGCCCTTATTGATAGAAGACCTTTTTTTGCTGGCTCACCATTCGTTCAATCTTCCCAAGACCGGCCTGACCTTCAATGACATTGCGCAATTGCCTCTTATACTGCCCAGCCTGCCTAACATGCTTCGCGCGCGCGTGGACCATGCGTTTCTTACGGCCAGGCTTACCTATAATTTGTTCGGCGAGGCCAGCACCGCCGCAATCTTGATACCCGCGGTACGCGAAGGCTTCACGGCAACGATTTTGCCGTACTCCGCCGCAAGACCGGAAATCATGGAAGGCTTGATCACTCACCACAGGCTCAATTTCGAACTATCGCGTGAAATAGTCTTGTGCTCTAGCGACAGTATGCCTTTAACACCACCCGTACATAAAGTCATTGAACTTTGCAAGACACTGATCAAGCGGCTCATAGCGCAAAATGAATGGCAAGGTTGCCGATTACTGTATTGACTGACGTTGTTAAAAAAGGCCCGAGGCAATTGCCGGCGGGCCTTCTTCTGTAAGGTTTTGGGAAACGTTACAAAGCCTGAACCAGTTCCGGAACAGCCTGGAACAGATCGGCCACCAGGCCGTAATCGGCCACGCCGAAAATAGGCGCTTCGGCATCTTTATTGATGGCGACGATGACCTTGGAGTCCTTCATGCCCGCCAGATGCTGGATGGCGCCTGAAATACCCACCGCCACATACAACTGGGGCGCCACGATCTTGCCGGTCTGGCCGACCTGCCAATCGTTGGGCGCGTACCCCGCGTCGACCGCGGCGCGCGAAGCGCCAAGCGCCGCGCCCAGCTTGTCGGCCAGCGCATCCAGAATCTTGAAATTCTCGGCGCTGCCCAGGCCGCGCCCGCCGGATACCACCACCGATGCGCCAGCCAGTTCCGGGCGGTCGCTTTTCGCGACCTCGCGGCCCACAAAGGAGGACAGCCCCGAATCAGCCGCGGCGCTCAAGGACTCCACCGCCGCGCTGCCGCCCTGGGCGGACACGCCGTCGAACGCCGTGGTGCGCACGGTGATGACTTTGACTGCATCGGACGATTGCACCGTGGCAATCGCATTGCCCGCATAAATGGGGCGCGTGAAAGTGTCGGCGGACTCGACCGAAAGAATGTCGGAAATCTGCGCGACATCCAGCTTGGCCGCAACACGGGGGGCCACGTTCTTGCCTGCAGCCGTCGCCGGGAAAAGAATATGGCTATAGCCGCTTGCCACCGCCAATACTTGCGCGGCGACGTTTTCGGCCAGGCCTTCGGCCAGCGCCGGGCCGTCGGCCAGCAGCACCTTGGCCACACCGGCCACCTGCGCGGCTTGATCGGCCACATCCTTGGCGCCGTTGCCGGCCACCAGCACATGAATGTCGCCGCCCAACTTGGAGGCCGCGGCGACTGCGTTCAGCGTAGCGCCCTTCAGTTGCGCGTTATCGTGTTCAGCAATTACCAGTATCGTCATTTAAACCACCTTCGCTTCATTCTTCAGTTTGTCGACCAACGTTGCCACATCGGGCACGGTGATGCCTGCGGAACGCGCCGGCGGCTCGGAAACCTTCAGCGTCTTCAGGCGCGGGGCAACGTCCACGCCCAGGTCTTCCGGCGTGATGACATCCAGTGTTTTCTTCTTGGCCTTCATGATATTGGGCAGCGTCACATAACGCGGCTCGTTCAGGCGCAAATCGGTCGTGACAATGGCCGGCAGCTTCAGCGAAAGCGTTTCCAGCCCGCCGTCGACCTCGCGCATGACCGTGACCTTGTCGCCCGCCACGTCGACCTTGCTGGCGAAGGTGGCTTGCGGCCAGTCCAGCAAGGCGGCTAGCATCTGGCCGGTCTGGTTGGCATCGTCGTCAATGGCTTGCTTGCCCAGGATGACCAGTTGGGGCTGTTCCTTGTCGACCAGGGCCTTGAGCAGCTTGGCCACGGCCAGCGGCTGCAGCTCGGCGTCGGTCTGCACCAGGGCGGCGCGGTCGGCGCCGATGGCCATGGCGGTACGCAAGGTTTCCTGGCATTGCGCAACGCCGCAGGAAACCGCGATGATCTCCGTTGCCACGCCCTTTTCCTTCAAGCGCGTGGCTTCTTCGACCGCGATCTCATCGAAGGGATTCATGGACATTTTCACATTGGCGATATCCACGCCGCTTTGATCGGACTTTACGCGCACTTTGACGTTGTAATCAACGACACGCTTGACGGGTACCAACACCTTCATCGAGCTCTCTCCAGAGGATCTTAAAAAAACAGATATATAAACGGCTTATTCTACAACGTTGCCAAGGCCCGGATATGCGCCACCACGCTGCGTCCAAGCGCCGACAGGCTATACCCCCCTTCCAACAAGCTGATTACCCGGCCCTGGGCCGTCTCGTTGGCCAGTTCCATGATCCGGTTGGTAATCCACGCATAGTCGGATTCGACCAGCCCAAGCTGCCCCATGTCGTCTTCGCGATGGCCGTCAAAACCGGCGGATATAAAAATAAGCTCGGGACGAAACGCCTGCAAGCGCGGCATCCAGGCGTCATCCACCAGCATGCGCAGCGCGTCTCCCTTCGTATAGGCATCGACCGGGATATTCATCATATTATCCGCGGGCGGATCCTGACGCGTCCCCGGAAACAAGGGGTGCTGGTAAAAGCTGCACATCAGGATCCGCGGATCGCCGGCGAACATTTCCTCGGTGCCATTGCCGTGATGGACATCGAAATCAACGATGGCCACCCGATTCAAGGCGTATTTTTCCAGGGCATAAGCCGCGGCGACCGCAATATTGTTGAAAAAGCAGAACCCCATGGCCTGGCCGGGCCGGGCATGATGCCCGGGTGGCCGCACGGCGCAAAAGGCGCTGCGATCCCCGCTGCTGCCCATGACCGCATCGACGGCGGCGATGCCGGCGCCCGCCGCCGCCCATGCGGCCTCCAGCGTACACGGATTCATTACCGTGTCGGGGTCTATGGGGAAATAGCCGTCGGCGGGCGCATGCCGGCGCAAGTAGGCCAGATATTCGGGCGTGTGCACGCGCAGGACATCGGCTTCGGTGGCCGGTGTGGCCTGAACCTCGTGCACATAGTCCATTATTCCGCTTGCCAGCAGTTGGTCGTTGATGGCATCCAGCCTGTCGGGGCTTTCGGGATGCCAGCTTCCCATTTCATGCAAGCGGCATGCGGGATGAGTAATATAGAGAGTCGCCATAAGGATGATTATGTTCAAACCAGTCCGTATATTGCAAGTCGGATCCATCGCCGTATTCCTGGCCGGTTGCGCCGCCAACAAAACCGCCGCTCTGCCGCAAGCGCCACAGGGCTCCCCCGCGGCCGCCACACACATCTCCGCCTCGCCTGCCACACCGGCCCCAGGCAGCACGGATTCCATCAGGGCGGGCTCCTCTGTTGTCGGCCAAACCGTCTATCGCCAAGCGGATGGCCAACTCATACCTTCCATCCAGGCCTATGCCCGCGAGGTCGCACGCGTGCGCCACATACCGCTGGCGCACGTAGAGGCCTTGCTCAAGGACGCCCAGTACAACGCCACGGCTGCCAGGCTGATGGCGCCGGCCAAGACGCGCATACGCCGCAGCTGGGTCACCTACCGGAATCGTTTCGTGGAGCCGGTGCGCATCAATGCCGGCCAGAAATTCTGGGAACAGAACAGATCCATCCTGGACCGGGCGGCACGCGAGTATGGCGTGCCGCCGTCCATCATCGTGGCCATCATAGGCGTTGAAACCATATATGGCCGGCACACCGGCAACTTCCGGGTGCTGGATGCCCTGGCCACCCTTGGCTTCAGTTATCCCGACGACAGCCGGCCTGAACGCAGCCAATTGTTTCGCGACCAGTTGGCCGACCTCATCCAGCTGGACTACGAAAAGAAACTCAACGCCAAAGAGGCCATGGGTTCATTTGCCGGCGCCATGGGCCTGCCGCAATTCATGCCTGGAAGCCTGATGCGCTATGCGGCCGACGGCAATCGCGACGGCCGCATCGATCTGCTTTACTCCGTCGACGACGCCATCGTCTCGGTAGCGCGTTTCCTGCAGCTGCACGGTTGGGTTCCGGGCCTTCCTGTGTTCGCTCCCGCAACCTTGCCGCGCAATCCGCAGGCCATGGTCGTGGGGGGCCTGTATCCCACCTATGACTGGGCGCAATTGCAGGCCCAGGGAGCTGCGGTACGCCCTTCGCCAGGTGCGCAAGATGCATCCGCACACACAAAAAACCGTCAAGGCACCACGACGGCCGATTGGCGCGGGCAAAAGATGGGCATTGTGGATCTGCTGGATGAACCGCGCCAACTGGCCGAATACCGTATCGGCACACCCAACTTCTTTGCCATCACGCACTACAACCGAAGCTATTTCTACGCCACCTCGGTCGCGGACCTGGCAAAAGCCCTGGCCGATCGCATGGGGTACGGCGGACCGGACTGAGCCCTGCGGAATGACTCTACACCCTATCAAACAACGGGCGCTGTAACCGGGTGCCTGCCCGATGAAATAGCCAAATCGAGCAGGTCGAGTCTGTCCTGCCCCCAAAAAGGCTCGTTACGATAAAAATAGAACGGCGCGCCAAATACTTGGCGGTCAATGGCCTCTTGGGTCAATACGGCTTCCTGCTTGCGCAGCTCGGCATCCGGCGCTTGCGCCAACAGCTCGTCGCCATCGAGGCCATTGTCGAAGGCCAGCCTGCGCAACGTGGCCGGATCGGCAATGTCCAGCTCGTCCGCCCAGACTGCCCGCAGGCAGGCGTGGACAAACGCGCTTGCGTCCTGCCCATCGCGCAAGGCCGCAAGCAGCATGCGATGCCCCAGGGCCGGATCCGCGGGATAGTATTTGGGATGCAGGACCAGGTCTATATTGCGAATTTCGCGCCAACGCTGCATCTCCACCAAGCGATAGGCCTGGCGCGGCAATGCGCGTTCTTTCACGGGCTTGCCGCCGCCTGCCGCAAACACGGCCAACAAGTCGATGGGCTTGAACACGATCTGGGCTTCATGGCTGCGTGCCAAGTCGTAGAACACATGGCTGCCTACATAAGACCAAAGAGAAATGAAGCTGAAGTAATACTCTATTTTTGGTTTGCTATCGTTCATTCGACTGCTCCGGATTAAATTCAAATTCAACGCCTGGCCATTGTCCTGCCGGATCAGACCCCAAGATATGCCGCGCGTATGGCCGGATCGCGGCGCAAGTCGTCCGCAGCGCCTTGCGCCACCGTGCGCCCCTGGTCCATGACGTAGCCCCTGTCGGCCAGATCGAGCGCCGTCGCGACGTCCTGTTCCACAATCAGCAAGCTGGTGCCTTCGCTATTGATGATGCGCAAGGCATCGACCAGCTCACCCACCACCTTGGGTGCCAGGCCAAGGGACAACTCGTCGATCATCAGCAGTCTTGGCGCCGCCATCAAACCGCGCGCAACGGCACACATTTGCTGTTCGCCTCCCGACAAGGTGGTGGCATCCTGCCGGCGACGCTCGGCCAAGCGCGGAAAAAGCGCATAGACCCGGTCGATATCCCTGGCTATGGCGGCATGGCCGTCGCGGCGGCGATAGGCCCCCAACAGCAGGTTGTCGTAAACAGACAGGCTGGAGAACAGCCGGCGCCCTTCAGGAACGTGGGCGATGCCGCGCTCGACCAATTGGACCGGGCTGCAAGCGGTCAAGGACTCCCCTTCAAATACGATATTTCCGAAAGAAGATGGGACCAGTCCGGACAGGCAGCGCAAGGTTGTCGTCTTTCCAGCCCCGTTGGAGCCGACCAGGCAAACAATTTCTCCCGCCCCCACTTCCAGGCTCACGTCCCACAGCACCTGGACATCGCCGTAGCCGGCCGCCAGTTTCTCGACGTGCAGCAGGTTCCCGCTCATGCCGGCACCTGCGCAAACTGTTCCGCCGCATAACTGCGGCCAAGATAGGCCTCGATAACCTGAGGATCGGCCACAACCTGCCCGGGAGTTCCATCGGCAATCAGTTGGCCGTGGTGCAGCACCACTATGCGAGTACTCGCCTTCATGACAACCTTCATCAAATGTTCTATCAGCACGATGGTGATCCCTCGCTCGGCAATTGCACGGATCAGCTCCAGCGCATGATCCACCTCCGACTGGTTCAAGCCCGCATTCACCTCGTCCAGGAACAACAGCTTGGGCCGCAATGCAAGGCTTTTGGCAAGCTCCAGCCGCTTGCGTCCAGCCAGCGTCAATGATGATGCGGGCCTGTCGGCCTGCGGCAGCAAGCCGCAAAATTCCAGATGCTCCAACGCGGCATGCCTGGCCTCTGGAATCGACCCTGCCGCACCGGCAAAAAGCGCCGCGGCGGCCACGTTCTCAGCGACGGTAAGTCGGGGAAAAGGCTGGACGATCTGAAAAGTGCGGGCGAGCCCCCGGCATGCAATTTGATCGGGAGGCAAGCCGTCTATGCGTTTGCCATCGAAGACTATGCTGCCGCCACTGGGCCGATGTACGCCGGATACGACGTTCACCAGCGTGGTCTTGCCCGCGCCATTGGGTCCTATCAGCCCGACGATCTCGCCCTCGCCCAGGGCAAGGTCAATACGGTCGAGCGCCAGCACTCCTCCAAAGTGATGGCTTACCCCTTCGAGTACCAAAAGAGATTTCATGATGTTCTCCTTGTCCAGGGAGCAAGGCGGACCAAACCGTTACGCAAGTTATAGCGCTTCAGGTCACGCACGCCGCCCGGCAGGAACAACACCAAGGCCACCACCAGCAGCCCCAGCAGACCGGCATGGAACTCCAGCACATTACGCCAGAGCAATTCTTCCAGGCCTAGGAACACCACGGCGCCTATCAATGGTCCCATCAAGGTGCCCACGCCGCCTATCAATGCCATGACAATAGGCTTGACCGATAGCGAGACGTCGTAGACATCCGTCGGGTCGATGTAAGTGACCCATGATGCATAAACCGCCCCGGTGGCGCCTGCCAGCAGGCCGGACAGCATGAACACAGCGACCTTGCTGGTACGCGTGTCGATGCCGATGACTTGTGCCGCATCTTCGTTCTGTTCGATGCAGCGCAGGGCGACGCCCAGGCGGGAAAGATCCACCCACCAGGATATGGCCAAAGCCAAGACCGCCATAAGCACCATGGCCAGGAAATAGAATTGCGTCTGGCCATTCACTCCGCCCAAGTCGAGCAGCGGCAAGTTCAGGCCCATCCCGCCTCCGGTGACTTCCGTCCATGCATTGGTGACTTCACGCAGGACATCGGCTATCACCAAACTGGCTATCGCGAAGTAATGGCCACGCAAGTGCAAAATAGCCCGCCCCAGCAAACCCGCAAATGCGGCAACCAGCAAACCGGCCAAGGGCCAGGCCAGTGCGAAAGGCAGGCCGAAAGACTGGAAGACTCCGGCCGCATACGCACCCAGGCCGAAAAAGGCGGCCGTTGCAAATGACGGGTAGCCCGCATAACCTCCAATCAGGTTCCACGCCCATGCCAACGCCGCGTACATGCCCACGGTAGTGGCCAAGCGCAGCACATAATTGTCGGCGGTGAACATAAGAGCCAGAACTGCCGCAAGAGCGGCAAACAAACCTGTGATTAAACGCGTATTCACTGGAACCCCCGCTTGCCCAGAAGCCCGGACGGCCGAAACATCAACAAGGCGATCAACACCAGGAATGCCAAGGTCAGAGCGAGCTCTGGACCCAATACCAGGGTTCCGAAGCTTTCGATAATGCCCAACGCGAAACCGCCCACAATAACGCCCGGAATACTGCCCAGGCCGCCCAGCACGCAAATGACAAAGGCCTTACCCAAGTACACCGACGACGTTACGGGCGAAATGGGGAATATGCCGCTCAGCAATGCCCCCGCCGATCCCGCCATGAACGCGCCCAAAGCAAAGGCCAGCGCATACGTCCGATTGACATCTATGCCCATCAAAGCCGCCGCCTGACTGTCCATCCGGACGGCAATGATCGCCCTGCCCAACTGCGTATTGCGCAACAGAAGCCATAACGCGAAAACGAGTGCGAGGCCGGTTGCCGTGGCAAGCAGACGGTCCGCTGGCACCAGCACCCCACCCAGGTCAAACAGCCCCCAAGGAGAGTCGAAGGTAATCTTGCGAAAATCCGCACTGAAAAATTTCAGCATGGCATTGTCCAGGAACAGGTTCAATCCGAAAGTGAGCGTCAGGGTGATCAGCACTGGACGGCCCATAACCCGATTCACCACAAATTTCTGTAGCGGATAGCCAAGCGCGAATAGCGCCAGCCCGGCAATAGGTGCGAACAGAAAGGGATCAATGCCAAATCGCTGATGAGCGAAGAAAGCCAGATAGGCGCCCAGTACGATCAAGGAGCCGTGCAGGATATTGATGACATTGAGCACCCCCCATACCAGCGAAAATCCGGCCGCGATGCAGGCATACAAGCCCCCAAGCGCCAAGCCGTTAAGAAGGACCTGAAAATAAAGCACAGGAAAACTCCAGAAGCAGAAAGACGGGCGGCTCCATGCCGCCCGCCGTCCCGAAATGAATGTGTATTAGTGGCCTATGCCGGCACGGAAATCACTTGTGGCAATATCGGAGGGATAAACAACCTGCACCTTGCCGTCATGAATTTGATAGACCGGTGGAATATAGGAGTCGGCCATTCCATTGGGTCCGAACGAGATTGGCGCGAAAAAGGTCTTGAACCCGCCCTTCTTCAGTTCGGCGCGCACGGCATCGCGGTCCTTGCTGCCCGCGCGCTCTATCGCCTGTTGAAGAATCACCCCAACGGCGGCGCCCGAAGCTTGAGTGAAATCTGGCGAACTGCCAAACTTCGCACGGAACAGTTCCACGAACTTGGCCGTCGAGCCAAAGACATCTTCGCTTTGGTACGACAGAACCGGGTGGAACCAGCTTGCCGTCGTCACATTTTCCGCAAGCTTGCCTGAGGCTGAAATCCACTCGTCGTAGGCAGGGCCATTGATCATGGTCAGGGCGGGCGCGTCAACACGCAAATCGGCCAGTTGCTTGCGTGCAAGAATCAGGTCGTTGATGTAGCCGGTAATCACAATCCAGTCCGGACGCTTTGCAGCAAGCTGCGTAAGCGCGGCGGCATGATCCAAAGTACCGATGGCGTAACGCTCGAAATACACCACTTCCAGCCCACGCTTTTTAGCTGATTTTTCAAATTCATGCGCCAGCGACAAAGGATAGAGATCGTTGCGGGCAAGGATCGCAACACGCTTGGCGCCCGGGATCTTGGCCTTCACCAGGTCGGCTATTGGTTCGCTGAGCGTGCTGTTGTCGGTATACAAGCCGAATAGGTTTTTGTAGCCCTGGTCGAAAACTTCCGCGGAAGATGCGCTGGAGGCCAGGAGCGGGACGCCGTTCTTTTCGGCAACCGTGCTTGCCGCTTTGGCCGCCCCCGAACCGAAAGGCGAGAACAGGAAATCGACTTTGTCGTCAGTGATCAATTTCTCGGCCAGTTGCACTGCCTTGGGCGTGCTGGACTGATAGTCGTAATACCGCATCTCGACAGCCAGTCTCTTGTCGCCGACTTTGATGCCGCCCTGCGCTTTGACTTGATCCAGCCACAAGTCATATCCCTGCCGCAGCTTCGTTCCCTCAGGCGCAAGAGCGCCGGTAAGCGGCAAGGGAGCGCCGATCCGCAGTACTTCCTGCGCCATGGCAGGCGCGCTTATGGAAAACGTTGCGGCAACCGCCACCGCAGCCGTCGCAAAAATACCTTGGCGTACCCAATTCAAAGACATGTTTCTTCCCACTTAAGCTATCGCATGACATATGCGACGAGCTGTGTATGGTAGTAATTAGAAACGGGCAGCGCCAAGACTTAATATTTCTATTTATATAGTCTTAAAGTCTTAAAGGATTTCTTTAATTAGCGCTGGAGAATAAGAAGTAGCCGCTGCGCTTAAGCAGACAGCTCCGGGCCGAGCGGCGCCGCGAACCCGGAGAACATTCAGTTGAAGACGCCTGTCGACAAATAACGGTCGCCGCGATCGCATACGATGAATACGATGGTGGCGTTTTCGACGCGGGCGGCCACCCGCATGGCGGCGACCAGGGCTCCGGCCGACGATATGCCGCCGAAGATGCCTTCGTCGGCGGCCAGGCGGCGCGCCATGTCCTCGGCTTCAGTCTGGGAAATCAGTTCGAATTGATCGACCTGTTCCGGATGATAAATGGCAGGCTGGTAGGCCTCGGGCCATTTGCGTATTCCGGGAATCTGCGAGCCTTCGGCGGGCTGGGCGCCGACGATCTGTATGGCCTTGTTCTTGGACCGCAGGTAGCTGCCTACGCCCATGATGGTGCCGGTGGTCCCCATGGCGCTGACGAAATGGGTGATCTGGCCATCGGTCTGCTGCCAAAGTTCGGGGCCGGTGGATTCGACGTGCGCCAGGGGATTGTCGGCATTGGCGAATTGATCCAGCACCTTGCCTTTGCCCTCGGCCTGCATGCGTGTCGCCAGGTCGCGCGCATACTCCATTCCGCCTTCATTGGCCGGTGTAAGAATGAGTTCGGCGCCGTAAGCCGTCATGGACGCCCGCCGCTCGACCGACAAGTTGTCGGGCATGATCAGTATCATCTTGTAGCCGCGCACCGCGGCCGTCATGGCCAAGGCAATGCCGGTATTGCCGCTGGTGGCCTCGATAAGCGTATCGCCCGGCTTGATGTCGCCGCGCTGTTCGGCGCGGCGGATCATGGAGCTGGCCGCGCGATCCTTGACCGAGCCCGCAGGGTTGTTGCCTTCAAGCTTGGCCAGGATCACGTTGCCGCGCCGCTCGCCGAACTCGCCCGGAATGCGCTGCAGCCGTACAAGAGGTGTTGCGCCGATGGTGTCTTCGATGGTGAGGTATTTTTTCATGCTGGAAATAATACACCCAAGCGCCTGACCGTGGCATGACAGCGCCGTGCCGGCTATTTGGCGCGCGGTCGGCTGGGTGGCGAAGTCGCGCCCATGCCCGGCGTCCGGTCGCCCGCCTTGCCTGGCGTGGCGGCCATGGCCGAACCCGAAGTGGAAGCCGGACCCGAACCTACGGTAAGCCCCGACGCTTGCAGCGCGGCCGCTTTTTTCGGCCCTATGCCCTTGACGCGATCGGAAAGGTCGTCCAGCGATTCGTAGCGGCCTCCTCGTGCGCGTTCTTCAATGATGACTTGTGCTGTCTTGGGTCCGATGCCGCGCAATTCGCGCAATTGTTCCTGTGTAGCGGCATTGACGTCGATCGCGAATGCCAATCCATGCATGGAGACGGTGCCGGCCAGCACGCCCAGCGCCAGGCCAGCCAGCGAATGGCGGCGCCTTGATGTCCGCGCGGCCAGTATCGGCCCGCCGAACTTTGCGCAGGCCTTTTCGGCCCACGGACGGGCCACGGTGGATTCAGTAAAAGGATTCATGAGCAGCCTCCGATAGTGAAGTGAAAGGAAGCATGCAAGCCCGCCTGGACGGACCCGCCGCTTCCTGACTGCAATGATCCCGCTATCGCTCCCGGACAGATAGCGCTTGCACAGGCAATGATCCATGCGTAAACCTACCCTGGCACGCCATTGCCTTGTCCTTGCGCGCTAGATCCGGCCTTGCTCCAGCAGCGTCCGTACGTATTGCGCCACTCCAGTCTGGACATCGCGGAACGGCTTGTCGTAGCCTGCGGCGCGCAATTGGGTCAAGTCCGCCTGGGTATGGCTTTGGTAGCGCCCTTTGAGATCGTCCGGGAAAGCGATGTACTGGATTGCCTTCTTGCCGACCAGATCCTGCAAGGCCAGTTCGGGCTCGTCGCGGCTGGCGCGCAAGGTATTGACGACGGTGCGCGCCACATCGTTGAAAGGCTGCGCCCGTCCTGTTCCGCAATTGAATATGCCCGACTTGCCTGGATGGTCGAGGAAGAACAGGTTGACGTCGACGACGTCGTCGACATAGACGAAGTCGCGCAATTGTCCGCCATCGACATAACCGTCCCAACCGCCGAACAGCCTTACATGGCTCTCGGCCTGGAACTGGTTCATGTTGTGGAAGGCGACCGAAGCCATGCGCCCCTTGTGCTGCTCGTTGGGTCCATAGACATTGAAGTAGCGCAGGCCCACGACGGGGGCGGAAAGCTCGCTCAAATGGCGGCGCAATACCTGATCGAAAAGGTACTTGGAATAGCCATAGACGTTCAACGGCGATTCATACAAGGGGTCCTCGACATACACCGGCCCGGCGCCGTAGACGGCCGCCGACGAGGCGTAGATAAGGGGGATATTGTTGGCCTGGCAATGCTGGAACAGCTCCAGCGTGACGCGGTAATTGTTGTCCAGCATATAGTGCCCGTTACGCTCGGTGGTATCGGAACAGGCGCCCTGATGGAATATGGCTTCGATATTCTGGATTTGCCCCTTGGCAATGCGCTGCCGGAAGTCATCCTTGTGCAGGTAATCGGCAATTTTTGCGTCGACCAGATTCAGGAACTTGTCGCCTTCGGTCAAGTCGTCGACCACGAGAATATCGGTATAGCCGCGCAGGTTCAGCCCGCGCACGATATTGCTGCCGATGAAACCGGCGCCTCCGGTTACTACTATCATGACAATTCTCCTGCGGTTACGACCGACGTTCCAAGCTTTCCTACAACGACGCCGCCAGCGCGATTGGCCCACAACACGGCATCGAACCAGGACAGTCCCGCCGCGCGTGTAACCGCCAGCGCGGCCAGCACAGTATCACCCGCGCCCGATACATCGAATACTTCATGGGCGTGCGCATCGGTGTGCTCACGGCCCTGTTCGGAGAACAAGGTCATGCCTTGCTCCGACCGTGTGACCAGCAACGCCTCCAGATCCAGATCGGTCCGCAGTTTCTGCGCGCGCTGCTCCAGGTCGTCCTCGTCTTTCCAGCGACCTACCGCATCCTGCATTTCCGAACGGTTGGGCGTAATGACGGTGGCCCCGCGATAGCGTTGATACAGATGCCCCTTCGGGTCGACCAGCACCGGCACACCGGCCTCGCGCGCGGCGGCGATCAGGGCCTCGACCCGCTCCAGGGCGCCTTTTGCGTAATCGGAAAGCACCAGCATATCGTGTTGCGCAATCAATTGCCGGGCCAGGGCATCAAGCCTGTCCAGGCATTGCATGCCCGGACCTTCTTCGAAATCCACACGCAGCAACTGCTGCTGCCGTCCCAGCACACGCATTTTCAGGGTGGTGGGCGAGGTATCGTCGGTCACCAGGCAGGAATTGATGCCCGCCTCGCGGGCCAGCGCCGCCACCCTGCCGCCAGCCTCGTCGCTGCCGACTATGCCCAACAGGCTGGCTTGCGCGCCCAGAGCCACTATATTGCGTGCAACGTTGGCCGCGCCGCCCAGCCGGTCTTCCCGGCGCGCAACGCGCACCACGGGGACCGGCGCCTCGGGGGAAATGCGATCGACTTCCCCAAACCAGTAGCGATCGAGCATGATATCGCCCGCCACCAGCACTTTTACGCGGCTTACCGCCTCTGCCGGAAACGGCATCATTTCATCTCCTCCAGACGGCGAGGTTCATAGGTTTCCCAGGAATTGCATCCGGGGCATTGCCAGTAGAAGTGGCGCGCCTCGAAGCCGCACACTCGGCATGCATAGCGGTCCAGCCTCTGGGTATGCTTGTGGATCAGGGAGCGCAGCAGGCTCAGGTCGGCCCCCGAGGCGATATCGGCCGCTACCGTGGACACCTGCGCCCCCTGGCTCTTGCCGTCGACCACCGCGCCGCTTGGGGTGCTGTGGTCCTCGTAGGTGGCAAGCTCGGCCTCGAGCAATCTGTCCAGGCCCAACAGCGAAGGGTGGGCCCGCAGCGCCTCGCGGGCGAACGCCCAGGCCGGCTTGTATCCCTGCTGGGCGCGAAGTTCACGGAAAACCACATTGAACATGTCCAGCGAGGGGTAGCGCAGGTAATGCGCCCGCAGCACCTCCAGTCCTTCAGCCTGCTGTCCCACCTTGCGGTAGCATTCCAGCAGGTCGCCGGCGATAAGGCTTGCATACTCGGGAGCGATGGTCAGTACCGATGCCAGATAGGCACGTTCGCGCTCCGGCTTGTTGTCCAGGCGTGACAATTGCGCCCTCAGCATGGCGATACGCGCTTCGGACGCCTGGCCGTGGGCCTGGCCCCGCAATGCCGTCGCGGCATGGTCGGCCGCATCCAGCGCCTGGCTGGCCGCCGTCAGGTCGGGCGATTTGCCCGCCATGGCCGATACGGCGCGCTCGCATTGGTAATGCACCAACTGGGGCACCGGCTCGTCGATCAGGGCGCGCAAGCGCTTGACCGCCTCAATGGCGCGCGGCCAGTCATGCTCGGATTCGTATATGCGTATCAGGGCGCGTACCGCGGGCACGGCGAAACGCGTATCCAGGACCTGTTCAAAGGCCTGCTCGGCGCGATCCAGCATGCCGGCCTTCAGGAAATCCTGGGCCAGTTCATGTTGGGCGCTTTCGCGATCGGCCTGCGGCAGATCGGCGCGGGAAAGCAGGCTTTGATGCACCCTGATGGCGCGCTCCATTTCGCCCCGGCGACGAAACAGGCTGCCTAGCGCAAAATGCAGCTCGGACGTTTCGGGGTCCAGCTTGGCAACCTCGATGAACGCATCGATGGCCCTGTCGGGCTCTTCATTGAGCAGGAAATTCAGTCCCTTGAAATAGGAATTCGGCAAAGACCGGGTTTCGGAAAGCATCTGCCGAAAGTCGACCCGCGCCGCGATCCATCCGAGTGCGAATAGTAAAGGCAGGAATATCAACCACCAGGGTTCAAAATCCACTGAGTTCAACCTTGTTGCGAATTACAGGGGAGCCAAAGGCGCAATGGTTTCCGGAGCGACCGCTGCGGCGGGCACCGCGGGCTGCCGGCTCTTTTCCTCCAGCCGAACCAGCTCGCGCCTTAGCTTGGCCGCTTCGCGGCGCCGGCGCATGATGGACGGCGCGGCTATCAGCAAGCCGAAGATGACGCCCAAAACAAACACGGCCAGCATGACCACGATCAGGGGCACGCCTGTTACCACATGATCGGCAAAAAAGCTTACGTCCACCGGGCCGGTGTTCTTGAGAGCGAACATCAGGACAACAATGAACACCACCAGCCTTAATATCCAAACCAGGTAACGCATGGGAATACTCCAATAAATCGGGAATCCGACAATTGTAAGGGGAATCGGACCCGAATCCCCCTTATGCGCCAAATAGAAAAGGGCCCTCGCGTTGGAGGGCCCTGTTTCAGCGAATGCGGCGATGGCAATAACGATGCGAATCAGGCTTAACCATGCATGATGCGCGTATCGAGTTGCCCCAAGGTGAAGATGGGTTCACCGCCGTCATCGTCGGTCTGGGTCTGTGCGTCGTAGGCCGAATCGACCCGCTCGCGCAATTCCTTGCCGGGCTTGAAATGCGGCACCTGCTTGCCAGGCACCATGACTTTCTCGCCCGACTTGGGATTACGGCCTATGCGCGGCGAACGCTCGGACAGGGAAAAACTTCCGAATCCACGGATCTCGATGCGCTGACCACCGGCCAGGGCCTGGGTCATGGCATCGAGTACCGTTTTAACGGCGTAGTCCGTATCGCGTGCTGCCAGCTGCGGGTAGCGGCTGGCAAGAATCGCTATCAGTTCCGACTTCGTCACGCCAATTAACCGTCGTCGCGCTGCTGGTCCAGCTTGGCCTTGAGCAAGGCGCCCAGGTTAGTGGTGCCGGACGATGCACTGGCGTCAGACATGCGCTGGATGGTGTCAGCGGTTTCGGCATTGTCGCGCGCCTTGATCGACAATTGGATCGAACGCGTCTTGCGGTCGATATTGACGATCATGGTTTCGACGTTGTCGCCCACATTCAGCACCGTGCTTGCATCTTCGACGCGGCCAGCCGAGATTTCGGATGCGCGCAGATAGCCTTCGACATCGACCGACAGGGTCACGACAGCACCCTTGGCCTCGACCGATTTGATGACGCCGGGAACGACGGCACCCTTGTCGTAGGTGGCCACGAAGTTGTTGAAGGGATCGCCTTCCAGCTGCTTGATGCCCAGCGAGATGCGTTCCTTGTCGGTATCGATGCCCAGAACCACGGCGTCGATTTCGTCGCCCTTCTTGAAGTTGCGCACGGCTTCTTCGCCGGTTTCGGTCCAGGACAGGTCGGACAGGTGAACCAGGCCGTCGATGCCGCCAGGCAGGCCGACGAACACGCCGAAGTCGGTGATGGATTTGATCGCACCACGGACCTTGTCGCCACGCTTGAAGTTGATGGAGAATTCTTCCCACGGATTCGCGCGGCACTGTTTCATGCCCAGCGAGATGCGGCGGCGGTCTTCGTCGATTTCCAGAACCATGACTTCGACTTCTTCGCCCAGGGTGACAACCTTGCGCGGATCGACGTTCTTGTTGGTCCAGTCCATTTCAGAAACGTGCACCAGGCCTTCAATGCCGGCTTCGACTTCAACGAACGCGCCGTAGTCGGTCAGGTTGGTGACCTTGCCGAACAGGCGGGTGCCTTGCGGGTAGCGGCGAGCCAGGCCCACCCACGGGTCTTCGCCCAGCTGCTTGACGCCCAGGGAGACGCGGCTCTTTTCCTGGTCGAACTTGAGAACCTTGGCTTCGACTTCCTGGCCGACTTGCAGGACTTCCGAAGGATGGCGAACACGGCGCCATGCCATGTCGGTGATGTGCAGCAGGCCGTCGATACCGCCCAGGTCGACGAACGCGCCGTAATCGGTGATGTTCTTGACGACGCCCTTGACCACAGCGCCTTCGCTGAGGGTTTCAAGCAGCTTCTGGCGCTCTTCGCCCATGCTGGCTTCAAGCACCGAGCGACGCGACAGCACAACGTTGTTGCGCTTGCGATCAAGCTTGATGACCTTGAATTCCATGGTCTTGCCCTCGTAGGGCGTGGTGTCCTTGACGGGACGCAGGTCGACCAGCGAGCCGGGCAGGAAGGCGCGAATGCCATTGGTCATGACGGTAAGACCGCCCTTGACCTTGCCGGTGATCGTGCCGGTAACCATTTCGCCCGATTCCAGGGCTTGTTCCAGCTGCAGCCAGGCCGACAGGCGCTTGGCGCGGTCACGCGACAGGATGGTGTCGCCATAGCCGTTTTCGAGCGAATCGATGGCGACCGATACGAAATCACCCGCTTCGACTTCGAGCTCGCCCTGATCGTTCAGGAATTCTTCAAGAGGGATCAAGGCCTCGGACTTGAGGCCGGCATTGACCACGACGAAATTGTGGTCGATGCGCACGACTTCAGCGGAAATTACCTCACCGGACTTCATGTCCTGGTTTTTGATACTTTCGGCAAACAGGTCGGCAAAGCTTTCGCCGCCAGTGGCGACAGATGTGGAAATGGTGGACATTAAGTTAAATCCAAAAGCCGGAAATGGCTGTTAAAAACACACCAAGACTGTAAGCAGTCCCAGTGGAGTAAAAAATAATCCCAGGCACTTGCGGCAGTGCTTCAGTCAGCCTGCCTTGCAGCCGCCTGGAACCCCAGGTTCGACCAGTAGTCGAGTACTATCCCGACCGTTTCATCGATGCTTAAATTTGATGAATCGACCGTTTTTGCGCCCGGCGCCGCGACTAGCGGTGCGTTCGCCCTGCTGCGGTCGCGCTCATCGCGCGCACGCATATCTTCCAACAGGCCCGATAGATTAGCAGAAATCCCCTTTTCCTTCAACTGCTTACAGCGTCTTTCCGCCCTTGCCCGGACATCGGCCACTAAAAATATCTTGAGTGGAGCATCCGGAAACACCACCGTACCCATGTCGCGACCGTCCGCAACCAAGCCCGGCGGCAGGCGGAACGCCCTCTGGCGCTCCAGCAATGCTTGCCGTACCGGCCCGTAAGCGGCTACCTTCGAGGCCAGGTTGCCGATGTTTTCCTGGCGAATCAGGGCTCCCACGTCCTGGCCATCCAGCAGGACGAGCTCGCCCTGGAAGGAGACATCCAGGCCCAGGGCGACCTGGGCGACCGCGGCTTCATTGCCGACGTCCACCCCTTGCTGCTGAGCCGCCAGCGCCGTCAGGCGATACAGCGCGCCGCTATCGAGCACCGCCCAGCCCAGGGCCTGGGCGACCCGGTGGGCAATGGTTCCCTTGCCGGAGGCCGTGGGCCCGTCGATGGTGATGACGGGAATTCTTGCCGACGCTGAAGTCATGCTCGCACCAGTTCGCGGAATACGGAAAAATAATCGGGGAATGTCTTGCTGACGCAGTCGGGGTCCAATATGGTTACCGGCACCGGACCGAAGGCCGCCAGCGAGAAACACATGGCCATGCGGTGATCGTCGTAGGTTTCTATCGAGGCCGGCTTCCATCCCGATGAAGCGATGGGGGTCACCCTTAACCAGTCGGGGCCGGATTCGACCTGCGCACCCAGCTTCTGCAATTCGGTGTGCATGGCATGGATGCGGTCGGTTTCCTTGACCCGCCAACTGCCGATATTGCGCAGCATGCACGGGCCATCCGCATACATTGCCATGGCGGCGGCGGTCATGGCCGCGTCGGGAATCAGGTTGAAGTCCCGGTCGAAAGCCTTGAGCTTCTCGCCCTGGGCCACCCGCACGCCGCTGACCTCGATGGAATCGGGATGGCGCACGACTGTGGCCCCCATCTCCTGGACCACATCGGCGAAAGCCATATCGCCCTGCATGCTGTCCGACCCGGCTCCCAGTATGTGGATGGGGCCGCCGCCGATGGCGCCCAGCGCCATGAAATACGACGCCGTCGAGGCATCGCCCTCGATGGCAATACTGCCGGGCGATGTGTAACGCGACCCGGCGGGAATGACAAAGCGCCGCCAATCCTCGCGCTGGACCTGTACGCCGAACCTGGCCATCAGGTTCAGGGTGATCGATATATAGGGCTTGGAAATAAGCTCGCCGTCCACCTCTATCGTCACGTCGGCGGACGCCCGCGAGGCGTGGATGGGCGCGGCCATCAGCAAGGCCGTCAAGAACTGGCTGGATACCGACCCTTTGACCCG
Organism: Pusillimonas sp.; assembly: GCA_040391135.1. GTDB lineage: Bacteria > Pseudomonadota > Gammaproteobacteria > Burkholderiales > Burkholderiaceae_B. Next base: position 49,055 of record JBEBYL010000008.1, on the reverse strand, counting down.
TACGGGATTATCCGTCCGGATATCGCCCCGGCCTATGGCCAGCGGCGGGTACCCGGGATTGCCCAGATACCTGACATCGGCGCCCAGGGCGACAAGGGCGTCGACCAGATCGCCTATGGGCCGCTCGTGCATTCGCGGCACGCCCGACAGTTGGTAATCGCCCCCCATCATCGCCAAGGCCGCGGTCAGGGGACGAAAGGCGGTTCCCGCATTTCCCAGGAACAGTTCCGCGCTCTGCGTCGTGAAAGGGCAATTGCCCCGTATCCGCGCCCCATCCGCCCCTTCACGCTCGACCCGCACGCCAAGCTGGTCCAAGGCGGCCAGCATCACCCGGGTATCGTCGGAGTCGAGCAGCCCATCAAGCTGCGTCAGGCCATCGGCCAGCGCCGCCAGCAGCAGCACCCGATTGGAAATGCTTTTGGATCCTGGCAATTTCAGTTGGCCCGATGCGGCGCGTACCGGCTGCAAACATAAACTGGGACTCGTTGTCATGACAAACCGCTCCTGCTACCCCAAAAACGGCGCGCCAGCGCCGCGCGTTCTAGAAAATCCTGAAGCTTGTCGCCGTCGGCCTCTTCCAGCGCCTGTTCGGCTTGCTGCAAGGCGGCCTTTACCTCGCGCAGCTCGGCCAGTACAGCCGGCCGATTGCTCAGGAAGATATCCCGCCATACCTCGGGCGATCCCGCTGCAATGCGCGTGAAATCGCGAAATCCGGTGCCGGCCAAGGCGAGGCGCAAATCCGAATCCTGCGCCGTCGCCACCTGCCACATGAATACCGACGACAGGAAATGCGGAACATGGCTGACCGAAGCCAGCACGGTATCGTGCACGTCCGGCTCCATGCTCAGCACCCTGGCGCCGCAACGTTCCCATGCCCGCGTGACATACGCCTTGGCGGCTGGGGTATTTTCGGCCAGCGGGGTAAGAACGACAGTGCGCCCCCTGTACAGCGAGGCATCGGCCGCTTCGGGGCCGGTTGTTTCGGCGCCGGCTATGGGATGGCCAGGCACGAATTGCCCGATGCGATCGCCCAGGGCCAAGCGCGCGGCGGCGACCACATCGGCCTTGGTGCTGCCCGCATCGGTAACGAGGGTTTCAGGACGCAGCAAAGGCCGCAACCGGGCCAATACCGATCCCGTGGCGCCCACCGGCATCGCAAGGAAAATCAAATCGGCCCGGGCCGCCGCCTGCTCCAGCGTGGCGGCTTCGTCGATCAGGCCCAGTTTGCATGCTTGCGCCAACGAGGCGGCTTGGCGCCCAACCCCCAATACCCGGCCGACCACGCCGGCCTGGCGCAAGGCGCTGGCAAACGAACCGCCTATCAGCCCGACACCCACGACGGCCAGCACCGGTATCCACGGCTGCGCTGGCTCCGAGGCGGCACGGGGGCCGCTCATGGCGACCCAAGAGTGGCCGTCAACGCATCCAGGAAACGGGCGTTTTCTTCGGCCAGGCCTATGGAAACACGCAACCATTCGGGCAAGCCGTCGCCCGCCACGGGCCGGACGATCACGCCCTTCTTGAGCAGCTCCAGATTGATGCGGGCGGCGTCGCCCACGCGCACCAGCACGAAATTGCCATAGCTTGGAACATATTCCAGGCCCAGGCGCGTGAATCCGTCGACCAGGGTTTGCTTGCCCGCCTTGTTCAGCTCATAGGATTGCCGCAGGAACGCCGCATCGCCCAAAGCCGCGATGGCGGCCACTTGTGCCAGGCTGTTGACGTTGAACGGTTGGCGCACGCGATTGAGCACGTCGGTCAAGCCGGGCTGGGCGATGGCGAAGCCCACCCGCAAGCCGGCCAGGCCATAGGCTTTGGAGAAGGTGCGCGAGACGATCAGGTTGGCATATTGCTCGACCCAGCGGGCGCTGTCGAAACGGAATTCGGGATCCAGGTACTCGTTGTAGGCCTCGTCAAGCAGGACCGTAACGCTGTCGCCCCAGCGATCATGCACCCGAGCCAAAAACGCCGCGATACGGCCGGCCGACAGGAAGGTTCCCGTCGGGTTGTTGGGGTTGGCGATGAAAACCAATCGCGTGTCCGCGTCGATGGCATCGTACATGGCATCCAGGTCGTGGCCGTAATCGCGCGCCGGCACCATGATGTGGCGTGCGCCCCGCGCCTGCGTTGCCAGCCGGTACACGGTGAACGCATGCTGCGCATACACAGCGGAGGCGCCCGGCGCCAGCAAGGCCAGCGAGGCCAGCTCCAGCAAGTCATTGGAGCCATTGCCCAGGGTGATCCAGTCGGCCGGCACTCCGTAGCGCGCGGACAGGGCCGCCTTCAACTCGAAACCGTTGGGATCGGGATAACGGCCCAAACCGCTTATGGCGTCCGCCATGGCTTGCCGCGCCGACTCCGGCAGCCCCAGTGGGTTTTCATTCGAGGCCAGCTTGACGATGCCGGCCGGGTCCAGCTTGAATTCGCGAGCCAGTTCGCTGATGGGCTTGCCTGCCTGGTAAGGGGCAATGGCCAGCACATAATCGGGGACGGCCGCTGCAGCGGCCTTTTTTGTGTCGTCTAGGTTCATGCTAGCCTGTTCCTACTGCCTGGGATAGGATCCCAATACCTTGAAAAAAGCGACCTGCTTCTTCAGATCCGCCAAGGCCTGCGCGACCGCCGGCTCATTGCGATGACCCAGCAGGTCGACATAGAAATAATATTCCCACTGGCCCGTGCGCGCCGGACGCGACTCCAGTCGTGTCATGGATACCCCATTGGCCGCCAACGGCGCCAGCATGTCGTAGACGGCGCCGGCGCGATTGGGCACGGCCAGAATGATGCTGGTCTTGTCGCTGTCGGTCGGCAGGGTCTCGATGGCCCCGACCGCCAGGAAGCGCGTCCTGTTCTGCGGATCGTCCTGAATGCCCGACGCCACGATTTGCAGATCCCAGGCTTGCGCCGCCGTTGCGCCGGCAATGGCGGCCACCGTCGGATCCTGGGACGCGATGCGCGCCGCTTCGCCATTGCTCGATGCCGCGTCGCGGGCAAGGCGGGGGTAATGCTGGGTCAGCCATGCCTGGCATTGCGCCAAGGCCTGCGGATGTGCCATGACGCGCGTGACACCATCCAGCGTGCCGGACTTGGTCATCAGGTTGTGATGGATTTTTATCGAGCGCTCGCCCAGCACCTTTAAAGGCGAATTCAGCAACAGATCCAGCGTACGGTTGACCGCGCCTTCCGTCGAATTTTCGACGGGAACCATGCCCACGTTCGCCTGCCCCGCTTCAACTGCGCGAAACACCTCGTCAAACGAGTCGCAGCGCAAGCGCGTGACCGAATGGCCGAAATGCTCCAGCGCGGCCTGCTCGGAAAACGAACCCTGGGGACCCAGGTAAGCCACCGTCAGCACGCTCTCCAGCCCCCGGCAGGTTGAGATGATCTGTGTCCAGACGGCATCGATGGCCTGCTCGGTAAACGGCCCCTTGTTCAGGTCCTGCAAGCGCCGAATGACCATGGCTTCACGCTCGGGCTTGAGCACCGGACCGTCCAGGTCGAATTCCTGCTTGACCTTGCCGACTTCCTGAGCGGTGCTGGCGCGCTGGTTCAGCAAATCCAGGATCTGTTCGTCCAGCGCGTCAATCCGCTGGCGCAAGGGCAGCAGGCGGGCTTGCAATGAATTATCCATGTCGGCGCTCGAAGTCCTGCAAGTAAGAAACCAATGTTTGCACCGCTTCCAGCGGCACGGCGTTGTAAATGGAGGCGCGCATGCCGCCCACGCTCTTGTGTCCTTTCAATTGCATCAGTCCGGCGGTCTCGGCTTCGGACAGGAAGGCGGCGTTCAAGGACTCGTCGCGCAGGAAAAACGGTACGTTCATGCGCGACCTGGACGCCGCATGGACGGGGCTCACGTAGAACTCGGAGCTATCCAGATAGGAATACAAGGTCCGCGCCTTGGCGATGTTGGCGGCTTCGATGGCGGCCACGCCGCCCTGGCGCTTGAGCCACTTGAACACCAGGCCCGCCACATATATGGCATAGGTCGGCGGTGTATTGAACATGGAGCCGGCGGCCGCCACGTTGGCGTAATCGAAGGCCGACGGACATACCGGCAAGGCGCCGCCGATCAGGTCCTTGCGGATGATGACCACGGTCAGGCCGGCCGGCCCGGCGTTTTTCTGGGCTCCCGCATACACCATGGACGCCTTGGAAAAATCGACCGGACGCGAAAGGAAATGCGACGAGGCATCGACCACCAGCGGGACGCCGGGAGCACCCAGCGAGGCCATATCCGGCCAGTCGGCGAACTCGACGCCGCCTATGGTTTCGTTGCTGCACAGATGCAGATACGCGGCATCGGGCCGCAGCTTCCAGTCCTGCACCTTGGGGAACCAGGTCCAGGGATCCTGCCGCACGCCGTCCAGCGTGACTTCGGTGCCGCTGCTTGCCGCTACGGCGATGTCGCCGTAGCGCTGGGCTTCCTTGTAGGACTTGTTGGACCAAATGCCGGTAAGGATGTAGTCGGCCTTGCCCGATCCATTGCGGCCGATCAGGTTCAAGGGCACGATGGCATTTTCCGCCGTCGCCCCGCCCTGCATGAACAGGATGTCAAAATCGTCGGGGACGCTCAGCAATTCGCGCAGGTCGGCTACGGCTTCGTCGCGTATCTGCGTGAACTGCTTGCCGCGATGGCTCATTTCCATGACCGACATGCCGCAGCCGTGCCAGTCCGTCATTTCCGCCGCGGCCTGCTCCAGCACTTCCAGCGGCAGGGCCGATGGGCCTGCCGAAAAATTCCATGGACGCATCACGATTCGTCCTCGCCATCGGAATCAGGATTGGCGGCGTCGTCATTGCCCGAGCCGCCATCCGGCGCCGCGTCGGCATCGACGTCCTGAACCGTATCGCCGTCCCCGTCGATCTCAACGATGACGTCGTCATCCGCGTCGCTTTCAACCACTCGGCGAACACCGGACAGCATGCTGTCATCGTCCACGCTGATAAGGGTTACGCCTTGCGTTGCGCGGCCCATTTCACGGATTTCCGATACCCGGGTGCGCACCAGCACACCCCCTGTGGTGATCAGCATGATTTCGTCCGAAGGCATGACCAGCACCGCGCCCACGACCTTGCCGTTGCGCGCGGAGGTCTGGATGGCGATCATCCCCTTGGTGCCGCGCCCATGGCGCGTGTACTCGACGATCGATGTGCGCTTGCCGAAGCCGTTTTCGGTGGCCGTCAGCACGCTTTGCGACTCGTCGCCCGCCACCAGCATGGCTATCACGGCCTGGCCGTCTTCCAGCATCATGCCGCGCACGCCGCGAGCCGTCCGGCCCATGGGGCGCACATCGTTTTCGTCGAAGCGCACCGCCTTGCCTGCATCGGAAAACAGCATGACATCGTGCTTGCCGTCGGTCAGATCGGCGCCAATCAGGTAGTCGCCCTCGTCAAGGGCAACGGCAATGATCCCGGCCTTGCGCGGATTCGAGAAGTCGGACAAGGGCGTTTTCTTGACCGTGCCGCGCGACGTGGCCATGAATACATAGTGATCGTCGCTGAATTCCTTGACAGCCAGCACCACGGTGATTTTCTCGCCGTCGAGCAGGGGGAACATATTCACAATGGGGCGGCCGCGCGAATTGCGCGAGCCTTGCGGCACTTCCCAGACCTTCAGCCAGTACACCCGGCCCCGGTCGGAGAAGCACAGCAGGTAATCGTGCGTATTGGCAATGAACAACTGGTCTATCCAGTCGTTTTCCTTCATGGCCGTGGCCTGCTTGCCTCGGCCGCCGCGCTTCTGGGAGCGGTATTCGGAAAGCGGCTGGCTCTTTATATAGCCCGTCTGCGACAAGGTCACCACCATGTCCATGGGGGTGATCAAATCTTCAGTATCGAGTTCGGTGGCATTGCGCTCGATGTCCGAGCGGCGCGTGTCCTTGGTATTGGTGGAGAACTCGGTCTTGATGGCAATGAGTTCGTCGCTGATGATCGTCGTGACGCGCCCGGGCCGCGCCAGGATGTCCAGCAAGTCGGCGATGGTCGCCATGATGTCTTTGTATTCGCCGACGATCTTGTCCTGCTCCAGGCCGGTCAGGCGCTGCAGCCGCATGTTCAGGATTTCCTGGGCCTGGGTATCGCTAAGGCGATAAAGCCCGTCGCCCTGCAGGCCGAAGCCTTCCGGCAGGGTCTCCGGACGATAGGCGGCGCGCCCTCCGGGCGTGTCGCCCTCGTCGGCGCGCGCCAGCATTTCGCGCACCAGCGACGAATCCCAGGAGCGGGCCATCAGTTCCTGGCGCGCCACGGGCGGCGTCGGCGCCGCCTTGATGATGGCGATGAAGTCATCGATATTGGCCAACGCCACGGCCAGGCCTTCCAGGACATGGCCGCGCTCGCGCGCCTTGCGCAGCTGGAACACCGTGCGGCGCGTCACCACCTCGCGGCGATGCAGCAGGAAGTACTCCACCATCTGCTTCAAGTTCAGCAAGCGGGGCTGGCCATCGACCAGCGACACCATATTCATGCCGAAGGTATCTTGAAGCTGCGTATTCTTGTAGAGATTGTTCAGGACGACTTCCGGGACTTCGCCGCGCTTCAGTTCGATGACCAGGCGCATGCCGTCTTTATCGGACTCGTCGCGGATGTCGGAAATGCCTTCTATCTTCTTTTCGTTGACCAGCTCGGCAATTTTCTCCTGCAAGGTCTTTTTGTTGACCTGATAAGGAATGGCATCAATGATGATGGCCTGCCGATTGCCCTTTTCCATGTCCTCGAAGTGGGTCTTGGCGCGCATGATGACGCGCCCCCTGCCCGTGCGGTAGCCCTCGCGCACGCCGGACAAGCCATAGATGATGCCGCCCGTCGGAAAGTCCGGGGCCGGAATCAATTCGATCAGTTCGTCGATGGTGCAGTCCGGATTGCGCAGGCAGTACAGGCAGCCCTCGATGACCTCGGACAGGTTGTGAGGCGGAATATTGGTCGCCATGCCCACCGCAATGCCCGAGCTGCCATTGACCAGCAGGTTGGGCAGGCGCGAGGGCAATAACAGGGGTTCGCTTTCGCTGCCATCGTAGTTAGGCCCGAAATCCACCGTTTCCTGATCGATATCGGCCAGCATCTCGTGTGCGATCTTGGCCAGGCGGATTTCGGTATAACGCATGGCCGCCGCGCTGTCGCCATCGACCGAGCCGAAGTTGCCCTGCCCGTCCACCAGCATATAGCGCAGCGAGAAATCCTGAGCCATGCGCACGATGGTGTCATAGACCGCCGAGTCGCCATGCGGGTGATACTTACCGATCACATCGCCCACAATACGCGCCGACTTCTTGTAAGCGCGGTTCCAGTCATTATTAAGCTCGTGCATGGCAAAGAGCACGCGCCGATGCACGGGTTTCAGACCGTCTCGAACGTCCGGTAAGGCGCGCCCCACGATCACGCTCATGGCGTAATCGAGATAACTGCGGCGCATTTCCTCTTCCAACGAAATTGGAAGGGTCTCCTTGGCAAAGGAATCCATAGAGTGTCTTAAGCGTAAAAATCGTGAAGTCGGGCCGATGTCGGGCGAATGGGAAATTCTAGCACTTCCCTACATAAGCACTCCCACGCATGCGGCAGGGTATGCGCGTATCCGGCAAGCTGGCTTAAAACAACACCTTTCCCTCGTTCAGTTGATAAACCACTTTAACGGTGTGCGCTCGTTGTTTAAAACCAACAATTATCGAGGAGATAGGGTAGAAATCCGGATATCTGACGGATATGTATCATTCAAGCTTAACTAACCACCCAGAAATGCCGTAAGATTCGCCCTAACACGCATGAATCCAGCGCAACTCTTTGTTCACTCATGGTGTTGCTATACTGGCTCCGTTTTCTTGATATGCGGCGGGGATTCGCTGCGGTCACTTACCAGCATTAAGCTCAACGAGGAGAAACATGAATAAACCCTCCAAAATCGCACTAGCACTCGCCATTGCCGCCGCAACGGCGTCTGGCGCTGTATCTGCGCAAACTGTCGATAACTGGCGCAATCCGTTTGGCGACGTTTGGAAAAACGGCACCAACGAACTGTGCTGGCGTGACAACTTCTGGACCCCCGCCACCGGCATCCCCGGCTGCGACGGCGTACCAGTTGCTCAGGCTCAAGCTCCAGTGGTCGCTCCTACCGCAACCAAAGTTGTCCTGAATGCTGACACCTTCTTCGACTTCGACAAAGCCACCATTAAACCGGAAGGCCGCCAAGTCCTGGATCAAGTTGCCGCGCAAGCCAACACCATCAATCTGGAAACCCTGATTGCAACCGGCCACACCGATTCCATCGGTACCGAACAGTACAACCAGGGCTTGTCCCAGCGTCGTGCCAATTCGGTCAAGGCTTACTTGGTCAGCAAGGGCATTGCCGCCGATCGCATCTACGTCGAAGGCAAGGGCGAATCCAGCCCCGTCGCTTCGAACAAGACGCGTGAAGGCCGTGCCCAGAACCGTCGTGTAGAGATCGAAATCGTTGGTACCCGCAAGTAATACGTCACTGTAATACCTGCAGCGTTCAACGCTACAATAAGGGCTCCGCAATGCGGGGCCCTTATCATTTCCGGACAGCCCATGAATACGACAGCCACATCTTCATCCAGCAGCAAACACAACGTCGATCAGGCTGAGCTGGACAAATTCAGCGCCCTGGCTTCACGCTGGTGGGACCCTGAAAGCGAATTCAAGCCTTTGCATGCCATCAATCCGCTGCGCCTGGGCTGGATCCAGGATCAGGCAGGCCCGCTTTCGGGCAAGACAGTGCTGGATGTCGGCTGCGGCGGGGGCATACTGGCCGAAAGCATGGCACAAGCCGGAGCCCAGGTTACCGGTATCGACCTCGCCGAAAAATCCCTGAAAGTCGCAAAGTTGCATGGGCTGGAATCAGGCGTACCGGTGGACTACCAAACGATCAGCGCCGAACAACTGGCTGACCGGCAGCCTGCTCACTACGACGTGGTCACCTGCATGGAGATGCTGGAACACGTGCCGGACCCCGCATCCATCGTCAGGGCATGCGCCACCCTGGTCAAGCCGGGCGGCTGGGTGTTTTTTTCCACCCTCAACCGAAACCCGAAATCATTCCTCTTTGCCATTGTCGGCGCCGAATACGTCTTGCGCATGCTGCCCAAAGGCACGCACAGCTACGAGAACTTCATCAAGCCCAGCGAGCTCGCGGCAGCGGCGCGCCAGGCCGGCCTTTCGATTGTGCAAATGGCCGGCATGGAATACAACCCCATTACCGACCTGTATAAGTTAAGCGGCGACACGTCGGTCAACTACCTGATGGCAAGCCGCCGCGAGAATTGATCCCCATGCGTAAACTGGTTTTATTCGACTTCGACGGCACGCTTGCCGATACCGCCCCCGATCTGGCCGCCGCCGCCAACAAGCAAAGAACCCGCAAAGGACTGCCCCCTCTGCCCTACGAAGCCCTGCGGCCTTATGCGTCGCATGGCGCGCGCGGCTTGCTGAAAGCGGGTCTCGATTTGGACCCCGGCCATCCCGAATACGAATCCTGCCGCCAGCAGTTCCTGGAGGACTATGAGCAGGACATGACGACCCACACCACCTTGTTTCCCGGCATCAAGCAACTGCTGTCCACGCTCAAGGATCACGACTATGCCTGGGGCATTGTCACCAACAAGATGGAGTACCTGGCCGTTCCGCTGGTTGTGCATCTGGGCCTGTATACCGACTGCGCCGTCACAGTGGGCGGCGACACCACCAGCCATGCCAAGCCGCACCCGGCGCCGCTGCTGCATGCGGCCAAGCAGGCGGGGTTCGACCCTTCGCAATGCATCTATGTCGGCGACGACCAGCGCGACATCATCGCCGGCAAGGCCGCCGGCATGGCCACGCTGGTGGCCGCCTATGGCTATTGCGGCCTGGAAACCGCCGTGCACGCGTGGCAGGCCGATGCCATAGCCCAATCGCCTGAAGACATCTGGCCTGCCGTCCAGGCCTGGGCCGGCCGCTGACCGCAGCTCCCCCGGCCCGCCCTGTCTTTACCGCCTAAGCAGCCAATCTGCGCAGGGTTCTGGCCGGGTTTGCGGCGACGGCCAGCGGCAACTCGGCGATCTCGCCACCTGCATCCAGCCTGAATGCACTGATCGCCTCTGTCAGTTCTCGCGCCTGGCCCTGCAAGCTGCCCGTCGCCGCAGCGGCCTCTTCGACCAAAGCGGCATTCTGGCGAGTCACCTGGTCCATTTGCACGATGGCTTGATTGACCTGCTCTATACCGACGCTTTGCTCGTTGCTGGCCATGGATATTTCGCCAACGATATCGGTAACCCGCTTAACGCTGACCACGACTTCCTGAATGGTGACGCCCGCCTCTCCCACCAGTCTGCTGCCCTCTTCCACCTTGCCGACCGCATCATCAATCAGCGCCTTGATTTCCTTGGCCGCCGTCGCGCTGCGTTGCGCCAGATGCCTGACCTCACTTGCGACCACCGCAAAGCCCCTGCCCTGCTCACCGGCGCGGGCAGCCTCGACAGCCGCGTTCAAGGCCAGGATATTGGTCTGGAAAGCAATGCCGTCGATCACGCCGATAATATCGACGATCTTTCCGGCGGAACCGTTGATCGACTCCATGGTCGTGATGACCTCACTGGCCGCCTTCCCGCTTTTCTCGGCAATCTGCGAGGTCGATACCGCCAATTGATTGGCCAGTTGCGCATTGTCGGCCGTCTGCCTGACGGTGGTCGTCAATTGTTCCATGGCCGATGCAGTTTCGGTCAATGAACTGGATTGCTCCTCGGTGCGCGAGGACAGGTCCAGGTTGCCTTCGGCGATCTGGCTCGACGCACTTGCAATGCTATGCGTGCCGTGGCGCACATTGCCCACCAGCCTGGACAGATTATTGTTCATCTCATGCAGGGAATGCAGCAACTGGCCCGTTTCATCCGTGGAATGCACTTCGATCCGGGAGGTCAGATCACCGCCAGCGATGTTGCGTGCCACCTGGACGGCGCGCATCAGCGGCCGAGTGATTCCTGTTGTCAGGCGCCAGGAAAACAGCATGCCGAACAACACCACAATGATCGAAAGGCCCAGAATGGCCTGACGGCTGGATTCATTCGATGCCGCAATCGCCTCGGATGTCTTATCCATGTATTTACGCTGCGACTCCACCAGTTCTTCGACCAGTCCCTGATATTTGCGGGCGCCCGGGATGAATTCATTTTCAAAAATACGATTCGCTTCTTCCGTGTTTCCCGCCACTTTCTGCTTGGTCATGGCATCGCGCGTAGATAGATAGATCGCACGCTGATCCATGATTTGCTGGAACAGGTTTTTTTCCGATTCGGCCTGCAGCAAGGGAATTATTCTTTTCTGCAAATCGGTCGACGCACTGGTGGCGGCGGCTGTTTCCTTCGAAAAATAGGGTCCCAAGGAAGGGTCCGTGCTTCGGGCGATGGCAATCGTCCGATTGATGCCATTAGTCAGGTGGCGGTACCAATCGCTGATCATGCGTTCTTTGGCAAGAGGCAGCTCCATCATCTTCTGATTGGCGGCATGCAAGGCCTGCAATTGCCAGATGCCCAGTCCTCCCGTCAGAATGGCCAACACCAGGACAATGCCAAAGCCGAGCGCCAGCCGGTTTCCGATACGCATATTCGTAAGAATGCTCATTTACTGCTATTTCCAAAAGATCAAAGTTTCAAGGACGCGTCCCACCACACAGCCCGGCAGCGCACAGACGTGCGCATGCCAGGTTCAATGAAGGGGTGCTGGGTTGGAGTATCGAACTGTCGATATGAAGCATTAAGAGTCGTCGATCGGCATGCAGGAGGCGCATGCCGCATCAGGGAAATCCCTGATGCGCAGATTAACGGCGTGCTGCGGACACTCTTTAGATAGCGATCCCTGGTAAAGATGTATCAATCCGTGGCTGCCGGGCACAGCGATTGCTGGCATAGGCCGGACATGTCATGGACGGGGGCGGCCATATGACTTGGCAGGGGCTATTTGGCGAGCAGGCAACGACCAAGATCGCTGCCATATTCGAGACTGAAAGCGAGGCGGCATCCGCGGCCGCGACGCTGCATGCTTCGGCGGGCCTGCATACCACGCAATTGCGGCTGATCAAACCGTACGAAAAAGAATACTCGAAGAAGCTGGAACCGGAATCGCGCGGGATCGTCCGGACAGCCGTGCGCGCGCACCTGATCTTGGGAGCGGCAGGCGCTGTCGTGGGCGCGGCCCTCTGGGCGCTGCTGTACGCCATCGGATTGCCCGCCATTGTTTCCTCGCCCCAGGCCAGCGCGGGCGCCATCCTGTTTTTTTCGATCATAGGCGGCATGCTGCTGGGCGGGCTGGTAACCGCTCGCCCCGATCATCAGATCGTGATCCAGCGGGTGGGGGCAGCGACCCAGGCAGGCCGATGGTCGCTGGTGGCGCACCCGCGCAATCCGCGCCAGTGTGATGCGGTGATGGCCGCCCTTAAGGGATCGGGCTCTGAAATAGTACGCAGCGTCTGACGGCCGCTTGCAAACAAGAATGGCCCGCAGAAGCGAATCGGAACCGATAGCCTGGCCGCCGCTTAACCATGTTTGGCCATGAATGCCAGGAAGGGCTCCAGCCCCATGGGGCGTGCCAGCGCATAACCTTGCCCATACCGCACACCCAGGGCCGCCAGCAGTTTTGCCTGCTCCATGTTTTCTATTCCCTCCGCAACGGCCTGGGCGCCGACCGCGCGTGCGATGTTGACGATCTCGGGAATAAGATTGGAGCGCACGGTGGCATCCTCAAGTTCGAAAACAAAGGATCTGTCGATTTTCAACACATCGGGCGAAAGCGTGGTGACCGATTTCAAGTTGGAATAGCCTGTGCCGAAATCATCAATGGCGATCCGGAAGCCTTGCGCCTTAAGCGCCCGGACTTCCGCGATCAATCCGCTGGACAGACTGTGTTCGGTAACTTCAAGGCAGATTTCAAGATCGCTTCTTCCCGCCGCCTGAAGCGCCCCCTGCAATACCGGAATCAAGGTGGCATGGTCGATACTGTCGGGAAAATAATTTAGCGCGAGCCTGAATGGCTCCTTCCGGACGGGGAGTCGATCCGCCAGCTCGCGTATCGCCTTTCGGCTTACAGCGTGATCGAATTGGCGTGCCAAGCCCGCGTTCAGGATGGCGGGGATCACTTGGTCAGGCATCCATACGCAACCCTCTTCTCTCATACGCATCAACACCTCGCAACCGACAGGCTTCATTGTGGCCAGATCGAAGATGGGTTGATAAACCAGCAGGATATGCGCATCGTCACACAGATACTGAATGCGATTGCACACATCGCGCAGCCCCATCACATAGGGCGCCAGCGTGCCGACAGTCAGCACGGCAATCAGCAGCGAGCCGGCCAGCATGGCGGGAAGCAGCATGCCGCCATCCTGCACGATCGCCGCCAAACTGCGCCGCGATTGCAATACCACGTCGGTTCCGGTGTGCTGAGAGACAAACTCATACCCCAGGTCCTGCAGCGTGAATGCGGTTTTCTCGAACTTGCCGGCTCGTTCGCGCCACAGGGGAAGCTCTTGGGGCGCGACAGTCGAATGAAGCAAGACCAGACCGTCGACCGTGCGCAGCCAGACCGCATCGGCGCTTCGGTAGATGTCCTCGGTCAAATAAGGACTGAGGACGACATTGAAATTGCCGCGCTGGAGAATAGTGGCTTTAAGCCTTTCGTTCACCATCTGCAGGGGCACGTCTTTAAGCAGCTTGCGCCCCGAGCGCAAGGTGAGGACAGGGTAATTTCCCTTGACGGGTTCAGACAACCGCCCAAGCGCCGTGGAGCAAACAAGCCGGTTGTCGGCATCCAGCACGCCAATTTCGCGTATGAAGCGCGATTGCAGCAGATGCCCGTTCAGATGTATGAGGTCGTTGTTGTCGCAGCCTACATAGTCGTGTTCGATAAGATGGTCAAGAATCGTGGCGCTTTCGACAACGGCGGCCCGGGCCAGTTGCAGCGCATTATCATGCCGATCGGCAATACGGCTTGCGTCCACCCATACGGCGGTTGCCGCCGTAGCCAGCATAAGCAACAAGGCAATCAGTATGCCTGCCCCATATGTGAAAGTCTTGGGCTTCTCTGCGATTTTCAGAAGCAGCCAGTAATGCGCTTTGCTCAAATCGGTGTCCCTGATCGCCGGTGGGCGCGATGCCGGCCGGATGCGTAGGACACATAATACGCCTGGTCACCAGCGTGAACGCAGCCGCGCGGACTGCGCCTGATTCAAGCGTCTTGCCTCCTGCTCGGCGTAGTCCCGCTCCCCAGGTTCGTACCGCCCTTCGTGCATGCAGTTGCTCCGATTCCAGAGGCACGCGCTATCTTCGCCCGATGGGGATGCAGCCCCGGCAGGCGCGCCGGAGTCGGATCCGAAATCGAGAACGGAGCACCCGGAAACAAGTGCGGCAAGAAACAGCGCTGCGCCGCATCGGCTCAATGTTCGAATGGACATCATCCCTGACCCTACAAAACGCTATAGGCATTTTTATAGCATGCCCGGTAGGGCTGATGCCGGAGCAATGTGCAAGTGGAAATTTCTGGACAAAAAAAGGCCCGGAGGTCATCCGGGCCCTTGTAGCTGGTGGAGTCGGCGGGAATTGAACCCGCGTCCGCAAGCCCTCTGCAGGCAGTTCTACATGTTTATTCGGTTCACTTTAAGTTTTAACCTTGGATCATGCCAACCGACAGGCCCTTCCTTGGCGATTCACATTAATTTAAGACCATGCCGAGTGACCCGGCAAGACCCGATTCTTTGTAAATGACGCTGCTGTAGGTTTTACCCTACCTAACCCAAAGACAAATTAGTGCAGCGGCTTACCGCATTAAGCGGCTAAAGCGAAACGCTCGTCGTTGGCGTTTGTAGTGTTCCAGTGGATTTACGAGCTTACTGGTGCTCGACATGCCCTGCTCTGTTTTGCGACCCACGTCGAAGCCGGATCGACCCCAGAAAAGAAATTATAGCCTATTCCTGGTTTTTTAGACAGCATTTCATGATGGTAAAATCTTCGCCAGCCTGTTTTATCAAGTACTTCGGTACCCAACAATAAGATGCATCGCGGCCTCAAGGCGACAAGGACGTCAAGATGCGCGGCTCGAAATGGGCACGAAACGGTGGAGCGAATTTGTCTATACAAGCCGACAGGCTTGGCTTTGGAGTCCGTATGCCTAGTGCCGCAGTAAAGCAGAATCCGCTATTGCAATTCGTCAGCAATGGCAGCCTGGTCGTCCAGATATTGATAGGCCTGGCTGCCGGCATCGTGCTGGGGCTGGTGTCGCCCGCCGCCGCCGGCTGGGTGGACATCGTCGGCGATTTGTTCGTCAATGCCCTGAAATCGGTTGCGCCTATCCTGGTCTTCGTGCTTGTGGCTGCCTCCATTGCCAATCACAAGAAGGGCCAGCAGACCAAGATGGGGGCTATCCTGGTCTTGTACCTGGCCGGCACCTTCGCCGCGGCCCTGGTCGCTGTAACGGCCAGTTTCATGTTCCCGCTGACTATCCAGCTGAAAGTGGATGCCCAAGCCCTAAGCGCACCCGGCGGCATCGCCGAAGTGCTGTCCAACCTGGTCATGAGCGTCGTGGACAATCCCATCAGCGCGCTGGCCAATGCCAACTATATCGGCATTCTTGCCTGGGCGATCGCCCTAGGCATTGCCATGCGGCACGCCCACGGCGCCACCAAGAACGTTATCGCCGACCTGTCCCTGGCCCTGTCCTTCATCGTCAAGGTCGTCATACGCTTTGCGCCTATCGGCATCTTCGGCCTGGTCGCCTCGACGATCGCCGAAGCCGGACTGGACGCGCTGCTGGGCTATGCCCGCCTATTGACGGTGCTGATCGGCTGCATGCTGTTCGTCGCGCTGGTGGTGAACCCGATTATCGTTTTTGCCAAGATCCGCCGGAACCCCTATCCGCTGGTCTTTACCTGCCTGCGCGAGAGCGGCATAACGGCCTTCTTCACACGCAGTTCCGCAGCCAATATTCCTGTCAATCTGGCCCTATGCAAGCGCCTGGGCCTGCCTGAAGACACGTATTCGGTGTCCATACCGCTGGGGGCCACCATCAATATGGCCGGGGCGGCCGTGACGATTACCGTGCTGACCCTGGCGGCCGTGAATACGCTGGGCATCTCGGTTGATCTGCCGACGGCGCTCCTGCTGAGCATCGTGGCGGCCATATGCGCTTGCGGCGCCTCGGGCGTGGCGGGCGGTTCGCTGCTGCTTATTCCGCTGGCCTGCAGCTTGTTCGGTATTTCGAACGACCTGGCCATGCAAGTCGTCGGGGTGGGCTTCATCATCGGTGTGCTGCAGGACTCCACTGAAACCGCCTTGAACTCGTCCACCGACGTATTGTTTACCGCTGCCGGCACGTATTCCCAGATCGCCGACGCGGCCACCGCCGAGGCCTGAGTTCAGCCGGCCACCGCCTCGCGGATGACCGTGCCGTCGTCAAGCCAGGCCAACAGGTTTTCCTGCAGGCCTTCGGCAAACTTCCGGTATACGGGTTCGCTGACGAAACCGTAGTGCGGGGTCAGCAACACATTGGGCAAGGCCAGCAGGCCATGGCCCGGGTCCAAAGGCTCGGCATCATAAACATCCAGGGCGGCAAAACCCGGCCGCCCTTCTTTCAGGGCTTCAACCAGGGCGCCGGTATCAACCAGATCGGCACGAGAGGTATTGACCAGCATGCTTGCCGGCTGCATCAAGCGCAAGCGATCGCGATTCAGCAGGTGGCGCGTTTGCGCCGAGGGCACCAGGTGCAGGCTGACGACGGCCGACGTGGAAAGCAATTCGTTCAGTTCCACTGACTTGGCGCCATGCGCCTGCGCCCGCTCCGCCGTCATGTTCGGACTCCAGGTCGCGATCTCCATGCCCAAGGCCCTGCCGACCGCGGCGACCCGCTGGCCGATCTGGCCCAGGCCCACCAGGCCCAAGCGCTGCCCCTCCAGCACGCTGGGCAAGAGCGCCGCGGCGTGCGCCCTGCGCCATTCCGGGCTTGAAGGCGACAGCGCGATGCCGGCCAAGTGCTTGCTGGCGGCCAGTATCAGGGACCAGGTCATTTCACAGGTACTGGCCTTGGAAGGCCCCCAGTCCGTATGGCCGACGCGGATGCCCGCCTCACGGGCGGCATCGAGATCCAGCTTCTTGTTGCGTGTGCCGGTAAACGCGATGTAGCGTAATCCCGGCAGCTGTTCAATGAGGACGCGATCAAATGGCGTGCGGTCGCGCATCAGCACCACGCACTGGGCGGGCCGCAATGCGTCGAGCAAAGCCGGACCGGTTAACGGTTTCTTGTGAATGACCACATTGGCCCGCCGCTCAATGGCGGGCCAATCGACCAGACGGCGCAAGCCGTCCTCCCAATCGTCCAGGACGACGATCAACGGCTTGCTCATGGGTCTCATTTTCTTGAAAGACTGGTCACCAGGCTGACGTCGGGCGCATCGGCCAATTTCCAGCACTCGGAAATCAATTGCGAAGTCCGGTCGCGGCCAAGCAAGCCGTCGGCCATGCCGTGGAACTTGTTTTCAAGGTCGTTATCGGTCATGGGGCGCTGCAAAGAGCCGATGGCATGCTCGACATAGACGTGCACCGTGCTGCCGTCGGTCAGCGTAGCCACCGCATCCACGCTGGCCTCATCCATGCCCCGGTCGACGATGGCGTTGACCTTGCGGCGCACGTCGACCATGTCGGCGCGATTCACGATGTCGTCGGCGTACTCGTCTTCGGATGCCCGGCCAAAAATCAGACCGGCCGCGCAACCATGATAGACGCTGAACTTGCCCTGCAAGCCATCGGTGGGCTCTTTCTTGCCTGTCAATTCGAGCACCAGCGGATGGACCTTCAGGTCGATGCGCACCAGGTTTTCGGGAGTCACGCCTTTTTCACGCAATTGCACGCATGCATCGATACTGGGATGGATAACGATGCCGCAAGCAAAAGGCTTGTAGGAGTTGAAGGAAATCTCGAAGCGCTCACCCAATTCATCGGTGATTTCGTTCCAGTCGTACTTGACCGAAACAACCTGCGCAAAGCCACGAGGCGCCTCGATGGCACGGCTGCTGGATGTGAATCCCGATTTGGCCAGCAAAGCCGACATCAGGCCGGCCTGGGCGGCCGCGCCCGGATGAAAGGGCTTGGTCATGGTGCCGAACTGCTCGCGCAAGCCGATGGGCTGCGACGCGGCGATGCCCAGGGCCATGATCGTTTGTTCGACATTCATGCCCAGCAGGCGCGCGCAGGCGGCGGCGGAGCCCAGCACGCCTGTCGTACCCGTAATATGCCATCCCCTATCGTAGTGGTCGGGATAGATCATGTTGCCGGCGCGGCACGATACATCGATGCCGATAATCAGGGCATCGATCAACTGCCGGCCGCTGGCGCCGGTATGCTCGGCCAATGCCAGCAAGGCGGAACACACGGGCCCAGCCGGATGAATGATGGTCTTCAGGTGCGTGTCGTCGAAATCGAAGGTGTGCGAAGTGATGCCATTGATCAGCGCCGCGCTGCCAATGTCGACCTTCTCGTTGCGGCCCAACACGGTGGCCTGGGCCGAGGGCTGCAGCACGCTGACGGCGTCCAGCGCCGCCTGCGCCGCTTCGTGGCGCGATGCGCCGACGGCGCAGCCGAGCCAGTTCATGAAAGTGCGATGGGCCTCATGCTCGACCTCGTCGCTCCAGCCCCGGGAAGGATGGTTGACGATGTATTCCGCCAGGATGCGGGTAATGGGCGGTGCATTGCGGTCGGCCTCGACCTGTGTGTTACGAGCCATGGAATATCACTTCACTTAAAAAAAAATTAAACAATCAGGCGGTCAAACTAATGTTCTGCTCTTTGGCAAGCTTGACCCAGCGTTCGAAGTCGCGCTTGGCGTAATCGGCAAATTCCCCAGGAGACATGGGCATGGGCTCTATCGCTTCGATTTCAAGCTGCTTGGCCAGTTCCGGCTGCGTCAACACCTTGTTCAGACTGTCGTTCAGGGTCTTGACCACGGCCGCATCCATTCCCGCGGGGCCGGACACACCATACCATTGCAAGACATCGTCGAATCCGCCCACGCCCAGTTCTTCAAGTGTAGGCACATCGGGAAAGCGCGGGTTGCGCGTCTTGCCGGTGACGGCTATTGCCCTGACCGTGCCGTTCTTCAGATGAGGCACGGCGGCGGCCAACCCCGGGAACATGGCTTGCGTTTGTCCGGCGACCAAGTCGGTGAAGGCGGGCGACACGCCCTTGTAGGCGACGTGCAGCATCTTGGAATCCAGGTGCTGTTTCAGCAGTTCCATCAGCAGGTGGGTCAACGATCCCGCGCCGGCCGATCCGTAATTGACGGTACCGCCCTGCTCTTTGGCATAGACCGCGAATTGCTTGAAGTCCTTGATGGGCAGCTTGGCGTTGACAACGAGCACATTGGGCGTGCCGCCTATCATGCCCACAGGGGTGAAGCTCTTGATGGGATCGTAAGGCACCTTGCGCGTGGCGGGACTGGTCGCCAGGGTGGCCACATAGCCTTGCATCAGGGTATAGCCGTTGGGAGCGGAGCGCTCAGTCTTCTGGCAGGCGATGATGCCGCCCGCTCCGCCCTGGTTCTCTACGACGAAAGTCTGCCCCAACTCCTTGCCCCAGGCGGCGGTCACCGCACGCCCCACGAAATCGCTGCCGCCGCCAGGCGAGACCGGCACGATGTAGGTAATGGCGCGCGACGGATAAGCGGACTGCGCAAACGAAGCATGTGGCAGGCTCATTGCTGCCGCGCTGCTGATCAGAAATGAACGACGGTTCATGGTTTGTCTCCTCATTGGTGTAGCTGAATGAAATTCTGTGGCCGCTGGGCTGTGTTATTCCAGTCCGTGCAGGCGGTCGTGGGCATTGATCACGTGATGATCGAGCAGCTCGGCGCAATAATTGGCATGGGCAAGGGTCTTGGAGTCGTAAAGCGCCTTGACGATCTGCTTGTGTTCGGCGTTGGAGCGTTCGCGATACGCTGCCGTGGACAGGTTTTTCAAGCGCGATAGATGCAGCTTTTGTATGACTTCGCGGTAGGCCTTGGCAATTTCCTTGTTGCCGGCATATTCAATGAACAGCCAATGGAAACGCAGGTTTTCACGGTAATACGCTTGCGAATTCTGAGCTTCGTTCGCGGCGTCCATGGCCGCGGTGCTGGCCTCCAGGTCGGCAACCAATTCATGGCGGCGATCGGTCGGCAACTGCGACGCGATGCGCCCGGCACGGCTGTCCAGCAGAGCCCGGAAATCGTACAGGTCGCGCACCTCGGTGTCGCTCAGTTCGCGAACATACACGCCGGAGTGCTTGCGCGAGACCACCAGGCCGGAACTTTCCAGTTCGCGCAAGGCTTCCCGAACCGGAACGCGCGAGACCTTCAATTGATCGACGAGGTCCGATTCCCTTAAGGCTTGGCCCGGCACGAAAACACCCGCCAGGATTTGGCTAAGCAGTTGATCGCGCACCAGTTTGCCCAATGACGTGTTTTTTATTTCGGCGAATTCGCCTTCGCCGACTTCATTGAAAAGCCATTCCATAATGCCTCCCTCAACTTTTGTAGAATTGTATACGATTATACGAAAATCGTGCGAATATAAAAAAGCGGCCAGGCCTGGAAGCCCGCCGCTTTTCCTCGCCGTGCGTCGGCGCAAGGCGACGCACTACGGCTTAATGACCTGACGAAGGATCGATTTTCTCGGTGGAATGGAAGATGGAGTGGTCTTCTTTTCCGGTAACCGTCAGGATGCCCGACAAGCCCTTCTCCATCCGCGACAAAGCATGGTCGACAAGAACATAGTTGCCCGGAACGTCGACCTTGAACTCGACCATGGTGGCGCCGCCTGGAGGGACCAGCGTCGTCTGCACGTCCGTCAGGGGCGGACTGGTGAAGGACGCCAGGTTGTAGACCTTGTCGAACACTTCACCGATGACATGGAAACTGGAGGTCAGGTTGGGACCGCCCACGCCAAAAAAGATGCGTACGGTTTCGCCGACCGTGGCTTGCAGCTTGTACTTATCGGTCAGTGCGTTCATGGTGCCGTTGAACATCATGTGTTCGGGATTCTCGTCCAGCAGCTTCTCCAGCGAAAATTCCTGCAAGCCCTGGGCGCCGTGCTTCTGGGCGGTATAGAGTTCGCCTTGCATGACATAGAACTCGCGATCGACCTTGGACAGGCCGCCCTCGGGTTCGACCAGGATCATGCCGTACATGCCGTTGGTAATATGCTGAGCCACCATCGGCGTTGCGCAGTGATACACATACAGGCCGGGATGCAGCGCCTTGAAGGTGAAGCTCTTGGTCTGGCCCGGCGCAACCTGGGTCACCGCCGCGCCGCCGCCGGGACCTGTCACGGCATGGAAGTCCACCGAGTGGATATGCGACGCGTCCTTGGCGTTGGAAAGATTGACTTTCACCGTATCGCCGACCCGCACACGGATGAAGGGGCCGGGAACCTTATTGTTGAAGGTCCAGTATTTATAGGTGCTGCCGCTGGTCAGCTGACCGACGACTTCAGTCGTTTCAAGATCCACCGTAAGCGTCTGGGGGCCCCGCTTGCCAACCGGCTTGCCGACCGCGGTGGGATCCTGGGCAATATCCAGCGCATCGCTTTTTACGACTTCCTGCGGTTCGCCCACGATGAGCTTGCCGAACATGCCGGCCGCCTTGTGGCCCGGCAGAGTACACAGGTATTCGAAGGTGCCGTCCTTGTTGGCGCGGAACACAATGGCCGTGGCGGAGCCTTTGCCCGTGATGTGATCGGACTTGGCGCCGAATTCAGGCACCGCAATATCGTGGATGGCGCCATCGCCGTTAATGACGTTGATCTGCACAACCGCATCCGATGGCACCTGCAAGTCGGGATTGACCTTGCCCGAGATGGCGCCCGCATCGCCCACCAACACCAGCTTGCCATCGGCAATATTGGTGCGCAGCGTAAAGGTGATATCGGGCGTATAGGTGACAGTGCCTTGGCCCGGGGCCTCTTTAGCCGCGAACGACGGCGCAGCGATCCCCAGCGACCACATAAAGGTAAACAGCATTAACAAGATTCTCATTGATATTCCCCGGTTCTCGAGCATGACGTTAATGATCTGGCCATGCCGCGCCGCTATCATGGACGTCTTGCCTGGCCAGACTTGAATATTTCTGTCGTTTCTGTGACGACTACCCTTACAATTTGCCCTGACTGAAGATATCCGTCTTTGATTCACATCAAGTATTGACGCTTTCATACCGTTTACAACCCTTACCGCGCCCCGCCCATGTCCTTTTCCGATTCATCCTTGAAAGAACTTACCCTGCGCGGCGTCGTATTGGGTGCGATCATCACCTTGATCTTCACCGCGTCGAATGTATACCTGGGCCTGAAGGTGGGCCTGACGTTTGCCTCGTCCATACCGGCTGCGGTGATATCCATGGCCTTGCTGCGCGCCTTCGCCGATTCCAATATCCTGGAAAACAACATCGTGCAGACCCAGGCCTCCGCCGCGGGGACCTTGTCATCGATCATCTTTGTGTTGCCCGCCCTGCTCATGCTGGGCTACTGGCAGGGCTTCCCCATGCTGCAGACCGCCATGATCTGCGCCTGCGGCGGGATACTCGGCGTCGTGTTCACCGTGCCGCTGCGCCACGCCCTGGTCGTGAAAAGCGACCTGCCCTACCCCGAGGGCGTTGCCGCCGCTGAAATACTGCGCGCCGGGAACCCGCAAGACGAGGATAAGGCGCAACAAGCCCGCGGCGGCAACGGCCTTGGGCATATTCTTGCCGGCACCGCCATTGCGGGCGGCTTCAGTTTGCTGACCAATGGCTTCAAGCTCGCCGCCGACAGCGCCAGCTATTGGTTTACCGCCGGACGCGCGATATTCCAGATCCCCATGGGCTTCTCATTCGCCCTGGTCGGCGCGGGTTATCTGGTGGGAATCGTGGGCGGCCTGGCCATGCTGTTCGGCGTCTTCCTGTCCTGGGGCGTGGCCGTGCCCTGGCTGACCGCCGCCGCGCCGATGCCGGACGGCGCATCCGTGGCCTCGTACGCCACCGAAGTCTGGGTTTCCAAGGTCAGGCTGATCGGCGCGGGCATGATTGCCATCGCCGCCTTGTGGACTCTGATCACGCTGATCAAGCCCATGTACGAAGGAATGAAAATATCGCTCTCTGTGCTTAAAGGCGGATCGGGCGCCGCCGCCAGCCTTGCCCGCACCGACACCGACCTTTCACCCAAAACCCTGCTTCGCATTACCTTGCTGATGCTTGTCCTTTTGGCCGCCACCTTCTATTCCTTCATATCCGAGGCGGGCCTGCCGGCCGGAATGGCCTGGACGCTGGTGCTGGTGGGCACATTGCTGGCCTTTCTGTTCGGCTTCCTGGTAGCCGCGGCCTGCGGCTATATGGCCGGCCTGGTCGGCTCGTCGGCCAGCCCAATCTCGGGCATCGCCATTATTTCCATCCTGGCGGTATCGCTGATCTTCATCGCCATAGGCCAATCGCAAGGTATGCTGGGCGACCCCGGCAGCGTCAAGTTCTTCACCGCGCTGGCCATTTTCTGCACCTCGGTCGTCATCGCCGTGGCCGCCATTTCAAACGATAATCTGCAAGACCTGAAAACAGGCTGGCTGGTCCATGCCACGCCCTGGAAGCAGCAGGCCGCGCTGATCATCGGCTGCGTGGTCGGCGCCATGGCGATCCCGCCGGTGCTGGAACTGTTGTACAACGCCTACGGGTTTCTGGGCGCCCTGCCGCGCGCCGACATGGATGCCTCGCAAGCCCTGGCGGCGCCGCAAGCCACCCTGATGATCACCATCGCGACCGGCCTGTTTGCGCACACGCTGGACTGGACCTACATTCTTATCGGCATCGGCTCGGGCATCGCCGTCATCGTCATCGACATCGTGCTGGGGCGCTGCACCAGGCACTGCCGCCTGCCTTCGCTTGCCGTCGCGATGGGCTTGTACCTTCCGCCCTCCATTGTCGTCGCCCTGTTCGTGGGGGCCTTGATCTCATGGTACGTAAGGCGCCGCATTACAGCCCAGGCAATCGCGGCGAAAACAGACGCCGCCCCAAGGCTGGAGCATGCCGAACGCAGCGGCACCCTGTTCGCATCCGGCCTTATCGTCGGGGAAAGCCTGGTAGGGGTCGTGCTGGCCATGATTATCGTGGTCTCGGTGGGCTCGGGCGGCAGCGACACCCCGCTTGCGCTGGCGGGCCCGGGCTTTGCCGACGCGGCCAAGCTAATCGGACTGGCCGGCTTTATCGGCATGTGCGTGCTGTTTGCGCGACGCGCGCTCAAGCGCGATTGATTGAAACAGCGGCCCGTCCCGCAACACCACAGGATAACCACGCAAGACATGAGCACCAGCACCATCGGACCGGCACAGAAAGCCGCAAGCGCCAGGGACACGGCCAGATTGAATCTGTCGGTATTGCTGTTCCTTCTGGGCATGGTTGCGCTTTGGACGATACTTTGCGGCATCAGCCACCGCGCGCCCGACCTGGATGGGATGGAAGAGCTGGTCTGGGCGTCCAGCCTTGAGCTGGGCTACTACAAGCATCCTCCGGTGCCCTCGTGGTTCATGCATGTGCTTACCCAAATAATCGGCCGCCCGGTGTGGCTGACATTTTTCGCGGGCCAGCTTTTTTCGGCCCTGGCCCTGTGGTTTGTCTGGTTGCTGGGGCGGGAATTCACAACGCCCCGCAAGGCGCTGATAGCCATGCTGATCGTATCGACCAGCATTTATTTCTCCTTGCGCGGAACCATATACAACCACAACACCGTGCAGCTTTGGTCGATTGCCGCCGCGACCTGGCTGTTCTACCGCGCCTTACGGTATCAAGGTGCAAGCAATTGGCTATGGCTGGGCGCGGTATGCGCCATCGCCACCATGACCAAGTACAGCGCGGTCATACAGTTCACCGCCTTCCTGTGCTTCATGCTGCGGCAAGGCAGTTTCAAGGACCCGCGCAACCTCAAGGGGCTGGCCTGGGCGCTGGCCGCCTTCGCAGTCGTGATCTCGCCCCATGTCTATTGGCTGGCCATCCATTCATTCCAGCCTTTGCGCTATGCCGACAGTTCGCTGGATACCAGCGGCTACCTGGACGCCTTCAAGCACATCCTGGATTTCACCCTGGACCAGTTGGCCCGGCTCAGTCCCATGCTGGCGGTGTGGCTGGCCTGGGCCTGGTGGAACCGCAAAACCGCCCCACGCGCCGTCTATGCCGTTGACGCGCAGGTGGAGCGTAAAAAATACTATGCATCCGAACTGTCCGCCTGGGACAGGTCCTTCCTGCTCTGGGTGGGCTTGACGCCTTTTGTCTCGACAGTGCTGGTTTCGGCTCTGCTGGGCACCCGCCTGGTGGCCTCATGGGGCACCACGTTCTTCATTCTTTTCGGCTTCTACGCACTGTGGCGAATTTCCGGCGATGAGCGCACCACCCTGCGCCGGATCGCCATCGTGGTCGTCGCCATACATATCCTGATGGCTGTCGGCTACGCCATCGGGCGCGGACCCCTTGCCTGGTATTCAGGCCGCGACACACGTTCGATGTTTCCCGGCGCCATCATTTCGCAGCAAATGGAGGCCATCTGGCGACAGCATGTGCCTGGAACTGCATTGACGCTGATCGCATCGGATACCTGGCTGGGCGGCAATATCGCCATTCACCGCGGGCCCGACGCCCAGGTCTTCATCAATGGGCGCTACGAAGAATCCCCCTGGCTCGATCCCTCCACAGCGCTGGACTGCGGGGCCCTGCTGGTCTACAGCCGGCGCACTCGCGGCGAACCCGATGCGCAATTGCTGCGGCTATTCGAGCGGGCGCGCTGGCAAGGCACGGCCAGCACACCCTGGTCCTCAGAAAAAAGTCCGATGATTGATCTGAACTGGGGCATCATCCCGCCCACGGAAAAATGCTCCCGCCCATGACCCGGCCAGTCGCGGCCGGAACGCATCAGCCGCACTGGGTCTAGGCCTCGGGCACCATGCGCTCGCCCAGGAAATCCAGGAACGCGCGGACTGCCGGGACCATCCCGCGGCGCGAGCCGAAAACGGCATGAATAATGCCTGGCTGGGGCGCCCAGCCAGGCAATACCGGCACCAGCCTGCCATCGGCGATTTCATCGCGGCACATATAGTCGGGCAGGACGCCCAGGCCTATGCCGCCCTCGATGGCGAACTTCAGGGCCAGCAGGTCGTCAACCAGAAAACGCGGCTTGTGCGTGACCGTGTACTGCGCCCCGTTGGGCCCGAACAATTTCCAGAACGCCCGGCCGTCGCTGGCCGACATCGCCACCGAATCCAGCAAAGTCAGGTCGCTGGGCAGTTGCGGCGCCCCCTGCCGTTCCAGTTGAGCCGGACTGGCCACCAGCACCCCCAGCGACTGGCCCAATTGCTTGACCACCAGGCTGCCGCTGTCGGCCAGCGATCCGCGCACGCGCAAGGCCACGTCCACCCCCTCTTCGACCAGATCGACCACGCGATTGCTGGCCTGCATATGCACCTGGACCTGCGGATGGCGCGCCTGGAAGTCGGGAAGCATGGGGCCGATCACGGTCTGCACCAGCGTAACGGGACAGACGACACGGATGATGCCGCGCGGCTCGGTCTGGACCTGCGCCACAGCGGCAGCGGCGGCCTCGGCCTCTTCGCGCAGGACGGCGCAATGACGGTAATACAGTTCGCCCGCGGTGGTCAGCGAAAGCTTGCGGGTGGTACGTTGCAACAAGCGCACGCCAAGCTCGTCCTCGAGCCGGGCGACGCGGCGCGACAGGCGTGATTTGGGCAGCCCCAGCGCACGGCCGGCGGCGGCGAAACTGCCTTGGCCGACAACCTCGGCGAAATAAAGCATATCGTTCAAGTCCTGCATGCCGGCGCCTTTTTATTAGATACGAAAACAGGACAATCTATCGCAATTTTGATGGCTTATCAACAATTAAGCACCAATTCATAATGACTCCATTCCCAGAAACCTTTCCAAGAACCCGGAGTATTTATGAAATTGCTGCATGTCGACTCAAGCATCAACGGCTCGAATTCCGTTTCGCGCAAACTGACCAAAGACACCGTCGCTCAATGGCTGAACGACAATCCCGACACCCAGGTCGATTACCTGGACCTGGCCGAGGATACCCCCAGCCATTTTTCGCGCGATGCAATGGGCTTTCGCCTGCCGCCCTCGAACGAAACGCTGACTGAAGCGCAGCGCCGCGAAAACGCACTGTCTGAAGCGCTCGTCTCGCAGTTCATGGCCGCAGACGTCATCGTCGTCGGGGCGCCCTTGTACAACTTTTCGATTCCCTCTCAGCTCAAATCCTGGATCGATCGCCTGGCCCAGGCCGGACGCACCTTCAAGTACACCGAAAACGGGCCTGTCGGCCTGGCCGCCGGAAAAATCGTCATTGCCGCTCTGAGCCGTGGCGGCGTCTACTCCAGCAGCGAAGCGGGACGCGCCATGGAGCATCAGGAAACCTATTTGAAGACCGTATTCGGCTTTTTCGGCATCACCGATATTCGGGTCGTGCGCGCCGAAGGCACCGATCTTGGCGCCGATAGCCGCGCACAAGCCTTCCAAACCGCGGATGAATGCATCAAGACGCTGGCCTCCCGATCCTTCAACCCGGAAACGGCTCAGGCCGCCTGACAGGCGCGCTACAATCGGGCCTGCCGTCCGACCTCGCGTCCATCCTGGAGCGGGGCCGGATATCTGTTATACGCCAGGCCTATTGTGACCCCTCTTTCGTTCTCCACGCTGCCCCTTCCGCGCGCCGTCCTCGACAACCTGGACACCCTGGGCTACCAGTCCATGACGCCTGTCCAGGCTCAAGCCTTGCCGCAGGTGCTGGACGGACGCGATCTGATTGTGCAGGCCAAGACCGGCAGCGGCAAAACCGCCGCCTTCGGCCTGGGCATCGTCCATCGCCTGGATCCCGCGCAATTTGCCATCCAGGCATTGGTGCTGTGCCCCACGCGCGAGCTGGCGGAACAAGTGGCCAAGGAACTGCGCCGGCTCGCCCGGGCGCTGGGCAATATCAAGGTCATTACCTTATGCGGCGGATCGCCCATCCGGCCTCAGGTTGAATCGCTGAAGTTCGGCGCGCATATCGTGGTCGGCACGCCCGGCAGGCTGATGGATCACATCGAACGCAACACCGTCGACCTGGCCGCCGTCCATACTCTGGTGCTGGACGAAGCCGACCGCATGCTGGACATGGGTTTCTTTGATGATGTGGCGAAAATCGTCAAGGCATGTCCCGCCAAGCGGCAGACCCTGCTGTTCTCCGCAACCTATGCGGACGATATCCGCAAGGCCAGCGCCCGATTCCTGAACAAGCCCGCCGAGATCAAGCTGGAATCGGTGCATGACGCCAGCCAGATCGAACAGCGCTTCTACGAGATCGACGCGGATCGCCGCCATGCGCTGGTGGCCCAGTTGCTGGAGCATTTTCGCCCCGAATCGACCCTGGCCTTCTGCAATACCAAGGCGCAATGCCGCGAGTTGTCCGAGTACCTGGATGCCCGGGGTTTCAGCGCCCTGGCGCTGCACGGCGACCTGGAGCAGCGCGACCGCGAAGATGTGCTCGTACAGTTCGCCAACCGCAGCTGCTCGGTGCTCGTCGCCACGGATGTGGCGGCCCGCGGCCTGGACATCGACGGATTGGACGCCGTGATCAACGTAGAAATAACGCCGGACCCGGAGGTGCATATTCACCGCATCGGGCGCACCGGACGCGGCGAAAAGAAAGGACTTGCGCTCAGTCTGTGCGCGCCGCATGAAATGCGCTGGGCCAACCAGATCGAGCAATACCAGGGCCAGCCCATTGCCTGGGCCAATCCCAAGGCGCTCAAGCCCGCGCCCGGAGGCCGCTTGCGCGCCCCCATGGTCACGCTTTGCATACAAGGCGGGAAAAAAGACAAGCTGCGCCCGGGGGATATCCTGGGCGCGCTGACCAAAGACGCCGGCTTCGCCGGCGATCAGATCGGCAAGATCAATATTCTGGAGTTCGTCAGTTTCGTGGCGCTGGAGCGCTCCATCGCGAAACAGGCCTTTGCCCGCTTAAGCACCGGCAACATCAAGGGCCGGCGCTTCAAGATGCGCTTCATGGCCGAGGTCTGACTTCGGCAGCCAAGGCGGTGAACGCCCGGACGACAAAGGCCGGCCTTTCGCCGCCTTTTCCGCGGTTAGATGCGCTCTTTCAGCCAATGGCCCAGCTTGGCGGCCTTGGTGCTCAGGTAGCTTTCATTGTGGGGATTGCGATTCACTTGCAAGGGAATACGCTCGGCAACATGGATGCCCAGCTTTTCCATCGCATCCACTTTGCGCGGGTTGTTGGTCATCAATTTAAGCGAGGCAATGCCGTAGCGGTCGAGCATGGGCTTGCACAGGTCGTAGCGGCGCATATCGGCGGGAAAACCCAGTTGCTCGTTGGCCTCGACGGTGTCGGCGCCCTCGTCCTGCAGCTTATACGCCCGTATCTTGTTGACCAGCCCGATACCGCGCCCTTCCTGGCGCAAATACAGCAAGGCTCCGCGCCCTTCGGCGGCAATGGCTTGCATGGCGGTCTGCAATTGCGCTCCGCAATCGCAACGCTGGCTGAACAGGCCATCGCCCGTCAAACACTCGGAGTGAACCCGCGCCAGCACCGGCGCGCCGTCCGCCACATCGCCCAGCGTCAGCATGATGTGCTCTTTGGCGGTCGCCGGATCGACGAACACATGAATGGAAAACGTTGCCCACGGAGTGGGAAGCTTGCTGGACGTAATGTAGTCAAGCTGGTAACTGCCCGGCCGAACGGCATGGGCGCCGGCGGGGTCGATTTCGGACACGTCCGATTCAGCGCCATCGATAGGCCGCATAAAATAACCTCTAGACATGAAAGTACCGGAGGTTAACATCGCTCCCTCCTTCGTCCACAGCCGATAATGCGGGCCGCGTAGACCGATATGATACCTCTGCGCCGGGCGGCGCAGTAGCGGCCATAGATGGCTTTCAGTGTTGCAGCGGGCGAAGCAATCCCTTAATCCGGAAATGCCCCACCGGCTGTCCACCTCACGGCTTGCATGCCGTTCGGAAAAAAGAAGGCGGCCGAAGCCGCCCCCTTCATTGCCGCTGCGGGACCCGGCCTAGACCTTGACCCCCAGATACTTCTGAATAACGGAATTGTCTTCGTGCAACTGGGCGGGCGTGCCCTCGAAGACCATATGGCCGTTATTGAGCAGGTAGCAGCGATCGGCCAGCGACAAGGCCGCGTGCACGTTCTGCTCGACGATGATGATGGTGTTTCCGCTTTCAGCCAGATTGCGGCACACCTGGATCAGGTCGCGCACAATAAGCGGGGCCAGGCCTTCAAAGGGCTCGTCCAGCATAATGAGGTTGGCATTGCGTATCATCGCCCGAGCAATGGCCAGCATTTGCTGTTCCCCGCCCGACAATTGCTTGCCGCGATTGCGCCTGCGCTCGGCCAGGCGCGGGAACGTTTCGTAGATCTCGTCCAGCGTCCGCGATGTCTCGGCGGTCATGGCGGCCAACTGCAGGTTCTCCTGCACGGTTATCTGCCCGAAGATGCGCCGCTCTTCGGGCACCAGTTGGATTCCCCGTTTGGCGAGCTCGTACGGCGGAAGATTCTGCACCTCGGCCCCGTGGTGGCGAACGATGCCGCTTTTCGGCTGCACCATGCCCATCAGGGACTTCAGCGTGGTGCTCTTGCCGGCGCCATTACGGCCCAGCAAGGCCACCACTTCGTTTTCTTCCACGCGCATAGATACATCGAACAGGATATGGGAATCCCCGTAGTAGCTATTGATGTTTTCGACCTCAAGCAGACTCATGCTCGTCCATCCCTCCGAGATATGCTGCCTGGACTGCCGGATCCACCCGAATTTCATCGGGTGTGCCTTCCGCCAGTTTGCGGCCTTCATAAAGTACGGTGATTCGTTCGGCCAGCTCGAACATGGCGTCCATGTCGTGCTCGACGATGACCATGCTGCGGCCCTTGCGAATCGATTTAAGTAATGCCACGACGTGCACGCGTTCCTCTGGTCCCAGGCCGGCTAGCGGCTCGTCGAACAACAGCACGTTGGCGCCGGTGGCCAGGGCCAGGCCGATTTCCAGGCGGCGCTTTTCGCCGTAGGAAAGCTCGGACACCAGCGTATCGGCCTGATGCGTCAGCGCCACCAGTTCAATGGCCGCGTTGACCTGCTCGTCCAGAACCTTGGAATGATGCAGGCCGCGCAGCAAGTCGATGCGGAATTTGCCTCGGCTGCGAGCCAGCACGGGGATCATCGCATTCTGCCTGACCGTAAGCCCTTCGAACAACTGGTTGATCTGGTAGCTTTTGCTCATGCCCAGTTGGCAAACCGCGGTGACGCCGATGCCGGTGATTTCCTGGCCGCGGAAGAACACCTGCCCTTTCGTGGTGGCAAGCTCGCCGGCCAGCATGGCGAAGAAGGTCGACTTCCCGGCGCCGTTGGGGCCGATGACGCCGCGCATTTCACCTTCCGACAGCGAGAACGTGACATCGCTGACCGCGGTCAGGCCGCCATACTGCTTGGTGATGCCGCGCGCTTCCAGCACCGGTGCGCCAGGGCGGCCGCCGGAAATGGGCGCCACGATATCCAGCTGCGCCATGGCTTCCACATTCGCTTCGGGATCGACGATCTTGGTCGTCTTGCGGCGGCGCTTCATGTAATCGAGCACGCCGCCCGCGACGCCATGGCGGAATACCGTGACCAGCACCACGAACACAATGCCAAGTATCAGCTTCCAGTATGCGCCGACATTGGACAATTGCTGCAGCCCTTCATAAAGGTACAGCCAGATCGTCGCGCCCAGCAAAGGCCCCAGCAAGGTGCCCGCGCCGCCCATGACGGTCTGTATGACCAGTTGCGCCGACGTGTCGAGCGAAAAGGCGTCCGGCGGCATGTACGACTGGAACACGCCCAGCAATCCACCCGCCAGGCCGCCATAGGCCGCCGCGATCACGAACACGGTCAGCTTGTAGCCCTGTATGGCATGGCCCAGCGCCATGGCGCGCTTGGGATTGCCCCGTATGGCCTTGAGCACGGCGCCAAAGGGTGAGCGCACGATGCGGCGGGCGATCAGGTAGCCGATGAAGAAGAAGATCGCCACGAACCAGTACATCGGCCAACCGCTGGAAATCTTGATGGTAGTGAAACCCAGCGCTATTTCCGGCGGAGGCACTCCGGCGATGCCGTTTTCCCCGCCTGTGTACTCCTTGAACAGCGAGTTTTCCAGGAAGTAGAACATCTCGCCGAAAGCCAAGGTGCTCATTGCGAAATAAATACCCGTTCGCCGCAAGGTCAGGTAGCCAATGGCCAGGCCGGCCAGCGCGGCGACGACCACCCCCACCAGCAAGGCGGCCAGCATATGGGGCACGATTCCGGAAGTCAGCAGATAAGCCGCCACGAAACCGCCGGTGCCGTAGAAGGCGGACTGGCCGAAGGACAGCAGGCCGGTATAGCCGAACAGCAGATCGAAGCCCAGGCCGAACAGGCCCCAGATCAGGATGCGGGTCAGCAGATCGGCGCTCATGCCCAGGTGGGGCAGGACGAAAGGGGCGGCCAGCAAACAGATGCCCACCACGATTTCGCCCATCTGCCGGCGCGCGAATGTTTGATTATGCGTGCTCATTCACGACCCTCCTGTCCCATCAGACCTTGCGGCCGGAAGATAAGGACCAGAGCCATGACGACAAACAGCATGACGTGAGAATATGCAGGATTGAACATAGAGGTAAGACTAAGAATTTCACCCGCGATGATGCCGCCGATGATGGCGCCGGGAAAGGATCCCACGCCGCCGATCACGACCACGACAAAGGAGTCGACCAGTATCCGGTGGCCCATGTCCGGCGACAGGGTGACAATGGGAGAATCGATGACGCCGGCATAACCCGCCGCCATGGCCCCAATGCCGAATACCAGCAGGAAGGTCCGCTTGACGTTGATGCCCAATACATTGACCATCTGCGCGTCTTCAATACCCGCGCGCACGATCAAGCCCAGGCTGGTGCGGTAAAGAACGTAATACAGCACGGCCAGCGTGCCGGCCGCTATGGCCAGCGCCTGCAGGCGATACAGCGGGTAAATCAGCGACCCTATATGGGCCACCCCCTGTCCCCACTCGGGGGTCGGTACCGACAGGCTGATCCCGCCGTAGATGGACCGCACAAGCTCCACCAGGATGATGCCTATCCCGAAGGTGACCAGGATCTGGTCCTCGGGCGGTCGACCGTAATACATGCGCATCAGGCCGCGCTCGACGATAAGCCCCACAAACAGCGCAACCAGGGCGCCCGCAATAATGGCAATGACGAACGAGTCCGTCATGCCATACGCGGTAAAGCCAGCATAGGACCCGACAACAAACAGGGCCCCATGCGCAAAGTTAACAACGCCGAGCGTGCCGTAGATAATGGTCAAGCCTGTACTGATAAGTGCCAGCAACAGGCCTGTAGCAAGCCCGTTGAATAGCTGTGATAAGAACAACGACATGCTCGGCATTCAAGCTCCTCCTTTCAGTTATATGCCCGTCAACACGTTCGATGAACTTAGACGTAGGCTCCCAGCTTGCAGCCGAGTACGCCCAGTTCAGGCAATGCGGACTTGCCATCGACCACTTCGACAATGTCGAAATAATCGTCGGGGTTCTTCATGTCGGAAGGCTTCTTGCCCCGCACGATGGGGAAGTTGATAACGCCCTGGTGGTCGCCCGCTCGGAACGTAACGTCGCCCACGGGACCTTGGCGGACTTCGCCGGCCTCATAAGCCTTGATGACATCGGGCGGGTAGAAGGAGCCGGCACGTTCGCACGCATCGGCCCACAAGGCGGTTTGCAGATAGGCGATATACGCCGAATCACGCGGCTTGGCCTTGAATTTCTTTTCGAAGGCCGCGACGAAATCCTTGGCGATCGGATACTTGTCCTCCAGAGTCCACCAGAAGCCGGTGGCGCCGTGCACGCCTTCCATGATCTCGGCGCCGATTTCCTTCTCCAGGAAGGCCGACATGTAGGGCACCACGATCTTCATTTTTTCAAGCAGCCCGAACTGCTTGGCTTGCTTGATGGAGTTCGCGGCGTCGGCGCCGTAAGCGATGACGACCAATGTGTCGGCGCCGCTGTTGGCGATGTTGATCAGGAAGGAGCTGTAGTCCTTGGCGCCCAGGGGGTGAACCTGCTCGCCCACGGTCTTCCAGCCTTCCTTCTCGGTGAACTCGACCATCGAATCGTAGGTGGTGTGACCGTAGGTGTAGTCGGGCACCAGATAGATGGCCTTGCGATCCTTGCCCAGCGCCTTGGCCAGCACCGGAGCAATGGCCTTGCAAGCCGGATAGGCAAAGTAGCAAAGGCGGAACCCATAGCGCTGGCAATCAACGCCGGTGGTTTCGTTGGAACCGCTGATGGCGGGCAGATAGATGGTGCGTTCACGGTCGCAGACTTTTTGCAATGCAATCGCCACAGCACTGCTGGTGCTGCCCGAAATCATCATTGCCTTGTTGTCGTGAATGAAGCGGCTGGCTGCCTGAACGGCGGTATTAGGCTTGGTTTCCGCATCGGCCACGCCGAACTTCACCGTTTTGCCCAGCACGCCTTTCTTGGTCAGCGGCGAAATCTTCTTCATTTCGGCTGCGCCCGCATTCAACTGCTCGACCGCCAGTTCGTATCCTTTCTGCTGATCGGCGCCTTGTGCCGAATACGGGCCGGTGATATCGAGCGTCAGGCCGATAAAGACCGAATCGCCCTCGACGCCTTTCGGATAATTGCCGATCGGTTTCTTTTCCTCGGCCGCCATTGCCGCTCCGGGAAGCAGCATGCTTCCCGCCGCGCCAGCGACGCCCATCTTGAGCATGGACCGGCGGTCAATACCTGTTGCGCCACTCTTGCCTGATTTGTTGTCATCCATCCTGAATCTCCTTTGTGAAATGCAAAAAAACTGCTTGATATGCCTCGTACCGGTCTGCGTCGGCTTGGAAGCGTCATAACGACTACGCGACTTCGTGATTCCCCCAAAATCTATCGTCCAACGATATCCCTAGACGATATATTTATGCGATGGCATAAACAGACACTCTTCCGATAGAATCAAAAGGCTTTGTACTGCTGCAATGAAAAACGGTATGGCTTTGTCTCTTGCCGACAACCGTGGGCTGGCGGCTTGAATAATTAGAATTCCGGCGCCAGGAATAAATACCTTTCGCGCTCAGTATTAGAAATACAATTTGAAACTTACGTAAAACTTACATAACAGTTAAGGCGAAAGCGCGAAATCACATGAAAATCTGGCTCATTCTGCTCAGCCTGCTGGCCATGGCCGGCACATGGTTCTGGGGAAACCACCGTAATCCCCAGGCGCGCGCATCGTTCGGCGAACGTATCAAGCTGTTATCCAGAAGCCTGCTTACGGGTGTCGCCGTTTATTTCGCACTGATGTCGATCGCCCTGCTTTACCTGATGGCCACCACAGGCTAGAAGGTCCAAAAAGACGGCCACCCTCGCCAATGCGGGGTCCACTTGCACGACACGCAAAAATGAAATGTAATAGTCCTTACAATGTACGCACTTCGTGCATGATTTGTAACGAGTGCCTCTATCTTTCATCGTCGTCTTATGAACAGGACCTCCATCATGGCTGCTTTTCCTGCTCGCTGGGCGGCTGGCGCGCTGCTGATGGCCACAAGCCTGCTGGCATCGGCCACCTCGCCTGCCTCCTGGCCCGTCAGTCCCTCGCGCCTGCATCTTTCGACGCCTTACGGCACCCTGAGTGTCGCCACCAGCGAATACGTTTACGAGTCGCAATTGCGCATCGACGACGTCGATGTATACCCGGCCATACGCGGCATTCTGAACATCACCTATGCCTTCAACATGCCCAAGGCGCAAATCGCGCTGGTGTCCATCAACAATGGCAACAATCAGTGCCCCATCGTCTATCGATGGGTGATACTGCAAAAGTCCGGATACACGGTTTCGCCGGAGTTCGGATCCTGCACTGATCAGATCAAGGTATCGGCCAAGGGGCGCGTGTTGACCCTGCAAACGCCAAATACGCAAAAGCCGGATAAAATTGACGTATACACCTACGACGGCAAAACGCTCAAACAACGCACCACACCTTAATCCGAAGACAGAAATTTGATTACACCCAGCAATGAATCTTGGGGTTTCCTGCACCCCGAATGCCACGGCCATAACGCACTGTTGTTTTTCAGCTGGGATTTGGCCAAGACGATAGAGCAGCAATTCAAGCTGCATGCCGAATCCTCGCTTGCGATACAGCTGCATGAAGCACAGAAGGCGGTCGACCGATTACTGAATCAGTACGTACAGATACAGGCCAATCCCGGCGCCTTTGAAGGGCAAAGCATCAAACTCAGGCTGGAGCGCGACGATAGCAGCCCCGATACCCCGGTGCTTGCGTTGCAGACTTCTCCGCGCCTGGAAGAACTCATCCTTGAAATGCAGGCTCAAGAAAAAGCGTCCCGCACCATCAACTAGGCTTTGCGGGGCTCTCCCCGCACGCCGTTATTCTTCGAGGCTGACATGACAACACGCCCTTGGGGCTACGAACGCGCCGACTGCCGCGGAGACTTTGCGCTCAGCCTGTTTCTGGACGACATCGAACATCTGGTCGACCACTATTCAGCACAAGCCGATGAACAACTGGAAGCGCGGCTCTTTCGGGCGCAGGCCGCTGCAAACAAGCTTTTGCAAGCGTACGAAAAAAACGCTCGTAAAACCGATGCATTCACCCATCAGTTCATCGAGATCAAATGCATTGTCGATGGTCAGGACAAGCAACAGTTCGTACCCATTTTTTCCACCGGGCTAAAAACCCAGCTGGTCAGGCTGCTGAACCAGACAAACCAGACCACCCGGCACTGACCGGAACCACGGCGCTGCGCCCGCCACGGAATCGCCAATATGGAAAGCACAAGCTTGTTGTGGCTGGCCTTCGTCTACCTGACGGCCGGCGTGATCTCGGTTCCGATCGCTCAACGATTAGGACTGGGATCGGTACTGGCCTACCTTATCGCCGGCCTGCTGATCGGGCCTTTTGTCCTTCATCTTGTGGGCGACCAAACCGATATCATGCATTTCGCGGAATTCGGTGTGGTCATCATGCTGTTTCTGATCGGCCTTGAAGTACGCCCGGCCGTGCTCTGGAATATGCGCGGCGCGTTTTTCGGCCTGGGCGGCGCGCAGGTAATCGCTACCAGCGCAGCGCTCGCGGCGGCAGGCATGGCGACCGGGCTGGACTGGCGGCCGGCACTGGCGCTGGGCCTTTGCCTATCGCTTTCGTCCACGGCAATCGTACTGCAGACGTTTCAGGAGAAAGGGCTGCAGCACACGTCCGCGGGCACCGCAGCCTTCGGCATTCTTTTATTTCAAGACGTCGCCACGATCCCCATGTTTGCCGCCCTGCCCTTATTGGCCATGGGAAGCATAGGCCAGGACATGCCGGGCCATGGCTTGCTCGACGCCTATCCCGCCTGGATCCAGGCGCTTGCGGTTCTTGCGGCGGTTCTGTTGATCATCGGCGCGGGCCGCTATCTTACCCGCCCCGCCTTTCGTTTCATCGCGCAGACCCGATCGCGTGAAATATTCACCGCCTCGGCGCTGCTTCTGGTCATTGCCGTCGCCCTGCTGATGGAAGCGGTAGGCTTGTCGCCGGCGCTGGGCGCCTTCCTGGCGGGCGTGGTGCTGGCCGACAGCGAGTTCCGGCGCGAACTCGAAGGTGATATAGAACCATTCCGGGGCCTGCTGCTGGGACTGTTCTTCATTTCCGTGGGCGCCAGCATCAACTTGCAACTGGTCTGGGACCAGCCCATGCGGCTGGCGCTGTTCGTGGCCGGCCTCATGGTCATCAAGGCCCTGGTCATCTACGTCGTCACCCGCCTGTTCGGAATGCAGGGGCGAGCTGCCTCGCTCACCGCGGTCGCCTTGGCCCAGGGCGGCGAGTTCGCGTTCGTGCTGCTGGG
Source organism: Pusillimonas sp. (assembly GCA_040391135.1). Lineage (GTDB taxonomy): Bacteria > Pseudomonadota > Gammaproteobacteria > Burkholderiales > Burkholderiaceae_B. The sequence continues at coordinate 11,103 of JBEBYL010000008.1, read as the reverse complement.
CATCGCCGTGGCTTCCGGCCTCATCGCCGCCGACCTCTCGGCCCTGACCGTGGCCGCCGTGGCGCTTTCCATGGCCCTGACGCCCATAACCCTGATAGCCTACAAGCGCTGGTGTTCGCTAAGCCTTTCCTCAACATCCGAGCAGCCTGGAAACGAATCCTTTGACGAACGTCCGGATGTCGTCGTTGCCGGATTCGGGCGCTTCGGCCAGATCGCCGCGCGCCTGTTGATCGTCAATGGGTTCAAGACGTCGACACTGGACTCGAGCGCCGAACAGGTCGAGCTGGTCCGCCGGTTCGGGCGCCGGGTTTATTACGGCGACGCCACGCGGCTGGATCTGCTGCGCGCCTCGGGCGCCGCCGAGGCCAAGCTGCTGATTGTCGCCATCGATGACCGGGACCAGGCGGAAAAACTGGTCGAACTGGCCGCCCGCCACTTTCCCAACCTGAAGATACTGGCCCGCGCCTACGACAGGCGGCATGCCTACCGCCTTCTGGACAAGGGCGCTCATGCGGTGGAAAGAGAAACATTCGAAGCCGGACTTACCTTGGGCGCCCAGGCGCTGGAGGCGCTGGGCATGCATAAACCGCAAGCAACGCGCGCCGCCCGGCTGTTTCGCCATCACGACGAAAAAATGTTCAAGGCATTGGCGGAAGTCTGGAGCGATGAAGAGCGCTTCGTGATTGCCAGCAAGGAAACCAGCGATCGCATGAACGAGCTGCTGGCCGCCGACATCCAGTCGATGTTGAACGAGCCGGATGCCGGCGCCGCGGCGCCGGCTTCAGACAACATGGAGGGCAAGCCGGCTTAGCCGCAGGCCCCCATCGCCCCGCACACTGTGCAGAACTCGCAGCCGTCCTTCTTGATGACGGCATGGTTGCCGCATTCAGTGCAGCGCTTGCCCACCATGGCCGGGACCATTGCCGCCCTATGCCGCGGCTCGTCGGCCACCACCCCCATGGCGTTGATGGGCATGCCGTCCTCGGTCAAGAGGCCCAGCATGGCATATCGATGTATGACCAGTTGCGCCACATAGGCGACGGTGGAGGGATAGTTGGCCTGCTTCTCGCTGCCGGGGACCCGGGCCAGGAAATCGCCGCGCGGCTCGGCATAATTCAGCAGTTTGCGCAGCTTCATGCCTATCCAGGCGGGATCCACCACACGCATGTCCAGGCTCAGCAGCTTGCACAGGCCATCGAGCGCGCGCGGATGCGCACCGGTCAGCCACATGCTGTAGGGGCGGCGGCTGCCATCGGGCATCTGCAGCTCCTTGAGCATCAGGACGAAATCATCATCGGTGGACGGATTGCGCACATCGGCCACCCAGGCCAGCGTGCCATCCGTGCCGGTTTTGGGCTCATGCGGCGCAAACAAGGCGTTCAGCACGGGCGAAGGATCGCCTTCCCTGGGGCTTAGCGCGTCAAGGTCGTTGTAGCGCCACTCGACCAGCCTGGCCAGCGCCGCCGTCGCGCTGGGCACCTGGACCAGCTTGCCGTCCGGCGGCATGGGCATCTGGAATCCATCTCCGTAGGCATGGGCCAGCACCGACAGCTTCTTGCGCAGCCATCCGCGATCGTTGGCCCGCATATCGGTCGACAAGGTTTTCGCGATGGCATCCAGTCCTCTGGGAGGCTGTCCTCCCAGCACCCAGACTTCGAACGGAACCCTGTCATGGTCGGCCACGGCCACGGCAAATTCGCCCTGGGGAGTGTGTATGGTTTCACTGATCCAGCCCGCCGCTCCGGCCGGCAGTGCGGGACGCGACGGCCAGCGCAAGGACGCCAGCGGCGGCGACATGGCCACCTCGGTCAACACCAGGCGCTTATCCTGCTCGGACAGCGTGATGGGCGCGGGCGCGCTGGCCTGGGCGTCCGCGGACACGGAGAGGACAGCGCCCAGTATGGCATTGGGACGGTATGTGGTGATGCCCTTCAGGCCCTTGTGCCACGCCTGCAGGTACAGATTCTTGAAATCGTCGTAAGGATAGTCGGCCGGAACATTCACGGTTTTTGAAATGGCCGCATCGACGTAAGGCGCCACCGCCGCCACCATCAGCATATGGTCGATGGCCGAAATATCCAGCGCCGACACGAAGGCAGCCGGCAGGCTATCGGTGTCTCCGCCCATGGCGCGATAAACGCGATACGCGTGGTCTTCCACCGTATAGTCTTTCTTGCTGCCATCGGACATGCGCTTGCTGCGTGTGTAGTACCAGGAAAAGGCCGGTTCTATGCCATTGGACGCATTGTCGGCGAAAGCCAGCGATATCGTTCCGGTAGGAGCAATCGAGGTCAAGTGCGAGTTGCGTATGCCATGCTCGCGAATGGCTTTTTTCAATGCGTCGGGCAGGCGCGCGGCGAAACCGCCTTGCAGATATTGTTCGGCATCCAGCAAGGGGAAGGCGCCGCGCTCCCGGGCCAGTTCAATCGACGCCTCGTAAGCCGCATCGCGCATTTCGCGTGCCATATCGGCCGCCGTCCGCCGGCCCTGCTCGGAATCGTAGCGCAGGCCCATCATGATCAGCGTATCGCCCAGGCCCGTAAAGCCCAGGCCCAGGCGGCGCTTGGCGTCGGCTTCAAGCTGCTGCTCTTCCAAAGGCCACTTGGTGGCAATCAGCACATTGTCCAGCATGCGCACGGCCAAGCGGGCCGCCTTCTTCATTTTCGTGAAATCGAACCCTGCCTTGTCGGAGAAGGGTGACGTGACATACGCGGTCAAATTCAGGCTGCCCAGGCAGCAGCAGCCATAATCGGGCAAGGGCTGTTCGCCGCAAGGGTTGGTGGCTTCGATGGCTTCGCAGTAGCCCAGGTTGTTCTCGGCGTTGATGCGGTCCAGATACAGCACTCCCGGTTCGGCCGCCGCGTAAGTACTTTGCATGATCAGGTCCCAGACTTCGCGCGCCTGGACTGTCCGGTACACCCACAAGCCATCTTCGCGCCGGTAGGCGCCCTTGTCCTTCAGCTCGGCGGTGGGCTCGGCGGCATGCGCCAGGTCGAACGGTCCGTCGGCCTCGACCGCTTTCATGAACTCGTCGGTGACGCCGACGGAAACATTGAAATTGTTCAGCTGGCCGCGCTCCTGCTTGGCCGTGATGAATTCCATAACATCGGGATGGGTGACATTAAGGACCGCCATCTGCGCGCCGCGCCGGGCACCCGCCGATTCAACGGTTTCGCATGAACGATCGAACACCCGCATGTACGAGATGGGCCCCGAAGCGCTGCTGCCCGTTCCCTTGACACGCGCTCCCCGAGGGCGGATGGCGGAAAAGTTATACCCCACCCCGCCCCCGCGCCGCATGGTTTCGGCGGCTTGCGCCAACGCCGTATAGATGCCCGGCTTGCCATCGACATCCTCTGTAATGGAGTCGCCCACGGGTTGAACAAAGCAATTGATCAATGTGCTTTGCAATTCGGTGCCGGCGGCGCTATTTACCCGGCCTGCCGGAATGAAGCCATGCTGCATGGCCCATAAAAATTCCTCTGCGTATTTTTTGCGCAGCTTGGGCTCTTCGACCTGTGCAAGCGCTCTAGCGACCCGCGCGCGAACCTCGGTAATACTGGCCTCGTTTCCCTTGGCGTATTTTTCCAGGAGAACCTCGGTGGAGATGGCTTGTGGTTCGGCCAAGGCGATGGCCGTGCTTTCCATGTGTTGCATGATGAATTCCTTGATGCCCGCAACGCGCCGCAGATGAGCGTCAGTCGCGGAAAAACGATGTTGCTTCAGCAAGATATCATATCGAGCCTCGTCCACCCTTGATCTACATTAAGACTGGCTCAGCAGGCGTAACGCCATCCAGATACATGCGGGGCGATGCCCTTCCCGCCCATGCAAGTCATCCATAAAATCGTACTGCAAACGCGCCTGGGCCACCAAGCCGGCCGGCTTGGTGGCCCAGTCCAAAGACGTCAAGCCACCGCCCTGCGCGGCTGGCTTAGATAAACGGTCGGTTCCGCCTTGTGGCGCATGCAGGTGACGCAACGAGCCGCCTGTTAAATATCTGATCCGTCATCATCGGCGATTGAATTGCCCGGCTTGTCGTACCGTGCCAACAGAGCGTCACGGCTATGCGCCAGCAGCGCCTTGCTTTCCGGCCCAGTGCCCAAAGCGCGGGCCAAGGACAGCGTCCCCACCAGGGTGCTGGCAATCACCGCGGACTGGTCGGGATCGACATGATCGGGCAACACCCGCTTGACCACATTGAACATGATGTGCACGCGTTCCCGCGAAGCCGCCTGGACCTCCGGCGCCTGCCGGGGCATGTCGGAGGCCAGGGCCGCAATCGGGCAGCCGTTTTCCAGGGCATCAAGGTGCCGCTCGGATAAATAGCTTTCGACCAAGGCACGAAATGGACTTGCGCCTTGTTCGCGCAATTCCTTGGTCCGCTCGGCATACAACTGCAAAACCTGTTCCCCCGCATATTCGACCGCCTCGGCCAGCATCGCGTCGCGCGATGGGAAGTGCGCATAGAAGCCGCCATGCGTCAGGCCGGCCTCTTTCATGATGTCGGCAACGCCCACGCCGCCATAGCCGCCCCGCCGTATGGCCCGGGCGGCGACTTCGACGATGCGTCTGTGGGTGGCCTCTTTACGGCTGTATTTTGCGTCCATGGCGGCTGGCTTTTAATATGACGACTATCATATTAATCTTCCAAGAAGTGGATGGTCAAGGAGTTTCTATAGGCAATCGGGAACAATTCTTGCTACCAAAGGTCTCTAAACTTTAGTAGCCATCGTATCTTGTATCTTGGAAGGAGCGCGTATGAGTTCGGCCAGCATCCCCCTGCTTCTGTGTGCCCTGGGCACGCTCGTAATCAGCATCTCCGCTTGCCTGCAATGGCGGGAGCAAAAGCTGATGCAGAATAGAAATCGCCCCTAGGTCAGTACCCGGTACACGCCAGGCAAAAAAGCCTTGCAGGGCGGCAAATTCGATTCGGGCCATGCACAGACGCAGGCTATTGGACCACCCGCATGGAATCCACTTCGATTTCAGGCGGGCGGGTCAGTCCGGTGTCAACCTCGCCAACAAGCTCGACTTTTGTTTTTTCATCCACAGCCTGAGCGGGAAAGCGTTTATCTTTGATCTCCGCGACAATCTCGCCTGTACCGTCCGAAAAAATGTATTTGTCGCTGGCGGTTCGCCGCAGCAGATGGCCCTGCAACTGCACAGCCTGGTCATCCACAGGGTTCGCGAGTATCCCCGCAACCGTGCCTTCTTTAATGGTCGAGGGCCCCGAATATTGCGCATACGCGGGCAAGGCAAAAACACCGGCCAGCATGGCCGGCGCCAACAGACTCAATACATTGGAACGTGCGGACATACGATCTCCTGGGATGGATGAATAACAGCCGGCAGGCAGGCCGCCGAGCGGACCTGCAGGCTTTCAGAGCCTAGCAGCGGATGCTAGCACCGGCCTTTCTTTGCCTGTCCCGGCGGACAGAAATATCCCTCGTCGCGATGGTCGTGATAGTAGCCGCTGCGATAGTAGCCATCATCATAGCCCCAGCCGGTGCCGATGGACACTGAAGCGCCGGGCGTGCGGACCGAGCAGCCGGCAAGCAAGGCAATACCCACTATCGTTATCAGAATTTTCATGGTTCAACGAGAAAGTGATTAACGAACTGATTGTAGGGCGCCTCTGCAACGCCCGTATGAGCGGACGTAACAGAATAGGTCACGGTAATTCCTGGGCCGTATGAGCCAGCCTCGGCATGGAAATTGCTCCTTCCGCCGCAATCGAACCCACTGAAGGAGCACACATGACTCAAGCCAAAATCGAGCCGGGCGATACAGATATTTCGCTTGCAGGCAGGCAGAAGCCGCAAAACGATACACGAAACAATGCCGCCAAGAACCATCTACGTCCCGAGCGGGAAGATGCATCACCCAACAAAAAGAAAAGCGGCCAGCCCAAGGCCGGACCGCTGGATCGGGGAATAGAGCTGGGCAACTGACAGCCTTGGTATCCGAGGCCATGCGGGATCAAAACCATAGCGTCTTGTTATTCTGCAAGCGCCGTCCACTGGCTGGAGTCAAAGTAACGCGTCATCATCAAAATCTTCACCGCTGCCAAGTTCAGCTCCTGTTACCGGGTCGGACATCGGATCCGAGGCTGTTCTGACGGCCATGGCTTTTACCACTTGTGCCTCCTTCTCGGCCAAATTTACCGATGCAGATCCGTCGCCTCCATCCACTGCCGACATCTCATCCCATTTGTCGACTCGCCTGAAATTGGCCTCGCTGTTCCATGGCCCCTCCATCTCGCCCTCCCCTTGGGATAGATTGAAATAAGTATCGGAAAATTCCGGGTCGGGCGGCAGCTTTCCGGGAGGAAAGTTCGGTGAAATCGAATACAAGGCCTTTTCAAACGACTTCAGGTGTGCCGCTTCCCGAGTCATCAAAAAAATCAGAGCATCTTTTACTCCAGGGTCGTCCGTGACATTGATAAGACGCTCGTAGATGATTTTCGCCCTTGCTTCCGCAGCGATGTTCGAACGCAGATCCGCGGTAGGCTCGCCGATGGAGTCGATATAGCCCGCAGTCCACAGCTGGCCGCCGGAATTGGTCAAAGCGGGTCCTCCGCCATACAAAACTTGAGTGACGTGCGAATCATTGCCGGCGCCGTGCAATTTTTGGTAGAGCTCCGCCTCGTTATCGACCGCCTCGGCCAGCTCTCCCTTGGCCCCCTTATTAAGCATGGCCACCAAATGCCCAATGATTTCCAGGTGGCTGAGCTCCTCGGTGGCGATATCAATGAGCATATCCTTGCGCCCGGGGTCGTCTTCCCCGATATATTGGGTGAAATAGCGACAGGCGGCGGCGAGCTCGCCTTGAGGACCGCCGAATTGCTCCAGCAATAAATTAGCCAAGCCCGGGTTGGTCTCCTCCACCCTGACGGTGTACTGCAAGCGCTTGTTATGAGCAAACATACATGACTCTCCTTTGAGAAGTACTCGTTCCGGGACAATCCAAGATAGAGCGCTGCCTCATATAGCAAAGAGTGTGCCCATCCGCGTTCAAATCACCACCGCTTCCTAGCGTTTTCCCGCAGCCATCTATTAAGAGCAGGCACACTAATGCTTTAATGACGTGATCATTGAATGGGACCTGAAGGGGTAAGCAATGGGAATGATGAATGGCTCCGGCATGCTTTTTTCACTGGCGGGCTACCTTGTACTGATTGGCATACCCGCCGCGGTGATTCTAGGAAAAGCGGGCTACAACCGGGCCTGGGTAATCCTGGCCTTTATTCCGATGGTGAACCTGATCGCGTTATGGGTGTTTGCCTTTGCTGCGTGGCCGATGCTAAAGAGCCAGAGCAAATAACTCGGCATGCGCGAGAAGCGCTTAAGGAGACCAAGACCCTTGACCGATAAAGAACTATTCGAATATAGCCAGATCCAAAAAGCGCATTGGGGCAATGTCAGAGCCATATTGCAGGCCGTGGATTCGCTTTTCGCACTGATGGAAAACGAAAACGATCCGCCCAAGCAAGAGGTATTGCGCATCGCCCAGGACCTGGTCCGTGACATGAAGATTAAATGGCAAGACGACAGTACGCCGCCATCGTCCTAGGATTCCAATGCTCCAAATGGTTGGCCGAACAAATGCGCCCAATCGCCGCCTTGGCGTAGTGCACGAATGCGGATACTTCCTTCGCTCGATTGGCCAGATCGCCTGGGGCCGCATTGCCGGCCCAGCTTGAGGATGAGTCAAGGCAACGAGTCGATGTATTCCTTCGCCCAGCGCACGCCTTCTTCAATCGCCTCGCCCGCTGATTTAGATGGGTCATAGCCGCCTCGATTGATGGCGGCGCCGTCAATCTTCAGGCCAAAGCCATGGCCTCCACCGGCCAGGTCCGTGGAAACAATCTCTACGGTACGTCCTTTATATTCAAACGCATTCTTCTTTACCGCTCCATTTCGACCTTGGCTACGGCAGGACTGCACCAAACGCTCCATCTCGGCATGGGCTTCATTCTGCGCTGCTTCCAGTTCCGTCCAACGCTTCAGGCAAGCCGGGTCGAGTGTGTCGTTGTTTTTGAAATAGCCCGACATCGCCGTGAACGCCATTCGCCAAGCGCGCATGGCCTCTTGCAAGTCGTTTATATCCGTCATGGCTGACTCCTAGGAATCATTGGGTCAAGCATATGGCGTGCCTGCATGGCGCCATGCGGCATCCTTTCATCATCTCTATGAAAATTAACCGGCATCGGACTTGCTGGCTTGCCCACCATGTACAGATCAACACAAGGAGACGCAATGAAAACGCAAGTTCAGTTTCGGCAGACCGATGGCGATGAAGGAGTCGCGCTTCTGGATGGCTCTATTACAAGCCTGGAACAGGCCAAGATGGCGCTGGCCGGTAAGCTCGATTTGCCGGCCATGGATGGACCGCAGGGTGCCCAAGAGGATATCGATGCTCGTCTTCGCAACGGTGGCATTGATCCCGCCTCGGTAAGCTTCGATCAAATAGCTGAATAGGCCTGGACTGCCGGGCGGCATGCCGGAAAAGCCTCAAAAACAAAAAAGCCAACTCCGAAGAATTGGCCTAAGTGTTTGATATTACTGGTGGGCTGTGACAGGCTCGAACTGTCGACCTACGGATTAAGAGTCCGCTGCTCTACCAACTGAGCTAACAGCCCATCGCTGCAAAGAAAAAGATTCTAACTCGAAAACGGCTTCCGCGACAAGAAAAAAATACAAAAAACGCAATAATCAGGGCACCTGTTGTGTGCCCATCGACACAAGCGTAATCAAATTTTCTTGGCCAATTCGGCGGCCAGGCCGACGTAGCTGCGCGGGGTCATGGCCAGCAGGCGGGCTTTGGGTTCCGCAGGCAAATCAAGGCCACCGATGAACTCGGCCAGCCCTTCGCGGTTGATGCCTTTGCCGCGCGTCAGCGCCTTCAGTTGCTCGTAGGGCTGAGGCAGGCCATAGCGCCGCATGACCGTCTGCACAGGCTCGGCCAGGACTTCCCAGCAGTTGTCGATGTCCTCGTCGATGGCCGCCGCATTCAGCTCCAGCTTATGCAGGCCGCGCAGGCAGGCGTCGTAGGATACGGCGCAGTAGCCGAAGGCCACGCCCAGATTGCGCAATACGGTGGAGTCGGTCAGGTCGCGCTGCCAGCGCGATACGGGCAGCTTTTCGGACAGGTGCCGCAGGACGGCGTTGGCCAGTCCCAGGTTGCCTTCGGAGTTCTCGAAATCGATGGGATTGACCTTGTGCGGCATGGTGGACGAACCGACCTCGCCGTCCTTCAGGCGCTGCTTGAAGTAGCCCAGCGCTATATAGCCCCAGATGTCTCGATTCAGGTCCAGGATGATGGTATTGGCACGCGCCACGGCATCGAACAGGGCGGCCATCCAGTCATGCGGTTCGATCTGTATGGAATACGGGTTTTGTTCCAGCCCCAGGCTGGCAAGCACGCCGGCGCTGAAAGCCGGCCAGTCGATTTCCGGATACGCCGATATGTGGGCGTTGTAGTTGCCCGTGGCGCCATTCATCTTGGCCAGGGGCTGGACGGCTTTGACGGCGGCAATGGCGCGGTCAAGGCGGGCCGCCACATTGGCGAATTCCTTGCCCAGGGTGGTAGGGCTGGCCGGCTGGCCGTGCGTGCGCGACAGCATGGGCTGGTCGGCGAACTGGCGCGCCAGCGTCTTCAGGTGTTCGCACAGCTCGGTCAGGCGCGGCACGATGAACTCGGAACGCGCGCGCGTCAGCATCAGCGCATGGGACGTATTGTTGATGTCTTCGGACGTGCAGGCGAAATGAATGAACTCGGCTGCGGCGGCCAGTTGCGCGTTGTCCGCCACGCGGTCTTTCAGCCAGTACTCGACCGCCTTGACATCATGATTGGTGGTCTTTTCAATTTCCTTGATGCGCGCGGCATCGTCTTCCGAGAAATCGTCGACCAGCTTCTTCAGCAAGGCTTTGGATTCGGCGGAGAAAGGCTGCAGTTCAGGCAGACCGGCTTCCGACAAGCCCACTAGCCAAGCAACCTCGACTTCGACTCGATGGGCCATGAAAGCCGCTTCGGACAAGGTGTGACGTAGCACCTGTCCTTTGGCGGCATAGCGTCCGTCCAGAGGCGACAAGGCATTAAGATGGCTTAACTGCGGGGCTATTTGCATTGCGATATATATAAATGAAATCCAGCCGGGATTCTAACATCCACGCCCTACGCCCCATAATTCTGAACAAAAGCTGAACAATTTTGGCGCGACAGCGGCACGCCCTATTACTAGACTTCCGCTGAAATGTCACACCCCTGAGACGGAATAAGCATATAAACGACACATTGCATAGGTATACCCTTAGGTGAAGGTTTTGTCCGTCCATTCGCGCCGAATACGCGACGGTATCCTGCTATACTTTTTTTGCCTGTAACTTCCGAACTTTGCCATGAAACTTATTGGTTCGCTCACTAGTCCTTACGTTCGCAAAGTGCGCGTCGTAATGGCCGAGAAAAAACTCGATTACGAATTCGTACTCGAGAATGTGTGGGCCGAAAATACACAAATACAAGTCCACAATCCCTTGGGGAAAGTGCCCTGTCTGCTTATGGACGATAACGGCAGTCTGTTCGATTCCCGGGTCATTGTTGAATACCTGGATACGCTCTCGCCGGTTGGCCGCCTTATTCCACAGCAAGGCCGGGACCGGGCGGCAACCAAATGCTGGGAAGCCATCGCCGATGGCGTTCTCGACGCCGCGGTTGCCATCAATATTGAGATCAACAAGCGTCCGGCCGAGCTGCGCAGCCAGCAATGGATAGACCGGCAGCACGGCAAAATAACCGTAGCGCTTGATTCCATGGATAAAAGCCTGGACGACCAGCCTTTCTGCATGGGGGTCAATTTCAGTTTGGCCGATGTCGCCGTCGGGTGTGCGCTGGGTTATCTGGACTTGCGCTTCCCGGAGCTCAGTTGGCGATCCAAATACGGAAACCTGCAACGGCTTGACGAAAAGCTGCAGACGCGGCCTTCGTTCACTGCAACATTGCCTCCTCAAAGCTGATTCCAATACGTGAAAAAAGCCAGGCTTGCATGAACTGACCCCCAGAAGTTGGATGGTCAGAAGCTAAAGCCCGAAGGCCTGAGCT
>JBEBYL010000007.1:0-173010 GCA_040391135.1 Pusillimonas sp. | reverse complement strand
TCGCAAAAACAAGTTTAATGAATGCCGCTTGTCCCCCGTTTATGATGGAGAGCCGTTTTTTATTGCACCGCTACCGAGCCAAGGTCCGAACACAAGGCGTTTAAGCACGCGTAGTGGAGCGCAACCTTGGTGTAGATCGTTGTGGGTATCCGCCCGGAGCGGATTTACGATGCCTACAATTAACAGACTTAACGACGCACAGTGCCGTTCGGCCAAGCCAGGCTGCACTGTGCGTACGCTTACCCCTTAACTGACCTTTCGGACAGCCGGAATAGGCCATGTTCCGTTGATGATCGACGGGTCCGTCTCGCTCGGCCAATACGTTCGCAGCATCAGGATAAACTCCGCGGGAGGTGCTGGAAGCCAATTCGACTCCTTATCCTTTCCAGGCGAATCCTTCTGTATATAGAGATCGGTCGATCCATCTGGGTTGACCTGCAAGTTTTGGCGTGGACTGATTGAATATCGGTTGAGCGGGTTGTTCACGAAGAAGTATCCATCGTCATACATCGTCAACGACCAGAAGCCCTCTACAGGCGGCAAATGACCTTTAGGGAAACGCATGACATACTTGTTCGCGCCGTTGTATTGCCTACCCTTCGCATCCATCTTCGAGATCGGATAGATTGCATCCTGAGGACGGTTAGCCCCAAGTCCGATAGCGGTTATAAGAGCCCGCATCAAGTAGTCGGTGCCGTAGATTCCCGTGTCGGTCGTGAACGACCAGCCGTTCTCGTCCTTGAGCGCCTTGTAGTGCTGCATAATCCTATCGACCGCGGTCTTCGGAATGCGACTGGCCAAATCCGCTTTAAGCCTGCTCTGCTCAAAGTCTTTACCAGGAACAATGCCGATGCGCTCGAACCTTGCGACATGAGTCGCATCGGCACTTGACGGCGGATTCGTCTTCATCAGTTCACAAAGCAGCGTGAAGTATGACGCCGCATCCATTCGATTGACCTGGTCCCGCACTGCTGTAAGCATGTCGAGGGACGGATCGACCTTGCCTGACGGCGGTGTGTAAGGCTTGCCATATGAACTGAGGGGAACGAGCTTGAATTCGTCCTGCAATTTGTGAACCGCAGCGTAGTCTTCCGGCGTGCCGGTGCAATAAATGCGACCAAGCAGCCATACGATACTGGTGGGCGCCTTGTACTCGGTCACGCCCTCCGGCAGTGTTCCTTTCCAGCCCGGGCCGGTTATCGCATAGGTCTGCGCGCCGGTGCCGGTCGTGCGCTTGCCCGGAACCTGGAACACCGTCGTCCAGCCATCGAGCATCGGCATCAAGGCATAACGGCCTTTCATATCGGGGATGCTGACGCATGCCGCTTTCTTGGAGCCTTCGCTATGTACCCTTCGCAAGCCAGGGCATTGTTGTGCAGTGGGCGTTTATAGCCCGTCATGAACGCAACCGCCTAGGATACATGGGGTGGTTCACATTTCGACTGGCGCGAGGCTGACCGCGCCCTTGCGTCCTGTGCGATCTGTTGGGCCAACGCAGCGATCACGCGCTGCTGCGCTTGCACGAGCTCGGGATAACCAGCGGCCGCAGGTTCTTCAAAACGTCCGTGGCAAACCAGTCTGGCATCGCCAGCTTCCCGCGCATCCCCCACGGCCCAGCCGGCCTCAAGCTGCACCAGCTTTCCCGGCCATGCGTCAAACCGGCGAACCTGCAGTTTCACCCCAATCACCTGCACATCGCTCGGCCGGGACAATCCGGCAACGTCCTGGGTGCCCAGGCGCTTAACCAACTGGGCCGACAACGCGATACGTATCTCTTCGTCCAATGGCCCCAGCCACCGCTCGTCGTCCAGAAGGGAGAGCATGCCATTGTCATCTTGCCTCACAACAAGCTGGGGCTGATTCAAATACTCTGGCAGGCTGACCGGCAGCACTTCGAGCACGAAGCGACTGGGTTCGCCCTGAGATTGGACATCGATTTTTGGGTTTAATAAGGTGTAATGGCGAACGGGCGCAGAAGAAGTGCAGGCTGCTACCCAGAGGGTCATGACGAGCAGGCTGATGGAAATAGGTCGGATCATCTTTTTGGGGTCTCCATGGTGCTGGCCAGCGGCTCTCCCGCAGCTTCGAGTTTGGCGCTCTTAGGACGGCCTCGCATTACAGCTTCCGGATATCGGCTCAAAAGTTCAGTTAATGCGCGCGCTGAGCGAGCTGCGCGCTGAATCTCCTGCAAGGTCTGACCAAGGCTCTGTCGCAACGTCGCATCTTCGGCCAGCATTCCGTGCGCCACACCAATGGTTTGCTGCGCTTCGCGAAGCGTCTGCGTAGTCTGTGGCAGAACGCGGCTGTCCACCTGCATCAGCACTTTATTTAGGTTGGCAAGCGATGCGTTAAGATTGCGCGCGATGCTGTCTAACGGCATCTTTTCAATCTTGCCGACTATGCTGGCGAGCCGTTCTTGCAATTGATCGAAGCCCCCGCTGACGGTCGGCAGCGTTAACGGACGGTGTAGGGGGTCAAAGGCTGCCTTTGGTGTGTTCGGTATGAAGTCAAGGGCGATGTAAAGCTGGCCAGTCAGCATGTTTCCTGTCCTTGCCTGGGCCCTCAGGCCGTGGGCCACCATTTCTTGCAGCATGTATGCCGCCCGATCTTCCTCGTCCCCGTCGGATGTTGGCAGTTTTTCCATAATCTCGCCCAGCCGCTGCGGATAAACTACGATGCCAACCGCTGTTTGAAAGCGGCGCCTGACAGGATCGTAATCTGGCTTGATGGAGATGACTCTACCCAGATCTATGCCATCGAACTGCACGGGCGCCCCAACGGTCAGACCCCGCAAAGACTGTTTGAAGACCAAATGGACAGCTTGCGGCGGCCCATCGGGCGGAGCCAGGGCCGCCTGCCGATCCTTGGCCAATTCGTACGTTGTATCCTCCGCCACGGGTTCGCCAGTGACGCCCGGGGACGTTCCAAAGGAAACTCCTCCAGCCAGAATTGTGGCAATCGATTGCGTCTGCAGTTTGAATCCGTCTGCATCCAGCGAAACATCAACACCGCTCGCGTTCCAGAAACGTGTTGCCGTGGTGACAAAGCGGTCGTAAGGCGCGTTAATGAAGAGACGTAGAGCGACCGCCCTCCCGTCCTCGCTCAATTGGTAAGACGCAACACGACCCACTTGAATGCGCCGGTAATAGACCGGCGAGCCGACGTCCAGCGAGCCGAGATCTTCGGTATGCAAAACGAAGGACCGGCCGAGAGTGTCGCCTATGACGGTGGGAGGACTTTCCAAGCCCGTGAATTCCATGGCCGATACAGTCGATTGACCTCGATCGACGCTGATATATGCCCCCGAAAGCAGAGTGTCAAATCCGGAAACACCATCGATGCCCACGCGCGGGCGTACCACCCAAAACCGCGAATCCTCACGGGCCAAGCTCGCGGCATCCTTATCAAGCGCTACCGCCGCAATCACGCGGGAACCGTCTTCGCTGAGGGTTATTGTAGTAACGGTGCCTACAGTTACGTCCTTGTACTTCACAAGGGTTTTGCCTTCTTCCAAGCCGCTCGCAGTGTGAAACGTGATACTAATCACCGGGCCCTTCATCATCCAGGTTTGCACCATCATAGAGAGACCGATCAAGGCCGCAATAATGGGTACCAGCCAGACGAGGGAGATCCGCCATCTTCGACGCGTTGTCACCGTAGGAGCGCCAGGTCCATGGAGCCCCTTGGAAGAGTCATTCATTCATCATCACCATTGATTTCACCATCCCAGATATGCCTGGGGTCGAAGGACATAGCTGCAAGCATCGTAAATATGACTACCATGCCGAAGAAAAGGATGCCGACGCGCGGCGATATATCGCTCAGGCCTTGGAATTGAACCAAGGCCGCTACCACGGCAACTACCAGAACATCAAGCATCGACCAATACCCGACGAACTCCACCATGCGATACAACTTGGCGCGTTCTCGCATCGCCCATCGGCTGCGCCGTTGTGAGGTCGCGAGCAACAGCCCAAGAATCAGGAATTTTCCGCAAGGCACCGCCACACTCGCTATGAAAATCACTAATGCAATTCCATAGGAGCCGGACGTCCAAAACTCCACAGCCCCTTCCATAATGGTGCTGCTGGCGCCTTTGCCAAGCAGACTCGTATGCATGACGGGCAAGACATTGGCGGGGATGTAGAAAATGATGGCGGTAAGGAGCAGCGTCCAGGCGCGAGTAATGCCGTTCGGACGTCGATGATGGAGCGTTGAGCCACAACGAGGGCAGTGAACGGCTTCTTCAGTTGCCTTGACGTTCTCGCAAACAAGGCCGCATGTGTGGCAGCCTACTATCGATAAATCGCTTGCGAATGGCAGCCTGTTCATGCCGCACTTTCCCTTCGCAACGCTGAATCACTCTCGGTCTGTTCCCACAGCGAAGAGAGATCTCGGTGGGTAATCATTGTGATGAGCACCATAAGGACAGCGGTCGCCCAGACGCCTGCGCCGGGAGCTACTTCCACAAGGCTGATCAGCTTGATGACCGCCACCAAAATACCGAGCACGCCAACTTCAACCATGCTCCACGGTCGCAAGAATGCCAGCATCCGCAGCGCCGAAGCAAAACCTGGTGCGCGATGGCCAACGCGCGCATAAACCAGCACCCACGCAAGCAAGGCAATCTGTGCGAGTGGCACCAGAATAATCACTAATGCTGCAACTATCGCAATTGGCGCCACTGCTCCTTGTGCGAGAGCCCATGAAAATTCCCACAAGGTCGCCTCTCTGTGTATTCCGTTCAGGCTGATGCGTACCACCGGACAAACGTTCGCGATCAAAAATACGACTGCTGTCGTGATGGTCAATGCCAGCCACCGATCAACGTTCAACAGATTGGCGCGCTGGAGGACAGCTTCACATCGATTGCAGCGCGCAACCTGACCTGCTGACAACCTGCAGCGTTGATACACGCTATCGCAATGCTCGCAGGTCATCAGATGCGGGTAGGTTTTCATATCTTTGACTGAAATAACCGATGCTGTTGTATTGTGAAGGCGCAACTTTGCTAGGCTACAGAAGAAAACGTGCTTCAGCTTGCCATTCGATGCCAAGATGGCCTGCTCCCTTCGACACCCGCATGCCTGATCCGCCGCGGACTTTCCGGAAAGCCTCAGGGCTTGATGCTGGTGATTTTGGAGCCTTCCAGGCCCATGCCTGCCATCAAACCCTGAGCACCAAAGGGCACGGCGAAAACATCCTGAGACAAGGTGGTGGTGGACACACTGGAAGCGGTGTATTTATCCCATACGACCAGGCTGGGGCCGCTGCCCAATGCCCAGCCATCGCTTTGCTCGAGATAATTTAGCGACTTGTGGTTCATGAAAAAGAGCGCGTAGCCAAACGTCTGGGCTCCGGCCTGAAGGCCAAATGACATGGCGGAGATGTCGTAGTAACCGGTAGGCTCTTTACCCTTAAACAAGGTACCCTGCCCATGCTCGCCGCCAACAATGAGGCCGGCTTTGTATATCTTGGGAAAGACCAAAACCGCCACGGCTTTCTCGCCCAGTTCTTTCGTGCTCGGTTCGACAGCGTAAAGGTGTTGCAGAGCATTTGCGGAATCATTGCGGATCTTTAGCGCGGTTTCGGCAAGCGCTACGCCCGTCAGGCCCAGCGCGCAGGACAGCACCAGAAAGATCGTCCGCAGGCAACGAACCAGCCGGCTTCGGGCATACTTCAAATGCTTATGACTTGCCATGAGCGTGAACCACCGTAGTTTGGTTATACGCCCCTGTATATCGGCGCGGATGGAGTATGCGGACCGGGTTCATGCTTGTCAACCTAGAACACAGTTCAGGCACGCCTATCCATCCGCCGACAGCGTATTTGGCATCAAATGGCAAGCCCTGGGCAAGACGCGCCCATAGAATCGCAAGGTCGTCGAGCGAACAGCATACGCCGCCATCAGTGGCTATGCATCGAAAAATGCGAGGCCGGCGGATACAGGTTTTCATTGGATCTAGAGGATTAAAAAATGTCTTATTCATCTGTAGTGCGCACAGTCGCCCTGACGTTGGCAGCTTTTGGGAGTGCGAACGCTCTGGCCTCTTCCGATGCGGCGATGCTCGTTGGCGTCGATAATTTCGCCCGTGCAGAGTCCGATCTCTACATGGGGAAAATGGTAGCGGATGGCAGCCTTGGGCAATTTGTCCATAGCCGCGAACCGGCTCCCATCGACGCTCAGAATGTCATCCGAATGAATCGAGACACGCTTTACTCAGCAGCGGTTTTCGACCTTGATGCTGGCCCGGTCACGATCAAGCTCCCTGAGGCGGGTAAGAGATTCATGTCGATGCAAGTGGTTGACGAAGACCACTACGTACCCGCCGTTTTTTATGGTGCCGGCCGCCATACTCTGACGAAAAAGGATGTCGGCACACGCTATGTTTTTGTCGCTATCCGCACGCTGGTCGATCCCGCGGACTCTAAGGACCTTGATCAGGTGCGCACACTGCAGGACGCAATTCAGGTCAGCCAAGCCGGGGCAGGGGAATTCGTAGTACCGAAGTGGGATCAGGCCAGTCAGAAAAAGGTGCGTGATGCCCTGCTTGTTCTGGGCGCTACGCTTCCCAATTACGATCAGGCCTTCGGTCCTAGGGATATGGTCGATCCGATCCACCATTTGATCGGAACAGCGACTGGGTGGGGTGGAAATCCGAGCAAGGATGCAACCTACCTTAGCGGCGTGATACCGAAGAACGATGGGAAAACCATTTATCGGCTCAAGGTCGGGCATGTCCCGGTCAATAGCTTCTGGTCTGTGAGTGTTTACAACGCATACGGATACTTCGAGAAGAATCCGTATGACGCCTATTCATTGAATAACCTCACTGCCGAAAAAAGTAATGATGGTTCGATTGTCATCCAGTTCGGTGGCTGCGACGGAAAGGTCGCTAATTGTCTGCCTACGATGCCAGGCTGGAACTACACGGTGAGGCTGTATCAGCCTGATGAACAGATACTTAGTGGGCAATGGCGTTTTCCACAGCCACAGATCGTGGTTCGATGAATTAAGGATCCTCGCATGTACAAGATCTCGATTTTTAACCGCACACTGGCAGTCGTTGGTGGGGTGCTGTGCGTATCGGCTTCCGGATGGCTCGGCGCGCAAGTACTTTCCCCAGGAATGGGGAAAGTGACCGATCTGCATTTTGAATTTGCCCCCGGCTACCTGGATCAGGCGGACCTCCCGAACAGCCTGCAGCTTCTCGGGCCCCCTCCTCAGAAGGATAGCGCCGCGTTTGCTCGAGACGAAGAGGCAAGAAAAGCCGCCCTCGAGCTGAGTGGAACTGCCCGCTGGGATCTGGCCAGACAAGATGCCGATCTCAAATTTCCGGCGCCTGCGGAGAACTTCTCTTGTGCCATGGGAGCCAGGATTGACGAGAAAAACACGCCGAAGACCTATCAAGTTATGCAGCGTGTACTGACGGATGCAGGGCTTTCCACCTATGGAGTCAAGAACAAATACAACCGAACCAGGCCGTTTGCCTTGCACGACGAAGGGACGTGTACGCCACAGGATGAAGAAATCCTGCGAAATGATGGCTCTTACCCCTCGGGCCATACCGCTGCGGGATGGGCCTGGGCGCTTGTCCTGGCCGAAATCAACCCGGAACGGGCGAATGAGTTGCTGGCGCGCGGCCTTGCGTTTGGGCAAAGCCGTGTGATTTGCAATGCGCATTGGCAAAGCGATGTGGACGCAGGAAGAATCATGGGCGCCGCAACGGTCAGCAGGCTTCAAAGCGATGCCGGTTTCCAGGCCGACCTGGATGCCGCTAAACATGAATTGGAGAACGTGAAGGCGAAGGGAAGTGCTTCCCTGGATTGCTCTGCCGAAAGCGTCGCGCTTTCATGAAAAGGGTTCTATACGGGCTTGGCGATATGGGATATGCGATCAGCCGGATACGGGCCGGGCATCTCCCTCGTTGCAGTTGGCCGCTGTCAAAGGGGCGAAGGAGCGCCGGATTTCCGTTTCTCCTGTTGCTGGGGGCTGCATTGGCTTTGCCGGGGGCCGCGTGGTCGGGTGAAAGCAGCAGCGTTGCGGACCAGCCTCCAGCGGTCAGGCCCGAAGACCGTTCAGATTGGCAGTTCAGCGTGAGCCCCTATCTCTGGATGGCTGGGGTACAGGGCACGGTCCAGCAATTTAATTCTCCGCCTGCCAGGATTAAATCTGATTTCGGACAGATTTTTAATGAACTGGACTCTGCATTCATGGGGATCATCGAGGGACGTCGCGGCCGCTACAGCATCTTCGCCGATCTGGCGTATACGAAGACCTCTGTCAAAGACTCTACGCCCAAGGGTGTCTTGGCGGAACAAATCGGAGTGACCTCGCAATCATTCTCGGGCTTGCTGGGTGGTGGATACACCGTCCAGAGCACGGACCGTTTGCATCTGGACTTGATTGCCGGGGTACGTGTCTGGAGCGTGAGCACCGAGTTGAATTTTCATGGAGGAGCCCTCGATCATATGAAACAGCGCGACAGTGCTACCTGGGTTGACGTGGTTGCCGGTTTTCGTGGCACGTATTCTTTTACCGACAAGGTTTATCTCACCGGTTGGGGAAACATCGGCGCCGGCCAGGCAAATCTCGACTGGGACATGGCTGCCGGCGTGGGGTACAAGATAAAAAACAATCTATCCGCGATGGCCGGCTATCGAATCCAGGGAGTGGATTATCGGAAGAATGGATTCGAGTTCGACGTCATTCAGAAAGGGCCGATCATGGGGATTACCTATCGGTTCTGACGTCTGCGAGCAGATAGTTTGGATTTGAGTTTCTTGAGAAGATAACAATATATATTGAGGCAATATGAAGTTTAAATTATTGGTATTCATGTTTTCGGCGCTCGGGGTGGGCGCGTCATCGAATGCCGAAGAGGCTGATTTTGCAAAGCAGCTTGCGAACCCCGTAGCCGCATTGATCAGCGTTCCTTTTCAGTTCAACTACGATAGCGGCTACGGTTCTGCTGATGGATATAAATCCTATGTCAACATACAGCCCGTTATTCCGTTTTCGATAGGCGAGAACTGGAATCTTATTTCCCGGACCATACTTCCGGTGATTTCTCAACATGACATCGCCGGAAAGTCGGGCAGCCAGTCGGGTCTGGGGGATATCACCCAGAGTTTTTTCTTTTCCCCCAAGAGCCCCACATCGGATGGCCTTATCTGGGGAGCAGGGCCAGCCCTGCTGGTGCCTTCCGCCACACACTCCCTGCTGGGTGCGAAAAAATGGGGCTTAGGTCCCTCCGCTGTCTTGTTGAAGCAAAATGACGGTTTGACATATGGGGCGCTGACCAATCACATCTGGTCGCTGGCGGGTCACAACGACCGCCGAAACATCAGCTCCACCTTCCTGCAGCCGTTCTTCTCTTACACCAACCATAAGGCATGGACGTTCGGCTTGGATACGGAGAGCTCGTATGATTGGAAAGAGACGCAGTGGAGCGTTCCAGTCAATTTCACCATTTCAAAGGTAGTGAAACTGGGCTCGCAACCAGTCAGCTTCCAGGTCGGTGCACGCTATTGGGCTGCTGCGCCTGAAAACGGGCCGAATGGCTGGGGTTTCCGGGCGGGAGTGACTTTCCTGTTGCCGAAGTGAGCGAGGTGATATTTATTCCTTGTCCGTCCCGTCTTCTTTTGAGGCATGGCGGTAACGAGATGGCGTGTTTCCCGTCCAGCGCTTGAAGGCGCGCGTGAAATGCGCCTGGTCGCTATAGCCGATCATATAGGCAATTTCGGTAGCGCTATATTTTCCGTCGGAAAGCAGCTTAAGGGCTTCGCTGCGGCGCGTGTCATCACGCAGCTCTTCGAAATCGACGCCGCAATGCTTGAGGCGGCGTTGCAGCGTCCTGGGAGAGATGCCAAGACTCCTGCAAAGGACGGCAAGTTTTGATTGGTTCGGATCCGATATCTGCTTGATCAGCGCGCCTGCTGTTTCAACCGTCCACTTCAGGGCCTGGGTGGTTTTCCAGGCATCATCGCGCATATGCGTCAGCGGCGTGTCGAGCAGATCACGATCGAACTCGATCATGTTGTAGTCTGCATTCATCACCAGGTTCGGGCCCAGGCATTCTTCAAGCGCCCAGTCGCCTCTTGCCCGTGAGCCTTTGATATGGACACGTATGGCCGACGCCTCGTTGGCCATAAGGGGGACTTTTCTGAGTACCGCAAGGCTTCCCAGAATGAATTGCCTGGGATCCGACCCGAATTCGCCCGTGAACTGATGGACGAGTTTTGTCGTACGGCCGTCGGTGACGATTTTTATCTCTCCGCCTTGATGCAGCATGGATGCATTCGCAGCGGCCATTGCGCAAGCCTGGGCCAGGTTGTCCGAGCCCAGAATCAATTCACCCCAAGTGCCTAGTGAGCCTATTTCCGTCAGGTGTCCCACATAGGCGCCGCCGAAAGGATCCTGTGCGACCGCCGCCATTTCATTGGCGATATTAAAGCAGACCGCCCGCGGCAGCCATATATCGGGATTCTGGAAAATATTTGGCGAAATGCCGAGGCGCTGAAAGAACTCCAGCGGCGACACTCCTCGCATGGCAAGGTAAGGCGCAATCTGAAGGAAGCTGCCAAGTTTGATGGACGGATTGGCATGAATCATAAGTGTTCATTCCTGGTTAACACCTGTGCAAGCAAATCGTCTTGGCGACCACTGTGCCGACAACGGGGTGCTTCTCGAAAGGGACACTGCCAATCAACATCTTCTGGGCAGACAGAAAATAGCATGTCATTCTATCAAACCCCGTTCCTGTATGTTCCTCCTTTAATCAATAGCCATTGCGGTATTTGCACTTGTTGATAGATAAGACTGTTCCGGGCCGGCGTCGGATTGCCGACGGTGGTTTTGGCGGTATGTAAGTATTTGGATGAGCCCTCTGTCAAGGGCCTTCTTTTTTGACGCCGCTTCTTTCCTTGATCCGTTGGCGATTCAACCGCAAAGCCTGTGGCGTCGGCTGCCAGTCGCGCCAAAACTGATCGGGAATGCCGGGGAAGTCCTGGCGCCGCAAACCGCTGAACGAGGGCTTGTAGCCGCGCCGCTTCATCTCCAATATCAACTCGCCGTGGCGGCGGGCCAAGTATCCCAGCCGGGTATAGAAAAACAGCAGGTGGCCCTTGCCCAGCGTATAGCTATCAGGTTGATTCAGGCTTGCACGCTTCACCGCTTTCTCCGCCAGGGCAAATACCCGAGGCAGTTCCCTGTATTCGGCGACCAGATGCGGGCCGCTCAGCTCGTCGACGGGGACGCAATTTATGCGAGTCATTAGCAGCCAGTGATGTGCGTAGGACGGGGACAGCATACTACTGACGGCTATATGCTTGGATAAGCCACGGGCCTCGTTGCGGCTCCGAACTGCGCACGATTCGGCTTTGCAACAAAGTCATGCCATAATCGGCCCAGCGGTGCTGGACTTCAAGAGGGCACCGGAACCCAGGGAGGATGGAAGATGTACATCAAGCGTAGAGATTTCGTCAAGGGTTGCGCGGCAGCCTGTGTGCTGTTGCTGCCGGGTATCGCCAGCGCCGCAAAAGGCGGCGACGCGAGCCACGCACTTGGCCCGGATGCCGATTCGATTATCCAGAAATCGATCAAGGCCAGCTTCGGCGGTGGTTTTTCGGTACAAGCTCATACCCAATCAAACGGACTGACCCACGCCAACATCGAGCATTTTGGCAACCGGTACGCGGTCGCTTCCGCAGACTTGCTGGACTGGAAGGTCGTGCGTACCCTTTGAGCAAGCAGACTTTGCATTTTCTTCCGCCGGCGGATTGTTGATTCCCATGAAGGGGGAACACCTGAATCACGATTCAGGTGTCCTTTCAGCGCCGAATTAATAAAGCAGTTTGTATAGGAAATGAACCGTGTCAGAAAACATCAAGAGCATTCGCATTCATCCCGGTATCGGCATTGCCCGCTTGGGAGACAGTGACGAGTTTTACATCGGCCCGGAGGCGCCGGGGGTGGTGGTTGATCCCGGCGGTAGCGGCGGACCGGGGCCTAACGGTGGAAGCTACCGCGACAGCGGGGCGCGATTGAAGCGCCAGGCGCAACGGTATCGGGTGTATGCCTACGATGCCAACGACAAGGTCGTCGCAGAGCTGACGTCGGATTCGGGCCTGGTCCAGTCCGTGCATTGGCGGGTTCATGTCCGGAACATGAAAGCGGCGAATTATGCATTTCAGGGCGCCTATCTGTTTGATCCTGATAAGTTGCGCAACCCATCCATTCAGCCTGGCAAAAAACCGATCGAGCGCGATAAGCTGATCATCGATCCGGGCGTGCATACGATCGCCTCCGGGCAAGCCGGGCCGGTCGTCATGAAGGGTGATGTTTTCACCGGCATCGACAAAGGCACCTTGCCGGGCGAACTTCGCTTCGAAGGGTTCACGCCTAAAGACCCATCGAAAGAGGTCGAGGTCACTTATAAAGCCGCCAAGGACATCGAGCTTGGGCAACTGCGCCTGGACTCAAAAGACCGCCTGCTCTTTGTTCCCGCGCCCGGGAAAGGCGCATGCGTCACGACACCCAAAGTGGAATTGTCCAACCCAAGCGAAACGGTCAATCCGCCGAATGGTCCCGATAACGGCCAAAACCCGCTGACGAACCAGTTCGCCTATTTTAATATTCCGGGCTGGTGGGACGATACCTGTGGCGGTGAAATCGACGTCACGGTCACGCTCAAGGACGGCACGGTCTTGAGCACACGCGACAACGTGAAGTCGGCAACGGACGAAGGCACCAGGAACCCGCGGGCGGGCGCATGGATCGTCACCGCGCCGCCGAAATTCGCCCCTCATATGTACCACGTGGTGTCCATTCTGGATCGCGTCTACGAGGCCTTCCCCGAGTCCTATCCGTACACCGGGAAAAAGACGAATTTCTACCGCGATGTGTACCCCGTTTTCGCCAATGCGGTGAACTACGGTTGGGTCAGCGCCGAGGCGGCGGGCATCCAGCCCGAAACCAAGAACCGCGCCCACGGCCCGGGACAGCCGGGCAATTTGCTTCTGCCCCAGTACATGGCGTTGCTGGCCGATCCAAGCGAACAAAGCAAGCCGATAAGGCAAAGAATCTATGGCCTGATGCGGCATGCTCCCGGCAAGAACGGGCGGCTGGTCGATTCGCTGCTGCCTGCCCCCCCGCAGCGGCCAACCAGCTGGAAAAACGAAGAGTTCCAACGCGCCGAAGACAGCTCCAAAATGCCCAAGTTGTGGGGCACGGCGGGCAAGCCCTTGCAGAACCAGCAACTAGGCAACAATTTCCCCGATCAGTTCCTTAGCCTGACCGATTGGCAGTTGAAGCACCTGAAGAACTGGGCGGACGGCAACTTCGAGGTCGGCGACCCACAGAAGCCCGTGGACCTTGAGCAATTGCCCCTGGCCGAACAACCGCATGCGCTCGATAGCTCGGCGCTGGAACCGACCATAGGCGGCGGCTTTCATCCGGGTATTGAATTTCCCTACCTGATTCTCTATCGGGAGTATTTCGCCGAGGCGTTTCGCGTGGGTAAAGACAACGAGCCCGGCGCCATCTCCGCCTACATGTCCAGCCCCTGGCAAGGCGACTTCTGGTCGTGCAATATGGCATGGTGGCCGACACAACGGCCGGATGTCGTCTTCGAGTACGACCCCAAGACCCAGACCAGAACCTATAAAGAATGGTTCCGAGGATACGATGCCGACGGCGAACCGCTATCGTCCACCGACGGTTACCAGCAGATGGAGTACGCGTGGTCGAAGCTGGGGATGGTGCTTCCGATCAAGACCCCGGACGGCGGCTTCTTGAAAGACCAGGGTGCCACCGTGTTCGTCGAACAAGAGCGTGCTCCGGCACTGAACCGGCCGCCCGCTAAAGGAAAATGATTCGTGCCATCGACCCGGCATGATGGGCTCGATGCAACATGGGACGTTGTCATCGTGGGTGCCGGACCGGCGGGCGCCGCAAGCGCGATCACGCTGGCCAGGTTCGGCCAGCGTGTGCTTCTGGTGGAAGAGCGTACCTCCACGAGCTTCAAGCTGGGTGAATCGCTGGCGCCGGCCTCCGTCGGCCTGGTCAGACATTTCCTGGGCGACCCTGATGATCCAGAACAGCAGCTTCCAGGTCTTTTCAGAACGGCCGGCAACGTTTCGCTATGGGCAAGCGGGCAGGCCGATGTCGCGGATTTTTTCTTCACATCGGCCGGGTTCGGCCTATGCGTTGAACGATTGGCTTTCGACGAAGCCCTGCGGTCGCGCGCGGTTGCGGCCGGCGCAACCTTGCTCAAGGGCGTCCGCTTCCAATCCTGCGGCCGTATCGCCGACCATTCTTTCAATTGGGAATTGACGCTAGCTTCTGAAACGCAGGCCTGGCGGCATCGCGCCCGTTATCTGGTCGACTGTTCAGGCCGTCGGGCGGCCGTGGCGAAAGCGCTTGGTGTTCCGATTATCCACAACGATGACCGTTTGTTCGCCTATGCCCAATGGTTTTCCTGCGCTGGCGAGGACGATGACCGCTACACCCGGATCGAAGCCGCGCCGCAGGGCTGGTGGTATAGCAACCGCTTGCCCGTTACGGCCGGCCATGAAACCAGGCGGCTGGTGGTGTTCCACTCCGACAAGGACCTGGCCGAAGCAAGACTGGCGGCCTCCCGGCAAGGCTTCGATCAACTACTGGAGGGCTCGACGCATATCGCGCCCTTGCTCAAAGCCAGGGGTTATCTTGCTTGCGGAACCATCCGGGGGGCGCCGGCCAATAGCCAGCGATTGCGGGACTTCTGCGGTGATGCCTGGATGGCGGTGGGCGACGCGGCGCAAGCCTATGACCCGCTGTCCTCGCAAGGCATAGCCAAGGCGCTCAAGACGGCCAGCCACGCCGGGCACATGATCCATTACGCCTTGACGGACGGTCCGCGGAATGCGGCGGAATTGGGCAGCGGCAATACCTATGTCCGCCAATACGATGAGCAGCAGCGCCAACTTTGGCAAACGTACTTGTCGCAGCGAGACTATTACTATGGCATTCAGCCGCGCTGGCCTGATCAGCCGTTCTGGCAGCGTCGCCGTCAGCCGGAAAAGGAAGCCAGGCGCTAGCTTTTGGCCACCCCGCAACCAAGCGGCAGTTCAAGACGGGCAGGCTGACCCCGCAATGCGCTCTGTCTGGGGAAGTTAATAAATCCCGCTAATTTTCAACAATTCCGGCCAAAACCAGAATAAGTTAGCTCATTTCGTATATTTAAGGCATACTCGACTGTCCTGTATCAGTGCACGAGTCTTGCCTTATGTTGCTTCCATGACGATGCCCGGCTATAAAACCAAGCTAGAGAGTATCGCCATAGCGGGTGTCGACGATCTTGTCATCCGCTCCTTGCTGGATCGCCAGCAATTCCACGACCCTTGCGGCGCCGCGCAGCGCCGCGGCATCAGTTCCGCCACATGGCCTTTGTTCGGCATGTTGTGGCCCTCCGGCATTCAGTTGGCCATACAGCTGGCGCTGCGGCCGGTAAGCCCCGATGAACGCATACTGGAAATAGGCTGCGGCCTCGGGCTGGCCAGCCTGGTCGGCCAGCGGCGGGGCGCGCTCGTCACCGCAAGCGATTGCCATCCGCTTGCCGAGCACTTCCTAGACGAGAACGCTCGCCTTAACGAGCTGCCGCTGCTGGAATACCGGTATGGGCAATGGGGGGCGGACAGTCTGTCGCTTCAGCTGGAACCAACCGAAATGGCGCTGCAAGATCGCTACGACCTGATCATAGGCAGCGATCTGCTGTACGAGCGCGATGCGCCTCATGGCTTGGCGGAGTTCATCGATCGCCACGCGGCCGACGACGCCGAGGTCTGGATGGTCGATCCGAATAGGGGGCATAGGCCCGCCTTCAATCGCCATATGGCGACCCGCGGCTTCGTGATGGAGCGGGAGCTGCGCCTGCCTGATCCTCTTGCCGACATTGCCGCCGCCGCGGAACCGGACGCCTACAAGGGCCGCTTGCTGGTGTACCGGCGCGGGCCGCTGGCCAGTTAGCTCAGGGCAAGCCGGCCGGCGCCGGCGTGCGCGTCATGTTTTTTTCCCACAAGGCGAGCGGCAATGGCGGCATGGGCTGCCATGTCCGCCTGAATACAGCAGACAGGTGATCGGTTCCGCGTTCGTTGGGCCAGTAGACGGGAGTGATGGCGGTCCAGCCGCCGCCGGGGCCGATGCGCCGGGCCATTTCGAACCGGAAAGAATAATAGCCGCCGCCCAAGCCCATGCGCAGATCGGTGACCACCAGCCGGCCATCGATGTCATCGTAGCGCAGCCAATTGCCGGTAAACCATTGCAAGCCGGCAAGCGGGCTGGCGTCTGGCAGCGCCTGGGCCAGGTGATTGTTCAGCGGGCGGCGTATGCTTTCCGACGGACCGGTGTCGAGCAGGCTGCGCACTGTTTCAACATAGCTGTCGTCATCCGTTTTGGCCACGACGCGCCATAGCACGATGTTGAACGGCTCGGGAGTCGAGAACACGGCTTTTACGGCATTGCCTTGGCGTTCCATATCTTGTTTGACTTGAGCCTCGACGGTCGATTTGGCGGCCATCGACAAAGCCAGATAAGCGGCGCACCACCCCAACGCCCAACACAGCGCGGCGCGTGCTTTGGCAGGCAGGCCGACAATGGATGCGGCCGCCACGGCGGCGAACAGCGGCACGGTAAAAAAGGGATCGATAATGAATATGCTGGACCAACTGGTGGGCGTGGGCCTCAACGGCCACCATAATTGCGTGCCATAGCTGGTGAAGGCATCCAGCAGCGGATGGGTGACCAGTACCAGCCATAAGGTCAGGAACAGCCGGCCGGCGCTGTATTGCGGCGATGGCCGCCAACGGCGGAATAGCGCGGTAAGCGCCAGTGCCAGCGCGGTCAGAACGAATACGGAATGCGAAAAGCCGCGGTGGTTGATCATGCCCGATACGGGATCGCCGTAATCGATCAGCACATCCAGGTCGGGCAAGGTCGCCAGCAAAGCGCCGGCCGCCAGAGCCTTGCGTCCCTGGTAGCGGCCCAGCATGGCGCCCTGGATGCCGGCGCCAAGCACGGCCTGTGTAAGAGAATCCATTATTTATTGGCGTCAGCCGCAGTTGACGCTGATGACGATGTCCTTGTCGTCGGTACGCAGGTTGAGCCGCTGAGGGTTGTACTCCAGGGTCATGACGTCGTTCGGACGCAGCGCCCGGGCCGTCTTTGAACCCGACTGCTTGCGATAATCTTCCACGAGCGCGGGACTTATCTTTTTGCCGACGGCGGATTCCGCCATATCGGCATTGCATGCCTGCGGCGCAGAGGAAGATGTGTCAGCGTTCTGCTCACTAGAGGGGCCTGCCGGATTCGCTGCGCAGCCCGCCAGCAAGGCAAGCGCCGCAATGGCGCCGGGCATCAGTTTCCATGTCATAAGTGTTCCTCTGTATACGTTGTCGCGTATTAATGATACTGGAAACCGAAGAGGCCGATAACGTTAAAATAGGCGCCGACGGCAGGCCGGGATCGGCTTTGCCTTATTACATTGTTTCAGGTTTATGGCTAATTTTCTAATCGCGGCGCTTTATAAGTTTGCCGAGCTTTCCGACTATCAGCAATTGCAGCAGCCCTTGTTCGAGTTTTGCGAGGCTCGGCAGATAAAAGGCACTTTGCTGCTGGCCGAGGAAGGCATCAACGGAACCATCGCCGGCAGCAAAGACGGCGTCCAGGCGGTGCTCGACTATTTGCGGGCGGATCCCCGCCTGTCTACCCTTGAGCACAAAGAATCGTGGGCCGAAAAAATGCCGTTCTACCGCATGAAGGTCAAGCTCAAGCGCGAGATCGTCACCATGGGAGTGCCCAACGTGCATGCGCGCACCATGGCCGGCACCTATGTGAAGCCCGCCGAATGGAATGCCCTGATCGATGATCCGGACGTCGTGGTGGTGGATGTGCGCAACGATTACGAGGTATCCATCGGTTCGTTCAACCGCGCCGTCAATCCCCATACGACCAGCTTTTCCGAGTTTCCCCAATGGGTGGCCGAGCAATCCGCCCAGGGCGGGGTGTTGGCCGAGGGACGCCGGGTCGCGATGTTCTGCACCGGCGGCATACGTTGCGAAAAATCCACGGCCTATTTGCGTTCCCAGGGCTTTGATGATGTCTATCACCTGGAGGGCGGCATACTCAAATACCTGGAAACCGTTCCGGCCGAAGAAAGCCGCTGGAAGGGCGAGTGTTTTGTCTTCGATGAGCGGGTTTCGGTGCGGCATGGCTTGGCGCCGGGCAGCTACGAGCTATGCCGCGCCTGCCGCTTGCCGCTGGATGCCCAGGACAAGGCCTCGGAATTGTATGAAGAGGGTGTCAGTTGCCCCCATTGCCACGATACGCATAGCGACGAGCAGAAAGAGCGCTTCAGGGAGCGGCAGAAGCAGGTTGAACTGGCCCGCAAGCGGCGTCAGCGCCATATCGGAGTGCGCATGAAATAGAGCGTTTTCATACGCTTGTAGCCAAAACAGGGTATGGTAAGAGCTTGTTAGCAGTTTTTGCCATCTTCATCCGTTCATAACGGGATGGAATTCTTACTGTGAGGCTGTCGTCATGCTTGTAAAACCCCGTACTCCCACGCCGTTTCGTCCGTTGCAAACGGGAGCCCAGCAGCGTATCAACCAGGAACGCGCGAAACAAGCTTCAACCAAGCGGATCATCTGCATGGCCAGTGTCGGAAACGAGCGCTACGGCAGAAAGCGCGACAAGTAGCCCGCATCCACCCCGCTTCGGAAAGTGCCGGCTTGCGATATAACCTAAGGGTATGAATTCCCGGACCGGCATTTCTCTTCCCATCCTGTATTCCTTTCGCCGCTGCCCCTATGCCATGCGGGCGCGATCGGCCATCGCCGCCAGCGGGCAGGCCTGCGAGCTTCGAGAGGTAGTTCTGAAGGCCAAGCCCCAGGCCTTGCTTGAAGCGTCGCCCAAGGCGACCGTGCCCGTGCTGGTGGACCAGGGCAATGTCATAGATCAGAGCCTGGACATCATGTTGTGGGCCTTGCGGCGTAATGACCCCGATGCCTGGCTGGCGCCGGAGCAGGGCAATCTGCAAGCCATGTTGGCGCTTGTGGAAGAATGCGACGGACCCTTCAAATACAAGCTGGACCGCTATAAGTATCCGCAACGCTATCAGGAAGCCAACGGCAAGCGCTTTCGCGACGAAGCCGCGATCTGGCTGGAGTCGTTGGACGCCAGGCTGGCCGATCAAGCTTTCCTGTTCGGCGGCCGGCCGGCGTTGGCCGATATGGCCATTGCGCCTTTTGTCCGCCAATTCGCCCATGTCGATTGGGCCTGGTTTCAGGCCCAGCCTTGGCCCCGCCTGCAGCGCTGGCTGTCGGACTGGAAGGAAAGCGGCCTGTTCCAGACAATTATGGTCAAGTTTCCGCCATGGCAGGACGGCGATCCGCCTACGCGCTTTCCTTAACGGGACTTATTTCATGCCGGTATCCGGGGCGGAGGGCAGAGAAATGCTCTTCTAGCGCCCGTCTCGCCTTGTCCCAGGCTTCGGTTAGCGCCTCTGGGCCAAAGGCCGTGCCTTCGATGGAGAAGAAATGTATATCGTGCAGTCCGATCATGCCCAGAACGGCCTTCAGGTAGGAGGTAAGGAAATCCGGCTGACGCGCACGGGTCCCGGAATAAGTTCCGCCCGAGGAAACCGCGATGAAGACGGGACGGTCATGCAGCATGCCCATTCTTCCTTCGGCAGTGGTGTTGAATGTCCGGCGGACCCGCACGATGTGATCTATCCAGGCCTTCAAGCCGGCGGGGACGGTGAAATTATGCATTGGGGTTCCGATGACCACGACATCCGCGCTTTCCAGTTCCCGGATCAGCTCTTCGGATTGGGCAAGGGACCCCGCCAATGATAATTCCGCGTGCGAGGGCTGCGATGCGCCGAGGGCAAACGCATGGCCCTCATCCATAGGAGACAATGCGCCGCCTCCTACGAATCTGTCCATCACTAGAGCTGTTGACTTGCTCTTCAATAAAAAATCGATAATTTGCGTCGAGAGTTTATGGCTTTCCGAGAATTGCCCGCGTGGGCTGCAACTGACATGCAGGATTTTCATTACCTAGCTATTTCCACTTTTTCTTGAGTGCCGTCACCCGCCCTGGAATTCCGGGTGTAATTCGAGAACAGGACATGGAACCATTCTACGAAGCTGATGGCTTATGCCAAAGAGCCATGAATCAGAATTTTAAATGAGCCATGATTGCAACTACCAGGATGGCCGTCCTTTTACGGCGCCTGTGTCTGGCCGACTTGCATTGATCTTGCGCTTTGAGCCATCATGGAGGATTCGTTCTTTCACTTCCCGCCCAAATTGGCCCATCCATGACTGCCCCCGAAACCCGCACTATCTCTCCTTTGGATCGTGGGGCGGCCGAGCCCTTCTACCGACAGGTTTATGACCGGCTCTGCGGCGCCATGGCCGGCGGTCTGCTGAAACCCGGCGACCGGCTTCCATCGGCGCGCGCGCTCGCCAAGGAGTTGGGCTTGGCACGAGGCACCATAGAGGCGGCGTATTCTTTATTGGCCGCCGAGGGCTACATTCAGGCCCGCGGCCAAGCCGGCACTATCGTCACGCCCGGCCTCAAGCTGCTGGCACCTGTTGCGGTGTCGGTGCCGCGATCGGCCAGCGGCATATCCTCGCTCAGTTTTCGCCCCGATTCGATTCTGCCGTTCCAGATGGGTTTGCCCGCCCTGGATGCTTTTCCTCGAAAAATCTGGGCACGCCTGGGCGCGCGATGTGTGCGCGCAATGCAAGCCTCAGACATGGTCCATCCTTCTGTATTTGGCTTTCCGCAACTGCGTGCCGAGATCGCCGCCTATCTGCATGTGTCGCGCGGGATCGTCTGTGGACCTTCCCAGATATTCGTGACTTCGGGGTACCGCCATACCATGGAGCTTATCGGCCATGCCTTGCTGAAGGCGGGAGACCGCGTCTGGCTCGAAGATCCAGGCTATCCGCCCACTCGAGAGGTCTTGGAGCATATGCATATCGAGGCTGTCCCGGTTTCCGTGGATAAGGATGGCATGGCCGTGGCCGATGGAATCAAGGCGGCGCCTCGGGCGCGCGCCGCTGTGGTCACGCCCGCACACCAGAGTCCGCTGGGCGTGTCCCTGTCCCTGCCCCGGCGCTTGGCATTGCTGGACTGGGCCACGCAAAATGATGCATGGGTCATAGAGGACGATTACGACGGCGAGTACCGATATGTCAGCCGCCCTCTGCCTGCTTTGAAAAGCCTGGACCGCGATGGGCGTGTGCTATATGCGGGCACATTCAGCAAGGTACTCTTTCCCGGTATCCGGCTTGCCTATCTTGTCGTGCCGCAAGCCCGGGTCGAGCGCTTCGAGCAGGTCAGCCAGGCACTTGCCGGAGGTAGTCCCCAGCTTACTCAGGCCATCGTCACGGCCTTTATAAAAGAAGGGCACTTTGCACGCCACATCCAGCGGATGCGCAAGCTTTATGGCGAGCGCCGGGCGGCGACCACAACAGGCCTGGGCATCGCGCTTGGGAAGCATGTGCGTATCGATGCACAGCCGGGGGGAATGCATTTGATACTGCGCCTGCAAGGCCAATTGTCGGACCGGGAGCTTGTTTCGCGTATGCGGCAAGCAGGTCTGTATGCGGAAGCATTGACTGATTGGTCGATAAGGAACACAGAGGGGCGGGCCCTGTTGCTGAATTTCACGAATATTGATTCACAGGCCACGGCCGAAAACCTCGGGCGGCGCATCTTGCAATTGATATGACGGCATGGCGGCAAGCTCCAAGTCGGAAAGCCGAATGAATCATGGCCCATAAAACAATGCGGATCATGGATCTTTTTGATTGGGCCAAGATGCCGCATGATGGAGTTCCTCAATTAACAAATAGAAGGACCTCATCATGAGCAATCGCATCGACTACGCCCAGACTGCGCCCGAAGGCTACAAGGCTTTCAGCGGCGTGTATGCCACTCTTCAGAAAAGCAGCCTGCAAAAAGAGCTGGTCGATCTTGTGTACTTAAGGGTTTCGCAAATCAATGGCTGCGCATACTGCATTGATATGCACTCACGCGATTTGCTCAAGCAGGGCGTTTCCGTGGACAAGCTTGTATTGGTGCCTGTCTGGCACGATGCGGGCAAGGTGTTCAGCAATCGCGAACGCGCTGCCTTCGCTTGGGCTGAAAGCGTAACGCATGTGGCACAGAGCGGTGTTCCCGACGCTGACTATGCCGCGGCCGCAGCGGAATTCAGTGACAGAGAACTGGCCGATCTGACCTATGCGATCGGACTGATGAACGCCTTCAATCGGTTCGGAATTGCGTTCCGCTCGACCCCTGCCGCCGTCGGCAAGGCCTGACCTACTACGGACAGTCTAAATATGGCATGGGCACTATTGGGCATCGCCGGCCTTTTCGAAATCGGCTTCGCCTTCGGCATGAAATGGTCGGAAGGCTTCACGCGTTGGATACCTGGATTGTTTACGGTGGCCACTGGTCTGTCGAGCATATTCCTTCTTTCGCTATCGCTTCGCACGTTACCGGTCGGGACGGCCTATGCGGTCTGGACGGGAATTGGGGCGGCGGGCACGGCGATTCTGGGGATCGCGATACTAGGCGACTCCACGGCGCCGCTTAGAGTGTTCTGCATCGCGCTCATTCTGGCGGGCGTCATTGGTTTGAAGCTGGTTTCAGGGAGCTGATGCCAATACCGGTGTCAAGATGCGTCTGGCCTTTATGGCGCCCCAGCCAGCTTGAAACAAGAAGGGGCGGCTTGCGGCCGCCCCGAACGTCTTGCGTAGGGCGCGACTTATTCCATGCCGGGAACGACCGTGGAGAAGCCGCCGTCCACGTGCGTGATTTCGCCGGTAACGCCTGCCGCCAGATCCGACATCAGGAAGGCGGCCACGTTGCCGACATCTTCAATGGTGATATTGCGGCGCAAGGGGGCGTGGGTTTCCACATACTTCAGTATGGTGGAGAAATCCTTGATGCCGCTTGCCGCCAGAGTCTTGATGGGGCCTGCGGAAATGCCATTGGCGCGTATCCCCAGAGGTCCCAGGGACGCCGCCAGGTAACGCACGCTGGCTTCCAGCGATGCCTTGGCCAGGCCCATGGTGTTGTAGTTGGGGATGGCTTTTTCAGCGCCCAGATAGGTCAGCGTCAGCACCGAGCTGTTGCGGCCCTTGAGCAAGGGCAGCGCGGCCTTGGCCATGGCCGGGAAGCTGTAGGCCGAGATATCGTGGGCAATGCGGAAACCTTCGCGGGTCATGCCTTCCAGGAAATCGCCGGCAATGGCCTCGCGCGGTGCGAAGCCTATGGAGTGCACCAGACCGTCAAGGCCGTCCCATTGGGCCTGAAGCTCCTTGAAGGCATTGTCGATCTGTTCGTCCTCGGCGACGTCGCAGGATATGACGATGTTGCTGCCCAATTCCTTGGCGAAGTCTGTGACCCGTTCTTTGAAGCGCTCGCCGGCGTATGTGAACGCCAGTTCCGCGCCTTGCTGCTTGCAGGCGCGTGCGATGCCGTAGGCGATCGAGCGATTCGACAACACGCCCGTAACCAGAATGCGCTTACCGTCCAGGAAACCCATGTGATGATCCTTTTTTCATGTATGAGAGCTAGCCGCGTATGCTCGTGCCCGGAACGCGCAAGCGCTTGCCCTTGGCCAGCTTGTCGTTCTTCAGGTTATTGAGTTTGCGCAGCTCGTTGACCGAGGTGTTATAGCGTTTAGCCAAAGAAAACAGGGTGTCGCCGCCTTGGACGGTATGGGTCCGGACATTGGCTTTGCGCTGCAGGACGACGACGTCTTTTTTTCCGTCCGTCTTGCCGCGAGTGGGCGCTGTGTCGGCGTCGGGTACTTCGAGCGACGCCAGCTGGATGGAGCCGCGGGTGCCCTTGGCCGGAACCAGCAGGGTTTGCGCCACGGCGCGGCTTTGCTTTTTGCTTAGGCCATTGACGGCCCGCAACCTGCCCAGGCTGATGCCATGCTGCTTGGCAATGGCGGCGTAGGACTCGCCTTTCTTGCTTCTATACGTATCCCAGGAACTGAGCCGGCCTTGGTAGGCCTGCAGATTCGCGTTGAAAATATCCACGCGGTTGGTGGGTAGAAGCAGGGTGGGTTTATGTTCGGCCAGAATGATGGGCCGGTTGAATGAAGCATTGAGCGACTTGAATTCTTCAACTGACATCTCGGCCAGTTTGGCGGCGACTTCGATATCGATATCGATATCGCGTTTCTGTACCGTGGTGAAATAAGGCGTGTTGCTGACTTCGGGCAGTGTGATGCCGAATTTCCTGGGATTGGCAATGATGTTCTTGATGGCCTGGAGCTTGGGCACATAGTTGCGCGTTTCATCGGGCATGTTCAGCGCGGCGTAGTCCGCGGCTTGTCCCGCTTTGGCGTTTTTCTCCATGGCCCGCTTCACGGAGCCTTCGCCCCAGTTGTACGAAGCCAGCGCCAGATACCAGTCGCCCTGGAAGTCGTACAGATAGGAAAGGTAGTCCAAGGCCGCGTTGGTCGACGCTATGGGGTCGCGGCGCTGATCGCGCCACCAGTCCTGTTCCAGGTTGTAGTGCTTGCCGGTACTGGGAATGAACTGCCACAGCCCGGAAGCGTGCGCGCGCGAGTACGCGGTGGGGTTGTAGGCGCTTTCGACGAAAGGCAGCAAGGCCAACTCGGTGGGCAGGCCGCGGCGATCGAGTTCGTCGACGATGTAGTACAGGTATTTGCCCGCCCGCTGGCTCATGAGCAGCACGGACTCGGGGTGCGAGGCGTAGTAATCGGTCCAGCGGTCGGTCAGTTCGCTGTTCAGGTTGGGGATGGCGAAGCCACGCCGGATTCTGTCCCACATGTCGCGCGGTGGGTGGGTAAGGTCTATCGTGCGCGAGGTTTCGGCCGCCGTGTAGGTTTTCTTGGCGGAGGCGTAGGGGTTTTGCGTGTTATTGGTGGCGCAACCAGCCAGTACTGCTACGATAAGCAGAATGAATAGTCGTAAGCAGTTCATTGGCAATTCATTTAAAGTTGTTCTTCCATTCGCGTAAACCGGCAAATATCTTTACGTTTGAGTCCAGCAAGGTTCCTGCATAGGCGCTTGCGGCTTTTGCTACCGAAGCATGCGAGGTCCGCAGAAAAGGATTGGTATCCAGCTCGGCTTGGATCGTGGACGGCAAAGTGGGCTGTCCGCGCGCTCGAAGCTGCGTGGCGGCTTCCAATCGTTGCTGCAAAACGCTGTTGCCAGGCTCGACATGCAGCGCCCAATATAAATTTGCCAGTGTATATTCATGGGCGCAACATACTAACGTATTAGGCGGCAAAGCGCTTAGTTTACCCAGAGAATCCGCCATTTGGACGGGTGTTCCCTCGAATAAGCGTCCGCAGCCCCCCGCAAACAGGGTGTCGCCGCAAAAAACCAAGGGTTTTCCTGTATCGAGCTGGCCGTAGTAAGCGATATGGCCGGCAGTATGGCCCGGAATATCGAAAACCTTGAGCTGCAGGTCGATGGCGGGCAATTGTACCGTATCCCCTTCGCGTAGCCGATGGTCGCAGGCAGGCAAGGTTTCGGACGCGGGGCCATAGACGACAGCCCCGGTTCGCTGTTGTAATGCCAGCACCCCGCCCACATGATCGTGGTGATGGTGGGTAAGTAAAATGGAGTCCAGCGTCAGCCCGTGCTGTTCCAGCGCATCTTCGACGGGGGCCGATTGGCCGGGATCCACCACAACGGCTCGGCCGTTTTTACAGAGCATCCAGATATAGTTGTCTGTAAAGGCCGGCAGCGGAATCAATTGAGTAGTAGTCATAACGTAAGGCGGGAGTTAGCGTAGCGGTGGAACAACCTCTTATATTGGATCTTGCCGAATGGCTGGACACCCCGCCGGGACAGTATGTGCAAGGCTGGGAGCAAAAGCAGATCGATGCCATGGTCAGCAATGTATTCGGCTATCATGCCATACAAATCGGCCTGCCGCAGTGGGACTTGCTGCGCGCCAACCGCATTCCGTACAAGGGCAGGACAAGGGTGCTTTTCGATACGGCCGCCCATGCCGGCGAGGTGGTCGTTGCCGATCCCGAAAATCTGCCGTTCGATACGCAAAGCATCGATTTGCTGGTTCTGCCCCACGTCCTGGAAACCTCCGCCAAGCCGCATCAGATACTACGCGAGGCCGAACGGGTGTTGATGCCCGAGGGCCGTGTCGTGATTTCCGGCTTCAATCCCTGGAGCCTCTGGGGCGCAAGCGACCGTATCCCGGGGCTGGATCCCTTATTGCCCGTCCCGGCGCATTTGCAGGTATCGCTGCCGCGCTTGAAGGATTGGTTCAAGCTTTTATCCTTCGAGCTGGATAGGGGCCGGTTCGGCTGCTACGCCCCGCCTTGCAATAGCCAGGCATGGCTGGACCGCTGGGCGTTTATGGACGCGGCGGGCGACCGGTGGTGGCCGGTATGTGGTGCGGTCTATGTCGTATCGGCTGTGAAGCGCGTCGCGGGCATGACGCTGGTGGGGCCGAAATGGAAAACGGCTAAAAAACGCGTCCAGCGCCAGGCAGTGGTAACCGGGCGCCACTCCGATCTTGGACTGTAGCGCCGCCCGGCGGCGCTGCGTGCCATCACCGTAAAAATATCAGGAAGCAATTCGCGCAATATCCCCAATGACAATAAATAGCAGTCAAGTTGAGATCTGGACCGATGGCGCCTGCAAGGGCAATCCCGGGATGGGGGGCTGGGGCGCATTGCTTCGCCAGGGCCGCCATGAAAAAGTTCTGTATGGAGGCGAACCCGACACCACCAACAACCGCATGGAGCTGATGGCGGTGATCCAGGCGCTCAAAGCCTTGAAGCGGCGCTGCGATGTGGTCGTCCATACCGACTCCCAGTACGTGCAGAAAGGCATGAACGAATGGCTGGCGAACTGGAAGCGCCGGGGATGGAGGACGGCCGACAAGAAGCCGGTCAAGAATGCCGATCTGTGGCAAGAGCTGGACAGCCTGGTCCAGGAGCATGTCCTGACCTGGAAATGGGTACGCGGCCACGCCGGCGATCCCGGCAATGAAAGGGCCGATCAGTTGGCCAATTTGGGGGTGGAACAGGCGCGCGCCGATCTGATGAATAAAAGCGTGTAATTAAAAGCAAAGCAATGCTAAAGTCACAAATTGTGTCGGCATCCTCTTTCCTATTTTATCCTCATGAAACACTCCTCTTTCGGACTTTTCCTGGTGCTTGCATTGGGCATTGCGTTGGGCGCCGGGGGCGCCGGCTGGCTGGTGGGGCGCGGCGCCAACGGCGCGGGCAAGCCCTCGGCTTCGGCCCCCGCGACGCAGCCCGCGGCGCAAAAGAGGGTGGCAGTCGAAGTTGCCCCGGTTGAGCAGCTGGCCATGCCGCGCGGCGTGTCGGCGGTGGGCAGCCTGCGTTCCGAAAACTCCGTCATGCTGCGTCCCGAAATCACCGGGCGCATCGCCGAAATCAATTTCAACGAGGGCGGCAAGGTCAAGAAGGGGCAGGTGCTGGTGCGTCTGGACGACAGCGTGGCCAAGGCTCAATTGCAGCAGGCCCAGGCCAACCTCAATCTTGCCACCAGCCAGTATCGGCGGGCGGTGGAGTTGGGCAAGCAGGGTTTCATCAGCAAGCAGGCGCGCGACGAGGCCGGCAGCCAGCTCAAGGTGCAACAGGCCGCGCAGGCGCTCGCCAAGGCGCATCTGGACAAGACCGCTATCCTGGCTCCCTTCGACGGCCTGATCGGACTGCGCAATGTTTCGGTGGGCGATTACGTCAGCCCGGGCATAGACCTGGTGCCCATCGAGTCCATCGATCCGCTGAAGGTCGATTTCCGCATACCCGAGCAGTTCCTGGGCGAGGTCCACGAAGGCATCAAGCTGGCGCTCAGCTTCGACGCGCTGCCGGGGCAAAGCCGCGAGGGCGAAGTGGGCGCCATCAGCCCCCTGGTCGATGTAGGCGGCCGGTCGATATTGCTGCGCGCCAATGTGCCCAATGCCGATGGCGCGCTGCGCCCCGGCATGTTCGCGCGCGTGCGGCTGCAGTTCACCGACGACATGGCGCTGGTGGTGCCCGAGACAGCGCTGGTCCCCTCCGGCGAAGAGCAATATGTTTTCCGCATTGTCGACGGGCATGCCCAGCGGGTCGTCGTGCAAGTCGGCCAGCGCCGCAACGGCAGGGTCGAGATCGTCACCGGCCTGCGGCCCGGCGATCAGGTGATTACCGCCGGCCTGCAAAAAGTACGTGACGGCGATCTGGTCCAGATACTGCCCACGCCCCAAAACGCTGCCGTTTCCTGAACAGCGAGCGCATCATGGTTCTTTCCGACATCTGCATCAAGCGACCGGTATTCGCCACCGTGCTGTCACTGGTCATCGTGCTGATCGGCCTGATTTCATACGACAGGCTGACGGTGCGCGAGTATCCGGCCATCGACGAGCCGGTGGTCTCGGTGATCACGGGCTACAAGGGCGCATCCCCCGAAGTCGTCGAGTCGCAGGTGACCAAGCCGCTGGAGGATCAACTGGCCGGCATGGAAGGCGTGGATGTCATGACCTCGCGCAGCCGTTCGGAACGCAGCCTGATCAACATCAAGTTCAATCTTGCGCGCGACCCCGATGCCGCCGCGGCCGATGTGCGCGACAAAGTGTCGCGCGCCCGCCGCTATCTGCCCGATGAGATCGACGAGCCCATCATCAGCAAGGTCGAAGCCGACTCGACGCCTATTATCTATATAGGCGTATCGACCGGCACGTTTTCACAGATGGAGGCTTCGGACTACATCAACCGCTATGTGAAGACCCGCTTGTCGGTGCTGCCCGGCGCGGCCGAGGTGCGGGTCTACGGCGAGCGCCTGCCTTCGATGCGAATCTTCATCGACCGCGGCAAGCTTGCCGCCTACGGCCTGATTGTGCAGGACGTCGAGGAAGCGCTGCGCCAGCAGAATGTGCTTATTCCGGCGGGGCGCATCGAATCGCAGAAACGCGAGTTCTCGGTGGTTTCATCCACCGATCTGCAAACCGTCGAGCAATTCCGTAATGTCGTGGTGGCCACGGTAAAAGGCTATCCGGTGCGCATGAGCGACGTGGCCGACGTGCAGATAGCCCCGCTGGACGATCGCGTGCTGGCGCGATTCAATGGGCAGCCCAGCCTGACCATAGGCATCACCAAGCAATCCACCGCCAACCCGCTGGACCTGTCCAAAGAGGCGCGCAAGGAAGTCGAGCTGATCAATGAAAACCTGCCGGCGGGCATGAAGCTTAACGTGTCCTACGACACGTCCATCTTCATTCAGGAATCCATCAACTCGGTGTATCACACGGTGGCTGAAGCCATCATCCTGGTCGTGCTGGTGATTTTCTTTTTCCTGCGCAGCCTGCGCGCCAGCCTGATTCCCATCGTGACCATACCGGTTTCGCTGATCGGCGCCTTCGGGATCATGTATTTCTTCGGCTTCTCGATCAATACACTGACCTTGCTGGCCATGGTCCTGGCCATCGGCCTGGTCGTGGACGATGCCATCGTGGTGCTGGAGAATATCTTCCGGCACATAGAAGAGGGCAAGACGCGGATAGAGGCGGCTTTCCTGGGCGCCAAGGAAATCGGCTTCGCGGTCATAGCCATGACGCTGACCCTGGTCACTGTCTATGCGCCTCTGGCTTTCGCCACGGGCCGCACCGGGCGCCTGTTCATTGAATTTGCCCTGACTCTGGCGGGCGCCGTGCTGGTGTCGGGCTTTGTTGCACTGACGCTGACGCCCATGATGTGTTCCACCTTGCTCAGGCATCAGGCCGGCCATGGGCGCATCTACTCTTTTATCGAAGGC
This sequence comes from Pusillimonas sp., assembly GCA_040391135.1. GTDB lineage: Bacteria > Pseudomonadota > Gammaproteobacteria > Burkholderiales > Burkholderiaceae_B. The sequence continues at coordinate 143,181 of JBEBYL010000007.1, read as the reverse complement.
TTGCTGGTATCGCTGACCAATCGTTATCGCAATGGGCTGGCGCGCGCCTTGCGCCATCGGCTTATTGTGCTGCTGCTGGGACTGGCTGTGGCATTGGGCAGCGCGGTCTTGTTCAAGACGGTAAAAAGCGAGCTTGCGCCTATCGAAGACCGCGGCGTGGTGTTCGGCGTGGTCAGCGGACCTGAGGGCTCGACCTTGGACTACACCTTGCAAAGCGTCAAGCAGATCGAGCGCCTGTATGCGGACATACCGGAGTCCGCGGGCAACCAGTCCATCATCGGCTATCCGACGGTGGTCGATTCCTTCGCCATCCTGCGCCTGAAGCCCTGGGGCGAACGAGACCGTTCGCAGCAGAGCATCGCCAGCTCCCTCCAGCCCGAGTTCGCGGCATTGCCGGGCGTGCGGGCCTTCCCCACGAATCCGCCCTCGCTGGGACAGCGGGCCACGTCCAAGCCCATCGATTTTGTCATCATGAGCCAGGTCAGCTATCCGGAGATGGCCAAGCTGGTCGACGGTTTCCTGGACAAGCTGAAGGATTATCCCGGCCTGGAGAACGTCGATACCGACTTGCGGCTGAATACGCCTGAGCTGCAGGTGGTGGTCCAGCGCGACAAGCTGGCCGACGTGGGCATCGACGTCGGCGAGGTCGGCCGCACGCTGGAATCCATGCTGGGCGGCCGGCAGGTAACGCGTTTTCGCGACAGCGGCGAGCAGTACGACGTAATCGTTCAGGTCAAGAAACAGGACCGGGCCGATCCCGCGGACATCTCCGATATCTATGTGCGGACCAGCGCCGGCGGCATGGTTCAGCTGTCCAACTTCCTGAAGGTGTCCGAAGGGGTCTCGCCGCAGTCGCTAAACCACTTCAACCGCCTGCGTGCCGTGAAGGTGCAGGCTTCGATTGCTCCCGGCTACGCTTTGGGCGAAGTCCTCGAGCACATGAACGCCGTGGCGCGGGAGGTCCTGCCGCCGACGGTGCAGATCGATCTGGATGGGCAGTCGCGCGAGTTCCGCGACTCTTCCGGCGGAATCTATCTGGTTTTCATGATGGCGCTGGCCTTTATCTATTTAGTGCTGGCCGCCCAGTTTGAAAGCTGGCGCAACCCGCTGATCATCATGTTTTCCGTGCCTTTGTCCATGACCGGAGCGCTCCTGGCCCTGTGGTTGTCGGGCGGCACCTTGTCCATCTATAGCCAGATCGGGCTGATTACGCTGGTGGGCTTGATTACCAAGCACGGGATTCTGATCGTCGAATTCACCAACCAGCTGCGGGCCGAGGGCGTCGAGAAATTCGAAGCCGTCATGCAGGCCAGCGTATTGCGTCTAAGGCCTATACTTATGACTACCGGCGCCATGGTGCTGGGGGTCTTGCCGCTGGCCTACGCCACCGGCGCCGGCGCCGAATCGCGCCAGCAAATAGGCTGGGTGCTGGTAGGCGGCTTGAGCCTGGGCACGGTGCTTACCTTGTTCGTGGTGCCGGTGGCCTACACGCTTATTGCCGGCAAGGTAAAGTTGAAGGCGACCACCGCCGCTGCGGCTCCCGCCGAACACATAGCGCCGCAGCAAGTGCAATAGTCTGGAAGCAACAGGAATTTTATGCGTCAAATAGTGTTGGATACGGAAACAACCGGATTGGATCCGGCGCAAGGCCATCGCGTCGTTGAACTGGCTTGCGTCGAAATGGAAAACCGCAGCCTTACCGGCCGGCATCTGCATCTATACCTGAACCCCGACCGCGACAGCGACCCCGAGGCCCTGGCCGTGCACGGCCTGACCACCGAGTTCCTGTCCGGCCATCCCCGATTCGAAGAAGTCGCGCACCAACTGGTGGAATACGTGAAGGATGCGGAAGTCATCATTCACAACGCCGCGTTCGACGTCAAGTTCCTGAACGCCGAATTGACGCGCATAGGCCTGCCCAAGTTCGACACCATGTGCCTGAAGATCACCGATTCGTTGCTGCATGCGCGCGAACTGCATCCGGGACGGCGCAATTCGCTGGATGCCTTGTGCGAACGCTACGGCATATCCAACGCGCACCGTACCCTGCACGGCGCCTTGCTGGACTCGGAGCTGTTGGCCGATGTATGGCTGGCCATGACGCGCGGGCAGGATGCATTGCTGATGGATTTCGATGAAGAGGGCGGCACAGGCCTGGATGGCCTGCGGCTGGAGAAATTCGATGCGTCCATGCTGAAAATCGTGCTGGCCAGTCCGGTGGAGCAAGAGGCCCATGATGCTTACCTGATCGAGCTGGATAAAGCCGCCGGCAAACCCAGCGTATGGCGCGCCATCGAGCCCTGATCTTTGGTGTATAATTACGGCCTTCCCAATCGTTTGCGCCAAGCCGATACTCTCAGCTAGCCGGCGCTGCGTCCTTGGGGCGGTTAGCTCAGTGGTAGAGCACTGCCTTCACACGGCAGGGGTCACAAGTTCGAACCTTGTACCGCCCACCAGAAATTCTCAAAATTCCTGGCCCCCGTATGCACGGCGCGAGATCATTTCCATTTTCGTGTGGAAACCCTCATGAGCCTGATCCACGGCGGCGAATGAAACACGCTCATCAGCAGGTACATCGGAAGCATTCCGGCGATCGGCGAGCCGGCCCCAATCGAGCAAATCTGGTTCATGGGGTCATCACTTAGGCCCGTGAGCAGAGCCATCACGGCGAAAGTCGGCGTGGCGGCCAAGTGCAATCCATTGACCAGGCGGACAGTCATCGGGAAGCCGCTGTTGTGGTTGCCGCCAAGCCGTTTGTGCTGCGCTGCGCCGCCTGCATAAGTCTTGGCACCGGTCATGATGCTTCGGTCTTTTTATTGCGGAACGCGGCTTCGCCGGCCTCCGACACCGCATCCCATTCCGGGTCGACGGAAGCGCCAGGGACATAACTGTCATTCCAGTTCCACCATTTATACGGCCGGCTTTGCGGATAACCCTGCGGTGAGTCTTCCCATAATTCCTGGCGCCCGAGTGCCGTCATATCAAGGTAGCTCCAGACTGTGCCCATCGCTTCGTCGCCGCGGCCGTTGATAAAGTAAGTGCGGAATATGCAATTGTCGTCCCGTATGAAGGCGTTGTGGCCGTGCCATTCGTCCACGTCGAAATCCTTATCGAAGCTGTCCGTAATCGTGTACCAGGGAATGTGCTGCCATCCCATCCGGGCCTTCAGGCGTGCGATGTCCGCCTGCGGTGCACGCGATGCATATACCAGAGTCGTATCGCGTGCATGCAGGTGGGCGAGGTTCGATACTTGATCGGCACCCAGCGAGCAGCCGATGCACGCATGATCGGGCCAGCCGTGCACGCCTGGCTCGAAAAAGGCCCGGTAGACAATCAACTGACGGCGGCCTTCAAACAAATCCAACAGACTGGCCTTGCCTTGGGGACCGATGAATTCGTATCCCTTGTCGACGGCCATCCATGGCATCCGCCGCCGCTCGGCTGCCAGCGCGTCGCGGACGCGCGTCATGGCCTTTTCCTTTTCCAGCATCTGCCCGTGCGCGGCCTGCCATGCCTCGGGCGACACCACGGGTGGTGTAGACATCGGGGGACGCTTATCTGCATTAAGGTCGATCATGGTTACGCTCCTTTAATCGAGTGCTTTTAACTACCCTTGCTTGGTCGTGCATTCTTTTTAGCGCTGAACTTCAAGCTGAAGGGAGTAACAAATTTGTCTCGATTGCTGGAGTATTGTCCATATAATAAACATAATGTCCGCAATATGGATTTATAAGGAGAGAGCGATGCCTGTAAGCCGGCCTGATAGCGACAAGATGATGCCGTATCAATACCCCAACCCGCCGGAGGCCTTGCCCGAGCTGGTCATTCCGAACGCCATTCCCACAGACGAACGGCTATGGGTTCCTCAAGGCGAGAATGTATGGTTCCGGCCTCTCTGCCTGAACGCCAGCCAGGGTTATTGGATGAACTTGTTGCGGGTGCGCAAATCCGGCGTGCTTAGCCGGCATCGGCATCCCCAAGCCGTGCATGGCTTTGTGCTCAAGGGCCGCTGGCGCTATCTGGAACATGATTGGGAAGCGACTGAAGGCAGCTATGTTTTCGAGCCGCCCGGCGAGACGCATACGCTTTACGTGCCACCCGATGTAGAGGAAATGATCACGTATTTTCAAGTGAACGGGATCATGTATTACTGTGATCCCTGGGGCAAGGGGATGGGCTACGAAGACGTCTTCACGAAAATAGACATGTGCCGCAAGCACTTTGCCGAGGTGGGTTTGGGCGAAGATTATGTGCGCCAATTCATACGGTAATTACACAAGCATCACAACAAGATACAAGCAATGCGCGGCGCGTTGCCGCGATCCCCTCCTGAACGTTTCTAATCAATAAACCATGACTTATCAAGCAAATATCTTCGCCGGAAAGACGGCATTGGTGACGGGTGCAACCCGGGGCATAGGCGCTGTAATCGCCAATCGGCTTGCGTCCCTGGGGGCGCGCACCATTGCCGCGGGCCTGGGTTCCCCGACAGATTTGCTGGACCCGGGAATCGAAGTGCGGGTTGGCGATGTCAGCAAACAGGAGGACGTTGATTGTTTTGTAGCCGGGCTGGACGAGCTGGATATCGTCGTCAATTGCGCCGGCATCATTCGCCGTGGCGACGAACATGATCCGGCGGTGTTCGAACAGGTGCTTGCCGTCAACCTTACCGGCACCATGCGTGTTTGCAGCGCGGCGCGCAATCTTCTGGCCCGGCGTGGCGGCTGCATCGTCAATACCGCGTCGATGCTCAGCTTCTTCGGCGGTTCGCTTGTGCCAGGCTATGCGGCAAGCAAGGGGGGCGTTGCCCAACTGACCAAGTCGCTGGCATTGGCCTATGCGGCCGATGGCATACGCGTCAATGCCATCGCGCCGGGCTGGATCGCCACGCCGATGACGCAGGCCTTGCAGGACGATCCTGCCCGTTCGGGCCCCATCCTGGCTCGTACACCGCTGGGGCGCTGGGGCAAACCCGAGGATGTCGCCGAAGGAACCGTATTCTTGTGCACGCCGGCGGCCTCATTCATGACCGGCGTTATCTTGCCCATAGATGGCGGATACATGGTGGCTTGATATGCCTGCACAACAAGCCGCTTCCCGCACACCCGCCTCTCAAGTAGCGGGGACCGCCGCCTTCTCGAAATTCATGCATCTGATGCAGTTGGTCGCCGACACGCCCGAGCCCATGACGGTGCCCGAGCTTAGCAAGATTAGCGGTTACCCAAGGCCTACGGTTTATCGCACGGTGGCTGCGCTGGTGGCCGAGCGTTTGCTGGCGGAGCACCCCCGCAGCGGCAAACTGACTCTGGGACCCAGACTGATTCAACTGGCCAGCCGTAGTTGGGGACGCTCCGAATTGCGCCTGGCCGCAGTCGAAGAGCTCAAACGCTTACGCGATCTTACCGGGGAAACCGTTCACCTGGCCGTGCCCAACGGCCAGCATATGGTGTATATCGAGAAGCTGGAAAGCCCAAGCGCGGTGCGCATGAGCTCTCGTATCGGCACGAATGTTTCGATGCACTCGACATCGGTGGGCAAGATCTATCTGGCCATGCTGGATGAGGCCGCTTTACATGCCGCATTGGACGCTTTGCCCCAACCCTTCTCGCTTCAAACTCCCAACACGGTCAAGGATTCGGCGGCATTGCGCAAGCAGCTGGAACAGGTCCGCCGGCGCGGCTGGTCGGTGGACGACGAGGAAAATGAAGAAGGCATTTGCTGCTTTGGCGCAGCGATTTTCGGCGAAGCCGGAAAACCCGTAGCCGCCATCAGCGTCAGTACACTGCGTTTCCGCCAAAAACCCGACCCCGAGCAGGCCTACGTGACACCATTGCTGGAGGCTTGCCGGGCCATTACGCGGCGCATCGCCGAGACGCCCGCACTGTCCGGGGCGGACATGCTGTAGGGATTTCATACAGATAGCGATTTCAATGTTATCTAGGGTGAATACCTATTTTTAAATGAACTGGTATACCAGTAGTATTCCAGCATGATACCAACAGCAGTCAAGCGCGATAGCGAACGCGCATACGAAAAACTGGTCGAGATGCTGCTTAACGGAAGCATCACGGAAGACCAGCCGCTTTCAGAACGTAATCTTTCTGATCTTCTTGGCCTTGGCCGTACTCCCATACGCGAGGCGGTGCGCGACCTTGTCCGCGAAGGCGTGCTGGAAAGCCATCCGATGCGGGGAACGATCCTGCGGCCGCTCACCATTCCTGACTTGCAGGATCTATACGAAATCCGATACGCGATCGAGGGAATTGCCGTAGCGCTTGCCGCTCAACGGGGAGAGGTCGAGCAGCTTCAGCGGTTCGCCGTGGCATTTGACCAGGCTCTGGCCGACCCTGAAGGCTTCGACGTGGTGCAGGTCCACGACGACGGCGTCGAATTCCACAAGGAGGTGATGCGCCTGTCAGGCAACAAGCGCCTGCTCGAGATGTACTACCCATTCCGGCTCCGCTTCCGGATCCCCTTCGGCATTGTCCGGAACAGAACGCCGGAACGCGTACGCGCCGCATTGCTGGAACACAAAGACTTACTGGAGGCGATCATGCGCAGAGACGCGGAGCATGCACGCCATTTGATGTGCGAGCACCTGCGCAAGGGGCTTGATTGGCGTATCGAGATGCTGCTTCACAGGGATCGATACAAAATTTGAAAGCAAGAACTGCTTCGCTATAAAACTGGAGACAAACCAATGAAATTGATCAGCACTGCTGCCGTCCTTATAGGCACGCTCTTTTTTGGAACCGTGGCGATCGCTGCGGAAGTCGGCCCCACCCTTGCCTCGGTCAAGAACAAGGACAAGGTGGTTTGCGGCGCCAACGGCGGCCGGCCGGGATTTTCGGGCATCGATAGCAAAGGGCAATGGCAAGGCATAGACGTGGAGGTTTGCCGTGCTGTTGCCGCCGCGACACTGGGCGACGCAAAGAAAGCGGAGCTCGTCAAAGTCTCCAGCCAGACACGATTCACCGCGTTGCAGACATCAGAGGTGGATCTGCTGGCCGCCAATGTTACTTGGACCTACAGCCGTGACACCAACCTGGGTCTGGATTTCGTAGCCCCCATCTTCTATGACGGGCAGGCCTTCATGGTTAGCAAGCAGCTGGGCGTAAAAAGCGTAAGCGAGCTGGACGGCGCCACGATTTGCATCGAGCCCGGCTCCACGTCGGAAAAAATTGTTGCCGATATTTTTCGCGCCAAGAACATGAAGTACAAGCCCGTGGTCATCGAAGATCGGAAGGAGCTGAACAATGCCTTTTTCAGCGGCCGCTGCGATGTGCATGTCCAATCGACTTCAGGCTTGAGCTCGGGCCGCGCGACGGCAGCCAGCAATCCCGACGATTACATCATCCTGCCGGAGGTCTTCGGTAAAGACCCCATGGCCCCGGTCGTCAGGCAAGGCGATGCGCAATGGCGGGATATCGTCAACTGGACGGTCTACGCCATGATTGCCGCGGAGGAGCTTGGCATCACCTCGAAGAACGTGGACGAAATGAAGAAATCGGACAATGCGGATGTTGCCCGTTTGCTCGGCGCCAAGGATGAACTGGGCAAGCAGCTGGCTCTGAACAATGACTGGGCTTATCAGATTATCAAGCAGGTCGGCAACTATGGCGAGGTCTTTGAGCGTACGGTCGGCAAAGCTTCGCCGCTGAAGCTGGATCGTGGCCTGAACCGTCAATGGGTTGATGGCGGCCTGTTATATGCGCCGCCCTTCAATTGAGCCTTGCCGCCATGCAGACAGCAGCAGTCCTTAGTCGCAGGCCGCCTCGATTGCCCGTCAGGCAGCGTCTTTCGTGGAAGAGCGCCTGGCATGATCTGGGTGTCAGATCCTGGATATACCAGGCGGTAGTGCTGATAAGCGTCATTGCCCTTGGATCGTTCCTGATTGGGAATGCCCAGGAAGCGTTAAGCAAGCAGGGAATATCAACCGGCTTTGCCTTCCTGGGCAACGATGCCGGATTCGAGATAGGCGAGCATTCCATTGCATTCCAATCCACCGATTCCTTTCTGAAGGCATATGGCGTTGCACTGCTCAACACGTTGAAGGTATCGGTGGCAAGCATCGTTTTGGCTACGCTGATAGGCGTGATAGTTGGTCTGGGCCGCCTTTCTTCCAATCTGATGTGGCGCAAATTCGCCTCGATCTACGTCGAAGTGTTCCGCAATACTCCGCAGTTGGTGCAGCTGATCTTCTGGTACACGCTCATTACCAAGCTTCCACATCCGCGCCAGGCGTTCTCGTTTGGAGATATGGCCTTCCTAAGCAATCGAGGCCTCGTCATGCCCTGGCTGGCCAATGACCTTGCGCCATGGCTGCTGCTGGCGGCGGTGCTAGCAAGCTGCTTTCTGCTGTGGGCGATGCTTGGATTGATAGATCGCCGACGCAGGAAATCGGGCCGGAAACAGCCTGTAGCTCTGGTGTTGGGCCTGATGGCCGCTGCGGTGCCGATTGCCTTGGCCATACTGCTGGGACCCGGGTACGAGATCACTATTCCTGCTTTGCGCGGCTTCAATTACCAGGGCGGGACGACGATATCGCCCGAATTTCTTGCCCTGTTGCTGGGTTTGTCCCTGTACATAGGCGCTTTTATCGCCGAGATCGTCCGGTCGGGAATTCAGTCAGTCAGCGCGGGTCAGATAGAGGCGGCGCAGACTGTTGGCTTGCGACCCTTCAGCATATACCGCAGGGTCGTGTTTCCGCAGGCCTTACGGGTCATGGTGCCGCCGGCCGCGGGCCAGTACGTGAGTATCGTGAAGAACAGTTCGCTGGGCGTTGCCGTTGGGTATCCGGAGCTGTTCAGCGTGAACAACACCATAGTCACGCTCAGCGGCCACACGATCGAGGCTATCGCCATCATGATGTCGATCTATCTGGCCATCTCGTTCAGCATTGCGATCGTCATGAATCTGTACAACCGCAAAGTACAGATAAAGGAGCGGTGAGACATGGCTTCAGGACAGTGCATTTCCCGGGCGATCATCAAGCCGACAGCGCGCCGTTCGCCTCCCTTGCGCGAACAGGGCCCCCAGGCCTGGCTTAGAAGCAATTTTTTCAGGGGCTGGTTCAATGGCGCCATGACCTTGTTGGCTCTTTGGGTGTTGTTCGTCACCTTGCCACGGCTCATTCGCTGGGCGTTCATCGACGCCGTCTGGTTCACGGCGAATGCCGAAGACTGCAAGGCTGCCACGGGTGCCTGCTGGGCCGTCATTCCCGAAAAATACAGCGTGATGCTGTTCGGTACCTTTCCCTATGAAGAACAATGGCGCGGCATAGCAGTCATTGCGATTATTGTCGGGCTGGCTATTATTTCGGCGCTTCGTATCTTGTCCGCCCGCGCTTTGGTCATTTCCTGGCTTGCCGCCATGAGCGTGGTGTTTCTGCTGATGCTTGGCGGCGTATTCGGCTTGGCGCCGGTCCCGACTCATCAATGGGGCGGACTGCCGCTGACCTTGATCATGTTCGTCGGAACCATCGTTGGAGGCCTTCCGGCGGGTGTCCTCCTGGCCCTGGGGCGCCGCTCGCAGATGCCGGCGATCAAGGCGCTCTGCGTGGGCTTCATCGAGATAGTCAGAGGCTTGCCGCTGGTGACTATATTGTTCATGGCTTCTTTGATGTTTCCGCTGTTCCTGCCAGAGGGCGTCAGCATCGATAAGTTCATGAGGGCCCAGATCGCGATGATGCTGTTCTTTGCGGCTTATGCCGCCGAGGTAATCCGCGGCGGACTGCAAGCCATAGGAAGAGGCCAATACGAGGCGGCGGATACCGTCGGGTTGACTTACTGGCAGAAAATGTTGCGCATCATCCTGCCGCAGACGGGACGCATTGTGCTGCCATCCATGATGAATGAGATTATTCGGGCTTTCAAGAATACGACTTTCGTCGGCATCATCGGCTTGTTCGATGTGCTGCGCGCGACATCGACCGCAATACAAGATCCCGTCTGGGTGCGCTACAGCATCGAGGCCTATCTGTTTATTTTCCTGCTGTACTTCGTGATGTGCTTCGCCATGTCCAAGTACAGCGAGGGATTGGAATCCAGACTCAAGGTAAGGCGTTGAAATGACAGAATCAATGGACCCCATCGAGGGCGCAGCGGTTCAACTGCATGAAGTGAACAAATGGTACGGGGATTTCCATGTGCTGCGCGACGTTAACCTGGTGGTCGGCCGTGGCGAGAAAGTAGTCATCTGCGGCCCTTCCGGCTCTGGAAAGTCGACCGCGATCCGCTGCATCAACAGGCTCGAGGAGCACCAGGAAGGAAGCATCATTGTCGATGGCATAGAGGTGAGCTCGGATATCCGCCAAATCGAGGCCGTGCGCCGCAAAGTCGGAATGGTGTTCCAAAGCTTCAATCTGTTTCCCCACCTTACGATCCTGGACAACCTTACTCTTGGCCCCATGCTGGCGCAAGGAGTGCCCCAGGCGGAAGCCCAGGATCGGGCCATGGAGCTGCTTCGCCGCGTACGCATACCCGAGCAGGCAAGGAAATTTCCCGGCCAATTGTCAGGCGGCCAGCAGCAGCGTGTGGCGATAGCCCGCGCATTGATGCTGCGGCCTGATGTCATGCTGTTCGATGAACCGACATCCGCCCTGGACCCTGAGATGATCCACGAGGTGCTCGATGTCATGACTGAACTCGCCGAGGCGGGTATGACGATGATATGCGTAACGCATGAAATGAATTTCGCGCGCAAGGTAGCCGATCTCGTCGTATTCATGGCTGACGGGGAGGTCGTCGAAGCAGCACCACCCGACCAGTTTTTCGAGTCGCCCTCCAGCGAACGGACTCGCTTGTTCCTTAGCCAGATTTTGCACTGACGCTTTGTTCCCTGTTTCAATTAGGACGGACCCCCAATGACTTCGCATGCTGTTTTCCCAGAGGCTTCCACGGACGCGCCACTGACCTTCAGTACCTTTCGCAGCGGCTTCCCTGCGTTGGCCACCCAGACTTACCTGTCGATATGCGACAAGATGATTCTGCATCGCCGGGTGCGCTCCTCGGTCGAGGCCTTTCTCGACCATCTTGAGCTGGCATCCGCGAATCGTGTGCAACATGAAATCCAGGTGGCGTCGTCCCGCCGTAAATTCGCCAAGCTTATGAATGTTGCTCCAGACACCATTGCGGCGATCCGCAATGTTTCCGATGGGACGAACAGCATTGCGTGGGCTTTCCCATGGGAATCGGGCGACAACGTTGTGTTGACTTCGGACTGCGAGCATCCAAACAATGTCTATCCCTGGTTGCGGCAGCGGCAGCGTGGACTGGAGGTGCGCGTCGTCGATCCTATGCCGGACGGTTCAATCGATATCGACGGCCTGATATCGGCCATGGACGCGCGAACACGGCTGATGACTGTAGCCTCCGCCACCTTTGCGCCTGGGCACCGTACCGACTTGCGGAAACTGGGGGAGGCATGCCGCAAGCGCGATGTTTTCCTGCTGGTTGATGGCGTACAGACAGCCGGCATCATGCACCACGATCTTTCCGCCGAGATGGTGGATGGATTCGCCACTTCCGTATCGAAAGGCCTGCTTGGCCTGTACGGCTACGGCTTTCTGTATGTGTCTCCCAAATGGATAGACCGGCTCAAGCCCGCCTATTTGTCGCGTCCGGCGATCATCCAGAAAACAGACGACCATTCAACCATGGGTGGCTTCGATTATGAGTATCAGCCGGACAGCCGCCGCTTCGAAGTAGGCAGCTTCAACTTGGCGGGGGCGTATGCCGCCGATGCCTCGCTCGATATGCTGCTGGAGCTTGGTACCGCTAATATCGAAGCCCATGTCCTGCAACTGATAGGGAAGTTTCATGATGGGCTGTGCGGCCTGGGCATGACACCGGCGGTACCTGGCCGCGGTCCCAAGCAATCGCACATTGTTACCTTGGGCGCGCTGAACGCCGGGGGCCATGGTTTTTCAACCGATCCTCTGATACAGCCTCTTTCAGAGCATCTTGTCGAGCGCAAGGTCGCACACACCATTAGGCGCGGCCAACTTCGATTTGGACTGCATGGATACAACAATGAGGCGGATATCGACGCGGCGCTGGACGCGGTACGAGAGGGCCTGCGCATGATTAAAGGCGTTGCGGCGATATAGCCATGTCTGTGCGTCCACCATTCGCGATAGATCTGGTCAGCGATACCGCCACTCGACCATCACTCGGCATGCGCGACGCTATGGCTCGCGCCGAGGTTGGCGACGAGCAGCGCGGCGAAGATCCCAGCGTCAATGCGCTGACAGAAAAAGTCGCCGCAATCCTGGGCCAAGAGGCGGCCATTTTCCTGCCGTCGGGCACCATGTGCAATCAGATAGCCTTGGCAGTGCACTGTCGGCCGGGCGATGAGATCATCGCCGCCCGCAATAGCCATATCGTGTCCTCCGAAGGAGCCGGCGCATCGGTTTTCGCTCACAGTGTTATTCGCGGCATAGGTACCGAATATGGAATTTTTGATGCCAAGGAGCTCGCCGCGGCGGTAAGGCCCCAGGGGATCAAGACCCCTCGCTCAAAAGTCGTTTGCATCGAACAGACAAGCAATCGCGGTGGAGGCGCGGTATGGCCATTGGAAACGGTGCATGAGGTTGTGGATGCCGCAAGGGACTTGAAGCTGGCTTTGCATATGGATGGCGCGCGCTTGTTGAATGCATGCGTGGCCACCAATGTTTCAGCCGAATCCTACGCAAAGCCCTTCGACAGCGTCTGGCTGGATCTTTCGAAGGGCCTGGGTTGCCCCATCGGCGCGGTCCTGGCTGGGTCCGCTGAGTTCATTCAACAGGCGAATCGCTGGAAGCATCGTTTCGGCGGAGCCATGCGCCAGGCGGGCATTGTGGCGGCCGCCGGCTTGTACGCGCTCGAGCACAACGTAGGCCGCCTGGCCGAAGACCATTTGAATGCGCGTGCATTCGCCGAGCGGATTCGCGATCTGCCCGGCGTCCGCTTGCAGTTCGGCCGAGTCGATACAAACCTGGTTTTTTTTGACGTGTCCGAAAGCGGCAAGACAGCGATGGAAATAGCCGGGGACCTGGCCCGGCATGATATACGCATTGGCGTGGAAAGCCAGTTCTTGATGCGTGCAGTCTTTCATCTGGATATCAGCGCGAAGATGACGGAAGCCGTTGCGCAGGCGCTGAAAGCCGTGTTGGCGTAATTGCGTTGCGCATCGCGTTCAATGCGATCACCACTGGCCAAAAAACACGCCTGCCTTCTTGTAGGCATTGGTTCCTTTCTCTACGGCCTCCAGACTGACCGTCGTGCGCCGCTTCAAACCGGCGAACCAGGCCAGCAGGCGTTCGCGGCATTCGGCCCGAACCTGGGCATAGGCGGGATCCCGGCCCAGGTCATGGAATTGGTCGGGGTCCGCATGCAGGTCGTAAAGTTGCTCGGGCTCGTCCATCCAGTACACATAGCGCCACCGGTCTGTACGGACGGACCAGGCGCGGGCATTTTGCGGCGTTTTTTCTACCAGCAGCCGCGAAAGCCGATAGCTGTAATCCAGCTCGGAAAAAACGCAATCCCGCCATTCGACCGGCTGGCCATGCAAGACAGGAAGCAGGTTGCGTCCTTCCAGGCGATGCATGGGTAGGGGCAGCCCCAGCCAGGCCAGGATGGTGGGCAGCACGTCCACCGATTCCACCATTCGTGACTCGGCACTTCCTCGGGTCGCGTCCGCCGCCGCGGATGGATCGACCACGATCATCGGCACGCGCTGCACGGTGTCGTAGAACAGCTCTTTCTCGCCCAGCCAATGATCGCCCAGGAAGTCCCCGTGGTCGGCCGTGAAGACAATCAGGGTATTTTCCATGAGGCCCGTGCGCTCCATGTGCTCGAACAGCCGGCCCAGATGGTCGTCCAGTTGCGTGATCAGGCCCTGGTAGGCGGGCCGCACCGTGCGTATGCACTCGTCCATGGAAAAGCTGATGCTTTCCTCGTGTTGGCGATAAGCCGCCAGTACGGGATGGGCATTGCGCCGTTCGGCTTCGTTGCGTACCACGGGCAGGCACTGGTCCGGGCGGTACATGGCGTGATAGGGCTCGGGCGCAATGTAGGGCCAGTGGGGCTTTACGTAGCTCAGGTGCATGACCCAGGGCTGGTCGCCTTGCTGCTGCATGAAGTGTAGGGCCTGGTCCGTCATGTAGGCGGTTTCGGAGTGCTCGTCCTGGACCAGGGATGGATAGCGGGCGTTTCGCATGTGCCAGCCGCTGACCGCCTTGCCGCCGGGGCCCTTTGCGGAAATAACGAAATCCGTCCAGGGATCGTCCGACACATAGCCGTGGCGGCGCAGGTAGGCCGGGTAGCCGCTTTCTTTGCCGGGCTCGTGGTGGCCGTCGTAGCGATCGATTTCCTCGAAGCCGCCTGTGCTTAGCAGGCGGCCCAGTTCGCTGCCGCCGTCCAGTGCCAGGCGCTCCAGGCCGGCATGGTCCACCATGACGTGGGTCTTGCCGGCCAGCACCAATTTGCGGCCGCTTGCGCGCAGGTATTCGCCCAGCGTTACCTCGCCCACCGACAAAGGCACGCGGTTCCAGGTCGCTCCGTGCGTGGAAGGGTAGCGGCCGGTGTAGTAGCTCATGCGCGATGGCCCGCACACGCCCGAGTTCACGAAGGCGCGCTCGAACCGTACGCCTCGCCTGGCAAGCGCGTCGATATTCGGCGTGCGTATGTGCGGGTGCCCGTAGCATGCCAAGTGGTCGGCGCGCAGCTGGTCCGCCATGATGAAAAGAACATTCCTGGGTTGGCTCATCGGTGTTGCCTGCTGTGTATCTATTTGGTGACGACGAAGCCCGATGCCTTGACGACGGGCGCCCACTGCGCGCGGAAGGTTTCCACCAGCTTGCCGGTTTCCTGCGCATTGGCGGATACCGGAATCAAGTCGTTTTCTTGCAGCGTCTTGCGCACGGACGGGTTCGCCGTTACCGACTTGACGGCCTCGCCCAGCATGTCGGCCTTGTCCTTGGGCATGGAGGACGAGGCAAAAAAGGTGTTCCAGCCCGCGGCCTGCAGGTCGACGCCGGCTTGCTTGAATGTGGGCACGTCCGGCAAGGCTGCTTCGCGCTCTTGGCCTGATGTGGCCAGGATGCGAATGCGCTTGCCCTGATGCTGGCGGGTCAAGACGTCCAGCGTGTCGATGGCTACTGGAACAGCGCCGCCGATCAGGTCGGTGATGACGGGGGCGGAGCCCCGGTAGCCGATGATCTGGCCTTCGGCTCCGATCTGCTTGGAAAGCATCAGGCCAAAGAAGTGCGGAAGGCTGCCTGTTGCGGGAACGCCGATGTTGAACTTGTCCGGATTGGACTTGGCCCATTCCACCAGCCCTTTCATATCCTTGATCGGGCTGTCCGCCGAGACGGCGAC
This sequence comes from Pusillimonas sp., assembly GCA_040391135.1. Lineage (GTDB taxonomy): Bacteria > Pseudomonadota > Gammaproteobacteria > Burkholderiales > Burkholderiaceae_B. Next base: position 127,822 of record JBEBYL010000007.1, on the reverse strand, counting down.
GCCAAAACCGTATTCCGTCACCATGGAGACGGGCTGGAAGTCCTTTACGGCATCGTAGGCCAGGCTTTCGAATACCAGAGGCGCCACCACCATGACCGCCGGGTTGCCAAGCAGCAATACATTTTCCTTTGGTCCGGCATTCTTGACATGCTGCGCGGCGATGCGGCCGCCCGCGCCCGTCTTGTTCTCTACGACGACCGGTACGCCCAGCTTGGCCTGCAAGCTGGAGGCCACGATGCGCGCGGCGCGATCGGTGGCACCGCCCGGCGCATAGCCCACGACGATGGTCAGGGGCGAGGTTAATTTAGCGGCATTATCCTGCGCGGCGCCGGCGGTGCATGCCGCAAACAGGATGCAAGGCAGCAGGACGGCTCGAAATGCGTTCTTGATCATGGTTGGTCTCCTCGGACTTGATATGTCTTAATATTGGATGGCAGCTTACCAAGCTGGGTATTAATTGTTCTAATCAAGTATCCGACAGTCAGGGAAAGTTCCGATCCATGGGCATCAAAACGACGGATTCCATACAGGGATCGGCCCGCGCAGCCGATGTGCCGGGCCGCCTGCCTACGCTGGGCGATATGATGATGTTCAGGTTGTACCGCGCGTGGTCGGCGGGCAATCCCATCTTCACGCGTTTATGCGAGGGCCGCTTCAATATCACCCGGCGCGAGTGGCGCTTGCTGGCGATCGCGGTCCAGCACGACAGCCTGACCTCCACCCAACTGGCCCAGGCGGCTGCCCTGGATGCGCCGCGAACCTCGCGCGCGGTGGGTTCGCTTTACGGCAAAGGCTTGCTGGCGCGCAGCCGCGATCCCGACGACGCCAGGACAGTACATATATCCGTCACGCAGCAAGGCGTGGATCTGTATCGGGAAATCATGCCGGTGGTGGCATCGCTGAATGATGTCATCTTCCAGGATCTGGATGAGAAAGAGTTGCAGGCGCTGGGATCCATGCTGGATCGCATCGTGCGCCGGGCCGGACAGATGATGGAAGACGATCTGGTCAAGGAAAGGCCGCACAGAAGCCGGCCTGGAAAGGCCTGTTCCCTGGTTTAATTAAGCGCTTCCTTGGCGGCCTCTTCAGGAGTCAAGCCGTTATAGAACAAGTCGGTAAACCACTCGGCTTCTTCTTCAATGTACTCTTGTGCCTGCCCTTGCGTTGCGCCGGCGGCCACCAGAAGCCCTTCGACTTCAATACACCATTCAATCAGTGCGACTTCGTCCGGGTCGGCGGCGCCTTTCTTCTTTCCCATGCTTCTTCCTTTAGTCCGGCTTTCGCCAATTCGGCATGAACAGCTTGTTTCAAGCGTAGCACCGTTCAAGCACCAAGTGATACTCAATATGCGGGCTAGCCTCCCGCGCGTTTGACGACCCAGCGCAGCGCCAATTTCGGGATCACGGCATCGCGATGATCGCCCTGGATTTCGATAATGCCTTCTTTGATGGTACCGCCTGAACCGCAAGCCGCTTTAAGTTGTTTTGCCAGTTCGGACAAGGCTGCGGTTTCCAGCGGCACGCCCTTGATGACAGTCACACCCTTGCCGCGCCGCCCTTTGGTTTCAAGCGAGACGCGCACGATACCATCAGAGGGCGAAAGATGCTTGGCGGCCCGGCATGTGCAGTCCGCTATGGGGTTTTGACATGCGGGGCATATACGGCCCGACTCCGTCGAATAGACCAGGGTACTGCCGCCGAGCCGATTTCCTTGTTTTGCCATCCGTATGCAGCCTTGGGCGCGATGATGAATAAATAGCAAGTGTATGCGACTGCTTATGGACACAGGCGTAGGCCTGTTCAGTCGGGGTCGGTCAGGACAGCCGCATTTTCGTCCCAGTCGCGCTCTCGCGAGAACCGCTCAACAGCCTGCCGCACGTCTATTCCAAAGGGCGCCAGCGTACCGGCAAGGGCCGCCGCATTGCGTTCAAGCGTCTGGTCATCGGGCAGCTTGCCGCGGGCGGCGATGATCACACGGTTTCCAGCGCGCAGATTGAAAAAGTCGCCGAAGACGTCGGCGTAAGTGGCTGATTCCTGGTCGTACATATGGCTGTTGGTGAAGGTATTGGCCACCAATACCCCGTTGGGCGACAGGATCGCGTATACATGCTGAAGGAACTCGCGGGTGAGGAGGTGGGGCGGAATGTAGTCCACATCGAAGGCATCCAGCATGACCATGTCGTACTGCCGGCCCTCGGCTCGCGCGCGTTCCACAAACGCGCGGCCGTCCTCCAAGAACAGCCGCTGTCGCGGGCCCTGCTTGTATCCGAAGTAGCCTTCGGCGACTCGGGCGACGCTAGGGTCGATTTCGACGGTGTCGATAACGGCATCAGGCAGTATTTTTTCCAGGGCTAGCGGTATGGTTGCCCCTCCCAAGCCGACAATCAGGATTTTTTCGGGCTTGGGGTTCAGGAAAAGCGCGCTGGTCATCATGCGTGTGTAGGCAAACACCATTTTGTCCGGTTCGGACAGATCGAAGCAGGTTTGCCGTCCGCCGCCTTTTGTTTCACTGAAGTTCAGGCACCGCTCGCCATATTCTTCTATTACCAGCACCGGTGAGAACCGAGAGGGCTCGGTATGGATAATGCGGGGAGCTGAAGCCGTATATAGCGAATAGGTGGCCAGCGCGGCCGCGCAAGCCGCAAGGACCAGGCCCAGCACGGCGGTGTAAAGGGAGCGGCGGCCTCTCGGCCTGGCGGAATCGGATTGTTTCATGGCGTTCGCCCTTTGATCTGGCTAAAGCTGCGACCGGACCACATCCGCAAACACCTTGGCCAGCCGGGATGGCGCCCGCTGCGGCGGATAGGCCAGGTACATGTCGACGGGGATGCGCGGAAAGAACGGGAGTATCGCCAGCTTTTCGGCAAATACCTCGGCGACGTATTCGTTGACGATGCCGACGCCATCGGTGCGCATGGTCATCGAGCATATGGTCGAGGAATAAGTGGTTTCTATCTTACCGGACGGCGCGACCTGATGCCTGGACATCAGATCGTCCAGTGAAACAGCCAGCTCATCGTTCGCGTTCAAGGACAACAGCAGCATGCCCTGCAAGTCGCGCACGTGGACTTTTTTCTTGTCCGCCAGCGCATGGCCGGGGCGAACGACGCATACGGCATCGCTTTGGTGGATTCTTTCCTCATGGAATGACATGGCGTCGAAAGCGGCGGTGCTCAACACCAGGTCGAACAGTCCGTGCTGCAGTCCATCGCGCAGATAGTGGCTGCCCAAGGTCTGTATGTTTACCTGGACATCGGGATGTTCCGCCGAAAATGCGGCAATGGCCGCTGGCACCACACCCAGGCCCAGCGACGGCGTGCAGGCGATGCGCAGAATGCCGCTGCCTGACCGGCGCATGGCATCGACTCGCGCCTCGATGCTTTCCAGTCCCAGGAAATGGCGCTGTATGGTGTCGAACAGTTCGGTGGCCTCGGCTGTGGGCCTTAGCCTGCCGTGCTGCATGTCGAACAGCGTGATACCGGTGGCCGACTGGATCTGGCCGATCAGCCGGCTGACGGACGGTTGCGTGGTATGCAGCATGCGCGCGGCGCTGGTCGTGGTGCCTGTCAGCATGACGGCGCGGAATGCTTCGATCTGGCGGAAATTGAGAGGACGGCTCATGGTGGTCTGCGCGGAACTGGCAATTTGCGTACGCCAGGCTGCAATAAGAATGACATGGCAATGCTATACCAATTTTGCATAGGTAGTGGGCAAAATAGCATTTTCATGAATTGGGTATGATCTTTACACTTTTGTTGAATCCGGCGGCATGTTGGCCTGATGACGCAGCTTCTTCTTAAGTAATCGTGAAAGGTAATCCGATGAAATTATTTTCGACATGGGCCAAAACGGCCAGCCAGGCAGTTCTTGCGGCTTCCATTTGCGCGCTTGCGCCAGCTTCCAATGCACAGGAAGACTACCCGACAAAGCCGATCCGTATCGTTGTTCCCTTTTCGGCCGGTGGCAGCTCCGACATCCAGGGGCGCCTTATCGCCGACTACCTGGGCAAGCTTTACGGCAAGTCCGTGGTGGTCGAGAACAGGCCCGGCGCGGGCGGACACATAGGGGGCCGACTGGTCTCTGATTCGGGTCCCGATGGCTACACCTTGCTGCTGGGATCGATAGGCCTGCATGCGACTTATGGCGTGTATCCCGCTTTGAATTACAAGCCCGGCGAAGACCTGAAGCCCATCACCATCGTTGCGCAGATGCCTCACGTGGTCGTCGCCACGCCCAGCCTGCCCGCCAATACGCTGGCCGAGCTGACCGCGCTTGCCAAAGAAAAGCCCGACTCGATTTATTTCGGTTCCGCCGGGGTGGGTTCTTCCGTGCACATGATAGGCGAGCTCTATAAGATGGAATCGGGCGCTCCCATCACGCATATTCCGTACAAGGGCAGCTCGGCCGCCTTGAACGACTTGCTGGGCGAGCAGATCCATCTGTTGTTCGAGAACATCCCGACGGTGATTTCGTATGTGCAAACGGGCAAGCTCAAGGCGCTTGCCATTACCGGCGATAAGCGCGCACCCCAGCTTCCGAATGTGCCGACAGCCAAAGAGGCGGGTTTGCCGGGGTTGGAGGTCATGTCGTTCACCACGCTGGTGGCCAGCAAGGATGTGCCCGACGCCTTGGTCGAGAAAATCAATAAAGACATACAAAAAATCTATGCCAATCCCGACTTCCGCAAGGGTCTGGAGAACCTGGGCATGACGCCCGTGGGCAACTCGCCGTCCGAAGCCCGGGCCTATATCAGTAAAGAGAAGGCTCGCTGGGACAAAGTCATCAATACCGCCAAGATCACCGTAGGTTCGTAAGCCGTATGACCGTTGCACTCTATCCCCCTTGCCGTCGCTTCGGCGGCAAGGACAAGCATCATTTTTTCGGTTACTACAATAAATCCACCTGGGACCGCGGCAACCGGCGGGTGCTTGCCCTTCAAGTGCCCATGATGGATGCGCGCCTGCATCCGGAGCTGGAGGCCGAAGTCGGCTATTTCGATACCGCCCAGGGCGATGCATTCCACGTCGTGGACACGACCTGCGCCTGGAACTGGCAAATGGGTGCGCAGCTGCAATGGGTGGATGGCATATCCGATTCGAAGATCATCTACAACGTCCGCAGCGACAGCAAGGACGCGGTCTATGCCGGCTTCGGCAGCCGGATACGCGATATTCATTCCGGCCAGGTCCGCGAGCTGCCCTTGCCTATCTATGTGGTGGCGCCCAATGGCAAGTACGCGCTAAGCGTGGACTATCGCCGACTTTACATCACGCACGAGACGATAGGCTATAGCGAACACGGCGGTCCGTTCGATGTCGAGCTGTGCCCCGCCGACGACGGCATTCGCGTCATGGATCTGGACACCGGCACGCATCGCATGCTGGTAAGCTATGACGCGCTGAAGCAGTTCCACCATCGCGCATCGATGGACAAGGCCATTCATTGGGTCAGCCATATCGAGATCAATCCGGCGTCTTCGCGCATACTTTTTCTGCACCGCTGGACTGAACGGGTCGAGGATGAAACCTGCTTCCTGCATCGGCTGATCACGATCGGCCCGGACGGCTCCGATATGCGCCTGCTGGAATGCTCCGATCATCCCTTGCCTCAATTGGCGGACGATTTTGATCCCGCTTCCGTGGGTACCTTCGACTATGAAAAGTCGGAGTACCAGATATCCCATCCGCTCTGGTGCGACAACGAGCGCATCATTGTGTGGGGGCCGCATGCCGGCTCCATACACTACCATCTGTATCAGGACCGGGATGGCGGCGCGGTGCAAGTAGTCGGCGACGGGATACTGACCGAGAACGGGCACATGAGTTTTTCGCCCACCGACAAGCAATGGCTGCTAAGCGATACGTATCCGGACTCGACGACCCACGAGCGCATTCTTTTTCTTTTCAATGTGGTCGACAACAGGAAGATAGACCTGGGCAGTTTCTATGCCGACCCGGACCTGAAGAAGGAAAACCGCTGCGATCTGCATCCTCGCTGGAACCGCGATGGAACCCGGGTATGCATTGATTCCGTCCACGAGAACGAACGGCGGATGTACGAGATAGACGTTTCGGCGATCGTTGCCGGCTGATGGGCCGGCAGGGAGGGCTTGCTAAGGCCTGGCGCTCAATCGGTAGACGATCGTGTCCAGGCGGGTCAGCCCGCGCGCGGCGAACTTGGGTTCTTTGTCCAGTATGCCGCGCCTGTCGATGATTTCGGCCCGGGAATGGGCGGCATACAGTGCTTGGACTTCGGCGTCGTCAAGCGAAAAGGGCGGGCCGTCCATTTGCTCTTGCGGATAATCCAGAGTCAGCAACAGTCCGCGATATTGACGGGACAGCTGTCCATACACATGATCGACATAGCGCGCACGCATGGGCGCGGGCAGGGCGACCAGGGCGGCGCGATCGTAGACTGCCGCGCAGGCGGCCAAGCTGGCCGCATCCATGGCGAAAATGTCGCCGCAAATGATTTCGATATTTCCGGCGGTGTAATGCTGTCCGGCGGGGGTTGCGTGCGTACTCGGATTCAGCCCGTTTTCTGAAAAAAATTGCTCCACCGCCAAGGGGGATAATTCCACCCCTACCACCTGATGGCCTTGTTCGGCCAGCCAGATCATATCCAGCGTCTTGCCGCATAAAGGCACAAGCACCCGGCTGCCGGCGTCCAGGTCCAGCGTGGGCCAATACTTTTGCAGCAAGGGGGTGATGCGGCTTTGGTGGAAATGCGTCTGGCCCTCGCGCCAGCGCTCCAGCCAGAAATCGGCTTTCATTTACGAATGTATTAGGGTATTAGGGAACTGGCAGGGTCGCATCAATCGAAGCCGCGGCGTTTGGCGTTGATGGCGCGCTCCAGCGAGCTGATGTAGTTTTGCACCTGGATTTCGGTGGAGTTGTGCAGGTCGACAAACTTGCAGCCCACATGCCGGCTTTCCTGCTCGAAGGGCAGGGCTTCGTTCATGAAGCGCATGACCTGCAGCTTGACGGACAGCGTGCCGGTACCGGGAAGGTCGAGCTGGCACGACGGGTACAGGGTGCCGGCCGAGGAGCCCAACTGCTGTTGATTGTCGACCACCGAGACGCCGCCGGTGCTGATGTCTTTGACTTGCAGCGAGATCGTGCCGGCACCCCCGGGCAGGGTGATTCTGCAGGTGGCCGGGTCCGTTACGGGAACATCCAGGCGGTAGGACTCGCGGCGCTGTATGCGTGTAAGCGACTTGGGCAGGCTAAGGCGCAGGGCGGGGCGGTTGTCGTGCTCGCAGGGGGCGACCTGCCGGGATGAAAACAGGATACGCGCTGTATCGAGCGTGATCTCGTAAGAGACGTCTTCGTTTTCGTGAAAGTTTTTTAGTTCGCCTTCGGGAGAGTCGTCCAGGATGATTGCATTGTTTTCGGGATCGACGTCGAGAATCGTTGCGGAGACGGCCACGGCGCGTTGCTGAATATAGATTTTCATCAACGATTTTTTTTCTTCAACGGAACGCAAAAGCTTGGCGATTTCTAGCCTGGAAGCGGTGGCTTGGGTATCGTCTTCTGTGTGGGAGATTGCGTACGTTGCGATAGACATGGGCGGGTGCGCTCAAGATTAAACGATGAACAAGTGCATGGAATGACTCTTGTTCCCAAGTCTACCCCGTTTATTGTGCTTTTTCTATGACAATTACCCTAGTTGACGGCTTGTAAGTATTCTTTTTTCCGCAGGGCGCATCTGGCCGCCGCGAGATCCCAGGCGGCGCATCCGACGGTCTTGAAAACAATGGGCTTTTCCAGCGGCACGCCCTGGCTCAATGCCGCGGCCAGGGATCCGACCCGGCTCCAGTCGATGCTCGCCTGAATAAGATCGCCGGCCTCATGGCGGGCGCCGGCCGGATCATCCACATATACCTGGCTGCCATGCAGCGTATCGGGCGCGATCTCGGCCAGTTCCGGCTTGAACGCGCCGACTCCGATAAGCAGCCGTCCCGTCCGGGCCGGCAGTGCATAGACCGGCACGGAGCTTGTGGTCAGGGTGATGACGACGTCGGCATCGGCCGGTACGGACTCCGCCGCCGCCAGCATCAGGTCCATGCCTTGATGCGCCTTCGTGAAGGCCTGCGCATTGGCCAGGCTGCTGCCGATGACGGTGGTGTGCACGCCCGGATAAAGCGCCGCCAGCGCCTGGGCATGGCCGATCGATTGCGTTCCGCTGCCGATCAGCGCGACATGCCGGGGCGGGTTGGCCAGGAAGGTACGGATGCCCAGCATGGATACCGCGGCGGTGCGCCGTGCCGTCACGGTGGGACCGTCAAGCAGGGCCAGCGCTTGTCCTGTGCGCCCATCGTAGACCGTTACCACGCCGTTGATGGTGGGCAGGCCCAGCGCCTTGTTGCCGGGAACCACATTGACCAGCTTGTGTATGCCGATGTCGTCCGCAGTGGCCGGCATGGACAGCATCACGCCGCCTTGCGGAAACGGAACGACTTGCCGTTCCGGCGCATGTATGCCCCCTGCCGCATAGTCGGCCGCGGCCTTGGCCAGGGCCTCGACCAGATCGGCAAAGTCGAGCAGCCCGGCTGTTTGCGCGGCGTTGAAGGCGGAAAGCGGCTTGGCTGTGTCCATGTTCTGCCGTGAGTGGGCTTTACTCAACCGCCTTGACCATGTCTTCGATGACTTTCTTGGCATCGCCGAAGACCATCATGGTTTTATCCATATAAAACAGCTCATTGTCCAGGCCGGCATAGCCCGCCGCCATCGATCGCTTGTTGACGATGACGGTGCGCGCCTTGTAGGCCTCGAGGATGGGCATGCCGGCTATCGGCGATTGCGGGTCGTTCTTGGCGGCCGGATTCACCACGTCGTTCGCGCCCAGTACCAGCACTACATCGGTTTGCGCGAACTCGCTGTTGATGTCGTCCATTTCAAAGACCTGGTCGTAGGGGACTTCGGCTTCGGCCAGCAGGACGTTCATGTGGCCGGGCATGCGGCCCGCCACGGGGTGGATGGCGTATTTGACCGTCACGCCCTTTTCAGTCAGCTTTTCGGCCAGTTCCTTAAGGGCATGCTGGGCGCGCGCCACGGCCAGCCCGTAGCCCGGCACGATCGTGACCGATTCGGCATTGCTCATCAGGAAGGCTGCATCATCGGGACTGCCCGACTTGACGTTGCGCTGCACCTGGTCCCCGGTTGCGGCCGCGCCCGGCTCGGCGCCGAAGCCGCCCAGGATCACGTTGAAGAAGGACCGGTTCATGGCCTTGCACATGATGTAGGACAGGATGGCGCCCGACGAGCCCACCAGCGAGCCGGCAATGATCAGCATGGGGTTGTTCAGCGAAAACCCGATGCCTGCCGCCGCCCAGCCCGAATAACTGTTGAGCATGGATACCACCACCGGCATATCGGCGCCGCCGATGGGAATGATGATGAGCACGCCCAGCACGAAGGCCAGGATGGTCATGATGATGAAGGGCAGCCATTCCTGGGTCGCCATGAACCACAGGCCGCAGGCCAGCATGGCCAGGGCCAGGGCCAGGTTGACCATGTGCTGGCCGGAAAACACCACGGGTGCGCCCTGGAACAGCCGGAATTTGTATTTGCCCGACAGCTTGCCGAAGGCGATGACCGACCCTGAAAAGGTGATTGCGCCCACGAAGGTGCCAATGAAAAGCTCCAGGCGATTGCCCACCGGGATGGGGCTGCCCGCCACGGTGATGCCGAAGGCGTGGGGCTCGGCAACGATGGCGATGGCGATGGCCACCGCGGCCAGGCCTATCATGCTGTGCATGAAGGCGACCAGTTCGGGCATTTTCGTCATTTCGACGCGCTTGGCCATGAGCGTGCCTATGGTTCCGCCCACCAGCAGGCCCAGCAATACCCAGCCCAGGCCGATGCCGGCCGTACCCTTGGCGGCCAGGCTGACGATGAGCGCGGCGGTGGTCAGCACGGCGATCGCCATGCCGATCATGCCGAATGCATTGCCGCGCCGCGAAGTGGTTGGGTGCGACAAGCCTTTAAGCGCCTGAATGAAACATACCGAGGCGACCAGATAGAACAGCGTAACCAGATCGGTGGATATCATGCCTGGCCTCCGGCGCGGGGTTTCTTATCTTTTTTCTTGAACATTTCCAGCATGCGCCGGGTAACCAAAAAGCCGCCGAAGACATTGACGGCGGCCAGCGCCACGGCGAACACGCCCATATAGCGCGCCAGGCTGCTCTCGGTCAGCGCGGCGGCCAGCATGGCGCCCACGATGACAATGGCCGAGATGGCGTTGGTGACCGCCATAAGCGGCGTATGCAGGGCGGGGGTCACGTTCCACACCACATGAAAGCCGACGTAGACCGCCAGCACGAAAATAATGAAATTGATCAGGGTAGGGCTGACTGCGTCCATCAGGCGCTCCTTAAGACCTTGCCGTCCTTGCACATCAGGCAGGCGGTAATGATTTCGTCCTCATGCTGGATGGCCAGCTCACCCTCGGGGCCGGTGACCAGTTTCATGAAGTCCAGAATATTGCGGGCGTAAAGCGCCGAGGCATCGTGTGGCACTTGCGCCGCCAGATTGCTGTAGCCGATAAGCGCGACCCCGTGTTTTTCCACGATCTTGTCTTTTTCGGACAGGGGGCAATTGCCGCCGCGCTCGACCGCCAGGTCGACAATGACGGAGCCCGGCTTCATGCCTTGGACGGTTTCCGCGCTGATCAGCTCGGGTGCGGGCCGTCCGGGAATGAGCGCCGTGCTGATGACGATGTCGGCCTGCTTGCAGCGCTCGGCCACCAGGGCGGCCTGACGCGCCATCCAGGCGGGCGGCATGGGCCGGGCATAGCCGCCCACGCCCTGGGCGATCTCGCGCTCTTCATCGGTTTCGAAGGGAACGTCGATGAACTTGGCGCCCAGCGATTCGATTTGTTCCTTGGCGGCGGGACGGACGTCGGAGGCCTCGACCACGGCGCCCAGGCGCTTGGCGGTGGCGATGGCCTGCAAGCCGGCGACGCCGGCGCCCAGGACTACGGTGCGTGCGGCTTTCAGGGTGCCGGCCGCGGTCATCATCATGGGGAAAAGCCGGCCATATTGGTTGGCGGCCAGCAGTACCGCTTTATAGCCCGCCAGGTTGGCCTGGGACGAAAGGACGTCCAGGCTTTGCGCGCGGGTGATGCGCGGCGCGGCTTCCAGGGCGAAGGCGGTCAGTCCGGCTTGGGCAAGCTCGGCCAGGCCGGCGGCGTTGAAGGGGTCGAGCATGCCGATGAGCACGGCCTGCGCCTTCATATGCTGGCGTTCCTGCGCATTGGGCGAGCGTACCTTCAGGACGATGTCGGCGCCCAGGGCCTGTGGGCCTTCGGCCAACTGGGCGCCAGCTTGTGCATAGGCGTCGTCAGGGAAATGGGCGCGCGCTCCGGCGCCTCTTTCGACAATGACGGTGTGCTTGGCCGCCACGTATTTCTTGACCGTTTCAGGCGTCGCGGCCACCCGCGTTTCGCCCTCCGCGCTCTCACGGGGAATTCCTATGATCATAAAGCTTCTCCACCACCGGTTTATTTTTGCTGGGAACTACTATACCCGAAGTCATGACAGTTATTTGCAGTGGGCTCGGCCGAAATCCATTAGACTTTAGGCGCTGTCCGGTTTTACGAGGTGATATATGGGACTTTTGGATTCGATAGTTTCTGCCGTGGGTGCGCAGAATCCGCAGGCTGCCGAACAGGCCGCTTTGCTGCCCGCTCTGATTGAGCAGGTAAAGGCGTATCCGGGCGGCCTGCCCGGACTGATCGAGCAATTTCAGCAGGGCGGCCTGGGCGATGTAATTGCTTCGTGGATAGGCAATCAGCAGAACCTGCCCGTTACGCCCGGACAGCTGCGTCCGGTGCTTGGCGACGACCTTGTCGGCAAGCTGGCGCAGGGTTCGGGCCTGAATGCGGAATCGGTGCTCGGCAATCTTAGCGTCATGCTGCCCAGCCTGGTGGATCAGGCCACGCCCAACGGCCAGGCCAGCGTTGACGCCGGCCTGAACGGTTCCCTGTTGAGCTCCTTGTCGAGCATGCTGGGCAAGCGTTAGGGCCGTCCGGCCAAGCCGCCCCGCGGCGGCTTGAGCAGGCAGCCGGCCCTTTGCTTACGCCTTGCTGGCCTCGAGCGCCTGGGCGAGGTCGGCCAGGATGTCGTCGATATGCTCCAACCCTATCGATAGCCTCACCATGTCTTCGCCGACGCCGGCCGAAGCGAGCTCTTCCGGGCTTAGCTGGCGATGTGTCGTGGACGCGGGGTGGCAGGCAAGCGACTTGGCATCGCCGATGTTCACCAGTCTAAGGATAAGCTGCAGCGCGTCGATGAAGCGGGCGCCCGCCGCGCTGCCGCCCTTGATGCCGAAGGACAGGATGCTGGCCGGCTTGCCGCCCAGGTATTTTTTGGCCAGGGCGTGTTCGGGGTGATCGGGCAGGCCCGCATACTGTACCCACGATACTTGCTCATGCTCTTTCAGATACTGGGCGACCGTCAATGCGTTCGCGGTGTGGCGCTCCATGCGCAGCGGCAGCGTTTCGATGCCTTGCAGGACCAGGAAGGCGTTGAAGGGCGATAGAGCCGCCCCGGTATTGCGCAGCGGCACGACACGGCAGCGGCCGATGAATGCGGCGGGTCCGAACGCTTCGGTATAGACCACGCCATGATAGGACGGATCGGGCTCGTTCAGCATGGGGAAGCGTTTTTTATGCTCCGTCCATGGAAACTTGCCCGAATCGACCACCGCGCCGGCGATGGTCGTGCCATGCCCGCCCATGTATTTGGTCAGGGCATGCACGATGATGTCGGCGCCGTGCTCGAAAGGGCGGCATAGCGCGGGCGAGGCCACGGTATTGTCTACAATAAGCGGTACGCCATGGCGGTGGGCCGCATCGGCGATTGCCTGGATGTCCACGACGTTGCCAGCCGGATTGCCGATGGTTTCGCAGAACACCGCCTTGGTGTTTTCATCGATCAGGGCCTCCAGCGCGGCTACGTCGTCGTGGGGCGCGAACTTTACCGTGATGCCCTGGCGTGGAAAGGTATGCGCAAAAAGGTTATACGTGCCGCCGTACAGTTTGGCGACCGACACGATATTGTCGCCGGCCTGCGCGATGGTCTGGATGGCATAGGTTACCGCCGCCATTCCCGAAGCAACGGCCAGCGCGGCAATTCCGCCTTCCAGGGCGGCGACGCGTTCCTCAAGCACCGCATTGGTCGGGTTCATGATGCGGGTGTAAATGTTGCCCGCCACCTTAAGGTCAAAGAGGTCGGCGCCGTGCTGGGTACTGTCGAAGGCGTATGACGTGGTCTGGTAAATGGGTACCGCCACGGATTTGGTGGTGGGGTCGGGCTGGTAGCCCGCATGAATGGCCAATGTCTCGAATTTCATGTGTGTCGCCGTGTAAGTTGTTTTAGGGAATAGGGGTAAAGAGAGATACATTGCGGCAAGGGTGCTGCGCCGCCGTCGGGCGTTTGTCCGATTCCATCATCGGGCATAGTAATAAAATGTGGACACGTATGCCACCCTTTGCGTTTTATTAGCTTATGCTTCCCGGCCGCCCGGCTTTGCCTGAACACAAGATGCTACATGGGTTAGCATTCTACGTAACGCTGTGAGCAACACGGGGGTTCTCCCGTGGTTTTTGAGGCCGTAAATGAAAGTTTGGTTGAAACGGGTACTGATCAGTCTCGTGGTCCTGGTTATTGTTGCGTTGGTGGGCATCGCCATTTTTCTCCTGACGTTCGATCCGAACGCTTATAAAAGCAAACTCGAGGAAATTGTCTATAACCGATACCAGCGCACCCTGGCCATCAATGGCGATATTCAGTTATCGCTTTTTCCGCGCATAGGCTTGTCCGTCCAGGACGTCTCGCTATCGAACAGGAATAGCACGGAGGCGTTTGCGTCGGTGGACAGCGCGCGTTTCGCGGTCGCGATCTGGCCGCTGATGTTCAATCGCCTGGTGGTCGATCACGTGGCGGTAACCGGCTTCAAAGCCTGGATAACTCGCGATGGCGATGGCGATTTCAATTTCCACGATCTGATCCGGCGATCCGCCACGCTCGGCCCCGCCAGTCCCGTGCTCGCCTTGCCTTCCTTGCCGATGGCGGCGGCGCACGCGGCCGAGCCGCCGGCCGCGACGGCGCCGGTGGCTTATACGGTAGGCGCCGCTTCGGGCACCGATTTCCAGATAGATATTGCCGGCCTGGACTTGAAGAATGGGGAAATCCACCTGTACGATCAAGTCACCGGGTCGATCGGGCGCATCGTGAAGCTGGATGTCAACACGGGCCGCATGACGGCCAACCAGGCATTCGATGTCGCCCTGAAAGGCAAGCTCATCGGCGAATCTCCCCTGGCCGATGCGAATGTCGATGGCCAGGCGCTCATCAAGTTCAACCCCGACCAGCAGACCTATTCCGCCCAGAAGCTTAATCTGGTGGTGGCCGGCAAGCTGGGACCGTTGACGGCCAAGGCGGTCACCTTGCGCGGGAACCTGGCATACAGCGCGTATTCGGAAATGTTCAGCGCAAGCGGCGTGGAGCTGGTGGTGCAGGGCGATGTCGATGGCCCGACTCCCATCAAGGGCCTGGACAGCAGCCTGACTGTGCCGCAGTTGAAGGTGGATCGCAGCCAGGCCGAATTCCAGGTCGAGAAATTGGCCTATCGCGCCAAAGGTAATCAGCCTCATCAATCCTTCGATATTGCGTTCGACGCTCCGCGGCTGGCGGTATCGCCCGAAGCCGCCAAAGGCGAGCCGGTGTCCGGGACCATCAAGCTCAGCAACAAGCAGAACGTGCTGGGTGTTGCGCTGGGCATGAGCGGCCTGGGCGGCAATGCAAGAAGCTTGACCTTGAAGGAATTGAAGATCGACGGCGGCCTCAAGGAAGGCGACCGCTTTGTTCAGTTGAAGATGACTTCGCCCGCCAACTGGGATGTCTTCGAGGAAAAAGGCGGTTTGTCGGCCATGAAGGGCGATGTGCGGATAGAGGATGCCGCCCTGCCTGGAGGCAGTTTCGAATTTCCGTTCATAGGCAGCATGCAGGCCGACCTGATCAAGGATGAACTGGTCAGCGAGATCAATGCGGTGCTTAGCGGCAGCAAGCTGGACTTCAAGGTCAAGGCGACCCAACTGAAGAGCCCCAAGGTGACGTTCGGACTGGCTGCCGACAAGCTCGATTTCAATACGCTGTTCCCGCCCATATCGCCCAAGGAGGCGCCGGCCAAGCCGGCTAAAGAGGGCGAGAAACCCGCCGAAGCCGCGCCGGCTCCTGCACCGAAGCCGGCTGCCCAGAGCGCGTCCACGGCACTGGATCTTTCTTTCCTGGACGTTGTCGACCTGACTGGGACGATCGCCATCGGCGACCTCAAGATAAAAGAGGTCAAGGCTGCGAAATTCGCCGCCTCGTTAAGGGCCGCCGAAGGCAAGCTGGCGGTCAATGGCATCAAGGCGGATCTGTATGGAGGCACGCTCGCGGGCACGCTGAAAGCCGATTCCTCCAATGCGCTGGCGCTGGATATGGCGCTTGACAATGTGGCCCTGGAGCCGTTGCTGCGCGATTTCGCAAACGAAAGACGCATACTGGGCCAGGGATCCCTGAAGTTCAACCTGAATAGCCAGGGCCAGACCACGGCGGCGCTGGAAGCCGGCCTGAGCGGAACAGTCCAGGCGCGCGTCCGGAATGGCGCCATCAAGGGCATCAATGTGGCGCAGACGCTGCGTGAAGCCAACGAGGTCGTGCGCAACGTCTTCAGCGGCCAGCTGCCCGATGTCGCCTCGCAATTCGATGCGGCGCGGCAGACAGACTTTACCTCGCTGGATGCGGATATCGATTTCGATCATGGCCAGGGAACCGTCAAGAAGCTCAGCCTTGCGGCCCCCTTGCTGCGTATTTCGCAAGGGACGCCGGCGTCGGTGGACCTGGTCAATGACCAGCTCGATATGGTGATGAATGTCAGGGTGGTGAACACCAAGACCGGGCAGAACGGAAAAGACTTGTCCGAACTGCAAGGCGTTGCGGTTCCCATCCGCGTATCGGGACCCTTCGACAAGCTGGGGTACCAGGTGCAATGGAAGGAGATCGGCAGCAAGGCGGTCAAGGAAGCCGTGAAGGGCGGCCTTATCGACCTGCTGTCCAATCAGGCGGCCAAGCCTGCCCAGGGCGGGGCGCCGGCCGGTGCCGGCCAAGCGGCTCCCAAGAAACAGGTGGACCCGGTCAAGAGCATCGGAGACGCATTAAAAGGATTACTCGGACAATGACGACACCGCTTTATTTTCCCATTGCCGGCTGCGGCGGACTGGGCAACCCCGATGCGGCGCCTTACAACAAGTGCTGGCTGGTTGTTGACGAGGCCGGCGCGTGGCTGACGCCCAGCCATTGCGAAAAATTGGCCGACATCAAGGTGGATGTCAGCCTGGGCTACCTGGTCATGAAGGCGCCCGGCATGCTGCGGCTGGATATCCCCCTGGATGTCATCGAGGATGACGATAGCGTAAGGCGGCAGGCCGGCATAGGAAGCCAACGCATCGACGTCGTCGACGAGGGCGAGCTTGCCGCCGCCTGGTTTTCCAAGTTCCTGGGCCAACCCTGCCGCTTGGTAAAGGTACACCCGGATGCGGGACGGGTGCTTTGGCCCGAGCTTTGATCGCCCGGGCAGGCCGCCCTATAGCTAGGTGGTGGCGGTAAGCTGTCGGTATTTGGCCAGCAGCGTATCGTGATCCTCGGGGTAGTCCAGGTCGAACACGATGCATTCGACGGGGCATACGACCTGGCATTGGGGCTCGTCGAAATGCCCCACGCATTCGGTACATCGCGAAGGTTCGATCTCGTAGATTTCCACGCCCATCGAAATTGCGTTATTGGGGCATTGCGGTTCGCAAACATCGCAATTGATGCATTCGTCGGTAATGCGCAGCGCCATGATTATTTCCTGCAAATACAAACTGACATAGAGACAGGCCGCCCTGCAAGGGCCGGGCCTTTCTCAGTGTAAGGCAGTTCGCCCGGCGGCAGGCGATTACCCCTGCCGCCTTATTCCTGTTCTTGTTCTTGCTCTTCGCGGCGCGCCTTGGCTTTGCTGTGCAGCCAGCGCTCGACCGAAGGGAAGACGAATTTACTGACGTCGCCGCCCAGGATGGCGATCTCGCGGACGATGGTGCCGGAAATGAACTGATACTGATCGGACGGCGTCATGAACAAGGTTTCGACTTCGGGCAGCAGATGGCGATTCATGCCCGCCATCTGGAATTCATATTCGAAATCGGAGACGGCGCGCAGGCCCCGGACGATCACGCGGCCATTCTGCTCGCGCACGAAATCTTTAAGCAGGCCCGCAAAGCTCTTGACTTCGACGTTGGGGTAATGGCCCAGCACCTCTTGGGCGATTTCGACCCTTTCCTTCACCGAAAAGAACGGTTTTTTGGCCTGGCTGTGGGCCACGCCCACGACGACGTGGTCAAACAGGCCGGCAGCGCGACGCACCAGGTCTTCGTGACCGCGGGTCAGGGGGTCGAACGTTCCGGGATAGACTGCAGTAATCATGCAAATTCCGAATTTTGAAAGAGATATGCGCCGGAATGGCAAGGCCGAATTCAGGCATCCGGCCGATTGAATCGGATCTATTTTTCAACTTATTGCGGGATTATTGTCTGTTTTTTGCATTGCAGCAAATCGAAGCAGGTGGAAATGTACATGGCCCGCCCGCGACTGGCGCAGAAGCTGGAAGCCGTCAGGCGGTTCCAATGCGGCTTCGGACTCAATATACAGCAAGCCGTCGGGCCTGAGAACCGCCGGAAGCCGCGCCCAGAGTCGATCCAGCCATCCTTGCCCAAAGGGCGGGTCCAGCATGATCAGGTCGAAGGCGGCGCTATCCAGGCGGTCCAGGACGGCCAGGGCATCGCCCGCGTGGATGCGTACGTTTTCCGCCTTCAGGCGCGTCCTGAGAGCCCGCAATGCGGCGATCGCGGCCGGGTTGGTCTCCACCATTTGCACATGTCCCGCCCCGCGCGATGCCGCCTCGAAACCCAGGGCGCCCGTTCCCGCGAACAAATCCAGGATTCGCTTGTCGGTATATTCGCCGCCCCAGAAATGGTGCAGCCAATTGAACAGTGTTTCCCGCACGCGATCGGGCGTCGGGCGCAGGCCGGCGGCATCCACCACGGGAATGGGCGTCTTGCGGTAATCACCGCCTACAATACGTACTACATGCTTCTTCATGCGCGGTCAGGGATCGTCGGGGTTTTGAATTAAAACTATTCGGGTAGTGTAAAACGTATGTTCAGTATTTTTAAAAGAAAGAAGCCGGTCCCGGCTGAAAGCATGGGGCAGGCTCCGGTCCCGGAGGACGGCCAGGATGCCGCCACCGGGCCCGATGCTATCCCGGACGCCGACCAGGCGCATGGCTTCCCGGCGCCCGACGCGCCGCCGGCCTGGCCGGACACTCCCGTAGAAGAGCCGGCGGGCCCGGCTCGCGATGCTGCCAGCCAGAATCCTGAACCCGCCGCGGCCAGCCCCGTTCCGACCGTATCGCCGCCAGAGCCCGCCGTTGTCAGCGCGCCCGCATCCGGACCCGCGCCTGATTCCGCGCCTGCCGCCGCCTTACCGCCTGCCGCGGCAGCGCCGGAGAAAGGATCCTGGCTGGCTCGCCTTAAAAAAGGCCTGTCGCGCACGGGGCAAAGCATTGGCGGCCTTTTTGTCGACGTGAAGGTCGACGAAGCTCTTTTCGAAGAACTGGAAACGGCTCTGATCATGGCTGATGCGGGCATGGAGGCCACTCAGAGGCTGTTGGCCGCGCTGCGCGTCCGTGTGCGCAAGGAGCGCCTGGATGACGCCGCCCAGGTCAAGGCGGCGCTGTGCGACATATTGGCCGACCATTTGGCGCCGCTGGAAAAGAAGTTTCCCTTGGGACAAGCCCAGCCCTTGATCGTGATGATTGCCGGGGTCAACGGAGCGGGCAAGACCACCTCCATCGGCAAGCTGGCCAATCATTTCCAGGCGCAAGGCGCCAAGGTCTTGCTGGCGGCGGGCGATACGTTCCGCGCGGCCGCGCGCGAGCAGTTGATGGAATGGGGCGCGCGCAATAATGTGACAGTGATTGCGCAGGAAGGCGGCGATCCGGCGGCGGTCGCGTTCGACGCCGTGAATGCGGGGCGTGCCCGCGAGGCGGGTGTCGTCATGGTGGACACCGCCGGCCGCTTGCCCACGCAATTGCACCTGATGGAAGAGCTCAAGAAGATCAAGCGGGTCATCGGCAAGGCCGATGGCGCCGCGCCCCATGAAGTGCTGCTGGTCATCGACGGCAACACCGGGCAGAACGCCATTGCGCAGATACGGGCCTTCGATGCCGCCATCGGCCTTACCGGCCTGGTCGTCACCAAGCTGGACGGCACGGCCAAGGGTGGGACCTTGGCCGCGGTCGCGGCGGGAAGCCAGGGCGTGCGGCCCGTACCGGTGTATTGGATAGGGGTGGGCGAAGGCCTTAACGACCTGCAGCCTTTTGTGGCCCGCGAATTCGCAGCCGCCTTGCTGGGCGATTAGCGCGTTTTCAGCCGGCCGGCCTTGCCCAATTGCTTGAAGCTGGCCTGGGCTTCGGCTTGCTTGTGTTCCTGTGCGGCTTTCAGCCAGCCCAGCGCAAACAGCGCATTGGGCTGCGAGGCCGCCAGGGCCTGGTAGTGAGCCTGGGCCACGTACAGGTCGTTCAGTTCGCCCAGTTTTTCCTGAGCGCGCGCCAGGGCGTTGCGGACGGCAAGCAGCCGTTTTCCCTTTAGCAGACTGGACGAGAAATCCAGGCCATAGCGCAAGCGCTTCACATCTTTGCGCAAGTCGTGTTGCGCTTCGCCGGGCAATTGAAGGAAATGTTCACCGGCATCGCAAGCCTGGGTCAGCCATTTGTTCAGCCGTTTGGCAAGCTGCCTGCTTAGCGTTCTAGCGGACTCGGACTCGGAATCGGCATCCGCATCGCCATCGCCGCGTTCAAGCAGGCGCTCAAGCAGATTCAGCATGAAGGACTGAAATTCGGGGCTGGCCGCCAATGCGCGCATATCGGGGACGCCGGCATCATGCGCCGCGGCGGTTTCGGACAAAGCGGGCATGCCCGCTTTTTCCAGGCGTGGCGCAATGGTCAGATGAACAATATCCTGGTCGCGCGTGTGGCCCAGCAGTGAAAAGTAGCGGCGCAATTCGTGCAGCGGCAAGGCCTCGTCCAGCGGGACCCACTTGCCGAAGAGCTTCCAGCATGAGCGCAAGCGCCGCATGCCCACACGCAACTGATGCACGTAGCTGACGCGCATATCCCGATCCGCGCCGGGGCTGTCCACGCCCGCCAGGAAGGCGGCATTGCGGATAATCTGGTTCAGGCAGTCGTTGGTGCATTGATGATAGGCTTGCCGGATGCTTGCCGACGGTTCCAGCGTTACGGGCTCTGCCCGCCGTGCCTTCAGAAGCTGCGCCAGCACCGGCTCGGGGAGCCGCTTCAGGCCTTTGCGCGGGATGGCATCGCGGAATGCCCAGGCCGCCTGGGCCAGGGCGTCGCCGCGCTCCGCCTTGCTGCGAAAGTCGATGATCAAACTGTATTTTTCCAGCCATTCGCGGCCTAGCCTGAATAGATTGGCGGCGTTGCCCGATATCTGTTCAAGCTCCAGCTCGTACACGGCAAGCTGCAGCCCGCCGGCCTTGATCCATCCCCGGTCGTAAGCAAGCTCGATGATGCCCTGGCCGCTGTCGTGCTGGAATGCCAGCCGGCTGATTTGCGTTTCGTAGCGCAGCACCAGCGCCTTGCTCCATGGCGCCAGCAAGGGCTCCAAAGGCGTGTCGCGATAGACCGATAAATCCAGTTCGGGGCCGGGACGTTCGTGGTTCGTTTCGATGCGGGATAGTTCGTCCGGACCGGGCGCCTTGACGGTCTGCACCCATTGCTTGCCTTCCTGGCGCAAGCGCAGCGCTATTCCGGCCTTGGCCAGGTCGCGGTCTTCGGTGTCGAAATAGCAGGCATGCAAGACAAGCTCGGCGGCGCCCCGTTGTTGTAATTCTTCCTCCAGGCCTGCCCGGCTGGCGGCGGGCACGTGGAGTTTGAGTTCGCGTTCAAGCATTGGGCACCCTAGGTAATCTGGCCGCATGATACCCGCTTTGACGCCGATTTGGATGACAGGTATATGACAAAAAGATGCCTGCTGCGTGTCCTGCGGCAAGTACTGACGGCGGCCGCTGCCGTCAGTCCGGCGCCGGCCGGTATCCCAGTTGCCGTGAGATATCCGCGGCGCATTGCCGCAGGGCCTGGGCGATGGGGCCGTCCTCGCTGGCATCGAACAGCGAGCTTGGCCCCAGGCTGGTCAGAGCCAGGGAGATATTGCCGGAATGATCGAAGACCGGCACCGACAGGGCGTCGATGCCGGGCAGTGGATTGCCCAGCGCACGGGCGATGCCCGCGCGCCGCACATCGGCGAGCAGGTCCTGCAGCGCATCGGGGCTGGGCAGCAGCGGACTGATGCTGGTCACGACCGCCTTGTCGCCGATTTCGCGCTCGATGTAATGCTGGGCGATCTTTGGGGGCAGCCAGGCGGCGAACACGTGGCCGGTGGCCGTATGCAGCATCGACATGACGGTGCCGTTGCGCATATTGACATGCACGGGATAGCTGGCTTGCGAGATATGTATCATGGTGGGGCCGTGCGAACCCAGCGCCGCAATGGCCAAGGTATGGCCTATTTTTCCAGCCAACTGATTGGCGTGGGGCAGGGCGACGCGCACGGGGTCCAGGCGCTGAAGGCTGACCAGGCCCATTTGCAGGGCAAAGGGCCCCAGTTCGTACTGCCCGGTGGATGCGTCTTGCTGGACCAGGCCGACGCGAGTGAAGCTGACCAGGTAGGGATGCGCCTTGGCCGACGTCATCCCCGCGCGTGAAGCCAGGTCGCGCAGGGTAAGGGGTAGGCCCGCATCGACCAGGGCCGCCAGCAGGGGAAAGCCGGTTTCCACGGATTGGATGCTGCGGCGTCCGTCTTGCGGGCCGGCGATTTTGCTGTTTCCGAGCATGATTGCATTGCCTTTTAGCGTTAACAGGCTCTTGATACGTTAAAGGCGATATTACCCGGCTTTGGCCCCAGAGGCGGACACCGCTCCAGCCGTCCCGCGCTCTGGTCGCGAGCACGGCCTGCCGCTTCGGGCGACAATGCAGTGCCGCGCCGCGTTCAGGCGTTAAAATGAGCCAACTTTCTACCGAGCCGATTAGTTATGAGCAAGCTTTCCGATGCGGATTTGAATCCGGTCCAGTCCTACGAAATATCACCTGTCCCCGAGATTGTCGCCGAGTTGCGCGCCGGAAGGCTGGTCATACTGGTCGATGAAGAAGACCGCGAAAACGAGGGCGACCTGGTCATGGCGGCTGAGTTTGTGACCCCCGAGGCCATCAATTTCATGGTCACCCATGCGCGCGGCCTGGTGTGCCTGACGCTGACCGAAGAGCGCTGCCGCCAATTGGACCTGCCCCTGATGGCAAGCCGCAATGGCACCCGTTTCGGTACGAACTTCACCATGTCGATCGAGGCGGCCGAAGGGGTGGACACCGGCATTTCCGCCGCGGACCGCGCACGCACCATACAGATGGCGGTGGCGCGCGACGCCAAGCCGGCCGACCTGGTCCAGCCAGGCCATATTTTCCCGGTGCAGGCCGTGCGTGGCGGCGTGCTGGTGCGCGCCGGCCATACCGAAGCGGGCTGCGATCTGACGGCGCTGGCGGGCCTGACGCCCGCCGCGGTCATCTGCGAAATACTGAAACCCGATGGCACCATGGCGCGCCTGCCCGACCTGAAGGTCTTCGCGCAAGAGCATGGCTTGAAAATCGGCACGATCGCCGACCTTATCCAGTACCGCAGCGAACACGAATCCATGGTCGAGCGCCTGGCCAGCCGGCAGGTGCAGACAGCCTGGGGCGAATTCCAGGCGGTCGCTTATCGCGACTTGGCCTCGGGCGCCTTGCATCTGGCCCTGGCGCACGGCTCCATTACTCCCGAGACCGAAACACTGGTGCGGGTGCACGAGCCGACCAGTCTCATCGATGTCCTGTTCGAAGGCGCCACGGCGCATAGCTGGAGCGTGCCCAATGCGCTCAAGGCGATTGCAAAAGCTCCGTCCGGCCTGCTGATCCTGATGAACTGCCAGGGCGACTCGGAATTGCTGTTCAGCCAGTTCGACGCCTGGAACCAGGAATCGGCGCCCGAGGCGCCGGTTTCCGACCGCGAAAGCCGCTATGGCTTGCGCACTTACGGTATCGGTGCGCAAATCATGCGCGATCTCAACGTAGGAAAGGCGCGCCTTCTGGCACGCCCAAGAAAAATGCCGAGCATGGCGGGCTTTTCCCTGACCATAACGGGTTACGATAGTGAACCTTCTGCCACCCACTAACTGGAATTACTGACTATGAACCCTTACACTCTGTCCCCCGACTTGAACGGGGAAGGTCTGCATATAGGGATTGTCCGGTCCCGTTTCAACGAAGAAATCGGCCAGGCCGAGCTTGAATCATGCCTTGCCGAATTGGCCGAACTGGGCGTGGACGAGCGCGACGTCATGCTGGTTACCGTGCCGGGCGCGCTGGAATTGGGCGTTACCTTGGCGCAGATGGCCGAAACATTCGAATTCGATGCCTTGATTGCCCTTGGGGCCGTCATCCGCGGCGAAACCTATCATTTTGAAATCGTCAGCAATGAAAGCGCATCGGCGATCAGCCGCGTGGCGCTCGAAACAGGCATTCCCGTGGCCAATGGCGTTCTGACCACCGACACCGACGAGCAGGCGCAAGAGCGCGCTGTCGAGAAGGGCCGTGATTGCGCGCGCAGCGCGGTTGAAATGGCCAACCTGGTGGCGGCCCTCGAGCCGGAAACCGATGACGACGAAGACTACGACGAGGACGAAGACGACGAGGACGAAGATTTTGACGACAAGTAGAACACCGGCTGCGCCGACGGGCGCATCTGCCCGCGGCAACAGCCGCAGCGCCCGCCGCCGCGCGCGCGAATTCGCCCTGCAGGGCGTGTATGCCTGGCTGCTGCGCGGCGATGCCGGCCTGCAGGATGCCGGCGAAATCGATGCGCACATCCGCGACGACGATGAATTCCAGGAAGCGGATGCGACGTGGTTCAAAACGCTGCTGCACGGCGTCCTGCGCGAAGCGCCCGCATTGCGCGAACGCTTCATGCCTTATGTGGACAGGCCTCTTGAAGAGCTCTCGCCCATCGAGCATGGTATTTTGCTGATCGGCAGCTTCGAGCTCATCCATCACATCGAAGTCCCCTATAAAGTGGCCATCAACGAAGCGGTGGAACTGGCCAAGTCCTTTGGCGGCACCGACGGGTTCAAGTTCGTGAACGGGGTGCTCGACAAGCTGGTGGCCGACGTCCGCCCCGACGAGGTTCAAGCCGCTACGCGCCGCTAGAGGGCCTGTTGAATAACGAGTTCGACCTCATCGCGCGTTATTTTTCCCGTCCCGCGCCTCCCGGCATCCTGGGGGCCGGCGACGACTGCGCGCTTATGACCGTGGCCCCCGGCCATCAATTGGCCTGCAGCACCGACCTTCTGATTGAAGGCCGCCATTTCTTTTCCGATGTCGATCCCGCATCCCTTGGCCACAAGGCGCTGGCGGTCAATCTATCGGACCTGGCCGCCATGGGCGCCCAACCGCTGGGCTGCCTGCTCAGCTTGTCCTTGCCGGCCGTGGATCATGATTGGCTTGCCGCATTTTCCGGCGGCTTTCATGCCTTGGCCGATCAGGCACGGTGTCCCTTGATTGGCGGCGACACGACGCGCAGTGTTGCTGGCGTCGTCATCAACGTTACCGTCATGGGGCAGGTCAAGCCGCAAGACGCCTTGTTGCGGTCGGGCGCCAAGGCGGACGACGATATCTGGGTGACCGGGACGCTGGGCGCAGCCGATATCGCCTTGCGCTTATTGCAAGGGGCCCTGCCGGACAATCCCGCCTTGCTGGCCGCGACGCGGCCGGCCCTGGAGCGGCCCCTGCCTCCGTGGCAATTTGCGAGCACATTGGCGGGTGTCGCGCACTCGGCGCTGGATATTTCCGATGGCTTGTTGCAAGATCTTGGACATATTCTTGACGCCAGCGCCTGCGGCGCTGAGCTGGATTACGATGCGCTGCCTGTCGATCCAGCCCTGCGCGGGCTGGATGGCACGCTGCTGCGGGCGGCCGTCCTGGCGGGCGGCGACGTCTATCAGTTATGCTTCACCGCGGCGCAGGACCAGCGCGGGCACATTCAGCAACTGGCCGACCAGGCGTCTGTGCGCGTCACGCGGGTAGGCCGGATAACCGGCCGGGCCGGGCTGGTGACAAAAGATGCGCAAGGCAATCCCATTACCGTGGCCGCCGGCGGCTTCGATCATTTTTCGTGAATTTCCCACGGATAACATAAGATATCGTATGCCGTCCCCTGACCGCCCCTCCGACACCCAAGAAGCGCCCCTGCCGACGATGGCCTGGGTGTTCCGCTCTTTTCCCCGCATACTCTCCTTCGGGTTCGGCAGCGGCCTGATCCGTCCCGCCCCCGGCACCTGGGGCACGCTGCTGGCATGGTTGCTGTGGGTCCTGGCGATTTCCCGCCTGCCCGACTTCTACATCGGCGCGGCGCTGCTGGGGTTCTTCGTGTTGGGGTGCTGGACCTGCCATCGGGTCGGCAAGGAAATGGGGCGCCCCGATCACGGAGGCATGGTCTGGGACGAGATCGTCGCTTTCTGGCTGGTGCTCTGGCTGACGCCCGATACGTTCGGCGCCCAGTTGCTGGCCTTTGTGGTGTTCCGCCTGTTCGACATCGTGAAGCCTCCGCCCATCCATTTTTTCGATAGCCATTTCAAGAATGGCTTCGGCGTCATGTGGGACGATATCGTGGCGGCGGCATATAGCTTGCTGCTTATCGCCATCCTGGTCCGACTCGAGGTGTTTCTATGACTGTCAGCGACTCGCCGGCACAGGCTCCGCAACTGGGCCAATTATTGATCGATCGCGGCTGGATGTTTGCCTGCGCCGAATCGTGCACCGGCGGATTGCTGGCCGCCGCGATGACCGACACGCCGGGCTCCAGCCAATGGTTCGATCGCGGCTTCGTCACTTACAGCAATGCGGCCAAGGTCGAGCAATTGCGGGTCAATGTGGATACGCTCGAGCGCTTTGGCGCGGTCAGCGAAGAAACCGCCATGGAAATGGCGGCCGGTGTGCTGTCCGCCGCCCAGCTATCGCAATTTGCCATCTCCACCACCGGCATTGCCGGCCCCGATGGCGGCACCCCCGGCAAGCCGGTGGGCATGGTGTGCTTCGGCTTCGCGCAGCGCGCATCGCAAGGGGTGGTCACTCGGGCCATGACCAAGATATTCGAAGGCGATCGCACGCAGATCCGCCATGCCTCGGTAGCCTTCGCGTTAAATACAGCGATTGCCCTTATCGGGCAGCATTGATCGCATCGCGGGTGGACCGCGCCGCCAGTGCCGCCGCCTCGCGCCAATCGTCTCCGCCGCTGGCGTACAGAATGGCACGCGACGAATTGATCATCATTCCTGTTCCCCGGCTATCGCATCCCGCCTTCACCGTGGCCGGAATGTCGCCGCCTTGAGCCCCGATTCCAGGAACCAGCAGCGGCATGTCGCCGACACGTTCGCGAACCTTGGCGATTTCTTCAGGGAATGTGGCACCCACGACCAAGGCGCATTGGCCGTTGGTGTTCCAGCGCTCGGCAGCCAGGCTGGCCACGTGCAGGTATAGGGGAGTGCCGTCGCCAGCCGTCACGAACTGCAAATCGGAGCCACCCTTGTTCGACGTGCGGCACAGAATGATCACGCCTTTGCTGTCCCAGGCCAGGTAGGGCTCCAGGGAATCGAAGCCCATGTAGGGATTGACCGTTACCGCGTCGGCCTGATAGCGCTCGAATGCCTCCAGGGCATACTGTTCGGCGGTGGAGCCGATATCGCCCCGCTTGGCATCCAGGATGATGGGCAGACCGGGATGGTGCTTGCGGACATAATCGCACAGGGCCTCCAATTGGTCTTCGGCGCGCTGCGCCGAAAAATAGGCGATCTGCGGTTTGATTGCGCAGGCATATTGCGACGTGACATCGACGATGGCGCGGCAGAATTCGTATATGGCGTCCGGACGACCCTGCAATTCGGCAGGGAAGCGTTGAGGATCGGGATCCAGTCCCACGGTCAGCATCGAGCCGCTTGTAGTCCAGGCCTGGTCGAGTTTTTGCGTGAAGGTCATGAGAAGAGTGGTGAAGTTGTGCCGCGGCGTTGCCGTCAGGAATTATAGGCGGCTAGCGCGCCAGGAAGTGTGAGGCGATCACGGTCAGCCACACCAGGGTGCCGAATACGATGGACAGCATGACCGCGGCGCTGCCCAGGTCCTTGGCGCGGCCTATCAGTGGATGATTGTCCAGCGTGATGGTGTCGGCAAGCGCCTCCAGTCCGGAATTCAGCAGTTCGACGATCAGCACGAAGAATAAGGTTCCCAGCAGCATGAGCACTTCGCCCAGGCTGCGGCCCAGCCAGATCGCAACCGGCGCCAGCACCGCCACCAGCAGCAGTTCTTGCCGGAAGGCCGCTTCATGCCGGAAGGCCGCGCCCAATCCTTGGGCCGAGTAGCGCAGCGCATTAACCAGGCGGCCCAGGCCGCCTTTGCTTTTATAGGGAGATTGATTCGAAGTCATAGGGCCAGGGTAGCGCAGCGGGGCCGCGTTGAAAGTCGACGCTGCATTATAGGTTTTTTGTTGTGTCCGCTTTGCGTAAGGGGCGCAAATGAAAAAGCCTCCGACGGATCGGAGGCTTTGAACTGCATGCCCGGGCGCGAGCCCGGGCCGGTAATGCAAGCAGCAGTGGCTTAGAAGCCGCCCATGCCGCCCATACCACCCATGCCACCCATGTCGGGCATACCGCCGCCAGCAGGCTTGTCTTCCACGATTTCGGCCACAGCGGCTTCGGTCGTGAGCAACAGGCTGGCAACCGATGCCGCGTTTTGCAGCGCGGTGCGGGTCACCTTGGTGGGGTCCAGAACGCCTTGCTCGACCAGGTCGCCGTACTCGCCGGTAGCGGCGTTGTAGCCGTAGTTGCCCTTGCCGTTTGCCACATTGTTGACCACAACGCTAGGCTCGTCGCCGGCGTTTGCAACAATGGTGCGCAGCGGAGCTTCAACAGCGCGCAGGACCAGCTTGATGCCGGCTTCCTGGTCGACGTTGTCGCCCTTCAGCTTGGCAATGGCTTCCTTGGCGCGGATAAGCGCAACACCGCCTCCGGGAACAATGCCTTCTTCGACAGCGGCGCGCGTAGCATGCAGGGCATCTTCAACGCGTGCTTTCTTTTCCTTCATTTCGACTTCGGTGGCAGCACCGACGCGAATCACGGCAACGCCGCCTGCCAGCTTGGCAACGCGTTCCTGCAGTTTTTCACGATCGTAGTCGGACGTGGCTTCTTCGATTTGCACGCGGATTTGCTTGACGCGAGCTTCGATGGACTTGCTGTCGCCAGCGCCGTCGATAACGATGGTGTTTTCCTTGCCGACTTCAATGCGCTTGGCCTGGCCCAGATCTTCCAGCGCGGCTTTTTCAAGCGACATGCCGGTTTCTTCCGAGATTACAACGCCGCCGGTCAGGATGGCGATGTCTTCCAGCATGGCCTTGCGACGGTCGCCAAAGCCAGGAGCCTTGACAGCAGTCGTTTTCAGGATGCCGCGGATGTTGTTGACAACCAGAGTGGCCAGGGCTTCGCCTTCGACGTCTTCAGCCACGATCAGCAGGGGACGGCTGGATTTGGCGACTTGTTCCAGGATGGGCAGCAGGTCGCGGATGTTGCTGATTTTCTTGTCGAAAATCAGGACATACGGATCTTCCAGCACGGAAACTTGCTTGTCGGGGTTGTTGATGAAGTAGGGCGACAGGTAGCCGCGGTCGAATTGCATGCCTTCGACGACGTCCAGCTCGTTGTCCAGCGACTTGCCGTCTTCAACGGTAATAACGCCTTCCTTGCCGACCTTGTCCATCGCATTGGCGATGATTTCGCCAATCGAGGAATCGCTGTTGGCCGAAATGGAGCCGACCTGGGCGATTTCCTTGCTGGTGGTGCAAGGCTTGGACAGTTTCTTGAGCTCTTCGACGGCAACGGCGACAGCCTTGTCGATACCGCGCTTCAGGTCCATGGGGTTGATGCCGGCGGCAACGTACTTCAGGCCTTCTTCAACGATGGACTGGGCCAGGACGGTAGCCGTGGTGGTGCCGTCGCCAGCGTTGTCGGAGGTCTTGGAAGCGACTTCCTTGACCAACTGGGCGCCGATGTTTTCGAATTTGTCTTTCAGTTCGATTTCTTTGGCAACCGACACGCCGTCTTTAGTAACGGTGGGGGCGCCGAAAGAGCGATCCAGAACGACGTTGCGGCCCTTGGGGCCCAACGTGGTCTTCACAGCATTGGCGAGAATGTTTACGCCACGGACGATGCGCACACGTGCGTCGTCGCCGAATAAAACTTGTTTAGCAGCCATTGTAAAATTCCTTGATTGATTCGGGTGTGATTACAGAACCACGGCGAGGATTTCTTCCTCGCGGATGACGAGAACTTCTTCGCCATCGACCTTGACCGTTTGGCCGGCGTATTTGCCGAACAGAACCTTGTCGCCCACTTTCAGGTCAACAGGCTGAACTTTGCCGTCGTCGGACCGTTTGCCGGGACCAACAGCAATGACTTCAC
Organism: Pusillimonas sp.; assembly: GCA_040391135.1. Lineage (GTDB taxonomy): Bacteria > Pseudomonadota > Gammaproteobacteria > Burkholderiales > Burkholderiaceae_B. The sequence goes on along the minus strand of JBEBYL010000007.1, from coordinate 98,134 downwards.
CCTGATCGGGCTTTTCAGCGGCGCTTTCAGGGATGACGATACCCGAGGCAGTTGTGCGCTCGTTGTCCAGACGCTTGACGATCACGCGATCGTGCAAAGGACGCAGTGCCATGGAGGAACTCCTGTTCAATAAATGATTAATCAATAGGCAGAGGGGCGATGTTAGCACTCAACCCCTTCGAGTGCTAATTATAAGGACGAAGCCGGGATCTTCAAGAGGGGGAAGGTCGAATGTTGCATTTGGCAACATCTGTTGAGTTGTCGATTGCCACTGAGTTTGCAAATTACGTCACTCAGTTTGCAACTCCGCTGTCGGGTCAGGCCGTCGATTTCACTGAGTATGGCAATCCTTGTTGCAAGTCTCCTACCAAAGCCACGGTGCTTGCACACCAGGAAACGCAGGTGCAAGCAGAGCTTTGATGTAATATGATGCGCATATTGATGCAATATTAATGGAGGCAACCAATGCGAACTACAGTAACGATTGACGATGCCTTGTTTGAAAGAGCGCTACAAGTAGCCGACCCAGGCATCGAAAAAGCCGATCTTATTCGTGAAGCCGTTAAAACGTATGTGCGGGTTCAGTCTGCGAAACGGCTTGCGGCTCTCGGGGGGGCATCCCCTCATATGCCTGACATACCCCGCCGTCGAGAAGAGCCCGCAGAAGCATGATTGGAGTATTGGTTGATACTTCGATATGGGTCGATCACTTCCGACGCGAGAATCGGGGATTGGCCTATTTGCTGGAGCGCGATCGTGTAATGGTGCACCCCATGGTTCTTGGTGAATTGGCCTGTGGAACACCACCCAATCGGGCACGTATCCTGGTCGATCTTGATAGCCTACAGTACTCCCAACAAGCATCCCTGAAAGAAACCTTGGACTTCGTTGAATCCGAAAAACTTTACGGTTTAGGCTGCGGGCTGATTGATATGCTGCTCTTGGCTTCGACCATGATGACGCCACAAACAGAGCTCTGGACATTGGATAAGCGCCTTTCAGCCTTGGCAGAACGCTTTGGAGTGATGCACCGGCCAGCGACTCACTGAGTTTGGGAATTCGAAGAAGGCGCTAATTCAAAAATCAACACAGTCGTAGTCGTTGATTTTTCATCAGGCGCTCTTGCGCAATCCCGATGGCATAGCGGCTAAACTCCTATCAGCTCACGTTAAGTCCACCGTCAACGGTAAACACTTGGCCGGTGATCCAGGCCGCGTCGGGGGACGCCAGCGAAACAATCCAGCCGGCAACATCTTCGGGTAATCCGCGTCTGCCCAACGGAATGCGGGCGCGTTCGTTCGCCTTGACGCTTTCGATCTGTTCGGCCGAGAGCTTCATTCTCTCGGACAGGAAGCGGGATACGGGCGTGGCTATGGCTTATCAGTCAGCTCCGAGCGCACCAGCGCCACAACATTCCTTATTCCGTTGCGCGCCATCTTGGTATACGGACAATAGCGCTCGGTATGGCGAACCAGTTCTTCGGCAATGGCTCTTTCCACGCCGGGCAGGCGTATGCGCGTATACGCGGTCAGCACGAACAAGCCGTCCATGGGATCGCGGCTGAAATCGACCGTGACTTCCACCGAGCTGCCGGGAATGGGGATTTCGGCCCGCGCCGCCAGCAGGCTCAAGGCGCCGTGAAAGCAGGCGGCGTATCCGGCCGCGAACAGTTGCTCCGGATTAGTGCCTCCTCCGGGTCCGCCTAGCGCCTTGGGCAGGCGCAGATGCACATTCAGATTGCCGTCGTCCGAGCACGCAACGCCCGACGCCCGTCCATGGCCCGCCTCGCCTCCCGTAACGATGACGGTGGCCGAGTACAGGGCTTGTGTGTCGTGCCCGCGGTATCTGTCCAGCAGGGATAAGGGCGGGGCTTGCAATTTGGCCATGATCGGCGGCGTTCGCCTGTTACCTCGACACTTGAGACTGGGCGAACCAGGTATCGAAAGTTACGCCGCCCAGGCGTGGATTAGCGCCTGGAAGAAGAGTGTCTTCCTTGAGTTCCGCGCCGAAGTACCGGGCTTGCGCATCTTCCACCACCTTGCGGGGATCGGAGCTTGCCTCCAGATAGCGCCGCACGAGCTCGGAAAGCTTTACGCGCTCCGGGCCGGCGATTTCCACGATGCCGTTGCGCGGGTCGCCCAATGCGTAGTCCACGACGGCTGCGGCGACATCATCCGAGGAGATAGGCTGGAAGAAGGACGGGGATATCCGGATGGTTTCCCCCGTGCCGCCCGCCTGCGCGATGCCGCCAAGAAACTCGAAGAATTGCGTGGATTGGACGATGGTGTAAGGCACACCCGACTCGCGTATCAGTTTTTCCTGGGCGATTTTGCCGCGGAAGTAGCCGCTGTCCGTCAGGCGATCTGTTCCGACGACGGAAAGCGCAACATGGTGCTGTACATCGGCTGCAATCTCGGCGGCGAAGAGGTTGCGGCCCGATGTTTCGAAGAACTCAAGGACGTCCTTGTCCGCGAAGGAGGGCGAGTTGGCAAGGTCCACCACGACATCGGTACCCGCCATCGCTTGCGCCAAGCCTTCGCCCGTGATGGTGTTGATGCCCGTGGCGGGGGAGGCCGCAATGACCTGGTGCCCTTGCGCTTGTAGAGTCTTGACCACTTTGCTGCCAATGAGTCCGGTGCCTCCAATGACGACGATTTTCATGGCGTTCTCCTGATGGTGATGTGTGTGGGGAAAATTGTAGGATTGGGTCCGTCCCGGCGGTAGGGCCGCCGGGGGCTTCATGGTGTTGCATCAGGAGCATCAATGGAGCGGCCCTCAGGCCGCGTTGATGCTCGTCAGAATGGGCGGGCATTGCAGATCAAGCGAGCGTATGTGCTCGGTGATGTGTTCGACGAACACCCGGATTCTCGCGGGAAGCTGTTTGCGGCTGAGATAGCAAAGATAATGGCCGCCATCATCGGGGGCATGCTGCGCCAGGCAGGCGACCAGTTTCTTGTCACGAAGCAAATCGCACACCAGATAGGCGGGAAGCTGGGCGATGCCTTGGCCCCCCAGTACCGCCTGCAAGATCAAGTCCAGATCGTTGAAGGTATGCCGGGCTGGCGGCTGATGCTTACGGGCAAAGCCGTCGATCTTGAATTCCCATTCGCGGACACGGCCCGAGGCTGTGCGAAAGTTGATGCAGCGGTGTTCGGCCAGGTCGTCCACATGGCGCGGAAGGCCGTAAGCTTTTGCATATCCCGGCGAGGCGCATACGACCATCTGCATGGGAATCAACTGTCGTGCGACGATGTCGCTGTCTTCCATCCGGCCGTCCCGAAACGATACGTCTATGCGATCCGCGGTGAAATCGGCTGGGCGGCCGTCCAGCAGCAACTCCAGCGTGATGTCGGGGTACTTCGCCTGAAAGCCCTGCAGCAGCGGGGCGACTACCTTGCGTCCAAATCCGGGCGTTGATTGGATGCGCAGATGGCCTCGTGGAGGGCCGTTGCGCAATTCGCGCATATCTTCCAATGCTTGAACGATACGCGCCACGCCGGGCTGGCAGTTCTCGTAGAACAGCTCACCCTCGCGGGTCAGCGATGTGCTTCGGGTTGTTCGATGGAATAGGCGGACATCAAGTTGCGCTTCCAGTTTCTGCACGCTCCGGCTGACCGCCGAGCGGCCTATGCCCAGGCGATCGCTGGCCTTGGAAAAGCTGCCTTCGTCGGCCACGGCCAGAAAGGCCACAACGCCCGCGTAACTAGTGACAAAGCTGCCCGCGAGAGGATCTGCCGCAGCGGGCGCGGGGTGGCGCAAGCGTTCGCGGGGCGATGGGGTGCAAGTGCTGGTTTCCATACTGAGCTAGACGTATGGGAACCGTGTGGCGTGACGCTATCGGCCACATTTTTATGCTACTGATTGTTTCAGGCGGGGTTTAGTGTTCCGGAATGAAAAACGGCATATTCCGTTCTTTCAGCAGCAGAACCATGAATTTCGCCGGCTCGGTCTGGCTTGCATTGCGTCCGACAGTATGGATGTCGTTCGGACCTTCATAAAAGCTTTGTCCCGGCGTCAATGTCACTTGCTTGCCGCCTTGCACCTGCATCACGATCGAGCCTTCCAGCACATAGACAAAGCTGTGCGCGTTGTGGCGATGCACCGGATCCACGGCTCCGGGAGGGTAGTCCACCGTAATCATGAGTGCTTCCTTGCCGGGATAGTCATTCAGCGGCTGGGTCATGATCTGTTTGACGATCGCCTCGGGCGGCGCCGCATGGGCAGCGCCCAGTGGCAAACTGGCCGCCATGAAGAGGGCGAGAACGGCTGGTTTTAGATTGGACATAATGGAACCCCATAGAGATGAACCCGATTGCCCGGGTCCGGGAGTCAGTCGAATGACTGGCCATATGTCGTCATCGTAAGGAGTCGCGGCGGACGGCGGTAGGTGTGCCGATGGACTCACCGCGTTGCCCGATGCGCATCAAATGCCTTGGCCGGCTTGTGCGCTTAGCGCCGTCCCCATTTCCACGCTATCAGCGCGACCGGTACGGTAAGCGCTGCCCATGACAGCGCATCATGCCAGCCATCGCCCACCAGCGCGGCAATCAGTCCAACCAGTGTGACCAGCGCGATGATGGATGGGGCCTGCCACATTTGACGCAGAGTGTTGTGTACGCTCTTGCGGCTGCTTGCCGATTGGCGGGCCGTGCGCGGGCCGGCCGTGGCTCGAGCTTCCTGGGTGGCGGTGTTGCGGCCACGAACGAGCCAAAGATATAGGCCGCTGCCCAGCACGATGATGGTGATGATGTCCAGGGCCGCCCAGAGTATCTTCAAAGGCAGGCCGCCGTAGTCGCCGAAGTGCAGCGGTTCCGAAAGAAGCAGTGCGGTCATATACCACGGAGGAGGGCGGTTGTCCGTGACTTGCAGCGTTTGAGCGTCCACGAGTACAGGCTTGAGCAGGCGCGATGTCAGCGGCTCGGTGCCGCGCATGAAGACGGCGTAGTGGTGCGGGCTGGACAGCGCCGAGCCGGGAAATGCCACAAAGCCCAACTGCATATTGGGCTCGAGTCCTTGAGCCGCCCGTACGGCCTGTTCGAGCGAGCCGGGCTGCGTCACGGGCGGCTGGCCGGCATAAGGCGCAACCATCTCGGCCATCTGGTCGGATCGCCATGCGCTCACGATCAACTCTGCCCAGGTATTGATCATTCCCGTGGCACCGACCGTAACGGCCCAGACTATGGTGACAATACCCAGCAGATTATGCAGATCCAGCCATTTCAGGCGCGGCGCGCGGTCGCGGCGAATCTCGCCAAAGCGCAGCCGCCGCATGAATGGCGCATAGAGCACCACGCCGGATACGATGGCTACCAGCAATAGCAGCGCCATCAGGCCCAGAAACAGCTTGCCGGGCAAGCCAAGAAACATGTCGGTATGCAACTGCAGCATGAACGCCATGAAGCCGTTGCGCTGGGCCGAGGGATCCAGCACTTGAGCCGTGTAGTAGTCCACGGTGACTGTGGCGTGGGCGCCCTCGCCGGCGACCGTGTCGGCAAGATTTACATACCAGAAGCCATCGCCGGTAAAGTCGCCCACATACATGACGGCTTTGCCGGGAGCCTGTGTCTGCGCCGCCGATAAGACGTCATCCAGATTGGCCATGGGCAGGCCGCTGGCAGCCGTGGTGGCTTGAACGCCATCGTCCAGCCAGTGCTCGATCTCGTGTTCAAAGATCAGGGGCAGGCCGGTCAAACACAAGATCAGCATGAAGACCGTGCAAACCAGGCTGGTCCATTTATGCACCCAGGACCAACCGCGCAGCGCCGCAGGAGACAGCATGATCAGAATCCGGTCGTGGTCGAAGACATGAATAGGCGTGCTCTAGGCAGGCCGATGGATGCCGTAAGGCGAAGGGAAGTGCGACAGGCCATGAGGGATCCCTGGTCAGGAAGCCAGTTTATCTGCCCTGGCTTTGAAATTATTGATAATGATATTGAGAACGATTGCCATCATTGGGCCGGGAAATTATACACAGATCAGAGGGAACAGGAGCGGCATGGAACGCAATGGCCGTGATTGGGATGGTTCTTAAGCGGTGCACAAGACTTACTCATGATTATCAATAGTAATGCAACTGATTCTTGTTCTGTTTCAATTATATTGCTATAGTTACGCGTTTTCGTCATCCATCAGACATTCCTTTCGTGATCAATCAAGCTGCGCGGCGGCTGGCGAGCACGGATTGTTTCCGGATGCATTCCCTTTCCTGGCTTGCTTTCTATAAAGAGTGATCACATGTCCCACCGTCCTTTGCTCCATCCGCCCTTGCTTCGCCACATGGCGGCTGCCGGTCTTTTAGTCGCATCCGGTGGGGCGATAGCGCAAACGACGACGCCCGCCACTGAGCTGCCCGCGGTTACCGTTCAAGGCAATCGCGCAGACGGCTTGGAGCCGCCCTATGCCGGCGGGCAGGTGGCGCGGGGCGGAAGCCTGGGCCTGCTGGGAACGGGCGATGTCATGGATACTCCTTTCAGCACGGTCAACTACACATCGGAATTGATAGAGGACATGCAGGCCCAGACGCTGGCCGATGTGGTGACCAACGACGCTTCGGTGCGCATGGTGACGTCCTCGGGCGGTTTCAGCGAAGATTTCATGATCCGTGGTTTTAATGTGACCACTGGCGACACCGGCTTCAATGGTTTATATGGCCTGTTGTCCGCCAATCGCATCCCTGTCGAGATGGTAGAGCGTGTCGAGTTGCTGAAGGGGCCGGGTACGCTGATGCGCGGCATCCCGCCCAATGGCGGCATAGGCGGCAGCATCAACGTCGTGACCAAGCGCGCCCACGATGAACCGCTTACACGCCTGACCACCACCTACACCAGCAAGGCCAACTTGGGCACACACTTGGATATGGGTCGCCGCTTCGGCGAAGATAACGCCTGGGGCATACGATTCAACGGTGTGTTGCGCGGCGGCGAAGCATCCATCAACGACGGCAAGCAGAATCTGGGCTTGGGCGCGCTGGCCCTGGATTACCGGGGCTCTCGTCTGCGGTGGTCGCTGGATGCCATCTACGCGGATGAGAAAGTGGAAAGCTTTCGGTCCCAGATGAGCTTCCGGCCGGACCTTGCCGAAATTCCGGACGCGCCGGATGGGCGTATCGCCTTCTTCCCAGGTACAGAGTTGACGCAAAAGGATAAGACTATCGCTTCAAGGCTCGAGTACGACTTGACCGATAATTTGACGGCCCATGTCGGCCTGGGCTACAGGGATAGCACGGTGAAGCAGGTCTTTCCGATCTCTGTGGATGTCTCCAATCCAAAAAATCGACTGGGTGTAGATCAGGCTGGTAACTTCGGGGTCAAAAACGGTTATTACGATTCGTACTCAAAAACCCTGAGCGGCGATGTCGGCGTGCAGGCCCGCTTCAATACCGGAAGTATCGGTCATTCATTAAACCTCGGCGTGACGCGCATGACTCAGGAGGCGGGTTACGGCTCTTCACCAGGTACTGCTATTGCGTCTTCAAACATCTATGATCCTTCGCCTCTCCCGGTAAACGCTTCGATACGCAAAGACATGCAGCGGTCCTCAGAAACGACATTGGACAGTATCGCAATCGCTGATACCTTATCCTTTGCGCAGGATCGCGTGCTGCTTACCGTGGGGGCGCGTCGACAGACAGTAAAAACCGAGAGTTACGACCCAACCGGCAATGCTGTGGTCAGTACCTACAAGGCCAGCGCGGTCTCGCCCGTGGCAGGCATTGTTATCAAGCCGTTGGACAACGTCTCGGTATACGGCAACTTCACGGAAGGCCTGACGAGCGGCAGGATCGTCCCTGAAGGTTACGTGAATACCGGCTCGGTGCTCAACCCATACAAGTCCAAACAGTATGAAGCCGGCGTCAAGGTCGACTGGGGCAGCATGACGACTACGGTTGCAGTCTATCAACTGGCACGACCCGCAGCCCAAGAAAATGATGCCAATGTCTATGGTTACTTTGGCGAGCAGCGCAATCGTGGATTGGAACTTACCGCTTATGGCGAGATACAGCCCGGCCTACGCGTGATGGCCGGTGCGGCTTTCGTGCAGGCCAAACTAACAAAAACTCAGAATGGCTTATACCAAGGGAACAGGGCCTATGGAGTACCCAGCAGCACCTTCAGTTTGGGGGCGGACTGGGATACCCCTTGGGTAGCCGGACTAAGCTTGAATGGGCGTGTTGTCCGTACTTCGTCGATATATGTTGCTAACGACAACCGTCTAAGTTTGCCTGGCGTTACCACTTTCGATATTGGTGCACGCTACCGTACCAAGGTGGCAGGCAAGGCGGTGGTGCTGCGCGCCAATATCGACAACCTGACGAACAAGAGGTACTGGTTGGTGAGCAGCAACAATTATGCAACCAACGCCGCAGGCCGCACGATCATGTTGTCCGCCTCGGTCGACTTCTAAGCAGTAAAGCGGCAAAGGCGCGGCCGGCCACATGAGCACATTACTGCGCGGGGCGCGTGATATCGCACCGCTCGTCTCCCGCATCGTAGCCGCCGTGTTCGGCGGCTACGCCTTGGCGGCGCTGACCAGCGTAGCCGCTCTGGCCCTGCCCATTAGCAAGCCGCAGGCGGTGTTGGCTGGAATGCTGGCCAGCTTCGTCATTTATGCCGGTGCCGTGATCTGGGTCTTTTCCGCCCGTAGCGCCCTGCGGGCCTGGGCCGGATTGATGGCCGTGGCCGTGCCTCTGTTGGCGGCTGCCTGGTCCGTCTGGTTTCAAGGAAGCCATTTGTGAAGCAAGACGGCGCAGCACGCCGCGCAACGCCAAGCTTGCGGCAAAACATGTCCGGCCTGCACACATGGGTCGGCCTGCTGCTGGGCTGGGTGCTTTACGCCATGTTCCTGACCGGCACGGTGGCCTACTTCAAGGATGAGCTTTCGCAATGGATGCGCCCTGAACTGGCGCAGCAAAGCCAAGTACCCGACCCCGCCCTGACCGCTCAACGCATTGCCGACGAGCTCGTGGCTATCGCGCCTGGCAGCTCGCAATGGAGTATGCGCCTGCCCGACGAGCGCAACAACAGCGTCTATGCGTTCTGGCGCACGCAAGGCGCGGGGCGCGGTGGTTTTGCCGAGGGCCATTTCGATCCCGCCACCGGCAAGGCCATCAGCGCGCGCGAGACCCTGGGCGGAGACTTCTTCTACCGCTTTCATTTCCAGTTCCACTATATGCCCGTGCAGTGGGGGCGCTGGCTTGCCGGCCTGGCCGCGATGTTCATGCTGGTGGCGATCATCAGCGGCATCATCACGCACAAAAAGATTTTTATCGACTTCTTCACCTTCCGCCGCGGCAAGGGGCAACGCTCCTGGCTGGATGCGCACAATGCGCTGTCGGTGTTCGGTCTGCCGTTTCATCTTATGATCACCTACACCGGCCTGGTGACATTGATGGCGCTGTACATGTCCTGGGGCCAGCAGGCGGCCATCCAGACTGCCGCCGAACGGCAGCAGCTTAGCGCGGAACTAAGCGCCTTCATCCGCCCGGGGAAAGCCGATGGGAAAGCGCATGCCCTGGCCTCCATTCAGGACATGGTGCAGCAGGCCCAGGCCCGTTGGGGACGCGACAACATCGGCAATGTCACCGTCACCCATCCCGGCGATACCGCCTCGCGCGTGAGCATCGCCCGTGGCGATTTCGGCAGAGTCTCAAAAAGCCCGCAGTATCTGCTCTTTGAAGGCAGTACCGGCAAGTTGCTTGAAGTCCATGAGCAGGTGGGGCCGGTCGCCGAGACACGCGGCGTGCTCTACGCCCTGCACCTGGGGCGTTTCAGCGATGTGGCGACGCGCTGGCTGTACTTCCTGGTAAGTCTGGCAGGCACGGCCATGGTGGGCAGCGGCCTGGTGTTGTGGACGGTCAAGCGAAGACAGAAGCTGTCCGGTCAGCCCGGCTTCGGCCTGCGTCTCGTTGAGCGGTTGAATATCGCAAGCATTGCCGGCCTGTCCCTGGCCATGATTTCCTTCCTATGGGCTAACCGGCTGCTGCCGCAAGACCTGCCGGCAAGGGCGGCAAGCGAGATCCAGGTTTTCTTCATGGTGTGGGCGGCCGCCTTGGTACATGCGTTGTTGCGCCCATCCAGGACGGCCTGGATTGAACAGCTCTGGCTGGCGGCGGTGTTGCTGGCCCTATTGCCTGTATTGAATGCCTTTACCACCTCTCGGCCGTTCTGGCACAGCCTGAGCCATGGCGATTGGGTATTCGCGGGTATGGACCTGATGTGCTGGGCCCTGGCGCTGCTGCATGCGAAGCTGGCTTGGCATACGGCCCGGCATAAGCCCGGCACCAAGTCGCGGTACTCCAACAAACAGCAAGCCTCGGTTTCGTTGGGCAAATCATGAATCATCTGATGTCCATCCTGTTGTGTCTGGCTGGTTTTGCCGCCCTGGCATGCGCCATGGAGCGCCAGCAACAAGACATTTTCGGCCGGATCCTGTCCCGCCCGATTACGCAAAAACTTCGCATGGTGGGCGCTTGCGCGCTGCTGGCGGCATTGGGCGTTATATTGGCCGGGCAGGGCTGGGGGTTGGGACTGGTTATATACAGCGGCCATACCAGTTTGGCCGCCGGTGTTGTCTATTGCGTTCTGATCCGGTGCTATGCAAGATAGCCGCCCTAAGGCGGGGCCAGTCGGCGTAATGGCCGAACACAGGTAAATCGCCAGTCTCTATTCCGCTCATGGTTTGCATGAGGGAAATTCACATTGACGTGGAATTCGCCTGTAAATTCGGCCTATTGAGACTCAAATTCCCGCTTTCGAAAAAAACGCCCAAGATAGTGGGTATCATCGGCGCCACCTCATTCTTTCGATGGGCATGTGGCACATAGGCCCGGCTCGTCGTTTACTGGACTCGAATCATGCCCCTACTTTTACCTACGACTCTGGTTGGCTCTTACGCGCAGCCCGACTGGCTGATTGACCGCGCCAAACTGGGCGGCCGTTTTCCGCCGCGCGTCCGGGCCAAGGAGCTTTGGCGCGTTGAATCCGATTGGCTGGAGCAGGCCCAGGACGATGCAACGCTGCTTGCAATCCGCGCACAGGAAAACGCGGGCCTGGACGTGCTGACCGATGGGGAAATGCGCCGGGAAAGCTATTCCAATCGTTTCGCCACGGCCCTGGACGGCGTCGATATCGACAATCCCGGCGTAGCGCTTGACCGCAGCGGGCATCCGAATCCCGTGCCGCGCATCGTCGGGAAGATCCGGCGCAGGCATTCCGTACAGGTGCGCGATGTCGAATTTCTTCGCGCCAATACAAATCGCCAGATCAAGATCACGGTGCCGGGCCCCTTCACCATGACACAGCAGGCGCAGAACGATTTCTACAAATCGGAAGAAGAGATGGCCCACGACTACGCCGCGGCCGTCAACGAGGAAATCAAGGATCTGTTTGCCGCTGGAGCCGATGTCGTCCAGATAGACGAGCCATACTTGCAGGCCAGGTCTGAAAAAGCGCGCGACTATGGTGTGCGTACATTGAACCGCGCGCTGGAAGGCGTTACGGGCACGACCGCTGTGCATATCTGCTTTGGCTATGCCGCCATCATCCATGAACGTCCCGCCGGGTACTCTTTCCTGGCCGAACTGGAAAGCTGCCTGGCCAGCCAGATATCGGTGGAAACCGCCCAGTCCAATCTTGATTGCGCCATTCTGGAGCGGCTGCCGTCCAAGACCATCATGCTCGGCGTCCTGGACTTGTCCACGCACGACATTGAAACGCCTGAAATCGTGGCCCAGCGCATCCGCCGCGCCTTGCCTCATGTGCCGGCCGAGCGTCTGGTGATCGCGCCCGATTGCGGTCTGAAGTATCTGCCCCGGCGTGTTGCCTACGACAAGATGAAGGCCATGGCCGATGGCGCGCGCATCGTTCGGGACGAGCTCTCCCGCTGATGTTTCCCGCCATTGCACAACCCTATGGATTTCGCACCATGATCAAACTTCTTGTCATCGCACTGTCGGCCTTCTTCATGCAGGGCGCGGCAGCGCAAGACTTTCCGACGCGGCCTATAACGATAGTCGTGCCTGTGCCCCCCGGCGGTATCGTCGATATGGCGGCACGGCTGGCCAGCGAGCCCCTGACCCAGGCACTAAGCCAGACAGTCGTGGTCGATAATCGTGCAGGCGCAAGCGGAAATATTGCCTACGGTTATGTCGCGCAAGCTGCGCCCGACGGCTACACATTGTTGGCGTCGTACTCCATGTATCACGCCGGCAATCCGTCGCTATTTTCAGATTTACGCTGGAACGCCGAATCCTTCACGCCTGTCGCCATGCTGGCTGTGGCGCCGCATGTGGTGGTGGTTCATCCGTCCCTGCCCGTCCACACTTTGAAAGAGCTGGTTGAGTACGCCAAAGCCCATCCCGGCGAAATCAATTACGCCTCTCAAGGAAGCGGCTCGGTGCCGCACGTCGGCACCGAACTCCTTAAGCAGATGACGGCGATCGATATGGTGCATGTGCCTTACAAAGGTTCGGGGCCGGCCATTCAGGATGTGCTCTCGGGCCGGGTGCAATTGTTTATCACGACGCCGCCGTCCATCATTGGCCATATCCAGCAAGGGAAATTGCGCGCCATCGCTGTAGCCAGCGGATCGCGCCACCCCATGCTGCCGGATGTGCCGACCTCAGTTGAGCAGGGTTTTGCCAATTTCGAACTGGATGCCTGGGTATCGCTCTTCGCGCCCGCCGGAACCCCGCCAGACGCAATCGAGCGGATCACCCGCGCCCTGGAGATCGGTTTGGCAAAGCCTGAAACCATCCAGAAAGCGCGTGCCGCCGGTATTGAGGCGCGCTATCAATCGCCCGATGCGCTAGGGAAAACCGTCAAGGCGGATACCGAACATTGGTCTGGGGTCATACGGTCGGCGGGTATTGTCGCCAACTAGGACTGGATTGCGGCTTGCATAGTATATTGTTGCGAAAACCAACACCGCTTGAAGAACCTTACCAGACCTGTATATGAAGAACCGCCTACCTTTTCCCAAGTCCGTGCTGGCTTGCGCGCTTATCGGCGCCGCCGGCATTGCGCACGCCGCCTATCCTGATCGCCCCATCACCATGGTCGTGCCTTTTCCGCCGGGGCAGGCGACCGATATCTTCGCCCGCGCCATAGCTGAAAAGCTTTCCGCCGAAGTAGGCCAGCCCGTCATCGTCGAGAACAAGGCCGGCGCCGGCAGCAATATCGGCATGCAATTCGTGGCGCGTGCCAAGCCCGATGGCTACACCCTGGCTGTTGGCGGCAGCGCGGGCGCCGTCAATCAGACGCTCTACAGCAACCCGGGCTATTCGCTGAAATCCGACTTTGTGCCGGTGGGCGGCATCTTTACCGTGCCGCTGATTTTCCTGGCGAATCCGAAAAGCGGCATCACATCGCTGTCCCAACTGGTGGAGCAGGCGCGCGCCAAGCCCGACGAGCTGGCCTATGCCAGCGCGGGCATAGGGGGCACCCAGCATTTGTCGGCGGAGATGTTCAAGGCCGAGGCCAAGATTGAACTGCGGCATATTCCCTACAAGGGCAGTGGTCCGGCGCAGGCTGATTTCCTGGGCAATCATGTACCGCTGATGGTCGACTCGGTTACCGCCGCTCTTCCCCATGTGCAGTCCAAGGCGGCCAATCCGCTGGCCGTGACCACGCGTGAGCGTGTGCCGCAACTGCCGCAGGTGCCTACCGTGGCCGAGTCGGGTTATCCAGGTTTCGAGGCCGTAGGCTGGGCGGCCGTTTTCGCTCCCAGTGAAACCCCTGCCGAGGTCGTGAAATACCTGAACGAGAAAATCAACGGGATTCTCAAATCGCCCGCGGCGGCAAAGACGCTGACGGATCGTGGAGCCCAACCGTTGATCTATACGCCCGAAGAGGGCAAGCAGTTCATCGACACCGAAATCGCCAAATGGGGCAGGGCCGTCAAGCAATCCGGCGCATCGGTCGATTGATCTTTTCCTAAGCGCAAGCCGGCACCAGCAGCACGGGCATCGTCTCCCAGATGATTGCGACGGCCGATAGCAGGCTTAGCGCGCCGGCCAGCCACAGGATGAACCCATTGTCGGCGCTTCGCGGCCTGCGCGAATACTGGCGTAGAAATATGGCGGCCATTGCAAGCAGCCCCAGCAGGCTGGCCGCGACGATGATCCACAGCGGCGCCTGCGCATCCATCCCTGTGCCCCGCAGCGCCGGCCGTGCACAGTTCACGCCGTTGACGGCGTAGATGAACAGGAAATGCACAGCCCAGATAAGCGGGCCGGCAAGCATGAACAAGAATGTGCGCGAGAAGGTTCCTGTCATGGCGTTTACCCCAGAATGCGCGGAAAACCGTGGAGCGCGCCAAGGCCAAGCAGGCCTTGAGCCACCGTGTAATGCCAGAAGATCATCGTGCTGTCGAAGCACGCGCGTCGGTCGGCCGCCAGTCTTCCAGCCATGGATCGGGCCACTGTAAAAACACCCATCAAGCATAGCGCGGCCACGAACACGCCTTGAAGGCCGATCATGGTATAGACGGCGGCGGCATAGCCGCTATCTTGCGGCCGCAGGCCAGTCTGCCATTGGCTGCCGCCCTCCAGGATTATCGCCGCCGCGACCATCAGCAAGGCGAGCGGCATAGCCCATTGCAATGGTTTTTGCTTTCCCCGCGCCAAGGCGCGGCTGCACCATGGCAGCAATGCGCTGCTGGCAATAAGCAGGCTGGACGATACCAAAGGCACTGCTATGGGAGGAATGGTCTCCCGAGACGGCCACACTTCCGGAGACGTGAGCCACAGGAACAGGTAGGCGAACAGCAGCGAACCGAAAATGCTGGTGCAGACCATGAGCAGAATGATCATTGCCCACCAGGAATGGGATGCGCTGCCGCTGCATGAAACCGGCAGGCGCAGGCCGCCGCCGATATCGACCGGCGGGTGGATGGGGCCGGTGTCGGCATCCCACAGCCAGCGCCATATCATCGCCACGGCCAGGACCCCGCAAGCCGCCGCAAGCGCTTCCAGTTTGAACGTCAGCAGCAGGAAGAAGCCGGCGGTGCCCAGCGCCGCAAGCAAAGGCGACCATCCCGGGCCGGGCAGTTCCAGCACGTATTGGGGGCTGGCCTCGATGGGACTGGTTACCAGCGTCGAGCGCCGGCCGGTCGGCGCGCCCGGCAGGTAGTAACGCCCCGCGTCCACGTCTGCGGCTAGCCCGGCCTGGTCCCACAGCGGTTCGCGGCTCGTCACGAATGGAATGCTTCGTGTACCGTAAGGACCGCTAGGCAGCCACTCCAAGGTGCCGGCGCCCCAGATATTGCCGGCATTGGTTTCGGTCGCCAGCCGGAAATTGCGTGCCAGGTCTATCAGGAAGGCCAGGACTCCGGCGGCAATCATATAGGCGCCGACGGTGGACACCATGTTAAGAGTCCCCCAGCCATAGCTGTCGGCATAGGTATAGACCCGTCGCGGCATGCCGGCCAGGCCGGTGAAGTGCATGGGAAAGAAACTGACGTTGAATCCGATGAACATCAGCCAGAATGCCCAGCGGCCCAGCTTGTCGGACAGGGGTCGCGCGCTGACGAATGGCGCCCAATAGTAGAAGGCGGCGAATAGCGGGAATACCATGCCGCCGAACAGCACATAATGAAGATGGGCGACGATGAAGTAGCTGTCGTGCGCCTGCAGGTCGAAGGGAATCACCGCCACCATGACGCCGGTAAGCCCGCCCAGCACGAAAATGAAGAAGAAGCCCAGGATGAACAGCATGGGCAGCTTGATGGGGCGCAATCGCGCCGCCGCGGCGATGGTGGCGATCCAGGCAAATACCTGTATGCCGGTCGGGACGGACACGGCCATGCTGGCGGCTGATGCAAAGCTCAGCGAAAGCTGCGGGATGCCGGTGGCGAACATGTGATGCACCCACAAGCCGAAGCTAAGGAAGCCCGTGGCGACGACCGCCAGCACGACCAGCCGGTAGCCTATCAACGGTGTGCCGGTCATGGCTGGAATGATCATCGAAACCATGCCGGCTCCGGGCAGGAAAATGATATAGACCTCGGGGTGGCCGAAGAACCAGAAAAGATGCTGCCACAACAAAGGATCGCCTCCTTTCCGGGCAATAAAGAAAGGCATGCCGAAGGCCCGCTCCAACTCCAGCAGCGCGGTGCCGACGATGACAGCGGGGAAGGCAATGATCACCATGCCGGAGAACACCAGCATCACCCAGGCAAAGATCGGCATCTTGTCCAGCGTCATGCTGGGTGCGCGAGTGCGCAGTATGCCAATAGCCAGCTCGATGGCACCGGCGATTGCGGAAATCTCGATGAAGCCGATGCCAAGCAGCCAAAGGTCCGCGTTGAGCGCCGGCGAATAGGTGGAGCTGCTGAGCGGCGGATACATGAACCAGCCTCCGTCCGGCGCCAGCCCGGCGAAGATGCTGCAAAAGAATATGATGCCGCCTACGGCATAAGCCCAATAGGCATAGGCGGATAGACGAGGGAAGGGCAGGTCGCGCGCACCCAGCATATTCGGCAACAGCAGGACCGCCATCGCTTCGACCGCCGGCACCGCGAACAGGAACATCATCACCGTGCCGTGCATGGTGAACAGCTGGTTGTACAGATCGTGCCCGATCAAATCATTGTCGGGCACGGCCAATTGAGTTCGCATCAGCAACGCCAGCACGCCGGCGAGCAGGAAGAAGAGCATGGCCGTGCCGATGTAGAGTATGCCGACGCGGTTATTGTTGACGACAGTGACGGCCCGCCAGCCCTTGGGGCGCTGCCAAACATGCCGCAACTGTTCCAATTCACCTTCTGGCCGGGGGAGCGGATTGGGCGGCATATGAGTCGGTCCTGTCATAGATTCCTCCGGCATCATTCGAGGCTTCCCACGTATTGCGCCAAGGCGCGCAGTTCTTCGCCCGATAGATGATTGAAGGACGGCATCTGGTTGCCCGGCTTGATATGCTGGCTGTCGGCGATCCAGCCGGCCAGTGTGCCGACGTTATTGGGCAGTACCCCTGCCGCCACCGAGCGGCGGCTACCGATATGCGTAAGATCGGGACCCAGCGTGCCGGCCGCCCGGGTTCCACGAATGGTGTGGCACTGCGCGCAAGCTTGCATGAAAAGCCGCTGGCCCAGACGCAGGCCGGCATTGGCCGGCTCGCGCGCCGGCTGACGCTGCGCCGCCACCCACCGCTGGAAGCCGGCCGGGGAAAGCGCCTGGACATCGAACATCATCTTTGCGTGCTGGGCTCCGCAGTATTCCGCGCACTGGCCTCGGAATAGGCCTGCTTCCTTTGCCTGGACGCGCAGGCGGTTGACATGGCCAGGGATCATGTCCAGCTTGCCCGCCAGATTGGGCACCCAGAAGCTGTGGATTACGTTATCCGACCGAAGCACAAACTCCACGGGCAGCCCGTATGGGATGCGGATGTCGTTGGCCGTCTCGAAGAGCAACCGGCCCTCGTCGTCCAGATATTGGACCCTCCACCACCACATCTCGCCGATGACGGCAATGCGGACCGCGGGCGGCCCATCGGTTCGGGCCAGCGATGAGGCCGCCTTAAGATTGTAGGCAAGCAAGGCGCTCAGGACGGCCACGGGAAAAGCCAGGCCCGCCGCCACGATCAGCGAGCGCCTGCCCAGGCGTTTTCTCGCTTGCGGCCTGCCGTACAGTGCCAGGGCCAGCAGAATCATGACAAGCAGAAAGATGGCTCCCGCGCCGATGAACATTATCCAGCTGATTTGGGCAATGCGGCTTGCCCCTTCTCCATTGGGGTGAAGAACCGATTGCACGCCGGCCGATACCTGAATCGGCAATAGGGCGAGCAGTACGGTCGGATGCGGATGGAGCATGCGGAGGCTAGTTATTGGCGTTATCGAAGAAGCACGGTTTATGGCGTGCCGGCGCGGCGCTGGCTTCCGATACAGCACATGACGTACCGGGCCGGCCCGGCCATGCCCACCCAGGGAAATGGCAGCGGTAGGACCCGCCCAATGGCGGCTCCCGGTATGTTTTGAGCTTGTTTTGCAAAATTTACACATAGCGCGGACTTTGCCCGCCTCCGATCTCCCGTCGCAGTGGGCCGACCCGGTAATCGGCCTCTGGCAAAGTATTTGCTGTGGTGGCTTGGATCCAGGAATAGTGAAATGCGCAGATGCCCAGCACGATCTTCCGCCGAGCAGCGATGCTGCTCGGCATGATTGCCCTCTTGCCGCTGACAGGCTGTGGCGAAAAGCGTCCGCCACTTTCGCCGCGAGGGCAATCCAGCCAGCTGGCCGGCGCGGACATACAGCGCGGCCGGCAGCTTATCGCCGACTATGGCTGCGTTGCCTGTCACACCATAGAAGGAATCAAGGGGCCCGTATCCAGGGTGGGGCCGCCGCTGAAAGATGTGGCTTTGCGCGGCTATGTGGGCGGCGTGCTGCCCAATACGCCCGCAAACCTGGTGCGATGGCTGCTTGATCCACCGGCGGTCGATCCGCGTACCGCCATGCCCGATATGGGGATGAGCGTAGCGGATTCGAAGGACATCGCCGCCTATCTGCTTACCCTGCATTGACGCCACGGACGCCTGAAGATGACGACATGGAAACGCGTTGCGGGCATCACTCTGGCGTTATCGGCGGCCACTGCCGCTCTGCTCGGGGCCGCCTTTGTGTACATCGGTTTGTATGATGTCAGCGCGACGAGCCAGCACACGGCGCCTGTTTATCACCTGCTGGAAACATCATTGCGGCGTTCGGTCAAGCTGCGTACTTCCGGCGTGGAGGTGCCTGCTCTGGAAGATCCGGATCGCACGGTCAAGGGGTTCAGGCATTTCCGGGCGCACTGTGTGCAGTGCCACGGCGCCCCCGGGGTCGCGCCTCAGCCGTTTGCGCTGGGCCTGACCCCCGCACCCGCGTCGCTGGTCGAAGCCGCCCGGCAATGGCCAGCTGCCGAGGCATACTGGATAATCCGGAATGGCGTCAAGATGAGCGGCATGCCCGCATGGCGGTATCGGTTGAGCGACGAAGAAATATGGGACATCGTGGCCTTCATGAAGGTCTTGCCGGCTTTATCGCCGGCGGACTACCAAAGCTGGGACAGGCGGCACGCGCCCATGCCCGATCAAGAGGCGGAGGCGCCGGCGGCATCGCAAGAACTGCGTCCAGGCGATGCCGCCGCCGGTCGAAAGGCGCTGCAGCAGTATTTGTGCGCCACATGCCATGCGATTCCCGGCATCGTGGGCGCCAATCGCCATGTGGGCCCGCCGCTGGCCGGGATCGCCGACAGGCGGTACATTGCCGGCGTGCTTCCCAACACGCCGGCCAACATGCTGCGCTGGCTACGCGACCCTAAAAAGGTCGACCCCTTATCGGCCATGCCCGATCTGGGAGTAAGCGAACAGGACGCGCGCGACATCGCCGCCTTCCTGCATACCTTGCACGATGGGGAATAGCGGGGCGCATCTCCATACAGGCAAGGGTGCGCGCAGCGCTTGGCCGGTATTATTATTAGCACTATTGTTCAAGACTGCAGCTGTCTGACGCGCGGCATCATTGCGCATAACCGGAACTGGCCATCATGAAACTAGTGGAACCCATACTTCAGTGGCAGGACGAGATCGTTGCCATTCGCCGCGACATCCATGCGCACCCCGAGCTTGCCTACCAGGAAAACCGCAGCGCCGATCTTGTGGCCAGGCAATTGGAATCATGGGGCGTGCAGGTGCATCGCGGCCTGGGCATTACGGGAGTGGTGGGTGTTATCCACGGCAAAACCTCCAACGGCAGGTCTATCGGCCTGCGCGCCGACATGGATGCCTTGCCCATCCAGGAGCTGAACACTTTCGAGCATGCCAGCAAGCATCCCGGAAAAATGCACGCTTGCGGCCACGACGGGCACACGGCCATGCTGCTGGCGGCATCGCGCTATCTTGCGCAGCATCGCGATTTCGACGGCACGGTATATGTGATATTCCAGCCTGCCGAAGAGGGTCAGCTTGGCGCCAAGAAAATGATCGAGGACGGCCTGTTCACCCGGTTTCCCGCCGAAGCCGTTTTCGGCATGCATAACTGGCCGGGTCTGGAAGCGGGCAAGTTCGGGGTTTGCGCCGGTCCCATCATGGCGTCCAGCAACTACTTCACGATAACCATCACCGGCAAGGGAGCGCATGCGGCCATGCCTCATTTGGGCTGCGACCCCATCATGGCGGCGACCCATTTGGCCCTGGCCCTGCAAACCATTGTTACCCGCAACCGCAATCCCTATGACCCGGCTGTGCTCAGCATTACCCAGATTCATGCCGGCTCGGCCGACAACGCCATTCCGGACAGCGCCCAGCTGCGCGGCACGGTCCGCGCCTTTGCAGCCCAGACGGTGGACCTGATCGACAAGCGCATAGGCGAGCTGGCGCAGCGCATAAGCGAGGGATTCGGCTGCACGGCCGAATTCGTTTTCGATCGGAAGTATCCCCCCACCTACAACCATCCGCACGAAACCGCCTTCAGCGTCCAGATCCTTGAAGATCTGGTGGGGGCCGGCAATGTCGATGCCAATGTGCAGCCGTCGATGGCGGGCGAAGATTTCGCCCTGATGCTCCAGGAGCGGCCGGGCTGCTATATCTGGATAGGCAACGGGCATGGCGATCATCGCATTCCCGGACATGGCGAAGGCCCCTGCATGCTGCATAACGCCGCCTACGACTTCAATGACGAACTGATTCCCCTGGGCGCCAGCTACTGGGTCAGGCTGGCCCAGGGCTGGCTGGCGCGCCCATATAACGACGGGTAATAGAAAGATAATTATTTAGTCGTTCGTATTTGAGCCTGTTCTGGTTACGCTGTTTTTTTGGCTTGGCCGCCATGGCGCTGGCCGATCCATTGGAATATCCGTATCCGAGGGCATGCATGTCAAAAATATATGTAATCCACGAGAATTCGGCATGGATCGAACCGCTTAGGCTGGCATTCTCGCAGCAAGATCTGCCCTACGAAGAGTGGTTTCTGGACGAAGGCGGGTTGGACCTTGCCCAGGCGCCGCCGCAAGGCGTGTTCTACAACCGGATGAGCGCATCGTCGCATACCCGCGATCATCGCTATGCGCCGGAATATACGGCGGCGGTGCTGGCATGGCTGGAATCGCATGGGCGCCGTGTTATCAACAACGGCCGGGCTTTGCAACTGGAAGTCAGCAAGGTCGCCCAATACGCCGCACTGTCCAATTACGGCATCCGTACGCCCCGCACGATCGCGGCCGCGGGCAAGCGGCATATTATCGACGCGGCCGGCAAGATGCCGGGTCCGTTCATCACCAAGCATAATCGGGCGGGCAAAGGCCTGGGCGTGCGCTTGTTCCATAGCATCGAGGTGCTGGAAGACTATGTCAATGGCGATGCCTTCGAGCCTTCCATCGACGGCATCACCCTTATTCAGGAATACATCCGGTCGCCCGAGCCCTGCATCACGCGTATCGAATTCGTGGGCGGCAAGTTCCTGTATGCGGTGCGCGTGGATACCTCGCTGGGTTTTGAGTTATGTCCCGCCGATGTTTGCCAGGTAGGCGATGCGTTCTGTCCGGTGGGCGAGACGGCGTCGGCCGTGGCCGCGCCGCGCTTCCAGATCGTCCCGGGTTTCGACCATCCCATCATCGAGCGCTATCGGCATTTCATCGCGGACAACGGCATAGGCATCTCTGGCATTGAGTTCATTGCCGACGAGAACGGCGAGCTCTACACCTACGACGTCAATACCAACACCAATTACAACAGCGATGCCGAAGCCGCTGCTGGACTGTATGGCATGCAGGCCATCGCCGAATACTTGGGAAGGGAACTACGAGCCCTGCGTACCGCGCAAAGCCGGCCCGAGCCGGCGTTCGCCGCTGCCTGAACTCTGTCCTGGCAGCCCGGCGAGCAGGATGTTTCACGCGGGACGTACCGTTGGCCGGCCGGCCGGCTGTTCGAAGTCCAGGCTCCAATCTCCGAACTCGTACCAGTCTTCGCCCATCGATTCCGATGGGTGCTGGCTGCGGCTGGAACCGTTACCGCACAGCATGGAGTCGGCGGGACAGTATTTATCGCAGCCCCAGCAGACGCGCTCTGGATGCTTGGGATTCAATGGAAATTTCTTGGCCATGTCTGGGCCTCAATGCTGTATCGAGTTCTACGGGTATACCCGAGCATGCTACTCGGGTAGGCCTTAGAAAAACATGACGGATATCAAGGGAATCGGCTATTGCGCTAATGCTGGATTGTGACGTGGTTCAAATCTTAATGTGAGTCGTCTGCTGTGCCCGCTGTATTAATCAGATCGGACAGATCGCGCGTAGAGGGCTGATGGCGTTTATTCTGGAGTGATTCCTGCTCGTCCTGAGCAAGATTTTCGATTAGAGCGAGCAGCGTTTTACGGGTTGTCTGGATGGCGGACTCGGACACGCCTTTAACCGCAATGTTGTTTACTTCTTCTGCAATCGGAACCAGGACTTTTTTCAGAGCACGCCCTTTGGGCGTTAAATAGATATGGATGTTTTTATTATTGGTCGGAAGCTTGCGTCGTGAAATATAGCCTAGCTTCTCCATTGCGCGAAGCGCCGAATGAGTTGTGGGATCCATCAAGCCGGCCTCTTCGCTTAACTGGCGCTGCGTCAGGCCGTCGTTTTCCCAAAGTATGCGTAGGAAGGTCCAATGGCCGAACGATACGGAGTGCTCCATAAGGCGCATCTGAAGGGCTCGCGATACCCCTCGCATGGCATCTTTGATCAGATGGGCAAGCCGGTCGTTAGGCACGGCCTCACGCCAGTGGCGCAGTACCGCATGAGATGATCCATATTGAGCTTCAAACTTTGATTTGGGCATGGAAGCGCTGTTCGATTAGAGATGATCGAACGGTTATACCACCACTTATGCTTGGGTTGCATTGATCTGGTACAAAAGTGGGATTTCTCGATTTTCACGGCTGGATTGCAGTATTGCCAAGCAAATTTCCAAGTTGGCTGTACCCCATTCGCCAGAGTGGAAGGGTTTTTTTTCGTCGATAACGGCAGCGTAGAGTTCGTCGATGACCTCGCGTCTTGGCACAGCCGGGTCTTCAAGTGGATCGAAGTGTACGCCTTCGTCACCATATATTGTGATTCCGCGAGGCCCCGGACGCAGGTCGGCGCGTTCGCAAGAGGCAATCAGAAGGCCGAAATGCTCATGGTGCACTCTTGGAGTATTGCTGGAGGATGCGAAGTTGGGTTCTATGTACTTCGGTCCACCGTAGCCCCGATCCCGCTTCAACGCATCCTCTTCGCCGGGAGCCATGCTATTCAATAGCCGTCTCGCGGCACCGTAGCTGCGCTGGTCTTTACATTTTCCCGTCTCGCCGATCCAGCCGCAAAACTCATCGCTATCAAAATGGGCGTTGCCGCTGTAGACCATCGATGCAGCGGCGCCATCTTCAAATGTGAGCAGCGCCGAATAGGCTGATTCGGTCGCTCGCTGCGGATCCCAGACTCCAGAATAGGCCCGGACGCTTGCTGCCCGTCCTCCGGCGATAGTTCGTACTACGTCTATTTGATGCGAACCTTGGCTGAATATCACTCCGCCGCCTAGCTGCGTTTGCAGTTCTTCGCGACGACGAGGACGATAAAGGAAGTCGGTGTAATTCAATGCCGAGATCATCCGCAATCGTCCGAAGGCACCGCTTTGGATCAGTTGCCGGGTTCGGCTAACAGGCGTATCGAAACCATGGCTATGCCCGACGATTAAGCATACGCCAGCTGTGTTTGCAGCGTCGGTCATGGCGCGGCAATCATCCAGGGTCAATGCCATCGGTTTCTCGACTAGCATGTGTCTGCCATACCGAGCCGCAATCTGAACCTGCTCGCGATGGAATTGGTGTGGGGAGGCAATATAGACAGCATCGACATCGGCGTCGGCGCAAAGCGCTTCAAACGACTCATATGAGTGCGCACCGAAATCCTGTGTAAAGCGTTGGCGAGCTTCGGCACGCGGATCCATACCTGCCACTACATTAATATCAGGGTGCAAGGCCAAGGTGGGCTGCATTACAAGAAAGCCGCGGCCCATTCCCGCGATGCCAAGCTTCAATTTTTGCCGGGACTCTTCTGTTTTCGTGGAGGCGGCCGCATGCGACGGGAAATCGGCGCTCACTAGTGTGCTCCAGTTACTGTATCCAGCAAGGCCTTGACGTCTTCGGGTACCGTGTCGCCGCGCCAGCAGATATGCTGATCGGGACGTATGAGCGCTTTGCCCACACCGTACATTTCCAGAGCTTGGCTATTGTCGATATGCAATATTTTTAGTGGTATGCCGCGTGCTTCTGCCGCCCGCTGCAAAGTATCCACATCGGCTCCCACATTGTTCAGGCAAAGCAGCGTAAAGCCTATTCCCAAGTGGTCGTATAGCGAACTCCCTTTTTCTCGGCCCGTATCCAGCCAAAAGTGCGGGGCGCGGCCGCCTGGGACGCTGGTCGGTACATAATTGGCCAAGTCGTCATCGGGTGCGAGCCCGTCTTGGACAATGATGGGCGAGCTGTCATAGCGCGCGCCTAACTGCACACCCAGCGAGGCATATTCTTCGCCAAATGTGGACAGGAAGGCTCCTGTTTCAGCTCGCGCATGCGCTCCTTCGGGGCTATCGTGATCCAGTTCCGGCGGTACCGGCACCAAACCGACATTTCTTGCCAGTTCGCGTGCTGCTGCCGTGTTGCGCTGTGCGATCGGCTTGCGCTCCAGCTCGTAGGAGGCAAGCAGGTTCTTGCCTCCCCACCCTTGAACGGCTGCCGCAAGCTTCCAGGCAAGATTGGCTGCATCATCGGCGCCCGTGTTCATTCCGAAGCCGCCTGTCGGCGTGAACAGATGCACGGCATCGCCCGCCAATAATATACGGCCTTGCGCAAATTTTTCTGCGACAAGTGCGACGCCCGCAGTCCATTTCGCATGTGCAAGCACTTGAACGGGAAGATCGGCCCCGGTGCATTGCCGCAATATCGCGACAATGGCGGTTTCATCGATGGCCGAATCAGGCGTTTCGTCGCGGGTCCACAATAAGAACTCATCGTCGCCATTCAATGGAACCAAGGCTGTGCGCAGTGTTGGATTGACAATCCAATATTGCCAGGCCCGCTTCCCGTGCAGATGGTCGCGGTAGAGCGTGGGCGCGCGCAAATAGGTGGATACCATACGCCCTCCAAAGAAAGCCTGGCGCAGATTGTCAAAGCCTTCATAGGAGACTCCCAGTACGCCTCGCGTAAAGCTACGTCCTCCATCGCAGCCGACAAGGTAGGATGCTTTCCAGGTAGATTGAGCTTCTGTGGAGACGTCGATTGCATTAACGCGGACTCCATCGCATTCTTCTTGCATCCCTATGACTTTCATGCCGAACCTCAGGGTTATGCGAGGCCTTTTGGCTGCCTCCTCCAAGAGGACTTGTTCTACGTACATCTGGTTGGCTCGATGTATCGGTTCGGGAACTTGATCCAGTGGATTCGATGCAGCTACGCTTAGACGTTTTTCTGTTTCGGAAGGCATGGGCAGCCTTGCCAGCTCCCATTCGTTGAAGCGGGTAAAGTATGCGACATCGGTAGGATGATCCAGGGGTAGCCCAAGATCCCGTATGCGTTTGGCGAAACCCAGGCGGCGGTAATGCTCCATGGTGCGCGAGTTATGAGTGCTTCCTTTGGGGTGCATGCGTGCCGACGATTCCGTATTGAAGACTGTGCTGTCGACCCCATGCCGGTCAAGAAACATTGCCAGCAGCAGACCCACGGGTCCGCCGCCGACAATTGCCACAGAGGTTCTTTGTGCGTGATCCACAGGACTGTTCAAACCGTTGCTCCGTCAGATGTTGATATGGATTTTTGGATCTTCCGGCCCATGCTCTTGCAGCATTGGGCCGGCCATGCTGGTTAGTTCGGGTCGACGCCAGACAGCTTGACCGCCGCCTCGTATTTCTCGAGGTTTTCACGGATATTTTTCGCATATTCTTCAGGTGTGCTCCAGACCGGAATCGACCCTAGGATTTCAAAACGATCGCGCATTTCCTTTGTATCAAGGGCCTTTGCGATGGCCTTGGATAATTTGTCCAGAATTTCCGGCGGGGTGCCTGCCGGAGCCAGTACGCCCACTTCGGAGGGGAAGTCATATCCGGCAAATAGCTCGGACAGGGCCGGCACATTCGGTGTTCCTGGAAATCGCTTTGCTGATGTAACGGCCAATAGATTGACTTGTCCTGTCGTCGCGTAAGGGCCGACGGTCGGCAGCGCAGTCATCAGAACAGGCACTTGGCCGGCAAGAAGGGCTGGAACGGATTGACCGGATCCTTTGTACGGAATATGCGTCAAATTAATGTTTGCCTCGGATTTGAAGACCTCCATGGCGATCTGATGGATGCTTCCCACGCCGGACGATCCATAGTTAATGGAGCCTGGTTCTTTCTTGGCCTGGGAGATTAGGTCCTGGATTGTCTTGAGCGAAGTTGTCTTTGCATTCGCGGCGATGAACATGGGCGTTATCCCAGCCAGGCTAATGGGAGCAAAGTCCTTCACGGAATCGTAGCCGACCGACTTGAACAGATAAGGCGCGATAGCCAGCTGTCCTATATCCGCTACCAGTAATGTGTATCCATCGGGGGAGGAGTTCGCGAGCTGTCTGGTCGCAAGCGTCCCACCAGCACCGGGGCGGTTGTCTATAACGAATGATTGGCCCAGCAGGCCGCCCAGCTTTTCGCCGAGTGTGCGGGCAATGATGTCAGGGGTTCCGCCCGGTGCGTAGCCCACAAGAACCTTAACGGGCCGATTGGGATAGTCGGGCGCTGCATATGCACTGCCTGCGAACGTGGCCAAGCTTAGCAGGCTTATTGCGACATTCTTTGAAAGGGTTAACATTTTCTCTCCTTTGGGATGATGGTATTGCCCGCTCTATCGAAAGAAGGCGGTTATTTACTGCTTGTTATTTCTTATGCTTCCACTGCTGCGTTACTAACACTTTATAAGCGGCTTCCTCCATTGGATTCGGATGTCTGGCGTGGAAAGAAATCCGGGGGGGTAATTTCAAATATCCAGAACCAGCTCTGGCGAGCATGCCCGGGACACGCAGCTTATGATTCGATCGTGTTGCTCGTTTTCAGACAATACGAAATCGCGGTGGTCGGCTTCGCCTTCAAGCAAGCCCACCTGACAAGATCCACAGCTGCCACTCTCGCAAGAGCTGGCAATGCGGATTCCGGCATTGCGTAAGGTCTGTAGCAGGGTTTCCTGGGCCGGCACGGTAAGTTTCGTTCCAGACCTGGCCAGGCGCACGGTGAATGCACGGTCATCAAGCCGAGGTTTGGGTTTGAGCGCGCAAAAATCCTCAAAGTGCACGCTTGACGAAGGCCAGTGCCCTGCCATATCGCGTACGGCTTGCATGAGCGGGCTCGGCCCGCAGCAATATAAATGGGTGCGATCCGGCTTTTCCAGCATGGGCCACAAGTCCAGCCGGCGATCGGGCTTACCTTCGTCGTGGTGAATGACGACCTTTCCTTTGAACTCCGGTTTTTCCCAATCTTCCAGGAATGCGGTTTCTTGCGAAGAGCGTGTGCAGTAATAGAGCTTGAATGATTTGCTTCCTGCGGCAGACAAGGCCAGCAGCATTGAGCGTATTGGTGTAATGCCGATACCGCCGGCGATGAACAGGTATCGGGCGGCGTCCTGAATGAGCGGAAAGGCGTTTCGCGGCTCGGATGCGAGTAATGTGTCGCCTACCTTCAGCTTGTCGACCATACTCTTCGAGCCTCCCCGTCCAGCGGCATCCCGCTTTACGGCTATGACATAGCGATTACGCTCAGTTGGCGCGTTGCACAGCGAGTATTGACGCAACAACTCATTCGGTGTCTCCACGAATATATGAGAGCCCGCAAGGAAGATGGGGAGCTCGCCGCCGTCCGGCCGCTGCAACTGAAAGCTCATGGTATCGTTCGCAATCTTATTGGCGGCGGTAACGAGCAGCGGCATATTTGCGATTTGTTTTGCTTCGGACATGGTGATTTCTCTGTTTGAAACCCGGGAGGACGGGTTCCAGGCTATCGACGGGGTGTTTGCCTCGTTAGACCTTATGGCGCTCAAGTGTTCCAGGAGCGAAGAGTTCTTCTATCTTGAGAAGCCGCTCTGCTGTGCCATGCTTGTGCGCATACTGCACGACGGCGCTCAATGCCCTCTGGTTCTCGGTCACTCCGTATGGCCAATAGTCGGCTCCCATCTGGGATCGGGTTTGCTCCATCCAGGGGCCCAGCCAGGGGAAGGTAATAGGCAATGCAGCAATGTTCTCCAGCGCTGTTAGCGCTATTTCCTTGGCCTTGATGAATGCTGTGTACACGGAGTTCGCCAGCCAGGGATGGGCATGCACCAGATCGCGCCGGATACCGATGACATGCATTATGGGAAATATCCCTGTACGCGCGAAATACTCGGCCTCGGCGGCTTGGTAATCCGGAAATAGCCTTTTAACCATCGGTACGCCTTCATTGAAGCAGCGGGGAGGGCGCATTGCGATCAGTGCGTCAAGCTTTCCCTCTCGCAGCCAAGAGTCCAGGGTTGCGTTTGGCGAAATGGAGGAGACTTGTATGGCCGGCGGCAGATTGAGCTCGAGCTTTTCCACGCGGCCCGCTTGTTCGAGTCCGCCTTGGAACCATTCGAAATCCCAAGGCTCCACGCCGTAATCCTGGGACAGGAGTGCGCGTGCCCACAAGGCTGCGGTAATTTGGTATTCGGGAACTCCTACGCGTTTCCCCTTGAGGTCTTCCGGGGAGTCGATGCCGCGATCTGTGCGTATATAAATTGCCGAATGGCGGAAGGTGCGAGAAATGAAAACCGGTATCGCGACGTACGGCGTTTCTACACCACGGCTAAGGTTCAGGATATATGAGCTGAGCGACAGTTCGCAGACATCGAACTCTTCGTTCCGGTATGCGCGGAAGAAAAGTTCTTCAGGCTCCATGGTCATGAAGTTCAGGTCGCAGCCTTCAATAGGGACGCGGCCATCACGTATCGCTTGAACGCGATCATAATCACCGCAGGCCAGGGTAATGGACAATTTTTTCACGGCTTTCTCCTGCATCGCTCAACGCACAAGCAAGTTTCTGTAAAGTAAGGTCGATGCGGATGGATCATGCCCGCATCGAGTCCGGATCTGCCTTAGTGGCGCTTTCGATTTCCTTGCTGCGATTGAGGGGCAAGCCCGTGATCAGCGTGCGCCAATCCGTTTCCTTTTCGGTAATTCCTTCGTAGGAACGGATATCTGCGAACGGGGTACTGCGGCCAATCGTTCCGATTGCGGGTTTGCCTTCCAGGATGCCTTGTGCCGCTTCGACCATGATTCGGCGGAATTCGACGATGGCGATATCGCTCGCGCCTAGCCTGTCGTCGGATCGATTAGCTATCTTCCCCATGGTTTCCCACATTGCAATATCCTGATTGGGTATGCCGCGAAGACCGGTGAAATCGCCTAGCTTCATTGCCTTGCGATCCTGAAGATAATCGTTATCGCGTGAGCGTACACGGTGAAATTTTTCATCAAGGTCTATACCTACCTGAGCTCCGCAGAACTTGCGCCAGCTTTCCTGTTCGATGCCAACGCCTGGTGTTGTATCGTCGCTCCAGGCGATGAAATACAGGAAGGTATTGATGTCATCGATCGGGACCGTATACTGGATGAGGCTGTACTGGCTATTTGGCGGAATCTGTACGGTGATGGGCGCGATGAAATTGGTCACCCGTAAATAGTTGTGCGTATCGGCGTTTGTAATTGGGCGCCGAATGGCGACATAGCTCATCCCGTAATCGGTGTGCTGGACCTGAATGCGTGGCGATTTGTCCGTTGAAGGACGAGTCATATATGCATCGGTCATTCCCGCATTTGCTACGCGGGCCGGCCGGATATCGGTGGAGTGCAAGCTAGAGCTGTGAGCGGAATCTATAGCCCCCTCCAACACTTGGGCCCAATTGCATCCCACATGAACCTTGACGATGCTGACTTTGGCTTTTGAGCCATTGGCAAAGCCTGGGCGTTCAAATTCGGGCATGGCGTCGGGCGGTCCCATGTATACCCATACCAATCCGTTGGCTTCGCGCACAGGGTAGGATTTATGTTTAACCTTTTCCGCCAGCGCACTGCCGTCCGGCTCGGAGGGCATATCGATCACATTGCCGTCCACATCCATCTTCCAGCCATGGTAGAGGCACCGTAGTCCACATTCCTCGTTACGGCCATACACCAGAGAGGCGCGCCGGTGCGGGCAAAACTCGTCGAGTAGTCCGACACGGCCATCGCTATCCCGGAACGCAACCAGGTTTTCGCCCAGAATGCGTACTCGTACGGGATTGCCATCGGCCTCGGGAACCTCTTCCACCAAACAGGCTGGCAGCCAATGGCGCCTCATTATCTGCCCCATTGCCGCGTCGCCTTCGACTCGGCACAGCAGTTCATTTTCTTCGTGGGTCAACACCGTGCTTTCTCCTTGCCCTTGCTATGTCGCATGACGCTGATTCTGCGGATCAGGTCTCCACAGATGGATCATCAGCTGTACATATGTTTAGATATCTAAGTATAATATTAGTGATCTAATCATTTTCCGTCAAGCATGATTTGAAACTCAATGACTGGGACGGCTTCTATCACTCAAAGGAGACATGCATGCGCTACGTAAGTTTTATTCACGAAGGACAGGCTGTATTAGGTATCAGGGAAGGGAAGAAGATTCATGTACTCGGCAATGAACTGCTTGATTCCTTGCTTGCAAGAGGAGTGGACCTGGTGGAGTACGGACGAAATCAGCCTCATGCGGCTACGCTGGATGAGGAGCAGGTAAAGGAGTTCCTTCCGCCCCTGGTTCGACCTCCCAAGATCTTCTGCGTGGGCTTGAACTATGCGGACCATACCAAGGAGAGTGATTACGAACAGCCCGACTATCCCACGATTTTTCCGCGCTACCACAGCAGCCTGGTTGCTCATCAAGAACCCATTGTCCGGCCACTGGCGTCGGACTCACTGGACTTCGAGGGGGAAATGGCAGTGGTTCTTACCGGTGGCGGACGGCATATTGCAAAAGAGGATGCTTTGCGATGGGTAGCGGGTTATTCGGTATTCAACGACGGCTCGGTAAGGGAGTATCAATTCAAATCGCCGCAATGGACGATAGGCAAGAATTTTGACAATACGGGCGCCTTTGGTCCCGACCTCGTCACGGCTGACGAGCTACCCCCAGGAGGGCGTGGATTGATGTTGGAGACTCGCTTGAATGGCGTAGTGGTGCAAAGCGCTTCAACCGACGATATGCTGTTCGATGTTGCCACGCTTATTTCCATTCTCAGTGAAGCCATTTCTCTTGAGGCGGGCGATGTCATTGTTACCGGAACGCCATCGGGCATAGGCTGGGCTCGCGATCCTCGACTGTTGATGCGCGAAGGTGACGTCTGCGAGGTGTCGATCTCGCAAATAGGCACCTTGCGAAATTCAATCGAAAACGAGCGGTAAGCGAGCGGATCCCCATTGGATATCGCAGCAAGGAGAGGAGCAGATTATGAATTCCATAAACAACAGCGCCGGCTTGGCTGGTGTCAGCGTACATTCAATTGATCGATTCGCCCTGACGGTGCCCGACTTGAAGGCCGCAGTGCACTTTTATACGGCCTTCGGTCTCGATGTGTCGAATGAAGGCGGCAAGCTGGCCATTAAAGCAGCAGATCGCCATGTCTGGGGCGTGGTCGAGCAAGGCCAATGCAAAGCGCTAAAGTACCTGAGTTTCAATTGCTTCGAAGCCGACTTGCCTTTGCTACGCAAGCAATTGAATATGGCGGGTGCACGCGACGCAGAGTCCATGAATTTACCCGGTTCGGCGGATTATTGGTTTTACGACCCTGACGGCAATCTGTTGCATGTACAGGCAGGTCCTAAAACATCACCCGATGTCAAATCCCCTAATCCAACCGTAAATATCGCCGCGAATGAGCGGGGGGCGCCAAGGCGCGGAGATACGGCGCAAGTACGACCCCGCCGACTTTCTCACGTTCTGCTGTTTTCGCCCGATGTTTCAAACAGTATTGATTTTTACTGCCAAGGACTCGGATTGCGGCTTTCCGATAGGTCGCAAGATATTGTGGCATTTCTGCATGCACCTCATGGTTGTGATCACCATTTGGTCGCGTTCGCCAAGAGTTCGGCGCGCGGTTGGCATCATTCTTCCTGGGATGTCGATGGCGTTGATGAGGTGGGTTTGGGGGCGGAGCAAATGGCGACAGCGGGCTATACGGAAGGATGGGGCACGGGACGCCATGTGCTCGGGTCGAACTATTTCCATTATGTGCGCGACCCCTGGGGTTCATTCGCAGAGTACTCTGCCCACATAGACTATATAGAGGCCGGTTATCAATGGGCGGGGCGTGATCACCCGCCAGAGAACTCCCTTTATCTATGGGGGCCGCAAGTTCCTTCTTACTTCATCGAAAACTCTGAAGCGAAGCCGTAATTTCAGTAAAGATATACGCAACGGCGAAATGGGCGCTCGGTATTCTTACCGGGCGCTTTTCTATTGTGATGCGCTTGGCTCTGCGCCCGCGTCCGCTGCCTTTCCAGATGCGGCCAAGGCTTTTGGCGCAAGGTCAGCGGCGTCGGCGATCGTCCCAGCGCCGATCGTCCCGGTCGTATGATTTTTGACGGGACGACCGGTGTTTTCTGTCCCAATTGCGGCCTCGGCGGTCGCTTCGGTCTTCGGTCAGAATGTTGCCAAGCACGCCGCCGGCCGCAGCGCCTCCCAGGGTATAGAGGGCATCGCCTCCCGAAAACACCGCTCCGGTGGCGGCGCCCAATCCTGCTCCGAGCAGCGTGTTGTTGGTTTTTCGATCGTGATGGGTGGCGCAGCCGGCGGCAGCCAGCGACATCAAGCCAATGGTGGCGATGCGTGCAAGGTTGCGCTGCAGTTTCATGGCGAACTCCTGTTGATGGTCGACGACCCCAGAGTAGCCATGCGAATTTATGCGGACAAGAGCTTAGAGCGCTTTTGCAGCGCCTTGAAATACTTGCCGCCCTTCAGGGCGGTTCTGTAATGGCTCGGTAATGACTTTGTATGGATTCTTTATTGATTCTTACGGACAAGCACGCTACGGGAACCCCGGAAAGCATGATTGAAGACGAACCGTGCGCCGCAACGGAAGCGCGGGCTCATGAATCGGCCCGCGCTTCATATGGTCCATGCCGGCGCCGGATGGCCGGCTTTATTCCAGCTTGATGCCGGCGGCCTTCACCACCTTTGCCCAGTCGGCCACTTGCGTCTTCAGCCAGCCGCCAAACTCGTCTGGCGTCATCTCTATCGGTTGAGCGCCAAGTGTCTCAAGCTTTGCCTGGACATCGGGCATCTTCATGATCTTGGACATTTCGGTATTCAACTTATCCACGATGGGCTTGGGCGTTCCCGCGGGAGCCAGCACGCCTTGCCAGCTGCCGGTGACGAAACCGGGGATCATTTCGCTGACGGTCGGCACATCGGGCAGCTGGGGAAGGCGCTTGCTGCTGGTCACGGCCAGCAGCTTGATCTTGCCGCTCTTGACATGAGGATACGTGGCAACCATGCCGTTGGTGGTGGCGTCGACCTGGCCGCCGATCAGGTCGGTGAGGGCCTGGGCGCCGCCCTTATAAGGTATATAGCCCCATTCCACACCGGTCTTCTGGGCGAAAAGGACGCCGGCCATATGCGGTGCGCTGCCTATGCCGGCAGCGGCTGCGAAGTTGAGCGCGCCTTTCTTTTCCTTGGCATAAGCGACGAGTTCTTCCTGGGTCTTGACCGGCAGGGCATTGGTGGTCACCAGCAGATGCGGCGAGTAGGCCAGCATGGAGACCGGAGCCAAGTCCTTGATTGGATCGAAGGGCATATTGGGATAGACGCTGGGGCTGATGCTCAGGTTGCCCAGGTCGACCAGCAACAGGGTATAGCCGTCAGCCGCGGAGCGCACGACATAGTCGGCCCCTATGTTGCCGTTGGCGCCGGCGCGGTTTTCCACCACAACCGTCTGCCCCAGCGCTTGACCCAGCTTGTCGCCCACCAAGCGGCCCAATACGTCCGATGTGCCGCCCGCGGGGAAGGGCACAATCAGCTTGATGGGTTTATCGGGATAGTTTGCTGCGCCGGACTGGGCCAGCGCGGGCGCGCCCAAAACGGCGATGCAGCAGGCCGCGACAGCAGTTTTGACGAAGGTTTTCATGACGTCTCCTGGATGGCGCCAAGGCGCCGCATCCTTATGGGGTTATCGGATTCTTGTTGCGTGTGCTCATCATATCTACTTGTCAGTTGTCGTACAAGAGGGGTTGCGAACTTTTTTTACGAGTATTTTCCCTATGGCTTTATGCAGCTGGCGAGCCGGATGCTGTTTCGGAAGCGCGCTTGAGCCGGTCGCGGCTGTTGCTCAGGTGCCTATGCATGGCAAGGCGCGCGGCCTCCGCGTTTTTTTCGGCAATTGCCTGGAAAATGGCCTGGTGTTCCAGGTCCACTTTTTTCAGATAGGCGCTGCGCGCGGCGATGTCGCTTTTATACAGGCCGATACGCGATCGCGGAATGGCCATCATGCCCAGATACGCGAACAGCTCTATGAAGTAGCGATTATTGGTGGCCTGGGCGATTTCCTGATGGAAGCTGAAATCCGCGTCCACGCCGTCCTCATGCGTATCGACGGCGCGCCCCATCAATTCCAACGCCTGGCGCAGGCGTCCAAGCTGCGCATCGCTGCGGCGTTCCGCCGCCAGCGCTGCAGCTTCGGATTCCAGGCTGGTGCGCAACTCGAGCAAGCTGATGATTTCCTTGACGGTGTCCAACTCGTCCGGGTCGATACGAAAGGGCACGGCGGCGGACGCATCCAGAACGAACACGCCCACACCTTGCCGGGCCGACGCCAGGCCGGCGCTTTTGAGGCTGGAAACGGCTTCGCGCACGACGGTCCTGCTGACGCCGTAGGAGGCGACCATTTCATGTTCGCTGGGCAGTTTGTCGCCCGGCTTCAATTCGCCCCGGGCGATGCGGTCGCTTAAGTCCTTGGCCAACTGGGCTGCCAGGCTTTTGGGCCGCTGAAGAGAAAGAGATGGGCGAATCAGTGTAGCCATGGCCGCGCCAAAAAAATGCAATCGTTCATTATAGCTGTCCACTTGTATGATGACAGGCTTCCAAGAAGCATTGTTGCGTTAAGGGATGCTTTGTGCAAAGGCCTGCGCCAAGGGGGCACGGATGCTGCTCCGGATCCAGCACATGCCTATGGAGCGAACGGGAACCGGGCCGGGCAAGGCCCATTTGGCCACGCCTTGCGGACCGGTATCGAGCGTGCCCGTATCGGGCAGTATGGATACACCCAGTCCTTCGGAGACCAGTTTCCCTATTGCGTCGATACCGTCCAGTTCCAGTCTGATGCGCGGACGGATGGACCGTCCGCGCAGATAGTCGTCGGCCATTTTTCCACCGACCACGCTGCGGTCATAGCAGATATAGGGCTGGGACAGCAATGCCTCCAACGGATCCGCCACGTTGAGCGAAGCCGGAGCGATCAGCATGAGCGGCTCTTTATGAATCTCCATCCAGACGCAATTCTTAGGCAGGTCGAACTGCGGGTGTACGAGGATGGCCGCATCCAGCGCGCCTTCCAGTACCCGCGAATAGAGCGATTTGGATGAACCCGGCTCGATGAACACCTCGATGGACGGGTATCGGGCAAACCAGTTTTTAAGCGTACCCGGGACAACGCCGTTCAAGGCCGTGGGTGTGGCGCCCAGGTGCAGCGGGCCCGCCGGCAGGTCGGTGTCCGACGCCAGCGAACGCAGATCGCGTGCATCGCCAAGTATCTTCTTGGCCAGCTCGAGTATCCGGCGTCCGGCCACCGTCGGCTGCACGGTGCGCCCCGCGCGAGTCAGCAACTGACTGCCCACCGAGGCATCCAGGGCGCGCAGCCTTTGCTGCACTGATGCCGGAGTCAAGTCCTGAAAGCGAGCCGCTTTCGCAATGGAGCCCAATTCGACCACATGCACAAAGGTTTGTAGAAAGCGTAGATCCATGAAAGCGTCACCCTTTGAAAGATGGTTTTTCCATATTCTAAAGAAGGTTCAACTGGCTTGTGGCATCTTTTCGAAAACTAAATAATAAGGTCAATCTTTCATCCTGGAGTGTTGACCGTGCCTATCATCGAATCCATTGACGTCTCTGCGGTCGCGGTACCGCTGGACCGCGTCACCTCTTTTTCCAACCGTACCGTCAGCACACGCTACTACGGCTTGGTCAAGGTCCGTTCCCGGGAAGGGATCGAAGGCATTGGCTTTTGCTATATAGGCAGCGATGGGGGGCCGATTTTCACGGCGGCCGTGGAACATTTGCTGGGCAAGGTCCTGATAGGAAAAGACTCATATGGCGTCGAAGGCCTTTGGCATGCCATGTACCAGGAAGCCTTGCTGCAAGGCCGCCAGGGTACGGTCATGCGAGCCATCAGCGCCTTGGATACGGCCATCTGGGACATGAACTCTAAAGCCGGCGGCTTGCCGCTGCACAAGTACCTTGGCGCATTCGAGCTGGAAAGCGTTCCCGCCTATGCCAGTGGCGGCTACTACCTGGACGGGAAAACGCCCGGGAAGCTGGGCGAGGAAATGGCCAGCTATGTGGCGTTGGGCTTCAAGGCGGTAAAGATGAAAACAGGGCGCCATTCACCCAAAGAGGAAGAAGCGCGCCTGAAGGCGGCGCGCGATGCCGTCGGGCCCGACGTGGAACTAATGATGGATTGCAATAATGCCTGGCAGGATGTGACGCAGGCCATGCAGTACATACGCCGCTTCGAGCAATATGAGCCCTACTTCATCGAAGAGCCCTTCGGCCCCGACGATGTCGACAGCCATGCCAAGCTGGCGCGGCTGACCCACCTGCCGATCGCCACCGCCGAAATCGGCTACGGCCGCTGGTACCACAAAGAGCTGCTGGACAAGCAGGCGGCGTCCATCCTTCAAACCGATGCCGCTGTTTGCGGCGGAATCACTGAATGGAAACGCATTGCCGCCACGGCGGCCAGTTACGGGGTGGTGGTTTGCCCGCATTGGTTCCACGACCTGCATGCGCCGCTGGTGGCCGCCACGCCGAATGCGCGGTATGTGGAGTTCTTCTGGGACGATCAAGTACTGAACTTCCGCCGTCTGATCGACAGGCAACTGTCGCAGAAGGACGGCCGGGTCATCCTGCATCAAGAGCCCGGGCTGGGCTTCGGATTCGATGAAAAGGCCGTGGCGAAGTATGGCGCCTGGACGACGGTTCGTTGAGTCGCTCCTATCGTTGGAGAGGCCTGTTCATGCCATCGTCCAGCACCGCGAGCCATTTCAACATACTTATATATAAAAGAGACAAGCAATGAATCGTCGCAACTTTCTGATTTCAGGCAGTGCATTGGCCGTCGCGGCCGCCACTCCCGCTCTCAAGGCGCAAACCGTCGCTCCGAAAAGCACAGTCAGCATGGTGGTGGGATTTCCGGCGGGAGGCGGCACCGATGTGCTGGCGCGCCTGCTCGGCCAGAAGTTTTCCGATATGTGGGGTGTGCCCGTCGTCGTGGAAAACCGTCCCGGCGCGGCGGGTGTGATTGCTGCGCGCCATACCGCGAAACAGAAAAGCGACGGAACGGCGCTGCTGGTTGCGCATGTGAACAGCCATGGAATAGGACCCGGCTTGCGTACCGATCTAGGCTATTCCGTGGAGCGGGACTTCACTCCTATCGGTCTTATCGGCAAGACGCCCACCATACTGATAGGCGGCGCCAACCAACCGGCCAAGACGCTGAAAGACCTGGTGGAACTGTGCAAGGCGAAGCCGGGCGAGATCGTGTTCGGCTCGGCCGGCACGGGATCGGCCCAGCATCTGGCTCTGGAGATATTCAAGGCCGAGGCCGGCATCAACGTGCTACATGTGCCGTATAGCGGCTCCGCGCCATTGATGACAGACGTGATCGGCGGCCACATTCATTATGCCTTCGAGGGAATGACGACCGCCAAGCCGCTGATTGAATCGGGCAAAGTCATCGCGTTGGCGCAGACATTGCAGACTCGGTCAAAAAGCCTGCCCGACGTACCGACCGTTGCGGAGCAGGGCTATCCTGGCTTCGAGGCAAGTATATGGTTTGCATTGGTCGGGCCTGGCGGCATGTCGCCCGATATGGTCGCGCGTGTGAATTCGGATCTCAACAAAGCCTTGCGGACACCGGAGCTGATTGCCAGGCTGGCCCAGGCAGGTGCCGAGGACGGCGGTGGATCGCCCGAGCGCCTGGCTCAGTTCATGCAAAGCGAGCAGGTCAAGTTTGCAAAAGTCATCAAGGACGCGGGTATTTCCGTCAAGTCCTGATCGTTGCATGCGACTGGTGTTTCAGCAGAAGTGCAATTGTCTTTTCTGTTTCGCCAGTCGCATGCTCTATCGCCGCGGCGTTCCATGCCGTCAGATTACCGGCGACCTGTTCAACCCGATCGAGCATGTCCACGGGCAGGCCCGTCTCCAGCAGTTCATCCGTTTGCACCGCCATCACGATGGCGCCGACATTCTGGTTCATCAGCAAGGCCATGCAGCGTGCGAACAGGCCCCGTGCCGTCGTCGGAACGGCATTGCCGGACGGATCCTCGGTAAGGGCATGGCTGACCACATAACAGGCCAGGCCGCGATCGGCCCAATGTCGCTGGCGCGCGTGGGCGCCGCGCAGCGCGCCTTCCGCGCCCACAACCGCTTCAACGGGAATGCGTCCGTCGCCCGGCGCCAGCCGTGCCATCAATGCCGGAAGGGCCTCCAGCGAACTTTGGCTGGCACCCAATAGCGGCGATGAGTTGACCTCATTGATAATGGCCCCGTTCTCGTGCCAGGGGCGAGTTATGTCCGGTGAAATGATGTCCACACCGGCAATGTCAAGGCCGAAAAGCTGGGCCGCCTGTACGGCGATGGCCGCGTTGTCCGGATGCAGCGTTATTGAGAAGTCCTCATCCACTCCGCCCCAATCAGTGGATTCGATGGGGCGCAGCCACGCCCATGCACCGGTCGCAAGAATACTTTCCAGGGTCAAGCCGGCACGGCCCAACTCCTGGGACGCCAGGTCGTCGGAAGGGTAGGGCGGCAGCCTGTTCCAGGCGGGCTGGGCCATGCGCTGTGCATTTGCGTCCTGGATGCATTCGGCGACGGTTTTCCTTCCATCGCCCTGCACTCCGATAGGGTGGCGCTTCACGGTGTACAACACCCGTCCTCGCACCACCAGCAGGCGGTGGCAGGCGCCAGGCACCGTTTGCTCGACCAGCACTTGCTTGGAATAGCGCGACGCATGCTGGAAGGCAGAACGCAATATGTCTTCCGAGTCGACGCCCGTCGTCACGCCCTCGCCCCGGTCGCGATCCGCAGGCTTGACGACTACGGGCCAGCCGATGGCAAGGGCAGCCTGCAGTGCCTGGCCTTCTTCCGCAAGCAGCACATGCGTGGGTGCGGGCAGGCCAAGCTGCCTCATCCATGCGGCCGAGACGAACTTGTGCTGGGCCGCTTCCACGCCCAGCGAGGAATCGGATTCCGATTTGCTGTGTTTGATCCGGCGGGAATGGCGGCCCCAGCCCAGCTGGAATACGCCATTGCCCAGATGACGCCAGGGCATGCCCAGCGCACGGGCGCTGCGTAAAACATGAATGGAGGATTTCCCTAATGGAAGCGCTTCCCGCAGAGGATGCAGGACCTGTTTTTCCACTTCCGCATACAGCGATTCGGGTTCCGTAAAACCGGCGGGATTGCCCGCCAGGCCCAGTACCAGCGCGGTCGCCGCGTTATAGACACTATGCACGGAGGAAAGCGGCAGGTAGTCCAGTTGCACTGTGGCAATCGTAAAGAGCCAGGCCCCGGGCAGGGATTCGTCGGGCATGCGGGACAGAATGAGGCCGGGCTCGAAAACAGGCAGGCGGGCGGCGCGCTGGAGCTCCGCTGCAAGCTGCAAGATACGCCATATCGCCTCGGATGCATCGTCCGTGAAACCATCGCCGCATGGACGCGGCAGGATGGGAACGCCAAGCTTTGCGCATAGCCAACTGTCGACGGCGGTCCAGTCGACTCCGGCGGGGCAGTGGGCAAGCCGTATGGTCAGGACTTGATCGGGCTGTTTCAGTCCATGATGAAATCCAGCCGCGATCAAGTCATTTGTCATGGGATCAAAAAGCCAGGCGCAGCTTGGCTGAAGCCGTTTGATTGGTAAAGCCGCTGCGGCCTTCGATGTCGTAGCGCATGCTTATTTCCATGCCCGATTGCGTGGTGGCGACCAGGCCCAGCCCAGCGCGGGCCAGCCATGGCGTGGCCTCCCGTCCGGGTGTGGTAAAAGCCGGCCCCCCACCCGAGAACGTTGAAACAATGTTGCGCCGCTTGGCCAAGGCGTCGTACCCCAGGCCCGCGTCGGCGCGCAAGCCGATGGCATCGTTGATCTCGTGCATTAGCTTGCCGCCAACCATGAAGACCAGCGCATCCGTGTCACGCGCATCGACCTTCAGATTCAGCGCATCCGCGCCTTTCTCGGTATAGCCCTGATCGCGGATCCAGGTGTAGTCGGCCCGGACGTAGGGGGCGATCTTAGTTTGTTCGCCGATACTGTAATTGCGCGTGATCCCGGTACCCAGGTGTGCGCTCCAGCTATCGTAGCTGGCCGTGGCCAGTCGGTTGATGCCGCCGAATTCGATATTGCGCCGCCCATCGGTCCGATGCTGGCCAAGGTCTGCCTGCCAATTGATTTCGCTACGCTCGTCCAGGGCATGGCTGCCGTAGCCGATCAACTGATAGCTGTCCACTTTGCCGCGATTTCGAGCGATGGACGAATTGCCCGTGATGTCGCTATGGCTATAGGCGAACGCCGCGCCCAGATTCGTTGTGGTTGAAACATCGGCGTCGCCGCCCACGATCATGCCGTAGGTATCCGCCGAGAAGCCCGAGATGCCGCTGCGGTCGTTCTGGTCCGCACGGCTGCCGAAGGCTTTGGCCCACACATGTTTGCCGCCGGCGACATCATCGCCGGAAGACATGCCGCGATTGCTGTCCTGGCGGGCTTGGATGATGCGGCCTGTGCCGGCCATGGTGTTCTGGAGGGCCGTGGTCTGGCTGTTGTTCAGCGTGGGCGCAGTCTGGCTGATGGCATTGGATACTTCCTGCTCCGTGCCCAGTTTGCCCAGTGCATTGATCACTGATTGCATGTCCGGGTTGCCGGCGCCTTGGGCGATGATGGAATCGAAGGCTTGTGCCGCGCCTACCGCGCCAGGATTGCCGATGGCGCTGACGATCTGGGCGGCCTGCTTGGCCTGCGTGATCTTGAAGTCGATATGCCCGTCTTCGCCCATGGTGGCGATGCTGGTGAAGTCGAATAGCGCGCTGTTATCGTCGACGGCGGAGAAGTTTCCGTTAAGGAAATAGCCATGGTCTACATAAACCACTTTTTCCAAAGTCTGGCCTTCTGCCAGGCTGTTGACCGCCATGACATCCACATAGGCTTTGCCTGTGATGTCGGCACCGCGTTGGGCCCGGAGTTGGCTGTATCCGCCGGCATCGGCGCTTTTGGCGGCGATGCGCAAGGTGCCGGTGGCGGTTTGATTGAAGGTGCCTACGCTACTGGACGATCCCGAGTACAGGGGCAGATCGATAAGGCCCGCATTGTTGACGGTGGTGTCTTCGCCGGTGTGCAGCAGGCCCGTAAGCCGCCCTGTTGCCTGGTTGTTGACGGTTCCCGACCCATTGTTGATGAATACGGAATAGCCCGCGCCGCCTTCCAGGGCCCGGCCTGAAATGCTGCCGGCGTTGTTGATGATGCCCGAAAAATTCTCTATTGCTATGCCGGCAGCAATGCCGTCCGGCGCATTAATAGTAGCGCTGACCGTACCGCTGTTTTCGTTTGTAACGGTTGCGTCTTCACCAGTAGTCAAGAAATATATTCCATACACACCGCCACCGATTGCCGTGTCGTCGGTGCCAGTTGATGTAATGGCTCCCCGATTGATCAGATGTCGATTGAAAGTGGTGAAGCCGCTGCCAATTGCGTAGCTGGGCGAACTGATGACATTGGGCCCCACGCTTAATGTCACGCCTGCGCTGACCATGGCGTCTTCCCCGTATATTTCGCAGGAAGTGGTTCTATTTTCGGTAATGACCCCGTCTTCGCCACTTTCTCCATACCAGCCACAAGAGTCCGCGACGGCGTGGGCGTCCGATATGACAAGCAAGCCGCTGCCACAGACCAGTGCGAGGGCTCCGTGCAATATAGATACTTTCAATGTCGGGTTGTTCGTAAGCTTATTTTGACGCATAAGGGAGGGGGATCATGGGGTGAGTCTCGCAGGCATAGAATTAAATGCATGCAAGTAATTAACAAAATCGGAAAAAATGGTACGAAATACTACAATGCTCCTATGGTTAAGTCGATTGCCGCTACGCTTTTTCTAATTGTGCTTTGCTCGGCTTGCGCCACGATCCCGTCGCTGGAGCAGCGCCGCCTCATAGCGGACTCCCTGGCTGCCGGCCATGATTGGCAGGCCAGTCTGCTGCCTGCCGGCCGTTTCGATGTTGTTGCGTATACGCCACGGCATATCCAGGCCGCCGAAGCGCTAACGGTGTACATCGAAGGTGATGGGTTTGCCTGGGTCACGGGCGCCCGGCCGTCCAGTGATCCGACCCCGCGCGATCCGATGGCCTTGCGGCTGGCGCTGGCCCAGCCTTTTGGCAACGCCGCATACTTGGCAAGGCCCTGCCAGTATGTCGATGCTGAGCGTTCGGGGTGCGAACAGCGCTATTGGACTGGGTCGCGTTTTTCGGCCGAGGCGGTGTTTGCCGAAAGCCTGGCGCTGGATAGCCTGAAGCGGCGTTTCAGTGCACGGCGGTTGACCTTGGTGGGGTATTCGGGGGGCGGAGCCATTGCGGCATTGCTGGCCGCCCGGCGCGACGATGTCGAACGCCTGGTTACGGTCGCCGGCAACCTGGATCACCGGACATGGACGGCCCGTCATCGCATACTGCCCTTGACCGGTTCCCTGAATCCTTCGGATGAAACCGAAGCCTTGCGCGGTGTCCGGCAATGGCATTTCGCCGGAGATAAAGACGTGGTGATTTCGCCCGAGTTGGCAAAGGGATTCGCACAGCGTTTCCCTGTAGGCGCCCAGCCTGTCGTCCAAGTCGAATCGGGTTTTGATCATCGCTGCTGCTGGGCCGAAAACTGGCCGCGACTATATGGAATGGCCGCCG
The DNA here is from genome assembly GCA_040391135.1 of Pusillimonas sp. GTDB lineage: Bacteria > Pseudomonadota > Gammaproteobacteria > Burkholderiales > Burkholderiaceae_B. The sequence continues at coordinate 54,947 of JBEBYL010000007.1, read as the reverse complement.
GGAACCCACGCTGAAGCCCCTGTCCGCCGTCGTGGCTATTCGAAAGGGAGGTTTCCCACAGGAGGATGGGTGTTCCAGCCAGGAGCCATCTGGCCCGCAAGCCCGGGGTATCATCATGGCTCCAGGAATTTCCGCCCGCATCGCGATAAGAACAAGTATGACTTCCACAGAAATCCGCGCCGACAGCGCTCCCATGACTTCGCCTGCTCGAAGCCGCGCAGCGAAAATCCTGCTGGGCTTCAGCCTGATGCTGATTGCCTATAACCTGCGGCCTTTGTTCTCCAGCCTTTCCGTGCTGTTGCCGGACCTGCTACGGCAAACCAGCCTGACATCGGCCGACGCCGGCTATCTGACGACACTGCCCGTGTTGTGCCTGGGACTGTTCGCGCCGCTGGCACCCCGAATTTCCCAGCGCATAGGGCCCGAGCGCACCTTGCTGGCCGTCCTGTTCTTCCTGATGGCCGGGACGGCGTTGCGCGGCATGGGCGATATGTATTCCCTGTTCATCGGCTCGGCGTTGGGCGGCGCGGCCATCGCCACGGGCAACGTCCTGCTGCCCAGCGTGGTCAAGCGCGATTTTCCCCAGCAAGCGGCGTTGATGACGGGGTTGTACACCATGGCCCTGTGCGGCGGCGCGGCGTCGGGAGCGGCTTTTACCCTGCCCATTGCGCATTATTTCGGCGAATCGTGGACCGCCGGGCTGGCGGTGTGGGCCTTGCCCCCGGCGCTGGTCTTTCTGGTTTGGGCACCGCAGTCATTGCGCGCCGAACACGCTTCGCGGCAAGCCAGACGTAGCGTCAGCGGCTTGTGGCGCGATCCACTGGCGTGGCAGGTCACTTTCTTCATGGGCTTGCAGTCGGCGCTGGCCTATTGCGTCATGGGTTGGATGGCGCCCATATTGCGCGATCGCGGCATGGATGGAATCGAAGCTGGACTGGTGGTCTCGGTGTCCATCATCGTGCAGGTCTTCACCTGCTTGCTGGTGCCGCCTCTGGCGGTTCGCTGCAGGGATCAGCGCCTGTTCAATGCGGCGCTGGCCTTGATTGCGGGGGCGGCCTTGGTGGGCTTGCTTTTCGCGCCCTTGTCCACGGTATGGGCTTGGGCTGTCCTGCAGGGTATCGGGCAGGGCGGCTTGTTCGCCATTGCCATGACGGTCATTGTGCTGCGTTCGCCCGATTCGCATGTGGCCGCTCATCTGTCCGGCATGGCGCAAGGGGTGGGCTACGTGCTGGCCGCCTTCGGTCCTTTGCTTGTAGGGGTGCTGCACAGCGCGACCGGAAGCTACGATGCGACCGCCTGGCTGTTTGCCGCCCTGGGGGTGGCCGCCGCCGTCAATGGATGGGGCGCGGGCCGTGCCATGCTGGTCAAAGCGCGCAGCCAGGCAAAGACGGCCGATCCGGCCGCGTGACGCGCGGTATCAGCCCGGACCCGCTGCCGGCGATTTGCGCATGACAAGATAGATTCCGGCGGCCGCCAATATCATTCCCGGCCATGCCGCCGGGGGCAATGCTTCGTCCAGGATCAGGAAGGCAATCACCGCTGTGACCGGCGGCACCAGAAAGAACAGCGCCGAAACGCGCGATGCCTCGCCGCGCCGGATCATGGCCAGCAACAATGAAATTGCCACGATGGAATTGCATACCACCAGATAAGTCAGCGACATCAGGAACGCCGGAGTCCATTGGACTTGCATGGGCTCAAGCAGGAAAGCCAGCGGCGCAGAAACGGCCAGCCCCACCGCATATTGCACCATGTTGGCGGTTATCGGATGCGTCTGAACTCCGTAGCGCTTTTCCCACAGCGTGCCGCCCGTCATGGAGAACAGGGCCATGACGGCGAACAGCAGCGCTGCCGGCGAAGCAATTTCTATTGCGGACTTGGACAGGATGACGATACCCGCGCCCGCCACGCCCATGGTCAGACCGACCCAACGCATTGCGCTGACCCGTTCACCGGCGATGGCGGGCGCCAGCAAACCGATCAGAATGGGCTGCTGCGACGTTATCAGCGCCACGGCGCCCGCCGATATGCCCAGCTTCAGGCTCAGGTAAACAAAGGAAAAATAGCCTGCCTGCAACAGCAGGCCCACCATGGCCAGATGCAGCCATGCTTTTGGCGTTGCCGGCAAAGCGGGGCGCAGCCAAAGAAACGGCACGATGAGTATGGCCAGGACGCAGGCATAGCGCAGCGCCAGGAAAGTCAGCGGGTCGGAATACGCCAGACCCATTTTCAGGAAAACGAAGCCGAAACACCAAAGCAGGAGGAACAGGGCGGGAGCCCACTTCAACCACCAAGCGGTCGCGTCGGCCGTTGCGAAGGAGGGTTGCATGGGGGCGGCGCCAGGCGTGCGGGATTAGCTCAGGCTTCCCACGCCGCGCGCCATCAGGGCGGCGCAAAGGATCAGGACAGTAGCCGCGGCCAATTCTACATGGATGGCGGTACGCAGCCTTTGTTGTGTGGCCTGATCGACATTGGGCGCCTGGCCGGCCTTTATAGCGCTTCTCCAGGAAAGGAATTCCCTGGTCGGCCGGATGGACATCAGGCCGATCAGCGCGAAGAGCGTCAGCTTGGCCAGGAAAGGAATGTTCGTGAAATAAAAGGCCGCGCCTTTTTCAAAGAAGAAAACCCGCAGCAGGCCAATGACAAGCACAGCGCCGGCCGAAGCGCCGAACACCATGTCGGCAATCAGCAGCTTGCGTGCGATGGTTACGGTAAGGGCTTCCTTGATCAGCACGAATTCCACGGCCAGCGCGGCGATCAGGGCAAAGGCGGCCATGTGGTGCAGGAAGGCGAACAATGAACTCATGGGGACTCCGGTGGATCGTTGCCGCGTGCATACGATCCGTGAAGTGTACCGTTCAGGACTTGGGCTCGCGGGAAAATATTTTGTGGCGGGGCCGCCTCCGTCGAAAGAATTCAGGTTTTTTTAATCAACTTATAAATATATTCTTATTTCCAAAAGATAGAAAAAGCTACCTCGGCTTTCATGGCTTCGTCGAACGCATGGGCTGGAAATTTATATTTTTCAGTGTTTTAGACGGGTCGGCGCTGAATGGTGCCGTAAATCCATGCTGGGCCCAGGGTTTTTAGACCTAGTAATACTACTAGTAGAGACATTTTTTCTTTAAGCGCATGATCCGCCCGGTTTTCGTTTCCGCCCAAGAGGACGGAGCGCGCAAGGCTTACCTCACCATTCCCACAAGGAGTATTTATGCAACGCCGTTCGTTTCTGAAGAACGCCACATTGGGTGCCGTCGCAGGTGGCGCCACATTGGCTGCACCCGCTTTTGCCCAGCAGGCGCCGGCCATCAACTGGCGCCTTGCGTCCAGCTTCCCACGCAGTGCCGATGCGATCTATAGCGGTGGCGAGAACGTTGCGAAATTCGTCTCGGAAGCCACGGATGGAAAGTTTTCCATTCGCGCGTTTCCCGCCGGAGAAATCGTACCCGCGCTGGCTGTTCTTGACGGCGTGCAGAATGGCACGATCGAATGCGGCCATACCGCTTCCTATTACTACTTCGGTAAGAATCCGGCACTGTGTTTTGACAGCGCGGTTCCATTCGGCTTGAACACCCGCCAGATGAACGCCTGGGTGAATCATGGCGGCGGCATGGCCTTGCTGCGTGATCTGTACAAGCAGTACAACATCGTCAATTTTCCCTGCGGTGCCACCGGCACGCAGATGGGCGGCTGGTTCCGCAATGAGATCAAGTCGGTCGAAGACCTGAAGGGTCTGAAGTTCCGTTGCAGCGCCTTCGCCGGTGCGGTGCTTTCGCGCCTGGGCGTGGTGCCCCAGCAGATCGCCGGCGGCGATATTTATCCTTCGCTGGAAAAAGGCACGATCGATGCGGCGGAATGGATCGGTCCTTACGACGATGAAAAACTGGGCTTTCATCGCGTGGCGCCTTACTACTACTTTCCCGGCTGGTGGGAAGGTACGTTGCAGGTCTCGCTGTACGTGAATCAGGATAAGTACAACAGCCTGCCCAAGCACTACCAGGCTGTGTTGGCTCAAGCCAGCGCCATGGCCAACAATCAGATGATTGCGACCTACGACGCCGAGAACCCCAGCGCGCTCAAGCGCCTGATCTCCGAAGGAGCCAAGCTGCGCGCCTTCCCCAAGGCCGTCATGGAAGCCTGCTACAACGAGTCCAACAAGGTCTATGCCGAGTTTTCCGCAAAGGATCCCGTCTTCAAGAAATTGTATGACGCCTACTCGGAATTCCGCGATCATGAAATCCCATGGTTCCGCGTTGCGGAAGGCAGTTTCGATCAATTCATGGCCAGCACGTCTTCCCGTCGCTAAGCGCTGCATTGTCTGCGGGGGCATAGCCGCTGCCGGCTTCCGGAATCGGCCGCGTAGGGATTTTTCCCTGCGTGGCGATTTCCGCGTGCGCCCCTTCTTTTTCTGTTTTAAGAAACTTAGCGATGAAAACCTTACTTGCTTTATCGCGCCTGATTGACGGCGTCAATCGACGCGTGGGCCGGGCCGTTACCTGGCTCATCCTGATCGTCGTGCTTGTCAGCGCCGGCAATGCCGTCGTGCGCAAGGTATTCAATATCAGCTCGAACGCCTGGCTGGAGCTGCAGTGGTATCTGTTCGGCGCCATCTTCCTGTTGTCGGCCGGTTATACGCTGCTCAAGAACGAGCACGTCCGGGTCGACGTGATTGCGCAGCGCTTCTCCCGCCGCACGCAAATCAAGATCGAGATTTTCGGCGTCCTGTTTTTCCTGATGCCTGCCTGCGTGCTTATCATGTGGCTGTCCTGGCCGATGTTCATGGATTCCTGGCTTACGCACGAGTATTCCTCCAACTCGGGTGGCTTGCTGCGCTGGCCCGCCAAGCTTTTGATACCCATAGGCTTCGCCCTGCTGATTGCCGCCGGGATTTCCCATTTGATCAAGTGCATTGCTTTTCTGGCCGGCGCGGCGCCGGACCCCACCGAAAAGCTTGCGGAAAAAACGGCCGAGGAACTCCTGGCTGAAGAAATCGCCCGCGACGCCGAGACCCGCGCGGCGACGCAGACCAAATCCGATAACGTAGCGGGGCGGTAATCATGGAATTTTTCATTGTCAACATGGCCCCGATCATGTTCGCGACGCTGGTCGTGTTCTTGTTGCTGGGCTTTCCCGTGGCCTTCGCTTTGGCCGCCAACGGTATTTTCTACGGCCTGATCGGCATCGAGCTGGGCCTGTTCACGCCGGCGCTATTCCAGGCGCTGCCGCAGCGCGTCTTCGGCATCATGGCCAACGATACGCTGCTGGCCGTACCTTTCTTTACCTTCATGGGGCTGATCCTGGAACGCTCCGGAATGGCGGAAGACCTGCTGGAAACAATAGGGCAGTTGTTCGGACCCTTGCGCGGCGGCCTGGCCATCGCTGTCGTGCTGGTGGGTGCCATGCTTGCCGCAACCACGGGGGTGGTGTCGGCGTCGGTCATTTCAATGGGATTGATCTCCCTGCCCATCATGCTGCGCTACGGCTATGACCGCAGGCTTGCGACGGGCGTTATTGCCGCATCGGGCACCCTGTCGCAGATCATCCCGCCGTCCCTGGTGCTGATCATTCTGGCCGATCAGTTGGGCCGTTCCATTGGCGATATGTATCGCGGCGCCATTGTGCCGGGCTTCGCGCTGACGGGCCTCTACATACTGTATGTCGTCGTGCTGTCGTGGCTGCGCCCCAAGGCGGCCCCCGCCATTCCGGAAGAAGCGCGTACCTTCATCGAGCCCAATGGCAGCCGCGGCATCCCGTCGCTGCTGGCGCTGATGGCGGTCGCTGTCTCGGCCGCCTTGGGCTGGATCATCTTCCTGATGCGGGACAATGCGCCGGTCGATGAAAAAGTCGTTCTTGGGATATTGATCTGGGGAGCGGTCGCCTTCATATTGGCCATGGTCAACAAGGTGTTGCGCCTGGGCCTGCTGTCGCAGATTGCCGAGCGCGTAACCTTTGTGCTGATTCCGCCTTTGGCCTTGATCTTTCTGGTGCTGGGAACCATCTTCATCGGTGTCGCCACGCCGACCGAAGGCGGCGCCATGGGAGCGGTGGGGGCCATCATCATGGCGGTGATCCGCAAACGCCTTAGCTGGTCCTTGCTGCGCCAGGCCATGGACACCACCTCGACGCTGTCATGTTTCGTGGTCTTCATCCTGATCGGATCAACCGTGTTCGGCCTGACCTTCCGCGGAGTCAGCGGAGACCTGTGGGTGGAGCATTTGCTGATCGGCTTGCCGGGCGGCGAAATGGGTTTCCTGATCGTGGTCAGCCTGATGACTTTCGTGCTGGCCTTCTTCCTGGATTTCTTCGAGCTGGCCTTCATTATCGTGCCATTGCTGGGTCCGGTTGCCGACAAGATGGGCATAGACCTGATCTGGTTCGGCGTGCTGCTGGCCGTCAATATGCAGACGTCCTTCATGCATCCGCCTTTTGGGTTCGCTCTGTTCTATCTGCGTTCGGTGGCGCCCAAGGAGGATTACCGGGACAGGGTCACAGGCAAGACCATCGCCAAGGTCACCACGGGGCAGATCTATTGGGGATCGGTGCCTTTCATCATCATCCAATTGTTGATGGTTGTGCTGGTGTTGACGTTTCCCGGCATGGTCACGCATTATCGGCATGACGCCACAGGCGTGAACCCGGAATCCATCGTGATCGATTTCGACAAGGCCTACGGCGGCGACGCCCGGTACGGAGACGATACCCTCCCGCCCGGCGCCGAAGATGCGGCCCCTGCATCGGGCAGTTCCAGCTCTGATGAAGAATTGAACAATCTTTTCAAGTAGAATAGACCCTAAGAAGTTTGCAGCCGTGCCAGGGCTGTAAACTTCGCGGGCAGCAAAAATACGAGGCCAAGGCCTGGTGTTTTTTTAGTCTCGGTTCATAGCCTAAGACTATTCAATCAATAATATTAATCAATTTTACAAATCACGGTGCTTTGCCTATACTGACCTTGTGTTCAATTTCTTTAACCCGAAAAAAGGAAACGCAATGTCCCTGATCAACACCAAAATCAAACCCTTTAAAGCAACCGCGTACCATAACGGCAAGTTCGTCGACGTCAGCGACGAAACGGTCGCGGGCAAATGGTCGGTCTTCGTTTTCTACCCCGCCGACTTCACTTTCGTATGCCCCACCGAGCTTGAAGATCTGGCCGAGCAGTACGAAGCATTCAAGAAGATCGGCGTTGAAATCTATAGCGTCTCGACCGACACGCATTTTTCGCACAAGGCATGGCATGACACTTCCGATGCAATCGGCAAGGTTCAATACCCCATGATCGCCGATCCCACCCACGTCCTGGCACGCAATTTCGAAGTCCTCATCGAAGAAGAAGGCATTGCTTTGCGCGGTACGTTCGTTGTGAACCCCGAAGGCGAAATCAAGGTCATGGAAGTGCACGATAACGGCATTGGCCGCGTTGCTTCCGAACTCCTGCGCAAGGTCAAGGCAGCCCAGTACATCGCCGCCCACCCTGGCGAAGTCTGCCCCGCCAAGTGGGAAGAAGGCGCCAAGACCCTGACTCCTTCGCTGGACCTGGTCGGCAAGATCTAAGCCCCGTCCGCTTGCGATAAGCAGGTAGCCACTTAGCCGCCGCGCGCAAGACCAAAAGTCGGCGCGCGGCCCCCTGAACATTCCTCTTATCAAGAAGGTCAATACGTTATGTTGGATGCAAATCTTAAATCTCAGTTGAAATCCTATATGGAAATGGTCTCCCTTCCGGTCGAGATCGTTGCCAGCCTTGACGATAGCGCCAAGTCGCAGGAGCTGCGTGAGCTGCTCCGGGAAATCGAGCTGATGTCTGAAAAGATCACGTTGACCGAACGTAGCGACGACAAACGCAAACCTTCGTTCAGCATCAATCGCAGCGGCACGGATATCAGCGTGCGCTTTGCGGGTATACCCATGGGCCACGAATTCACGTCGCTCGTGCTGGCGCTGCTGCAAGTAGGCGGCCATCCCATCAAGCTGGACGAGGCCGTTATCGAGCAAATCCGCAATCTCGATGGCGATTACGAATTCGAAACTTATTTTTCCTTGTCCTGCCAGAACTGCCCCGACGTGGTGCAGGCGCTTAATGTCATGTCCATCATCAATCCGCGCATCAAGCACGTTGCGATCGATGGCGCGCTGTATCAGGACGAGGTCGATGCCCGCCAGATCATGTCGGTTCCGACCATGTATCTGAACGGCGAGGTTTTCGGCCAAGGCCGCTCCAGTGTGGAAGAGATTCTTGCCAAGCTGGATACCGGAGCCGAATCGCGCCGTGCGGAAGAGCTCAGTGCGCGCGCGCCCTATGATGTACTGATTGTCGGCGGCGGGCCGGCCGGCGCCGCCGCGGCGGTGTATGCGGCTCGCAAGGGCATACGCACAGGTATCGTGGCCGAGCGTTTCGGCGGCCAAGTGCTGGACACTATGGCCATCGAGAATTTCATTTCGGTCACCGAAACCGAAGGCCCCAAGTTCGCGACCGCGCTTGAACAGCACGTCAAGGCTTACGACGTCGACATCATGAACCTGCAGCGTGCCGAAGGGCTTGCCGCCGGCAAGCTGATTGAAGTCAAGCTGGCCAACGGCGGCGTACTGAAAGGCAAATCGGTCATTCTGGCGACAGGAGCCCGCTGGCGCGAAATCAACGTGCCGGGCGAGCGCGAATATCGCAACAACGGCGTAGCCTATTGCCCGCACTGCGATGGCCCTTTGTTCAAGGGCAAGCGTGTGGCGGTCATTGGTGGGGGCAACTCGGGTGTCGAGGCGGCCATCGATCTGGCCGGCCTGGTCAGCCATGTGACGCTCATCGAATACGGCGATAGCCTGCGTGCCGATGCGGTATTGCAGCGCAAGCTCAAGAGCCTGCCCAACGTCACCATCATCGTCTCGGCGCAAACGACCGAGATCCATGGCGACGGCAAGAAAGTGAACGGCCTGACGTACAAGGACCGCGTCACGGACCAGGCCCGCAAGATCGAGCTCGAGGGCGTATTCGTGCAAATTGGGCTGGTGCCGAACACCGAGTGGCTCAAGGGCACCCTGGCTTTGTCGCGCCATGGCGAGATCGAGATCGACGCCAAGGGCCAGACCTCGTTGCCGGGCGTGTTTGCCGCGGGTGATTGCACGACCGTGCCTTACAAGCAGATCGTCATTTCCGCCGGCGATGGAGCCAAGGCTGCGCTTAGCGCCTTCGATCACCTGATTCGAAGCTCCGTGTCGGATGAGGAAGACGTAGCGGCCGGTGCCGAAGCCGTATCGGTTTAATCGGGAGTATCAGGGGCTGGCACGCCGGCACGGTTTCGACCGCGCCGGCGTGTTTTTTTGTTGATATTCCCGGCGCCGGCCCGCTCCGCCGGCCTGGCCTACAATTCCGCCATCCATCCATCAAAAAAGCAAGGACAGGCATGACAGAGAAAATCAGGATAGGCATCGTTGGCTACGGCAACCTGGGCCGCGGCGTGGAGTCGGCGATTGCACAGAACGGCGATATGGAACTGGCCGCCGTATTCACCCGCCGGGATCCTCAGGCCATCGTCTTGCTGGACAACCGAGTGCCCGTGCGCGACCTTGGCTCCATACAAGACTTCAAAAACCGGATCGACGTCCTGATCCTATGCGGCGGCTCCAAAAACGACCTTCCCCGGCAGGGCCCGGAATTGGCGGCCTGGTTCAATACCATCGACAGTTTCGATACCCACGCCAAAATTCCTGAGTACTTCGCCGCCGTCGATGCGGCGGCGCGCGCGGGCGGCAATACGGCCATTATCTCGGTCGGCTGGGATCCGGGCCTGTTTTCGATAAACCGCTTGTTCGGCGAAGCTGTTTTGCCGCAAGGCGCTACTTATACATTCTGGGGCAAGGGCCTGAGCCAGGGGCATTCCGACGCCGTGCGCCGGGTCCCGGGCGTCAAGGCCGCCGCGCAGTACACCATACCGGTGGAAGACGCCGTGAATCGCGTACGCAGCGGTGCTTTGCCCAGCCTGTCGACCCGCGACAAGCACACGCGGGATTGCTATGTGGTGCTGGAAGAAGGCGCCGATGGCGTGGCGGTGGAAACGGCCATCAAGACCATGCCCGACTATTTTGCCGATTATGACACCACGGTCAGCTTCATCGGTGAAGACGAGTTTCAACGCGACCACAGCGCGATGCCCCATGGCGGCTTCGTCATTCGCAGCGGCAAGACGGGGGCTGAACATGCTCAGGCGCAAGTCATGGAGTATTCGCTCAAGCTGGAAAGCAACCCCGAGTTCACCTCCAGCGTGCTGGTGGCCTATGCGCGCGCGGCGGTCCGGCTAAGCCGGCAAGGCGCTGTGGGAGCCCATAGCGTATTCGACGTTGCCCCCGGCTTGTTGTCCCCGAAAACCCCGGAGCAGCTTCGCAAAGAGCTGCTGTAGCGACCATAAGGAATACCCCGGTTTCTTTTGGTAGGTTCCCGTTGCATATGTCAGTGGCCTTGCCCCTACAATGAAACGATGCTTTTTTCCGCGTTGTCGTCACCATGCATCCGGGAGCCGATATGCCACGCTACGTAAAAATAATACTGTGGGCGGGCCTGGGCCTGTTGTTGGCTCTTGTTCTGGCGTTTACCGTGCTGGCCACGATGGACTGGAACCGGCTTCGGCCATGGATAAACCAGCAGGCGACCGAGCTGGCCGGCCGGCCGGTGGCGATACAGGGCGATCTGAACCTGGACTGGGTCAAGCCCGAGGCTGGAACCGATACCGGCTGGCGCGGCTGGGTGCCGTGGCCCAGGATCACCGCTCATGATCTGGTCGTCGGCAATCCCGAGGGCGCGGCGACCGACAAGAGCATGGCACGGGTTTCCGGCCTGGCCGTGGTCATCAATCCCCTGGCCTTGCCGGCGCGGAAAGTGCAGATAGCCAATCTTGAAATTGAGAACGCCCAGCTGTTCCTGGAGCGCCAGGCCGATGGCGCCGCCAACTGGACATTCGTCCGCAAGGAAAACTCCGATCCTCAAGCGAAAAAATGGACCGTCGATCTGCAGAAGGTATCGCTAAAGAGCGTGCGCGCCGAAGTCGCCGACGCCGCAAGCAAGCTGAACATGAAGGCCGATCTGGACACGCTCGAAGAAAGCGGCCCGGAAGGTTATGGCATCGGCTGGAAAGCCAGCGGCAGCTATAACGGCGCTGACATCAAAGGCGAAGGCAAGACGGGCGGCGTGCTTTCGCTTAGGCAAGGCGACGCCCCTTTTCCCTTGCGGGGGAATGTCGCCATCGGTAAAACGCGGATCGGACTGGAAGGATCGGTGACCCGGCCGCAGGCCCTGGCCGCGCTGGACGTAAGGCTCAAGCTCGAGGGCGACACCATGGCCGACCTGCTGCCGCTCATTGGCGTGGCCCTGCCCAATACTCCGCCCTACAGCACCGAAGGGCACCTCATCGGCATGCTGGAGGGCGAGGACGACACATGGCTCTACGAGGATTTCAAGGGTGTCGTGGGCGAAAGCGACCTTGAGGGCACCTTGGTGTATCAGGTGCGCGAACCCCGCCCGCTGCTTAGCGGGCAGGTGGAATCCAGGCTTTTGCGTTTCCAGGATCTGGGGCCTTTGATCGGCGCCGACACCAGTGATGTAAAGTCCGCCGAGTCCAGGAAGGACAGGGCAAAGCAGCCGGCCGGCAAGGTGTTGCCGGCGGCGCCCATCGGCACCAAGGCCTGGGGCGTCATGGACGCCGACGTCAGGTTCCAGGGCCGTAAAATTGTGCGCAACAAGGATTTGCCGCTGGACAACATCGAGGCGCACGTGAAGCTGATGGACAAGGTCCTGACGTTTACGCCGCTGAACTTCGGCGTGGCGGGCGGCACCTTGGGCAATACTCTGAAACTGGATGGCAATGGCGACAAGATCAAGGCGGAGCTCAAGACCGAAGCGCGCCATCTGAAGTTGAAAAAGCTGTTTCCGGGCGCCGAGAGTATGGATGCCAGCTTCGGCGAACTCCACGGCGATGCCGAACTCTCGGCGCAAGGCGCTTCCATCGCGGAACTGCTGGCCCATTCCAGCGGCGAGGTCAAGGCGCTGGTCAGCCGCGGCACGATCAGCCAGTTCCTGCTGGAGGCGGCCGGCTTGAATGTCGCCAATATGGTGATCGTAAAGCTGTTTGGCGATGAGCAGATTGTGCTCAATTGCATGGCCAGCGATTTCGGCGTGAAGGACGGCGTCATGCGGGCCAGAGCCTTTCGCCTGGAAACCGACGACACCATCGTCGACATCACCGGTCAAATCAATCTGGCGACCGAGAGGCTGGATCTGGATATCCGGCCCGCAAACAAGACCTTGCGGGTCTTCACGCTACGTTCCCCCTTGTACGCCAAGGGCACTTTCAAGGATCCGGACGTGGGCGTGCAAAAGGGGCCGCTGATTGCACGGGCCGGCGCAGCGGTGGCGCTGGGCATCGTGGCCACTCCCTTTGCCGCGCTCCTGCCGCTGCTGAATGTGGGAACAGACGATTCCGCGAATTGCACATCCTTGATGGCAAAGGCCGGCCAGGATCCCAAGGCGCCTCCGCCGGGGGAATCCGCCAAGGACACCGAGGCCCAGCCCAAGGCCGCGCGCAAGAATGGATCCAAGGCCGACGGGGCGGACGAGGACCGCGCCAATTGGCCGTCCTCGCAGGCCTTGCCTTAGCCTTGGCAAGCGGGCCCTATGCGCCTTTCCGTCGCGCCATTGGCTAGCCCGCGATGCCCGCGGGCTAGTTTTTGACCAATGCGCAGGTGGATTCCTCCAGGGGCTGAAAGGCTTCTTCGCCGGGAATGGTGGCGACGATCTTGTAATAATCCCAGTCGTATTTGGACTCGGCCGGTGTTTTCACCTGCATCAGGTACATGTCATGCACCATGCGGCCGTCCTTGCGGATAACGCCGTTCTTCGCGAAGAAATCATTGATCTTCATGGATTTCATTTTCGCCATGACCGCGGAGGTTTCGTCGGTGCCTGCGGCTTCCACGGCGCGCAGATAGTGCAGCGTCGATGAATAGTTGGCGGCCTGGATGGCGGTGGGCATCTTTTTCATGCGCTCGTAATAGCGCTTGGACCATTTGCGCGTTTCATCGTTCAGGTCCCAATAGAAGGCCGCGGTCAGCATCAGCCCCTGCGCCTGTTCCAGTCCTACGCCATGTATGTCGGTAATGAAGACGGCCAGCCCCGCCAGGTTCTGCTTGGCCGGATCAACGCCGAACTCGCGAGCCGCCTTGATGGAGTTGATGGTGTCGCTGCCGCCATTGGCCAGTCCGATGATCTTCGCCCCGGAGGTCTTCGCGCTGAATATGAAAGAGGAAAGATCGTTGGCGTTAAAGGGGTGCCGGGCGCTGCCCACGACTTTGCCGCCGCTTTGCTCGACCACGTTTGTCACGTCCCGTTCGATCTGGTGGCCGAAGGCATAGTCGGCGGTCAGGAAGTACCAGGTGTCTCCGCCGTTTTTAACGATGGCCTTGGCTGCCCCGTGCGCCATGGCGTAGGTATCCCAAGCATAGTGGATACTGTTGGGCGTGCAATTCTGGTTGGTGATGCGCGTAGTGCCGGCGCCATTGATGATGGCGATCCGGTTCTTTTCTTTCGCAATGTCGACGGCCGCCAGCGCGGCGGCGGAGTTGGTCAGGTCGGTGATCATGTCGACTTTTTCAACATCGAACCATTTGCGGGCGGTTGAAGAAGCCACATCGGGCTTGCTGTGATGATCAGCGCTCAGCACCTCGATCGGCTTGCCCAGTACTTTGCCGCCGAAGTCCTCGACGGCCATTTTGACCGCGGTAATGGACCCCTGGCCGGACAAGTCCGCCAAGGCGCTGCTCATGTCGGTAATCACCCCCACGCGTACGACATCGTCTGAAACCGATGCGGCCTTGACCTGCGTGAAAGCGAACAGCGACAGGGCGGATAGCGCCAGCGCCGCGGATTTTCGGGTTGATGTCATGTTGTCTCCTTTGTTGGTATGGGCGCGATCGTTGCGCGCGGTTTGCCTTCTTTGGTCTCAGATCGAATTGCGGGCCAAGCCTCCGTCTATGCAGATATTCTGTCCCGTTATGTATGCGGCTTGCGGCGATGCCAGGAAGGCGCACATGGCGCCGAAATCGTCGGCGGTCCCCAGGCGCTGCATGGGGATTCCGGCCGCCATCTGCTCGCGCACCTCCTGTTCGCTGAGCTTGCCGCGCTTCGACCGATCGTCGATGACACGCTGCAAGGCTCCGGTGTCCATGAGGCCGGGCAGCAGCCCATTGACCGTGATGCCCGATGCGGCCACTTCGCGGGCCAGCGAACCCATCGCGCCGGTCAGTCCGATGCGCAGGCTGTTGGACAAGGCCATGTTCGGGTACAGCTCCTTGACCACGAAGGAAGTGATATTGATGATGCGCCCGAACTGCTTCCGGCGCATCGATGCCAGCATGGCCCGGACGACTTCAAGAGGGCCCAGCACATTGGTTTCATAGCATTGCCGCCAGAGCTCGGCATCGGTCTCCTCGAACGGAGCCGCAGGCGGGCCGCCGGCGTTGGTTACGATGATGTCCGGGCCGGCGATGGCGTGGACGGCATCGATCAGCTTGCGGCGCTCTTGTTCATTGCCTATGTCGCCGCCCACGAAATGCCCGCCCGGCAAAGCTGCGGCGCTGCGCTCTCCGTGCGAGGCATCACGGCCATTGATGATGACCCGCGCACCCTCATGGGCCAGCGCCTGGGCGCAGGCCCAGCCCAGTCCGCGGGTTCCGCCCAGCACCAGCGCGGTGCGTCCCTCTAGGTCAAGGTTCATGGCGGCTCCTAGAAAGGGCAGGATGGATCGAAATTAGGATTGCGACGGTCTCTTAGTGAAGCTATTCCTTCATGGACGTCGGGCCCGGAAAACCCCATGAATTCCAATGCCAGCGATGCGTCGAAGCTGGGGCCGGCAAGGCGCAGCCAGTTGTTCAATGCATACTTGGTCCAGCGTATGGCGGTCTGCGACCCGGTTGCCAGGCGCTGGGCGACATCGAATGCCTTGGACATCAGCTCGGCCTCGTCCACCGCCAGCGACACCAGCCCTATGCGTTCGGCTTCCTGGCCGGACACCGACTCGCACAGCATCAGGTAATACTTGGCTTTGGCCATGCCGCACAGCAAAGGCCAGACGATGGCGGCGTGGTCGCCGGCGGCCACGCCCAGGCGGGTGTGGCCATCGATGATGCGCGCGTTATTCGCGGCAATGGAGACGTCGGCCAGCAAGCCGGCCACCAGGCCCGCGCCCACGGCGGGGCCATGCATGGCCGAAACGATCGGCTTGGAGCAGTTGATCACGTTGTAGACCAGGTCGCGCGCCTCGCGCCACACCCGCGCCCGCACATTGAAATCATTGGCCATGTCCTCGACCAGGCTCAGGTCGCCGCCGGCGGAGAAGCCTTTGCCTTCGCCTCTTATGATGGCCACGCGGGTGTCCGGGTCGCGATCGATATCGTTCCAGATGGTGGATAGTTCGCGATGCAGATTGTGGTCGGCGGTGGAGAGTTTCTTGTTGGCGCTTTGGGCGGCGCCCATCACGACTTCAAGAATGCCATGTTCGTGGCGCGTCAGCGTCAAGGATTGGTAGTGTTCGTAGGGCGATGGATTGGCCATGGGGTTTCCTTTTTCCTAGATTTTCTTTCTGTTTTGCCAATATGGCTCTTTCAGGATGTTCTTTTGTATTTTGCCGATGGGCGTCTTGGGAAAGTCCTGGACGAACTTGATCACCCTGGGGCGCTTCAATCGTGCGAGCCTGGCCTCGCATTGCGCAATAACCCGCTCTTCCGTCAGGGTCTGCCCCGACTTGAGCAAGATATAGGCGGCGGGCACTTCACCCCATTTTTCGTCCGGAACGCCAAATACCGCGCATTCCGCGACCTCGGGCAGCAGATACAGCACGTCCTCGATTTCTTTCGGATAGACATTCTCTCCGCCGGAAATCAGCATGTCCTTGGCGCGGTCGACCAGGGTTATGTAGCCTTCGGCATCGGCCACGCCGATATCGCCGGTGAGCCCCCAGCCTTGGCCCAGCTTGAAAAAGCCGGCTGTTTGCTCGGGTTCGTTGTAATAACAAAGCATCAGGTTGTCGCCCCGGGATGCCACTTCGCCCATCTCTCCGGGCGCGGCGCGGCTGCCATCGGGACGCAGCACGGCAACGTCGACGTTGTAGGGCTGCTGTCCGACACTGCCCAGTTTTTCCGGAAGGCGGTGCCAGGGCAGCGCCGCGATCACGCCTACTTCGGATTGGCCGTAGATCTGGGTCAGGCGCAACTGGGGCAGGCGTTTCATCAACTCTGTTTGCACCCAGTCCGGCATGGGGGCGCCGGCGAACGAGAGCTTGGTCCAGGATTCCAGTTTTCTTTCTTCCAGGCCCGGCAGGGTGGCCAATGCATTGGCCTGGGTGGGAACCATGAACGTGGCGGTGATTTTTTCTTCCTCTATGGCTTGCAGGAAGCCTTCCGGGGACCAGGGCGTGATGAAAACCGTGCTGGCCCCCGCCAATATGGCCGGTTGAAACATGATGTTCAGCGCCGCGACGTGGAATAGGGGGGTGACGATGGCGACCAGGTCGAGCGGCCCTATGGCCTCTTCGACCATCACGGTATGCGCGGTGACGTCGCGCGCGCGGTGGTCCACCAGCACGCCCTTGGGGCGCCCTGTCGTCCCGCCGGTATAGGTCATGCAAAATGGATCGCGTTCATCCAACTGCACGTCGGGTTCCCGGCTTGAGCCGCTTTCGATGAAGCGCTCGAAGGGTATTGCATCGAAAAGGTCGGTCTGCCCGATGGCGATGTATAGGCGGATTCGCGGGCAGGAGGCGCGCACCGCCGCCACCTTTTCCGCAAGCGCCGCGTCGAAGATCAACACTTCGGTATCCGACTTGTTCAGCGTCCAGGCCAGCTCATCGGGGGCGTACAGGATGGAAACGTTGTTCAGGACATAGCCGGTCCGGGCGACCCCGAAGAACACGGCGCCGTATTCGGGCAGGTTGCGCGAAAGCATCGATACCTTGGCGCCCTTTGCCAGCCCGAGACTCAGCAGGGCATTTGCAAGGCGATTGGACAAGGCGTCCAGCTGCGAATAGCTTACGCTCGAGCGCTTGTCCGGCCCTCGGTAAATGATGGCTTGTTTATGGGGGAAGCGCACCGCGGAGCGGCGTAGCATGTCTCCAGTCAGCATTTTTTGCCTTTTCTGAATTATGGAAATTATTTTCGCTAATCATAAACATGTGCTTTCGGCGGTGTCAATTCTTTTGCTTCGGATGTATCCATGTTGTACAGTCGTAGCCTTTGATCCAGGTGCTTGCGGCAAAACGGAAAATGAAGATGAGCAAACCTATGCAGGCGGGCGTTCAGTCCGTCGAGAACGGCCTTGACCTCATGCTGATCGTCGCCCATAACCGGCGCCCGATGAAGATCACCGATATCGCGGAAAAGGCCGGCATCGCGCCCAGCAAGGCGCACCGCTATCTGGTAAGTTTCATGCGCACCGGCTTCATTACGCAGGATGCGGAAACCGGGCTATACGGCATGGGCAGGGTGGCACTGGAGTTCAGCCTGTCGTGCCTTGCCACCATCGAGCCCATTTCCCTGGCCACGAAAGAAGCGGAGCGGCTATGCCTGGAAGTCGGCCATACCGTGGCCATTTCGGTATGGGGCAGTTTCGGACCCACGGTGGTCCGATGGGAGCAGCCCAATCGTCCCGTCATGGTGAATGTCGGGCTCGGGTCCGTATTTCCGCTTTATCGCTCGGCCACCGGCCGCGTTTTCGCGGCCTTCATGGATGCGGAGGCGATCCAGGCCTATCTGGACTCGGCCGATAGCCTGGATCGCCGGGAAAGCAACAAGGAAACCGTCGAGCAGGTGCGCAAGCGGGGCATGGCCCGGGCCGAAGGCGATTTCATGAACGGCATGAGCGCATTTGCCGCGCCGGTTTACGACGACCGTGGACGCCTGGTGCTCGCCATGACGGTCCTGGACTACAAGACCAATTTCGATCATCGCTGGAATGGCGATGTCGCCCGCGCCTTACGGCTGGCCGCCGGCCGGGTCTCGGCCGACCTTGGAGGGCCGGCTATCGCGGCCGGCCGTCTCCGGTAGCGGGCGGGCACCGCCATCGCCGCTGTCGATGCCGATTTCCATGCGCTTGACGATGGCCAGGATAAACAGGGCGGCTAAGGTGCTGACGACCGCAGTGGCTTCCCGGCCCATGCCCGCCGCGATGCCTACGGCGGCGGCCACCCATATGCTGGCGGCGGTCGTCAGCCCTTTTATCTCGTGGCTGTTGCTATGTTTTATGATGGCGCCGGCGCCCAGGAAGCCTATGCCGGCTATCACGCCCTGAAGCACGCGGCTGGCATCGGCTATTTCCATGCCGCTTTGCAACGGCACCAGCACGAAGATGGCGGCGCCCAGCGACACCAGCATATGCGTGCGCAGCCCGGCGGCCTTGCCCTGAAGTTCGCGCTCGTAACCGATGGCGGCGCCCAGTAAAATGGCCATGGCCAGACGCAGCACGATGCGGGTGGCCTGCTCCGCATCGGGGATATCGGAAAATTCCTGGACGATGGTCAGCCATACCTGTGTCGCGATTTCGGTCATTTCGGATGTCCCAAGATGTGGCAGAGGTTAGAATAGCAGGCTTTGCATATACACAAGAACGGTTGAAACATGAGACTCATTATCGCCCTGTTGCTGCCTTGGCTGACTTTTTTCACCATCGGGCGGCCGATTGCCGGCATCCTGTGCCTGATTCTCCAGCTCACGATTATCGGCTGGTTGCCCGCCACGATCTGGGCGGTCTACGCGCTTAGCCAGTACAAGACCGACAAGAAAATCGAAAAGGCATTGTCGCAGCGCTAGCATCGCCCCGCCGGCCCGCGATTATTCCCGAAAAGAACATGACTACACGCCTTGCGCTAACGCAGATCACCAAGCGGTATCCGGCCGTTGTAGCCAATGACGGGGTAGACCTGAGCGTGCAGGCCGGGGAAATCCATGCCGTACTGGGTGAAAACGGGGCCGGCAAGTCGACCCTGATGAAAATCATCTATGGGGTGACCCGCCCGGACTCCGGCCGGATTCTCTGGAATGGGGTCGAAACGGACATCGGCAGTCCGGCGCTGGCCAGGCAGTTGGGCATAGGCATGGTTTTCCAGCATTTCTCGCTGTTCGACACGCTGACGGTGACCGAAAACATTGCCCTGGGCTTGCCCAAGGGCACGCGCATCGACGCGCTGGAGCGCCGCATTGCCGACACCGCCCATCAATACGGGCTCGACCTGGAGCCTCGGCGGCATGTGCATACATTATCCGTGGGGGAGCGCCAGCGGGTGGAGATCGTGCGGGCACTGCTGGGCGGTCCCCAGTTGCTTATCCTGGACGAGCCCACCTCGGTGTTGACGCCGCAGGCCGTCAGCAAGCTGTTCGAAACCTTGCGCAAGCTGGCGTCCGAGGGCTGCAGCATTCTCTATATCAGTCATAAGCTCGATGAAATCCGCGCGCTGTGCCATGCATGCACAGTGATGCGCGGCGGCAGGGTCACCGGCGTGTGCGATCCGCGCGGTGAAACCGAAGCCAGCCTGTCGCGCATGATGATAGGAACGGAGCCGCCGCCCGTCGTATACCGGGAAAAGCCGGCAGGCGAAACCATGCTCTCGGTACGCAATCTTGCATTGCCCCGGGCTCATCCCTTTGCCACCGAACTGGTCGATATAGGCTTCGAAATCCGTGCCGGCGAAATCCTGGGGGTGGCGGGAGTATCGGGCAATGGCCAGCAGGAATTGCTGGCCGTGTTGTCCGGCGAGGACCCCCGCGCGGACGCGGACGCCATCATGTTGCAAGGCCTTGCCATAGGCCGGCGCCCGGCCGCCTGGCGCAGAGGGCACGGCATGGCCTTTGTCCCCGAGGAGCGCCTGGGACGCGGCGCGGTTCCCGAACTGAGCCTCGCACAGAATGTTCTGCTTTCGCATCAGGACAGCGCCACGGTCCGGCGCGGCTTCATCAGGCGGGCCGCCGCCCGGCGCCTGGCGTCAAGCATCATCGAACGTTTCCGGGTCAAGGCGGCCGGGCCCTGGGCGGCCGCCGCAAGCCTGTCGGGCGGCAATCTGCAAAAGTACATCATCGGCCGCGAAGTGGCGCGCAATCCCCGGGTATTGCTGGTGGCGCAGCCCACCTGGGGGGTTGATGTCGGCGCGGCCGCTCAAATCCGGGCTGAATTGCTCAGCTTGCGCGATGCGGGCTGCGCCGTGCTGGTCGTTTCCGAGGAGCTGGACGAATTGTTCGAGATATCCGACAGGCTGGTGGTCATGTCCAAGGGCAGGATGTCTCCATCCATCAAGGCCATGGAGGCCGACAACGACCTGATCGGCCGATGGATGAGCGGCCTGTGGACGGAAAACCTTACGGAGACCGCGCATGTTCAGGCTTGAGCCCCGGGCGCAGCCGTCCGTCTGGATGTCCTGGTTTTCGCCGGTGCTGGCGGTATTGTTGACGGCGCTCTGCGGCGTCGCCCTGTTTCTTGCCGTGGGCAAGGATCCGCTGGCCAGTCTTTCGGTCTTCTTCTATGAACCCATCAAGGATCTGCGGGGCTGGTCCGAGGTGGGGGTCAAGGTCGCGCCGCTGCTGCTGATCGCGGTCGGACTGTCCCTGTGTTTTCGCGCAAACGTGTTCAATATCGGCGCGGAAGGCCAATTGGTCGTGGGCGCCATCGCCGCGGGTTCTGTCATCCTGTATTTCGACGACGGAACCAATGGCGGATTCGGCCTGATCACCTTGGCGCTGCTGGCCGGAGCGGCGGGAGGCGGCTTCTGGGCCGCCATCACGGCCTGGCTGCGCGATCGCTACAACGCCAATGAAATCCTGGTTTCACTGATGCTTGTGTATGTCGCCCAACTGCTGCTGAGCTACCTGGTGCACGGCATCCTGATCGATCCCGATGGATTCGGTTTTCCTCAGTCGCGCCTTTTTTCGGACGGTTTCCTGCTGCCCATGGTTTTGCCTGGAACGCGCCTGCACCTGGGCATCGTGCTGGCCCTGCTGGCTTCGGTGGCCGGCTGGCTGTACTTGTCGCGCAGCTTTTCCGGCTTCAAGCTGCAGGTCGGCGGCATGGCGCCCCTGGCGGCCCGATATGCGGGGTTTTCCTCGAGCCGCTCGCTCTGGACGTCCTTGTGCGTGTCCGGCGCCCTGGCGGGGGTGGCGGGCGCATCGGAGATCATGGGACCCATCGGCCAGCTGACGCCGTCGATCTCCCCGGGCTATGGTTTTGCGGCCATTATCGTGGCTTTTGTGGGGCGCCTGCATCCCATAGGCGTGATTTTTTCCAGTTTCATCATGGCCTTGCTGTATATCGGCGGCGAGCTGTCGCAAAGCCGGCTTGGGATGCCTAGCGCCATTACCGGCATTTTCCAGGGCATCCTGCTGTTTTCCCTGCTGGCTTGCGATGTCCTGATCAACAATCGATTGCGCTGGAGCAAATAATGGACGCATTGGCTCCCCTGATCGCATCGGCCATCAACGCGGGCACGCCGCTCATGCTGGCCGCGCTGGGCCTGCTGATCAATGAAAAGTCCGGCGTGATCAACCTGGGCTCCGAAGGGATGATGCTGGTGGCGGCCGTCATTGGCTTCGCCGTCACGATCCATTCCGACAGCGCCGCGCTGGGCTTCGCGGCGGGCGCCCTGGCCGGCATGGCGCTGGCGGGTTTCTTTGCCTGGCTCACCGTCTGGCTGGGGGCCAACCAGGTCGCAACGGGCCTGGCCTTGTCCTTGTTCGGCGTCGGGGCTTCGGCCTATATCGGCATCGATTATGTAGGGGCCACCTTGCAGGGCGGCCATTTCGGCATACCGGTCCTTCAGGACATCCCTTTCCTTGGTACGGCCATCTTTCAGCAGCATCCCATGGTGTATTTATCGCTGCTGCTGTGCGCCGGCATTGTCTGGTTCCTTAACCGGACTCGCGCGGGCCTGATCTTGCGCTCCGTGGGTGAATCCCCCTCGTCGGCCCATGCCCTGGGCTACAAGGTCAGGCGCATACGGCTTTTCGCCCTGTTGTTCGGCGGCGCCTGCTGCGGCCTGGCGGGGGCATTCATGTCGCTGGTCTACACGCCCATGTGGGTGGAAGGCATGGTGGCGGGCCGAGGCTGGATTGCGCTGGCGCTGACGACGTTTGCCACATGGCGGCCGCTGCGCGTGCTGGCGGGCGCCTATCTGTTTGGCGGGATCACCATTCTTACCTATCATATGCAGGCGCTGGGGGTGCCCATAGCGTCGCAACTGCTTTCCATGCTGCCTTATCTTGCAACGATAGCGGTGCTGGTCCTTATTTCCAGAAACGCAAGCTGGATCAGGCTGAACATGCCCGCTTCGCTGGGCAAACACTTTAACCCGAACTCCTAAGGATAATCATGTCTGCAACGTTTTTACGCCGCGCGCTGTGTGCCGCGGCCATTGCGCCCGCGATCGCTTTTTCCGGCACCGCCGCGGCGGCCGGGCAAGAGCCGCTGAAAATTGGCTTCGTCTACGTCAGCCCCATCGGCGAGGCCGGCTGGACCTGGCAGCAGGATATCGGACGCAAGGAAATGGAGCAGGCCCTGGGCGATAAGATCAAGACCCAGTTCGTTGAAGACGTTCCCGAAGGCGCCGACGCCGAGCGCGTCATACGCGACCTGGCCCAGCAGGGCAACAAGCTTATCTTCACGACTTCCTTCGGCTACATGAATCCCACGCTCAAGGTGGCGAAGCAGTTTCCCGATGTGAAGTTCGTGCATTCCACCGGCTACAAGACGGCCGCCAACGTGGCCACCACCAATTCCCGCTTCTACGAAGCCCGCTACCTGGCCGGCATCCTGGCGGGCAAAATGACCAAGTCCAACATCGCGGGCTATGTGGGCGCTTTCCCGATTCCCGAAGTGCTGCAGGGCATCAACGCCTTCACGCGCGGCATGCGCAGCGTCAATCCCAATGCCGAAGTGCGCGTCATCTGGGTGAACAGCTGGTTCGATCCCGGCAAGGAACGCGATGCGGCCTTGGCCCTTATCGGCCAGGGCGCCGACATCGTTACCCACCATACCGATTCGACCGCCACGGTCCAGGCCGCCGAAGAGAAAGGCAAGTACGCCGTGGCCTACCATTCCGACATGAAGAAATTCGGGCCGAATGCCCAGCTTGCGGCGGTCACCCACCATTGGGGCCAGTACTTCACCAAGGAAGCCCAGGATGTATTGAACGGCACGTGGAAGTCGGAGAGCACATGGGGCGGCATCAAGCAAGGGATGGCCGCCATCGAAGGATTCGGCCCCGCCGTGCCCGACGATGTGAAGAAGCTGGTGCTGGAAAAACAGGCTGAAATCGTCGCCGGCACCCTGGCGCCGTTTGCCGGGCCCATCAAGGACAACGAAGGCAAGGTTCGCCTGGAGTCCGGCGTCCTGGACGACGCGGGCTTGAATAAAATGAACTACTACGTGCAGGGCGTGGCGGGCAAGCTTCCCACCAAGTAAGCCAGGCCTTCGGCTGGATAAGCACATGGGGCCGGCTGCCGTCTTGATTGTCAAGGCGGCAGCCGGCCCCATGCCCGTTAAAGGCCCGCTTTTTTGTAAGCGGCGCTTTACCCGGTTTTATCGTCCGAAGAAGGGGTAGCTGGGATCGCTGTATCCGGGCGTCGATGCATGGCCCGGCTTCACCAGGCTGTCCACCAGCGCCTCTTCTTCTGCGCTGATTTGCACATCGACGGCGGGGTAGTAGTCTTCCAGTTGCGCCAGCGTGCGCGGGCCGGCGATGACGGCGCTGACATGGCGGTTGGCCAGGACCCAGGCGGTGGCGAAATGCGCCAGCTTGATTCCACGCTGCTCGCAATGCTCTTGCAGGCGTTGCGCAATGGCCAGCGACTCGTCGCGGAACTCGGTTTCCATCATGCGCTTGTCGCCGCGTCCCGCCCGGCTTTCTTGCGGCGGCGTCTGGCCGGCCCGATATTTTCCGGTGAGCACCCCGCGTGCGATGGGGCTGTAGGGCACGACACCTAATCCGTAGTGTCCGCAGGCCGGCAGTATTTCGACCTCGGGCCCGCGATTGAGCAGGTTGTAATAGGGCTGGCAAACCACGGGCTGCGGCACATTGGCTTGCTGGCACAGGCGAATGAATTCGGCGATGCGCCAGCCACGGAAGTTGGATAGACCGAAGGCGCGGATCTTGCCTGCGCGGATAAGGTCGCCCAGAGCGCGTACGGCTTCGTCCAGGTTTTCCTCGTGGAAGTCGCGGTGCAGGTAAAGGATGTCCAGATGGTCGGTGGACAAGCGGCGCAGGCTTTGATCCACCTCGTGCATCATCCAGTGCCGCGAATAATGCGATTGATTGGGCGCCTTGCTCATGGCATTGCCCAGCTTGCTGGCCAGCACCCAATCGTGGCGGTTCGCGCTGATCAGCTTGCCCACCATTTCTTCCGATGCGCCTTTGGTGTAGGTGTCGGCGGTATCGATGAAGTTGATGCCGTGTTCGCGGGCTGAATCGACCATGCTTTTTGCTTCCGCATGGTCGGTTTGATCGCCGAACATCATCGTGCCCAGGCAAAGATTGGAAACGCGCAGATTGCTGGCGCCGAGGCGTCTGTAATGCATGGTGGTCGTCCTTCTTGTGATGGCTTGCTTTGAACGGGGGGTATCCTTATCCCGCAAAGTTAGCATAAAGAAGGACGACGGAGCTGCTTACTTCAATTCTATGCCTGCCGCTTTCACGACCTTGGCGTACTTGTCCAATTCCGTCTGGAAAAAGCGGGCCGTATCGTCGGGATTCATCATCAGTATGGTGTTGCCCTGGGTGGTCATGCTTTTTTTGACCTCGGGATCGGCGTAGGCGCTGGATACGTGGCCATAGACTTCCTTGACCTTGTCGGCCGGCAGCTTGGCCGGGCCAATGACGGCAAACCAGCCTTCGACGTAATAGTCGGGCAGACCCTGCTCGGCGATCGTGGGCAGATCGGGCAGCGCCGGTATGCGATTTTTCCCTCCCAAGCCCACGGCGCGCAGGTTGCCGCTTTTCAGTTGCGATAGAACGGAAGGCAGGGAAAGCACGCCAAAGTCCACCTGGCCGCCGATCAGGTCGGTCATCATGGGGCCTACGCCTTTGTAGGGGATATGGCGGGCCTGGACGTCGGCCTGATCCACGAACATTTCGGCTGCCAGGTGCAGTATGGTTCCGTTGCCGGACGACGCAAAGTTGTAGGTGCCCGGTTTGGCCTTCAGCAAGGCGATCAGTTCCTTGATATTGTCGACCGGCAGCTTCTTCGGATTGACCACCAGCAGCAAAGGCGTGGTGCCGATGACTGAAATGGGCGTGATGTCAGCGATGGGGTCGAAGGGCACCGACTTATAGACGCTGGGAAATATCACATGGTTGTTGGATACGACGCTAAGCGTATAGCCGTCCGGGACCGACTTGACCAGGGCCGAAGTGCCCAATATGCCGCCCGCGCCCGGCTTGTTTTCGATGACCACAGTGTGCCCCGCCGCCTTGGCCCATGCCTGGCTGGCGGATCGCACGATGGTGTCCACGCCCGAGCCGGGTCCGACCGGCAGTATCAGGGTGATGGGCCGGTCGTTTTGCGAAAATGCCGCGAAAGGCATGGCCGCCGCCGCGGCGCCGAATGCGGCCAGGATCTGGCGACGGGTCGGGTTCATGCTTGATGTTGTCATGGTGTCTCCATTTTTTATTGACTGACGGGTTTGAATGTTTGGCGGTAAGGCGCTAGGCGACGGCGCCTTGCGTAATAAGGCGCTCGGCTTCTTCTTTTGAATAGCCCAGCCGGGCAAGCAGTTCGCCGGTGTGCTGTCCCAGCGAGGGCGGATTCAGGCGCACGCCCAGGCGTTCGCCCGACATGCTAAGGGGCAGCAGGGCGGCCTGGGCGGTGTGCCCCGCGCGCTCACCGTCGGTCAGGCGTATGTCGGCCAGGCCGCCCGTGGCTTTCAGATGCGGGTCGTCGAACAATTCCTCGGGTTTGACGATGGGGGCGAAGGGCAGGCCATTTTTCTCGAAGATGGCCGATAGATCAGGGGCGCTGAAGCTCGCCAGCCTGGCGCGCAGGTCTTCCAACAAGGCGGGCCTTACGCGGACGCGATCGTTGTTGGTGGCCAGCTCGGGCCGGGACAGCAAATCGGTGAAGCCCAGTGCGCGGCAGAAAGTCACCCATTGGGCATCGCTCACGGCCGCCAGGAATATCTGTTCCCCATCCTTTACCGTGAAAACATCGTACAGCGCCCAGGCCGATATCCGTTCCGGCATGGGCGCCGCGGCGACGCCGGTGATGGCATATTGCAGCATGTGCTGGCCGACCAGAAAGATATTGTTCTCGAACAGGGCCGACTGGACCTCCTGTCCCTTGCCTGTGATGCCGCGCTCTATCAGGGCCGCCATGATGCCGATCGCCCCGAACATGCCGCCCATGATGTCGTTGACGCTGGTGCCGGCGCGCAAGGGGTCGCCTGGACGGCCGGTCATATAGGCCAGCCCGCCCATCATCTGGACGACTTCGTCAAGGGCGGTGCGCAATTCGTAGGGGCCGGGCAGGAAGCCTTTCAGGCTGGCATAGATCAGGCGCGGATTGGCGGCGCTGAGCGCGGCGTAATCCAGCCCGTACTTGCGCATCATGCCGGGCCGGAAGTTTTCGGCGACCACGTCGGCCGAGCCGGCCAGCTTGCGCGCGATCTCGGCTCCTTCAGGAGTATGAAGATTCAGGCCTATGCTTTTCTTGTTTCGATTGAACATGGGAAAGAAGCCCGCACCCGCGCCCAGAAGGTGGCGCGTTCTGTCTCCTTCGACAGGCTCTATCTTGATGACTTCCGCACCCAGGTCGGCCAGCACCAGCCCGCAGGTAGGCCCCATGACCATATGGGTGAACTCGACGACTCGAAGCCCAGTCAGCGGCAAGCGCCGTTTTGGGGCTCCGTTGGCCTGACTATCGGTTTGATCCGGAGAAGACTGATTGAACGGCAGCATGCGTTTCCTATTAATTACTGTGGCTGGGCGGGTTGGCCAAGACCGGCGCCTTCGGCATTCCGGCCTGCCATAAGGCGCCGTGCAAGGTTTCCCCCGAGAGCCATTGCGCGATCTGCCCGCGCAGCGACAGCACGGCTTCGATATCGCAGCCTGTAGCTATCCCCATGCTTTCAAGCATGAATAGCAGGTCCTCGGTGGTGACGTTGCCGCTGGCGCCCGGCGCATGCGGGCATCCGCCCAGGCCCGCAAGGCAGGCATCGAATCGGGTGATGCCGGTTTCCAGCGCCGCCAGGGCATTGGCCAGTCCCAGGCCGCGCGTATCGTGGAAGTGCGCACAGCACAGTTTGTCCCCCAGAATGCGCATGGCTTGAGTAAACAGGCTATCGACCGCCGCGGGGTGCGCATAGCCGACCGTGTCGGCCAGGCTGATGCGGTCGGCGCCGGCGTCCAGCAAGGCTTGCGCCAGCCGCAGGACTTCAGCGGGTTCGACATGGCCTTGCAGGGTGCAGCCGAATGCCGTGCCGACGCCGCCTTCAATTATTGTCCTGGATCCCGCCGCGTCGCGGGCGGACCTGATCCGGGCCACTTCGGCCACCACTTCGTCGGGAGTCTTGCGCAAGTTGGCCAGGCTGTGGGCATGGCTGGCAGACAGCGGCACGATCATCAGGTGGGCTTGTCCCGCGATGGCGTGTTCGGCGCCTTTCAGATTCGGCACCAGCACCGACGCCCGCAGTCCGGGCAGGGTGTGCGCAAATGCGAGCAGGTCGCCGGTATCGGCCAGTTGCGGCATCAGGCGCGCGGGGACGAATGAGCCGACTTCGATCTCGCGCTGGCCCGCGGCGTGTGCCGCTGCAATCCATTCTTTCTTTTTATCGGTTGGGAGAATCGTGGCGATGCTTTGCAGGCCGTCGCGCAGGCCCACTTCGCGCACAATGGCATGAGCGGGCCAGGTCTTGCCCGATAAGGCGGGATGATCGGTGTGAATGCTTGTCATGTCGGGCGCGATGCCGAAAGAGATAAAGAGCTTATTTTAGGTATTCTTAAAAATATGAAAAGCGCAGTTTTAGAACTATAAAAGTTCCATGATGGAATATCATGTGCATGAATCATCCCGGCCTTTGCCTTTTTCCTCATGGAGCACGCTGTGCGCGACCTGGATCTGACCACGCTACGATTGTTTGTCGCCGTCTGCGAACTGCGCAGCATCGCCCGCGCAGGGGAGCAGTCCAGCATTGTCGGCTCGGCCATCAGCAAGCGCCTCTCGGCGCTGGAGGACGCCGTGGGCGTCAAGCTGCTGATCCGGCGCCGGCATGGCGTGGCCCCCACGCCCGCCGGGGAAACCTTGCTGGAACATGCGCGCGCCATGCTGGCCAGCGCCGACCGCATACGGCGCGACATGCAGTCGTATGCGTCAGGCGTGAAAGGACAGGTCAGGGTATTGGCGACCGTTTCGGTGTTGGCCGAGAAGCTGCCCGAAGATCTGGCGGTTTTTCTGCAGGATCCCGATTACCGCAACATACAGATAGACATCGAGGAACGCTTGAGCGTCGACGTCGTGCGAGGTATCAAGGAAGGCGTGGCCTCCGTGGGAATCTGCTGGGATGTCGCCGACTTCCAGGGCCTGCTTACCCGCCCCTACCGGACCGATCGCCTGGCCATCGTCATGCATCCGGACCATCCGCTGGCGGTCTTCAAGGCGCTGCCGTTCGAGGCGACCCTGGATTACGAGCAGGTCAGCATATCGTCGGCCAGCGCCGTCCAGGTCATGCTCAAGCGCCAGGCGAGCCTGGCCGGCAAGCCGTTGATCGAACGCGTATTCGTTTCGAACCTTAATGCCGTGCTGCGCGTCGTCCTGGCCAAACTGGCTATCAGCGTGCTGCCGATAGAGGTGGCGCAGGCCTATGCCAATGTGCAGGCCCTGCGCGTCATTCCGCTTACCGACGAGTGGGCCAGCCGGCGGTTCGCCCTGTGCTTCCGTTCGGAAGAGGCGTTGACGCCTGCCGCCCGCCTGCTGGTCGACCACTTGGGATCTTTCTCAATGGCCGAATCCGGTGCGCCGGCTGTGGCGCACCCAGCGCACGGTTAGCAGCACGGCAACCACGCTCAGGCCGGTTGCCAGGCCGACCCATACGCCTTGGCCGCCCCAACCCGCGCCGAAGGCCAGGAAGGCGCCGAAGGGCACGCCCAATATCCAATAGCCGAAAGCGGCAAGCAGCATCGGTACGCGGGTGTCGTGCAGGCCGCGCAGCATGCCGGCGCTGACGGCTTGTGCGCCATCGGCCAGCTGGAACAAGGCGGCAAGGGCAAGAAACTGTATGGCCAGCGCCACGACGTCTTTATTGGAGGGTAAGTCGGTGTCGATGAACAGTCCGATAATGGCATGGGGGGAAAGCCACATGATCAGCGCCGCGATGCCCATGAAGCCGACCCCCATGGCATAGGCGGTCCAGCCGGCGCGCAGGAGCTGCGGCAACTGCCGGCGGCCGGCCGCCAGGCCGACGCGTATGGTCGCGACTTGCCCGAAGCCCAATGGAACCATGAAGGAAATCGAGGCGATCTGCATGGCGATGGCATGCGCCGCCAGCGCGGTCTTGCCTATCATTCCCATCATCATGACGGCCGCGTAGAACACCAGGGTTTCAAGCGTGAACGTGATGGCGATGGGAATGCCCAGCCGCCACAGTTCCGCCAGGCGCTTGAAATCCGCAAGCCAAAGGCGGCCAAAGAGATGGTATCGGCGGAATCGCTTGTGGCGCGTCAACACCAGGGCCATGCCAAGAAACATGGCAATGCTGGAGCATGTGCTTGCAATGCCGGCGCCCTTGAGTCCAAGGGCCGGGAACCCCCAGTGCCCGAAAATCAGCAGCCAGCCCACCAGGGCGTTGAGCAAAATGGCCGCGCCGGCGACAAGCAAAGTCCAGGCGGGCCGTTCCATGGCGGCAAGAACCGAGCGCAAGACGATATAGCCCAAGTAAGGCAGCAACGCCCATTGCAGTGTATGCATCAGGCCCGCCGCGTCGGCCGCCATGGCGGGCCGTTGTCCCATCAGCAGCAGTACGGCTTCGGCTTGCCACAATATCAGCCACATGGGAAGGCAGATCAGCAGCGCCGACCACAGGCCCTGGCGCACAGTGCGCCGCACTTCACGTACGGCGTTTCTGCGCCTTCCGAGCGTGGCGGCCAGCATGGGCATGGTCGCCGATACCAGGCCCATGCTGAAAATCATCAGAGTGTGGTACAGGCTGACCGCCAGCGAGCCGGCCGCCAATTGATCGGCGCCCAACCTGCCCATGTAGATGAGGTCGGTGGTCAGCAGCGCTATCTGGGCCAGATTGGTGAAGATCAGCGGCCAGCCCAGCCGCAGCGACGCACGGGCTTCGTCCATCCACGCCCATGCCGCGGTCTTGCTGGTGATCTTGTTTGAGTGGCCCATCGATAAATGCCGCCTGGAAACCGGCCTCAGGCCTTGCGGGGCAGCGCCCAGGTACTGATCGCCTGGGCCACGGGCGCGCCTCCCGCTTCGGGTACCAGCAAGACCTCGCCGGCGGCCATGCGCCCGGTTTTCAGGATGGTGGCATGGGCCAGCACGCTGCCGGGCGGCGTCTTGCGCAGGAAATTCATGCTCAGGCTGGCGGTAACCGCGTCGCGATTGCCGGTGCCGCCGACGATGGCGGCATACAGCGCCAGGTCCGCCAATCCCATCAGCATGGGCCCGGCTATCATGCCGCCCAGCCTTTGATGCGAGTTGCGTTCAGGCAGGCGCAATATCGACTTGCCCACGCCGATTTCCAGGATGTCGATCTCCAATACCGCGGCAAAGGGATGGTGGCTATCCAGGAGCTGTTCGAATTCGGCAATGGTGATTCTTGGCGTGTCGGCGTGCGCGGTGGTATTCATGCTGGAAGCGATAGTGGCTGGTCTGTCGACATAGTACACTTCGATTCGATGGACAGGCCTTTGCGTATTTTCTCTTCGGGAACACGGTGGCGCGCTTTTTCAGGCGTGCTGCTGCTGGTGTTTCTGCTGCGGGCCGTGATCCCGTCGGGCTACATGCCGGCGCAGGCGAATGGCCAGGCCGACATCCTGGGCATGACATTCTGCATAGCCGGCCTGCCCGCCAGCGTGAATGCGATATCCCGCAAGCCGGATACGCCGCCCGGGGCGCCAATGCCCAATTGTGTCTTCAGCGCCACGGCAAGCCAGGCGGTTTTGCCGCTTGCCGCGCCGGCGCTGATGCCAGCGGTTTTTTATCTTGTCCACGCCATTTTCATCATGCCGGCCGCTCTGGCGCCGGCGCATGTCGTGCGAGGGCCGCCGTTGGGTTCGCGAGCGCCTCCTTACCTCCGCATGGAGGCTGGCGCCGCAAGCGCCGAGCCCCATCCTGGCCGGGTTTGATCCGCATCAGGCCCGCCCGGAGATTCCGAGAGTATCGTGTTCGAGCGATCGAATAGAACCCATTCCATGATTTAGGATTTCGCGATGAAAAAATTCATTTTGATCGGCCTTCTGGCCTTCGGCGGCGCGGTGCCGGGTCTGTCCGCGCAAGCGGCAGGTGTCCAGGCCGCCCAGGGCGATGCCGTGATGCTAATGGCTCACGCCGGCCATAAGCACGCCGCGCACGGCCACGACATGGGCAGCCATGCGCAGGCCGCGGCCAACGCCAAGGCTTCTTCGACGCTGTCTGTTTCGGCCTGCTGGATTCGCTCCTTGCCGGCGTCGGCGCCATCCGCCGGCTACTTCCTGGTAAAGAATACCGGCAGCAAGCCCGCCAAACTGCAAAGCGCCTCGTCGGCCACTTACGGCATGGTCATGCTGCACCAGACCACGCAGCAGGATGGCATGAGCAAAATGTCGGAAACGCATGACATCGTCATTCCGGCCGGCGGCCAGCTGGAGTTCAAGCCGGGCAGCTATCACGCCATGCTGGAGAAGCCGACCGCCGTGCCGGCGGTGGGCAGCAGCGTAAGCATGGATTTCCTGTTCGACACCGGGGAAAAGGCCAGCGCGCAATGCGAGGTCAAGCCGGCCAATACCAAAACGCATTAAGCCCGTCAGGGCCTGTGCGTTGACTCCAGGAATTGGGCGACCGCCTGGTTGAAGGCTTTTGGATTGGCCAGGTTCATGCCGTGGGACGCCAGCGGGATGGTCACACGGCTTGCCTGGCCTATCGCTTTTTCAAGGGCGTCCAGCCTGCTGCCGTAGCGGGCGGGGCTATTTGCCCCGCCTATCAGCTGCACCGGGCATTGAAGGCGGCTTGCACGGTTCAGGTCCACGCCCAGGTTGACTTCGCGAAACTGCGACAGCAGCGTGTAGGCATTGTCCTTGACCATGGTCTTGAACCATCCGACCATCTGCTTCCATGTTCCCGGACCATTGACCGCGTCCACAAAGCGGGACAGCGCGAGTTCGATCTGTCCGTCCCGCAGCAACTGGACGACATCGCCATGGAAAGAAGGGGCCGGCGCCTCTCCATCCAGCTGGAATCCGGGATCGGCCAGAATCAGGCTGCGCGCCAGCGCGGGAGCCGCGCTGGCCAGTTCCAGGGCCACCTGCGCTCCGCGAGAATGTCCCAGAATGTGAACCGGCCGGCCATCATCGATCTGCTGGATAAAGACGGCCAGATCGCGCGTATGCCGCGCTATGCTGAAACTGGGGTCCTCGGTGGTGAAGGCATCCGGCCAGTATCCGCGCAGGCTGGGCGCGACCAGCCGATACTGGCCCGACAGGGCGGGCAACTGCCAGCGCCAATAGCGGTAATCGCACAAGGACCCATGTATAAGCAGCAGCGTTTCGCCGCTGCCGGCCTCGATATAGTGCAGGGGGTGGTCGGGATGGGCAAAGGTATGCCGCAGGGGTTCGAGATTGGGCTGCATGGGAATAGGCTAGATTTGAATAAGATCGTCCACCAGGACATTGGCATAGCCCAGGCTGCAGGATTCGACGCGTGCGCGGACCTGGAAGGCCCGGGCAATGGACGCGGGCGTAATGACGGACAGCGGTTCTCCGGCGGCCAGCAGCCTTCCCTGGTGCAGCAGCAGGGCGGTGTCGGCATAGCGCAGGGCGATGTTCAGGTCATGCACAACGATCACCACCAGCAGGCCGCGATCAGCGGCCAGCCGCTTTAGCAGCAGCATGGCATGATGCTGGAAATTCAGATCCAGCGACGCCAGGGGCTCATCCAGGAGCAGCACGGCCGGTTCGTCGGCCAGGGCCTGCGCCAGTCCGACCAGTTGCTTCTGCCCGCCGGAAAGCTCGTCCAGGAAGCGCGGTCCCAAGCTGCCTATGCCCAGGCTGTCCAGCACGGCTTCGGTACGCGCCATGGAGGCGGCCGGGGCCATGGCGCCGCGGGCATTCAGCGCAACCAGCAAGGCTTCGGTGACGGTCAGGTGTATGGAGTCGGGCAGGAACTGCGGCAGGTAGCGGACGGTTTCGGCGCGCGATCTGGCGGCCAGCCCTCGCAAATCCTGCTTGTCCAGGGTCAGGGTGCGGAAGTGGGCCGGAGCCAGTCCGGCAATGCTTCTGAGCAGTGTTGATTTCCCGCTGCCGTTGGGGCCCAGCAGCGCAACGAGTTCGCCGCCGTGCAAGGACGGCAGCGTCAGCTCCCGCAGTATCGGCTTGCCGCCCAGCTTGCATGTCAGGCCTTCCAGGCGAAGGATGGGGGATGGCGACGAGCTATTCATGTTAATGCACAGTCCGGCGCATCAGGGCAAGAATGAAGAACGGAATGCCCACCAGCGTCGTGACGATGCCTACCGGAATCACGGCATGGCTGCTCACGAGCTTCGCCGCGACCGAGGCGCCGGCCAGGATGGCGCCGCCTATGCCCGCGCTGGCGGGCAAATACCAGCGATGGTCCTCGCCCCACAGCCTCCTGGCAATATGAGGAGCGATCAATCCTATGAAGCCGATGACCCCGACCAGGGCAACCGCCAGCGAGGCCAGTACGCTGACCCGCAATAAGGCGCCGCGCCGGATGCGCTGCGGGTCCACGCCGAAGCCGGCGGCACGATCGTCGCCGAAACGCAGGGCGGTAAGCTGCCAGGCACGACGCAGGGAAAAGGGCAGGGTAAGCAGCAGGGCCGCCGCCATCATGGAAAGCTTGATCCAGTCGCTGCGCGCCAGGCTGCCCATCATCCAGAACACCAGATCCTGCAAGGAGGCGGCGTTGGCCGTCAATTGCACCAGGGACAGCAGGGCGTTGAACGTGAACACCAGGGCAATGCCGAACAGGATGATGGCCGCGGCGCCGATCCGTGCCCGCCGCGCCACGGCATCGAGCAGCAGCGTGCATAGCAGCGCCAGGACAAAGGCATTGAAGACCAGAGCATACCGGGTGGGCATGAATGGAAAGTGCCAATCGAACACCAGGGTAAGACCGGCGCCCAAGGCGGCGGCGGACGAAACGCCCAGGGTGAACGGGCTTGCAAGCGGATTGTTCAGCACGGTTTGCATTTCGGCGCCCGCCAGGCCCAGCGCGGCGCCAACCAGCACCGCCATCAAGGCTTGCGGCAGGCGTATTTCCCAGACAATCGCCTGCGTGGTGGGGTCGGCGGCGCCGGGAGACCAAA
The DNA here is from genome assembly GCA_040391135.1 of Pusillimonas sp. Taxonomy (GTDB): domain Bacteria; phylum Pseudomonadota; class Gammaproteobacteria; order Burkholderiales; family Burkholderiaceae_B. Next base: position 20,425 of record JBEBYL010000007.1, on the reverse strand, counting down.
TCGCCTGCGCAAGCGCCGGCAGGCTTATGTCGGCCGGCCCCAGCGTCAAGTCGATGACGGCCAGGCAGGCGATGGCGGTGACGAGCAGCGCCAGAAACGCCTTGCGACGCCTCCATGCTTGCCGATAGGCGGCGCCGGCCGACATGCTGGAGGACATTACTGCAGTAGCTTCAGGCGGCTCTTGGCTGTTTCGGCGGCCGAAGTCTGCGGATAGTCTTTGACGATTTTCTGCAGGCTGGCCTTGGCGCCAGCCATATCATTCAGTTCGATCTGGCTTGCGGCGATGACCAGCAGGGCATCCGGCGCGCGCGGGTCTTGCGGCGTGGCCTTGACCATGGCGGTCAGGCCCTGGATGGAACCCTTGAAATCCTTGCTGGCGTAGCGGCTGCTGCCTTGATAGAAGCGCGCTTCGGGGGCCAGTTGGCTGTCCGGGTAGGCTTCCAGGAAGGTCGCGAAGCTGGCTGCGGCTTCTTTGTATTTGCCGGCGCGGAACAGGCCCATGGGCGTTTCATACGCGGCCTGCTCTTGCGGATCGGCCACTTTGGTGGTGTTGCCGCCCGATTGATCCTGGCTGGAGCGTTTCTCAAGATCGGCCTGCCAGTTCAATTGTTCCAGTTGGCCGCGCATGCTGGCCATTTCATGCTGCAGGACTTCCATCTGATCGGCCAGTTGCAAGCGTGCTTGCCGGTTCTGATCGGTCAACTGTTTGATCTGTTCGCGCAGTTCCAGAATGGCGCGACGCGCCTCATCGTCGGAAAATGCCTGTGCGGGGGCGGCAAATGCCGTAAACAGGGAGAGGCTGGTGGCGAGTACGACGGTGCGCAGGGACGTAGGATAAACGCTCATTTTCGGTTCCGTTCAAATGAAAACGCCGCGGCGGAATGCCGCCACGGCGTTGCAGGGAAACGCGTTCAGATATTACTTTTGATAAACAATATCTGCACGGCGGTTTTCAGCGTAGTCGGCTTCGGTGTTACCCAATGCCTTTGGACGCTCCTTGCCGAAGCTGATGGCTTCGATCTGGTTGCTGTTCACGCCAAGCAAAGTCATCATGCGTGCAACAGCGTCCGAACGGCGCTGGCCCAGGGCCAGGTTGTATTCGGAGCCGCCACGGGCATCGGCGTTGCCTTCGATGCGGATCTTTTGCTGAGCATGGCCGGTGAGGTAGGAAGAATGCATTTCCACCAGGCTGCGGTATTGATCAGGGACGGTGTAGCTATCGAAATCGAAATAGACCGAACGCTGTTGGGCGAGCGGGCTTTGCGGATTGAATGGGTCCATAATCTGCCCCGAACTGGCCGAGCCGTTGCCGCTGCCAGTTCCGCTGCCGGACTGGTCTAGAGGCACCGAGCTACATGCAGCCAAACTGGCTGCAAATACGGCTATTGTGAGGCTTCTTGCGATGCGCGAGCTCATTTAAGTTCCTTTGAAAAAGAGTCACACTGAAAATTAATTAGTAAATGGTCCCCAGGTCGGTTCGCGTACTTTGCCGTTAAGCGCTGAGAGCGTTTGACGTACGCGGCCATCAACAGAAGTAACAGCTAAAACACTACGGCCGCCTTGTACAGAACTATAAAGGATTTGCATTCCGTTCGGTGCAAAACTTGGTGACTCGTCATCGGGTCCGGCGGTTAGCAACTGTTCGGAACCGGACCCCATGTTTTGTATTGCAACCCGGAAAGCACCATTTCTACGTGTAACGTACACCAGGTTGTTTCCATCGGGCGACAGGGCCGGTGAGATATTGTAACTTCCGTTAAAGGTAATGCGTTGCGCATCCCCACCGCTGACAGGGACTTTGTAAATGTGCGGGCTGCCGCCGCGATCGCTGGTGAAAACGATGGATCCGCCGTCCGGTGTGTATTGCGGTTCGGTGTCGATCAGGGGTGAACGCATGATGCGCCGCAGTCCGGATCCGTCGGCATTGATGGTGTAGATTTGCGAGATGCTGTCGCGCGAAAGAACGATGGCCAGTTGCTGTCCGTTAGGCGACCATGCCGGAGCGCTGTTGTTGCCCTTGAAGTTGGCCAGCGGAACGCGCTGGCCCGACGCCAGGGTCTGCACGTAGACAACCGGCTTGCCGGATTCGAAACTGACATAGGCCAGTTGTTTGCCGTCGGGCGACCAGGCCGGTGAAATAATGGACTGCTTCGAGCGCAGCATCACTTGCGGATTTTGTCCGTCCGCGTCAGCAATTTGTAACTCATAGCTGTTGCCCGTTTGCAACACGTAGGCAATACGCGTCGAGAAGACGCCGCGCACGCCGGTAATTTTTTCGTAGATGCGATCCGCTATCTGATGGGAAATGCGGCGCAGCTCTTTTTCGGTGCCGGTGAACGCTACGCCGTCGAGCTGGGTCTTGCGAACCGAATCCACCAGGCGGTAGCTGACGCTGTATTGGCCGCCGGACTGCGTGATGGCGCCATAAGCCAGATAATCGGCGCCGCGATTGCGCCATTGGTCGTAAGCGATGGAGCTTTCCAGATTCAGGCCGGCGCCGGTGGCATTGATCAGTTGGAATTGGCCCGATCGGGTAAGGTCGGCGCGTATGACCTCGGCCACGGCCTGGCCTTGCGCGTCGCCGGCAAAATCGGCGATGGCGATGGGATACTGGGTGGCGCCCACCCCCGAGATGTCGACCCTTAGCTGCGCGTGGGCGGGACCTGCGGCAAGCAGGCCGGCGGCGAGCGCCAGTATCCCGAAAGCCCAGGCGCGCCAAAGGCTGGGCGCGGCGGTTTTGGCTGGAGTGACGGCTGTCATATCTACTATCTCCTGTTAATCGTACATTCGGTAGTCGCCCTCGATTTCCGAGGGGTATTTGCCTGATGGCGGTTTGGGGAAGGGCGAGCAGGCCTGAATACCCTTTCTGACCGCTTCGTCGAAACGGGGGTTCCCCGATGAGCGCCTGATATCGACGTTTTCGACGATGCCATTCGATTTGAGCTGTACCCTGTATTGTACTGTCGGGTTGCTGTTTCCTTGTTGCGGCGGCACGTTGTATACGACACGCGGGCGAACGCAGGCACGCACCTTGGCGGCATAGCCGTTGTCGCTGCCTCCGCCGCCAGACTGGTTCCGGTCGGCGGTACCGCCCGGTATGCCGGCCGCGCCCAAGGCGTCGCTGCGCATGGCTTCGCGGATGGCTTCACGCTTGGCGGCCGCCGCTTTTTCGGCTGCTGCCTTCTTGGCTGCCGCTTCCTTGGCCTTTTTCTCGGCCGCAGCCTTCTCGGCCGCAGCCTTCTCGGTCGCGGCTTTTTCCGCCGCGGCTTTCTCGGCCGCCGCTTTTTCAGCGGCTGCCTTGGCTTTCTTTTCTTCCGCCGCCTTTTTCTCGGCTTCCGCCTTTTCGGCGGCGGCTTTCTCGGCCGCAGCCTTTGCCGCAGCCTCTTTCCGGGCCGCTTCTTCCTTGGCCTTCTTTTCGGCCGCTGCCTTTTCGGCTGCCAATTCGCGGGCCTTTTGCTCCGCCGCTTTTTCTTCCTGGGCCTTTTTGGCGGCTTCTTCCTTGGCTTTCTTTTCGGCTGCCGCCTTCTCGGCGGCGGCTTTTTCAGCCGCGGCTTTCTCCTGGGCTGCCTTTGCCGCGGCTTCCTGGGCGGCTTTTTCCTTCGCCTCGCGCTCTTTGCGGACTTTCTCCAGGGCAATGTCCGGATCTATTTCCGGCTCGGGCTCGGGAACCGGCGCCTTTTGCTGAGGCGGCGGGGGAGGCGGAGGCGGTGGAGGCGGCTCGGGAGCGGGTTGAGGCTCGGGCTCGGGCTCGGGCGCGGGTGGCGGCTCCGGTGCGGGTTCGGGCGGGGTGCTGGCTTCTTCCGCTGTTTCAGGTTCGGTGTCCGGTTCCGCGGCGGTAGGCGTCGTGCCGTCCGCCCATAGCTCCACCTGCACGGGATTCGGATTGCTGGGCGAAGCGATGAAACCGAACAGCATGAACAGGATCAGGGCACCGTGTATGGCCAGCGCATAGCCCAGCGCCCGACGCTCATCCCGTTGTTCGGGAGTCGGCTGCTGGGTACTGCGGATGTTTTTCTGTGTCTGCTTCATTGCGTCGCGTGAAGTCCTGCGGGAAAGCCCGCTGGCGCAGCCTTATCTGTTTTGCTGTTCTGGATTCGATTTCTGGTCGACCAGCAAGCCCAGTCGCTGGATGCCGCTGCTGCGCAACTGATCCATGATTTTCATGACCGTTTCGTACGGCACTCGTCCGTCGGCGGCGATAACGACCGGGGTGTCCGCGGTCGCACGGGAGCGCACTTCGGTCACCAGGTCCTGGCTGTTGATCTTTTCGAATCCCGCGCCGGCGTCGCGCACGCGCAGGGAAATGGCGCCGTCTTCCTCTATCTGTACTTCCACGGGCTTGGACTGCACTTCGGCGGCTTGCCCCACGGAGGGCAGCTCGATGAGCCCGGGGGTGATCATGGGCGCGGTCACCATGAAAATCACCAGCAGCACGAGCATGACGTCGATGTAGGGCACCACGTTGATCTCGTTCTTCAGACGGCGGGAGCGGCCATTGCCGCCGCGGACGGATGGCATCAGCGCACCTGACGTTGCAAGATGTTCAGGAATTCGTCGATAAAGCTATCGAAACGAATGGACAGCCGGTCTATCTCGTTGGTGTAGCGGTTGTAGGCAAGCACTGCCGGGATCGCCGCGAACAGACCGATCGCCGTGGCAATGAGCGCCTCGGCGATACCGGGGGCGACGGCGGAAAGCGTGGCTTGCTGCATCGAGGATAGGCCGATGAAGGCATGCATGATGCCCCATACCGTGCCCAACAGCCCGATATAGGGGCTGACCGATCCGGCCGAAGCCAGAAAGTTCAGGTGCGATTCCAGGCTGTCCATTTCCCGCTGGTAAGTGGCCCGCATGGCGCGGCGCGGGCCGTCCAGCAAGGCTTCTCCCCCTCCGTTGTTGCGGCGGGCCTTGATGAATTCGGTCATGCCGGCGTCGAAGATCCGTGCCAGGGCGCCATGTTCGGTCCGGCGCGTGGCAACGGCCTGCTGCAAAACCGACAGGTCGCCGCCCGCCCAGAAATCGTCTTCGAAGCGGCGCGTTTGTTCATTGGCGCGTTTCAGGGTGGCGCGCTTGCTGAAAATATAGGTCCAGGACAGTATCGAGATGCCCAGCAAGATAAGCATGACGACCTGCACGGGAATGCTGGCATCGACTAATAAGGTAAGCAACGACAGGTCGCTAGTGGGTTGCATGGTTATTTCTTGGCCTTTTCCAGTAGAGTTCTGAGTTGGTTCGGTAGCTTGGCAGGGCGGAATGACTGGGCCTCGACGCAACACACTTGGATATTGCTCTCGCAAAGCAGTTCCATGTCGCGCAGGGCGGACTGTCTGAAATTGACGGATGCGGGACCAACACGGGTGATTGTGCTGCGTATGGCAAGCAAGTCATCAAGTCTTGCAGGTTTGCGATATTGTATTTCAACGTCCTTTACCACGAATATGCGTTTTTCCTGTTCGGCCAGCCTGGACTGATCAACCCCCAGCCGCCGCAGCCATTCTGTCCGGCCCCGCTCAAAAAACTTCAGGTAATTAGCGTAATACATTACGCCGCCCGCGTCCGTGTCTTCGTAATATACGCGAATATCCAGACAGGAAAATGAATCGGGTGTTTCGGTGGACATGTCTTTCGTTAAGTGGTGTGACATCGCCGGCCAGCCGCTCCGGATGTCATAAAGAGATCGGGCCGGCTGGCCGGCCCGAATGCGCTATAGCGATTTTAACTGCTCCAGCGCGTGGGCGAGCGCGTCGGCGACGGCCACCTTGTCAGCCGCTTCCTGGCGCCGCGTCTGGATTTCGACGATCCCGTCTTTCAGGCCGCGGTCTCCGATCGTGATGCGCAATGGAGCGCCTATGAGCTCCCAGTCGGCGAACATGATGCCGGGGCGGGTATCGCGATCGTCCAGCATGACGTCCACGCCTTGCGCCCTGAGCGATTCGTAAAGTGTTTGCGCAACGTTGCGGACTGTTTCACTTTTATGCCAGCCCATAGGGCAGATGACGGCTTCGAAGGGGGCGATCGCCCTGGGCCAGACGATGCCTTTCTCGTCGTGGTTCTGCTCGATGGCGGCGGCCGCGATGCGGCTGATGCCGATGCCGTAGCAACCCATTTGCAAGACCGCCGGCTTCCCGTCGGTTTCCAGGAAGGTCGCGCCAAGCGCCTTGGAATACTTGTCGCCCAGAAAGAAGACATGGCCCACTTCGATGCCTCGTTGTATGGCCAATTGCCCGCCTTGGGGATCGGGATCGCCCGCAACCACATTGCGCAAGTCGGCGACTTCGGGTTCCGGCAGGTCGCGTCCCCAGTTTACGCCGGTGTAGTGGAAGCCCTCTTGATTGGCTCCGCAAATGAAATTGCTCATGTTGGCGACGGTGCGGTCGGCGATCACCGTAACCGGCCCGGTGGGGTTCACGGGACCAAGATAGCCGGGTACGCAGCCGAAGGTTGCCATGATCTCGTCTTCGGTGGCGAAACGGTAGCCGGCCAGGCCTGCCAGCTTGCCGGCCTTGACCTCGTTCAATTCGTGATCGCCGCGCAATAGCAGCAGCCATATCCTGGCCTGCCCCGCAGCGTCGGCGCTTTCGGTGGCCAGGACAATGGATTTGACGGTGTCGGTCAGCGGCCTGTTCAGTTGCCCGGCCACGATTTCGCATTTGGGAGCGGACGGGGTCGCCGCCTTGAACAATTCTTCGCTTGCGGATCCGCGCTGCGGTATCAGGCAGGCCGCCTCGGCCAGCTCGATGTTGGCCGCGTAATCGGAGTCTGGGTTGTAGACGATGAGATCCTCGCCGGTATCGGCGATCACCTGGAATTCATGGCTGCGCGACCCGCCTATCGAACCCGTATCGGCGGCCACGGCGCGGAACTCCAGGCCCAGCCGCTTGAAGATGCGCATGTAGGCGTCGTACATGGTGTCGTAGCTGGCCTGGGCGGAAGCCTCGTCGCGGTCGAAGGAATAAGCATCCTTCATGGTGAATTCGCGGCCGCGCATCAGGCCGAATCGGGGCCGGCGCTCGTCGCGGAACTTGGTCTGGATATGATAGAAGTTCAGCGGCAGCTGGCGCCAGCTGTGTATTTCGTTGCGCGCGATGTCGGTAATGACTTCTTCCGATGTCGGCTGCAGCACGAAATCGCGCTGATGCCTGTCCTTGATGCGCAGCAGCTCGGCGCCGTATTGCTCCCAGCGGCCCGACTCGACCCAGAGCTCGGCGGGCTGTACAACCGGCATCAGAAGTTCGATGGCGCCGGCCCGGTTCATTTCCTCGCGGACAATGGCTTCTATCTTGCGCAAAACCTTCAGCCCCAACGGCATGTAGGTGTAGATTCCTCCGGCGGCCTTGCGGATCATTCCGGCTCGCGTCATGAGCTGATGGCTCTTGACTTCGGCTTCCGCAGGCGCTTCTTTCAGTGTATTGATGTGATACTTGCTTGCATGCATGGTGAGGATCTCGACAGATACGTATAATCAACAGTAATTGTATTGAATTCGCTTTGGGGTGGCCCATGTTAGACCGTGAAGGCTACCGTCCTAATGTCGGCATTATCCTCGTAAATCAGAAAAACGAGGTTTTCTGGGGTAAACGCATTCGGGAGCATGCATGGCAGTTTCCGCAAGGGGGCATCAAGTATGGGGAAAGCCCCATTCAGGCCATGTACCGCGAGCTGCACGAAGAAGTGGGCTTGCAGCCCGAGCATGTGCGCATATTAGGCCGGACGCGTGAGTGGCTGCGCTATAACGTGCCGAGCAACTTTGTTCGGCGCGATTCGCGTGGCCACTATAAGGGGCAAAAACAGATCTGGTTTTTGTTGAGGCTTGTTGGGCGCGATTCGGATGTAAGCCTGCGCGCCAGCCACAGCCCGGAATTCGACGCCTGGCGCTGGAGCCCGTATTGGGTTCCGCTCGAAGCCGTTATCGAGTTCAAGCGCGAGGTCTACACCCTGGCGCTGAACGAACTGGCGGGCATCTTGTTCAAGCGGGGGCAGGAAACCCGCTATCTCAGGCAGCGGGTTCAGAACCAGCGCGCCTCCCAGCCGACTTTGGACAGCAAGGGCCATGCGCGTACTATTAGTTGAAGACGAGCGCGAGATGGCCGCCTGGCTCGAGCGCGCGCTGGCCCAGAGCGGTTTCGTACCGGAGCACGCTCCCGACGCCCAGACGGCCGAGCACTTGCTAGCCGCGGCCGACTATGATGCGGTCATCATGGATTTGCGCCTGCCCGACAAGCACGGCCTGGTCCTTTTGCGTGAAATGCGCAATCGGGGCGACGTGACGCCGGTGCTCATCCTGACGGCGCAAGGCGCCTTGCAGGATCGTGTGCGCGGCCTGAACCTGGGCGCCGACGATTTCGTGACCAAGCCTTTTGCGCTCGAAGAGCTGGAAGCCAGACTGACCGCGCTGGTGCGGCGCAGCCGCGGCCGGCAGGCGCCCCGCATGCAATGCGGCTCGCTGATCTACGATAGCGAAAGCCGCGCTTTTTCCCTGGATGGCGCCATACTGCACTTGACGCCGCGCGAACACGCGGCGCTGGCCGTGCTGGTCACGCGCAGCGGCCTGCCGGTAGAGAAGAACCAGCTGTACAGCAGGGTGTTCGACCACGACAGCGACGCAAGCCTGGACGCCATCGAGGTTGTGCTGCATCGCCTGCGCAAGAAGCTGGCGGGCAGCGATGTGCGCATCGTCACGGTCCGAGGGCTGGGCTATATGCTCGAAAGCCTCGGCGAAGACGCCTGACGCATGGTCTGGGTGACACAGAAGCCGCGAGGCAGCATACGGTTCTGGCTGCTGGCGCTGCTTATTCCAGGCATCATTACGCTGCTGCTGATCGATAGCTGGAACGACTACGATGCCTTGAAGGCCGTCACGGAAGAGGTCTACGACAGCGCCTTGCTGGAGCCGGCCAAGGTGCTGGAAACCAGCGTGGAGTTCAACCCGGACGGTACGCTGCGCATCGACCCGCCTTTCTATGCGCAGGTCATGCTGGAATCGCGGGCCGGCAATCGAAAATACTTCAGGGTGGAAGAGGTCACGCCCCTCGCGCTCAGCCTGGCCGGCTCGCCTGCCAGGCAGATCAAGGGCAACACCTTGCTGGGCATGCATGGCCTGCCAAGGCCCGAGGCGCTGGCCGACAACGAAGGCATGCCCATTTTCTACAACGCCATGTACCGCAACGATGAAGTCCGCATGGTCGCGCTATGGCGCGACCTGCACTACGAGGGCGTGCACAGGCAAGTCATCGTGCTGGTGGGCGAAAGCATAGACATGCGCCTGCGCACCCAGCAGGAGGCTTGGCGCCTGGGCCTGTTCCGCGACGGACGCATGCTCATCCTGGCGGTTCTGCTTGTGTGGTTCAGCGTTGAGTGGGCCTTGCGCCCGCTTAGCGAGCTGCGGCGCGAAATCAAGGCGCGCGCGGTGGACAACCTGATGCCGCTGGACGCGGACCAGGTTCCTCACGAGGTCGTGCCGCTGGTCAAGGCGGTCAATCACCACATCGACCTGTACCGCCGGGTGCTCGACAAGCAGGCTCAATTCCTGGCTGACGCATCCCACCAGTTGCGCACGCCGCTGGCCATCATGCGGACGCAGGCGCAATACGCCAAGCGCGAGCCGGATATCGGGCGCATGCGGGAAACGCTGGGAGCCATCATCGGTCAATTGGGGCGAACCTCGCGCCTGACCGAACAGTTGCTGTCCCTGGCGCACGCCAGCCGCAACGATATGGCGCCGCAGGCCAGGGTGGACCTGAATGCGCTTGCGCGGGAGGTCGTGCTGCAATATTTGCCTTTGGCCCGCGAAAGGCATCAGGATCTGGGCTGGGTGGATGATGGCGGCGATGCCGATACCCAAGAGGACTCGCAGGAAGCCTGGGTTCTGGGAAGCGATGCGGAGATCCACGAGTCCATCGCCAACCTGGTGCACAATGCGATCAATCATGCCGGAGAAGGCTGCACCATTACGGTGTCGGCCGGCATTGCGCAAGACACTGCATGGGTCAGCGTTTGCGACAATGGCGTCGGGCTGGACCCCTCGTTGCGCGAAAGCGTGTTCATGAGATTTGATCGGGGCGGCTCGGCCCGCAAGGGAATGCGCGGGGGCGGATCGGGCCTGGGGCTGGCCATAGCGCTGGCCTATGCCGAGCGCAATCGCGGGACCATCGTGCTTAAGGATGGCGACCCCTCCGCGGGGGGCGGAGTGGGCCTGTGCGCCACCTTGAAGCTGCCCAGGTATACGGCCTGATCCGGACTGCTTATTTGCCGCGTAGGCGCTTGATGAGGCTGGAGGTGTCCCAGCGATTGCCGCCCATTTGCTGGACGTCGGCATAGAATTGATCGACCAGGGCTGTTACCGGTACGCGCGCGCCATTGCGGCGCGCTTCGGACAGCACCAGGCCCAGGTCCTTGCGCATCCAGTCGACCGCGAATCCGAAATCGAACTTGTCGTCGACCATCGTGGCGCCGCGGTTCTCCATCTGCCAGCTTTGGGCTGCGCCTTTGCTGATCACATCCAGCACCTGCTTCATGTCCAGCTTGGCAGCCTGGCCGAATGCGATGGCTTCGGACAGCCCTTGCACCAGGCCGGCGATGCAGATCTGGTTAACCATCTTGGCCAGTTGACCGGCTCCAGGTTCGCCCAGCAAAGTGACAGCCTGTGCAAAGTTATAGGCCAAAGGCTGGATGACGTCGAAATGCGCCTGCTCGCCGCCGCACATCACGGTCAGCTTGCCGTTCACCGCGCCGGCCTGTCCACCCGATACGGGGGCGTCGACAAAGCCGACGCCTTTCTTCTTGGCCAGGCCATAGAGCTCGCGCGCGACCTCGGCGGATGCCGTCGTGTGATCCACCAGCAGGGCGCCGGCCGCCATGCCCGCCAGCGCGCCGTTTTCTCCCAGCATCACGCTGCGCAGATCGTCGTCGTTGCCGACGCAGCTGAATACGATACGTGCGTTCTGGGCCGCCTCTTTGGGTGTGCGCGCCGCGGTGCCGCCGAATTCCTTGACCCATGCCTCGGCTTTGGCGAAGGTCCGGTTGTATACCGTGACTTTATGTCCGGCCTTGGCCAAGTGGGCGGCCATGGGGTAGCCCATGACACCCAGGCCAAGAAAGGCGACTTCGGTTGCGGATTGCGATTCGTAGGGCCTGGCATTGATGGATGACATCTCTTTATTCTCCGTTGGTTGGTGTTTGCGTGGTGCTCCGCCCATAAGATTACAACAATTAGGAAGGCCATTAAAAAACCCACCGCGTTGCGGTGGGTTTCTGTTTGCCGAGGCGTCGCGGCGGCGAAAGGTATTAGCCTTCTTCGACGAATGCCTCTTCGCGCTTCTTCTTGATGGATGGCAGAGCCACGATTACAACCAGAAGTGCCGCGGCGATCAGCAGCGACATGGACAGCGGCCGCGTCACGAAGGTGGTGTAGTCACCGCGAGCCAGCAGCAGCGCACGACGGAAGTTTTCTTCCATCATGGGGCCCAACACCAAGCCCAGCAGCAGCGGAGCGCCTTCGCACTTGAGCTTGGCCCAGATGTAGCCGACCAGACCAAAGGCCGCCGTCATCCAGATGTCGAACACGTTGTAGTTCAACGAGTACACACCGATGGTGCAGAACACCAGAATGGCCGGGAACAGGATGCGGTAAGGCACTTTCAGCAGCTTGATCCACAGGCCGACCAGCGGCAGGTTCAGCACAACCAGCATCAGGTTGCCGATCCACATCGAAACGATCAGGCCCCAGAACAGGTCCGGGTGGCTGGTCATGACCTGCGGGCCGGGCTGGATGTTGTGGATGGTCATCGCGCCGATCATCAGGGCCGTCACGGCGTTGCCCGGAATGCCCAGGGTCAGCAGCGGGATGAAGGACGTCTGCGCAGCGGCGTTGTTGGCGGATTCAGGACCAGCCAGGCCGGCCGGATGGCCCTTGCCGAAGCGCTCGGGGTTCTTGGACAGTTTCTTTTCCAGCGTGTAGGAAGCGAACGAGGAGAGCGTTGCGCCGCCGCCGGGCAGAATGCCCAGTGCCGAGCCCAATGCCGTGCCGCGCACGCTGGCCGGCCAGGCTTCCTTGAACTCCTGTTTGTTGGGATACAGCGAACCCACCTTGCCGGTGATGTCCACGCGCTGGTCCTTCAGTTCCAGGTTGGTCATGATTTCGGCGAAGCCGAACACGCCCATGGCCACGACCGCGAAGTCGATGCCGTCCTGCAGTTCCGGAATACCGAAGTCGTAGCGTGCCACGCCCGAGTTCACGTCGGTGCCGACCATGCCCAGCAGCAGGCCAAGCAAGATCATGCAGATGGCTTTAGGCAGGGAGCCGGAAGCCAGCACCACAGCGCCGATCAGACCTAAGACCATTAGCGAGAAATACTCGGCGGGCCCGAATTTGAAGGCGACTTCAGCCAGGGGCGGCGCGAAACCGGCCAACAAGATCGTGGCGAAGCAGCCTGCAAAGAACGAACCCATGGCGGCAATGGCCAGGGCCGCACCGGCCCGTCCGTTGCGCGCCATCTGGTGTCCATCGAGCACGGTCACCACGGCGGAGGTTTCGCCCGGCAGGGCGACCAGGATGGCGGTGGTGGAGCCGCCGTACTGGGCGCCGTAGTAGATGCCGGCCAGCATGATCAGGCCGGCCACGGGAGGCAGCACATAGGTAATGGGCAGCAGCATGGCAATGGTGGGCACCGGTCCGATGCCCGGCAGCACGCCGATCAGGGTGCCAAGCAGACAGCCCAGCAAGCAGTACGCGACGTTCTCGACCGACAAGGCAACCGAGAAGCCCAAAGCAAGGTGATCAAACAATTCCATTTTCGGGATTCCTTTAATTGCCTAGAAAGACAGGCCACAGCGGGAAGATCAAGCCCAGGCCTTTTACAAAGGCGAGCCAGGTGAAGAGAACCAGGGCAATGCCTGTAGCTCCAGCCACTCTCCAGTCGAATATATGGCTGGCCATGCTGCTGATGAAGACCAGCAGGAAGACCGAGATGTAAACGCCCAGATAATCGAAGATGACGCCGCAGCCAACCACCGAACCGATGATGATGATGGCAATCTTCCAATCGAATTTTTCCATCTCGACGTCGTCGGCTTTTGGTGACATGGCGCCAAGCGCGACGACGGCCCCGAGCAGCGCAAGCAGGACGCCGAGCCAGAATGGAAAATAGCCTGGACCCATGCGGGCGGCGGTGCCCATTGAATAGTTGCTTGCGCCCAACGCAAATCCGACGCCCAAGGCGACGAACATAATACCGGACCAGAAGTCCTGTTTATTTTTGAGCTGCATGTTGACGAAATCTCCCTGACAGCATGATGGAACCAGTAATTCAAAGATGCCATGGATGGGGGCGGTTGGAACCGGCCCTGGCCGTAGCATTTTCGTATTACCAAAAGGTGAGGAATGGTAATGGACGAGGGGTAAGCTGAAAACCCCGATTTCCCCTCAGTTGTCTAGGGTTTACCCGCGAACTCTCCGTTTATTACATATTGCAGCGACATGACAGACCTGCGACAGGTCGAATTGAAAGAATACTGAAAGGAATTGGAAAGAGCCGTGAAAGGTTATCATCGCTTTTTACTTTTCTCTATCCACCTGATGGCTTGATGGTTTACGATAACGCCCATGTTGCAAGATCTTGACTCTCTCGCTGCCCGCATCGGGCAAATGGTGCAGTTCACTCGCCAATTGCAAAGCGAGCGCACTGCGTTGCAGGCTCGCCTGAAGAACCTCGAACAGGAGCGCGACGCCCTGCGCGACCAACTGCAGCGCCGCGAAGCCGAATACTCATCCGCCATCGAACGCGCGGCCGCTGACGAGGCCCGGATACATTCCCATCAGGCCGAAGCGCAGGCGGCCCAGGCCACGCTGGAAGTCGATGTGGCCCGCTATCGCGCCGAGGCGGAGTCTTTCAAACAGCGCCTGGCGGCCAGCCAGGCCGACACATTCAGTCTGCGCCAGGTTGCCGATAAGGCCAAGGAACAGATCGATTCAATATTAATGCGCCTGCCAGGCGCTCCTCGGGAGTAGAACAACATGGAACGCGTCGACGTGTCCATATTGGGACGCGATTATTCCCTGGCCTGCCTGCCTGCCGAACGGGAGTCATTGCTGGCTGCCGTGCGCCATGTGGATCAGCGCATGCTCGGTGTAAAAGGATCGGGAAAGGTTTCCAGTAACGAACGCATTGCCGTCATGGCTGCAATACAGATCGCCGCAGAGCTGCTTTCCATGCGCGCGCCGAATGGTCCACTCAGTAATGTTGCGCTGGGCGATTTCAAGCGTAAAATTGATGACATGAACGATTTGCTCGATCAAGTCGTTGGACCTGCCGCTCAAAATCAAAGGTAGGTGTACAAGATAGTTTTCCGGATGCGCAGGCAATGCGCGTTCATCAGTTAGTCCCTGCCGTGTTCGTGACTTGGCCATACATTCCTTGAACCAATGCTTATGGCATGCAGGTTGCTGGATTGACAAGTAGGTGTGCTTTCCTTTTAAGGCGAGCCCGAAGCTTGACTGAAGGCGACCACCTTGAACCCTCGGTTCCAGGATGCCGGCCTAGACGGCACAGGCGGGGCAATTTAAAAAAAAGCTCGTCCTCGGACGAGCTTTTCCTTTATGGGGATAAACATGTATCTGTTCAAGCAGAATAGTAAATGGCTGTTAGCGCTGGTCCTGTCTGCGGCGGGCGCAAGCTTTGCCGCGCCCGCTTTGGCGCATGATTCCGGCGAGGGCCGGCATAAGGAAAAATGGCCGCAGGCGCAGCTACAGGCCGAAGCCGTGACAGAGGTCGCGCAGGACACCGTCACCATAACCTTGGCCACTGAAATCAGCGATGCATCGCAGTCAGCGGTGGCCAGTGCGCTTAGCAAGACGCTTGAAGAGGTCATGAAAAAAGCCAAGGGCCATGAAAAGGTCAAGGCGACTAGCGGCAATTACCGCATCTGGCCCATGAATGACAAAGACGGAAAGATATCCAATTGGCGGGGGCGTGGTGAAATCCTTCTGGAGTCCACCGATTTTGCCGCCGCGTCCGAGCTGGCCTCCACCCTGAGCGATCGCATGCCCATCGCCAACCTCAGGTTTTCAGTGTCTCCGCGGCTTCGGGCCAAACAGGAAGAGGCCTTGCTGGCACAGGCTGCCCAGGCGTTTCGTGACCGCGCAAAGGCCTTGGCCGATGCTTTCGGCTATGCCGGCTACGACATCAAAGAAGTCAACCTGGGCGGCTCGGGAGCGCGCTACGAAGCCGCGCCGCGCATGATGGCCATGGCCGCCGACAAGGCCAGCGTGCCGCTGGAAGGCGGCACCGAGACAGTCAGCGTGTCGATCCAGGGTTCGATCTTTTTGCGCTCAGCGCAAAAATAATCGCTCCCGCAAGAATCATGGGCAGCGACAGCAACTGTCCCATCGATAAGCCGCCCGCGAGCAGGCCCAGGAAGTTGTCGGGCTCGCGGGTGAATTCGACCAGAAAGCGGAATACGCCGTAGCCCATCAGGAATACGGCGCTGACCTGGCCGCTGGGGCGGGGTTTGCTGGAAAACCACCAGACCAGGGCGAACAAAACAAAACCTTCCAGGCCCATTTCGTAAAGCTGCGATGGATGCCGGGCCAGGCCGTCGCCCGACTGTGGAAACACCATGCCCCATGGCACCGTCGTCGGGCGTCCCCACAGTTCGCCGTTTATGAAATTGCCCAGCCGTCCCGCGGCAAGGCCCAGCGGGATCATGGGCGCGATGAAGTCCCCGATCTCGAACAGCGACTTGCCGCGCTTGCGTGCGAACAGCAGCAGGACCGTGATAACACCGATTAGGCCGCCGTGGAAGGACATGCCGCCTTGCCATAGATAGAAAATTTCCAAGGGATGGGCAAGGTAGTCGCCGGGCTTGTAGAACAGCACATAACCCATCCGCCCGCCGATCACCACCCCCAGGACGCAATAGAAGATCAAGTCTTCCAGATCGCGCATGGACAGATCGGTCTTGCCTTGCTGTATGCGCCATCGGCCCAGCAGCCAGACAAGGCCGAAGCCGATGAGATACATCAGGCCGTACCAATGGATGGCCACGGGGCCCAGTTGCAAAGCGACAGGGTCTATTTGGGGATAGTGAAGCATGGGATGATGTCTTGGTGATGGAATATCGTCGATAATACCCTGTATGCACGCATCGGCAAGCCGATATCCGAACGGCTGTTTTTTTCATTTACACGCAGGTCTGGTTTATGTATTCAAGGTTTTTCCCCGCACTGCTTTGCCTGGCTGGCCTGGCTTTTTCGTCGGCGGCTTTCGGGCAGATTGCCGGCGTTGACCTGGCCAAGTCCAACAATTGTCTGGCTTGCCATCAGGTCGACAAGAAACGGGTCGGCCCGGCGTTCAATGTGATCGCCCAGCGGTTCGCGGGGCAAGAGGGCGCCGATGCCTATCTGGCCGGCGCCATACGCAATGGCGGGCGCGGCCGTTGGGGCGCCGTGCCCATGCCCGCGCAGCCACAAGTCAGTCCCACCGACGCCAAGCTGCTTGCGGCTTGGATACTGTCGTTGGCCGACGGCAAAGCCGCGGCCAATCAATAAAGGAGCCAGCATGTCTGAAACTGCAATTCTGGGAGGCGGTTGTTTCTGGTGCACAGAATCGGTCTTCCAATCCTTGCGCGGCGTTATCTCGGTCGAGCCGGGATACAGCGGGGGGCATGTGGATAATCCCAGCTACGAGCAGGTATGCGCCAAGACCACCGGCCATATCGAGGTGGTGCGGGTCGAGTTCGACCCGGATGTCATCGACTTCGAAACCGTGCTGCAGGTATTTTTCGCCACCCACGATCCCACCACGCTGGATCGTCAGGGGGCCGATGTCGGTCCGCAATATGCATCGGCCATTTTTTGCCAGAACGAAGGGCAAAAGGACATTGCACAGAAAGTAATAAGCCAGGTGGAAGCGGAGACGGGCGAGCGCGTGGTCACCCGCCTGCTGGGCGCGGAGCGCTTCTGGCCCGCCGAGGACTATCACCGTGATTACTATTTGCGCAATCCTTATCAGGGCTATTGCCAGGCAGTGATCTCGCCCAAGCTGGCGAAATTCCGCAAGCGCTATGCGTCTTTGTTGGCAGGCTAGGACTGCTGTCCGGTCACGGCGGTCCTGCGCCAGCTGCCTCTATCGGTAAGCCGCGCAAGAATCGCCACAATGGCCAGTGTTATGGCCACCCGGCCGGCCAGGACGATCCAGACATCGGCGCCCAGGGCCACCAAAAGCAAGGTGTCTTCGATCAACGAGTGCGACAACGACAGCCAGGCCAGGGCCAGGAAGCGCGTTCGCGCCGAGAAATTCTGCTTTTCCGCTTCCTCGATGATCAGCGCGCCGCCATAGGTCAGCCCAAGCAAAACGCCCACGGTCGTAACCGGCGCCACCTGGGCGTTCAGCCCCGATACTTTCAGCAGCGGCATCATGGCGGCGGTAATGCGCCGGGTGATGCCCAGGCGATCCATCGCATCCAGAGCCAGGACCAGACCGGCAATGATCAGGAAGGTCAGCATCAAGGAAAACGCGGTTGCCTGTATCCAGCCGATATAGCCCGTTGTTCCGCCTTGAGGCAGAAAGGACGAGCCGCGCAGCCATTCGAAGGACAAGGGGTCGGCCAGGGCATCGGTAAGGTGGCAGCCCCAGGAAACCGCGCCGCCGTAGACGATGGCGGTCCCGATACGCAAAGCGGCCGTTACGCTGAAGCCCGCCCCTGCGCGGCGGACGATTGATTGTTCCACGGGAATGGCGTGCGCTATCAGCATCATGGCGGACAGGGCGCTGAACTGCGCCGCCGTCATATCCAGCGTATGCGCCAGACCCGCCAGCGTGGCAAGGCCGCCATATATGCCGACAAACAGCGTGGTGACCCAGATGATGCCGGCTTCGGGCGGTAGATGCAGCAAGGCCATGGCCGGCGCGATCAGCCGTCCGATCCCATCCACCAGGCCGAACTGTTCAGCCACTTGCACGGCTACCATGACCGGCAGCATGACTTTGGTCACGGTGGCGAACATCCGCCAGCTGCGCTGTAGCAGCGCCATAATGTACGCCTGCATCGATGTATCCCTTCCGCTTCCGTTTCTTTGCATAAAGAAGGGATTCTATCTGCTTACGGGCCGTCTGTCGGCAGGCGGCCCGTCCGGGGCTTTTACTCCGCGCTTTTCAGCACGCCGCGACGCATTTGATCCAGCTCGATCGATTCGAACAGGGCCTTGAAATTGCCTTCTCCGAAGCCTTCATTGCCTTTGCGCTGAATGATCTCGAAGAAGATGGGGCCGATCTGGTTTTCGGTGAAAATTTGCAGCAGCAAGCCGCCTTCGGCCGCGCCATCGAGCAAGATCTTGTTCTTTTGCAGCCTGTCCACGTCTTCGCCATGGTTGGGCAGGCGGCGGTCCAGCAGTTCGTAATAGGTATCGGGCGTGTCCAGAAACTTCAGGCCGGATGCCCGCAACTGTTCGACCGTGCCATAGATATCGTCGCTGGCCAACGCAATGTGCTGAATGCCTTCGCCGCGATACAGGTCCAGGTATTCCTGGATCTGCCCTTTTTCCTCGGTGCCTTCCTCATTGATGGGAATGCGGATGTTGCCGCAAGGCGAAGTCATGGCCTTGGATTTCACGCCTGTAACCTTGCCTTCGATGTCGAAATAGCGCACCTCGCGAAAGTTGAACAGGCGCTCGTAGAACTCGGCCCATTCCGCCATGCGGCCCTTGTGCACGTTATGAGTCAGGTGATCGACGATGGACAGGCCGGCCCCGCGGTGCGCCAGGTCGGTCTGGGCCGTCTCGATGTCGATAGGCTCAAAATCCACATCATAGATGCTGATGTCGCCAATGCCGCCGTGGCCGGCCTTGCCGTGCCAGCGGTCGACCAGATAGATCAGCGAATCGCCGATGCCCTTGATCGCGGGGATATTCAGCTCCATCGGACCGCTGCCGGAATCGAAGCCCCACGCTCCCAGTTCGATGGCACGCTTATAGGCCTTGGCGGCATCGTCCACACGGAAGGCGATGGCACAGATCGAGGGGCCATGCAGGCGGGCAAAGCGCTGAGCGAAGGAATCGGGTTCGGCGTTGATCAGGAAATTGATGCCGCCCTGGCGGTAAAGGGTGACGTTCTTGTTGCGATGGCGGGCGATGGCCTTGAAGCCCAGCGTTTCGAATACCTTGCCCAATGCGACGGGATCGGGCGCCGTATATTCAATGAACTCAAAGCCGGCGGTGCCCATGGGATTGTCCCAGGGCTGAAAAGGGGTGCTCATGTCTTTGCTCCAGAATTTTGATATGGGCCAATAATCGATTTAGATGTGGAAATTGTAGGAAATAAGCGCGGGCAGACGATTGCGAAAATGGCTTGAATTTATCTTGATTCGGCAATTTAATAGCGTCATTGACATAAATTTGGGTGTTTCATGGCGCAAAATGATCTGGACCGGACAGACCGGCAAATTCTGATGGAATTGCAGCGTAACGGCCGCCTGAGCAATCAGGAGCTGGCCGACCGCGTGTCGCTTTCCCCCAGCCCCTGCTTGCGGCGCGTCCGGCGGCTGGAGGAGGAAGGCTATATAGACAGTTATGTGGCCCTGGTGAATCCCGACAAGGTGGGCCTGAAGCTTCTGGCCTATGTGACCATACGGCTCAACAAGGTATTTCGGGCCAGCCATTCGCCGGTTTCCGACTTTGCCCGCGACGTCCAGACCTGGCCGGAGGTTGTGGAGTGCTACGCCATGTCGGGCGACATGGATTATTTGCTGCGAGTGCAGGTAAAAGACCTGACTGAATTTTCCCGCTTCGCCATGGACAAGCTGATGCAGCATCCCGCCGTGGTCGACATGCGGTCCAGCTTTACCTTGCAGCACATTAAAGAGACAACGGTCATCTCCGTGTAGCGCCGGACCAGGCGCAGAGCCCGGCGCGTAGGTAGGCTGCGTGCCATGATCCATGGTCTTATAGCCAGGATGGCCGCTCTTCTATATATAGATAGGTACGGAGACTCCCTTTCTTTTTTGTAGATGAAGGATGCCGTTTCCATATAGAGGGCGCTTCCTTATGTCTATATATATAGGTGGGCAGATGGATAAATGTGGGCGCTGGCTGGATGGTTGCTGGATAGGCTTTCCCGATGGAATGGACAGTGGAGATTACGAATCACGTCGCATCTGCGGCTCGCATTGGCTGTTTTGGGATCTGTGTCGAACAAGACCGGGACGAAAAACAGCGTGTTCGCCGTGCTAAAGCGGGGGCATATGGATTGTTTTTCCTCTGATTCCCCGGTTTGGCGGAAACTATTTCATTTTTCTTAAAAAAATATTTCAGTGGGATTTCAAGGCCTTGCGCGCTGGGCGGGGCCGATGGGGGACGTGGTCGGGCGTTTTGGGCCGATTTCGATTTGCACGGGCTAAAAAGCGGTGCTATAGTTCTGTTCTTCGCAGCACACGG
>JBEBYL010000006.1:0-183527 GCA_040391135.1 Pusillimonas sp. | reverse complement strand
AGTTGATGGTTGTTTCAATGTTGCTGTTTTTTGCGCTGTCGGTGCCGGTGGCGGTGTCCATCGGCCTGGCCAGCATGCTGGGCGTGGCGTACGACGGCATGACCTGGCTGGTGATCGCGCAGCAGATCTACGCCGCGCTGGATAAATATCCGCTGGTGGCGGTGCCGTTTTTCATCCTGGCCGGCAATCTGATGGAAGCGGGCGGCATCTCCGAGCGCATGGTCGACTTTGCCAAGAGCGTCGTGGGTGGCATGCAAGGCGGCCTGGCCTGCAGCTGCGTCTTGACCTGCATGATCTTCGCGGCCGTGGCCGGTTCCAGCGTGGCCACCACCTTTGCTGTGGGCGCCATCCTGATCCCGGCCATGGTCAAGCATGGCTATCCCAAGCCCTTTGCCGCCTCGCTGCAGGCGTCGGCCGCCGAGCTGGGCGTCATCATTCCGCCTTCCATCCCCATGATCCTGTTCGCGGTTTCCACCGATACCTCGGTGGGCGAACTGTTCATCGCCGGTATCGGACCGGGCATCTTGATCGCAGGCGCCCTGATGGTCTATGTATGGTTATATGCCCGCCGGCATGGCTACGGCAAGCAGGATGGCGCGGACCGGCTGGCGTTGTGGCCGGCTCTCAAGCGCGCCTGGCTGGCCTTGCTGATGCCCGGCATCATCCTGGGCGGCATCTACGGCGGCGTGTTCACGCCCACCGAGGCCTCGGCGGTTGCCGTGGTTTATGCACTGGTGGTGGGAATATTCATCTATCGCCGATTGACGCTGGCGACCTTGTCGAAAACCTTGCACCGTTCGGTGGTCTCCACCGCCGTCATCATGTTCGTGATCGCCAATGCCGGCGTATTCGGCTTCCTGCTGAACCGCGCCGGGATACCGGCGGCGCTGGGCCAGTGGCTGGGCCATATCTTCAGCAATGAATACACCTTCCTGATGGGCGTGAACGTGGCGCTTTTCATCATCGGCATGTTCATCGAGACATCGGCTTCCATCGTTGTCCTGGCCCCTTTGCTGCTGCCCGTGGCGATGCAGTTCGGGGTGGATCCGGCCCATTTCGGCGTGATCATGGTGGTGAACCTGGCGCTGGGCATGGTGACTCCGCCGTTCGGCGTGAACCTGTTCGCCGCATGCGCGGTGGCCAATCTTCCCATAGAGCGATTGGTGCGTTCGCTGCTGCCTTTTGTGGGGGTCGTGGTGGCCTGCCTGATGCTGATTACCTATGTGCCCGAAATCTCCTTGTTCTTCAAGGATCTGGCATATGGCTAAGAGCTGCGCTTATTGATTTCAAGTTAAAAGGGCCGGGCCTCATTTGATATGAAACCCAGCCCTTGCTCGAAGGCCATGGAAATCGATGCCGCGGCTGTCCAGGGCCGGCGGATGCCGGCCTTTTTTCTGCCTTGTATCAGGCGCCTTTCTTGCGCAGGCCGGCCAGTTGGTCCTGCACGGCCTGCCAAATGTCGGTGCCGACTTCCTTCTTGATCTGTTCATTGACTGGAGCAATCGTTGCGCGCATCTTATCCACATTTTCCGGCGTCGCCACATTGACCTGCATGCCGTGTTCCTTCAACGCGGCAAGGGCCTTGTCGGCTTCCTGGCGTGTGTCTTTACGTTCGTAGTCGCGGCTGGCTTCGGCTGCTTTCAGCAGCACATCCTGCTCGGCCGCGCTCAGGCCGTCCCACCATTTCTTGCTGGCTGTGACGATCCACGGGCTGTATACGTGATTGGTGACGCTCAGGTACTTCTGCACTTCGTAGAACTTGCTGGACAAAATGGTGTTGAAGGGGTTTTCCTGGCCGTCCACCGTCTTGGTTTCCAATGCCGTGAACAATTCCGAGAAGGGCAGCGGTATGGCGTTGGCGCCCAGCTTCTTGAAGGTCTCCAGGAACACGTTGTTCTGCATGACGCGCAGCTTCAGGCCCTGAAAATCCGCGCTGGTCTGCACGGGCTTCTGACTGTTGGTCAGATTGCGAAAGCCGTTTTCCCAGTACACCAGCCCGACCAGGCCTTTTTCCTGAAGCTTGTCCTTGATCAGGGTGCCGGTCTTGCCGTCCAGAACCTGGTCGGCCTCTGCGCCGCTGTTGAACAGGAAGGGCGTGTCCCAGATGGCCATTTCCTTGGTAATGCCCACCAGGGTGGCGGTCGAGCCCACCATCATTTCCTGTGCGCCGCCTATCAGCGCCTGCTGCATCTGTATGTCGGAGCCCAGCGCGGCGGCGCCGATAGCCCGGACTTTCATCTTGCCGCCCGACAGCTTCTCGACCTGATCGGCGAAGACCTTGGCGGCCCGCCCCTGGTTCGAATCCTGGTTCAGGCCATAGCCGAAGCGGATCAGCCGGGACTGGATATCGGCCGCCTGCGCGGTCAGCGCGTGGGAGCCGGCCAGCAGGCTGGCGGCGAGGAATAAGGCTTTCAATTTCATGGTGTCTCTCCTTGTGTCAATAAGGCGGTGGCATGGGCGGCCGTCGACATCGACGCCGCCTGCCGTGTCGTTGCGGTTAATGAAGCCAGCGTGCCGGCGCGATGATCAATTGCGGAAAAATGACGAACAGAATAAGCAGGGCGGCATACACCGCCAGGAAGGGCGTGACGCCCTTGATGACGGACTCCATTCTGATGCGGCCGACCCCGGCCACCACGTTCAGCACCGTACCCACGGGCGGTGTGATCAGGCCCAGGCAGCCCACGTAGACAAACATGAAGCCGAAATAGATGGGGTCGATTTGCGCTTTCAGGGCCAGCGGCAGGCACACGGGGGCGAAAATAAGGATGGTCGGCGTCAAATCCATGGCCGTGCCCACGAACAGCAGGAACAGCATCATGAGCGCCATGAATAGCATGGGCTTGTCCATGATGGGTTCGAACAGCATCGCAAGCTGGTTGGGAAGGTCGGCCAGCGTGATCATGTAGGCGGCCACGGTGGCGGCGCCGCACAGGAACATCACGATGGCGGTCGTGCTGCTGGTCGAGACCAGCACCCGATAGCAGTCCGCCCACGTCATGGCCCGGTAAATGAATTTGGCCACGAAAAAGGCATAGACCGCGGCCACCACGGCGGCTTCCGTGGGCGTAAAGATGCCCAGCCGGATGCCGCCCAGGATGATGATGGGCATGACGATGGCCCAGGTGCCGTTGGCCAGCGCCTTCCTGCGGTCGGCACCGCTGGTTTTCTGCAATGCGGGCAGCTTGTGCTTGTGCGCGATCGAACGCCAGGCCAGCAGCAGCGCCGCGCCCATCAGTATGCCGGGGAACACGCCGCTGATGAATAATTGGCTGATGGATGTATTGGTGGTGACGCCATAGATGATGAAGGGCAGCGACGGCGGGATGATGGGGGCGATGATGCCCCCGGAGCTCAGCAAGCCGGCGCTGTAGGCTTCCGGATAATTGTGCTGGCGCATCATGGGCAGCAATATGGTGGACAGCGCCGCCGTGTCGGCGATTGCCGAACCGCTCATCGAGGCCAGCAGCACCGAGGCGAAGACGGCCACATAGCCCAGGCCGCCCGGTATGTGGCCCACGAAAGCGCGGGCCATGTCGATGATGCGCTGGCTCAGTCCGCCGGCGTTCATCAGTTCACCGGCCAGGATGAAGAAAGGCACGGCCAGCAGCGGGAAATTGTCGAAGCCGGCCTGCAGGTTCTGCGCCAGCAACTGGGTATTGAAGAAATCCAGTTGCCACATCAAGGCCACGGCGGACAGCACCAGCGACAAGGCGATGGACATGCCTATGGCCATGCCGGCGAACAGGACACCAAGAAATATAAGGGTGGATTCCATGGCGTTCAGCACCCTTTCCGTGTCGATGGTCGGTCGATGAGGACTTCTTTGAATAGCAACAACTCCATGACGCAGGCCATGAAGAGCGTCGCGGCCGCGGCCAGCGCCAGCGGATAGCCCATGACCGGGCTGAAGCTTTGCATGCCGGCCAGCACCTGATCCCATGATCCTTTGATGACCATGCCCAGGATGATGGCGCCGATAAGATGGGCCAGGTAGTACAAGGCGCTGCGGGTTCGCGGGCCGACGCGATCGATCACCAGAGTGAAGTTCAAATGCTTGTTTTCGTAGGCGGCCAGGGCCGTGCCCACGCAGACCAGCCATACGAACAGCAGGCGGGACAGTTCTTCGTACAGCACGAAGCCCGTGTCGAAGGCATAGCGCAGCACCACATTGCTGAATACGGCAATGACCATGATGGTCAGGGTGGCCGCCAGGAATATTTCGGCGGCTTTATGCAGCGCCGGTTTGGGCCTTTCCCCTTGCGGGATTTCTTCAGATGTCTTCATGGGGTCTCGCCTGTAGCCAGCGGGTGGCTGTTTGGATAATGTCTGGAAGAGGAATATCGCCGGCGATGCGCAGCAGGCCGGGTTCATCGACGGGCGGTTCGAGAGCCTGGAATTGGCTGTCTATGAGAGTGGCGGGAAAGAAATGCGCGGCGCCGCGCCCCGCCACGCGGGCGGCCGCCATATCGCGGTTCACGTCCAGCCAGATGAAGCGCAGCCCCGGGACGCAGTCGCGCAATCGCTCGCGGTAGTTCAGCTTCAGCGCGGAACAACTGAGCAGGACGCCTTCTTCCACAGCCAAAGCCAACTGTGCGCCCAGCGCATCCAGCCACGATGCGCGGTCCGCATCGGTCAGCGGAATGCCGGCCTGCATCTTGGCGTGATTGACCGCGCTATGGAAGGCGTCGCCTTCGATGAATTGCCATCCCAATGCTTGCGCCAGCGCTTCGGCGACCGTGGATTTGCCGCTGCCCGAGACGCCCATGACGACGACGGCCAGCCGGCCGCCCATGCCTGTTCCGCTGGAGATTGCCATTAGTTGAGGTAGCGCTATCTTTGGCATTGAAAAAAAAGGAAACTTCCGTAAAATGAGTGTTTCAGCCAAAATCGGCCAAGGCGCAAGATAGCGCTATCTAATGGCGAAGCACAAGCTAGGGATTACGCTAATGACCCAATCTCCTCCGTCTGCCAAGGGCGTGGCGCCTCCAGCAAAAAAGATGCGGTCGCGCAGCCGGGCCACCGGCCGGGTCACCCTTTCGGATGTGGCCGCCATTGCGGGAGTCAGCCCCATCACGGCCTCGCGTGTGGTCAGCGGAAAGACCAGCGTCGATTCGGAGCTCGCCGCTCGCGTGCGCTCCGCGGTCGACAAGCTGGGCTATCGGCCCGACCCGTCCGCGCGCGCGCTGGCGTCCGCCAAGAGCACTCATGTGGTGGTGCTGATACCCATGCTGTCCAATACCTTGTTCACCGATTTGCTGGAGGCGGTGCAAGAATCCATGTGGGAGGCGGGATACCAGGTCTTTGTGGGCATCACGCGCTATCAGCCCGAGCGCGAAGCCGCATTGCTGGAAAGCTATCTTTCCCACCGCCCCGCGGGCATCATCCTTACCGGCCTGGATCGCAGCGATAGCCAGCGCAAAATGGTCAGGGACAGCCGCACGCCTTGCGTGCATGTCATGGAGCTCAGCGCGGATCCATCGCTGCACTGCGTGGGGTTTTCGCAAGACGAGGCCGCCAGGCGGGTCGTAGGGCATCTGCTGGAGCGCGGCCGCAAGAAGATCGCCTTCGTGGGCGCCCAGCTCGATCCGCGCACCATCGAGCGGGCCCAGGGCTTCAGGGCCGCCCTGCGCAAGGCCGGCCGCTACGATCCTGAATTGGAAATCCTGAAGGCCGAACCCTCGTCCCTGGCGCTGGGGGCGGAAACATTCAGGCAATTGCTGACGCAGCATCCCGATATCGACGGCATTTTCTACTGCAACGACGATCTGGCCCACGGCGGCTTGCTGGAAGCCCTGCGCATGGGCATTGCGGTGCCGGATCGATTAAGCGTCGTGGGCTTCAATGATCTGCCCGGCAACGAACAGATGCTGCCCGCGCTGACCAGCTTGCGCACGCCCCGGCGCGAAATAGGATTGAAGGCGGCTCAGATGCTGCTGCGCCTGATGCGCAATGAACCCGTACCCGACACGACGGTGGACCTGGGCTTCGAGTTGATGGTGCGCGCAAGCAGTTAACCTGGTTGCGGCACGCTTGCGTTCAACTCAGATACTTCCTTTGCACCGAACCAATGTGCTCTTTCATTTGAGAGATGGCGGCTTCTTTGTCGCCGTGCTTGATTGATTCAGCGAGTTCGGCCAGCTCTGCTACGTTTGGCTTGCCTCCATCCGGAGCAGCGGGGCGAAACCATAGCCTCATGGAGCGATCGAGCAACTGCAGCGCAAATTCCGCCAACAGGCTGTTGCCTGCGGATTCGTATATCGTCTGATGAAAAATACGGTCCACTTCCATGCTGCCTAGCCGGTCTTGTGCGTGGAACCTTTCCCATCCTTGATCCAGTATCTCTTGCAGCTTGGCCGTCAATTCAGGTGTGGCCCGCTCCACCGCCAACCCCGTGAGATAGGGCTCGATCAGCTGGCGCGATTCGATTAGCTCAAGGAAGCTATCGAGTGTCTCGGCCTTGATCAGAATGCCCTTGCGCGGGAGGATGGCGACCAAGCCTTCGCGGTCCAGTCGATGGATGGCAAGATGTATGGGGTTTCTTCCCAGTTCGAGATGAGTGCTGAGTTGAGCCACGTTTACTTGATCGCCGGGTTTAAGCTCGCGGGTGAGGATCAAGCGTTTGATAGCTACATAAGCCTGCTCGCCCAGAGAGGAAGCCGGTCCCGTGGTCGTGTTGTTTTTCTTTCGGGAGGGTTTCGGATTCGCTAAGGCTTTTGACATAGAGTAAAAGAAAAAACGCCTGAAGCCGGGCGTGCCACAAGTGTTATGCGCTTCATTATAGTCGCCGGCCTTTAGGCCGGCGTATGTGTCGTCAGTCTATACGCGCATTGGACTCTTGTATTGCGGTCTTGTATTTCGCGCCTTCCGAAGCCATGAATGCCTTGAACGCTTCGGGGCTGGACGGCCGCGCTTGCATTCCTTGTTGGGCCAGTATGGCCTGAACCTCGGGTTGTTGCAGCGCGGAGACGAAAAGCTCGTTAATGCGCCGTACACGTTCGGCGGATACGCCCGAACTGACCAGCAAGCCCATCCATGTCTGCGATGAAAAGCCCTTCAGGCCGCTTTCATCAAAGGTTGGTACGTTCGGCAAACTGGGTGAACGCTCCGCGCCAGTGATGGCAATGGCTTTCAGCTTTCCGCCCAGGATGTGCGGCATGACTACGCCCACATCGCCCAGCGTGGCGTCGACTTCGCCGCTTAGAACGGCCATGGTGGCGGGGGCGGATCCCTTGTAAGGAACATGCAGCATATCCAGGCCTGCGTGCTTTTTCAGCAGTTCGAAGCCGAGATGCCCCGATGAACCATTACCGAAGGAAGAAAAGGATCCTTTGGTTTCCGGCTTCTTGGCCCAGGCCAGAAACTCGGAAAGATTGTTCGCCGGAACATTGGGGCTAACCACCAAAACGTGGGGATTCGAAGCCAGCTGGGTAACGGCCTGGAAGTCTCTCTGGCTGTCGTAGGGGAGCTTGTTCAGCAGATAAGGGTTGATGACGAAACTGGCCGCAATCAGCAAAGCGGCGTGGCCGTCGTCCGGTTTGGACAGTAAGCCTTGTGCCCCGATCACGGTGCTGCCGCCAGGCCGATTCTCGATGACAACGCTCTGGCCAGTTTGCTTGTTGACTGATTGGCCCAACGCGCGAGCCAGTGCGTCGGATGAACCGCCTGCGGTGTAAGGCACGATCAAGGTAAATGGCTTGGAAGGGAACGTTTCGGCTGTTGCGCCGAAGCAGCTCAATACAAGACCCAGAGTAAGAATTAGCTTTTTCATATTTATGTCCTGATGTTCAGTTGAGTATGCAACGGGGAGTTTTTCGTGGCATGCGTTTCACTGCAGTTCAGAGCGTTGATCGCATGACATTGCGTAGAACGCCGATTTTTTCGATGCCGCATTCCACGATATCGTCATCTTTCAAGAAAATTGGCGGGGTTCGGGCGGCGCCGATGCCTTCAGGGGTGCCTGTAAGAATAAGGTCTCCGGGAAGCAGCGTAAGTCCGGCCGATAGCTCTGCGATAACACGGGCCACTGTGAATATCTGGCGGCTCGTGTGTCCTGATTGCATTAGCTTGCCATTGACATGGCAAGTGATCTCCAGACTCTGAGGATCGCCAAGCTCATCGGCGGTGACGAGAACAGGCCCCAGAGGGCAGGTCATGTCCAGGCTTTTACCTTTGAACCATTGTCCACCATGGGCTCTTTGCAAATCCCGTGCGCTGATATCATTGGCTACGGTATAGCCGAACACATGTTTCAGCGCATCCTCTTCCTTGATATCCCGCCCGCCTTTTCCTATTACCACCGCCAGTTCGACCTCCCAATCCAGCTTGGCCGTATATGCCTGGTGCAAGGGCAACGCATCGTTGGGACCGGCAATAGTGGTGGGGAGCTTGCTGAAAAACGTGGGGTGGTCGGGAAGGTCGACTTCTTGGCCTTCGCGCTTGCCGATGCTTTCATTGAAATGCTTCAGGTAGTTCCATCCCACACATATGACATTGCGCGGCGGGGTGGCTGGAGCAAGCAAAGCAAGGTCGTTGATTTTCAGGCCCGGTCCCGGCGTGGGTTCATCAAGGGTTCCTTTTGCCGCGTAGTAATCCCAATTGCCGATGAGGGCTGATAGGTCATCCGGTGTGGCCAGCGAGACGACGAGGTCATCATGGACCTGGCCTATTCTGATGCGGCCGCCATGTTGGAAGCGAACGAGCTTCATATACCCGCAGCCTTCTTCAAGCGAGCTTGGCCTTGAATCTCGACCAGAATTTCAGGCTTGGCCAAAGCGGCTACACCCACTAGTGCACACGCGGGGAAATCTCCGGTAAAGAATTCGCGACGCGCTTTCCAGACTCCTTGGTTGTGCTTCATGTCGGTGACATATACGGTCAATGTGACGATGTCGTCCATTTCTCCACCGGCCGCTTCGATAAGGTGCTTCATCTTCGAGAAGATGGCTTTTCCTTGCTCATAGGAATCGTTGCCTTGAATGGTTTCACCATCGTTGGCGCGGGAAGTCAGGCCGGAGAAATATACCGAGTCGTCAACCACCAGACAGTTGGACCATAAGCCGGGCGCCGCTTCGGCTACATGAGGGCTGGTGATACGGATCTTGCGGGTCATGATTGCTCCAAATAAAAATGTGATTTGTTTACAGAAATTACAGTGAAATATCACTGTAATTTCTGTAATGCTAGAGAACGTATGAGCAAAAGTCAATGCGTTCCTGTGAATCGTTAGAGGCAAAAAAAAGCCCGATGAATAATTCATCGGGCTTCAGGCAAGAGAGGGGCTTCTTAAAACGGCGGATCGTCATCCCCCGTATCCGGCGGGAGCGCAACGGCCTTGACTGCTTTCTTTGCCGCCACCTTGCCGGCCGCCTTCTTGGCCGGAGTCTTGCTTGCGGTCTTGGCTGCGGTCTTGGCTGCGGTCTTGCTGGCAGTCGCCTTCTTGGCTACCGTCTTCGTGGCTTTCTTGGCCGCTGTCTTCGTGGCGGTTTTTGAAGCTGTTTTCGCCGCCGTTTTACCGGCCGTCTTGGCCGCGGTCTTGGCGGCAGTCTTGCGTCCGGGCTTTTCGGGCCGCGGCTCGAACTCGAAACCGATCTTGCCGTTTTCCTGCTTGGCCAGATAGGCCTTGAACTTGCGGTTGGTGCGGCTGGACACGAAACCGTCCAGCAGATCGGTTTTGCCTTCGGTCAGCAGCTTGTGGACCTGTTCAGCCGAGATTTCCTGCTGCAGTATCATTTTTCCGGTGCGGAAATCGCAGGTCTTTTCAGGCCCCACGGATTTCTCGCAGACGTAATTCATGCCGTACTCGAACACCCTATTGCCGCATTTCGGGCAGTTGCCCACGGGAGTGTGCCCGGAAAAGTCGACGGGCTCGGTGTCCTCGTCGTCCTTCTGGCCGAAGTCGAACTCAAGCTTGTATTCGTCGGTAATGCGCAGCAGCGCCGCGAAGGGCCGGCCCATTTTGCTGATGAAGCCGGGCAGCGGACCGAGCTCGCGCTTGGTCAAGAGCTCTTCGACCTCGGGAATTTCGAAAGTGCGGCCGCCCGGGTGCTTGCCTATGGAGAAATCGCAGTTGGTGCAGGCATAACGGCGGTAGTTCTCCTTTACCACGCCGCCGCATTTGGGGCAGGGCGTGCTCAAGGTGGCGTAATCGCCAGGCACGGTATCACGCTCGTATTCCTTGGCGCGCTTGACGATAACCTGGGTCATCTGGGCGATCTCGCGCATGAACTCGTCGCGATCCAGTTGGCGCTGCTCGATCTGCTTGAGGCGGTGCTCCCATTCGCCGGTGAGTTCCGGGGATGTCAGTTCGTTGACGCCCAGGCCCGACAGCAGGGTCATCAACTGGCGGGCCTTGGCGCTGGGTATCAGGTCGCGGCCTTCGCGCCGCAGGTAGCTTTCGTTGAGCAGGCCTTCGATGATGGCCGCGCGCGTGGCCGGCGTGCCCAGGCCGCGTTCGGACATGGCTTCGCGCAGCGCCTCGTCGTCGACCAGCTTGCCGGCGCCTTCCATGGCCGACAGCAGGGTGGCTTCGGTGAAGTGCGCCGGCGGCTTGGTGGCCAGGCCCTTGGCTTCGACCTCGTCGGTCTTTACTTTTTCGCCGTCGGACACGGCGACCAGGTTGGTATCGTCGCCTTGCGCTTCACGCCCGTAGATGGCCAGCCAGCCCGGCGCCACCAGCACCTTGCCCTCGGTCTTGAAATGGTGCCCCGAGACTTCGGTAATGCGGGTGGTCAGGCGAAACTCGGCGGCGGGAAAGAAAACCGACAGGAAGCGCTTTGCCACCAGATCATAGATTTTTCCTTCCGCTTCGCTGAGCTCGCGCGGAATCTGCATGGTTGGAATGATGGCGAAGTGATCGGACACTTTCTTATTGTCGAAAATACGCCGATTGGGCTTGACCCACTTCTGCTTGCATATCGTGTCGGCAAAGGGACGCAGGCCGGCTGCCGCGCTGGAGCCGCCCTCGGCGAGCGATTCCATGGTCTGCTGGACGGTATGCACATAGTCTTCCGGCAGGTAGCGCGAATCGGTACGCGGGTAGGTCAGTGCCTTGTGCCGTTCGTACAGTGTTTGCGCCAGGGCCAGGGTGGTCTTGGCCGAGAAGCCGAAGCGCGAGTTGGCTTCGCGCTGCAGCGAGGTCAGATCGAACAGCGCCGGCGACATCTGGGTGGACGGCTTGGATTCTTCCGTGACCCTGCCCGGCTGGTCGCGGCAGGCCGTGACAATGGTTTGCGCGGCCGGCAAGGACCACAGCCGGGAATCGCGCTGCTCGGGGTCGCGCTCGTCGCGGACGAACTTGGGATCGAACCAGCGGCCGTTGTAGAAACCCGCCGCGGCGACGAAAGTGGCATGCACTTCCCAGTAATCGCGGGATACGAACTTGCGTATGCGCTCTTCGCGTTCGGCCACAATGGCCAGCGTGGGGGTCTGGACCCGGCCCACCGGCGTCTTGAAAAAGCCGCCGTCCTTGCTGTTGAAGGCCGTCATCGCGCGTGTGCCGTTGATGCCCACCAGCCAGTCGGCCTCGGCGCGCGACCGCGCGGCGGCTTCCAGGGGCTTCATGGCGTCGTCGTCGCGCAGATTGGCGAACGCTTCGCGTATGGCGGCCTGGGTCATGGATCGCAGCCACAAGCGCGTGACCGGCTTCTTTACGCCGGAGAATTGCACGATGTAGCGGAAGATGAGTTCGCCCTCGCGGCCCGCGTCGCAGGCGTTGATAATGGCATCGACATCCTTGCGCTTGAGCAGCTTGACCAGCAGTTTCAGCCGCTCGGCGGAGCGCTTGTCGGTGGGGCCCAGCTCGAACTGCGGAGGAATGACCGGCAGATGGGCAAAGCTCCATTTTCCGCGCACGGGGTCATTGGGCGCGACCAGGCTGAGCAGGTGGCCTATGCTGGAGGCCAGTACATACTGCTCGCTTTCAAAATAGTCGCCCTCCCGGGTAAAGCCCCCCAGGGCGCGGGAAATATCCAGAGCTACCGAGGGTTTCTCGGCAATAATGAGCGTTTTATTCATGAGTTTCCAATTACTGCGTTTCAGCAGCGATAGCGCGGATAATACGAGGTGGGAATCGCACTATGCAAGTCGAGGGTCATAAAAACAGCCCCACGCCCTCCAGGGATTGGGCCGGTTTTTTGCATAAATCGGCGCTTGCGCTAGCCTGCCTGCTGCTTGCCAGCTCGGTTATTTGCTGGGTAGCCGCCAATTGGGAGTATGCCAGCATTCTTCAGAAACTGGCTGGCGGCCAGTTGGCGCTGGCCGCTCTGGTTGCCGCTGCCTGGCGGCCGGGCAATAGGCCCGATATCGGCAAAAACCGTAATTTTTCGCTTTCCGCGCATTTTGCCGGTCTGGCCGCCCTGGCGCTGGGGGCGCTGCTTGCGCTGATTGGCCAAATATATCAAACCGGCGCGGATGCCTGGACGCTGTTTCTTGGGTGGCTGGTGCTGTTGCTCCCCTGGTTGCTTGTCGTGCGCACGGTGTTTTTGGGTCTGCTGTGCGCGGCGCTGCTCAATCTGGGTGTGGCGTCCTACCTGGATGCCATGGGCGGTTGGGCGGTGTTCGGCTCGTCGGCGGTTTGGCTGGAGGCCGGCGTCCTGCTGGCCCTGGCCAATGCCGCCATGGTGTTCGCCTGGGAGCGCTGCATCCTTCATCTGGACGATAAGTGGCGTATCGGGCCGCGGGTGCTGGCCTGCGCCGCCGCCGGATGGCTATTGATCGCGGCATTGGCCTGCCTGGATTCGGAAACAGGCCCCGTGCTTGTCGTTGTTCCGGGGCTGATGGCTTGCGCCTTGCTGTACAAAATATATACCGGCAGGCAAACGGATTTGGCCATGGTCAGCTTGCTTGCGGTGACCGCCATGCTGCTGTCGGCGATCCTGTTGTTTCCCTGGATAGAGTCCAAAGCGGCCCTGCTGGCCGTCATTGTTGTATTGCTGGTGCTGACGGGACTATTCCTGCATCGCTTGTGTGGCTTGACGTCCGCGCGCGCACCGGATCGCGAGGTGGCGCAACGGGAAGGACCCTGGTTCATCGTTCTGTTCCGGCTGGCCGCGATGGGCATGACGGCACTGTTGATGATCGCCTTCCTTGCCATGGTGCTGGAGCTCCACATGGAACAGCTGTGGATCTCGGGCCTGCTTGCCTGTTCCGGGGGCCTGCTGATACGGCGGACCGTCCCGGGGCGGTATGCCGAGGAACTGGGCCTGACGCTGACGGCCGCCGGTCTGATCATGACCGGCGTCGGCCTGTATGCCATGAACGATTTTTCGCCTTTTCTCCGGGCATGGATCCTGATGGCATTGGGTGCGGTGCTGTACCGCTGGTCGGACAGCACCGCCTTGCGTTTTCTGACCGCGTTCATCGTCTTGGCGCTGGCCTCATTGCTGACATGGCCCGAATCAAGCCGTTACGATCTGCTGGATGTTTCAGGCAGTGGCCGGGTGTGGACGTATTTTCCAGCCTATCTGCGTTTGTGGTGGCTGGCGGTGGCCGCAATTTTGGCGGTGGCCGTGGGAAGCCGGCGCCGCGATCCGGACTTTTGGTCGCCCTTGGCCTGGGCGCTCGTCTGCCTGACGCAATTAATTGCATGGCTGGCTCCGGCACCGGCGCTACAAGGAGTGGCCGCGGTATGGCTGCAGGCGCCCGGCCTGGTCGTCCTTTGGCTGGCTTGCGCGGCGCTGCCCGTGCTTGCCCTGGGCGCCTTGCTATGGCGTGTGCGCCGCCTACCCGACAGCCTGCGTCTGGGCGCGCCGCTGGCACTGGCGGTAGCCAGTCTGGGCTGGATGGGCGCCCCAGGGGTATCCATGGCGCTGCTCTGGTTGATCCTGGGCTATGCGCTGACGCAGCGCGCATTGCTGGTTTTCGGGGCGCTGGCCTTGCTGGCTTACCTTGGCCGTTTTTATTACCAGCTGGATTCCACCTTGCTGCATAAATCGCTGATGCTGGGCCTGACCGGCGCATGGCTGCTGGCGTCCTGGTATGTTCTGGGCCGGGTGGCTGGCGCCCAGGCTGTGCTGGAAGCGCCTTCCCGGGCTTCATCCGCCGCTGGTCGCGCGCGGGTGGTCAGTGGCGGTGAAGTCCAATCACCCCATGGCCCATCCGGCCCTTCGCCGCGCATGCGCGCTTTTGGCCTGATGGCCGGCCTGGTCGCCGCCCTGATGCTGGCCAATACGGAAATCTATCGGAATGAGCAAATTCTGGCGCGGGGCCAGCGCGTGGTGCTGGCTTTGGCCCCGGTCGATCCACGCTCGCTGATGCAAGGCGACTATATGGATTTGCGCTACGACGTCGCAAGCCAGGTGCCGCAGGTACTGGACAAGGCACCCCCCGCGGTGGCGCGGGCCATCGAAGCGCAACGCGGCGGTTATCTGCTGCTGGAGCCCGACAGGCAGGGAGTGCATCGTCTGGCAGCCGTCCTGGCCTCTCCCGATTTTCAAGAGAGCGGCAGCCCCGCCCCGCATGACCTTGTCGAAGGGGGGCCTGCAACAGCCACCGCCATACTGGCATTCCGCTTGCGCCATGATGCCGCGCGGATAGGGACGAACGCCTGGTTCTTTCCCGAAGGGCAGGCCCAGCGCTACGCCGGAGCGCGATTCGGCGAATTCCGCGTCGACAAGCATGGGGAGGGCCGGCTGCTGCGCCTGCTCGACAAGCAGCTAAGGCCTTTGCCGTAAATCAGGATGGATGCATGCCGTAGCGCGCGGCCCATTGGTTCAGCGCCGCTTGCCAGAACGCGGGCACGTCGGCGGCATCCACGGTATCGAATCCCAAGGCCTGCCAGGCCCGGTTCAGTGTATGCACCGGCTGGGACAGATCCATGGCCGCCGCATGATTCTGCTTGGACAGCTTGCGGCCCGCTTCGTCCCGCAGCAGGGGCACATGCATGACCCGCGGATAGGAAATGCCCAATTGCCGCGCCAATACCCTTTGCCTGGCGGTCGAGTCAAGCAGATCCGCACCCCGCACGATATGCGTGATGCCCTGTTCCCCGTCGTCGACGACGACGACCAACTGGTATGCCCATAGGCCGTCGGCCCGCTTGACGATGAAGTCGCCCGTTACGGCGGCCACATCTTGTTCTTGCGGCCCGTACCATCGATCCTGGAAGCGCTCGATGCCTGGAGGAACCCTTAAGCGCCACGCGCGTGCGGTCTTGCCCGAAGGCAGGCCGTGGCGGCAGGTGCCGGGATAGGCGCCTTCGGGAGGAAGCTCCTGGCGGGTACAGGCGCAGCCGTATACCTGGTCCCTGGCGGCCAGCGATTCGAACGCGGAGCGGTACAGCGCCAGGCGCTGGGACTGCCATATGGGCGGGGCGTCCCACTGCATGCCCAGGGCCTTCAACTGCTGCATGATGATTCTGTCGGCGCCCGGCACCACCCTTGGCGTATCGATATCTTCGATACGCAGCAGCCAGTCGCCGTGGTGAACCCGGGCGTCCAGGAAGCTGGCCATGGCCGCAAGCAGGGATCCGTTATGCAAGGGACCGCTGGGACTGGGAGCGAACCGCCCCCGATAGCGCCCTTCGCTGCCTTGGAAATGCGACATCATGCAGCCGGAAACCTTGCTTAATGCGATAAGCGGGTGTGATCGTCGGCCAGCAGCTCTTCAAATACCAGGTGATCGACCTCGGCTTCCTGGCTCCAGAGCACCATCAGGGCGATGATCTTGATCTTGGCCAGCGAGATGGGCGATTCGTTGGTGGCCTCCGCGCGCTCGATGAGGATTTCGCGCAGCACCGTGGGCAGCACGCCCGAGTTTTCCAGGAAGGTAATGAAGCCTATGGCTTGTGTGCCCAGAGTCTGGTATTCGTGGTCGGTGAAGACGCGCCGGCTGTCGCCTTGCGGGTTTTGCGCAAGCTGGCCGCATTGCTCGGTGGTTTGAGCCAAACCGTGCAACCAGCCCAGGGCATCGTTTATGTCTTCGTGCTCGAAGCCTACGGCGGCCAGTTTATGCGCAAGCACATCCGCTTCGGGACACGCTTGCGGTGTATAGTAGGTTTCGAATAAATAAACCAAAATATCGAACATATGGATGCGATTCCGGTTGCCGTGTGTGAAAGTCAGTAAATAAGAAGGTTAACCGAAAGTTATAAACGACTTTACGCCGATTTGTCCCTAGCGGCAACCGGGCCATGTTGTTGCAAACATACGCTTGGCAAGCCGCCAGCTACGTCCAGCGTCCGAGTGTCGTTACATTCACGAATTGGGGTGGCCATGGAAGAGGTACAACTGCAGGAGCGCTACGCGGATCCGGTTCCAGAAGCGCTTCTCATCGCTCCGGCGGCAAAGGTGGGTGATGTGTCGGACGCCATCGACACGCCTAGCCTGGTGCTCGATCTGGATGCATTCGAAGACAATTTGCGCACGATGCAGGTTCTGGCCGAGCGGCATGGCGTGGCGCTGCGGCCTC
The DNA here is from genome assembly GCA_040391135.1 of Pusillimonas sp. GTDB lineage: Bacteria > Pseudomonadota > Gammaproteobacteria > Burkholderiales > Burkholderiaceae_B. Next base: position 167,120 of record JBEBYL010000006.1, on the reverse strand, counting down.
ATGCCAAGGCGCATCGCTGTCCGGAAATCGCGCTGCGTCAGGTGGCGCTGGGCGCTGTGGGGATTTGTTGCCAGAAGGTCACCGAGGCGGTGCCTTTTGTGCAGGCGGGACTGCGCGACATACATATCAGCAACGAAATTGTGGGAGAGCCCAAGTTGCGCTTGCTGGCTCAGCTTGCCAAGAAGGCGCATATCACGGTCTGCGTCGACCATGCCATGGCCGTCAAGGCGCTTTCGGCCGCCATGGCGGCGCATGGCGCTTCGGTGGGCGTGATGGTGGACGTCGATGTGGGGCAGAAGCGCTGCGGGGTCCAGACGCCCGCCGAGGCGGTTGAACTGGCCAAGCTCGCGCAGGCACTGCCGGGTATCAGTTTCGGAGGCATCCAGGCCTACCATGGGGGCTTGCAGCACAAACGCTCCCTGGATCAGCGGCAGAAGGCCTGCGATAAGGCGGCGCGCCTTGTGCGGCGGTACCTGGATGCGCTGGAACAGGCGGGCATCGCTTGCCCTGTGGTGACGGGGGGCGGCACGGGAACAGCGGTGTTCGATGTGGCCAGCCAGGTCTATACCGAGATCCAGTCGGGGACGTATGCGTTCATGGATACGGATTACGGGGGCATAGACTGGGGCGAGGCGCTGGCTTTCCGGCACAGTCTGTTCTTGCTGGGTACGGTGATGAGCACTCCGACTTCGGAGCGCGCGATCATGGATTTCGGCCTTAAGTCGACCAGCGCTGAAAGCGGCGCGCCGCGTCCGGTGGGTTGGCCGGGATTGCGGTGTGTGGCGGTGCATGACGAGCACAGTATCTTGCAGACGGATGACGCTAAGAATATGCCGGTGTTGGGCAACAAGATCCGCTTGATACCGGGGCATTGCGATCCTACGTTCAATCTGCACGACAGTGTGGTGGCATTGCGGGGGGATAGGGTCGAGGCGATATGGGCGATCAGTGCCCGGGGGCTTAGCCGGTAACCGGGGGCGCTTGGCTTTCGGGTCTGTTTTAGGCTTGGCTTTCTGCATGTGTATTTGGCTTGGCGCTTGCATCTATTCTCTATTCTTGAGTCAGGTGCGCTGGTGTAGGCTGGGGCCTGCTCACCGTCCGCGGTCCCGTTCCGGGACTACTCGCGTTTCTGGCTCCTGGCGGGGCGGCCGTGAAACTCGCAACGTTGGCGGCCCCCCGGGCTGCCAACACCCTTGTTGCTCGAGCAATCACGGCCTTGCATCCCCGCCAGGAGCCAGAACGCGACGCTCCCGAATTCGCCAGCCCCAGCCTACACCAGCGCACCTTGGCATCAGCGGCTGATGGTTGAACAGGCCGAACGATAGATCTTGATGGGGCAATGATGCCCACGTGGCATCGCTTCGGGGTATGGCCAATTCTGATTGAAACGAGATCGGACTGAAATGAGCGTAAGTTCCATCCACATGCCTCTGGAAGACGCCATCGCGAATCCAATAGCCTCCGCTTCCCAAGACTTCGTCCGATCATCTTCTTCAAAGGCGTGGTGGGCTGGCCTGGGCCGGGCGGAGTTTGAGCGCGCTGCGCGGCCGGACTGGATCGGGGGCGTAAGAGGGCGCGCATGTCTGAGCACAAAATCAGCCCGGGGGGCTGATTTTTGCGAGTTCGCGCCCGACCCCGAATCCAGGCTGGTTGCGCGGGATATCCCGGCGTAGCCGGGATCGCGGCGAGGCGAAGCACGGTCCAGGCCAGCCCACCGCGCCGTTTGTAGAGCTCGATATTGGGCAACACGGCAATACCAAGATAACGCGGGCAGTTGAACGACACCGACCGATAGGCCATGGATGCCAACCGGCATACTGACACGGTCCCGATGATTGAGACCGACCGCGCACAACAAGCGCAGTCGTACCCGCCATCATTCCCCGATGGCGATCAGCTCCGCTCCATCCGTCACCTGATCGCCAACATCGAAGAAGACCTCTTCAACCGTGCCGTCCGACGGAGCCGTGATCGTGTGCTCCATCTTCATCGCCTCCATGACCAGCAGCGTATCTCCCCCCTTCACCTTGTCGCCCGCCTTCACCGAAATCGCAATGATCTTGCCGGGCATAGGCGCCGTCAGGCCGCCGTGATGGCCGCCCCCATCGTCCTCGGCATGCGCGACCGCATCATGTATTTGCAGCACCTGCACGCCGTCATTGCTGAAGACATGAATTGCGTCGCGATCCAGGATCACCGTTCCCGACGCATCCGTGCCGGCCAGCCGGATGCGGACGCTGTAGCGTCCAGGAGCGGAAGCCTGGGCGTCCCACTCGAACGATGCTTCCGCTTTGCCGTAATACCTCCAGTCATTGCCATCGCGCTCGATCCGCGCTTCGCGCAGCGTGTCCTGATCCAGTAGGCCGAAGCTTTGCTGATAGCGTCCGGTGATCCGCCAACCGTCGGCTTGCGCCCAGGGATCGACATGGGCCTTGTTCTGGCGCAATGACGAATGAGGCAGGCCGCGGCTGGCCAGCAGGGCCGCAATCGCCAACGCCAAAGTGCTGTCCGAAGCGTCGCTTGCCGGCGGGAATAGGCTGTCGTGCTGCCGCTCGATCAGGCCGGTATCCAGATCGGCCTGCGCGAACGCTGAATCAAGCATAAGGCGGCGCAGGAACGCAATATTGGTCTGCACGCCCACGCTCTGGATTTCGCCCAGAGCCTGCACCATGCGCGCGCGGGCCTGTTCGCGGTCGGCGCCTCGCACGATCAGCTTTGCGATCATCGGATCGTAAAAGGGCGTAATGGCATCGCCCGCGCGCACCCCGCCATCGACTCGTATATCGCCATTCTGGAACGCGGTATGCGGAGGGAAGGCCAGCGTGCTTAGGGTGCCGATGGAAGGCAGGAAGCCCTTATCGGGATTCTCCGCATAAATGCGCGCTTCGATCGCATGTCCGGCGATGGCCAGTTCCTCTTGGCTTAGCGGCAGCGGTTCGCCCGCCGCGACCCGCAGCTGCCACTCCACCAGGTCGTGTCCGGTAATCATTTCGGTAACCGGATGCTCCACCTGAAGACGCGTATTCATTTCCATGAAATAGAATCGGCCGTCAGGTTCGGCAATGAACTCCACGGTGCCGGCGCCCACGTAATTGACCGCGCGGGCTGCCGCGACGGCGGCCTCGCCCATGGCGCGGCGGCGCTCTTCGGTCATGCCGGGGGCGGGCGCTTCCTCGATGACCTTCTGGTGGCGGCGCTGCACCGAGCAGTCGCGCTCGAACAGGTAGACGCAGTTGCCGTGCGTATCGGCAAACACCTGGATCTCGATGTGTCGCGGCTTCTGCAAGTAGCGTTCGATCAATACCTTGTCATCGCCGAAGCTGCTGGCCGCTTCGCGTTTGCACGATGCCAGCGCTTCCGCGAACGCATCGCCGGTTTCGACGATGCGCATGCCCTTGCCGCCGCCGCCCGAGCTGGCCTTGATGAGCACGGGGTAGCCTATGGCGTCCGCCTGCGCCTTGAGGAAGCCGGGGTCCTGATTGTCGCCATGGTAGCCGGGCACCAGCGGTACGCCGGCTTTTTCCATCAGCGTCTTGGCCGCCGACTTGCTGCCCATGGAGGCAATCGCGCTGTTGGGCGGCCCCACGAACACAATGCCGGCGTCGGCGCAAGCCTGGGCGAAGGCTTCGTTCTCGGACAGGAAGCCGTAGCCAGGGTGTATGGCCTGGGCGCCGGTCTGTCGGGCGGCTTCGATAATTGCATCGCCACGCAGATAGCTGGCGCGCGGCTCGGGGCCGCCGATATGGACCGCTGTGTCGCAGGCCGCCACGTGGCGCGCATTGGCATCGGCGTCCGAATAGACGGCCACAGTGCGCAAGCCCATGCGATGCGCCGTTGCGGCTACGCGGCACGCGATTTCGCCGCGATTGGCGATCAGTAAAGTGGTGAACACATCGACTCCTTGGGATTACATGCGGAACACGCCGAAACGCGTGTCTTCGATAGGCGCATTGAGCGCCGCCGACAGGCCCAACGCCAGTACCCGGCGGGTATCGGCCGGCATGATGATGCCGTCGTCCCACAGCCTTGCGGTAGCGTAATAGGGATGCCCTTCTTTTTCGTATTGCTCGCGTATGGGCGCCTTGAAGGCCTCTTCCTCGTCGCTGCTCCAGCTGCCGCCCTTGGCCTCGATGCCGTCGCGGCGCACCGTGGCCAGCACACTGGCGGCCTGTTCGCCGCCCATGACCGAAATGCGCGCGTTGGGCCACAAGAACAGCAGGCGCGGACTGAACGCCCGGCCGCACATGCCGTAATTGCCGGCCCCGAAGGAACCGCCTATAAGGATGGTGAACTTGGGCACCGAAGCGGTGGATACCGCGGTGACCATCTTGGCGCCGTGGCGGGCGATGCCTTCGTTCTCGTATTTGCGGCCGACCATGAAGCCGGTGATGTTTTGCAGGAAGACCAGCGGTATCTTGCGCTGGCAGCACAGCTCGATGAAGTGGGTGCCTTTTTGCGCCGCTTCGGAAAACAGGATGCCGTTGTTGGCGATGATGCCCACCGGCATGCCGTGTATGTGGGCGAAGCCCGTGATCAGGGTCGTGCCGAAGCGCGCCTTGAATTCGTCGAATTCCGAACCGTCGACGATGCGGGCAATGACCTCGCGCACGTCGTAGGGTTTGCGTGTGTCGTTGGGAATAATGCCGTTCAATTCCTGCGGGTCGTACAGCGGTTCGGCGTAGGCTTGGCGCCGCAGCTGGACGGGCTTGTTATGGTTGAGCCGGCCGATGGCATTGCGTGCCAGTTGCAGCGCATGCAAGTCATTGTTGGCCAGATGGTCGGCCACGCCCGACAGGCGCGTATGCACGTCGCCGCCGCCCAGGTCTTCCGCCGTGACTTCTTCGCCGGTGGCCGCCTTGACCAGCGGCGGCCCACCCAGAAAGATCGTTCCCTGGTCCTTGACGATGATGGACTCGTCGCTCATTGCCGGCACATAGGCGCCGCCGGCGGTACACGAGCCCATGACCACGGCGATTTGCGCAATGCCCTGGGCCGACATGGTGGCCTGGTTGTAGAAAATGCGGCCGAAATGGTCGCGATCAGGAAAGACCTCGTCCTGGTTGGGCAGGTTGGCGCCGCCGGAGTCGACCAGATATACGCAGGGCAGCCGGTTCTGCTGCGCGATTTCCTGCGCCCGCAAGTGCTTCTTGACCGTCAGAGGATAGTAAGTGCCGCCCTTTACCGTGGCGTCGTTGCAGACGATCACGCATTCTGTGCCCGCAACGCGCCCGATGCCGGTGATGATGCCCGCGCCCGGCGCGTCGTTGTTGTAGACGCCATGCGCCGCCAGGGGCGACAGCTCCAGGAAGGGCGTGCCAGGATCCAGCAGCCGTTCGACGCGGTCGCGCGGCAGCAGCTTGCCGCGCGCCAGGTGCTTGGCGCGCGCGGACTCGCCGCCGCCTTGCGCTGTCGACAGCAGCTTTTCACGCAGGTCGTCGACCTGCTCCTGCATGGCGCGGGCATTGTCGATGAAGGCCTGCGAACGGGGATTGATGCGGGATACGATGACGGGCATTGCATTTCCTGGATGGATAGAAAAGGGCGCCGGCCGGCGAAGGCCCGGCGCCTTGCAGCGGCTTCAAGCCATTTCGATGGCCAGGGCAACGGCCTCGCCCCCGCCTATGCACAGGGATGCGATGCCTCGCTTGCCGCCGGTCTTGCGCAAGGCGCCCACTAGTGTGGTCAGCAGGCGGGCTCCCGAGGCGCCGATGGGATGGCCCAGCGCCGTGGCGCCGCCGTGGATATTGACCTTTTCGTGGGACAGTTTCAGTTCGACCATGGCGGCCATGGTCACCACGGCAAACGCTTCGTTGATTTCGTACAGATCCACGTCGTCGGCCGACCAGCCGGTCTTGGCAAAGAGCTTTTGTATTGCGCCGACCGGGGCCGTCGTGAACCAGCCCGGTTCTTGCGAGTGCTGGGTATGCCCGACAATGCGGGCCAAGGGCGTCGCGCCCAATTTCTTCGCTGTCGATTCGCGCATCAGCACCATGGCGGCGGCGCCGTCCGAGATGGATGAGGAGTTGGCGGCGGTGACGGTGCCGTCCTTCTTGAAGGCGGGCTTGAGCGTGGGGATTTTCTCGGGCATGGCCTTGGTGGGGCCTTCGTCGGTATCGATCACGGTATCGCCCTTGCGGCCGGCCACGGTAACGGGGGCTATTTCCCATTTGAAGCTGCCGTCTTCCGCGGCGGCGCGTGCGCGGCGCAGGGATTCCAGCGAGAAGGCGTCTTGCTGCTCGCGCGTAAACGTATACTTGGCCGCGCAGTCTTCAGCGAACACGCCCATGGCCGTGCCGCGCTGGTAGGCGTCTTCCAGGCCGTCGAGCGCCATGTGGTCATAGACGGTCGAATGGCCATAGCGATAGCCTTGACGGCCGCGCAGCAGCAGGTAGGGGGCGTTGCTCATGCTTTCCTGCCCGCCCGCGACCACCACGTCGGCGCTGCCGGCCATAATGATGTCGTGGCCGAACATCGCCGCCTTCAGGCCGGAGCCGCAGACTTTATGGATGGTGGTGCAGCCCACGCCCAGCGGCAGGCCCGCGCCCAGGGCCGCCTGGCGTGCCGGAGCCTGGCCTTGGCCGGCCTGCAGGACATTGCCCATGATGACTTCATCGACGGCCTTGCCGTCGATGCCGGCGCGCTCGATGGCGGCCTTGATGACAATGGATCCAAGCTCGTGCGCGGACAGGCCGGACAGGCTGCCCATCATGCCGCCCATGGGCGTGCGGGCAACGGAAACGAGAACAATAGGGTCAGACATGATGTGCTCCTGAAAGCGGCGTTGAATAAGTGGGGCCCGTTGGATGCCGGGCGGCTGAAACGTGAAGGCGGCGATCATCTTCATAAGGAAAGATGTCTTCGATCCGGCCTTGGGCCGCGCGCTCGCGGCAGGCCTGCCACCAGTGTACGTCCAGCAGGTCGGCATGGTGGCGCAGGAAAGCGGCCCGCACGCGCGGATCGCCCAATAAGAAGGTGCCGAACTCCTCGGGGAAGACATCGTTCGCCCCCACGGGGTACCAGGGTTCGCCTGACAGTTCGGCCTCGGGATAGGGTGCGGGCGGGATGCGGCGGAAGTTCATTTCCGTCATGCGCTGTATTTCGTCGTAGTCGTAGAACACGACCCGCCCCAGGCGGGTCACGCCGAAATTCTTGAACAGCATGTCGCCGGGAAATATATTGGCGGCGGCCAGCTCGCGTATGGCGTCGCCGTAGCGCTTGACGGCGCGTTCCAGCACAGCGTCCGAGGCGCGTGCCAGGAACAGGTTCAGCGGCGTCATGCGCCGCTCGATATACACATGGCGCAGGACGATGACTTCGCCGCTTTCTTCGAGCAGGCTGGGGATCTGGTCGCGCAGTTCATTCAGCAGCCTGTCGGAGAAACGCGCACGCGGCAGCGCGACCTGCGAGTATTCCCAGGTATCGGCCATGCGGCCGACGCGATCGTGTTTCTTCACCAACTGATACTTGCGACGCACGGTGGCGTGATCCATGCCATCCTTGGCGATGCGGTCGCGTATCAGCTTGAAGACGTAGGGATAGGACGGCAGCGTGAAGACCGTCATGACCAGGCCCTTGATGCCGGGCGCGATGTCGAACGCATCGCGCGAGTGCGCAAGGTGGTGCAGGAAGTCGCGGTAGAACAGGGTCTTGCCCTGTTTTTGCAGGCCTATGGTCGTGTAGATTTCCGCCTTGGGCTTGCGCGGCAGCAGGGTGTTCAGGAAATGGACATAGGCGGCCGGGGTTTCCATGTCGACCAGGAAATAGGCGCGGGTAAAGCTGAACAGCGTGCTCAGGTCGTCGGAAGTATGCAGCAGGGCGTCCAGCCGGATATGGCTGGAAGGCGTGTGCAAAAGGGCGATGGCAAAGGGGTGGATCGTGCCCTGGTTGATCAGGCGGCCGACAATATAGGCGCCCTTGTTGCGAAAGAACAGGGAATTCAGGACATGGATCTGGCAATCCGGCGCGATGCGCTGGCCGGTGCCGCGGGGCAATACGCGGCGCAACTGGCGCAGTGCCATGCGCGCCAGCTTGCGGGCGTCGGCGGGCAAGTCGGCAAAGGGCGCGGCCAGGCCGAAATCGGCCACCATCTTGATCAGCGATTGTTCCAGTCCTTCGGTGGTGGGGTAATACACCCGATACGAAGGCAGCCTGCTATCCAGGTATTCGGTGGCGATGGCCGGCCGCACGAACAGGAAATCGTTATGGAAATAATCGCGATGCAGAATGCGGCAGGAAACGGAATTGAAGAAGGTTTCGGCGCATTCGGGTTGCCGGTGCCCCGACAGCAGCAAGACGTACTCCGACTTCACGGCCTGCCAGAACACCAGCTGCGCCGGTGTCAGGCTTTGCAGGGCCGAGGCGCCCGCCGGGCTGGCGTCGCTGCCTTTGAGCGCATGGGCCAATAGCGCGGAGCATTCGTTCACACGCGTATCGTAGTACTCGATGCGCTCCTGGGACAGCTGCTGGATGCCGCGCCAGTTACCCGATTCGAACAGCGACTTGGCGCGCTGGGCGCCATAGCGGAACAGGGCGTAATGACGATTGAAGCCATCCAGCACGGCCTGAGCGACGGCCTGCGGCGCCAGGCCGGCAGGCTGTATGGGCTCGATGCGCTGATGGTCTCCCACGAAAATCATGGTCAGGCTCTTCGATTACGCGGTCCGGGATAAGGACACATTAACACCGGCGCGGCGCTCAGGCGGTTTCGTTGAACAGCTCGCGGCCGATCAGCATGCGCCGGATCTCGCTGGTGCCGGCGCCGATCTCGTACAGCTTGGCGTCGCGCCACAGGCGGCCGGTGGGGTACTCATTGATATAGCCGTTGCCGCCCAGTATCTGTATGCCCTCGCCGGCCATCCAGGTGGCCTTTTCGGCGCAATACAGAATGACGGCGGCGCAGTCCTTGCGCACTTCGCGCGCATGGCCGGAACCGAGCTTGTCCAGGTTCTTGCCGACCGCATAGCAGAAAGCGCGGCTGGCCTGCAGAGTGGTGTACAGATCGGCGACTTTGCCTTGTATCAACTGGAATTCGCCGATGGCCTGGCCGAACTGCTTGCGATCATGGATATAGGGAACCACCACGTCCATGACGGCCTGCATGATGCCCAGCGGGCCGCCGGCCAGGACGGCGCGCTCGTAATCCAGGCCGCTCATCAGGACCTTGACCCCGCCATTGAGCTCGCCCAGTATGTTTTCTTCAGGTATTTCGCAATCCTGGAACACCAGCTCGCCGGTATGGCTGCCGCGCATACCCAGCTTGTCCAGCTTTTGCGCCACCGAGAATCCTTTGTATCCTTTCTCGACGATGAAGGCCGTGATGCCGCGCTGCTTGGCGGCGGGATCGGTCTTGGCATAGACGACCAGCGTGTCCGCGTCGGGACCGTTGGTGATCCACATTTTGGTGCCGTTCAACACATAGCGGTCGCCTTTTTTCTCGGCACGCAGTTTCATGCTGACCACGTCCGAGCCGGCGCCCGGTTCGCTCATGGCAAGGGCCCCAACGTGCTCCCCGCTGATCAGTTTGGGCAAGTATTTGCGCTTTTGCGCCTCCGTGCCATTGCGATGCAATTGGTTGACGCACAGGTTGGAGTGGGCGCCGTAGGACAGGGCCACCGAGGCGCTGGCGCGGGAAATCTCTTCCATGGCGATCATGTGCGCCAGATAGCCCATGTTGGCGCCGCCGTAAGCCTCATCCACCGTCATGCCCAGCAGGCCCAGGTCGCCGAATTTGCGCCATAAATCCATGGGGAACTGATCGCTGCTGTCGATCTCGGCCGCTCGTGGAGCGATCTCGGCTTGGGCAAAATCGTGAACGGCATCGCGCAGCATATCCAGGTCGGAACCCAGATCAAAGTTCAAGCCGGGAAGATTCATCGTCATCTCCAGTGTCGGTTCTGAGAGCGGCCGTCCAGGCGTAGGCGCGGCTGACTGTACAGAGAGAGGGAAAGTGTATTTATATTACGTTTACGTAAACGTCAACTAGAAGGGTTTTCCCGAATCAACAAGAATCAGGTCCATCCAATGGGTGAAAGCGCCGCCGGGCAAGGGGGCTATCTTGACGTTCGCCGAGCCAGCAATGCCTCGCACTCTTTTTGCTGAGCATCGATTTCCTTGAGCGTTTCCTCCAGGTCCCGGCGTTGCTGCTCCAGGACATCGCGATGCTTGGCCAGCACCGTCATGTAGTGGCGCAATTGCGCCGTGGTGTCGCCGGGCCCGTCGTACATATCGATAAGGCTGAGGATTTCGCTTAATTGCAATCCCAATCTTTTTCCACGCAGGGCCAGTTTCAGGCGGGTGCGGTCGCGCGCCTGATAAACCCGGTTGCGGCCGTCCCGGCTGGGACTTACGATGCCCTGGTCTTCGTAAAAGCGCAGGGTGCGGGGAGTAATGGAGAACTCCTGCGCAAGCTCGGAAATAGTCCAGGTGATTTCGGTCATGACGGGGGATTGGCAGTTTACGTTAACGTAAACTATGATGCCATATTATGTGAAGAAGGCATATCGCGTAATACACGGAGACACGATGAACCCGAACGAAAAGAAGCTTGATTACCCCTGGGGCGACCAGCAGCCCGAACCTGGGCAGACTCGAATGGTCGCCGACGGCTTGCGCTGGATACGCATGCCGCTGCCTTTTGCGCTGGATCACATCAATCTGTGGCTGTTGCGCGACGAAATCGATGGCCGGCAGGGATGGACCATTGTGGATTGCGGCGTGGCCCGCGACGAGGTCAAGGTCTTGTGGGAGCAGGTATTCGACAACGCGCTGGAAGGCCTGCCCGTTCTGCGCGTCATCGTTACCCATATGCATCCGGATCACGTGGGCCTGGCGCACTGGCTTTGTGAGCGCTGGAACGCCCCCTTATGGATGACGGCCACCGATTTCATGACGGCGCGGCTCTGGTCCAGGCCGGCTGTGAATGGCCTGAACGCCGGCGGGCCCAACGGCCAATCGGCGGTCGAACACTTCATCCGCCATGGCCTGGCCGATCCGGAAGCGCAAGAGAAAATCCGCCAGCGCAGCAGCTATTACCCCAGCCTGGTCCCCGATGTCCCGGCCCGTTATCATCGCATCATGGATGGCGACCGCATCACCATAGGCGGCCGCGAGTGGCGCGTTATCGTGGGCTATGGGCATGCGCCGGAGCATGCGTCCCTGTATTGCGACACGCTGCAAGTGCTGATCTCCGGCGACATGGTGCTGCCGCGCATCTCCACCAACATCAGCGTGTTCGATTTCGAGCCCGACGCCAACCCCTTGCCGCTGTACTTGGACTCATTGCGCGCGTACGACGACCTGCCCGAAGGCACGCTGGTGCTGCCGTCCCATGGCCGGCCTTTCCGCGGATTGCATGAGCGCATCGGGCAGCAGCATGCGCATCATGCCGAGCGCCTGCAAGAAGTGCTTGACGCCTGCGTCCAGCCGCAAAGCGTTACGGATATCGTCCCGATAATGTTCAGGCGCCAGCTGGACCTGCATCAACTTACCTTTGCCATGGGCGAGGCGTTGGCGCATTTGCATGCCTTGTATTTCGAAGGGAAGCTGACACGCTTTGCTGGCGACGACGGCATTATTCGCTTCCAGCGCACTCCTGTCTTGTCGTAAACCCATGATTCCCGATTGGGCGATGCAGGCCCTGCCTCCGCTGCCGGTCTTCGCGGTACTGGCGGGGGTTACTTTCGTGGGCGGCATCATGCGGGGCTTTACCGGCTTCGGAGCCGGTTTGCTCATGGCTCCCGTTTTCAGCCTGCTGATGTCCCCCACTAATGTGCTGGTGGTCATTCTGTTGTTGAATCTGTTGACCACCATACAGATGCTGCCGGACGCGCTGCGCATCGTCGACTGGAAGCTGGTCCTGCGCCTGTTCCTTCCTTCCTTGCTGGGCCTGCCCGTGGGGCTGGCCATGCTGCATATGGTGGATCCCGTCATCATGCGCAAGACCGTGGCGGTCGTCGTTACCACCGTAGCTGTGCTGATGCTGGCGGGCTGGTACTACAAGGGCCGAAGGGGTGTGCTGCAGGACACCCTGACAGGCGCCGTCAGCGGCTTTATGACGGCTATCGCCGGTATAGGCGGGCCACCCATCATTCTTTATTTGCTTTCCATTCCCGGCCTGTCGTCCAGCGTGTTGCGGTCGGTTAGCCTGGTCTATTTCAGTTTTGCTCAGGTGGCTACCCTGACCCCATTAGCCATTGGTGGATCGCTGACCGTCGATCATGCGGTGTACGTGGCCACCTTGTTGCCTGTGTCCGTCATTGCCAGCGTGCTGGGTACATGGCTGCACCGATGGTCGGTGGGGCGGCAGCAGAATTATGTGCGCTTGGCTTCTTTGTATTTATTGCTGTTTACCGGTTTGGCTACATTTCTGTTGTAAGGCGGCCTACGCTGCTTAATGGCTGGTTTTGCTTTAACGGTTTGACGGAGCCAGTTTCAGCACCGTGAAAGCGGTTTGTGACGTGGTGAGAAGCCTCACGCAACCGCCAGCGTATGTCTGGCCGATGCTCAGCCCCAGCACCATAAACATGCCCGAACGCCGCCCCTCAAGGGCGGCGTTGTCGTTTTTGATGTGACTCGTCGAGAAGCCTTCGTACCGACTACTATATAAACACGAAGCGCCGACGGTAAATACAAAATAGTTGGTAAAGTTGTTGACAATTTTGTATCGTCGGCTTTATATTTACTTAACTCTCAAGGAGAGAAGCATGGCTGAAAACGTTCGAGGCAAATCGCGTAGTAGGAATACTGCTGACAGCTCGGGCCTGACCATGGAGGAGATTGTTGAGATCCTGCGCACGCGCATCGTGAATCACGACCTTCCGCCGGGCTCGAAACTGCGCGAGGCGGTGTTGACGGAAGAGTTCAACGTGTCACGCCCCCGCATTCGTGAAGCTTTCGGTGTGCTCGAGGATCGTGGCTTGATAGAGCGAATTCCCAATCGGGGCGCGGTCGTTACGCGACTGGAGGCCGATGAGGTTTTCGCTTTATATGAAGTACGCGAAGTTTTGGAGGCGCTGGCAGTAAGGCTCGCTACGGAAAAGGCCGATTCCGGATCTTGGGATGACTTGGTGGATCGATTTGGCAAAGCGGCAGAGGATGCCTTGGCGCGCGGCGATCTGGATTTTTACGCGGACAGCGTCAATCTGTTCAGGGAAAGGGCCCTCGCCGCTGCCCAAAACACCATACTGGCTGGCCAATTGGAAGGTCTGTATGACCGTACAAAGGTATTGATACGGCGTTTGGTGCTGGTGCCGGGCCGGGCCGCAGAAGGGCTGCGTCAGCATCAGGAAATATTGAAGGCGATGGTGGCCGGGGATGCGGAGCTGGCGGAGCGGCTAAAGCGGGCCAACATCCGTAGTTCGCGAGATAGTTTTTCCCAGTATAGAAAGTATCTGCTGTAAATCTATTGCAGCGTTTGAAGGAGACTGAAGGTGATCGATCAGGACAATGGCGCTGCACAAAGCGCTGCCGGACCCGGACCTCTGAAAGGTTGTCGTGTCGTTGAGCTGGGGTCCACTGTCGCGGGTCCATTCTGCGCCAGGCTAATGGCCGATTTTGGCGCTGATGTCATCAAGATCGAACAAAAGGAGGGCGATGCCGTCCGCTCGATGGGCAAGATCAAAAATGATCGTTCTTTGTATGGAGCGTCCATTCTTCGCAACAAGCGTATTGTTTCTATCGATCTGCGGCTTCCTGAAGGCCGGGCATTAGCCAAGCGCCTGTGCGAAAAGGCCGATATCGTCATCGAGAACTTCCGTCCTGGGACGCTCGAGCGCTGGGGGCTGGGTTACGACGAACTGAGTGCGGTCAACCCTGGCGTGATCCTTGTGCGTATCAGCGGATACGGCCAGGATGGTCCTTACAGCCAGCGACCCGGATATGGCGTGGTATGCGAGGCTTTTAGCGGTATCCGTGAAGTGACCGGGGATCCGGACCGGCCACCAGCGCGGGTGGCGGTCTCGATGACCGATTACATCACTGGCCTGTATGGTGCCTTCGGTGCCACCATGGCCATGCTGGATCGGCATCGTACCGGTCGCGGACAGGTCATCGACGCAGCCCTTTACGAAGCCGCCTTCAGTTTCATGGAGGCGCATATTCCGGCGTTTCAGCAATTGGGCGTGATTGCCCGGCGGGCGGGCTCGCGGCTGCCGAATCATACCCCCAACTCCCTCTATACCAGTGCCGAAGGCCGCTATATCCATATTACGGCAGGTTCGCAGCCGGTATACAAGCGCTTCGTCCAGGCCATGGGCAAGCCGGAGATGCTGAAAGATCCACGTTTCTCCACGCCGGTGGCGCGGTCGAAGAACGAGGATGAGATGGATGCGTTGATCGATGAATGGACGCGCACCTTACCTCTCGCAACGCTTGAGCGCTTGCTGGAGGACGCCGGAGTACCGGCCTCGCGCATCTTCAATATGCAGGATATTTTCGAAGATCCTCACTATCGCGCGCGCAACATGCTCGTCGAACCCAGCGACCCGGAGCTTGGCCCAGTGGCGATGGCCAATGTCGTGCCACGCCTGTCGCGAACGCCGGGCGCTGTCCGTTGGGCGGGCCACGACATCGGTCAGGACACGGTCGAGATATTAAGAGATGAACTGGGTCTAAGCGCGGAGCAGATTGCCGAATTAACCGAGGCGCACATTATCTACGGTGCAACTTCGGTGTCACAAGCCAAGGTTGCTGAGGTCTGAGTCATGGGCACAAACGAACTGAAAGATGAAAATCTGGTCGCCGAAACCGGCCGCCAGGTACAGGAACTGCGCCGTCGGCGGACCCGCGCGCTGGCCATGGGGGGTGAAGCCAAGCTGGCCCGACGCAAGGCCGCTGGGCAGCTCAATGCTCGCGAACGCATTGACTACTTCGTGGACCCGGGTAGCTACATTGAAACGGGTATGTTGGGCGTTTCGTCGGTCATCCCCGAAGACCGGGACAGTACCCCGGCCGATGCTAAGGTGGCCGGCTTCGCACGTGTCGATAGCCGGCCGGTAGGCGTGGTGTCCAACGACTTTACGGTAAAGGGCTCATCCAGCAGCCTGACCAACATGAAGAAAATGGGCCACGTTAAACGCGTGGCAACAGAAAGGGGCTTTCCTCTGGTGTTCTTTGGCGAGTCTTCAGGTGCTCGCATGCCGGACAACATGGGTTCGCGCGGTATGGGCTCGTTGTTGGGCAACGACCCCCAGCAATACGTGCGGCATCGCGAAAGCCCCTGGGCTTCCGCCATCCTGGGCCAATGCTATGGATCGTCGGCCTGGTATGCCTGTCTGTCTGACTTCACCGTGATGCGCAAGGGCTCCACACTGGCGGTCGCCAGCCCTGTCCTGGCCTCGCTGGCTATTGGCCAGACAGTGGAGCCGGAAGAGCTCGGCGGCTGGAAGCTGCACAGCGAAGTCACTGGCCTGGTTGATTGCGTTGCCGATACTGACGAAGAAGCGATCGACCTGGTGAAGCGATTTCTGTCTTACCTGCCCTCACATAGCCAGGAATCGCCCCCGCGCCAGCCCGTGCCGGAAGGTTCCAGCGATGCCGCAGCCCAACTGTCCGAGATCGTGCCGGAAAGCCGCAGGCGAGTTTACGAGGTACGAAAAGTTATCAAGGCCATTGTCGACACGGATAGTTTCTTTGAGCTGAAGCCGCGCTTTGGCCGCACTGCCGTCACGGCGCTGGCACGCCTGGATGGGCGCACGGTGGGTATCGTTGCCAACAACCCCATGGGCAAGGCTGGTGCCATGGACGTGCCTGGCTGCGAAAAAATCACGCGCTTCCTGGTTATGTGCGATTCGTTCAACATCCCCATCATTATGCTTGTCGATACACCGGGATTCGTCATCGGTGTAGAGGGGGAACGCATGAAGGCCCCAGGAAAGATCATGAACTTCATGACGGCGCTGCAGATGTGCAGCGTACCCAAATTGTCGGTGATCATGCGCAAGAGCTATGGGCAGGCTTACTTGAACATGGGAGGTGGACGCAATTCGGATGAAGTCGCTGCATGGCCTATGGCCGAGGTTAGCTTCATGGACCCCTCGTATTCAGTTCAGGTGGTGACCTGGGGTCGCGAGGTCGACCAGGTCTCTCAGGACAAGCTCAGGTCCGAGATGGAGCGCGACAGCGATGTCTGGGGCATAGCCGAAATGTATGCCGTACAGGCGGTCATCGAACCTCAGGAAACGCGCGACTACTTGGTCCGTATGCTGGAGGTTCATGAACTGCGCCGTACTGGCGGCATAGGCAAGCATCATCTGGCTGCCTGGCCAACCACTTACTAGTACACCGTCCCCAATAAAGCAAAGGAGAACACAAATGGCAAGAACAGAAATTGGCTCGCCAGTCACTGGCACGGTCTGGAAAGTCGAGCGTAGCGTGGGCGAAAAGGTTGAAGAAGGCGATGTCATCATGATCCTGGAATCCATGAAGATGGAGATTCCGCTGGAAGCCACCGGTGCCGGCGTCATTGCAGAACTGACGGTCGAGCCGGGCGCCTCCGTAGACGAGGACCAGATACTGTGCGTGCTCGAATCATGACTGCCGCTGCAACTTCTGAGCCCGTAGTCGAGCAGCAAGAAAATGAACTGATCTCCGAATTGCGGTTCCGGCGGGAGCAGGGCAAGTTGATGGGCGGCGAGGCGGCCATCGAGCGCCAGCATAAGGCCGGCCGCCTCACGGTACGTGAGCGCCTTGCAGCCTTGACCGATGCAGGTAGCTTCCGCGAGGTAGGCAGCCTGGCCGGCACCGGGATGTACGACGAGAACAATCGCCTGGTGTCTGTAACGCCCGCTCCCTACGTAGGCGGACTGGCCAAGATAGATGGCCGCCCAGTCGCCCTTGGCGGCGAGGACTTCACGGTCCGTGGTGGCACGACCTTTGGCAGCTTACGCCGGAAAGGCGGACAGGGCGGCTTTGTCGAAGATCTGGCACACCACTATCGCATCCCACTCATTAACTTGATTGACGGTGCCGGCGGCAGCGTTACCTCCCTCAAGCGGCGAGGCCACAGCGTCTTTCCTGGTGTGCATGGGTTCGAACGCTCTGTTGGCCTGTTGGGTACCGTGCCCGTTGTGTCGGCTGTTCTGGGAACAGCGGCTGGCGGTCCAGCGGGCCGCGCCATCTTGTCGCACTTTTCCGTCATGGTCACTGGTACGAGCCAAGTGTTTGCCGCAGGTCCACCTGTCGTAAAGCGATCGCTGGGCCAGGAAATCGATAAAAATGCTCTGGGTGGTTCAAAAGTGGCCGTCGACCAAGCTGGCACCATCCACAATGCCGCCGCCACAGAGGAAGACGCTTTCGAACAGGTGCGCCGCTTTCTAAGCTTCATGCCGTCCAATGTCTGGGAGCTGCCGCCCGTCACACAAAGTGACGATCCGCCGGATCGTTGCGACGAACGTCTGGCCAGCATCGTTCCGGAAAGACGTACCCAGGCCTACAACATGCACCGTCTTGTTCGTATGGTCCTGGACCAGGGTTCGGATTTCGAGATACAGCCCACTTACGGCAAGTCGGTCATTACCATGCTGGGGCGCTTGGATGGCCGGCCCGTAGGCATCATTGCCAATAACCCTATGGTTTATGGCGGAGCGATGGACGTGCACTCTGCGCGTAAGCAGATTCATTTCATGGAGTTATGCGACACCTTTCACATCCCGCTGGTCTTCTTGGTTGACGTGCCCGGGTTCATGGTGGGCCTGAAGGCCGAACAGGACGGCACATTGCGAGAGGGCATGCGCGCCGTCTATATTGCCGGCAATTTGCGCGTGCCGACCATCACCCTGGTGATCCGAAAGTGCTATGGCATGGCAGGCATGGCAACGTGCAACAAGAACGACGTCGATATGAAGCTTGCTTGGCCATCTGCGGAATGGGGCTCGTTGCCAGTGGAGGGCGGCGTGGCAGCGGCATTCCGCCGAGAGATCATGGCGGCGCCGGATCCCGTGGCCAAAGAAAGGGAGATGGAGGCCGACCTTAAGCCTTATGCATCGCCGTTCCGGACTGCAGAGGCATTTGCGGTGGAAGAGATCATCGATCCGCGTGAGACGCGCCCGGTGCTTTGCGACTGGATCGCGCTGGCCGAGATGCGTCTGCGCGGCGACCTGGGACCCAAGGCCCGCAGCGGCGTACAGCCCTAATCTAAATCGAACAGGAAGCGCTAAGAACATGACCAAGAAATTGTTGATCGCCAATCGTGGCGAAATCGCTTGCCGAATCATTGCAAGCTGCAAGAAGCTGGGCTTGCAAACCATTGCGGTCTATTCCGATGCCGACGCAAATGCCATGCATGTCCAAATGGCGGACGAGGCCATGTTGGTAGGTACCGCGCCTGCACGTGACAGCTATCTGAAAGCGGACGTCATCCTTGACGCTGCCCGCCGCAGCGGGGCCGATTTGATCCATCCGGGATATGGTTTTCTTTCCGAGAACGCTGATTTTGCCCAGGCTGTCATGGATGCCGGCTTGGTTTGGGTCGGGCCATCGCCCGCTTCTATCGTCGATATGGGCGACAAAGAACGCGCCCGCGAGATCGCTCGCCTGGCCGGTGTGCCGATACTGCCTGGCAGCGCGCGTTTCATCCTTGGGGAGACCGACGGGCTACTGGAAGCCGCCCAGCAGATTGGTTATCCGCTACTGGTCAAGGCCGCGGCGGGCGGTGGCGGCATAGGCATGCGCCGTGTCGACGAGGCTGCCCGGTTGCTGGCGGTCGTTGAAGCGACACAGTCTATGGCGGGCAAGGCCTTTGGCGACTCCAGCGTGTATCTGGAGCGTTACGTTGCGGCAGCGCGGCACATTGAAGTCCAGGTATTTGGCTTTGGCGATGGCCGCGGCGTGCATCTTTATGACCGCGACTGTTCCGTTCAGCGGCGTTTTCAGAAGATTATCGAAGAGGCACCGGCCCCTAATGTGTCTCAAGCGGTGCGCGAGGAACTGTATCGCGCAGCGCTCGCACTGGTGACCCAGCAACGATATAGCGGTGCTGGCACAGTCGAGTTTATTTACGATAGCGAACGCCAGCAGGCCTACTTCCTCGAGATGAATACTCGTATACAGGTCGAACATCCCACCACCGAGATGGTCACAGGCGTAGACCTGGTGGCATGGCAGATTGGTCAGGCGATGGGTGAGCTCGCACCGGTAAGCCAGGACGCCATCGAGCTGAACGGTCACGCCGTCGAGTGTCGCTTATACGCCGAACGCCCGGAAAAAAACTTCCTGCCTTCTCCGGGTCTGATCGACACCTTGACCTGGCCTCCGTCGAAAGGTGGATTGCGCATCGATACAGGCGTACGCGCCGGCGATCGCGTTACGCCCTACTACGATCCAATGATCGCGAAGCTGGTTGCCCATGGCGCGAACCGCCAACAAGCGATTGCGCGTCTATTGCGGGCTCTGGACGATTTGACGGTCGAGGGCTTGTCGACCAACGCCGCGTTTCTTCATCAAGTCTTGTCGGACCCCGACTTTGCTGCGGGAGGGGTCACGACGGCCTATGTTGGCGAGTTTGTTGCCCGGCGCGTCGAGCTTCTGAGAAAAGCCGGTTAAACCGGCCAAAACTCGGCGATGCTGGAAATACCTTTCTTCGGAAAAAGCCCCAGCATCTGAACGCGCTGCAAGGTCGGGTGAGTTGTGGCGGAACGAGAAAGGGTTGGCCGGTTCTAGCAGCCGGTTCCTGAGGCAGGAGAAGGCCTTTCGCGGCCAGCTCGCTACGAATTCACCTTGCTGATTGTGCGTCAACACGCACTCCAGGTTTTTTATTTCGCTTAGTCTACAAATCAATAAACAACTAATATACAAAATAGTTGACAGAATTGGCGGCGGATAATATTGTTTGTTCAAGCGCCCACCAACGTGGAGTCACGTATGGCCCCCAGTACGAGAGCTAAGGCGGCCACATCGGCCGCGACACCGGTGCCCAGGACGAAAGCCAAAAGTGGCGGCCATCCCGACGTGCTCCATATCTTGCGCGAACGGATTGCCCGTTATGAACTTCCGCCAGGCGCCAAACTGAACGAGTACGAGCTAGCCAAAGAGTTTGATGTGCCGCGTACGCGCATTCGTGACGTGTTCACGGTTCTGGAACAACGGGGCCTGATTGAGCGCATACCCAACCGTGGGGCGCTGGTGGCCCGGCTTGAACCACAGCAGGTTTTTCACATTTACGATATGAGGGAAGTGCTGGAGGGACTATGCGCGCGCCTAGCCTGCCAGAATGCCGAGCCTGCTTCATGGCAGGATTTGCTCGATCAGTTTTCGGGCCCGGTGGAAACCGCAGTGAAGAATGGAGATTTCGAGGCCTATACCGAAATCTATGACAGTTTTCGGCGCCGTTGCATCGAAGCTGCCGACAACCCGGTCCTTGCGCAGGCGTTGGACAACATCTACGAGAAAACGCAAGTTCTCATCCGCCGTATCGTTATCTTGCCTGGCCGAGGGGAAATTGGCGTGCGCGAACACCGTGCTGTGCTGGAAGCCATGCGCCGCGGCGATTGCGATGCCGCGGAGCAGTTACGCCGCACCAACATACGCAACGCCAAGGCTTTCCTGGCCCGCTATATCAAATACGTACTTTAAGCATCAAGCGCTACGCCAGACCAGCGCAACCGGCAGTAAGAAAACAGAACCGCCATGCAAGCTGCGGCATATTTACCCAAAGGAGAACGAGATGAAGACAAGACACGTAATGCAGTACGCTGCTGCCATCTTATGTGGAGTCATGATGGCGGGCTCGGCGCACGCTGAAACCGACGAAGTCACATTGGCGCGCCAGTTTGGCATCGGCTACTTGCCCTTGACGGTAATGAACATCAATGGGTTGGTACAAAAGCAGCTGAAGGAAGCGGGTTTAAACGACACCAAGGTGACGTGGTCACGTTTTGGGTCGGGCTCCGCAGCGAACGATGCACTGCTTTCTGGTCAACTGAACTTCGCTGCAGGCGGAACAGGCCCGGCGATTATTCTATGGGACAAGACCCGTAGCAATGTGAAAGTCCATGGGGTGGCTGCGCTGAGTTCCATGCCCAATATGCTGGTCAGCATTGCACCGGAAATCAAGACCATCGACGACTTCACGGACAAAGATAAAATCGCCATGGCCGGTGCCGGTTCGTCGGTTCAGACGGTATACCTGCAAATGGCGGCTGCCAAGAAGTGGGGGATGGAAAACTATAAAAAACTTAACCCTTTGATGGTGAACTTACCGCACCCGGAAGGACTGAACGCGATGCTTTCAGGCTCAGCAGGTATACGGTCCACCTTTACAAGCCCACCCTTTCAATACATGGCCTTGGACAAAGAGGGCGTACACGTCGTTTTGAACTCTTATGACATCATGGGAGGACCCACTACGTTCCTGATGGTCTGGGGCACTGACAAGTTTCGTACTGAGAATCCAAAGACCTTCAAGGCCGTTCTGGCGGCGCTTAACGAGGCAACGGACTGGATCAACGCCAATCCGCGCAAGGCTGCGGAGCTTTATGTGAAGGATACCGGCGGTAAGGACAACGTTGATTTCATAGAGAAGATGGTCCGCGACCCACAGATCACGTACAAGCTAGCGCCGGATCGCATTCTGCCTTTTGCACAGTTCATGAACGATGTCGGTACGATCAAGAACCGCCCGAAAGCTTGGAGTGATTTGTTCTTTCCAGAAGTACACGACCTGCAAGGAAGCTGAGCACGCTCGATGCGCCGGGCCTCCCTCCGGCGCGTCATTAGGATAGAGGTTGGAAATGAATCAGCATGACATGCAGGCACCCCTGCTTGATGTTCAGGGCGTAACACTGCAATACAAGACCGTAGAGCACTTGATCACGGCAACGTACAAAGTCAGCTTTCAGGTCGAGTCGGGCGACCGCTTCGTGTTGCTAGGTCCGTCGGGCTGCGGAAAATCTTCGTTACTGAAAGCGGTCGGGGGCTATCTTACACCCACCGAAGGCAAAATCCGGCTTCAGGGTCGCGAAGTGCAACGACCCGGCCCGGACCGCATGATGGTGTTCCAGGAGTTCGACCAACTCCTGCCCTGGAAGACCATATCCGAAAACGTTGCATTTCCGTTGCACGCCAGTGGCAAGATGAATCAACGCGACGCGAAGGCAAAAGCCATGGAATACATCGCTAAGGTGAACCTGACCAAGTTCGCCGATAGCCACCCGCATATGCTCTCCGGTGGAATGAAGCAACGCGTAGCCATCGCCCGTGGCATGGCAATGGAACCGGCCATCTTGTTGATGGATGAGCCGTTTGCCGCGTTGGACGCACTGACCCGTCGCAAGATGCAGGACGAGTTGCTACAACTGTGGGATGACACGAAGTTCACTGTCTTGTTCGTTACACACTCTATTCCCGAGGCCATGCGGATTGGCAGCCGCATATTGCTGTTGACACCGCATCCCGGTCAGGTGAAGGCGGAACTGAACAGCTTGGCGCGAGGCGAGCAAGACCCCACCTTGCATCAGGCCTTGGAAGGCAAGATCAATAACATGTTGTTCGCCGACAAAGTCGAAGAAGAAGTGGAGGTGCATCATGTCTGAACCCACGGAAATGGCGCGATCACGGCCCGAGGTTTACAGTAATCCAATCGCTTCGGAGTCATTCGGGATCGTCGAGAAGCCGTTGTCCTTGTGGGAGCGCATCACCAACATCGGTGGCGTACGCAAGCTTTTCATTCTGGTGGTACTGGCCATTATTTGGCAGATTTACGCCACCAATTTGAACAATTCCTTAATATTCCCGACCTTCACCGATACAATCCGAGCCGTGTTCGAGGGCATTGCTTCGGGCGGATTGCTGCTTAAGGCCTGGACATCCATACGCGTGTTGCTGATGGGCTACGCGGTAGGCATCGGGCTGGCAGCCGTGCTGACCGTGCTGGCTATTACCACCCGAATCGGAACGGATATTCTGGAGACTTTGACAGCGATGTTCAATCCTTTGCCGGCTATCGCATTACTGCCCTTGGCTCTGATCTGGTTTGGTCTAGGCGAAGGCAGCCTGATCTTTGTGTTGGTGCACTCGGTACTATGGGCGGTCGCGTTGAATACTCATTCGGGTTTTCTATCGGTATCGCCCACGCTGCGCATGGTTGGGCGCAATTACGGTCTAAGCGGCTTTTCGTATGTGCGGCGAATCCTGATTCCGGCCGCCTTTGCTAGCATTCTGTCTGGATTGAAGATCGGATGGGCGTTCGCCTGGCGTACCTTGATTGCCGCAGAGCTTGTCTTTGGCGTAAGCTCTGGCTCCGGCGGCTTGGGCTGGTTTATTTACGAGAACAAAAATATGCTCGAAATTCCCAGCGTGTTCGCCGGCTTGTTCATGGTCATCATGATCGGTCTTTTTGTAGAGAACGTAATATTCAACACGCTGGAAAAATGCACGATTCGTCGTTGGGGCATGCAGAGCTAAGAGAATATGCAGATGCCTGACGGTGTACTAGAGCAGTTGCCCAGCCTGTCCGTATTCGCCATACTGGCTGGCGCCACCTTCGTTGGTAGCGCTATGCGAGGCTTCTCTGGTTTTGGAGCTGGCCTGCTGATGGCTCCGGTTTTCAGTCTTGTAATGCCGCCAACCGACGTTGTGGTCCTGGTGTTGGGTATTAACCTGTTGACCACTTTCCAGATGTTGCCCGAGGCTTTGCGCAACGTCGACTGGCGCCTCGTACTGCGTCTGTTCATTCCATCGTTATTGGGCTTGCCTATTGGCTTGGCCACGCTGAGCAGCATCGACCCGATCGTCATGCGAAAAGTCGTGTCCTTGATTGTAATATTGGTAGCGTTGCTGATGCTGGCGGGTTGGCATTACAGAGGGCGGCGCGGGTTAATCCAGGACTCGTCGGCAGGTGCACTAAGCGGCTTCATGACCGCGATTGCAGGCATAGGCGGGCCACCGGTTATCTTGTACATGATGTCGGATCGATCGTTGCCGCTTGTCGTCATGCGTGCGGTAAGCCTCGTCTACTTCAGCCTCGGGCAAGTGGCTACGATTGTTCCGCTGGGGCTGAGCAATTCGCTGACGGGGCAGCAAGGAATCTATGCCTTGGTCCTGTTGCCGGTGGCCGTGATCGCCAGTTTTCTAGGCGTCTATCTGCACCGCTGGTCGATGGGTCAGCATCAGGAGCGGGTACGAAGATTTTCCCTGTTCCTGCTGCTGGCCATCGGTATCACGGCTTTGGTCGTGTAGTAAGAGCGTTCGCAGGATTTATGTTTTTCTATATCCGCTTCTTCCACGATGGCGCTGTACTTGTTCATTTCGGTGTCAGTAAAGGATTTGAACTGAGACGAAGCCTGGTATGCAGGTTCAGCACCGATTCGGGCGAGCGTCTTTGATTCCTCCGGATCCGACAGAATAGATGCAATGTCGTTCGAGATCTTTTCGACGGGTGCTGCCTCCATGTCTTGAGATCCGAAGTTTGTGCTATCGCGAATGATACGATTCCCCATGCGCGCCACAGCCTATGCGGCAGGCATCTTACTGCGCCGTCCAACCGCCGTCAGCCAGCACCGTCGCACCAGTTATAAAACTGGAGGCATCGGAAGCCAGAAACACAGCCGGGCCGATCATTTCGTCGGCGTTGCCCAAGCGCCCCAGAGGGGTCTTTGTGCCGATCTCTTCGCGCACAGACGGCGCATGCTGGCGCGTTAGTGGGGTGTCGATGAAGCCGGGGGCAATCGCATTCACGCGTACGCCCATCGGTGCCATTTCAAGCGCGAAGGCCTTGGTCATTTGAATGAGGGCGCCCTTGGCGGCTGCATAAGGGACAACCCCGGAAATACCAACCAAGCCGGCAATGGAGGCGATATTGATAATCGATCCGCTACCCTGCTGTTGCATGATCCGGGCGGCCGCCTTGGAAGCCAGGAAGGCACCGCGAACATGCACTTCGTAAAGCGAATCGAATTCGGACTGGTTCATCTGCACCATGGGCTTCCGAATATTATGGCCAGCTCCATTGACAAGTACATCAAGCGTGTTGAAGTGCTGCTCTATGGATGAAAAGGCAGCGTTGACGGCGGCTTCAACGCTCATATCGACCGCAAACGAGGCCGCTTGACACCCCAGCTCAGACTGTATGGCGCGTGCAAATTGGGCAGCGTCCTCGCCGTTCAGGTCGAGGATGGCGATATTGGCCCCGAAGCTGGCCAACCCCCAGGCGATGGCGCGTCCCAGTCCGGACGCACCCCCGGTGACTATCGCCGTTCGTCCACTAAGGTTAAAAATTCCGCGGACCTGATCGGGAGATGGCAAGGTGGCGGTGAAAGGCGCATTCATCAGTATGCCGACCTCCCGCCGCTAACGTCATAACAAGCGCCTGTAACGAAGCTGGCTTCATCAGAGAGAAGGAAGGTGACGATATTGGCTACCTCGTCTATAGTTGCCGCCCGTTTCATCGGGATACGGCTGATGGAGTCGCTGGTGAACGAGGCAGGCATCTCGGCTTGCATTCCGGTAGAGTCGATTAGGGAAGGCGAAACGCAGTTGACCCTAATGCCATGATCCACGACTTCTTTCGCCCATGATTTCGTGCAAGCAATAATTGCGCCTTTGGATGCAGAATAGATGGATAAATCCTTGGGTCCCTCTTTGCCTGCGACGGAGGCAATGGTGACGATAGTCCCCTTGCCTCCATTGGTCAGCATTGCCCCGATAACTGATCGTGTACAAGAAAACACTGACTTGACGTTCAGGTCCAATACCTGGGTAACTTCCTCGTCGGAAATCTGTGACAGTGGCTTTATGGGGCCGAGCGTGCCGGCATTGTTCACCAGCATGTCGATATGTCTGTAGCGGCGTATGACATCGGTCACTAGATACTCAAATTCACGCGTGTCTGTTACGTTGCACTGTAGCGCCAGAGCGTTACCGCCGGACTCGCGAATGTGATCCTGAACGGCCGTTGCAGTCGAAAGATGGCGGTCAACGAGTATCACGGTGGCACCGCGACTTGCCAACTGACGGGCCGTTGCAGCGCCCAGGCTCGCGGCCGCGCCTGTAACAATGGCAACGCGGCCGTCAAAAGAACTGGTACTCATTTGCTTGAGGAAGTGATAGTGCTGATTTTCTCGATGATCGACTGATCGCCGGGAATCGTGGCCCATACTTTTTTACTGGCAGCTCGCCACTTCTCAAGTTCTTCAGGTGTGGGGTCGTAGATGGTAGCGCCCTGCTTCTTGATGGTCTCTCGCACCGCTGCTTGATCTGCGTCCTCAAGCTTCATCGAGAAGGCTTGTGCTTCTAACGCCGCCTGGGTAATGATCTCTTGTTGCTTTGGTGTGCGTTTCTTCCACCAGGCAACGCTGGTATCGACGACTGTGGATACTGGTGCCCAATTGATAGCGGTGATGTACTTTGCAACTTCAGCGAGATTGCCCAGCGGCCAGGAAGAGGTCACGGCATCCAAACCATCTACGACGTGGTTGGATAGGGCCAGATAAGTTTCACCCCAGGGCACGACAACAGGATTGGCACCGACGGAGCGGTAGAAGCCAAGCATGACGGACGATTGTGCGGTCCGTATCTTTTTGCCTTCCATGTCGGCAGGAACCTTCACCGGCCGGCTGCCGCCCACGACGCGGTGACCGCCCGTTTCAAGCACCAACAATGCATGAAGGCCATCTGCCTGCGCTTGTTTGCGTAATTCCTGTCCGATCTCTCCCTGAATGATAATGTCGCGAAACTGTTGTCTATTAAGTAAGAACGGAGTTTCCACCGGCGCCCATGCTTTGGTGAAGGGGCCGTGATTGGCGGCACTGGCCATGCCCATGTCGACGGTACCGTCCAGCACGGCCTGGATGGATGCGTCTTCGGTATAGAGCTTGCCGGCATGATAGACCTGGACGGTCATGCGTCCGTCAGATAGTTCCGATACACGTTTCGCAAAGAAATCCATGGCCTTGCCAGCCGGTTGACTTTCCAGATACGAATTGGTGGCTCGTATTTTGAGCTTCGGAATATCCTCTTTGGCATAAGCATTGACCGAAACCATAGTGATAAGTGCTGTGCTCAATATAGCAATTGATCTGTGTAGCATTGTTGTCTCCTCATGCGGGTATATGTTGGCTCGGTATCATCCGGGCGTTGTGGGGTATAGCGATCGCGATTACTGCATGGCTCCCATTAAGGTGTCGGGCAGCCAAAGAACCAACTGGGGGAAAAAGATTAGCAATACTAGCGAACCGATCATGCAGAGATAGAACGGGATGCATTCGACCGTATATTCCTCGATTTTCACATCTGCAAGTTTGCACATCAAAAACATGCACAAGCCGAAGGGTGGAGTCACGAGCCCGGTGGACAGTGCCACGGTAGCGATAACTGCGAAGTGAACAGGGTCGATTCCCACAGATGAAACAATCGGCATGAGTACTGGAACCGATAGAATCAAGATTGCCAGAACCTCCATGAAGAAGCCGATAATGATCAGTATGGTCGCAATCAATAGGAGCATAACTGCGGGATTTGTACTGATGCCCAAGAGGAAATCACCCAGGCCGTCCCCAGCATTTTCGGAAATCAACACCCAGCCGAAGATCGCCGACACGCCGACGATAAAAAGCACGGTACCTGTCATGACGCCTGTTTCAACAACGGAACGATAGAACGAGCCCCAAGTCATCTTGCGATAGAACATGCCCAGAAGCAGCACATAGACCACGGCTACGCCAGCAGCTTCTGTCGGTGTGAATACGCCGGTCATGATGCCGCCAACGATAATCAGCGGTAACCCTAGACTCGGTAACGCCTCCCAGAACGCCAGTATGACGCCCTTGACGGAGAAGGGGGCGCCCACGGGATACTGACGGCGCCTGGACACGATATAACAGGTGAGTCCGAACATCAGCGCCATGATTAGGCCAGGTATCACACCCCCTAAGAACATACGGCCCACCGATATGCCTGTAAGGCCTCCAATCACCACCATGATTATCGAGGGTGGAATGATCGGTCCAATAACAGAACCACATGCCGTTACGGCCGCGGAGAATGCCGCGCTATATCCGCTGCGTTTCATAGCTGGAACCAGCGCGCTGCCTGTTGCCGCGGCATCCGCTAATCCCGAGCCTGAAATTCCCGACATGAATACGTTGGTCATGACGTTGACCAAAGCAAGACCTCCGCGGATCCAACCGACCAGGCTTAGCGAAAAAGCTACGAGCCGCCGCGTGACGTCGGCCTGGCCCATGATCATCCCGGCCAGGATAAACAACGGGATTGCAAGCAGTAAGAAGGAGTCCGATCCGGTTATGATCTGCTGCGGAATGATCAACAGCGGTACTTCGGCTACGAACGCCGCATACAGTAGAGTACAAAAGCCAATCGCAAATACAATGGGCATGCCCAGGGCAAATAGCACGAGCATTAGCAACAAGGGTAGGTAGCTCACGGCTTAAATCTCCAACGCAGAGGTACCGCTAGCCGGAATTTCTTGGCCAGCCGCGTGCATTGCGATTGCTTCAAAGGTGTGGGTGATCAGGCTGAAAGCCATGAGTGTGGCGGCAAGAGGTAAGGCGGAGAAGACGAATCCTTTCGCAACCTGAGTGGCGATATAGACTGTGTTCATGTTGCGCGCCACATAGTCCACGCCAAATTTCATAAGCGTAAACAGGAAGACAAGCGCAAGGACATTCACCACTACGACTACCCAGAACCTAAAGCCCTTGCGAAAATGGTCGGATATAAAAGTGATGGCGTAGTGTTCGCGTCGGTCGGCTGCGATCGAGGCCCCGACCATTACTGTCCAAACCAATGCAATTCTGGCAACTTCTTCTGTCCAAGGAAGTGAGTAGTGAAGCACATATCGGGTGAATACCTGAAGTACCGTCAAGATCAACAACGACATCACCAAGCCAAAGAGAACGACCTCTAGACTTGAGAACAGCTGCCGACGTATGGACGCTAGTATGCGAGCAATGTTTTCGATTCCGTTCATGTCTCAGCCTTATTCTGCAGATTGGATGGTGAGGTCAAGCTTGGATTTTTTGACGCTGATGTGGTGCCATCCCCGGCGTGATGACATTTCCTTGATCAGCATGGTAAGTGGATGTTCTAGTGAGAATTGCTTAGGCATGGGGCCGGCCGCTTTGACTTTGTCGACATGATCGCCAATTAGGCAAAAGCGCAGCAGTCGCTCTTCGTCGCTGGCTTTTGGGTACTTGCGGCGTAACGCATCGACCGCAGGCTTCAGTGCCTCTGGCTTGTGCTTGATCTTGGCCGAGCCGTTGTGCACGATGCGGTCAAACGCTTGCGGCTCTACCTCGGCAAGTAGTTTTCCATAGTGCCCCAGCACATACTTCTTGATCTCATCGGGAATAATGCGATAGCGTTCGCCATGAACGATGTTCAGCACTGCT
The DNA here is from genome assembly GCA_040391135.1 of Pusillimonas sp. Taxonomy (GTDB): domain Bacteria; phylum Pseudomonadota; class Gammaproteobacteria; order Burkholderiales; family Burkholderiaceae_B. Next base: position 137,784 of record JBEBYL010000006.1, on the reverse strand, counting down.
TGTGTGCCGACAAGCTGCGCAAAGGGCGTGACCATAATCGGCCAGGCAAGTTCGGCTCGGATACGCGCGCATTCTTCGAGTACTTCATCGTAACGATGCCCCAATCCTGCCGTTGCAAGCTGTGATTTGAGGTTCGTTAACATGCCTCCTGGCATCTGATGCTGATAATGAAAGGCGTCGTACGCCATGGGGACACCGTGTGGCATGCCCGTAGATTGGGCCAAATCTTCTATGTATTTACCCACGCCTTCGATTGACGGAAGATCGAGGTCTGCGCGGTACCCCATAGAACGGAGATTTCGAACCATGGTTTGCGTAGAGGGTTGCGCCGGGCCGTCGGAAAGTGGCGATATGGAGGTGTCAATAATGTTGACTCCCAAACGCACACCTTCATGGTAGACCAGAGGAGTGATCCCGGTGAGGCAATGGCTGTGGAGCTCTATCGGTGTATTACCGATCACTGCGCGTAGCGCGGGAACCAGCGTGCGTATGCGATCCACTGTTAGCAGGCCGCCGGAGTCCTTGATCATCAACCAGTCGACATTGGCACGGTTGACCAACTCCTTCGCCTTTGTCGCGAAGAATTCATTTGTATGTACGGGACTCTCGCAAAAAACCAGCGCGCCGCAGGTTTTTGCTCCCAGTTTCTTTGCCAAGAGCAGGTTGGGAACAATGTTGTCCAGGTCCGCCAATGCATCGAATGCGCAGACCATTCCTATGCCGTTAGCAATCATTCGTTCCACCCATAGGGCATTGATGTCATCGGGAAGGACATCGAAGCCAATAAGGCTTTTGGAGCGTAAATAGGCCTTGAGCGGGACATCCGGAATTCGTTCCTTGACCAGACGGATGCGTTCCCAGGGGTCTTCGCGCAGGTAGCGAACGCAAACGTCGAATTGCACCATGCCCATCAAGTCAATTGCAGCGTAGCCGGCGCGATTCAGCGTATCGCACATAGGCAGCATCATTGGTGTTGTCATTCGGGTCGCCCATAGGGACTGGTGGGCATCACGCAGCGTTGTATCGACGAACTGGACCGGCTGGGGCGAGTGCATAGATGCTTTTTCTTGAACCACGAGTTGCCTCCTTCGCGAGATGACGTTGTCTCGTTATGCGGTCGGTATCTGGGCATCGCAGCGAACTGGTTTTGCCGGTAACGCGATCACGTTTCTTGTCGTATTGGAACGCGCTCGAATGACCTCTCGCGCTTGGTTTTAGAGTCAATGTAAATTGCTGTGACTTTTAAGTCAACTATTTTGGCATCAATCATAAAAACAAGATTGAATCTATTTTTGTTTTCAGTTAATCTGCCTCGGAAGACCAAAGGAGACCAACGTGGCTGAACGGGATTTAACCTACCAAGACTTGCTCGAAATACTGCAACTTGTTGAAGAGTCGACGCAATTTTCAGATTTTCACTTGAAGTATGGCGATATCGAGCTTGAGTTGAGAAAGCATGGAACGCGCTCGGCCACCACGGCAAAGGGCGAGCCACCGGTCATCGCGGAAGATGTCACTAAACTCGCTGCTTCCCCAGAGGTGAGGCAGTCCGCCGTCGCTAAAGCACCGGCATTGCCTGCAGATGGCTCCGTCATCATCAAGTCACCCATGGTCGGAACGTTCTACCGGGCGTCCGAACCGGGCGTAGAACCATTCGTCTCAGTAGGTCAGCGCGTCGAGTCCGATTCGCTTGTGTGCATTCTGGAAGTCATGAAGCTGATGAATTCCATTGCAGCGGGGACGGCAGGCGTCGTTACACAGATACTGGTAGGCGATGGAGAGCCAGTGGAGTTCGGTCAACCACTTATCGTTATCGATCCAAAAGCCTGAAGCGTCGGGCATCAACCAAGATTTATGGAGACGGAATGACTACTGCAACCATGGCAGCGGATTACGCACGGCTGCTGAATCCGCGCGGAATTGCCATCATCGGCGCATCGGCGGAACTGAATCGCATAGGCGGCCAGCCCATCCGTGCGCTCGCCGACTTCGGTTACGCAGGCCACATTTATCCGGTCAATCCGAAGTACCAGGAGATTAAAGGGCTTAAGTGTTATCAGGACATAGCCTCGGTTCCGCAGCCTTGCGATGTCGCCTTGGTCTGTGTACCGGCCCGGATGGTGCCCGACACACTGCGTCAGTGCGGCTTTGCTGGCATCGGTTTTGCCGTCGTCTTGTCGGCGGGTTTTCGCGAGATCGGCGAAAAAGGCCAAGGCCTGCAGGATGAGCTGGACGCCGCCTTGCGTGAGAGCGGGGTCAGGATTATTGGCCCCAACTCCCAAGGCATATTGGGTCCTATCAACAACCTGTTTTGTGGGTTTGGTGCGCCTTTTATGTACCGTCATCCCGAAGGTGGACGCATCGCAATGATCACCCAGTCAGGTGGATTCGGATTTGCGGTGATGGGCCTGTCCGAGGCCCAGGGCATCAAGTTCAACTACGTCATCTCAACGGGCAACGAAGCCGACATTGGCGCGCTGAACTTGATCGACGCATTCATCGAACGTGACGACACCGATATCATTGCAACTTATCTGGAGGGCGTAGACGATGGACGTCGTCTTATCGATGCCGGCAAGCGTGCCTTGCGTGCGAACAAGCCGATACTGGTTTGGAAAGTGGGCAATTCAGAAGCAGGTCGGCAAGCTGCCGCCTCACATACCGCCAACTTGAGCGCGGGTTACGAGCTTTACCGTGCGGCCTTCAGAGAAGGCGCATTTGTTGAAGTGAACGACGTTGATGACCTGGTCGATCTTTCGCGCGCCTTTAGCATGCATCGCCTACCAAAAGGCAATAATGTTGCCGTGGTGTCCGTGTCGGGCGGCGCCGGTGTGTTGCTTGCCGATAGATGCGAAGGACTTGGCCTAAAGCTGCCTCAGCTCTCGGACACCACCATGCAGGAGCTGGGCGCACTGCTTCCTTCTTTTAGTTCATTTGCGAATCCGATCGACGTAACGGCCCAAGTTTTCAATGACACAAGTGTTTTTAATAAGGTACTGAGCGTTGTGGCTCGCGACCCTGGTGCCGACCAACTCATTGTGGTGCTGGCCTCGGTCGAAGGGGCGCTTGCCGAGAAGATAGCCAGTGAGCTGGTTGCGGTATCGCAGACCACGGATAAGCCCATTTTCGTGGCGTCCAGTGCGCCGCCCGGTCGAGCCGACGCAGCGATGGCAGAATTTTACCGCGGCAATCTTGCGGTGTACTCTACACCAGGGCGGGCGGCCAAGAGCGCCGCCGCACTGGCGGAATATGCGCGTCGATATCGCGCGCAGCAACCGGACGGCGACATAGTCAGAAGTGTGGCCCGGCAGGATTTGGCGCTAGTCGGAAAAACCGGGACGCTCGGCGAGCACGCATCCAAGAAGTTGCTCAGCGCCTATGGGATTCCGGTGGTCGACGAAGTCCTGCTCTCAATAGAGGATGTGCTTGCGCTACGGAAAGAACCGATTCCGTTTCCCATAGTGGCCAAGCTCGAGTCCGCAGACCTTCCCCACAAAACGGAAGCCGGTGCCGTCCGGGTCAATATTGGGAACCTGGATGAACTCAAAGGTGTCGTGCGCCAGATGGTGTCGTCCGCAGCCCACTTCAAAGCCGATGCGAAGATCGAGGGGGTCTCCTTGCAAGAAATGGCCAGTGGATTGGAGGTGATCTTGGGCGCCGTGCGCGATCCCTACTTCGGTCCAACAGTCGTTTTCGGATTGGGCGGCATATTCACCGAGTTGTTGCACGACGTGGTGCATCGATTTGCGCCATTCGACGAGCGCACGGGACGTGAGATGATCCTTCAGATCAAGAGCGCCGCCTTGCTGACTGGCTATCGCGAAAAACCTGCGCTGGATATCGATGCTCTAGCCGGCGTCCTGTCGCGATTATCATGGTTGGCCGCAGACCATGCCGACAGTATTGCGGAAATCGACATCAACCCATTGTTTGTGCGATCGGAAGGCTTGGGAGTGGTCGCTGCAGACGCCTTGGTAATCCTTGATAAGTCGAGATCGTAATGCAAGCGGGCATTAAGACTTCTCCCTATGCTCAGTGGCTGGCTTATTGCGAGAATGGCGAGTTGGCCTATCAGTTTTGCCCTGACGATGGTCAGGCAGTGTTCTATCCACGAGTTATCGCGCCTGGCTCGGGCAGCACCAACCTGGAATGGAGAATCAGCGCGGGTCAAGGAACGGTTTATGCAAGCACCGCCGTCATGCAAAGGGACGAAGAACCGTATAACGTTGCCGTTATACAGTTGGACGAGGGCTTCCGTATGCTCAGTACGGTGGAAGGGATCGATGCCCGAGATGTTCAAATCGGCCTGCGAGTGATGGTGAGGTTTCGTCGTGCTAATTGCGATGGTGCTCCCTATCCGGTGTTTCATCCGACAGGAGTCGCCGCATGAGCCATTCACTACGAGGCAGTATCGCTATAGTCGGTGCTGCTGAATCTGATTTAGGGCAATGTGCGCCGGGCGTGACGCCAGTCGATCTTATGGCTCAGGCTACCCGCCGGGCCTTGGATGATTGCGGTCTTGAACTGAAGGACATTGACGGGGTTTTCACCGCGACAACACAGCTGTTATTTGGCACGCTAAGCTTGTGCGAATACTTGGGCCTGCATCCGGTCTATATTGACGGCACAAGCATTGGTGGTTCATCTTTTCTTTCTCACCTTGGACACGCGATGGCGGCGATCGACGCCGGGCTTTGTGAGGTTGCGTTGGTTGCCTACGGCAGCAACCAACGCAGTATTGGTCGTAGTAAAGCGGCGCCGCAGGAGCTGTCTCCGTACGACGCGCCATATCGCCCCAGGTTCCCTCTCAATGCCTACGCCATGGCAGCGTCCCGCCACATGTTTGAATTCGGCACAACCCGAGAGAACCTGGCGGAAGTTGCCGTTGCGGCCCGCGCCTGGGCGCAGATGAACCCCAAGGCATGGGAGCAAGGCCCCTTAACGGTACAAGACGTCCTCGACTCGCCCATGATCAGCAGTCCGTTGAGCATCAGGGACTGCTGTCTCGTTACGGATGGTGGGGGAGCGCTGATCGTGACATCTGCACGACGGGCGCGTGGGCTGCGCAAGAAACCGGTTTACGTTTTGGGACACGGTGATGCCATCAGTCATAGACACATCGCCTCCATGCCGGACTTCACCGTGACAGGTGCTGCAGAGTCTGGCGCACGCGCCTATGCCATGGCGGGCCTGAGGCCTAGTGATGTCGACGTTGCGCAGCTATACGACGCTTTCACCATTTGCACGATCTTGTTCCTGGAAGATCTTGGTTTTTGCAAGAAGGGTGAGGGCGGCGCGTTCGTGTCCGATGGGCGTATTGCTCCGGGCGGTGCTTTTCCGGTGAACACGAATGGCGGTGGTCTTTCGTACTGCCATCCTGGTATGTACGGGTTGTTGTTGCTGATTGAGGCGGTCAGGCAGCTTCGTGGCGAGAGCGAAGATCGTCAGGTGCCGGGTTGTGAAGTGGCGTTGGCGCACGGTAACGGTGCGGTATTGTCCAGTGAGTCGACGGTGCTGCTGGGTACCGAGTCTACGGTTTAAAGGAAAGACAGGATATGGGCAGAGAAATTCGTCGGGTACTTATCGCCAACCGCGGCGAAATTGCGCTGCGCATCATTCGCGCATGCCGCGAGCTGGGCATTGAGACCGTCCAGGCCTATTCCCAGGCGGACAAGGATTCTCTTCCTGTCCAGATGGCGGATCGCGCGGTATGCATTGGCTACCCACGTGCCTCCGAAAGTTATTTGAATGTGCAGGCGCTGATTGGAGCCGCACTGGCGTTCAAAGCGGACGCCATACATCCGGGCTATGGGTTTTTGTCCGAGAACGCGGACTTCGCCGACACCTGCGTTCAGCAAGGCATTAACTTTATCGGTCCATCTGGAGCGGTCATCCGCCGAATGGGAGACAAGGCGGTTGCGCGGCAACTGGCCAAGGAGGCAGGTGTACCCACGACTCCTGGGTCGGACGGTGTTATCGATACCGTAGAAGAGGCCAAGCTCGTCGGGCAGCGGATAGGCTATCCTTTATTGCTCAAGGCCGTAGCGGGTGGCGGGGGCCGTGGGATGCGTGTTGTTCGCGAGCCGGCAGAGCTAGAACGCGCCTTCAATGATGCTTCGCGCGAAGCCAGGACCGCATTCGGCAACGGTGCGATGTATGCGGAACGCTTTCTGTCGGAAGTGCGCCATATCGAAATTCAGATACTGGGCGATGGCAATCGCGTTTTGCATCTTGGCGAACGCGATTGCTCTACTCAGCGGCGTAATCAGAAGCTGATCGAAGAAAGTCCTTCGCCCGTTCTTGATGAGGCGTTGCGGGCGAAGATTGGAGCAGCTGCCGTCAAGCTCGCATCGCATGTCGGTTACACCAGTGCGGGTACCATCGAATGCATCCTCGACGAGGCGGCGGGCGAGTTCTATTTCATGGAAATGAACACGCGCATACAGGTCGAACATCCGGTAACTGAAATGGTGACTGGCGTAGACCTGGTTAAGCAACAAATATTGATCGCTGCTGGCCAGCCCTTAAGTTTGGTGCAAGACGACATCAAACTACGGGGGCATGCTATCGAGTGCCGGATCAATGCAGAAGATCCGGCGAACGGTTTTATGCCCAATCCCGGGCGGGTCGGTCAATATCACGCCCCAGGTGGACCGGGAGTGCGCGTCGACAGCCACTTGTTTACCGGCTATGACATCCCACCGTTTTATGACTCGTTACTCGGCAAGCTCATCTGCTGGGGCAGTACCCGAGATGAGGCTATCAATCGTATGCGGAGAGCTCTGGGTGAACTGGTCGTGGATGGGGTCTGCACCACGGCCAGTTTTCACCAACGCTTGCTTGCCGACGAACAGTTTCGGCTCGGTAAGGTGCATACCCGCTACGTCGAGGATTCATTCAGGTAATTTGAAACTAGCGCTGGGACATCGCCAGTTTCACTGCCAAACCAAGAAAGACAATGCCTGCGGCACGGTTCAGCAGGCGTTGCCAGCCAGGTGACGCCTGCATCTTTTCACCTACGGCTCCAGAGAACCACGCCAGCGCACCGAACACAAGCAATGTTGCCAGCATGAACAGTGCCCCCAAGGCCAGTGTTTGCATTGCTACGGAGCCACGTTCCGCCGATGCGAATTGTGGCAAAAAAGCCAGGAAAAACAGCGATACCTTGGGATTGGTCAGATTCATGACGATGCCGCGCCGATAGAGCTGGGCACTGCCTTGCCGCAGCGGTTTCTCATTGCCGGCGCTATCGCCGCCCTGGGCGCGGAAAGCGCCCCAGGCCAGATAAAGCAGGTATATCGCGCCGGCCAGCTTAAGCGCGGTGAAGGCGGCCTCGGAGGCGGCAAAGACAGCCGCCAGGCCCACGGCCACCGCCAGGGTATGGCCGATCAGGCCGGTGCACAATCCGAGCACGACGAACATCCCCGACCTGCGGCCCCACATGGCCGACTGCATCAGCACGAACAGATTGTCCGGGCCCGGCGCCAAGGCCAGCAACACGGCGATGCCGAAGAAAGAAAGCGCTACGTCGTAGGTCAGCATGATGGGCGGGGGCAAGATACATTATTATCGAGACTTGAAATTCTAACGCTCATTGATGATCAACCATGGCCAAAAACGCAAGCGCACACCTGGATACCCTGTTACAGCACACCGGCATCGCCCCGTTCGACCCCGCGACCGGGTCGGCTCCCGTGGCGCTGCCTTCCATGCGAACCAGCACGGTGCGCTTCCAGAATCTGGATGTGCTTGACCGGGCTCAGGCGGGCAAGGCCAAAGGCGAGCGTAGCGTTACCTACGGGCGTGTGGGGATGGACACCCATGCGGCCCTGGAAGAAATCTTCTGCGAATTGGAAGGCGCCGAGCGCGCCTTCCTGGCCTCGTCCGGAATGGGCGCCATCACCCTGGCGCTGCTGGGCGTCCTGAATGCCAACGATCATGTGCTGATCGCCGACTGCGCCTATGGGCCGGTGCGCTATCTGGACAAGACCGTATTGACGCGCATGAATATCGGCGTGTCCTATTGCCGCGCCATCGTGTCCGAACTGGAAGCGCAGCGGCGTGCGAACACCCGCGTCCTGTACATAGAATCGCCCGGATCGCTGCTGTTCGAGATGCTCGATATCCCCGCCTTGGCCGACTATGCCCGCAAGCACAATCTCATCCTGATCGCCGACAACACCTGGGGATCGGGCTATGTCTATCGGCCGCTGGACCTGGGGGCCGATATCTCGGTGGTGGCGGGCACCAAATACGTGGGCGGCCACTCCGATCTCATGCTGGGCGCCGTCATGGCCAAGGATCCGGCCATCGTCAAGCGCCTCAACGATACCCATTACGCCATGGGCTACTCCGTCAGCGCCGACGATGCCTGGCTGGCGATACGCGGCGCGCGCACCTTGCCCATCCGCATGCGCCAGAGCGCCGAAAACGCGCTGAAGGTCTGCGATTTCCTGGCCCGTCGCTCCGAAGTGGCGCGCATCTACCATCCCGCGCTGGCCAGCGATCCGGGCCATGCCCTTTGGCAACGCGACTGCACCGGCTCCAACGGCATGCTGTCCGTGGAACTGAAGCTGAACCCATCCGCCGCCCGCCGCTTCGTCGACAGCCTGACCCTGTTCGGTATCGGTTTTTCATGGGGCGGCTTTGAAAGCCTGGTCCAACTGGTCGACCATGGCGCATTGCAGCCCCATGGCTACTGGCAGCGCAGCGACAACGCCATCGTCCGCCTGCACATAGGCTTGGAATCCCCCGACGACCTGACCGCCGACATCGCGCAGGCCCTGGATAAAGCGCAGGCCTAGCCTAAGCGGTTAGCGAAGATCCCCGGCTGATTACGCATGTGTCGGCGGGGCGCAAGCACGGCACGCCCCAAGCTCCGCCAACGAGCTGTGAATAATCGCCGTTTACATCCCCATCTAAGACGTCTAGCCCCTCCTGCCCTGAACCAGACGTCGCTTAAGAACGAATTGACGGTACAGAAAAACAAAAGGCTGGCCTACTTGTTAACCATCTCCACCAGTTTCTGGGCCTCTTCTATCGTCCCTTCATAACTGTTCGTCATTGTCGGCGACGTCACATACTTGCCGCCAACAGCAATACTGGGCGTGCCCTCGATCTTGTAAGCCTTGGCAAGCTCGTTCGCCCGCATCACCTTGGACTTGATGCCGAATGAGTTGAAAACATCCATGAACGCCTTGCGATCCACTCCTTGACTGGCCACCCAATCGGCAATTGCGTCCGCATCGTAGATGCGCTTGCGCTGTACATGTATCGCCTTGAAGACGTCGTCGTGCAAGTCCAGGCGATTCATCGCTTCCAGCGAATAATAAAGCTTTTGCAGGTCTTCCATGCTGGCATTGAATGCCACTGGCACCGGGCGCAGCACCACGTTATCGGGCAGCGTCTTGGCCCATTTCTCGACCATAGGTTCGATGCTATTGCAATGCGGGCAGGTATAGGCGAAGAACTCCAGGACCTCGATCTTGCCGCTGGTGTCCGACGGCTGGGCTGGATCCACCACGACATGGCGTTCGGCGGCCTGGGCCTGCGTCGCGGGCAAAAGCAGCGCCCCCGAACCGACGGCCAACATGGCAAGAGTGCGTAGAAGCAGGTGTTTAAGCGACATAATGTTTTCCAGGAGAATCAAAAGTCATTAAGACTATAAACAAGGCGACAAGTTCAGCAAACGCAAAGCATTCAAGGCCGGACAACCGAGGAATCGATTTTCTCGGCCCCCAGCCGCGCGCGCGAGCGGTTCATTTCGTCTATCCCTTTGAAGGGCCCCACCCGCACGCGATTGACGGTCGAGCCGTTCACCTGCGCCTTCTGAACCTGGGCGGGCAGGCCAAGCAATAGTATGCGTGCCTTGACTGCCTCGGCGTCGCTTTCCGACCGGAAGGCGCCCGCCTGCAAGTAATAGGTGGTCTGGGTGGCGGCCGGTGCCGGTTTGGCGGGCGGCTCGGTCCCCGGGGGAGGCTTGGTGGCCGCGGCGCTTGGGGCCGGAGCGGGCTGGCTTGCCGCAGGCTTGTCGCCATTGCCCAGACTGGCGATCAAGTTGCCGATATTGTCTTGCGCGGGAGCCGCCGTTCCGGGCACCGTTGGCGCCGTGCCCGGCAAAGGCGCCGGAGCCGTCGCTGTCGGCCCCGTGGGTTGCGGACCGGCCGGGCCGTCCTTGCCGTACAAGCCCAGATTGGGATCGGGCGCCTGCCGGACGTCGGGCAAGAGCGTCTTGGCCGGGTCGCGGCTGGCCTTGTCCACGAAGGGCATGGGAACTTGAGTAACGAACAAGGCTACCGCGACGGCGGCGATCAGCCCGAAAATCAGGCCGATCAGTATTCCAAACATCGTGCTGCCGCCCGATTTGGAGCTAGACGATTTTCGACTGTTGCGGGCCATAGAAGTGTCTTACATCCTTTCAGGAGCGGAAACCCCGAGCAGTTCGAGGCCGTTGGCAATAACTTGCCTGGTGGCGCTGGCCAGGCGCAAACGCGCAAGCCGCAGTTCGGCATCGTCGACCAGGACACGTTCGGCGTTATACCACGCGTGGAAATCGGCGGCGCAGTCACGCAGCCAGAAAGCCAGGTGGTGCGGAGCTAGTTCTTGCGTAGCCAATGCCAGCGTGCCGGGATATTCGGCCAGGCGTTGCATCAGGGCGAATTCGGTCGGGGCAAGCAGTTTGTCGACGGCGGCGGCCGGTATCCGGTCGGCCAGCTCGGCCGACTGCGCCAGCATGGAGCAAATACGCGCATGGGCGTACTGAATATAGTACACCGGGTTTTCTTCGCTTTTGGAAAGCGCCAAGTCAATGTCGAAGACGAATTCGGAGTCCGCCCGGCGCTGGATCAGGAAGAAACGCACCGCATCCTGGCCCACCCATTCGATCAGGTCGCGCAGGGTGACATAGCTGCCGGCGCGCTTCGATATCTTTACTTCGGCGCCGTTGCGCACGACCTTGACCATTTTATGCAGGATGTAGGCCGGGAAGTCCTTGGGGATGCCCAGCTCGAGCCCTTGCAGGCCGGCCCGCACACGGGCGATGGTGCCGTGGTGGTCGGTGCCCTGGATGTTGATGGCGCGATGAAAGCCGCGCTCCCATTTGGCCACGTGGTAAGCGACATCGGGAACGAAATAGGTATAGCCGCCTTCGGATTTGCGCATGACGCGATCTTTGTCGTCGCCTGTGCCCAGTTCGGTGGTGCGCAACCACAGCGCGCCTTCGCTTTCGTAGGTGTGCCCGGCTGCGATCAGCGCCTGCACCGTTTTTTCGACGCGGCCGCTGGTGTACAGGGAGCTTTCCAGATAATAGTTGTCGAACTTCAGGCCAAAGGCCTGCAAGTCCAGATCCTGCTCGCGCCGCAGATAGGTAACGGCGAAAAGCCGGATGTCGTCCAGGCTGTCGATATTTCCGGTGGCGGTGACCGGCACGCTGTCGGAGGCCTGTACTGTCGCCTTGGCCTGGAAATCGCGGGCGATGTCGACGATGTAGTCGCCCTTGTAGCCGTCAGGCGGAAAATCGGGCGAGTCCGGAGCAATGCCTTTGGCGCGCGCCTGCACGCTGATGGCCAGGTTGTCGATCTGGTTGCCCGCGTCGTTGTAATAGAACTCGCGCGTTACATCGAAGCCTTGGGCACTGAACAAGCGGCAAAGCGAATCGCCCAGGGCGGCTTGCCTGGCATGCCCGACATGCAGGGGGCCTGTGGGGTTGGCGGACACGAACTCGACCATCAGCTTTTCCGCGCGTGCCGGCTGCCGGCCGTAGTGGGCGCCTTCCTGGGCGATTGCCGGCAGGACGGCCTGGCGCGCGGCAACGGCCAGTCGGAAGTTGATGAAGCCCGGACCGGCGATCTCGGCCGACGCCACCAGTTCCTGAGTGGCCGGGTTGGCCAGCAGGGCATCGACGATTTGTTGTGCCAGCTCGCGCGGATTGCGTCCGGCCGGTTTGGCCAGTTGCATGGCGACGTTGCATGCGATATCGCCATGGGCGGCGACTTTGGGACGCTCGAGGAGAATGGTGGGTGTTGCCTGGGGCAGGAGCGCGCCGACGGCGGCCTGTATAAGCGAAATGAGCTGTTGTTGTTGCCCTGGAAGCATAAGATGAATAGATAAGCGAAAAGAGAAGCGTGGCCGGGCCCGGGTGAATCTGGTGGGCCGTGGGGGTCGGCGCCCCTGTGCAAACGCCAAGAAGAGGTAAATGATAACGTTATTTGCGCCATCATGGGCTGATCGCCCCTGACCGCGCAGGGCAAGAGCGGATCAGGCGGCCAAGGGGCGCCATCCCAATTCGTCATGCAGCCACTGGGCATAGCCGGCCATATCGACCATGCCGACCTCGGAGCCGGCGCTGCTGCGCCAGTTTTCATGGCGTTCGATCAGGGCTTCGGTGCGCGCCCGGGCGTCGCGTCCCAGCAGCGGATGATCGTCCTGGTAGGCATGCCGGATGGAACCGCCGGCGGTGTCGACGCGGCGGTCGCCGTCTTGAGCCGATCTAAGCAGGGCGGACCGTTCGTCGTGCAGGATGGGCTGCGTGATTTCATGATCGCTTGCCGGCAAAGGCTGGAACTGGACCGAGGCGGCGCCGGCCTGCCACAGCATCCAGTTCAGGGCCACATCGGACAGGTCGCCGCGCGTTCCGGCCTGGCCATCGGCTGCCCGGAGCGCGCCGCCGCCGATATCGGCGTGCGCGCCGATGAAGGGGGCCTCGACGATGTTGTGGCCGTCGGCGTCGGCCGCCAGCGTAAGCGGGAAGATCCAGCGGCGTTCGTGCAGCGCAACGGCATGTGCAACCCATTGCCAACCTTGGGCGATGGTCAGGTCGAAGTTGGGCCGTTGCAGGCCGGCCGGCCCGAATTGCGCGACGGTATCGAACAGACCCATGAAGCGCAGGTCGATGCAGGCGGATATGTGGCCGCGCAATGTGTCGGCATACGAGAACAAGCCCCCCGCGGTGTGCTGGTTGATCAGATTGCCGAAATGCCTGGCCAGCGCCGCCCCGCGCGAGAATCCGATGATGTCGATGGGAATGGTGTCGTTCGCGCTGCCGGTCCGGCTTAGCGTGTTGAGCAGGGACTGCCATTGGTTCTCGATGATCTGGGCCGCCCTGCCTGCGGTGATGGCGTCCCAGTCCAGGTATAGGGAGTTGCCCGGCCCGGAATGGTAGAAAACCGGGCCGTCGCGGTAGGCTTGGCTCATTTTCCATATATTGCTTTGCGTTGCGGGACTGTGACGCGTGCCGTCGAAGGCAAACAGCAGCAGGCCCAGCGGATCGGCATGGCGCCTGGGTTGTTGCGCGGCATAGCCCAGTGCCTGGTTGCCGGGTACCGGCCCCAGGGGATCGGGCTCGGCGTACTGGCCCCACTGCGGCAGGTAGGTGCGCAGCAGGTTGTCGTGCCAGCCGGTTGCGGCATCGAACACCTGTCCGGGCAGGCGTATGTCCAGGCTCAGGTCGCCCGCGATACGGGTGGCAAGGCCGGTGGGGCTGTAGCTGGCCTGCCACCGTATTTTTTGATATTGGTCGGTAAGCAGCCTTGCCGCGCCGACAAGGTCGGAATGCGCCCAGTACAGCGCAGACCGGGTGTAGTCGATCATGCCGACCAATACATGCTGGGCATAGATATAACGGCGGGTAAGTGTAAAGGCCTGGCCGGCGCCGGCCGCCTGATTGGCGGTTTCTTGTGAGTGCAGTCGTTCGGCAACCAGCCGATTATCCAGATAGAAATAATCGGTGCCGGCCTGCGGGCTGCGGCTGCCGATGCGATGGCCAAAGGCGTTGTGCGTATAGCTTGCCAGCAGTTTGCCCTGGGCTTGAACGCGGATCAGCCGCCGATTGGGGCCGTAATCAAGCTCGCGTCCGCCGATAGCCAGCGGCAGGCCCGACGCGTCGCGCCGCATGAAAGGTTTATGGGTGGATCCATCGAGCCGCTGCGCGGCCATGGAGCCGTCGTCGTTCCAGGCATACCAAATTTTTTCCTGCCGGGGTGCCGGACTATCGGGGGCGTTCCGCATGTGGTTGACTGCCTTTTCTGCGCCCACCAGCCTGGACCGGTCGTCGTAGGCGTAGCGCCAGGTTTCGCTGAAGTCGCCCGCTGTGTGCTGTTCCTGGCTTAGCCGGCCATGTTTGTCGTAATGGTGGCGCAGCAGCCAGATGGGATCGCCATTGCGCGACAAGGACAGCAGGTCGGTCCGGCCCCGGCTATCCAGGGCGGTGGACAGTTGCAGGCCATTGCCATAGCGGTATCCCGGGATGCCCGGTTCGCTGTCGATGATGCGGTGAGGCCGCCCTTGGGCATCGTGCCAAAGTATGGCGGCCAGGCGCCCCTGATCGTTCCAGCGGTATTCCAGCGCACCGCCTTCGGGCAGATGATGGCGAGTCAAGCGGTGCGCGGAGTCGTAGTCGAACGACTCGGTGTAGTGCAGAGGTTGCGGGCCGGCCGATGCTCGGCTTACCGTGCGTTGCCGCAGGCGTTTGTGTTCATCGTAAGTGCGCGATTCGGTTTCTTGCGGATGGCCGATGCGGGTCAGCAGAGCCCCATGCCAGGAAAGCGTGGTGACTTGTTCCGCCTGGGCGTTTTTCTCGACCAGCCGCAGGGGGCGGCCCAGCGCATCGTATTCATAACGGATGGTATCGCCGTTGGCGAAAAGCCGTTGCGCCGGCAGGCCGCGCGGGTTGTAGTGAATGTATTCCGTGCCGGTCAGCGATGAGCTCCAGGATGCACGCATTCCGTTGGCGTGGTAGCGCAGCGCAAGGTCTGGCCATCCCGGCATGCCGGGATGAATCTCGCGGACCGCGCCATGCGCATCGCGCCGCAGGGTGGCGCCGTTCAGTTGCAGCAGGCGGCCGTCCTGATCGTATCGGGCCTGGCTGCCAGGAGCGGCGCAACCGGGGCAGGCAGCCCCGCTGACCTGGGTCAAGATATGGCGGCCGCCCAGCAGGGCGGTTTCAAAGCGGGTTTCCCGGCCCTGGGCATTGCGGGCCACGGTCAGCCCGCTTTGGCTGGCCGTGGGCGGCCGGAAGTAATGCAGCGCTACTTTGCCGGCTGCGCTGGCCGGTTCGCCGGAAATGGACAGGATGGCGCGGCCCTGTGCATCGTAGGCCCAGGTATTGAGCCTGAGCGTGTCCTGCCCACCGGTGGAAAGGACTTCGATGCCGGTCAGGGCGAAGGCATTTCCCGCCTGGCGTTCAGGCTCGTAAAGGTAGCGCCGCTGCATGCCGTCGGGCCTAGTGACGCCGGCCAGCCGCATGAGCGCATCGTGCTGATAATGGAAGCGGCCGTGGGCCGTATCGATGTGGCCAAGCTGAGCCCGGTTATTGACGATGCGGTAGCCGAAGCGCAGCGCTGTGCCGGCATCGTGGTCGATGCGTTCAATGGCGTGAGCCAGGGGGCCGGATGGCGCGGCGCGATGTATGTGGATGGCGGAGCCCGCATCGTTTTGGATACGGATCAGGTAGCCATGCTTGTCGAAGTGCAGTTGCCTCCGGCCGGGCTGGAACCACACCCAATGATCGCCTTTGGCGGCAAGGCTGCCGTACGAATTGGCCAGCGGCTTGCCGGCGGCCTTACCGAAGCCGATGCGGCTGCCATCGGCCTGTACGATTTGCCAGCGTCCGCCGGCGTGGAATAGCCGGGTATCGTAGGACAAGGCCCAGCCTTGCCCCAGCGCGGATGGTCGGCGGTCGAGCGCGTTGTAATGGCGGACGATCTCGATGCCTGGCGCCATGGGGTGGGCGGGCAAATCGGTTTCCTTTTGGTATTTATTGCCCGTGACAAGATGTATGGGATTACCCGCGGCCAGGCTTAGGCCGGGCTCGCTGTTTGGGACGCCGGCAACGCCGCCTTGGGCGCAAGGGGGGCCCAGTTGCGGCGGGCCGCAAGTGCCCTGCGCCCAAACCTGTTCCGGCAGGGCGGCCAGGCATGCCAGCAGAAGAACACGGAGCGAGCGCGACATGGTTTCCCCTACAAAGAAAACCCCAATATCTTGCCGCTTGGCAGCGCCCTTGAGATAGGGTAGTGTACTAATGTGTCTATTGAGGGAAACCGAAAATGCTAGTCGTCTTTCACTCTAAAGCAGCCGCCGAAGTGCTGATGTTCTCCAAGCACGCCTTGCCCATACTCAAGGCCGCCGGCAAGCCATACACCGATACCCTTCCAGAACGGGGCGTTATCACGCGCGATCAACTGGATGCCGCCATAAAGGGCATAGAGCAGGCTATTTCCGCCGATACGGAATCCGAATTTCCCGACGATCATCAGGACGATAACGATTCCAGGACGCATCCCATCGCCCAGCCGGTCAGCTTTCGCCGCCGCGCCTTTCCGTTGCTGGCCATGCTGCGGCTATCCCGCGAGCATAATGCCGATGTCGTCTGGGAGCCTGCTCCCACATGGTAAAAAATCACCTGGCCCAATGCCGTTACGGGAGCATGCATGCGTAGTGTGGTCACGATCGTTTTCAATAGCCGACAATCGCTGGAACTGACCGTCGATGTGGATCCCGGCGGGCAGGCGGCATTGGCGGCCCGGGACTGGTTCGACGCAAGCTGGACCCGGCTGGGCTGCGAGCCGCTGCGTCCCAGCGGCAAGGTATTGCTGCTGGATAAAATCCTGGGCGTGGCCGATGCGCTGGGCTACGCCAAGCTGTCCCAGGACGGGCAGCTGGCCCGGGAATACGCCGAGCAGGCGGCGCTTGCGCTGGAAAAGCCCCGCATCACGGTCGACCTGCCAGGACTGGTCGTGGGCTTCTGAGTGTCGAGGGCAAGCTGATTCCGGCTTGCCCGGCTTAGCGGATTCCCGCGCGCATGAATGATTGCACGAATTGCCGCTGAAACAGCAGGAAAGCGATCAGCAGGGGCGCGGCGCTAAGCAGCGTAGCGGCGGTAATGATGGACCAATCTATTCCCTGGTCCGTCGAGGCGAACACCTGCAGGCCCACCGTCAGCGGACGCGACTCCACCGAATTGGTAATGATCAGAGGCCACAGGAAATTATTCCAGTGGTAGCTGACCGATACCAGTCCATAAGCCACGTATATGGGGCGGGCCAGCGGCACATAGACTTTCATCAGTATCTGCCAGCGGCTTGCGCCTTCGACGCGGGCCGCTTCCTCCAGCTCCAGGGGAACGGTCTTGAAGGTCTGGCGCAGCAGGAAGATGCCGAATGCCGAGGCGAAATAAGGCAGCCCCACCGCGAAAATCGTATCGCGCACCCCCAGCCAGGACATCAGCCGGTAGTTCTCGACGATCAGCACATCGGGCATGATCATCAGTTGCAGAAGCACCAGCAGGAAGACCAGGTCGCGTCCCTTGAACTCGAAGCGCGCGAATGCATAGGCCGCCAGGGTCGACAAGACCAGTTGCGCCGCCAGCACCATGGTGACCAGGATGAAGGTGTTCAGAAAATACCGGGCAAAGGGCGCGGCATGCCAAGCCGCAATGAAATTGTCCAGCGTCAGGGGGGCGGTCAAGTCGAAATTGGTCGCATAGGCGGAAGGGTGGAAGGCCGCCCACAGCGTATACGCCAAGGGCAGGAACCACAGTATGCCCAGCAGCCAGGCGCCCAGGGTATCGAGCTTATGCGTCATTGGTAGTGTGTCCTGCGGTCAAGCCAGCGGAACTTGATGAACGCCGTGATGGAAAGAATAAGCAGCAGCACGACCGACAGGGTTGCGGCGTAGGAAGTGTCCCAGTAGCTGAATCCCACTTCATAAATATAGAACAGCAATAAGGTGCTGGCGTTGTCGGGCCCGCCCTTGGTCATCACCAGCACATGGTCCACCAGGCGGAAGGCATTGATCAGCGCATTGATCAGCACGAACAGCGTGGTGGGCATGAGCAGCGGTAGCAGTATCCGCCGGAAGTACTGCCAGCGCGACGCGCCCTCCAGCAAGGCCGCTTCCCGCAGCGAAGGCGATATCTGCTGCAAGGCGGCCAGGTAGAAAATCATGAAGAAGCCGGACTCCTTCCAGATGGTGACCAGCATCAGCGCCGGCAGCGCCGTGCCGCGGTTGCCCAGCCAGTTCATGCCCGGCAGGTGGAACAGGTCGGCGATCTGGTCGATAAGGCCGTACTGCGGCGTATAGAAGAACAACCAGATATTGGCCACGGCCACCATGGGCAGCACGGTCGGCGTGAAATACGCCAGCCGCAGGAAGCCGCGTCCCGCCAGCTTGCGATTGACCCATAGGGCCATGATGAGCGCGATGGCCACCGAAACCGGAATGGTGACCAGTGCATAGGCCAGGTTGTTCCACAAGGCCTGCCAGAAGACGGGGTCGTCGCCCATGGCCGCGAAGTTTTCCAGACCCACGAACACCGCCGGACGATTCGCTTTCGGCGTCGAGAAGAAGCTGTGCCAAAGCGTGGCCAGGGCCGGATAGTGGGTGAACGCGGCAAGCAGGGTAATGGCCGGCAGCAGGAGCAGCCAGCCATACACCGCGTTAAGCGACGAGGTCTTCATGCCTTTGATTATTTATAAGACCGCAGCAGCCGGTCGGCGTCGCGCTGGGCGTCTTTCATGGCTTGTTCCGCCGTTTTCGAATTGGTCAGCACGGCCTGGATGTTGTCGTTCAGCAGCTTGGTGATGCGCTGATTATCGTGGGTGGAAAATTCGGCCACGCTGACTTCCAGCTGATCGCGCGCCACCAGGGCGGTGGGCACTTCCTTGACGTAGTCCTTCATCTTGCCGGTTTCCCAGGCCGCCGGCGTTACTGCGACATAGCCCGTATCGATGCTCCACGCGGCTGCGTTTTCCGGACTGGTCATCCATTTGACGAAGGAGTAGGCCGCCTTCTGCTGCTCGGGCGTGGCCGATTTGAACAGATAGAAGTTGCCGCCGCCGGTGGGGCTGCCGCCACGCTTGGCCTTGGGCATGGGGGCCACGCCGAAGTCGAACTTGGCGTTCTTGCGCACATTGGTCAGATTGCCGGTGGTGGTCCACATCATGGCTGTCTTGCCGACCAGGAAATCCTTGGGTGTCGTGCCCCAGTCTATCGTGCCCGTAGGCATGACCTTGTGCTTGTAGGCCAGATCATGCCAGAACTGCAGCGCTTCGATGACCGCCGGCTTGTCCAGGAACACCTGGTTGCCGGCCTCGTTCATCAGGATGGCGTCGTTCGGCGTGGTCAGCGCCTGGAACAGCCAATAGGCAAAACTGCCGCCCGACGGGATCTCCAGGCCCCATTGCGATACCTGGCCCGAGCTGTCCGTCTTGGTCAGCTTCTTTGCCTGGGCTACCAGCTCGTCCCAGGTGGCGGGCGGCGCCTTCGGGTCCAGGCCCGCCTCCTTGAAGAGGTCCTTGTTGTAATACATGACGATGGTCGAGCGCTGGAATGGAATGCCCCAGGTCTTTCCGCCGGTCTGGCTATTGGCCATGAAACCTTTGTAGAAGCCATTCAGCCATTTCTTGTCCTCGTCCGACTGAACCAGCGGATCGAAGGGAACGATGGCACCTTCGTCGATCAGCGTGAACATGTCGGTGGACAACAATACCGCCAGTTGCGGGGCATGGCCGCCCTTGTGCGCGGTCAGCGCCTTGGCGACCGAATCCTGGTAAGTGCCGGCATAGATGGACTTGATCTTGATATCGGGATGGCTTTTTTCGAACTCGTCGACCATGCCGTCGACGATCTTGGTAATAGGGCCGCCGACGGCAACGGGGTAATAGAATTCGATTTCCACAGGCTTGGCCTGGGACCAGGAGGGAGCCGCGCAGAAGGCGCCTGCCAGGCTGAATGCAAGGGCTTTCAAGAAGGTGCGTCGCATGGTGTTTTCCTATCAAGAATGAACGGGTGGGCGGCTGAGCGCCTTGCCCGAGGTGTCGAAGAAATGTTGCTGCGTGGGGCTCCAGCGGAGCGTGATTTTTTCGCCGGCCTGGGCACGCAGGTGTCCGGAGGCGCGGACGGCGATGCCGGGATTGCTGCCCAGCGTGCATACCACGATGGAATCGGCGCCAAAGTACTCGACCGTTTCAACGGTGGCGGCAACACCGCCTGCGGCATCTATGGCGATATGCTCCGGGCGGATGCCCAGCTTGGCCGCCGCGGCGGGCACCTGCCGGAGTTCTTCGCCCGCGACGCCAAGGTCGCGGCGGGTTTGCGCGTCCAGATTCAGCAAGTTCATGGGAGGCGTGCCGATGAAGCGGGCCGAAAACTCGGAACTGGGAATGCCGTACAACCTGTCCGGCGTGTCGTTTTGCTCGATGTGTCCGGCGTTCAGCAGCACCACGCGATCGGCCATGCTCATGGCCTCGGTCTGGTCATGAGTCACATACACCATGGTGATGCCGAGACTCTGCTGAAGGGCGCGGATTTCGCGGCGCATCTCATGCCGCAGCTGCGCATCCAGATTGGACAGAGGTTCGTCCATCAGGCACACCGGCGCTTCCGAGATGACGGCGCGGCCCAGCGCCACGCGCTGCTGCTGCCCACCGGATAGTTGCGAGGGCTTGCGGTCCAGCAGCTTTTCCAGGCCCAGCAGCGCAGCGACTTTTGCCAGGCGCGGCTTATGCTGCGCGACGGGCTCTTTGCGCACTTTCAGACCGAACAGTATGTTTTCCCTTACCGACAGATGCGGAAACAGCGCATACGACTGGAAGACCATGGATATCTTCCGCTTGGAGGGCGGCAGGTCGGTCACATCGTGGCCGCCTATGCGTATGCGGCCCGAGCTGGGGGTGTCCAGGCCCGCGATCATGCGCAGCGTGGTCGACTTTCCGCAGCCCGAGGGACCGAGCAGAACGGCGAACGTCCCGGCCTCGACCTCGAAACTGACGCGGTCGACGGCCGGCGGGGCGCTGCCGAACTGTTTTGTGATGGAATCCAGAACAATGGTGGACATGGGCTAAAGCCTGTTGATGCTAGAACGGATAAGGGCCGGGAAAATTCCCGATCAGGGCATGATGCGTGACCAGCCCTTGCGGGCCTAGCCAGTGCAGCTGGTAGCCCGGCGGTTCGAAATTGAAATTCAGATCCCGGGCCTCGTTGTCCAGATCCAGCGCGATCTGGTGAGCGGTGCCCGGACAGGTCGACGCCACGGTGCCGCCGACGCGGCACACGATGGTCCGATGCAAATGCCCGCACAGGATGCGCTCGATGTTGCGATATGGCGCGATGATCTCGGCAAACGCCTCTCGGCCTTTCAGCAAGCCTAGATCGTCCATGAGCCTGATGCCGGTTTCAAAGGGCGGATGATGCATCAATATGACGGTGGGGCGGTCCGGCGCCTGCGCCAGGGCATCGGCCAGCCATGCCAGGCGCATGGCGCAAAGCTCGCCCGCGCTGCTGCGCGGAACCGTAGTGTCAAGCGCAACGATGCGCAAAGGCCAGGTGTCGACGGTGTACTGCATGAACGGAAAGCCGGTGTCCAGATAGCGATGTTCTGGAAAGGCGGTCCGCAGAGCGGCGGGGCTATCGTGGTTGCCCGGAATGAGCAGGAAGGGGATGTCGAGCTGAGCCAACAGCGGCTTGAGCATCTGGTATTCCTGGGCGCGGCCATGCTCCGTCAGGTCGCCGGTGGCCACAACCAGATCGGGACGCGGATCCAGGCCGTTCAGCGCATTCACGCAGGCGGCCAGATGCCGCTCGGCCTGTATCAATTGGCTGTGCTTGCCTGCTTGCTGGATGTGCAGATCACTGATTTGCGCGATAAGCATGGCTTTTCCTTTTTGAGGCCGGCTCGACAGCGGCGACACTGGCGCCGGCGATCAGCCTGTGGGGCAACCGTTCGCTGCCTGCACCGCGCTGTTCGATCTGTTGCAGCAGCAGATGGCAGGCCGCTTTGCCGATTTCGTATCCCGGCGCTTCGATCGTGGCCAGGCTGGGCGACATGAAGGCGCCATACCGGATGCCGTCGAAACCCGCCACCGAAATGTCGCCCGGCACCGACCCGCCCAGTTCCTTGATGCTGGAAATGACAGCGGTGGCCAGCAGATCGTTGGAGCAGAAGAGCGCGCTGGGCCGCGCCGCGGATTGCAGGATGTCGCGCACGGTGGCGGTGTCCGAGCCGGTGTGGCTGGGCATGATGACATGCTGTACGCGCTTCAATCCCCATTCACGGGCGCTATGCCGGGCGCCGGCCAGGCGTGATTTGGCGCGGTCCGACAGATTCAGCGGGCCGCTGACGAAGGCGATGTGCCGATGCCCCAGTTGCGCCAGGTGTGCAATCATGTCGGAGGCGGCGGCATAGTTGTCGACCGCGGCGCAGGGATGGCTGTCCGACTCGTTATAGGCCAGCACGTAGCTCATGCCGTGCCGCTTGAGCATCTTCAAGACCGAACTGGCGCGCGCATCGGCAACGGTCAGGATGATGCCGTCAAGCTGATGGTCGATAAGCCGGTGGACGGCATCGATCTCCAGTTCGGGATCGTAATGCGTGGCGGTCATCATGACGCTGTAGCCGGACTGACGGGCGCGCATCTCGGCGCCTTCGAAGCAATCGGCGAAAACGGGATTCGAGAGTGTGGGCAGGGCCAGCCCCAGTGTGCGGGTATTGCCCGAACGCAGGCTGCTGCCCAGTCGGTTGGGACGAAAGCCATGGCGGCCGGCGATATCGAGGACGCGCTCGCGGGTGTCGGCCTGCACAAGCGCGGGTCGATTGAACACGCGCGAAACCGTGGCTGGCGATACGCCGGCTTCGTCGGCGATCCTGAGAATAGAGATCGGATTCGTGCGCCGCTTGCTGTCCAAAACGCCCCTCCAACCGGTAAAGGTCTGATGAAAACGTTTTCATATTAGACATCAACTATTGCGGGCTTATTACAGTGATTACCCGTAGACGCCATTGAGATGCAGAGTTAAGAGCAATTATTCTGACGCATTACCATTCGTAAACTGGTCTTTTGCCCATTCTCGAAATGCCAGAACGGGATACTCGTTCGCTCGGCTTTTCAGGCTCAGCATGTAGTATTCGCCAGCGCTCCGCGCTTTGTACTCCCGGGCGATCTGAAGGTTTCTCGTGTCGATATTGGCTAAAACAATGTCGGGAATCAGCGCGACCCCAAGTCCTTGCTGTGCCGCGTGCAGCGACATGAAAAAGTGACCGTACTCAATGCGGGGCGTCGCGGGAAGCTCGGATAAACCGTAGGTCTTCATCCACCCGGCCCAGGCATCGTTGCGGCTGGTCGTGTGTATAAGAGGCAGATTATGAAATACCTCAGGATCATCCAGGCGTGCCGATGATTTCAGAATATCTGGCGAATAGACCGGCACCAGTACGTCCGGAGTGAGCTCTTCCGCAAGCACATCGCGCCAGTCTGCTGTCATCGTAAGGTCGATCTCTGGAAGCCGTGGGTCATAAGAAGTGCCCGGCTTGGGGCCGACGCGGATGGCGACTTCTGTTCCGTGCGAATGCAGGTCGGCCGGCTCGATGGAGCTGTTGATACGTGTCTCGATATTGGGATGCCGCTGCGTGAAAGTGGCCAGCCTGGGCATAAGCCAGTATGACCCAACCGACGGCAGCACGTTGATATGCAGCACATGGCGTTCCTGGTGTGAGCAAAGCCAGGCGGTTGCCTTCTCCATTTGGCGAAAAGCGGATTGAATCTCAGCCAGATACTTGCGTGCGTCCTCGGTAAGCTCGACGCGCCGGGTAAGCCGGGTAAACAATTTCAGGCCCAGTTCATCTTCCAATGCGCGTATCTGTCGGCTTACAGCGCCTTGTGTCACATTCAGCTCGTCGGCCGCTTTCGAAAAGCTCTGCAGCCGTCCGGCGACCTCAAAAACGCGCAATGAGACGAGTGAAGGTAATGGACGGGCCATAGCGTTGGGGCTCCTTAAGCTATTTTTATTCTACACATTACCGCAGCGCATACAAGAGACGACAACAAATCGTTTGTCGGGCCTATGGGGCCTGCCTATAGTTTCAGCCGTAGTTGGTTGCCTGCAGGCAGTATAAAAAAGGATAGGTATGAGCAAGATGGAAGTAAGGGTCGCCGTCGCAGGATTGGGGGCCATTGGCAAGGTTGTGGCAAACAAGTTGGACAACGGAGAAATTCCCGGCTGCAGGCTTGCCGCGGTAAGCGGTCGTGATCCGGAGAAGAGTGCCGCCTTCGTATCGGGGCTTTCCGTTGCAGTGCCGGTCGTGCCGCTGGAACAACTGCCTCAGTACGCTGACGTAGTGGTCGAGTGCGCCCCGTCGGCCTTGCTCCCTCAGATCGTAGAGCCGGCACTCAAGGCTGGCAAAAAGGTCATCGTGTTGTCCATCGGTGCCTTGCTCGATTTCCCGGAGCTCATAGAACTGGCCAAGGCTGGTACAGGCCAGATATTGATTCCCACGGGTGCACTATTGGGCCTCGACGCGGTGACTGCCGCCAATGAAGGAACCATCAAGTCGGTCAGGATGGTTTCGCGCAAGCCGCCCATCGGCTTCAAGGGCGCGCCATTTCTGGCGCAGCAAAACATAAGCGTTGACAACCTCAGCGAGCCGCTGCGGTTGTTTTCGGGTTCACCGCGCGAGGCGGCGAAGGGCTTCCCGGCCAACCTTAATGTATCGGTCGCTTTGTCGCTGGCCGGTATCGGGCCCGATAAAACAGAGCTCGAAGTATGGGCGGACCCGACCGTCGTACGCAATACGCACCATATCGAGGTGATATCCGACGCGGCTCTGCTGCACATGACGATCGAGAACATACCTTCGGAGAACCCCAAGACCGGCCGCATTACCGCGCAGAGCGTGCTTGCCATGCTTCGCAAACTTTCCGCGCCTGTCCGGGTCGGCACGTAACGAGCAAGAGAGGCACTGCAATGGATTTCAAGATTAAAGGAAAGGTCGCCCTGGTGACAGGTGCCGGTGGCGGGTTGGGTAGTGCTATCGCCAGTTCACTGGCCGGCGAGGGCGCAAAAGTGGTGGTCGCCGATATTGATCGGGAAGCGGCGGAACAAGCTGCCCAGGCCATTCGGGCTACTGGAGGCGATGCCTTCGTCCTCCAGTGGGATCTGGCCGACCATGCATGTGCCCCCGCTCATCTGCAGGCCGTCAAGGATAAGTTCGGCGACGTCGATATTCTTGTCAACAATACCGGTGGCCCGCCGCCCACGCCGGCGCTTGGGGTTTCGGTGGAGGATTGGAACAAGTACTTCCAAAGCATGGTCACTAGCGTTACAGCGGTGACAAACCTGCTTTTGCCCGGTATGTGCGCACGCGGGTGGGGCAGGGTCATTACCAGCACATCGTCGGGTGTTGTGTCCCCCATTCCGAACCTTGCCATCTCGAACGCCCTGCGTCTGGCGCTGGTGGGTTGGTCCAAGACACTGGCCAAGGAAGTGGCTTCCAGCGGCGTGACGGTCAACATCGTCTTGCCGGGCCGCATCGCCACGAAACGGATTGAACAACTTGACCAAGCGCGGGCCAAGCGAGAGCAGCGAGCGGTCCAGGACGTAGTCAAGGCCAGCACGGAAAGCATACCGGCGGGCCGATATGGCCGCCCACAAGAGTATGGGGATACGGTCGCGTTCCTGGCCAGCGAGGCCGCGTCATACATCACTGGTTCGGTGGTCCGGGTGGATGGCGGACTGATCGCAAGTATTTAACGTAACTGTTACATGGAGGAAGCAATGGGATTATCAGACGCTAAACGTGAGGAAATTCGCAAGCGCTACTTAGAGGTCGATACCGCCAACGTGGCGGACGTGCTGGACACGTTAGGCTATATGAATCAAGGGCTTGACAGCCAGTTTGCGCCGTATCCGGCATCGGCAGGCAGGCTTGCGGGCTGGGCGTACACCATCCGCGGTCAGATGTCGCCTTACGAGCTGGGCGGTGACGCCGAGAAGATGAAGGCTTGTCAGGGGCTGGCGCCTGGGCAGATCAGTGTCTGGAGCGGGGATGGCGAGGGTATCTGCTACTTCGGCGAGCTGATCGCGATCGGCATGAAAGAGCGTGGCTGCGTCGGCGCACTGGTCGACGGAGGCATTCGCGACGTCCGGTGGATCGGCGAGCAAGACTTTCCGGTTTATGCGCGGTATCGTACGCCCGTCCAATCGATTGGACGATGGAAGGTAACGGCAAGCCAGGTCCCCGTCTACCTGAAGGGCGCTACGACAACTTACGTAGAGGTCAAGCCCGGCGACTTTATTTTGGCGGACGAAGATGGCGCCATCGTGATACCCGCCGAGGTCGTGGAGAAAACGCTGGTAGAGTCCGAAAGCCTGACGCAGACAGAAGTAAAAATACGTGCTGAACTCGGCAAAGGAATGACGTTGGCTCAGGCTCTGGAGCAATACGGCCACGTCTGAGCGATGCCCGGCCATGCTCGCTCATGACCGGGCATTGTTACCCGAAGAAAACTGTGTGGAGAGAGACAAAATGAAAGTACGCTTTGGAATATGTGGGCTAGGGTTTGCGGGCTCCGTCTTGATGGCGCCGGCGATGAAATCACATCCTTTCGCTGAAATTGTCGCCGCTTGTGATCCCAATGAGGACGTCCGCAGCCGATTTGGAAAGGAGTACGGCATTCCGGTGTTCGCTACGCTTGCCGAGATGATCGCTGGCGTAGAAATGGATGCGGTTTACGTTGCCTCTCCTCACCAATTGCATTGCGAACACGTTCTGCAAGCGAGCCAGGCAGGGCTGCACATCATTGTTGAAAAGCCCCTGACACTTAATCTGGACGACGCCGACCGGATGATCGAGGCGGTTGAACAGGCCGGGGTTCATCTGGTGGTAGGCACATCGCGTAGCCACGACCCGGTCATCCGCACCATGCGTCACATCGTGGAAAGCGGCGAAGTCGGCCGTGTATCAATGGTCAACTGCTTCAACTACACCGACTTCCTGTATCGGCCGCGCAGGCCGGAGGAACTTGATACCAGCAAGGGCGGCGGCATTGTTTATAACCAGCTTCCCCACCAGATCGACAGCATCAAGGCGATAACGGGAAAGAAGGTGGTGGCTGTGACCGCCATGACCGACCGGCTCGATCCGCAGCGGCCTACCGAAGGCAATTGCGCAGCTTTGCTGACCCTTGAAGGCGGCGCCGCCGCGACCGTGGTGTATAGCGGATATGACCACTTTGATAGCGACGAGATGCATTTCTGGCTGGCGGAGGGAGGGCGCGACAAAAAGCCCAACCACGGGAACTCCCGAAGAGTATTGTGCGAGCTTGAGGGCAAGCCCGAAGCGGATCTGCGTCGTGAGCGCTATGGCTTTGGCGGACCTGTGTCCAAGGCGATGTCGCAAGGCGACGAAGGGCGCAGGCAACCGCATTTCGGCATCATGCTGGTTACCTGCGAACGCGCCGACTTGCGTGCTTCTCCTACGGGAGTGCTGGTTTACGGGGATGAAGGCATACGTGAGGTGCCGGCCATTGTCGGTGCCGGCTCGTTCGGCCAGGGCGATACGATCGATGAACTGCATGATGCCATCAGCGGGAAGGGCGCAACGCTTCGAAATGCCGTATGGGGCAAAGACACCGTGAAAGTTTGCCTGGCCATTCTCGAGTCGAGCCGGTCCGGAAAACAAGTACAGATTCAGGGAAGCTGAAATGGGCCTGAGAGTTACCGATCTTTCGAAGTGCTTTACCCGCAAGGACCAATCTCATCAGGCCCTTGAGAACGTTTCGTTCATTGTTCCGCGGGGCGCTTTTGTTACCTTGCTCGGTCCCAGCGGCTGCGGGAAATCGACGCTGCTCAATATGATCGCAGGTCTGGATCAGCCCACCTCGGGATTGATCGAGATTGGCGGGAAGCCGGTGTATGACGGCGCTCGGCGCCTTTTCGTGCCGCCCGCCCTGCGAGACATCTCGATGGTGTTTCAAAGCTACGCGATTTGGCCTCACATGACCGTGAGGGAGAACGTCGACTTTCCGTTAAAGCACGGCCGCAAGAAATGGACGGCGGCAGATCGCGAGGCAACTGTTACGCGATCGTTGCACAAGGTGCATCTGGAGTCTTTCCAGGATCGACCCGCACCCTTGCTTAGCGGCGGCCAACAACAGCGCGTTTCATTGGCGCGAGCCATTGCCCAGAGCCCTTCTCTTATTCTTCTGGACGAACCGCTGTCCAATCTCGACGCTAACCTGCGCGACGCCATGCAGAAAGAGATCCGGTCCATTGTGACGGAAGAGGGTATTACGGCGGTTTACGTTACCCACGATCAGAAAGAAGCGCTGTCGATGTCGGACATCGTTATTGTCATGAAGGATGGGCATGTCGAGCAGATAGGCAGCCCAATGGACGTCTACTACCGTCCTCAAAGCCGCTTTGTCGCCGACTTCATGGGGGCTCCCAATCTGCTGGACGGTACGGTCACGTCAGTGAATAAGACTGCCGGCGATATCGAAGTTGCCTGCCCGCTCGGCACCGTCTGGCTTAAAAAGTCCGGCGTCGATGTTCAGCCCGGTGACAAACTGGTGCTTGTACTGAAGCAGGAAGATGTCGTTGTCGACGAATCGGCCGAGAAATCCACGAATACGTTTGAACTGCCAATTGTCAGGCGGGTATTCCTTGGAGAACGCATGGAAATTGTCTGCGCCCTTGACAAGGGGACTGGCAGGCACTTGTCGGTGTACGTCAATGCCCGCACACCTGTCGGTACCCAGTCCCTTAGTTTCCGCTATCGACCGGAAGAGATCCACTACTTTCGGGAGCCGTAAAGATGGTGGCAATATTGGGGCTTGCCAGTTTTCTGGTTATTTCGCTGACGGTGCTGCCCGTCCTTGTCCTCTTGATCACGAGCCTGCGGCCTGTGGGAAAGCTGTGGCTTGATGGCGGCGGTTTTACATTCGACAATTTCATTGCGCTGGCAACGCAACCGGACCTCGCGGTTTTACTGTCCAACACGGTCATCTACGTTGGCGGTACGATCGCGCTGTCCACGCTCTTCGCCACGGTATGGGCGTGGATCACTGAACGCACTGATTTCCGCTACAAGGTCACCGTCAGGGTATTAATGATCGTAACCTTGTCGTTGCCATCGCTGATCCAGGGCTTTGGATGGATTTTGCTCCTTAATCCCAGCAACGGATATATCAATCATCTATTGCGCACCTGGTTCGACTTGCAGAGCCCCACCGGCCCCATCAATATCTATAGCCTTGGCATGATGGTCACCGTCAGCAGCTTCCTGCTGACCCCAACCGTCTATGTGATGCTTTCAGGCATTATCCGGAACTTGGATTACAAGCTTGAGTTTCCTGCGACGCTGGCCGGGGTGCGTCCGATGACCGTATTTCTGAAAATCATAGGGCCGATTCTGCTGCCTGGCCTGTTATCGGTGCTCATTTATACGGTCATGATCATGATCCAGGTATTTGAGATCCCGCTTTCGGTCGGGCTCACCGGCGGCGTTCAGGTTCTCAGTACGCGCATTTATTTATTAAGTTCCACAGAGCTGGGCGAACCGAATTACAACTTGGCCGCGGCTTTTGGCGTCGTACTTGTGTTTGTGGCGATCTTTTTGGTGATTGTGTATCAGCGTCTGACGAGCGAGTCGGAAAAGTTTGCGGTGATAGGGGGCAAGAATTTTCGCATCGTGGCCAGCCAGTTGAAGGGGCGAAGATTCCTTGTCTATGCCTATGGCGCTGCGTTTTTCATCCTGGCATTCATGCCGGTGGCCATACTGCTCTGGACCAGCCTGCTTCCTTTCTATACCTTGCCGTCCGTTGCGGCGCTCAGCAATATTTCGCTGGGCAACTATGTGGCCCTCTTCGAGTCGTCCATGGTGCTCAGAAGCCTGAGTAATACCGCTATCGTGGTGATTGTTGGCGCTACATTGACGATGGTGGTCAGCATGCTGGTGGCATACGTAACCACACGGCCGATCAACGCGTGGTGCCGCTGGGTCGATGTGCTGGCTTTCATGCCTATCGCCATTCCCAATATCGTGCTGGGCCTTGCCGTGCTGCTTTTGTATGTCAAGACACCCATTTACGGCACGATCATGGCGATCATGCTGGCGCAGATATTGGTCAATATGGTGTTCGGCGTGCGCATTCTTTCAGCGGCGCTCGTACAGGTGCACCCGGACATCGAGCGCGCGGCATTGCTCGGTGGAGTGGGCAGGCTAAGCATCATGACCCGCATACTGGTGCCCATTCTTCGTACGCAGATGTTCAATGGCTGGCTATTGGTGTTCGCGCATGCCATGCGCGACGTCGGGATTCCGCTGATCTTCCTGACGAGCCAGACCGTCATGCTCAGTTCTTCGCTATGGGTGATATGGGGTTACCCCGATGTGCCGGGAGCTGCCGCGCTCTCGATCCTGCTGGTGATTCTGCTGGCGCTGGTTGTGACGCCTTTGCAATGCTATATGGCGCGCCTGGATGAGCGCAGCGCCTGATGATGCCATGAGCGAAAGTAATCTGTAATCGCTAAACAAATCGTTTGTAGGAGCAGGCGATTATTCCTAGAGTAGACGCTAAGCGCCGACAGACGCATATTCGAAATGATGAAAATAACAGGAGACAACACAATGCACGCAAACCGCTTGTTAAGCACATTGAAGTACGGCCTCACCCCGGCAGTGCTGGCCATGTCTTGTGCCGCGGCACTGGCGCCATCAAACGCCGGCGCGGCGCCCAATGACAATAAGCAGATCGTTGAACAGGCCAGGAAGGAAGCCAAGCAAGGGAAGTTCATGATCATGGTAAGTTCGCCCAAGTCCGAGGCGGCCCATAGAAAGATCATGGATGCGTTCCAGAAACGTTTCGACATTAAAGTGGACTGGGAGTGGACGCCGCTTACTTCGACCGTGTCTGCGCCTCGTGTGCACCAGCAGGCGACTTCCGGTATGTCCGTACCCAGCGCCATTGGCGGGTATGGCTATAACACCTACGAGCACTGGTTTGCCAAGAACGGTCTGGACGCAAAGGTGGATTGGGTAGGCGACTTTGGCGAGATGTTCCCGAAGATCAAGGCCGCCGCTGTCGATGGCGTGCTTCCGGGGTACCGCAACCGCATGCTGCGACAGTGGGACGTACAGTACGTTATGGTCTATAACAAGACTCTGGTCAAGCGCGAGGACGTTCCCAACAGCATAGAAGAACTGACGCAGGAAAAGTGGCGTGGTCGCTTTGCGATGGCCAACAATACGCCGCCGCCGCTCGATATCCTGGCCATCGATACCGGCATCGATGGAATCGTCGATCTGACCAAACGCCTTGTGGCCAACCAGCCGCGCTTCAAGCCGGGGCCTCCTGCCGTGGTGGGTGCGATTTCCAATGGCGAGGTCGCGGTCGGCGTTTCTGGATACACCGCATTGGCTGAAGCCCAACAGCGCAAGGGTGCTCCGATTGACTGGGTGCCTCTGGACATTATGCCGGTGGGTCCATTGTTTGACTTTATGCTCAAGGGCGCGCCGCAGCCCAATCTTGGCAAGCTGTTTCTAGCTTGGCTGGTGACTGAAGGCGCTGAGCTGCAAGAACAAACGGAGTTCTTGTCGCTGTATTCCAATGAAGACTCATTGACAACGAAGAAGATCCAGTCGCTGCGGTCCGATGTGAAGGTGGTCGAGGTCAAGACGCCGGAAGAGCTCAAATTAACGGACGAGGCAAGATTGCGCATCATGGACGTCGTCGCGGGCGTTGCAGGAAAGTAAAGGAGAAAGTTGTGCTGACCAAAGAGAATAACGAGCTGTTGTGCCGAGTGGGGAAGGGTACGCCCGGTAATCAGATGTTCAGATCGATATGGCTTCCCGCCCTGCGGTCATGCCAGCTGTCCGGCGAGCATCCCTCTCCTGTACGGCTGAGGCTGCTAGGTGAAGACCTCATTGCATTTCGGGATGGCTCGGGGCTGGTGGGCATCGTGCAGGCCAATTGCCTGCATCGAGGCGCTCCGCTCTTTTTCGGAAAGGTCGAAGACCAGGGTATCCGCTGCTCTTATCATGGATGGCTGTATGGCGCCAATGGACAGTGCCTCGAGATGCCCAGCGAAGCATCGCCCAATGTCTGCAAGAAAATGCAGCTTAAGGCCTATCGCGTTATCGAAAAGGCGGACATCGTCTGGGTATATATGGGTGACGACGAGGCTCCCGCGCTACCCCAGTTCCCCTGGATGAATCTGCCCGCCGCACAGCGGTTGGCCACTGTGTGGCTGCAGGAAACCAACTGGGTTCAAGGGGCCGAGGGCGAAATCGACAGCTCTCATGTCTCGACCTTGCATAAGTCTGAGCAAGGCGTCAGCTCGGACCGCGTTCATCGCCGATACACCTACTCCGATCCGCGCCCGTCGCTTAATATCGAACATACGCCGATCGGCTTCATGTCCATTGCGCGCCGCATTGCGCAAGAGCGCTACTACTGGCGCGTCACGCAATGGATGGCGCCCATGTTCTCGGTCATCCCAAGCGCCGCCTGGCCCATCGGCGGTAGGGCCTGGGTACCCATCGACGACGAAAACACCTACTGTTGGGACTTCAGTTATGTGATGGAAGGCGAGCTTCCACCCGCCTTCCACGAGTTCGTCGACAAGGGCGTTTCGTTTCCGCCGGAGTATAACTACCAGCCGGTGCATCTGAATAATGGATCGATCATCGACACGTGGCAGCCGCTACGTACCAGGCGCAACGATTACCTCGTGGATCGCGCCGCGCAGCGCGGTGTCCCCACGACCGGCATCCATGGCGTGAACGATCAGGATCGCGCCATGCAGGAAGGGATGGGCCGCATTACCGATCGCTCACAAGAGAAACTCGTCAGCGCGGATCTCGCCATAGTGGCTGCGCGGCGCAAGATACTGGACGTCCTTTCCAGCCCGGAATCTCTGCAAAAATTTCGGGAGCTCGTGAAGGACGGTTCGGTATACTCCGCGCAGCCGGTAGACCTTGTTGCCGACATCGGTGATCTCAAGGTTTTTCTCTCTTCTCTTGATGCCGCTGCAGCGTCTTGAGCCGACGCAGCATAGGTTGAATCACGAAGATGCCCGAAACGCTGGAAGTTATTGTTGCGCAGAAAGCCAAAGAGGCAGCGGGCATATGCACGTTTGAATTGGTTAGCGCAACGGGCGATATATTGCCGCGCTTTACCGCGGGGGCGCACATTGATGTAAACCTGGGCAATGGCCTGTGCCGTCAGTATTCCTTGTGCAACAACCCTGCCGAACGCCATCGATACCTCATCGGTGTACTCAAAGAGCCGGAGTCGCGAGGCGGTTCGCTGGCCATGCATGAGCGGATTCGCGAAGGAGACCGGCTTACAATCAGTGCGCCTCGCAACCTCTTTGCGCTGGACAGCGCGGGAAGCCGCTATCTGCTGTTTGCCGGCGGCATAGGCATTACGCCGATATTGGCCATGGCGGAAGTGCTGGCGCAAGAGGGGGC
Source organism: Pusillimonas sp. (assembly GCA_040391135.1). GTDB lineage: Bacteria > Pseudomonadota > Gammaproteobacteria > Burkholderiales > Burkholderiaceae_B. The sequence continues at coordinate 104,543 of JBEBYL010000006.1, read as the reverse complement.
GGATTTCGCACTGCATTATTGCGGCCGCAACCTGGAGCGCATGGCGTTCGTCGAACGGCTCAAACACGCAACGTTCGCCGATCGGGTGCATGTCCATGTGGACGATGGCCCGGTGCAGCAACGGTTTGACGCCGATGCCGTACTCGCGGCAGCGCCCATGGACACGCATCTATACGTTTGCGGGCCGGCTGGGTTCATTGCAGCGGTTGCTGGCCAAGCCGGGAAGGCCGGTTTTCCTGGCGCACAGGTCCATGTCGAACATTTCACCGCTGTCTCGTCGATCGTCGAGGGCGATACCGGGTTTGAGGTCGTTCTTGCCAAGTCAGGCAAGGTCATCCAGGTGCGATCCGACGAGTCGGTGGTCGAGGCGCTTGAGCGGCACGGTGTCGAAATAGAAACCTCCTGCGAGCAGGGCATTTGCGGAACGTGCATGACCACCGTGTTGGAAGGCGTGCCCGAGCATCGTGATATGTACCTGTCGGAAGCCGAACGAGCCGCTAATAATGTATTTCTGCCTTGCTGTTCGCGTGCCCGAGGCGGTCGGCTGGTCATCGATCTTTAAGCGCACAAGTTGTTGATGAGCACGGACTGGCGGCCAGCTGTCCGTGCTGCCATCAGCGGGATTGTTCGTCCAGAAAGCCGATCGTATTGCGATTGAATATCGTGGATTGCTCGGTTTGCGGCCAATGGCCGCAACGCGGCAGGAACATGAACTGGGCATCGTTGAAATGATGCAGTGCCTGCAGGCCGATGTCGCAAGGCAGGCTGCGATCATTCAGGCCCCACACCATCAGCGTTGGCGAGCCTATTATTGCGCTGCGCACGTCTTCGCGGTTGAATTCCCGCGATACTGCGCTGCGTGCCTTATAGGCTGCCCAGCGATCACCCTGCAGCATTGACAGGCGCAGGTTCACGATATCGTCCGTCAGCGCTTCCGGCTGGCTGAAGGTATTGAGGCAAAGCTGACGTATGCTTTCAAAAGTGGGTTCAATAGAGCCCAGGCGCGAGCGATGGGTGGCGAGCTTCTCGACGGCCGTATCCGGAACATCGAAAAACGGAAAAGGGGCCGCCAGTACCAGCGACCTTGCCAGATGCGCGCTGTCCTCGCGTAGCGCGATCAAGGTGCAGAGCAGGCCGCCAATGGAGTTGCCCACCAGATGTGCCGACGCCAGGCCCAGCGTCTTTAGGAAGGCGACCGCATGGCGGTATCGGAACTCGATCGTATGGTCGTCCGGTGCATCGCTAAAGCCATACCCGGGCTGATCGAACGCGACCACGCGATGCCCCGCCATGACCAAGGCATCAAAATTGCGAAACCAATTCAGATCAGAGCACGCGCCCGGGGCGCCGCCATGGAACAATACAACCGTAGAGGACGATGAGCCGTCCGGATTGCTTTCATAGTAGGCCGTGCGGATGCCCAGGATGTCGATAAATTGCCGTGCTGCGTTGATGCCGATCATGCTCGTCCTTAAAGTAGCCAAAGCGCGAGTTGCGGATCAAGACGGCCCCAGTCTTCATTTGTGGCCGTGCGATCGACGAACAATTGCAGCAGTAACCCGTCGGGGTCCTTCAGGAAGACAGCGCGCCTGACGGCATGGTCAATGACGAAGTGCTCGATCTTCTTCTCGGCACGCAAGCGCGACAGCGATGCGTCCAGCTCTGCTTCATCGGCGAGCTCCATGCCCACATGATGCAGCCCCGGCGCCGTGTCCGATTGTGCCTGCATCAGCGCGACATTGCGTTCGCCGCAGGAGCCCCCCAGCAAGGCATAAGCGCCGCTGTCATGCCGGGCGATCAAATCAAGGCCGATGTTATTCGTGTAGAAGGCAATCGACGCATCGATGTCCTGGACAATCAACGTGGCATGTTTGGTCCGCAGCGGATGGAAGACGGCGTCATCCACCCGCTGGATCCGGGGGCAGGGATCGTAATTGCGCTCGGCGGAAGGTTCTGTCAGTCCGGGCCACCACTCCGGCTTCGGCTTGGTGACGGAGCCTGTCCGCGCGTTGCGCCAGTCGCGGATGACATCCGCATACAGCTCGCAGGAATTGCCGTCGGGGTCTGCGGCATAGGCCGAATGCGCAATGTCGTGATCCAGCGTGCGCTGAAAAATCATGCCGTCGTCGAGGGCGAGCTTGTAGCCGTTCACAAGGTCGACTTCCGTCTCCAGCTCGAAAGCCAGATGGTTAAGGCCGGGCTTACGTCCCCGGCCCGCCGGGCCGGAGGCTTCTATCATGCCGACATCGTGATGCGTATTGCCATTGCTCAGGAAGCCTCCCTTGATGGCCACGACGCGATAGGCCTCCTCAAAGCCGATCACCGCATTATAGAAACGCATGGACTCTTCAGTGCTGTCGACGATAAGATTCACATGGCCCAAGCGACGGGGACGAAAATACCGCGTGTCGTGTGCTTGAACGCCGAGATCTTCAGAGGTTTGGGTTTGCATGTCTGCTCCGGCTCCCAGATATATTGTTGTCAAAATAACAATCTAGGCCGAAGCGGCAAACAAGACAAACGATTTAAGTGCTTGCGACGATTGACCTGCATGCATGCATGCGAGGAAGCTCTAGGAAAACCGGGGATGTATGTGGCGGCCCGCTTCCCAGCCGCGCCTCTTAAGAAACATGGAAAGGCCCGACCCCCAAAGCCGCAAACCAAACAAAAAAGCGCCCAGGCTTCTAGCCCGGACGCTTGAAAAACATGAATCAGCTTTGATGCGATCAGGCCGCCATGGCTTCCGCCTTCTGCGCCACAGCATGGCGGTTCACCGCGCTAAGAATGGCTAGGAACGAAGCGGTAACAATGTCTCCATGGATACCCACCCCGAAGCCCGTCGATGACTCGCCCACCCGCAGCTCAACATAGCAGGCGGCTCGCGTGTCCGTGCCCGTACCGATCGCATGCTCGTGGTAGTCCATGATCTTCACATCGCTGTCCAGCGCATTCACGAATGCCGAAATCGCGCCGTCTCCGCGGCCGACCAGGTTTCGCACCTGGCCGTTTTCCTCGACCTCCGCTTCGATCACGAACTGATTGCCGCTGCCCGCCTTGGGATCGCCCGTGATCCGGTGGCGTATCAGCTTCCAGGTTTGCTCGACATCCAGGTACTCGCTGGAGAAAATATCGTACACCTTGGTGGCTGTCACTTCCGCGCCCGTCTCGTCCGTGACGCGCTGAATCGCGCGGCTGAACTCGATCTGCAGGCGGCGCGGCAACACCAGGCCGTGCTCCTGTTCCAGCAGGTACGAGACGCCGCCCTTGCCCGACTGGCTGTTGACGCGGATAACCGCATCGTAGCTGCGACCCAGGTCGGCCGGGTCAATAGGCAGATAAGGCACTTCCCATGGCGCATCGGCTTCCTGACGGGCGAAGCCCTTCTTGATGGCATCCTGGTGCGAACCCGAGAAGGCGGTAAAGACCAGATCCCCCGCATAGGGATGGCGTGGATGCACCGGCAACTGATTGCAGTATTCGACGCAACGACGGACTTCATCGATATCCGAAAAATCCAGTCCGGGATGTATGCCCTGCGTATACAGATTCAGGGCCAAAGTGACCAGGTCGACGTTTCCGGTGCGCTCGCCATTGCCGAACAGGCAGCCCTCAATGCGGTCGGCGCCGGCCATGACGGCAAGTTCGGCCGCCGCCACCGCCGTGCCCCTGTCGTTGTGCGGGTGCACGCTCAGCACGATGCTGTCGCGCTGCTTCAGGTTGTTGTGCATCCATTCGATCTGGTCGGCGTACATATTGGGCGTCGTCGCCTCGATCGTGGCCGGCAGGTTGAAGATGATCTTCGAGTCCGGCGTAGGCTGCCAGGCTTCGGTCACGGCGTTGCACACGTCCAGGGCGAACTCGGGCTCGGTGGTGCTGAAAACCTCGGGGGAATACTCATAGCGCCAGGAGGTTTCGGGGTGCTGGCCGGTCAGTTTCTTGACCAGGCGCGTACCGCCCAGGGCGATTTCCTTGACTTCGTCCTTGCTCATGTTGAAGACAATCTTTCGGAAGGCCGGGGCGCAGGCGTTATACAGGTGGACGATGGCTTTCTTGGCGCCAGCGGCCGATTCCACCGTGCGCTGGATCAAGTCTTCGCGCGACTGCGTCAGCACAATGATGGTGACGTCTTCGGGTATGCGTTTTTCATCGACCAGTTTGCGCACGAAATCGAAGTCGGTTTGCGAAGCCGATGGAAAACCGACTTCGATTTCCTTGAAACCGATCTTGACCAGTTGCTCGAAAAAACGCAGCTTGCGTTCAACGCTCATGGGTTCGATCAGGGACTGGTTGCCGTCGCGCAGGTCGGTGCTCATCCAGATGGGCGGATGCGTAATGCGTTTGCTGGGCCACGTGCGCTCGGAAAAATCGCGTACGAAAGGGACGAACGGACGGTATTTGTCGGACGGATTGGAAATCATGGGTACACCTTTGTATAACGGAATAGGCTGGTCGCAATCACCGGAGCCAAAAGAGTGGCTCTTTGGTATTCAATGACGGTGTTGGATGGGGGGTGTGGCTGAAAACAGGCTGCCGAACTGCCACGCGACGCTAGGCCCGGCAACCGATCGGTAGCAGTAGCGATAGGGTCGGCAAGGACAGCAGGCGGGCGCGCAGGGGACTGCGCGGAACACGCAATGCGCCACCCGCAGCATGACTGCTGGCGTGGGCATTAACGAGGGATGCGTGTTTGGGCTGCATGACGATAGTCAACCATATTCTTGGAATCTTGGCAAGTTTTATTGCGCGCCGGCATCGGCTTGCGACCCCTGGAGCAGGGCGGCCTGGCGCCGCGCCAGAGCGATTTTTGCGGCCCGGCCGCTGCTCAATTCGGCGGCGGCGCGTTGTAAATCGCCCACGGTGATCGGCTCGCGGCGATCCTGCCAGGACCAGCGCAGGACTTCCAGGGCCGGTTCGGACAATTTCGAGGCCAGCATTTGTATGGTTTGCTCGTCCACCATTTTGGCGCGGACCCGGCGTAAGGCGCCTTGTACAAAACCATATAGAAAATAGGCAATAATAAGCGTGCAAAGCGCTACGACCGCCCACCAGAAAAAAGGGTTGTACTGTTTCAGTAGCGCCACGGCCTGGACGCCCAGTGCGTGCAGGCCTTCATAGTCGATGCCGCGGCCGAACGCCACCAGGCGATTGAGCAGGTCGTACCAGATCAGGGCAACTACCGCGACGACCACCGCGCATACGATTTTTTGCGTGGCGGTAAGCCTCAGCAAGGTGTTGCGTAGCAGGGTACGGTCCTGGCGAGTGGGTGTAGGCTGTTCTTGCAGGGTATTTGGTTTCATAAAAGTATTTTAACTATGCAATCGCGTCAGTCCTTGGAACTTCGTCAGCACCAGCAATTGGCGCTGACCCCGCAACTGCAGCAATCGATACGATTCCTGCAGTTGTCGGCGCACGAGCTGGAGCTGGAGGTGGCGCAAGCCTTGCTGGACAATCCCTTGCTCGAACGCGAGGAAGAGTATGACACCGATGGGCGCGATACGGTAGCCGATGAAGAGCAGGCGCAGGAAGATCGCTGGATGACGCCGGGCATGCCCGGCCGGGCCAGCGGCGGCTCTGACGACGAGCCCACCCGCCCCGAGACCGCCCTGGCCGAGACCCTGCAGGACCACCTTCTGGACCAGTTGCGCCTGACGCGTGCCGCGCCGCGCGATTGCGCCCTGATCACTTTGCTGATCCAGGAGCTGGACGAAAACGGCTATCTGCCGACATCGCTCGATGAGGTGCTTGCCTGCCTGCCGAGGGAATTGATTGTCGAGCCGGACGAGCTGCACGCCGCCCTGCGCCTGCTGCAATCCTTTGACCCGCCCGGCGTGGGGGCAAGATCCCTCAGCGAATGCCTCTGCTTGCAGCTGGAATACCTTAAGGCGGCCTCGGATACGATGTTGGCGCCTGAAGCGCTGGAATGCGCGCGCGAAATCGCCCGCCATCATCTGGGCTTGCTGGCTACCGGCAATCTGATCAAGCTGCGCGATGCGCTGTCTTGCGATCAGGCTGTCTTGCGGGCTGCGCACGCACTCTTGCTGCAGCTCGAACCCAAGCCGGCTCGCGATTGGGCCAGTTCGACGGCCGACTATATTACGCCCGACGTGCTGGTGCGCAAGGTCGGCAAGCGATGGGTCGCCAGGATCAATCCGACGATCATGCCGCGCTTGCGGATCAACTCCATGTATGAGGATTTGCTGGGCAAAGCGCTTGCGGCGCCCGCCATGCAGGACCAGCTTCAGCAGGCGCATGGCTTGCTCAAGAGCGTCAGCCAGCGTTTCGTAACGGTCCTGCGGGTGGCTCAGGCCATTGTGGACAAGCAACAGGAGTTTTTTGAACACGGCGTCGGAGGCATGCGGCCTTTGTTGCTGCGCGATATCGCCCAGGAACTGGAGCTTCACGAATCCACGGTATCGCGCGCGACCAAGCAGAAGTATGCCCAAACCCCTTGGGGCGTCATCGAACTCAAAGGTTTCTTCGGGGTGGCATTGCAGACCGACGGCGGCGAGTCGACCTCGGCGACCGCCGTGCGTTCGCTGATTCTGAAACTGGTCGCCGAGGAATCGGGCGTGAAGCCGCTGTCCGACAGTCAGATTGCGCTGCGTCTGGCCGAGCGGGGCGTGGTGATCGCCCGGCGCACCGTGGCCAAATATCGCGAGGCGGCCGGCATAGAGCCCGCCATTCTTCGTAAAGCGCGGGCAGCCTTGGATAAGCGCTGACTCGCGACGCTTTGCGCCGCGTTGCCAAGATGGAACAAAAGACCGCTGGCCTTCAGGCTGGATCATCCAAATGATTTGATTTTTTAATTATATTGGATGATAATTATTCTCATGTTCATTTGTATCTGTAACGCCATCACTGAACGGCAGGTTCAGGCGGCTGTAGCCGAGGGTGCCAACACCTTGTCCGATCTCCAAGGGCAATTGGGTGTGGCGGCGTGTTGCGGCTGTTGCGCCGAGACGGCGGCAGAGTACCTGCCGGGTGGCCGCTATGCCGGTCAGGCTTCGACACAGCATGAAGCAGGTACCTTGGTTACGGAAGCCGCCAACGACTCTGAGCTTTCGGTTCGCGCCGTCATGGTGGAAGTCGCGGTTCGCCGCGCTTGATTCATTCTGTAACAAAATAGCCGGCTCCCGGCTGATCAGGTATTCCGTCATGGAAAATGCCTTCCAATCCCTCCCATTCTCTTCCTGAAAAGCGTCTATTTTTCTTTTGGCGCGTCGTTCCTGCTGCGTGTGCGGCCTTTTGCGCTGGAACAGTATTAATAAATCAATTCATTCCTGTTCTCAGGCAAGGGCTCCGCGGTCCGCTGCCGCTGTCTCCTGACGCGGGCCCTGGCGGCTGAAAAAGGCGTATTGGCGTGGTAGCCTTATGGTCGAGCAAGACTTGCCCTGACGCCCCCAGAGCGGCGTCGATGGCTTATCGACCCATCCCTTAGTTTCAGGAGCACGGCCATGAAAGGCGACACCACAGTTATCAAGCATCTGAACGCGCAGCTCAAGAACGAGCTGACCGCCATCAATCAATACTTTCTGCACGCTCGGATGTTGAACCATTGGGGTTTCGACAAACTCGGCAAGCACGAATACGAAGAATCCATTGGCGAGATGAAGCATGCCGACCGCCTGATCGAGCGCATTTTCATGCTCGATGGTCTGCCCAATCTTCAGGACCTGCACAAGCTGATGATAGGCGAGGACGTTCCCGAAATCCTGTCCTGTGATCACAAGCTGGAATCGGCCGCGCAGGCGACGGTGAAGGAAGCCATGGCCTACTGCGAGTCGGTGCGGGACTTCGTATCGCGCGATCTGTTCCAGGACATACTGAACGATACCGAAGAACACATCGACTGGCTGGAAACCCAAATGGAGCTTGTCGGCAAGGTCGGTTTGCAGAATTACCTGCAATCCCAGATGGGCGAGCTGGAGTAAGAAGAACCGTAGTACCCCGCCCCGGCTTGTGCTTGCCGGCAACGCAAGCGGGTTCATCCCGTAGAACAAACAACCCCTCGCTGCCTACATACAGCGGGGGGTTGTTTTTTGGCCTGTGCAAGCCGGAGCTTGCCGATGTCGGAGTTAAAACGACTTGGCGGGGCAGTCGCGCACGCGACCCCAGGCGTTGTTGGGCTCGCAGTATTTGTTGCGCGCCGTCCAGGCGCAACTGGGCCGATCGAAAAACCCTTGGGCGCTGCAAGCCTGAAGGTCTTGACGCAAGCTGGCTTGCCAGGCCTGGTTGTTTCCGGCGGCCGCCACGGGGGGCGGAGGCGGGGGAGGCGCGACCTCTATGGGTTGCAGGGGAGCTTTCTGACCGCTGGAGGCCGATGCGCCCAGGCCCAGGCTGCCCACATCGGCAATGCCTTGCAAGCCGGGCGCGCTATTGTTCGCCTGGGCGATAAGCTGGGCCTCGTCCATGGTGATGGGTGTGGTCGCCACCGGGATGGCCGGATTGGATGTGGTCTCGTCCAGGGACGTTTCCGGTATTTGCCATGCAATGGCCGTGGGCGCGTCCGGCACGCCTTGCTGCCCGTTCAGGAGCGGCTGGGGTGGCTGAGCCACGTAGGGCAAGCCATTGGCGTCCAGCACGGGTACTGTGGAAAGCTCAGGGCGCTCAGGAGGGACGGGCGCCACCGGGCCGTGGGCCACCAGCCAGTCGCCCAGGCGCAGGCCTCCCCAGGCGGAGGCGCCTGCCGCCAAGACTAATATTGCAAAGATGAATCGCCAGGACATGTTTACCTTCTGTCTGGAAAAGGATGCCCAGTATATATGCTGGGATTCGCGGCAAAAAACGGCGGACTGCGGCGCCCTTTATGTATTCTGCCCAAAAACCTGGCCTCCGTGTTCGCGCATGGCGTGAAATTCAATACCGGGATACAGCTCTTGCGCCACGCGCAATTGCGCTGGCGAACTTGCCAGGAATGCAGCGGCATCGACGACATCATAGGCGATGTTCGCGGCATTGGCGTTCATGAATTTTCGCAAGATTTTGGGGTCCTCGGCTGTAAACCAACGTGCCATGTTGTAACGCGAAGGCATCATGCGCGCATCGGCGCCGTACTCGGTCTTGAGCCTGTGGGCGACCACTTCGAATTGCAATTGGCCCACGGCGCCCAGCAAAAGCGCGCCGCCAGCCGCCTCGGGGCGGAACACCTGGATGGCGCCTTCCTCGCCCAATTGGGTAAGGCCGATACGCAGCTGCTTGGTGCGCAATGGGTCTTTGACCTCGACCGCCTGGAACAGTTCGGGGGCAAAGAAAGGCAGGCCGGTGAATTGCAGCGTTTCGCCTTCGGTCAGCACGTCGCCCAATTGCAGAACGCCGTGATTTGGAATGCCAATGACGTCGCCCGCATAGGCTTCGTCCAGCAGTTCGCGGCGCTGCGACAGGAAGGACACGACGTTGTTGGGCCGCATCTCTTTGCCGGTGCGCGCCACTTTCAGGCGCATGCCCCGCTCGAAGCGTCCGGAGCTGACACGCACGAAGGCCACGCGGTCGCGGTGAGCAGGGTCCATATTGGCCTGCACCTTGAACACCACGCCGCTGAACTTGGCTTCATCGGGCTGCACTTCGCGTTGCAGCGCAGTGCGCGAGCCAGGCTTGGGCGCCAGGTCCACCAGGGCGTCCAGCACTTCCTGAACGCCGAAATTATTGATGGCCGATCCGAAAAACACAGGAGTCTGCTTGCCGGCCAGGAAGGCCGCATGATCGAATTCCGGTGCGGCGGCGTTGATCAGCTCGATTTCCTCGTTGGCCTTCTCAAAGGCATCGCCGAAGCGCTGGGCGATGGCCGGGTTGTCCAGGCCGTCGATCAGTTCGTCCTGATCGCCGCGTCTTTCCTGTCCGGCCCGGAAGACCCGCATGCGGTTCCGGCGTATGTCGAAGACGCCGCCGAATGAGCGCCCCATGCCCACTGGCCATGAAAACGGCACGGCATCCATCCCCAAGTGCGATTCGATCTCCGACAACAGGTTGAGCGGCTCCTGCACCTCGCGGTCCAGCTTGTTGATGAAGGTGATGATGGGTGTGTTGCGTGCGCGGCAAACCTGCAGCAACCGTATGGTCTGCGGTTCAACCCCATTCGCGGCATCGATGACCATCAGCGCCGCGTCCACGGCGGTCAGGACGCGATAGGTGTCTTCCGAGAAGTCCTGGTGCCCCGGGGTGTCGAGCAGGTTGATCACGCAGTCGCGATACTCCATCTGCATGACCGACGAGGCCACTGAAATGCCCCGCTGCTTTTCGATTTCCATCCAGTCGGACGAGGCATGGCGGCTGGCCTTGCGGGCTTTTACGCTGCCGGCGATCTGGATCGCGCCTGCGAAAAGCAGGAGCTTTTCCGTCAGGGTGGTCTTGCCCGCATCGGGGTGGGAAACAATGGCAAATGTGCGTCGCCGCGCGACTTCTTGGGTAATGCTCATGACGTGATTTTAGCGTGTGTCGCTCTCGAAGCCGCCTGGCTTCCCGAGCGGGGTTTTACTTATGTTGGCTGAACGAGGCCAGCACAGTGCCCGCCAGGATGAACATGGCGCCGAATGTGCGATTGAGCCAGCGGATATGGCGCGGGCTGCGCAGCAGCTTCAGTATGCGCGAGGCCAGGGTGGTATAGCAGCCCATGGCCACCAGATCGGTAAAGCACAGGGTGGCGGCGATGGTTGCGTACTGCAGCGGCAGCGGTTGCGCCAGATTCAGGAACTGGGGCACCACCGCCAGCAGGAACACCGTGCCTTTCGGGTTGGTGATGTTGATGAGGCAGCCGCGCGCAATCAGTTCGCGCGCCTTGAAAGGGGCCGGCTCGCCGGCCTCTACCGCGACCGGCGCCGCGTCGGTGCGGAACTGCTTCCAGCCCAGATAGATCAGGTAGAGCACTCCCAGCCATTTGACGATGCCGAAGGCCATCTCCGAAGCGGCCAGCAAGGCGCCCAGTCCCACGGCGACGACCACGAACTGGATCAGTATTCCCAGTATCAGTCCCACCGTGGTCCAGTATCCGCGCCTGAAGCCGTACTTCAGTCCCGAGGCCATGGCCGAAATGGCGCCGGGCCCGGGCGAGAAGGAAATCGCCCAGGAAGCGGCAAAGAAGGCTAGCCAGGTGGAAAGGGACATGATGATCGGCGATGGTGGATTGTGGCCGAATAATACGCTTTATTTGCCCAGCAATGCGACGCGCTGGCTGCCATTGCCGCGCCCCGGATTGCCTTGCTGGCGCGGCTGGCCCGAAGCGGCGTTGCCCGTGGCGGGCTTGCGGCCGCCATTGCTTGCGCGGCGCGGCTCGCCTGGGCGGCCGCCGGCTTTGGGGGCCGGCCTTCCGCCGGCGCTCTTGCGAGGCGCGTTGTTGCGGCGCGGCGGGCGGTCGTCATCGTCATTGTCCCGGGCATGTGCCGGCTCGGCCTTGACCATGTCGGGCGACCAGCCATTGATGGTGGTGCGTTCAATGGGGCGCTTGATCAGCTTCTCGATGGCGCTCAGGAGCTTGATTTCCGACCTGTCGACCAGCGACATTGCCGATCCGGTGCTGCCGGCGCGGCCCGTGCGGCCGATACGGTGCACATAATCTTCGGGCACATTGGGCAGTTCGAAATTCACCACGTGGGGCAGATGGTCGATATCGATGCCGCGGGCCGCGATGTCGGTGGCGACCAGCACGGCGACCTTGCCATCCTTGAAGCCCGCCAAAGCGCGCGTGCGCGCGGCCTGGCTTTTGTTGCCATGAATGGCGGCGGCGGCCAAGCCATCCTTGACCAGTTTTTCGGCCAAACGGTTCGCGCCGTGCTTGGTGCGGGTGAATACCAGCACCTGATGCCATCCGCTTTCACGGATGATGTAGCTGAGCAGATCGCGCTTGTGCGCTTGTTCGGTCATCACCATGCTTTGGGCGACGAGTTCCGAGGCGGTATTGCGCCGGGCCACCGAAATTTCGATGGGGTCGGTCAGCACGCCTTTGGACAGTTCGCGGATTTCATCCGAGAACGTGGCCGAGAACAGCAGGTTCTGGCGCTTCTTGGGCAACAGCGCCAGAATGCGCCGGATGTCGCGGATGAAGCCCATGTCCAGCATGCGGTCGGCTTCGTCCAGGACCAGGATTTCCACGCCCGAAAGATCCACGGTTTTTTGCTGCGCATGATCCAGCAGGCGGCCGGGGGTTGCGACCAGGATGTCCAGCGGTTTGCGCAAGGCGCTGATTTGCGGGTTGATATTGACCCCGCCGAACATCACCATGGAGCGCACCGAAGTGTGCTGGCCGTAGGTGCGCACGGATTCCTCGACCTGGGCGGTCAGTTCGCGCGTGGGGGTCAGGATAAGTACGCGCGGCTGGCCGGGCTTGCGGCCTTGAACCGGGTTTTGCAGCAAGCGGTGCAGGATGGGCAGCGTAAAGCCGGCTGTCTTGCCGGTGCCGGTTTGCGCGGCGGCCAGCAGGTCGCCGCCCTTGATGACTTGCGGTATGGCTTGCGCCTGAATAGGCGTGGGGTGCTCATAGCCAGTGTCGGCAACGGCACGCAAAAGGGGTTCTGCCAGCCCAAGGGCGGCAAAGGGTGTTTGGGTAGTCAAGAAATAACTCCAGCGACAGCCTATCGCTCGAGTTGAGAGATACCAATCTAGGCAGACGATAAAAGAAGTTGATGGCGAAAAAGCCAAAGGCAAGGCCAGAATGGCTTGCAGACAGCGTGCTGATTGGTACGGCACGCAACTTGCTATTGTAGCGCAGTTGGCCGTTATGTGGGGGAAAGGATTTTCAGGCATATTGGCAAGGCGGCGCCAAGCTGTTGTAATTCGTTCATCACCTTTCCCGGACTCGCGCCAATGAAACGATTATTTTTGCTTGTGTTGTTGCCCTGCCTGTCGGTGTTGCTGGCCGGCTGCGGCTATAACGACATCCAGCGTCTGGACGAACAGGTCAAGACGGCCTGGTCGCAAACCCTGAACCAGTACGAGCGCCGGGCCGAGCTGGTGCCCAAGCTGGTCAATTCAGTCAATGCCTATATGGTCAACGAGCGCGCGGTCCTGACCCAGGTGACCGAGGCCCGCTCCAAGGTAGGCAGCATACAAATCACCGCCCAGGACCTGGAAAATCCCGAAGTGATGGCGCGCTTCAATCAGGCCCAGAGCCAGCTGTCTTCCGCCTTGTCGCGCCTGATCGCCGTGTCGGAAAACTATCCGCAACTGAAAAGCGACGGCCTGTTCCGCGACCTGATGACCCAGTTGGAAGGCACTGAAAACCGTATTGCCACCGAGCGCCGGCGCTACGTCCAGGCCGTGCAGGAATACAACCTGATCGTGCGCCAGTTCCCCACACTGATCACCGCCAAGATCTTCGGTTACCGGACGATCGAGAACTATGGCGTTTCCAAGCAAGATGAAATCACCCGGGATCCCGAGGTCAAATTCACCTTGCCCGAGCCGGGCAAATCGTAAGGCCGGCTCCCGCCGGCGCCGACATGCCCAAGGAGGCTGAATGATTGCCATGTTGCGGCGCATGCCGCTTTTCTTGCTGCTGCTTTTTATGGGGTTTGTTTCCCCCGTGACGGCCGCGCAGGCGCCCGTGCCGGCAATCAGCGGCTGGGTCACCGATCAGACCGGTACGCTCGATTCCAATACCCGGACTCATCTGAATACCGTGCTGGCCGATCTGGAAAAGCGCAAGGGGTCTCAGATAGCCGTCCTGGTGGTCCCCAGCACCGGCGACGACACCATCGAAGACTATGCGCGGCGTGTTTTCGACCAATGGCGCATAGGCCGCGCCAAGGTCGACGACGGCATTCTTCTGGTGGTGGCCAAGGACGACCGCCGCTTGCGGATCGAAGTCGGCTATGGGCTGGAAGGCGCCGTTCCCGATCTGCTGGCCGGACGCATCATCCGGGAACAGATCACTCCCCGATTCAAGCAGGGCGATTATGCCGGCGGCATCGTGGCGGGCGTCGATAGCCTGGTCGCGCTGGTGAATGGCGAATCGCTGCCCGAGCCGTCGGCCGCTGTCGCCGCGGAGGCGGACGAAGACTCGCCCGTCATTATGCTGCTGCCCCTGGCGATCATGAGTTTTTTCATGCCGGGCGGCTTTGCGGCGTTCGCGGTGGGCCTGTTCGTCTTCCTGATGTTCGGCAGCGTATTGATGGGTGTGCTGGGCGCAGCCGTGGCATTCATTCTTAGCCGCATAGGGCGCAAGTTCGGCGCCGGAGGCCGATCCAGTTCGGCACGCGCCTCGCGCCGTGGCGGAGTCCTTGGAGGCCTGGGCGGTGGTTTCGGCGGCGGCTTCGGGGGTGGTGGTGGTTTTGGCGGCGGCGGCGGTTTTGGGGGCGGTGGCGGAGGGGGCGGCGGCGGCAGCGGTGGCGGCGGCGCCTCGGGTAGCTGGTAGCCCATAACCCGGCTCGTACCGGATTCAACTCATAAGGAAGCAACTGTGCAAAGACGCGCCGGCAAATGGAAGGAAGCGACAGGCTGGGCCAGTCTGGAGGGGCATTGGCTGCGCCGCAAGCACTTTACGCCGCAAGTCCTTGCGCAAATTGCCGAGCGTATCCGGGAAAGCGAGCTGGACCATACCGGCGAGCTTATGGTGGCCATCGAAGCGGTCAGCCCGGCGCATGAGCCGGATAGCCGCCAGCGGGCGCTCGAAGTATTCGGCCGGCTGCGGGTATGGGACACTCCCTTGAATACCGGCGTGCTGCTTTATCTGGCGCTGGACAGGCATTGCATACACATCGTTGCCGATCGCGGCATCGCCGCGCCCAACGACCTTTGGGAGCAGGTATGCGGACGCTTGCAGGAGAGCCTGCGGGAAAAGCGGTACGCGGCGGGCCTGTTGGCCGCCATCGACGATATCGAGTCCATACTTCGTACGCGCAGCGCTGCTTTGCCCCAGGGGGAGCAGCATGCCAACGATCTGCCGGATGGGCCGGTATTGCTTTAGCGCGCGATATCGCCTGACTCGAAAGCCAGCTTGCGTGCCAGCGACAGTACGATATCGCTGCGTCGGGGGCTGGCCCGGTATCCTTCGGCCAAGGTAGACCATTCGGGCTGGCTGCGCGCCTCAAGCAGTTCGTCGGGCAGCTTTCCGCTGCGCCAACGCTCCGATCGGCTTGATGGGGACGCCGCATCGACGTCCAGCTCTATTGGCTTTTGCGCGGCATGCCCACGCGCTTCCAGCGCTTGCGCCAGCGCCAGCTGGCGCAAGGCAAGCAGGCGCAGCACCGCATCGTCCACGCTGATTTCCTGATACCCCTTCAGTCTTCCAAGCATGCGCTTGCCCAGCTTGTCGGCGCCCTGCCACAAGCCGCCCGCCGCGGCGCCCAGCAATGTGGCGGTGCCCAGGCTCAGGCCGGCGGTGAATGCATCCAGGGTTGCTCCGGCCATGGCGCCTGCCGCCATGCCCTTGCCTACTTGTATGCCGACGTCTTTCAGTGCCTGTGGGTGGAACAGATCCATACCCCAGCGCTCGCCCTCCAGGGGCAGGGTATGGGCCGGAAAGTCCTGGCTGCGAAAGTTGTAGCGCTTGAGCAGCGCGGCGACGCAGGCGGCTTCACGCCGGCGTATCGCCCGGCGCAGCGTCAAGGTGGCGGTTTGCAGCGCGTCATGGTCCGGCTGGCTGCTGACGCGTAGCGCCGCGACATCCACCAGAAGCTCGGCAATCAGCCGCAAGGCGTCGGCATGGCGATCTTCGCGTTGCCGGGCCACATCGCTTTTCAGTGCCAGCAATGGCGCGGCATGCTTATCCAGCAACAGGGCAAGCTTGTCGTAAAGTTGCGCCTCGCCGTCCAGCGCAGGGGCAATGGTGTCGAATTCGACAATGGCATGCAGGCCAAGCCGCCCCAGAGTTTCGCGCCAGGATGCCAGGCGCTGGTCCGGGTTGCGGGTGAAGTTCAATACCGGCAGCAATGGATGTCCGCAACTGGCCAGTATGGCCAGTTCGTCCTTGTGCTTGCCCAGTACCGGGTCGCGGACGTCGACCACATAAAGCCCCGCATCGCATTCAAGCAGCTTATGCAGAACCCGGGCTTCCTGTTCGAAGCGCCGTCTGCTTTCGGGGCTTTCCAGAAAGCGGCGTATGCGCTCGGGACCATCCACGCGCATGCCTGGCGCTGCAAGCTGATCCAGATAATCGAGCAGGGCAATGCCGTCTTCCATGCCGGGTGTGTCATAAAGCTCGACGGCCGGGGCGCCATCCACCAGCAGGCGCGCCCCTTCGACGTGACGCGTGGTGCCCGGGCTGTCATCGACCTGGCCAAAGCCTGGGTTGCGGGTCAGCGTGCGCAGCAGGGACGTCTTGCCGGTATTGGTATGGCCGACCACGGCCAGCCGCAAGGGCGGCTCATGATCCGGCATGTGTATTCCTTGTCGCGTCGCCCCCGGCCGGCGTGCCGGCCAACCAATCCAGCGCGGCGGCCAGCTCCGTATGGATTTGCTCGGGCGTGAAGCCGGCCGCCAGCAGCTTGTCCTGCCAGATCGAGGCGCGTGTCCCGGGCATTGCGGCGAGTGGGGCCAAGCCCAGCAGCGCCACATGGCCGCGACCCGCCAGCCCGGCCAGATCGGCCAGGAGGGCGACCACGCCCCGATCCGGCGTCTGCTGGGCATCGCAGGCCATCAGCATTCTTTGCGGAGGCCGCGCCTGGAGTTCGTCCAGCAATTTCTTGCGCTGCGAGCGGCTGTCCACGATCCCCAGGTCGGCCACAGTGCCGGGCAGGTCCGTGGGAGGCCATGGCTGGTCGGGAGGAAGCTCGATGCCCACCAGCAGCGGTTGGCCCGTGAGCGGGTAGCTGTGCTCCGCCTGGCGAATGTGCGCCTGAAAGGGTGGTGTTTGAGGCGAGTCGATGCCGGCATTCTCGCTGGCGGGCGAAAGGCGGTCGCGCAGCTCGGCATAGCCGGGCAGGCCCGGGTCCAGCCTGATGGCGTCCAGCCTGGCCTTCGTGACCAGCAGGCTAAGGACCAGGCAGGCCACGCGAGGCAGCAGCCCGTACACCACGACGCAGGCGATCAGCCAGCTCGACCACAGGGCCTGGGCCGATCCCGGCAGCTGCTGCAGTCCGTCGCTGGCACGTATGATGGCCTCGGGCGGCATGGCGAACCCCAACCGCGCCGGCAGCCAGCCCAGCGCGGTGGTCATCGCGACGAATGCGTCGGGCGAAAGCAGCGTGGTCTCCCAGTTGAAGCTGTAGCGGCGTGCCGACAAGACGCCCAGCAGGGTCAGCAGCAGGCTGCCCAGGGCAATCGACCAAAGGGCGTGGCTGACCGCTCCGAGCAGCCACCGCAGGGCGTTGCCGCGGCTCAGCATCTCCATCAGGGCCCGGGGCAGCAGGGCGGCGTCGGGGCCGCGGGCCAGCTTGCGCGTCAGCCACAGCCAGCATTCCCCCAGCCAGGTGCCGCTGGCGGGTGTTCTTGCCGCAAAGCTCAGCAGCCAGAACAGAAAGGATAGGGAGTTCAGGCCCAGCAGGGCCACCAGCGCCAGCAATAGATTCACCGGCCGGCTGCCATCGCCCAGTGCGCCCAGTGCCGCGCCGGCGCCAGCCAGCAAGGCGGCCAGGCACAAGCCGGTCAGGGCCAGGCGCGCGCCGTGCATCCACTGCTGAACCAGCTGATCCAGTTTTTCGCGCTGCGCCAGATAACCGGCGCGCACCAGCACGCGCTGCTCGAAATCCGTTCCTTCGCTGCGGGCGCGCCTGACTTCCATGGCGTCTTCCAGCGGTCCCCATAGCGCTTCACGCAGCCGCAGGGTTTCCGCGATCCAGTAGGCGCGCAAGGAAGGTGTTCGCGCTTTGTGGAGTGCGCGCGCCTCAGGCATCCGTATAAGCGCGGGCAGCAGGGTCGTCGAACCAGGCACTGAGCTTTTGCCGTGCCTGCGCCTTGACTTCAGGCGTAATGTAGAAGGCTACGGTCGCCAGTGCGGCGGTCATGACGCTTAGGTCGTCGGTGTAGCCTATGAGGGGTGCGAGATCGGGAATGGCGTCCAGCGGAAAAATGAAATAGCCCAGCGCACCGTAGATGACGCGCTTGGCCCATTTCGGCGTATTTTCGTTTTGCACGGCATAGTACAGATACAGCGCCTTTTCGAGCGCGCCGCGACCGATGGATTGGGCGCGGGGGCCCAGCTTCTTCCAGAAGCGGCTTGCCGAATAAGCGTTCAGGTAGCGGGTGTCGTTCATGATGCCTCCAGGCGGCGACTGGCCTATATGCCCTATTGTATCGGTCGCGGCCAATTTACGGTGCCGACGCCCGGACGGCTCGCCTTGCGTTAAAAATAAAAGGCGCCCGGAAGCCGCCGGGCGCCTGAATGATGGAGCGTTGTCCCGGGTAGGGACGGGGAGGCTCCTTCAGCTCTTTTTGGCGATCAGGCCATATATGAACAGGACAATGATGGCGCCGATAATCGAGCCTATCCATCCGGCGCCTTCGCCGGGCTGGTAGAAACCCAGGGCACCGCCCAGATAGCCAGCGACGACCGAACCGATAATACCCAGGATGATGGTCAGGATAATGCCCAGCTTCTGATCGCCCGGCATAATGGCCCGGGCAAGCAAGCCGACGATGAAGCCAACGATGATCATGCTGATAATACCCATGGCGGTCCTTTTTCTTGAAAGTGGAGAACAGGGTTGGACAGTGAGGCTACTGCCTGCCGCTTATCATAGAGACGGCGGGATTCCGAGTCCAGCGCGGCAGATCTATTTTGGTATCCAGACGTTAAATAATTGTGAAGAAGGCGTGGATTACATGGCTTGCGCCGCGGGTGCCTCTTCGACATCCAGGCCTTCGCGCGACAGAAAATCCAGGCCCGGCATCAATGAAAGCAAGTGTTTCGTATAGTCGTGCCGAGGGTCGGAGAACAAGGTTTCGGTCTCGGCGACTTCCAGCAGCTCGCCATGGCGCATCACGCCGACGCGGTCGCACATCTGCCGGATGACAGGCAGATCGTGGCTGATGAACAGAATGGTCAATCCCAGGCTTTCTTGCAGATCTTTCAGCAGGTTGAGGATTTGCGCCTGTATCGATACGTCCAGCGCCGAGGTGGGCTCGTCGCAAATAAGGAAACGCGGCCGCGTCGCCAGGGCGCGCGCGATACAGATGCGCTGGCGCTGTCCGCCGGAGAACTCGTGCGGAAAGCGCATCAGCGCCTGGTCGCCCAGGCCCACATAATCGAGCAGGCCGCTGACGATCTTGCGGGTCAGCGCCTCGGTGCTGGCCAGTTTATGGAAGCGTATGGGTTCAGCAACGATATCCAGAATGCGCATTCGAGGGTTCAGCGACGAAAACGGATCCTGGAAAACCATCTGTATCTGGCGCCGGAACGAGTTCAGCATTTTCTTGTCGTCAAGTTGCGTGACGTTGACGTTGTTGAAATGCACGGATCCGTAGCTGGTCTGGTACAGGCCGGCAATCAGCCGGGCGATGGTGGACTTGCCTGAACCGGATTCGCCGACCAGGCCGAATACCTCGCCTTCCTTGATGGAAAAGCTGACGTCCTTGACGGCATCGAGTGTGATGCGATTTTTCTTGAAGAATGAATTCCGAAGGATGAAGCGCATGCCAAGCTTGGAGACCTGAACCAACGGCTTGTCCGACTTGCCCCCGAAGTTGCGTTGCTGGCCCATCCAGCGCGTTGCGGTCGTCAGGTTGTCTTTCTGGATGTTTTCCTGGACGCCTTCAATATACGTGACCATGGGGAAGCGCCGCAGCTTGATATCGGACCGCGGCACGGCCGAGATAAGGCTTTTTGTGTACAGATGCTGGGGGTTGCCCAGCACCTGGCGTGTCGGCCCTTCCTCCACCAGCTTGCCTCGATACAGCACCGCTACCCGGTCGGTGATCTCGGCAATGACCCCCATGTCGTGGGTGATGATAATCATGCCGACCTGTTTTTCCTTGCACAAGGCACGCAGCAAATCCAGGATCTGGGCCTGGATCGAGACATCCAGCGCCGTGGTGGGCTCATCGGCAATGATGACCTCGGGCTCGCAGCATAAGGCCAGGGCAATCACGACCCGCTGGCGCATGCCCCCCGAGAACTGATGGGGGTATTGTTCCAGGCGCAATTCGGCTTGCTCGATGCCCACGCTGTTCAGCAGTTCCACCGCGCGCTTGCGAGCCTGTTGGTGATTGATGCGCAGGTGTACCTGCATGCTTTCCGTCAACTGGTCGCCCACGGTCTGCAAAGGGTCCAGCGAGGTCAGCGGGTCCTGGAAGATCATGCCGATGCGCCGTCCGCGGACTTTGCGAAAGGCGTGCGGCGGTAGCTGGTCGATGCGATCCCCGTTCAGCAGCACCGTGCCCCCGGTCATTTTTCCAGGAGGCTCGAGCAGCCCGATGACGGCATTGCCTATGGTGGATTTGCCTGCGCCGGATTCTCCGACCACGCCCAGGATTTCGCCCTTTTCCAGCGACAGGCTGACGTCCTGGATGGCCACCACGTTGCCGTGCCGGCTGGGAAATTCGATGTGCAGGTTTTCGATATCCAATAATGCCATGCGTGTGACTCAGCGAAGCTTGGGATTGAGCGCGTCGCGCAGCCAATCGCCCAGCAAATTGACCGATAGGGCAAGCAGCACCAGCGCAATGCCCGGGAAGATGGATATCCACCAGTCGCCCGAGAATAGATAGCTGTTTCCGATGCGTATCAGGGTGCCCAGCGATGGCGTGGTCGGCGGAATGCCGACGCCCAGGAATGACAGGGTGGCTTCGGTAATGATGGCCACGGCCAGGTGTATGGTGGCGATGACCAGCACGGGGCCCAGCACGTTGGGCAGGATGTGCCGTCGCAGGATGGTGAACGGCCGCATGCCGATCAGGCGCGCGGCCTGGACGTATTCCTTGTTGCGCTCGACCATGGTGGCGCCGCGCACCGTCCGGGCATACTGGACCCAGCCCGAGATGCCGATGGCGAAGATCAGCACATACAGGGAAAGGCTGTCGTGCGAATCGCGCGGCAGCAAGCCGCGCGCAATGCCATCGATCAGCAGCGCGATGAGTATGGCGGGAAACGAAAGCTGGACATCGGCGATGCGCATGATGACGCTGTCGACCCGGCCGCCGGCATAGCCGCTGATCAGGCCCAGCGAGACGCCGACCACCAGCGAGAACAGCACGGAAGCCAGGCCCACCAGCAAGGAGATGCGCGAGCCATACAGGATGGCGGACAGCATGTCGCGCCCTTGATCGTCGGTGCCCAGGAGAAACCGTGGGTCCCCGCTGGAGGACCAGACAGGCGGAATATTGGCATCCAGCAGATTCAGGGTGGCCAGGTCGAAGGGATTATGGGGCGAGACCAGCGGCGCGAACAGCGCGCCCAGGCCGATCAGCAGCGCGACGATCGCCGAGATGATCGCTGTGGGCGAATGGCTGAAGCTGTAGAAGATGTCGCTGTTATAGGCGCGGGACAAGGCGTTCTGGGTCATTTCCATGGGCCTCTAGCTTTTTTGCACGCGCAGGCGCGGGTCGACGGCGAAGTACAGCAGGTCGACGATGAGATTGATGATCACGAAAAAGAAAGCGATCAGCAACAGGTAGGCCGCCATCACCGGGATATCGACGGCGCCGATGGACTGGATGAACAGCAAGCCCATTCCCGGCCACTGGAAGACCGTTTCGGTGATGATGGAGAACGCAATGATGGAACCCAGTTGCAGGCCGGTAATGGTGATGACCGGCACCAAGGTGTTCTTCAGGGCGTGCCGGAAATTGATCATGCGCTCGGGCAGGCCGCGGGCCCGGGCGAACTTGATGAAATCCGTTTGCAGCACTTCAAGCATTTCGGCGCGCACCAGCCGCATGATCAGCGTCATCTGGAACAGCGCCAGCGTAAAGGCCGGCATGATCAGGGATTGCCAGCCGCTTTTGGTCAGGAAGCCTGTCGACCACCATCCCAGCTGCACGACCTCGCCCCGGCCGAAGCTGGGCAGCCAGCGCAGCATGACGCCGAAAAACAGGATCATGAGTATGCCGATCAGGAAGGTCGGCAGGGATATGCCGATCAGCGACAGGGTCATGAAGCTGCGCGACAGCACCCCGTCGCGCCGCAGGGCGGTGTAGATGCCCATGGGTATGCCAAGGAACAGCGCAATCACGGCCGATGCGAAGGATAATTCCAGTGTGGCCGGCATGCGGCTTTCGATGAGTTCGCTGACCGGCCGGCGCTGGCGGTAGGACATGCCGAAATCGCCCTGGGCCGCATTGCCGATGAAGCGAAAATACTGGACCAGGAAGGGATCGTCCAGGCCCAGTTGCTTGCGCATCTCGGCGCGCTGCTCCAGCGTGGTGTCTTGCCCGACCATGTTGTTGATCGGATCCCCCACGTAGCGGAACATCGCAAACGCGATGAACCCTACGGCGAGCATCACGAAGATGGACTGGAATACCCGCCGTGCAATGAAGTTCAGCATCTGCGCTTACGGCATGACCACATTGCGGATGTCCAGCACGTCGTCGGCCCGCTGAGCCACTTTGATGCCCTTGCGCACGCCCCACGACATGGGCTGCTGATGCAGGGGCAGGTAGCCGTAATCGTTGTGAAGCATGGTGAATGCCTCTTTGATCATGGCGTTTCGCTTGGCCTGGTCGGTCTCGACGTCGACCTTGGCGATCAGCGCGTCGATTTCCTTGTTGCAATACCCGCCCAGATTGAACTGCCCGGCCGCTGTCTTGGCGTCGCGGCAGGCCACCAGGTTGGTCAGCGAATTGGCCGCATCGATGGAGCTGGGGGTCCAGCCCAGCAGGTACATGCTGGTGTTGTTGCCGGCCTGCAGCAGGACCTTGGCGAAGTACTTGGACTTGGTCTGCGCCAGAAGGTCGATCTTGATGCCTATGCGCGCCAGCATGCTGGCCACCGCCTGGCAGACTTTTTCATCGTTGACATAGCGGTCGTTCGGGCAGTCCAGCTGGACGGTGAAGCCGTCGGGATAGCCGGCGTCGGCCATCAGCTTCTTGGCTTTTTCGATATCGGTCTTATACGGCGCGCCGAAGGATTCATCGTAGCCGTTGATCTTGTCGGCGATGAGCGTGCCCAGCGGCTTGGCCGCGCCGCGCATGATCTTCTGGTTGATGATCTTGGTATCGACGGTAAGGTCCACGGCCTGGCGGACGCGCTTGTCCTTGAACGGATTCTTGCCTTTTATGTTGGAAAACAGCAGCTCGTCGCGGTGCTGGTCCATGCCGATGAATATGGCGCGGGCTTCGGGTTCGTTCAAGACCTGGACATTGGGCTCGCTTTCAAGGCGCGGCCAATCTTGCACGGGTACCGGCATGACCAGATCCATCTCGCCGGAGATCAATGCGGCCACGCGGGTGGACTCCTGCGAGATCGGCTGGAAGGTGATGTCGGTGACGTTGGTGGGAATGTTCTTGTTCCAATAGTCGTCGAAGCGCTTGAGCGTGGTTTTGACGTCGGGCTGCCGGTCCACGATCATGAAGGGTCCGGTGCCGTTCTCGTGCAGGTTGGCGTAATTGCTTTCGCCGCCCTTTACGTTGGTGGCCTCGGTGGTCTTGTTTTTTTCGGCCCAGGATTTGCTCATGATGTACAGGAAAGTCCAGTCGCGAGGCAAAATCGGATTAGGGGTGGGCGTGGTGACCTCGACCGTGTGGTCATCGATTTTCTTGATATCGGCGGCTTTCGCGCCGTAGCCTTTCATGTCGGAGCCCTGGGTCAGGCTGCGTTTCCATGAAAAAATGACATCATCGGCCGTGAACGGGCTGCCGTCATGGAACTTCACGCCCTTGCGCAAATGGAAGATCCATTTGGTGGGTTCGGGGTTTTCCCATTTTTCGGCCAATTGCGGGACCAGTTTCAGATCCTTGTCGTAGGCGGCCAGGGTTTCATAGAACCAGCCCTGGAAGCCCAGGGTAAAGGTCTCGTTCAGCGACATGGGGTCCAGCGACATCATATCGCCCTGGTAGGCCCAGCGCAGTGTCTTGGCGTCGACCGATTGGCTAAGGCCTACGCTAAGCGCCAGCGTGGCGGCAATAGCGGTGTGCTTGATAAGTTTTGATAGCTTCATTCTTTGTCTCCTGCCCTTGATGATTTACTGTTTGGACACGTATGTTGCAGTGGCAAGTTGAAGGCCGCTGCGGCGGCCTCGGGGACCGGACGGATCAGCTTGCCAGCTGATCCGTCAGTTTTTCAAGGAAATGTTCGCAGTCGGTCACTTGCGATACATCGATATATTCGTTCGGCTGGTGCGCCTGGTCAATGGAACCGGGCCCGCAAAGCACTACGGAAAACCCTCGCTCCTGAAACTGGCCGGCTTCGGCGGCATACGGCACGACGTCGCCATGCGTATGGCCGCAAAGCCCGAATACCAGGTCCTGTGCGA
This sequence comes from Pusillimonas sp., assembly GCA_040391135.1. Classification (GTDB taxonomy): domain Bacteria; phylum Pseudomonadota; class Gammaproteobacteria; order Burkholderiales; family Burkholderiaceae_B. The sequence goes on along the minus strand of JBEBYL010000006.1, from coordinate 80,268 downwards.
CGCCGCCGCGATCTTGCAGCGGTGGCGCGTCGGCCAGGATTTCAGTGCTGATCGACGCGGCTGGGGCAATGGCCCGCATGGCGGGCAGCAGGCTGTCGGCGTACGCCTGGAAGCGCTCCAGGTAGGGGCGCCAGTCGTCGCCCGGCAGGCAGCGGATATCCCATGTGAATGTGCATTCGCGCGAAATGATGTTCAAGGCGGTGCCTCCATGCACCACGCCCACGTGCAAGGTGGTGTAGGGCGGCTCGAAACGGCACGCCGGATCGGTGCCCGCCTTGTTCTCGGCCATCATGCCGTCGATGAAGGCAATAAGCTTGGCCGCCGTCATGACGGCGCTGACGCCGCGCTGAACCTGGCTGGAATGCGCCTCGTGGCCGATGACGGTGGTGCGCAGGGCGGCTATGCCCTTGTGAGCCACGATGGGCCGCATGCTGGTGGGCTCGCCGACGATGACCGCGCTGGGCTTGGCAATGTCGGTAAGCAGCCTGTCTATCATGGATGGCGCGCCGAAACAGCCGATTTCCTCGTCGTAGCTGAGCGCGAAATGGATCGGGCGCTTCAGGCCTTTTTTAATCAGGTCCGGCACCATCGCCAGCGCGATGGCGGAAAAGGATTTCATGTCGCAGGTGCCCCGGCCGTACAGCCGGCCGTCTTTTTGCACGACGGTGAAGGGGTCGGTGTCCCAGGGCTGGCCATCGACGGGGACCACGTCGGTGTGCCCCGAAAGAACGATGCCGCCTTCCACATTGGGGCCCACGGTGGCAAACAGATTGGCCTTGGTTTGTTCTTTGTTGGACACCAGGTGGCTTTCAACGCCATGACCGGCCAGGTAGTCGCGGACGTGGTGGATGAGTTCGAGATTGGAATTGCGCGACACGGTATCGAAACCGATAAGCGTAGTGATCATGTCCAGCGACTGGGGTTTCACAGCACGTATTCTCCAAGACCAGCGATTCAGCGGCAACAGCCGACCGATGTTAGCGAAGTCATGCTTTAAACGTCAATCATTCGGGCCTTGGGGTATGCCCGCACATGCCTTCGCACGCAAAGACCGCCATGCGGGAAACTCCCTAGCCGGAAGGCGGATTCCGCTCAAATTAATAAATGCATTTGATAATCATTCGCATTGTTATAAAATGCCCTGCCCGGCACATCGGCCGACGGCATCCCAGAAGAATGAGGCGTAGTGAAAATGACATCCGGATCGGCTCGCGGTTGGCTCGCGATATTTATTTTTATGGCGGGCATGCTTGGCGTGCTCCCCACGCACGCCGCATCCGCCCTTTTCATTACGACCGGCAATGTCCCGCCGGGAAAATTCAAGGATCTGCAAAGTATTGCGCGCCCGCATGGGCTGGACATCGAGGTGCGCTACCTGGATGACCTGCCGGCCGACGTGGATGCGGGCTTGTTCCAGGGCCGCGACATTGTATTTGTGGACACCTATCAGCAGGACGCGGTACGTGCCAAGCTGCTGCGCGCCTTGCCCGGTTTGCGCATTCCGCTGGCCTGGGTCTACGACAAGGCGCCTGCCGGCATCAATATGCCCGATGATCTGGCGCGCCGGCTGGCCGCCTATTATTCGAATGGCGGACGTGAGAATTTTTCTGGCTTCTTTGCGACGGCGGCCGCCTTCCTGGCGGGCAGGCCCGCCACCGGTATTGCGGATCCCGTGGAGTTTCCAGAGGTGGCTGTCTATCATCCGGGCGCTCCCGGCATGCTGTTTTCCGATCCGATGGAATACTTGAAATGGAAGGGCGTGGATCCGGCGGATCGCCATCGCCCTCCGATTGTGGGTATTGCCTTCCATCAGCAGTATGTGTCGGCCATGCAGACGCGCCTGATCGATGATCTTATCGACCGAGTGGAAAGGGCGGGCGCGATCCCGCTGGCCTACTACAGTCCCACATCCGACCAGACGGCCAACTTGCGCATGCTTGCTCCGGGCGGCCTGCGCCTGGCTGACGTCATGATAAACACCCGCATCATGCTCAGCACCGAGGGCCCGCGCAAGGAGTTTCAACAGTTGGGCATACCCATCGTGCAGGCAACACCTTATCGCCGGGGCGATGAAGCCGAATGGCGGGCCGATCCGCAGGGCGTGCAATTGATGGACGTGCCGTTCTATCTGGCGCAGTCGGAATTCACCGGCATTATCGATGCGCAGATTGCGTCCGCATTCGGCAAGCAGGAAGGGCAGCTGCTGCCCATAGACGAGCAACTGCAGGCGGTGGTCAACAAGGCCATGCGCCTGGTCGGCCTGCAGCGCAAGCCCAATGCCGACAAGGCCGTCACCCTGTTTTTCTGGAATTACCCTCCCGGTGAAAAGAATCTGTCCGCATCGTTTCTTAACGTTCCCGAGAGCATGACGGGCGTCTTGCAAGCAATGAAAGACGCCGGCTACGACACCGCCGTACCCAAGGAAGCCGCTTTAGTGGAGCAGTTGCAGCGCTTGCTGGCGCCTGTGTATCGCGATGCGAAACTGCAGGATCTGCTGAACGATGGCTTGGCAGAGCGTCTTTCCGTGGCTGACTACAACAAATGGCTGGGCGGACAGCCGGCGCAGGTGCGCCAGGCCTTGCTGGACAGATGGGGCGATCCGGCCGACTCGTCCATGACGATACGCGAAGGGGATCAGGCTTGGTTCGTGATACCGAGGCTGCTGCTGGGCAAGGTGGCCATCATGCCGCAGCCGCCGCGCAGCGAAAAATCGGAAGACAAGGAGAAGGCGCTGTACCACTCCACCACGGCCTTGCCCACCCATTTCTATCTGGCGGCCTATTTATGGGCGCGCGAGAGCTGGCATTCGGATGCCTTCATTCATTTCGGCACGCATGGCTCGCAAGAGTGGATGCCGGGCAAGGAACGCGGCCTGTCGGTGCATGACTATCCCATGCTTGCGGTGGGCGATGTCCCGGTGGTGTATCCCTATATCGCCGACAATATCGGCGAAGCCCAGCAGGCTAGGCGCAGGGGACGGGCAGTGATCGTCAGCCATCAGACGCCGCCATTCCAGCCGGCCGGCATGCACGATGCGTTGACCGCCATGCATGACCTGCTGCACCAGTGGCTGGCTCAGGGTGAGGGCGCGGTGAAAGAACAGATCAAGACTGATTTGCTGGACCGCGTAAGCAAGGAAGGCATAGTCCTGGACATGGGCTGGACCAGCGAGCGCGCCGCCGCCGAATTCCCCGCCTTCATCGACCTGCTTCACAGTCACCTGCACGAACTGGCCCATATGGCGCAGCCCCTGGGTCTGCACACCCTGGGCCAGGCGCCGCGAACCGATCATCGCCTGTCAACGGTGCTGCTGATGCTGGGTCAGCCATTCTGGGATGCGGCCTCCCGCCACGCGGGAGTGGCGCAGGACCAACTGGACGAAGCCCTGGCCGTCGATTACGAAAACCTGGATGCCTCGGTCCCCTATGCATTGCTCAAGCGCGTGCTGGTGGATGGACATGACGCAAGCCCTGTGCCGGATGAGCTGCAAGCCATGCTGGAGCAGGCGCGCGGCTGGTATGCGGACATCAGTGCGGAGCACGAACTCCCCGCTGTCCTGGATGCACTGGCCGGGCGCTATATACAGACCTCTTACGGCGGTGATCCCATAAAGAACCCGGACGCTTATCCCACCGGACGCAACCTTTACGGTTTTGATCCATCGCGCGTGCCCACGCGGCAGGCCTGGGAAGCCGGTAAAAAGGCCGCCGAGGATTTACTGTCGGCGCATCGCGAGCAATCCGGCCAGACGCCCCGCAAGCTGGCTTTCTCGCTGTGGTCGGTCGAGACCATGCGGCACCAGGGCTTGCTGGAGGCCCAGGCGCTATGGCTGATGGGCGTGGAGCCTGTATGGGACAAGGGCGGCCGCGTGGTCGGCGTGGAGCGGGTGGACCGTGAAGCGTTGGGCCGGCCCCGTGTCGATGTGGTGCTGTCCGCCACCGGCCTGTATCGCGATCACTTCCCCAATGTGCTGAAGCAGCTTGCCCGCGCGGCGCAATTGGCCGCGCAAGCTGACGAGCCCGATAATCCTGTTGCCGGCAATGCGCTGGCCATCGCCGAGCGCCTGCGTCAGCAGGGTGTCGGCGCGGAAGAAGCGGCGCTGGCCGGACAGACGCGCATCTTTTCATCCGGCTCGGGCCAGTACGGCACCGGCCTGGACGATGCCACGCTGGCGACTGACACCTGGACGGGCAAGGAAGAGGGAGACAAGAAGCTGGCTGAACTGTATTTGTCCAAAATGCAGTTCGCCTATGGGCCCGACGAATCCAAGTGGGGTTCGACCGGAGCCGCGGGCGGGACGGCTGTGAACCTGTATGCGGAGCAGTTGAAAGGGACGGAAGGGGCCGTGCTGTCACGCACCTCCAACACCTATGGCATGCTGACCACCGACGATCCCTTCCAGTACCTGGGCGGCTTGAGCCTGGCCGTGCGCGCCCTGGATGGCAAGCCGCCCGAGCTGTATATTTCCAACTTGCGGGGCGGGGGCGCCGGCAAGGTAGAAGGCGCGGCCGGGTTCCTGTCCAAGGAGCTGTCGACCCGCCAGTTCCACCCGGGCTACATCAAGGCCCTGATGGACGAGGGCTATTCGGGCACGCTCAGCGTGCTGGACTCCACCAATAATCTATGGGGCTGGACGGCGGTGGCGCGCGACATCGTGCGCGACGACCAGTGGGAGGAAATGGCCAATGTCTATGTGCGCGACAAGTACGAGCTGGGCCTGAAGGAATGGTTCGAGAAAGAAAATCCCCACGCCCTGGCGCAGACGATAGAGCGGATGCTGGAAGCGGCGCGGCAGGAATACTGGAATGCCGATCCGGCCACGGTCAGTGAACTGAAGGCGCGTTATCAGGATCTGGCCAGGCGCTTCGATGTCCACAGCGATAACCCGAAATTTCTGGAATACGCGGCCAGCGGCACGCCGGCGGATCTTGCCGAGCCACCGCCCGCCCAGCAAGAGGCCGCCGCCGATCCGAGCGCCATGCCGCCCACCCAGGCTCCCGCCGAGCAACAGCCGACCGCGCAGACCGAGCAGGTGACCGGAATGCGGCTGGATAAAGTCGAGCCCGGCCAGGCTCCCGACGACTATTCGCTATATCTGGTGCTGGGCATGCTTCTGCTGGCTTTCGCGGGCGGCGCCATGCGCCAGGCCTGGCCAGCGCGGGCAACGTATTAACGAATCACTAACGAAAAACTGAAAAGGTAATTCAAGCATGAGCCAGTTGCTGGAACAATTGATGTATCAGGTCGGACAGGTATTCCTGATTCCCACTCTGGTGGCGATCTCGGTCCTGTTTTTGTATTCGCTGTATGCGTTGGGGGCGTTCGCCGTGGCGTATTTCCAGCGCAGGGGGCATCTCATCGGGGCGGATTCCCATGCCTTGCGCAGTTTTGAATTGCTGCGTTGGGCGCGGGCCAACCCGGGCGCGTCGGACGACGATCTGGACGTGGCGGCGCATCGCCTGCTGGAAGTGCCCCGCGTGACGACCCGGGTGACACCCATGCTGGGCCTGGTCGCCACCATGATACCCATGGGCCCTGCCTTGAAAGGACTGTCCGACGGCAATCTGGCGTCGGTCTCCGAGAACCTGGCGATTGCCTTCTCCGCCGTCATCCTGGCCTTGATCGCCGCCGCCATTACGTACTGGATCGTCTCCATCAAGCGCCGCTGGCTGGCCGAGGAATTGGCGTGGCTACAAGCGGTTCAACCGACATCCGAGAAGGGCCTGGGCAGGAAAGTGGCATGAAGTTCCTGGATGAAACCGAGTCCGACGATCCCATCCTTTCGGTCGTCAATCTGATCGATATTTTCCTTGTCATCATTGCCGCCCTGCTGATTACGATCGCGCAGAATCCACTGCTGGACCCCTTCACCAAAAAAGACGTTACGATAATCACGGATCCCGGCAAGGAAAGCATGGAGATGATCGTCAAGACAGGCGAGAAGATCGAGCGTTTCAAAGCCAGCGGCCAGACGGGCCAGGGAGAAGGGTCCAAGGCCGGCGTGGCCTATCGCATGAAAGACGGTACCGTGGTGTACGTTCCCGAGCCGGGGACGGCCGAATAGTCGGGCATCGGTCCACGTTTGTTCCGATGCCCAGGGCAAGGAGCCAGCATGCAGCAATCGTTGGGATCAGCGGCGGACGGCCAAGCGCCACTGCGTGTTTTTTTCGGCCTGTGGCCCTCAGCCGAGACGGCGGCGCGGATCATGGAGTGGGCGCATGCTGCGCATGCCTTGTTCGGCGGCCGTGTCATGCGTCCCGAAACCTTGCATTTGACCCTGGCGTTTTTGGGCGCCACGCCTGCGGCGCGGGTTGCGGAATTGGCCCGGGCAGCCGCAAGCTGGCGGGTGCATGTGGGGCCGATGGCCCTGAGCCGCTTCGGCCGCTTCGCGGGCCCGCGCATTGTTTGGGCGGGCCCCGGCCAGGACGATGCACGGCACCTGGATTGGCTGCACACCCTTCACGACAGCTTGTGGACCCACCTGGAAGAAATGGGCTGGGAACGCCCCGATATGGCCTTCCGGCCGCATATTTCCCTATTGCGCAAGGCGGAACCCGGCGATGTGCAAGGCTTGCAGCGGCCCCCCATCGTCTGGACGCCCGAACGCTGCGTGCTGGTGGCTTCCACGCCCGGCGAAGGCGGCTCTTTCTACCGCGAGCTGGCACGCTTGCCGATAAGCTAGCGGCGCTCAGCACCGAACGGCCCCGGGCATCATTATTGCTGGAAGAAATGAATTGCTCAGGAGGCCCAGCCATGCAGCTCACAGGATCTTGCCATTGCGGCGCCGTCCGCTTCACCGTGGACAGCGTCAATCCCTATCCCTATCAGCGGTGCTACTGCTCCATCTGCCGCAAAACGCAGGGTGGAGGGGGCTACGCCGTCAATCTATCGGCCGATGCGAAGTCCATGAAAGTAAGCGGCGCCGATCAGATAACGGTGTATCACGCCCTGTTGCCGGGCGCGGACGGCAGCCGGCATGCCAGCACCGCGGAGCGTCATTTTTGCAGCCGCTGCGGCAGCGCATTGTGGCTCTTCAGCCCGGAGTGGCCGGAGCTGATTCATCCATTTGCATCGGCCATCGACAGCAATCTTCCGATTCCGCCCGAACATACTCACTTGTTCCTTGATTCCAAGGCATCGTGGGTCGAATTGGAGGCGAAACCCGGCGACAAGATGTTCGCAAGCTATCCCGAGGAATCGATAGCCGAGTGGCATGAACGCTTGAGTCTGGGAGCGGATTGAGTGCGGGCTGTCCGGCACGCACACTGACAGCACAAGGAGAGAAACATGGCATCGCGCAAAGACGATCTGGAAGCCATACCGCCGAAAAGAGATCGGGAATTCGAAGAGGAAGCCAGCCTGCTGAAAAACGGCCCGACCGAACCGGCTCTGGGCCCCAGCGATTCATCGGATTCGGGCAACGACCTGCCCGCCGGCATGCCTGACACGGACAGCGATCGACAAAACACCGGTGAACGGCCCCAGGTGGAAAACACCGGAGAGGCCCCGCTGGAAGAGGATGTGGAGCCCGACAAGATCGTTCCCGCGGAAGACGCGGGATTGGCCACATCGCCGCCGGACCCCGAGCGTAACGGAGGCTAGCCGAAGCGCAGCCTCCGTTTTCGGTTGGCCCGTGCAGGCTTACTCGATCTTGATGCCAGCCTCGTCGACGACCTTTTGAATTGAAATGGTGTCTTCGCGAATCTGCTTGGCAAAGTCGGCGGGAGATCCGCCGCCCGCTTCCGCGCCCTTGGCAGCCAGGACTTTTTGCACTTCAGGCAGCTGCAAGATCTCGTTGATGTTTTTGTTCAGCAGGGCGGTCGCCTCCTTGGGCATGTTTGCCGGTCCGACGATGCCGAACCACTGGCCCATGGTGACGCCCGGATAGCCGACTTCCGCCATGGTGGGCACGTCGGGCAGCAAGGGAATGCGCTTGGGGCTGACGACTGCAATGCCGATAAGCTTGTTGGCCTGGATGTTCGGCACCATCAGCGGGGGGGAGTCGACGTTCATGTCCACTTCGCCCGAAAGCAGGTCATTCAAGGCTTGAGCGCTGCCCTTGTAGGGAACGTGCAGAAGCTTGATGCCGGCGGCCTTGCCGAATTGCGCCGCAGCCAAGTGCTGGGAGCTGCCCACGCCTGACGATGCATGGCGCAAGGTTTGCTTGTTGGCCAGTTCCATGAATTCCTTCATGTTCTTGACGCCCAGCTTGGGCGTTACCGTCAGGATCAGCGGCGTGCTGGCCACCATTGCGACCGGCGTGAAGTCCTTGTTTACGTCGTAGGGCAGGTTTTTGTACAGGGCGGGAGCCGTGGCATTCGAGTTGGAATGCCCCATGAGCAGGGTGTAGCCATCGGGCGCGGCCTTGGCGACCATGTTTGCCGCAATCGTGCCTGCGGCGCCTGGCTTGTTCTCGACCACGAAGGTCTGGCCCAGCCGTTGTTCCAGGTGCCTGGAAACCAGGCGCGCCACCACATCGGTGAAGCCGCCGGGGCTGAAGCCCACGATCATGGTGACGGGCTTTTCCGGGTAGGCGGCCGCCTGGGCGGTGGCGCCAACCGTTGCCATCAGGGCGATGGCAAGCGTGCTGGCAATACGATTCTTAAGCATGTCTTCTCCTTATGTTTTTGAACTACGGACAACAAAACTATATGTCGCTGCGAGCCAGCGCGCGCTCGCGCGTCTGGTCCAGATCGGGTGGCGGCGGGAATCGGCGATCCCATTTGCCCGCCTTCATGACCTGGCCGGGCACATCGTGCCCCACCATTTCCGCCATCTGGCGCGCACAGGCGATAAGCCGATCCAGATCCGTCCCGGTCCGCAAGCCCATGCTGTGCAGCATGTGTACGAGATCTTCGGTGCAGATGTTGCCGGTCGCTCCGGGAGCATAGGGGCAGCCCCCCAGGCCGGCCAGCGAGCTGTCGTAGCGGTCTATGCCGGTGGCCAGGCCCGCAAGGACGTTGGCCAGCCCCATGCCGCGCGTATTGTGGAAATGCAGGGTCAGTTCCAGCTTGCTCCAGCGCTCGGTCAGTCCGCGGCACAGCGATTCGACCTGGGCGGGGTTGGCCATGCCGGTGGTGTCGCAGATGGTAATGCCCTGCGCTCCGCGCTCCGCAAAGAAATCGCCCAGGCGCAGGACTTCCTCGGCCGGGACATTGCCCTCCATGGGGCAGCCGAAAGCGGTGGAAATGGAGACGTTGACGTCGACCTGATCGGACATTTCGTCGATGATCTGCGCGAGCACCGCCGCCGACTGCTGGCGGGTCATGCGGGTGTTGGCAAGATTGTGGGTTTCGCTGGCCGACATGACCAGGTTGATTTCATCGACGCCGCAGTCCAGTGCGCGTTCCGCCCCGCGCATATTGGGCGCCAGGCAAACATACTTGACCCCCGCCGTACGCTCGATGCCTTTCATGACCAGCTCGGCGTCGCGCAGTGCCGGAATGGCCTTGGGGGACGTAAAGGACGTGGCCTCGATCTTGGAGACCCCGCTGCGGCTGAGCGCATTGAGCAAGGCGATTTTCTCTTCGGTGGGAACGAAGACCGGTTCGATCTGCAAACCGTCCCGCATGGAGACGTCGTGAATATGGATGCGGCGCGGGGCCTTGTCCAGCATCGATACGTTCGGAGCGGTGGCGAGGGCCATCAGATGACCTCCAATTGCTTGAGCTGCGCGATCTGATCGTCGCTGAAGCCGGATTCGCGCAGCACCTGTTCGGTATGCTGGCCAAGCTGCGGGCCGCCCCCTTCGAAGCTGCCGGGCGTGGCGCTTAGTTTGGGTACGACGCCCGGCACCTTCAGGGCGGATCCGTCGTCCAGCGTCACTTCCTTGATCATGTCGCGGGCCAGGTATTGTTCGTCTTCGACGATATCCTTGATGGTGAATATCCGGCCGGCGGGCACACCCGCTTTCGCCAGGTCATCCAGCGCCTCGTCGATGCTGCGCTGGACGCTCCACTGCCCGATGGCCTCGTCGATGCGCGCCATATTGGCTACACGCCCGGGATTCCGGGCCAGGGCGGGCTCCTGGGCCAGGTCATTGCGCCCAATCAAGTCCATGAGCCGGGGGAAGATGCTGTCGCCATTGCCGGCAATAAGAAAGTAGCTGCCGTCCTTGCTGGGATAGGCGTTGGTGGGCGCGATGCCCTGCAAAGCGCTGCCGGCCGGCTCGCGCGTCACGCCCAGCCGATCGTATTCCGGCACCGCGCCTTCCATCATATTGAAAACCGATTCATACAGGGCCACGTCGATGACCTGGCCCTTGCCGGATTTAGCCGCGCGGTTGTACAGCGCCATCATGATGCCGATGACCCCATGCAGCGCCGACAAGGAGTCGCCGATGCTGATGCCGGGGCGGACGGGCGCCTTGCCCGGTTCGCCCGTGATGTGGCGGAACCCGCCCATGGCCTCGGCGACGACGCCGTAGCCGGTGCGGTCGCGCAAAGGGCCGGTCTGGCCGTAGCCCGAGATGCGCAGCATGACAAGGCCGGGATTCTCGCGGGAAAGCGATTCATAGTCCAAACCCCATTTTTCCATGGTGCCGGGGCGGAAATTCTCGATGACGACATCGGCTTGCAGGATCAGTTTCCGGACGATCTCCTGTCCTTCCTTCTTGCGCAGGTCGATGGCCACCGACTTCTTGTTGCGGGCCTGCACATGCCACCACATCGATGTCTTGCCTTCATCGGTGCGCCATGAGCGCAAGGGGTCGCCCTGGCGTGGCGGTTCTATCTTGATGACATCGGCGCCGAAGTCGCCCAATGTCTTTCCCGCAAAAGGGCCGGCAATGAGGCTCCCCATTTCGATGACGCGTATGCCATCCAGAGGTCGTTGATTCATACTGTGTAGTTCCGCAAGCGATAAGGTGCTGATCAAGAGAGCGTTCAATCATAAGAAGCGCCGGCTCTGCTGTGAAGCGATACTTCATCAAGCCAGCCATCTCCAATGGCGATGTCTCAAGGCGGTCTCCAATAGGAGGATAAGCTTTCCGGTCCAGGCCTGGGGCGGCCTGCTTAGGGTTTTCCGCGATGGCTGGCTGCGGCCAAGTGCTCGCGCAGCAGGCGTGCCAGCAAGGGAAGGGAGTCGACCGGCTTGCTGATCAGTGTCAGGCGCCGGCGGGCCCAGGGCTCGGCCAGGGGGCGCGCCACCAGCCCTTCGGTGTGCAGAAACGGGTCCACGCTGCCTTTTGGCAGTATCCCGATGCCCAGGTTTTGCGCGACCATGCGGCGCAGGCCATCGAAACTGGTGGCTTGTATGCGCAAGCGCAGGGGCATTTCCGATTCCTTGGCGGAGGCGACCAGCGTTTCGCACAAGGAGGACCCGCGCGGCAGGGCCACATGATCGTATTGCAGAGTTTCTGAAAAGCGCACGCTCTCTTTGCGTGCCAATGGATGGCCCGGCGGCATGATGAGCATGAGTTCATCGGTCCGATAAAGGCAGGTATCCAATCCGTCCAGCGGCCGCTGAGGCACAAGAATGCCCAGATCCGCCTCGCCGCCCGCCACCAGCTTGTGTACGGTTTCGCTGGTCTGCTCTTCCAGGTCGATCTTGACGGTGGGGTGCATCTTCAGGAAGTCGGACAGATCCTGAGGCAGGAACTGTACGATGGTCGAGGTATTGGCCACCAGCCTGACCTGGCCTTTGACGCCGTTGGAATAATTGCTCATGGCGCTGTCCATGGCGGCCAGATCCGCCAGGACGCGGCCGGCATGCTGCAGCAGTTCCACCCCCGCCTGCGTCAGCTTCACGCCGCGCCGATGACGATAGAACAGGTCGGCGCCTATGGATTTTTCCAGCTCGGATATCCGCTTGCTGATGGCGGACGCCACGGTGTGTTCTTTCTCGGCCGCTTTGGCAATGGACCCTTCCTGCGCGACGGTGACAAAGACCTTGAGAGTTTGGATATCGTATTTCATGGGCGAGGCAAAAAGTGGAAGGAATCCGATTTGCAGCGCTACCGGTGGGGCAGGTGCCTGCACGCCAGGAAATCTCTTTCAACAAGACAGGATTTTCTGTTAGATTGGCTCGTTTAGTATAGACGTGCGTTGGACAACCAAGGGCCGAGTCTTCGGGAGCCAGCACGCAATCGGTGTTGGAGCCCTGTTTTGGACATAAAGGAACTCAAGAGTTTTTGCATGGTGGTAAAGCTCGGGAGCTTTTCGAAAGCTTCCAAGGCCTTGGTTCTGGGGCAGCCCGCCGTCTCCAAGCACATCCAGCGGCTCGAGGCCGAACTTGGCCGGCCTTTGCTGGAACGCGGGTCGCGGCCTCTGAAGCTCACGGCGGCCGGCAGCAACCTGTACCGGATGGCCGAACCGTTTGTGGAAGGCCTTGCCGCCCTGGACAACCGTTCGCCACAGGCCATGATCACGCCGATAACCGTAGCGGTGCCCCACGGTTTCATAGGCCAGGTGTTGCCCGAGGCGGTCAAAGACTTGCGCAGCGCCATTCCCACAGCCCGAATCCGTGTCCTGTCCGGCACGAAGGAAGAGGTCTTCGAACTGGTGCAGACCGGCGGCGCCGACTTTGCCGTGGCCCCGGATCCAGGCGCGTCGCGGCGCTTCGACTTCACTCCGCTGTATCCGTCCGAACGCATCCTAATCACACCACGCAATCATCCCCTTGTCTCCCGGCCGCCGAAGTCCTTGAAAGAGGTGGCCGCTTATCCGCTCATTCTTCCGCGATTCCAGACGCAAACCCGCGCTTTGCTGGAAAGCGAATTCCGCCGGCTCCATATCTCCTACGACATTGCCGTGGAACTGGACAGCATCGAACTGCTTGAGCGTTACGTGGAACTGGGACTGGGGTTGGGAGTGGGGTTGCGCGGCGCGGCCAGTATGGGATCCTGGGTCCGGATGGGCATTGTCAGCCTTGCCGCCTTCCTGCCTTCCGAAACGATCGGCGTGGTTCGCAGCCGGGCGCTGCCGCTGTCCCAACCCGCCACCACATTGATTGCACGGCTCCAGGACCTGGGCCGTGCCGCGTCGGTTTCCACCTCGCCGGTTCGGGGCCGCCGCCGATAAGCTCCACGCCCGTCGGCGCTTTGCATCCATGAATCTCATGCCCCGCCCGCGGGCGGGGTTCGCCTGCGCGCGAACCGGGTAAATCGGTTGCCCGCTTCTGGCCGGGATCGCCGTGCCGCCCGTCGCATTGCCGGCAGCTTTTGCATGGAATATTAATTGACATTTAATTCCTATATGGAATAGTATGGACTCAGTTTGCCACTTCCGTAGAGTCTTGCCATGGGTGACCCTGCCGGTCTTTCGCTCGCTTGCGCAGCGGCGTTGCTGCGTACAAAAGAACTGTCGCCGGTTGAGTATGCCGCCGCCTGCCTGAAGCGCATCCACCGATACGATCCTGGCTTGAATGCCTTTATCAGTACCGACGATGAGGGCGCATTGCGCGCCGCGCGCGAAGCCGAAAGCGAGATCGCAAGGGGAGGTTGGCGTGGCCCCCTGCACGGCGTACCCGTCGCATTGAAGGATATTTTCGATGTGGCCGGACAACGGACTTCCGCGCACTCCAGGCTGCGCATGGATCACCTCGCAAGCGACGATGCATATATCGTGCAGAAGTTGCGCGATGCGGGTGCGGTCATCCTGGGCAAGACCGCTCTGCACGAATTTGCAACAGGTGGGCCGTCCTTCGATTTGCCATGGCCGCCCGCGCGTAATCCTTGGAAACGCAGCCATCATCCTGGCGGATCATCCAGTGGTTCCGGCGTATCGGTGGCCGCCGGTTTTGTGCCGGTGGCCATTGGAACGGACACCGGCGGATCGGTACGAAATCCCGCCACGGCTTGCGGCATAACCGGGATGAAACCCACCTATGGCGCCATAAGCCGGGCCGGCGCATTCCCCTTGGCGTTCTCGCTGGATCATGTCGGCGTCCTGTCCCGGAACGTGCAGGATAACGCCCTGGTGCTGGAGGCGCTGCTGGGCCGCGACCCCGCCGATCCTTCCAGCGTGGATCATCCGGGGCAGGAACTGCGCGCGTCGCTGGAAGAGGGCGTCAAGGGGTTGCGGATCGGCGTCATCGATGAATTCTGCACCCAAGCCAATGGGGAAATCCTGGCCGCCTTCAGGCAGGCGTGCCGGGTCCTGGAACAGCTGGGGGCGGAGCTGGTTCCCTTGCGGCTTTCGCCGCTGGACGATTATGTGGACTGCGGCCGCCTGATACTCCAGGCCGAGGCCTTTGCCATCCATGAGGCATGGCTCCGCACGCGTATCGGCGATTACAGCCAGCGAGGCCGGACGCGCTTGCTGCCGGGCGCATTCCTGAGCGCGGGCGACTATATCCACGCCCAGCAGCTGCGCACCGTCCTGGTTCGGGAGTACACGGCCGCCATGGCGAACGTCGACGGTGCCGTATGCCTGTCCAGCCTGGAATTGCCCTGTGCGATCGATGACGAAGCCGAGGTGGATCGCACCTACGATAAACAAGCGCGCACACCGTTCAACCTTACGGGAACGCCCGCCATTTCGGTGCCGATGGGATTCTCGAAGAATGGCTTGCCCATGGGACTGCAGGTATTGGGCAAGCGTTTCGACGAGGCCATGGTTTACCGGATTGCCCAAGCGTATGAAGCCGCCACCGGCTGGCACTTGCGCCGTCCCGATCTGGATGCCTTGCCATCGTCTGAATGAGCCGGGCGGATCCTCAACAGATTCACTCATCACGAAAGATCGCTATTTCAAAAAAGAGAGTTGCCCATGCACCCACGTCAACGTATTGAATACAGTTCTCCGTTCCGCAGGCCTCCCCTGAAAACCGACGACGGCACCCGGTTGATCATCTGGCCGGTGGTCAATATCGAGGAATGGGAGATCGAGCGCCCCATGCCGCGCCACGCATCGCCGCCTCCCGGCGGGATCTCTGCCGATGTTCCCGACATGCCTAACTGGACGTGGCACGAATACGGCATGCGCGTCGGCTTCTGGCGCCTGCTCGATGCCTTCCAGAAAAGAGGCATCCGGCCCACGATGTCGATCAACTCCAAGGTATGCGAGACCAATCCCGAAGTAGCGGCGGCGGCGCGCGATGCGGGCTGGGAATTCATGGCGCATTGCTACGTCCAGATGTCGATACACAAGGTGCAAGACCAGGCGGCCATGATCGAACAGTCGCTGAGCATGCTGGAGAAGTTTCTTGGACACCGTCCACGTGGCTGGCTTGGTCCGGGACGTACCCAGAAGCTCGATACCCTGGAGCATATCGCGGCCGCCGGTTGCGACTGGTTCGGAGACTGGATCCTGGATGACCAGCCGTTGTGGGTAAAGACCCAGACCAAACCCTTGGTCTCGGTTCCTTATACCGTTGAAATCAACGACATCACCGTCATGGTCAGCGGCCAGCACGAGTCCGATGCCTTGCTGCGCAGAGCAACCGACGCGTTCGAGCGCCTCTATGCCGAGAGCGAGGACTCCGTCCGCATCATGGCTTTCGGTGTCCATCCCTATGTCTCGGGCGCCGCCCACCGGATTCGATATTTCGAAGAAATGCTGGACCTCTTCGCGAAGCGCGAAGGCGTCGCCTTCTGGAACGGCGACCAGATCTGCGACTGGTTCAAGGCACAGCAGCCGCTTTCAACCCAGCCGCATGGTTGAAACGACATCCAGGCGTTTTAGCAGCCCACTTACGTTTCGCTCACTCAACGAGGACTGACACCATGAAACATTACTTGCACACCATCCTGAAAGGCGCCTGCGCGCTGTCAATCTCGGCGCTTGCCGTCAGCGCCGCGTATGCGCAGAACTATCCCGACCGTCCTATCAATATGATCGTACCGTTCCCCGCGGGGAGCGCCACAGATACCGTCGCCCGCCTGATCGGCGGCAAGATGGCCGAGAATCTGAAGCAGACCGTGGTGATGGAAAACATACCGGGAGCCAGCGGCACCATTGCGGCGGCTCGCGCGGCCCGGGCGAAACCCGACGGCTATACGATAATGATCCACACGACCATCGCGCTGTCGGCTTCGCTTTACAAGAACCTGTCCTATGACACGGCGACGGCCTTTGAGCCGATCGGCCTGGTGAACACCGGTCCGTATGTCATAGCCGCGAACGTGAACTATCCCGCCAAGGACGCCAAGGAGCTGCTCGCCACGCTTAAGAAGGAAGGCGATAAGGTCACGATGTCCAATGCGGGCGTGGGCACGGGCTCTCATTTGTGCGCCATCATGCTGTCGCAGGCGCTTGGCGCCGAGCCTACCCTGGTGCCCTACAAGAGCACCAACCTGGCGCTGCAGGATGTCATGGCCGGCCACGTCGACCTGCTTTGCGATCAAACCACCAACGCGTTTCCACATTTGAACGGCGGCAAGATCAAGGCTTATGCCACCACCTCGCCGCAGCGCCACGAGAACTTCCCCGATATCCCGACCACACGTGAATTGGGTATTCCCGAGGTGGACATCGCCGTTTGGCATGGTGTCTATGCTCCCAAGGGAACGCCCGCGGAAATCGTTGAAAAGCTGAATGCGGCCCTGCAGGTTGCGCTGGGCGATGCCGAAGTCCAGAAGCGGCTGGACTCCATGGGCACTTATCTGTTCCCCGCCGAACAACGCAGCCCCGAGGCGCATGGCAAACACCTTGCCAACGAGCTGCAGCGCTACGGTAAATTGGTCAAGGATGCGAATCTTCAACTGAACTAATCAAATGCCGCGTGGCGGACGTCCCGGTTTGCCGCGCGGCCGCTAAGCATCAATCCACTTCCCGATCAAGCGCGACGTCGATACCGGCAAAGCTTGATCAGGAAGGATTCAGGAGACCAAGCCATGGCGTCCCAGTCAAATGAAAATGTCCAAGCCAAGCTGGAGCAATTGGGCATTGCCGTTCCGCAAGAGGACATACCGTTCCTGCAGCGGGCGTTTCTTCGGCAACGGGAACTGCTGCATCGCCATACGGAGCGGCTGCCTCCGGAAACGGAACCCGCGCATGTATTCAGGCTGCTGTCCTGAAACCCGTCGCAGCGGCGCTTATGCTAATCCGAACTCAGCAGCCGGGCCTCGCCCGAACAAAGCGTCAAACCTATGCTAAGGCGGCCGTCCTCGCGTAACAGCAAATGGCAGCAGTCGGCTTCCATGTCGGCAGTAATGCGGCGGCCTTCCTTGTCCTGGTCTACCCCAGAGGGTGTTTGGAACACGATGTGTTCATGCCATGTCGCTTTCACTGTTGCGGCATCTGCCCCATGCGAAATGACATCCTTGATTTTTACATCAAGCGAATAATCCGCAATACCATTCTTGCCCGCAAGTGCGCCAAAGAGTCCACCCAATTGCAGTATGTCATCCTTCTCGAGCGTCATGGCCACGCTACCCGTATGGGCACCGTCTTTCTGAATGCGGATATCTGCCTGGAAGGCGGCCCCTTCGGCTAAATTGGTTTTTGTCCAATCCAGCACCAGTTGCGGATCGTAGGCTTGCATCAAATCCTTGGCTTCTTCGCAGATTCTGTGCAAATACTTACGGACGTCTTCCTTTGCCAAGCCTTGCGTTGCTGTATCCATGCCATCCTCCTTGAGTGCTTGGGCATCAAGTCAGCTTTTATTCTAGAACGCAAACCAAATCGCTTCCGCCACGCTTGGTTTCAGAAGCTTACTGAAATCGACTGGGCCATGAATCAGTTGCTGGAAGCGCAAGTCCGCCTGATTTCAGAACAGTACTATTGGCGGCTCCGCCGCTTCAAACGCCGGCCTGTGGTCGAAGCATCCGTATATGGATTGAATTCAATAAGTGACCGTCACCACAATGGTGTCGGAGAAGGTCCCGCTGCTGGTAAACGTTTGAGGCATGACCCGGCCATAGACAGTAAAAGCCTGGCTGCTTCCCGTGCCGGTGCCGGGCGCCTTGTCGGTATTATCCCCGGCATTGCCCCATCTTTGAGTGCGCTGCGAATCCCGATATAGTTCATACTGAATATATCCATTGGGTCCTTGCATGCGCCGTATCGCGCCGTCGGCGTGCTGTCCATTATCCAAACCGACATAGTACGGAAGCGCATTGGTGCATGTAAGGCTTATGGCCGATGCGCCGTCGACATTGTCGGTCAACAGACCGGGCACTGTTCCGAAATTCAGGGTGGATGTCTGATTTATATGGCACTGACTCGTCACAAAAGTTTCGACTTGCAAGGACCATGTTTGCCCGAGAACCAGTTTCGGGCTACTGCAATTGGCGCCTGTCTCGTTGGCCATATAACTCAGTTTAAGAGGCAACGCAGCCCCATAATAACCATTCGGCGAACCAGCCTGGCCGAAGGGTGCAACCCGGCCGTATATCGTAATACTCCCTTCGTCGTAATAAGGGACGATGGTCGTTATAAAAGCCAGCGGCGCCGCTGCCCCGCCTGCGCTGCCAAGGATGGTCGTTGCAGCGGCATCCTGGTATAAATTGTAGGCCAGGCTGCCGCTCTGAGATGTGTCCACCAACTGCATATACCGCGGATCGTAGCTTAATGAAACAGGGCTGGGCCCCGCACTGATGCATAACAGAACCTCGGTCGGCTGATCCCCGTTATCGCAGCCGTAACTTATCTGCGCGATCCTGTTTACGGGAGTGCTATCGAGCAAATTGATGTTGCCGAAATTTATGTTTTCAGCGGCGTACCCATGGCAGCTCAACGCCGCTGCGGGCGCCGGGGCACAATAGCCAAAAGCCAGCCATGCGGCCATCAGGTAGAACCGCAATAGGGAAACAGGTTTTTTCATGGTTTACTCACAACGTAAAGGGCCTACTGGCGCTGCGATGTTGGCGGGGCGCCGATAATCGAAGACGGCGGAACAGATTTTCCCCGACACATCGGCCTGGAGAGAATTGTGATCCTGCAAGCCCTCAAGATAAGTCATGCCGTCATAGCCGATCAGCCCGGAAGACGCGCCGCCGTTGAGCCGCACGGTCATCCCTACCGGCAAAGGCTGTCCGGCACGATCGTGCAAAATCACGGTGGCCGCGCGCACAGGATGAATCTTGAACGTCACCAGGGCGCCCGAGCCCGCCTGCGTAGCCACCTCGGCATCGACACGATCTATTTTCATGTTCATGGGAAGGTCCATAGGATCGATGGCAATAAGATTTTTCTGATAAGCATTCAAAGGCGAAATCATCAACATCCCGTTCGAATCGGTCTTGCCCATCGGGTTGTTTTGAAGCTTGACGGGCACATCGGGAATATGATCCGTCGACACAACGGCGAAGCCGTCATATATCTTGCGGCCGGCGAAGACGCCCCCTCCCATCAGGACCACGGAGCCCGAAGCCCCGGCATAAGCTGAACTGTGAGCATTCGACGTAATGACGCCAGCCCGATACTCACCGTATTGACCGCGATAATCAGCTTCGGCATAACCGTATTTACCGCCAGGCGATTGTTGGCTTTGCGCCGACCAACTCCATCCTGTGTTGCCGGATGCCGTCTGGCGTGCCGTCACCCCATAACCGGTTTCGTGATTAGCATGTTGAACGGAACCGCTTACGCTCAGATTGTGGTCCAGGAAGATACTCAGTCCGATAAATACGGTTTGATCGTGCGGAACATTCAGATTGCGGTTGTAGCTTGCGCTTAGCGTTGCCCGATTGCCCAGCGATTTGCTCCAATAGACGCCGGCGTATCGATTGGATTGATCGCTCCCATAACGTGTACGAACATAGCTTAGATTGAGTGTGCCGAGCTGTCTCAGGTTTACGCCGGCGAACGCACTCTCGCTGATCCGGGCCGGAGGCAAGGAACCATTGGCCGAGGCAACGTCGCGGTATGCCGAATCGGAGCGAATCGTATTCATTCCGAAATTAAAATTACGATTCTGCCATTGATAGCCCAGGCCATATTGAGAGCCGCGCAGGCTGCCGCTTTGGCTGAGTGCATACGACCCAGACACCTGCCCAGCCGCACCCAGGGTGGCGACGGCGCCCACGCCCGCCGCCCCGGCGCCTGAGGCGCTTTCGGCATGCGTCTCCACGGTCAGGCTATTGCTGACTCCATAGCGCAGGGTGCCGCTGTAGACGGGGTCGGCGGCATATGAGAACGATGACAATCCATAGTCCTTACGCACATACCCGGCTTCAATCGACCAATCGCTAAGGCCTTTCGCCAACAGCCTGGAGCTGGCATAAAAAGGAATATTGATTTGCGTACGACGACCCAGCGCATCGGTAAGAACGACTTGCGCATTCCCCAGGCCGCTGACCGTTGGTATGCCGTCGAGTTGAAAAGGCCCTGCGGGAAGGTTTCCGTTATAACGTTTGATCCCATCGATATACAGATCCACCGACGAGGGCAACGTTGCGCTGCCCATGAACGCCGGCAAGGGCGAAGTCGTTTTATAGGGCTGCAAGGCAAAATTGCGGCCAAGCCGGATACCGCCTATGCGAGTAGCCCGTGTCCACGACAGATAACTTGTCGTGGTGTCGCCCATCATCAGGCTGATTTCCTTATCCGGCCAGGAACGGGTCCACATCGTATCCAGACGTACATTTCGTGTGCGTCCAGTCGCGCCGAATGCGGCGTTCGAATTCATGCCGAACGTCGACAGCATGGTATTGCTTAGCATGCCCAGCGAACTGAACGCGCGAAGCTCTGTGGCCGAACTAAGGGTTGTAGCGCCCCTGGGATCATAAGTGCTGTACAAGTCATAGTTCAGCAACATGCCCGCGCCCACGCTTATTGGCGGCCTCGCCAATCCCGCCGCGGTCAGGATCGTGGGACTCAGATCAAGGCTGGACAAGGGCGCCGTTATGGCCACCGTCTGATGGCCCGCATCATACTCAACGCGCGTGTCCGCGATCGAAGCAAGTCGTGTCAAAGCCCGACCCTCGCCGGCATTCCTGAAACCTATCGCATGCAAAACGTCGGGACTCGCCCATAAGCCGTCTGCCCGCTGCGTAAAAGGTTGTAGTTCGGGCACGCGATTGCCGTTGATGGATACCTGAAGATAAAGTTGCGCAGGCGCGGTGCTATGCGCCGACGCCATGACAGTCGGCGGTATTGTCATCGCGGCGTACGTTGCCGAGGCCACTCCTGTTGAAAAAGCCAGAACTCCAACGAGCCTAATTAGCCCGGGATGCGGGCGGCAAGGAAACACGGATGGCTTTCTGATTGATTTTCGCGCTAAGTACACCGCCGCCCAGGAATACTTGGCCATTTTGTTTCAATTTCCAGTCGCGCACATTTTTGGCTAATACGTAGCCATACAATCCCTTGCTCAAAACAATGGTTTTGCCGTGATTCGGCGTAAAACTGATGTCGGATATTTGTGCGTGCCCGCTGCCGGTGTTCTCAATCTGCAGCAGAACATCCCCCCCTTGTTGCCGAACGCGCCAATCAAGGACGGCGCCAGTCGTCTTGATGAGGCCCGATAAAAAAACAGGGATGGAATAGCGCAGGGCAAACTGCACCCCGGGAGTTCCGGCGGCCGCCGGAATTTCGTCGACCACAACACGAAAACTCTGCTCGACAGCGGAGGGAGCCAAACCATTGTTAATCCGGATGACGCGAATCAGTTGACGCTGCCCTGGATCGATGGAGATCATGGGTGGGCTGGCCACCATATCTGTCGTGGGACTCAATGCGTCATCGCCGCCGTCCTGGGTCCAGCGAAAGACGCGCACTTGCGCCTGCAACGGCGTACTTCCGGAATTGGACAGCCACAAGCCGTCCGCTGCCTGCCGCGCTTGCAGATTCAGTAAAACCGGTGAAACCTGCAAGCTGCTTGCGAACACCGCGGAACACAAGAACACGCTTCCCAGTACGACACAACCCGCATATCGCGTGATACCCCTCAACACCATAACGCTGCCCCGGCCTTACCGATTCGTTCCATCAGTAGGTCAGCGTTACCGTTACGGTATCTTTAAAATTTCCCACGGTCTTGCCCGTATCGGCAACCGCGCCATAAACGGTAAATGTTTGATCGGACCCGTCGCTCAAGGCGGTTACGGTCGTCGTGGTATTCCAGGCGGTAGATCCAGCTGAATCCGACGACAGGGTATACGCGATGGTGGCGGCCGTATTGTCGTAGGGAGTGGAGTCTATGCCGACCATTTTCCAACCGTTGGCGCTTGAAAGCGATATGACAGGCGCGGTGCCTATCGTGCATTGCATGTTGAACGTGGTCGAACCCGTCGCGGTTGTTGCGCCGTTGGTGGCCGTGCTGGCCACGGCCGAGCCGAAATCCAGGGCGCTTATCGTGCTTGGGGCGGTGAAAGCACAAGATGGCTGCACCGTGATCGTTACGTCGAACGTATTGGTTGCTGTGGCGGCCCACGCGCTCTGCGTCCCACCCAAAACTCCTAATGCCGCGATCGTTAAAAGCCGTAAGAGCTGTTTCATTTGTCTATCCTAAAAAATTGACTACACGGCGTTGAAAATTAAAGCCAGCGTTTGTGTGTTTGGCGGTAGTCTACGCATTGCAAGACACGCCACGTTTGATTAAGGGGAAAAACCTTTTTCTGAAGCGGCCAAATGCAAAACCCGCCGGACTAATACGGTCCGGCGGGTTTTACATTTGGCCAACAGCCTACGCGGCAACTGGAAAATCGGCTATGAATCGTCTTGTATAGGCGCCGTGCATCTTGAAAGCGCTGTTTGCCGAAACACGGAAGGCGGCATTCCGCTGTGCTTGTGAAATGCCGTCGAAAAATTGGCAGGGCTGGAGAAACCCATTTCGTCGGATATGGCCACGACGCTTAATGAGGTTTCCGTCAACAAGCGTTGTGCGGCGCTCATGCGCTCTTGGCGCAAATACTCGAACACGGTCATCCCTGCGCACCGGCGAAATGCTTGCGACAGACGCTTTTCATGGGTTCCCAGCAAATGAGCCAAGCTTTCCAGCGAAGGAGACGCCGCAAGATGGTCCTGCAAATAGCGTTTGGCCGCGCCTACTAGCACCTGATCGCCATCGGACCTGCCAGCGGCTGTCGTTTCCGGGGCAGGCGCGTTCGGCCTGGATAACGAAAGGTGAATGCGTATGCGCGCCAGCACCTCTTCGGGTGAACAAGGTTTAAGAACATAATCGCAGGCACCGCTATGTAAGCCGGTGAGACGCTGGTCGAGGTTGCTGCCCGAGCTTAGGAAAATAACAGGAATGGCCGCCGTTGCAGGCGTCGCCTTCAACCGCCGGCACATGGCGAAACCGTCCATTCTGGGCATATTCACGTCCAGCAGTATCAGATCGGGTTCGCCTGCCACCGCCCTGTCGTAGCCTTGCGCACCATCGAAAGCAATGCTTAAGCGATAACCCGAACCGCGCAACCGTTCAACCAGCAAACGCAATTCATCGGGACTATCGTCCACGATGAGAATATGCGCATGCGAGGAAGTAGTCCGAGAAAAAGACATCAGGTCCAATGAAGAGCAGCGTGCATGACGATTACGATAGATATCGGGTTAAATTTAGATACAGTTTATCCTGCCTGAGCCTCAAAAGCGGTGCTCAATGCCGGATTTCGGCTCGCTGACACAACATGTTACTTTCATTCTGATCTCTATCATTTAGTATGTTTGTATCAATTTTTTACATATATCACAAGAATAAATATGCGTGGTGGATTACTCGGCATTTTTGTATTCATCTGGGCCCTGTCCGCAAACGCCAGCACAGTGCATCTCGATCAAAAGACCAACTGGCCGTTGAAGCTAGGCAGCCACGCCCTCGTCTTTGAAGATCCCTCGGGCGAATTGGATTTAAAGCAAATTCTCGCTCTGCCAGCTTCGGTTTCACGTAGTTTCGTATCCGCTACGCAGCATAATTTGCAATCGGGCTATTCCAGATCGGCATGGTGGCTGGAATTCAAAATAAGGAACGATGGCGCGGTCCCCCTGTCGCAAAGGCTGGTCCTGGGGTCGAACAAAATTCGACGAATCGATTTTTACCTGGAACAAAACGGAATTTGGACACATAGTCTTGTCGGCGATGGGATTCCCCTAGACGCACAGGCTAGAGCGTCGCGCCTGCCCAGTCTGGCGTTTACCCTGCAAGCAGGCGAACAGGTCCGTATTCTTGCGCGCAGCCAAAGCAATAAATCATTTCGATTGCACCCCGAGCTTTACTCGGCAAGCAGCTACATCGAGGCGACCCAGCGGAACGTGCTGTGGGATCATCTTTATTTCGGAGCCATGATTGCGCTTAGCTGGTGCATCCTGGCAATTGCCTTGTTCGCACGCAAGCTCTCGTTGGCGATCATGGGTTTATTGTGTGCAAACATGCTGATGTATGAGTTCATCAACCGGGGGTATGCCAAGCTGTACTTATGGCCCGAAGCGGGTGAGTGGGCGTATCGCAGCGCCAATGTGTTCGGCCATGCCGGCATTGCCCTTTATATCCTTACGTTTTACTTCTTATCGAGACAGGAAAAAATCATCCTGCCGGCGCCGCGCTATCTGCTTGGCATCGCGGCCCTGCAAGGCGCCACGGCCTTAGCCTCCGCAGTGGGGGATCATTACATCGTCAACCAGGCCGGGGTGTGCATCAATCTTTTGTCCGGCATCAGCCTGCTTGCCTTGTCCATTGTCATGAAAAAAAGAGCAGTGCCGACAGGCGGGCTGATGCTGCTGACCAATACATTCGTCATGATCCGCCTAGGCATGCTCGCCGCCGATCGCTTCGGTTGGCTGACGCATGACGCGTCGGGGCCGGGGATCGACGACATGGCTCGTAGCCCTGCAATGACACTCGTGGGATTGACAATCAATCTGACCTTGATCGCCGCATGGATCAGTCATGTCGGAAAACAACGTCAAACGGCGCGCAAGGCCTTGACGTCCTGGCAGGAGCAGGAACAACACCGGCTCGAGACAGAGGTGGGCCGGCAAACCCACGCCTTGAACCAGGCGTTGCAATACGCGAACGAAAACAATCGGAAGAAAACCGAGACGCTGGGGTATGTCAGCCACGATCTCAGGGCGCCGCTGGTGACGATTATCGGCTACGCGCAGTTGTTGTCCAACACCCAGACAAGCGCCCAGAAGCCGCACATCCAGGCCATTGAGCGCAGCGCCAATTATCAATTGACCCTGATCGATGACCTGCTGGAATACACCAAGCAGGAATTGCAGCCTCTCAAGGTAAGCCCGGAGCCCATCGCAATGGCCGACCTGATGGAGGATATTACCCAATTCGCCCTGGCGCTAAGCGCTCAGCAAGACAACCGATTCCAGTACGACGTCAGGACACCGCTGCCGGCAATGGTTGTGCTCGACGGCAGGCGCTTGCGACAGGTCCTACTGAACCTGCTTGCCAATGCTGCAAAATTCACTCGTCATGGAACCATTTCGCTGGTTGTCGAGGCCGCGCCTCAGGCGGACCGCTGGTCCTTGCGCTTCACCGTCTCCGATACCGGAATCGGGATGCACGCAGAGGCGCAATCCCGTGTTTTCAATGCTTTTACGCAATTACAGCCGCAACAGGCCGGGGTCGGGCTGGGTTTGTTCATCGCCCAGCAAATAGTCGATGCCATGGGAGGGAAACTACTAGTGGAAAGCTCGCCGGGCATGGGCAGTCAATTCAGCTTCGAAATTAGCGTTGCATGCGGCGATAACATGCAGCGGCGCCTCCCCGCCAAGAGCCCGATCATTACCCCGGAACAGCCTTTGGCCAATCCTGCGCAATTTGCGACGTACCCGATTCCGCCGGCGCACATCCGCGTGGAACTGGCGATTCACGCCAGGGACGGTCAATTGACCGATATAGAGAATTGGTTGCACCGCATGTCCAAAGCCTACCCCGCTTACCCGATCTTCTTCAGTGAGCTACAGGCCGCCTTGCACACCCTGGATTTCGAATACATTGAAGCGTTGGCATTGTCCACAGAAACATAAAATGCAAGTGGTGCGAACGGAGAGCGGCGGATCATCCCGTTTGTCTTTCATAAGATTGTGGGGAGTTCGCCCTAAGGTAGTGGGGCACAACTGGCACGAAAACCAAAATGGCCGCCCGGAGAGGCGGCCATTTTTTGCGGAGAACCACATGAATTCTGGTGCCGGTTAGAAGAGTCGAACTCCTGACCTTCGCATTACAAGTGCGCTGCTCTACCAACTGAGCTAAACCGGCGAACGCATAATTCTACAGGAATTTCGGGTCTGCGTTTTCAATGCGGATCGTAGCGGATACACCCGGATAGCCGGCGTAATTTTCATGGCCGATGGTAAGATCATCGAGCAGGCGCCGCCCGAGCAATTTTTCAACAACCCCCGGCACGACAAACCCGCAACTTCCCGGGCCAGACTCTTACTTCTTAAGCTGGCCGCCGGGTGGCGCGGGGCCGCCATTACAGGAAGATCGATCCATGAAGGTTCCCGTCAATCGCTTCAAGCAGGCCATCCGCGCCGGACAGCATCAACTGGGTCTGTGGGTGTCGCTGGCGCATCCATACAGCGCCGAGGTGGTCGCGGGCGCCGGATTCGACTGGCTGGTTTTTGATACCGAACATTCACCCAACGATGTCCAGACGGTATTGGGACAGATGCAGGCTGCGGCGCCCTATCCGGTCTCCACCATGGTGCGCCCCAGCTGGAACGATCCCATTCAGCAGAAACGCTACCTGGATATCGGTGTGCAGACCTTGCTGCTCCCCTATGTGCAGAACGCCGAAGAGGCCGAGCAGGCGGTTGCCGGCATGCGCTATCCCCCGGCCGGCACGCGTGGCGTGGGCGGCACCATGCGCGCCAGCGCCTTTGGGCGTAATCCCGATTACATCCGCCAGTGCCAGGACGAACTGTGCCTGCTCGTGCAGGTCGAGACCCAGGAAGGCCTGGATAATCTGGAAGCCATCGCTTCGGTGGATGGGGTGGACGGCGTGTTTATCGGTCCGGCGGACCTGTCCGCCAGCATGGGCTATCCGGGCGAGCTGGCGCACCCGGTGGTGAAGTCGGCGATCGAAGACGCCATACGCCGCGTCAAAGCCTGCGGCAAGGCGCCCGGCGTGCTTACCGTCGACGAAGCCCTGGCGCGACGCTATATGGAAGTGGGCACGCTGTTTACGGCGGTGGGAATGGACTTGTCCATCCTGGCGCGCGAGGCCGACAGGCTGGCGGCGCGTTTCCGGGCCTGAAATCATTTCCCGCAGGCAAAAAAATCCCGTTGTGAAAAAAACAACGGGATTTTTTTAACGATGACAGCAATGCACCCTGCTGAACGGCGGCCTTGCTTTTATTTGACGATCGTCAGCCGGGGTGGCTTTGGGTCGTCGGAGGAGGGGGAGGGGTCCGGCTTTTCGCCTTCTGGGGCCGCAGCGCTGTCGGCAACCACCCTGGGGGTGGAGCCGGACGGTTCGCCGGCCGGATGCGGCTGCGATTCCACGACATCGAACCCCATGCCCGCCCCGGTTTCGCGCGCGTAAATGGCCGACACCGCCGCTACAGGCACGAAAATCTGCTCGGTGACGCCGCCAAAACGGGTCTGGAACTCGATGTAGTCATTGCCCAGCGTCAGGCGATTGGTGGCCAGGGTGCCGATATTCAGGGTGATCTGGCCATCGTGGATGTGCGCCGGAGGAACGACGGTGTTGGCGTCGACCGTTACAACGATATGAGGGGTGTAGCCGTTATCGGTACACCACTCGTGCAGCGCGCGTATCAGGTACGGTTTGGTAGAGGACTCTTGCATGGCTCGTTAGCGGCGCATGACCTTTTCGGAAGGCGTCAGCGCTTCAATGTAGGCCGGGCGCGAGAAAATACGCTCGGCGTACTTCTGGATGGGGGCCGCATTCTTGGGCAGTTCGATACCGTAGTGGTCAAGGCGCCAGAGCAAAGGCGCGACGGCCACGTCCAGCATCGAAAATTCCTCGCCCAGCATGTACTTGTTTTTTAGCAGCAACGGGGCCAGTTGCGCAAGGCGGTCGCGAATGTTCTGACGCGCGATGTCTTGTGCACGGGTATCGGTGGAGCTGCGGTCTTCGAGCACGGAAACGTGTATGAACAGTTCCTTTTCGAAGTTGTACAGGAACAGGCGGGTGCGGGCGCGCATGACCGGGTCGGCCGGCATCAGCTGCGGATGCGGGAAGCGCTCGTCGATGTATTCGTTGATGATGTTGGACTCGTACAGGACCAGGTCGCGCTCGACCAGGATGGGGACCTGGCCGTAGGGATTCATCACCGCAATGTCTTCGGGCTTGTTGTACAGATCGATGTCGCGGATTTCAAAATCCATGCCTTTTTCAAACAGCACAAAGCGGCAGCGTTGGGAGAACGGGCAAGTCGTTCCAGAATAGAGCACCATCATGTCGCGGATTCCAATCGTAGAAATGAGAACAAGAGCGCGCACCGGAATGCGGCTCCGAAAAAGGGAAATAGGCGTATCAAACTACGCCTATTTCTTGACCGGTAGCTGACATGCAGCGCCACCTGGCGCTACCGGCGGCCAGCTTTACTTGACGTTCTTCCAGTAGGCGGCGTTCAGGCGCCAGGCCACCAGCAGGAAGAAGGACAGGAATAACAGGACCCAGACGCCCATTTGCTTGCGTTGCTGCTGCAAGGGTTCGGCCATCCAGCCCAGAAAATTGCTGAGGTCGGCCACGTTGTTGTCGAACGCGGCAACCATCCGGGGATCAGGCGAAGACAGCACTGCCTTGTTGACGCTTGAGCCTTCGTAGTCTTTCAGGACTTCGGTCTTGATTTCCGAGAAACCCTGGGCGTCGTACTTGGCGGTGTGGCGTTGCCATTGCGAACTGCCGTCGGCCTGGGCTACGTCGTGGATGGTGACGTGGTCCAGCGAACGCGGGCCTTGCAACTGCCACAGCACATTGGGCATCCCGACGCTGGGGAATACCAGGTTGTTCCAGCCTGTGGCCTTGGAAGTGTCGCGGTAGAACGTGCGCAGGAAAGTGTACACATAGTCGACACCCGATGGGCCCATGGTGGTGGACTTGGCGCGTGCAATGACCGACAGATCGGGCGGGGCGGCGCCGAACCATTTCTTGGCGTCTTGCGGCGTCATGGCGATATGCATGAGATCGCCCACTTTTTCGCCCGTGAACAGCAGGTTCTTCTTGATCTGTTCGTCGGTCAGGCCGATCTCGGCGAGCTTGTTATAGCGCATCGACGAGGCGCTATGGCAGCCCAGGCAGTAGTTGACGAACAGCTTGGCGCCGTTTTGCAGCGAAGCCATGTCGTTGATGCGATCGGGCGCGTGATCGAGCTTGTAACCACCCTCTGCGGCGACTGAGACCGCGCAGACCAGTGATAACGCGATGGTACCTAGCAGCTTTTTAATCATGATTGTTCCGTAACGTATTGGTGGCCTTAATGAGCGTGAAACGTGACGCGGTCGGGGACTTGCTTGAAGGTACCCAGACGGCTCCAGACGGGCATCAGGAAGAAGAAGCCCAGGTAGATCACGGTTCCGATTTGGCTCATGAGGTTGAAGGTTGGATTAGGCGCTTGCGTGCCCAAATAACCCAACACCAGGAAGTTGACGATGAAAATAGCATACAGGTACTTGTGCCAGGTCGGACGATAGCGGATCGACTTGACCGGCGAATGATCCAGCCAAGGCAGGAAGAACAGAATGACCACGGAGCCGCCCATGGCAACCACGCCCCAGAACTTGGCGTCGATGGCGCGCAGCAGGACGGCGACCAGCAGCAGGACGACCGGCACGGCAATGCGCATGATGCCCTTCAGGTTGCCCTTCAGGAACAGGACGATGGCGGCGAAGACCGAGCCGGCTACCAGCACCCAGGTGAAGTCGGCCGTGGTGGCGCGCAGCATGGAATAGAACGGCGTGAAGTACCAGACCGGCGCAATGTGCGGAGGCGTCTTCAGCGGATCGGCAGGCAGGAAGTTGTTGTACTCAAGGAAGTACCCGCCCATTTCCGGGCCGAAGAAAATAATGGCGGCAAAGACAATAAGGAAGCCGGCCACACCCATGATGTCGTGCACCGAGTAATAGGGGTGGAACGGAATGCCGTCCAGCGGATGGCCGTTGCGGTCTTTGGGGCCTTGCTTGATTTCGACGCCGTCGGGGTTGTTGGAGCCCACTTCATGCAAGGCAATGATGTGCGCAACGACCAGGCCGATCAGGACCAGCGGAATGGCGATGACATGGAAGGCGAAGAAGCGGTTCAGCGTGGCATCGGAGACGACATAGTCGCCGCGGATCCAGATGGCCAGTTCGGGGCCGACGAACGGAATGGCCGAGAACAGGTTGACGATGACCTGGGCGCCCCAGTACGACATCTGCCCCCAGGGCAGCAGGTAGCCCATGAAGGCTTCGCCCATCAGACAGAGGAAGATGGCGACGCCGAAGATCCAGACCAGTTCGCGCGGCTTGCGGTACGAGCCGTAGAACAGGCCGCGCAGCATGTGCAGGTAGACCACCACGAAGAACATGGATGCGCCGGTGGAGTGCATATAGCGGATCAGCCAGCCCCATGGCACTTCGCGCATGATGTATTCGACCGATTCAAACGCCAGCTTGGCATCGGGCTTGTAGTTCATGACCAGGAAAATGCCGGTTACGATCTGTATGACCAGTACCAGCATTGCCAGCGACCCAAAGAAATACCAAAAATTGAAATTTTTGGGCGCATAGTATTCCGACATATGGTCTTTGAACAGGCTGGTAAGCGGAAAACGCCTATCTATCCAGCCTAAAAGTCCTGTCGTCTCGACGGTTTTCTCGCCAGCCATGAAACGGCTCCTTATCTTATCTTACGGCGTATAACGGGTTCGGTTCGCGGGGCGCCATGCAGGGCACCCGGTTCGGTGGATCAGGCCTTGT
Organism: Pusillimonas sp.; assembly: GCA_040391135.1. GTDB lineage: Bacteria > Pseudomonadota > Gammaproteobacteria > Burkholderiales > Burkholderiaceae_B. The sequence continues at coordinate 49,560 of JBEBYL010000006.1, read as the reverse complement.
TGCTGTCGTCGACACCGATAGTTATGTGAGTGCCATCGGCCGAGTAGGTATAGGGCGGCACTTCAAGGTTGTCGGGCGCGGGCTTGTTGCTGAATACCCGTCCGGCCAGGTCGAAGGTGGAGCCGTGGCAGGGGCAGTTGAAGCCGCCTTCCCAGTTGGCGGGCAGGCCCGGCTGGGGGCCTGGGGTGAAGGCCGGCGAGGGCGAGCAGCCCAGATGCGTGCAGATGCCCACGCAGACGAAGAGTTCGGGCTTGCGCGAACGGTACTCGTTCTTGGCGTATTCGGGGGTGAAGCCGGGGCGATCGGAATTGGGATCGGCCAGTTCGGGGTCGTTGTCTTTCAGGTGCTCGAGCTGGCTGGGAGTGCGATGCATGATCCAGACCGGCTTGCCGCGCCATTCGACGGTGATCATCTGGCCGGGTGCAATATTGGACACATCGACTTCGACCGGCGCTCCGGCGGCGCGCGCCTTCTCGGACGGCGCAAACGAACCCACAAAGGGAACGGCGGTGGCAACACCGGCCACACCGCCCACGGCACAGGCCGAAGCCACCCAGAAACGGCGTGAAGGATCAGGTGGAAGGTTGGGGTCAACCGCAGCGGAATCATCGAGCTGTGTCGTAATCTGGCTCATTCTAGTATCCTTATTCATGCCCGAGCGGGGCATACCAATTCACTGTTTTTTGGCTATGTACTATCTTATCAACCGCGTATTATAGCGTTAGCCCGCTATCGGGTGTAACGGGAAAGGAAGAAGACATGAGCAAAGCACGGGGTTTCCTGCAAGAATTCCAAGAGTTCGCCGTTAAGGGCAACATGATCGATCTGGCGGTCGGCGTCATAATCGGCGCGGCATTCGGCAAGATCATCGACTCGCTGGTCAAAGATATCATCATGCCGCTGGTTGCCTTCATTGTGGGCGGCGAGGTCGATTTCACCAATCAATTCTGGGTATTGCGCGCGCCGGAAAACTTTTCCGGTCCTGAAACCTACGATGCATTGACCAAGGCGGGAGCCGTCGTGTTGTCGTGGGGCAACTTCCTGACCATTCTTATCAATTTCATTTTGCTGGCCTTTGTGGTGTTTTGCCTGGTCAAGGCAGTCAACGCCGCACGCAAGCGGGTGGCCCGCCAGGAAGAGGTCGTTGCCGAGGCCGCCCCCCCTCCCGAAGACGTCGCGCTGCTGCGCGAAATTCGCGACCTGCTGAAAAAATAGCCGGCGGTTCAGATCGGATTATCGATGTCCACGAATTCCACCTTGATGCCGAACTCATCCGCTATGGCCCGGCCCAGGGCCTGTACGCCATAGCGTTCGGTCGCATGATGACCGGCCGCTATGAACGCCGTGTCGGTCTCTTGCGCAAGATGGAAAGTCGGCTCCGAGGCCTCGCCGGTCAGATAGGCGTCGGCGCCGGCCGCCACGGCGGCTTGCATCATGCCCTGCGCACCGCCTGTACACCAGGCGATGCGGCGTATCGCTTGTTGTGTATTACCCACAAGCAAGGGCTGACGTTGTAAGGCATTGCAAATACTGTGTCCAAGTTCATCCAACGTTTTTACGGGCGCGCAACGGCCCAGCCAGACCAGGCCGTCGGGGCCGCAGACGACCGGGTTTCCATTGACGTCCCGTTCGACCTCCAGGCCCAGGACATGCGCCAGTTGCGCGTTATTGCCCAGCACCGGGTGGGCGTCCAGGGGCAGGTGGTAGGCAAAAATATTCAGGTCATGGCGCAACGCAAGTGCCAGGCGTTTGCGCTTGGGGCCGCGCACGCAAGGGTCCTCATTCTTCCAAAACCAGCCGTGATGCACCAGGATTGCATCCGCTTTGCGCTCGATCGCCGCTTCCAGTAACGCCTGCGTAGCCGTAACTCCGGTGATAATGTGACTGATCGCGGCTTTGCCTTCGACTTGCAGTCCATTGGGGCAGTAATCCTTGAAGCGCTGGACTTGCAAAGTGGCATCAAGCCAGTCGGCCAATTGCTGTGTAGATACCTGATTCATTGCCTGTCTTTTCCCTTATTGCCTTATGCGTCGATTGTGGTTGCTATTTGCCCAAACGGTAACAGTATGCCTGGGTATTTTATTCATCGTTGCAACCTTGCGCCCGGACTGGCTGCATTCGGCGCCTCCCGCGCCCGCGCCGGCCGTGACGCCCCCGTTGCAGGCATCGTTTGCGGCCGCGGTGGCGCAGGCCACGCCCTCGGTGGTCAATGTTTACACCAGCAAGCATATCAATGTGCCCTTGGTGCCCCTGCCCGCCGATCCCGAGCTTGAGCGTCTGTTCCGCGATATTCCCGGCTTCAGCCGGCGCAAGGAATCCACCAACCTGGGTTCGGGCGTCATTGTGCGCGGCGACGGCTATATATTGACCAACTACCACGTCATCGAAGCGGCCGACGCCATCGAGGTTGCGCTGAGCGACGGGCGGCAGACGCGCGCCGAGCTGGTTGGCGCGGACCCCGAAAGCGACCTCGCCGTCCTGAAGATAGACCTGCCCGACCTGCGGGCCATCGGATTCAATGGCGAGCATCAGGTCCGTACGGGCGACGTGGTGCTGGCCATCGGCAATCCGTTCGGCGTCGGGCAGACCACCACCATGGGTATCGTATCGGCGCTGGGGCGCAATCGCCTGGGCATCAATATCTACGAAAACTTCATCCAGACGGATGCCGCCATCAATCCCGGCAATTCGGGCGGCGCCCTGATCGACACGACGGGCCGGCTGGTGGGCATCAACACGGCGATCTATTCGGAAACGGGCGGGTCGCTGGGCATAGGGTTCGCAATCCCGGCGCAGGCCGCACACACCATCATGGACCAGATCATCAAGACCGGCACGGTAACCCGGGGCTGGCTGGGCATCGAGCCCCAGGACATCACCCCCGACCTGGCCAAGGCCTTCAACCTGAAACAGCGCGACGGCGTGATCATTGCCAGCGTCCTGCGCAACGGTCCGGCCTGGCGCGCCGGCATCCGGGTGGGCGATATCGTGCTGAAGCTGAATGACCAGACGGTCTACGATTCCATCGGTTTCCTGAACCAGATCGCCCCGCTGCCGCCGCGGGAGACGATAACGCTGACCATCATGCGCGAAGGCAAGAAGCGGGACCTGGATGTGCAGGTCGGCACCCGGCCGCGCATCCGCAAGCCCTGATCGGCACGGAAGGGCGCGCGCGATTCCGTGAATCGCGTTGCCGACGGCCCTGAAAACATGAACGCCCCGCGACTAGCGGGGCGTTCATGTTTCCGACGGATGATGATGCCAAATTATGTATCAATCATTGCGCGGAGCGATTTCGTCGGTATCCAGGTCGTCTTCAAGGTCGTCTTCCGGGGCCTGCGCCTCGTGCTTCTTGAGGGTGCTGGCAACCAGCACGCCCAGCTCGAACAGCAGGCACAGCGGCAGTGCCAGCATGAACTGGCTGACCACATCCGGAGGCGTCACGACAGCGGCGATGATGAAGGCGCCGACGATGACATAGCCGCGCGCCGACCGTAGCTTCTGTACAGTGACCATGCCGCTTTTTACCAGCAGGATGACCGCGATGGGCACTTCGAAGGTGACGCCGAAAGCGATGAACATGGTCATGACGAAGCTAAGGTAGGCTTCGATATCCGGCGCGGGCGTGATCGATTCCGGCGCGAAATTGGCGATGAAGTGAAAGACCGTGCGGAACACCACGAAGTAGCAAAATGCCATGCCCATCAGGAACAGCAGCGTGCTTGAGGCAATAAGCGGCAAGGCCAGTTTTTGTTCGTGCCGGTACAGGCCCGGCGCAACAAAGGCCCAGGCCTGATACAGGACGATGGGCAGCGCCAGCACGAAAGCGGCCAGCAAGGTGACCTTGATGGGCACCATGAACGGCGTGATCACGCCGGTGGCGATCATGCGCGTGCCTTCGGGCAGTGACGCCAGCATGGGCTGCGCCAGCATGTCGTAAATGGCGGATGGACCCGGGTAAATGAACAGGACCACGAAAACGGCCAGCACGGCCACCACGGCCCGCATCAAGCGGGTGCGCAATTCGACAAGATGCGAAATGAAGGTGTCTTGGGATGCTTCTTGTGTCACGTTGGCGTCCCTGATTTGGTCTTGCTGGTTTCGGTTTCTGTGAATCCGGGCAGGGGAAGGGACGAGGCGGTCTCATCGCCGGGCGGCTTGGCCGCATCCGCCGCGGGAGCGGATGCTTGGCCTGATTCCGTCTTGGCGGTGTCGACCAGGGTTTCGACCGATGCCGAAGCGTCCTTGAGCGCCTGCTGGGCCTCGTCCAGGGGCTTGCGCAGGCTATCGGTGGCATCCTGCATGGAAGACTTGACCGAGTTGGCGGCTTCTTCCATTTGGCCTTTCAGGTTGTTCAGCTCGTCCAGGTCCATTTCGCGCTGGATGTCCGTTTTGACATCGCTGACATAACGTTGCGCGCGCCCGACCAGATGCCCGATGGTGCGGGCCACCTTGGGCAGGCGCTCGGGCCCGATGACGATCAGCGCAATGACGCCGATCAGCATGAGCTCACTAAAGCTGACGTCGAACATGAGTAAGGAATCCGCTTAAAAAGAGGTTAAGGGAAAATGCAGCCCTCTTTTTCAGGCGTCGGTCTTCTCTTTGGCTTGAACGTCGATGGTGTCGTCGCTTTGAACGCGCTGTGTGACCGAGTCGGGCTTCTTTTCTTCGGATGCGTCGCGCATGCCTTTCTTGAAGCCTTTTACCGCGCCGCCCAGGTCTTCACCCATGTTGCGGATTTTCTTGGTGCCGAACACCAAGGCGACAATGACCAGGACGATAAGCCAGTGCCAAATGCTGAAACTACCCATGATACGGTCTCCGTTAGGCGGCTGGTGCCGCGCGTTTATCCCAGGGGCGAGGGCCCCCGATAATATGAAAATGCAGGTGGGCGATTTCTTGCCCGCCTTCGACGCCGGTGTTGACGACCAGCCTGAACCCGCCATCCGGGCCCGGCGTGCAGCCATTATCGTGCGCCAACCGGGGCGCCAGGGCCATCATTCTACCCAACCATTGGGCATCTTGCGGGCCAATATCCTGCATGGATACAACATGGCGTTTCGGTATTAACAGCAAGTGTACGGGAGCGGCGGGATTTATGTCGTGAAATGCGAAAAATTCCTCGTCTTCGTACGCTTTTTTCGAGGGTATTTCGCCCTTGGCTATTTTACAGAACAGGCAGTTGTCGCTCATGAGGGCCTCGCGTGTGGTGTTCAGGATTCGGATCGGCCGGCTTTCTCGGCCAGGCCGGATACGCCTTCGCGGCGAGCCAGTTCCGCCAGCACCTGTTCGGGCCGCAGGCCGTAGTGGGCCAGGGCCACCATGCAGTGGAACCAGAGATCGGCGGTTTCCGCCACGATGCGATCCGGCGTGTTGTCCTTGGCGGCCATGACCAACTCGGTGGCTTCTTCGCCGATTTTCTTCAGGAAGGCATCGGGGCCGCGCGCCAGCAGCTTGGCGGTATACGAGGCGGAAGGGTCGCCGCCGTTCGCCGGCAGCCGCGATTCCAGCGTATCGGCCAGCCGGGCCAGGATGGTGGACGTATCTTGCGGATTCATTTGTAAATGAGCTCGGGGTCTTTTAGCACGGGGTCCACGGCCGCCCAGACGGCGTTGCCGGCGGTGCCGTCCAGGCGCCGGTAAAAGCAGCTTGCGCGGCCGGTGTGGCAGGCGATACCGCCTTCTTGCTTGACCTTGAGCAGGACGACATCGCCGTCGCAATCAAGGCGGATTTCGTGCACGATCTGTACATGGCCGGACTCTTCGCCTTTGCGCCAAAGGCGCTTGCGCGAGCGCGACCAATACACGGCGCGTCCCGTCGCAATGGTTTCTTCCAGCGACTCGGCGTTCATCCAGGCCACCATCAGGATGTGGCCCGTCTCGAAATCCTGGGCGATGGCCGGCAGCAGGCCGTTGTCGTCGAAATGGATGGCGTCCAGCCACGTGTTTTCTTGCGTCATGCCGTCAATCGTACCTTAATGCCCTGGCCAGCCATGAATTCCTTGGCTTGCCGTACGGTGTATTCGCCGTAATGGAAAATGCTGGCGGCCAGGACGGCGTTGGCGCGCCCCGTGGTGACGCCGTCGGCCAGGTGCTGAAGATTGCCCACCCCGCCCGAGGCGATGACCGGGACAGCGACGGCGTCGGATACGGCGCGAGTCAACTCCAGGTCGAAGCCCGACTTGGTGCCGTCGCGGTCCATGCTGGTCAGCAACAGCTCGCCTGCGCCGTATGCCGCCATCTTTTTGGCCCACTCCACCGCGTCGATGCCGGTGGCCTTGCGTCCGCCATGGGTGAAGATTTCCCACCGCGCCGCCTCGCCGGCCGAAGATACGCGGCGCGCGTCGATGGCCACGACGATGCATTGCGAGCCGTGATAATCGGCGGCGTCGCGGACCAGCTCGGGGTTGGCGACGGCGGCGCTGTTCATCGATACCTTGTCGGCGCCGGCATTGAGCAGGCGCTGTATATCGGATACCTGGCGCACGCCTCCGCCCACGGTCAGCGGGATGAAAACCTGCCTGGCCACCGATTCGATGATGGGCAGGATCAGGTCGCGCTCATCGCTGGTGGCGGTGATGTCCAGGAAGGTGAGTTCGTCCGCGCCTTGTTCGTTGTAGCGCTGCGCGATCTCGACCGGATCGCCTGCATCGACCAGATCGACGAAATTGATGCCTTTGACAACCCGCCCCGCCGTGACGTCCAGGCAGGGGATGATGCGTCGCGTAAGTTCGGTATCGGCAAAGGCGTTATGGGTTTGCGTCATGTCGTTCCGAGTTCGTCGGCCATGTCCTGCGCGGCGGCGAAGTCCAGGGTGCCTTCATACAGGCTGCGGCCCAGGATGGCGCCTTCCACGCCTTCATCCTCGACCGCGCACAATGCTTCGATGTCGCGCAGGTCGGTCACGCCGCCCGAGGCGATGATGGGAATGTTGACGTGCTGCGCAAGCTTCACGGTGGCTTCGATATTGACGCCGGACAGCATGCCGTCGCGGCCGATGTCGGTGTAGACGATGGCTTCGCAGCCGTAGTCCTCGAATTTGCGCGCCAGGTCCAGCACGTCGTGGCGCGTCAGCTTGCTCCAGCCGTCGGTGGCGACCTTGCCGTCGCGCGCATCCAGGCCGACGATGATGTTGCCCGGAAAGGCGCTGCATGCATCGCGCAGGAAGCCCGGATCCTTGACCGCCGCCGTGCCGATGATGACATAGGAAATGCCGGCGTCGAGATAGCGTTCGATGGTGTCCAGGTCGCGTATGCCGCCGCCGATCTGCACGGGGATGTCATCGGCCACCGCCTCGATGATGGATTTGATGGCGGCTTCGTTCTTGGGCTTGCCGGCTATGGCGCCGTTCAAGTCGACCAGGTGCAGGCGCCGGGCGCCTTGTTCCAGCCACTGCGAGGCCATGGCGGCGGGATCATCTGAAAAAATGGTGGCGTCGTCCAGGTCGCCCTGGCGCAGGCGCACGCAACGCCCGTCTTTTAGATCAATGGCGGGGATGAGTAGCATGATGTTATGGATTCCAATCAACAAAATTCCGATACAGGCGCAAACCATGGTCGGCGCTTTTTTCGGGATGGAACTGTACTGCGAAAATGTTAGCCGCTGCCACGGCACAGGTAAAGCTTGCTCCGTAGTGGCTTACCCCAACAGTAAGCGCCGGATCGTCCGGTTCGGCATAGTAGCTGTGCACGAAATAGAAATGGGCCTGGTCCGGAATGCCTTGCCATAAAGCATGGCTGCGCGTTTGTTGCACGCGGTTCCAGCCCATATGGGGAACCTTCAGCAGCTCCCGCCCCGGTGTGCCTTGCGCTGCGCCCGCATATTGCGGGCCCGCGAAGCGCTTTACGCGGCCGGGAAATACGTCCAGGCAGGGGACATGGCCCTCTTCGCTTTCGGTAAACAGCATTTGCTCGCCCACGCAGACGCCCAGCAGGGGCTTGCCGCGGGCGGCGCGGACGACGGCTTCGCGCAGGCCCGATTCGTCCAGCGTTCGCATGCAGTCGGGCATGGCGCCTTGTCCGGGGAACACCACGCGCGAGGCCTGGTCGATCTCTTGCGCCTTGCTGCAGATTCTGATGTCGGCATCGGGGGCGGCCGCTTGCAGCGCGCGCGCCACCGAGTGGAAGTTGCCCATGCCGTAATCAACGATGGCGATAGTATTCACGGTAATCAGCCGTTAATGGGTTGTGCGGATACGCGGGCTTAAAGCACGCCCTTGGTCGATGGCACGACGCCGGCGTTGCGCGGATCGTGCTCGGTGGCCATGCGCAGCGCGCGGCCGAAAGCCTTGAAGACGGTCTCGCACTGGTGATGCGAGTTTTCGCCGCGCAGGTTGTCGATATGCAGCGTAACCAGCGCATGATTGACGAAACCCTGAAAAAACTCGCGCGCCAGATCGACGTCGAAGCGGCCGATGTGCGAGCGCGTGAAGGGGATGTGGTAATACAGCCCCGGGCGCCCCGAGAAATCGATGACGACGCGCGACAGCGCTTCATCCAGCGGCACATAGGAATGGCCATAGCGGCGCAAGCCGGCCTTGTCGCCCACGGCGGCGGCAAAAGCCTGGCCCAGGGTGATGCCCACGTCTTCGACGGTGTGGTGGTCGTCGATATGGGTATCGCCATCGCACTGGATGTCCAGGTCGATCAGGCCATGGCGCGCGATCTGGTCCAGCATGTGATCCAGGAATGGCACGCCGGTGTTGATGGTCTGGCGGCCTGTGCCGTCCAGATTGATTGAAACGCGCACGCGGGTTTCATTGGTGTTTCGGGTGATGTCGGCAGTACGCATGGTCAGGATTTGGAATCGATAGGGTTCAGGCGGTATTCGGCGCTGGCGGCATGGGCCTGCAAGCCTTCGCCGTAGGCCAGGTTGGCCGCAATGCGTCCCAGAAACTGTGCGCCTTCTTGCGAAACCTGGATGAGGCTGGAGCGTTTCTGGAAATCATACACGCCCAGGGGCGAGGAAAACCGCGCGGTGCGGGAGGTGGGCAGTACGTGATTGGGGCCGGCGCAATAATCGCCCAGGGCTTCCGAACTGTAGCGGCCCAGGAAGATGGCGCCGGCATGGCGGATTTTATCGGCCCATATCTGGGGGTGTTCGGTGGAAATTTCCAGGTGCTCGGGGGCGATGTCGTTGGCGATGGCGCAGGCCTCGTCCAGATCGGCCACCTGGATCAGCGCGCCGCGCTGTCCCAGGCTGGCGCGGATGATGTCGGCGCGCGGCATGGTGGGCAGAAGGCGCGCAATGGCGGCCTCTACCTGGTCCAGATAAGCGGCATCGGGGCAAAGCAGAATGGCCTGGGCCAGTTCGTCGTGCTCGGCTTGCGAAAACAGGTCCATGGCAATCCAGTCGGCCGGCGTGCCGCCGTCGCAGATGATCAGGATTTCGCTGGGCCCGGCGATCATGTCGATGCCCACTGTGCCGAATACGCGGCGCTTGGCCGCCGCCACATAGGCATTGCCCGGTCCGACGATCTTGTCGACCGGAGAAATAGTTGGCGTGCCGTAGGCCAGGGCGCCTATCGCCTGGGCGCCGCCTATGCCCCAGACGCGGTCCACTCCCCCCAGGGCCGCCGCGGCAAGCACGATGGGGTTGCGCACGCCATCGGGCGTGGGCGTCACCATGATGACTTCGGGCACGCCCGCGACCTTGGCCGGGATGGCGTTCATGAGCACAGACGACGGGTAGGCGGCCTTGCCGCCGGGTACATACAAGCCCACGCGGTCCAGCGGCGTGATCTTCTGGCCCAGCACTGTGCCATCCGCCTCGGTGTAGGTCCAGGTCTGGGCCAACTGGTGTTCGTGGTAGCGGCGCACCCGGTCGGCGGCCGTTTCCAGCGCCGCGCGCTGGTCCGCGGGCAGGGCCTGCAGGGCGGCCAGCCATTCGCCGCGCTCGATTTCCAGCGCCGCGACGGAAGCCGCGGGGCTGCGATCGAATTGCCGGGTGTAATCAAGAACGGCGTTATCGCCTTGTTCCTGAACGTTTTTCAGGATCTCGGCGGTGGCGCGCTCGATGGACTCATCCTGGGACGCATCGAAGGCAAGCAGGGCGCGCAGGCTTTTGCCGAACTGCTCGGACTGGGTACTAAGGCGTTTGATCAATGACATGATGGAAGGGACAGCAATGGCGGCATACACCAATGAGTGTATACCGTAACCGAATATGATTCAGGCGCGGCGCCGGGCGGTGGGATCCGGCGCTAGGATGCCTACTGGCCGTCCTGCGCCGAAGCGCGCGCAAAGGCATCGATCAAGGGCTGCAGCTTGGCGGCGCGGGTCTTCAGCGAGGCCTGGTTGACGATCAGGCGCGACGAGATTTGCGCGACCTCTTCGACGGCGACCAGGTTGTTGGCCTTCAGGGTTCCGCCGGTGGAAACCAGATCGACGATGGCATCGGCCAGGCCCACCAGGGGAGCAAGCTCCATGGAGCCGTACAGCTTGATCAGGTCCACATAGACGCCCTTGCCGGCAAAGTGTTCGCGGGCGGCCTGTACGTATTTGGTGGCGACGCGCAGGCGCGAGCCCTGGCGGACGGCGGCTTCATAGTCAAAGCCTTGCTTGACGGCCACGCACAGGCGGCATCGGGCGATATTCAGGTCGATGGGCTGGTACAGGCCGCCCGGGTGCACGGCGGCATGCTCGTACAGCACATCCTTGCCCGCAATGCCGAAATCGGCGGCGCCGTACTGCACATACGTGGGCACGTCCGAGGCGCGCACGATGATCAATTGCAGGTCGGGGCTGCTGGTGGGCAGAATGAGCTTGCGCGAGGTTTCGGGATTTTCACCGACCTGGACGCCCGCCGCCGCAAGCAGCGGCATGGTTTCGTCGAAAATGCGTCCCTTGGACAAGGCGAGTGTCAGGGGTCTATCGAGGCTGGCAGGGCTCATGCGGCTTCCCGTTTGACGCGTTGTATGTTGGCGCCGACCGACCGCAGCTTTTCTTCCATGCGTTCGTAGCCGCGGTCAAGGTGGTAGATGCGTTCGACGGTGGTTTCGCCGAAGGCCGCCAGGCCGGCAATGACCAGGCTGGCCGAGGCGCGCAGGTCGGTGGCCATGACGGTGGCGCCCGACAGCTGGGGCACGCCCGTGACGACGGCGGTGTGTCCGTCGATATCGATCTGGGCACCCATGCGGACCAGTTCCTGGACGTGCATATAGCGGTTTTCGAAGATGTTTTCCACGATCACGGCCGTGCCGTCGGCGATGGTATTGAGCGCCATCAACTGGGCCTGCATATCGGTGGGCAGGCCGGGGTATTCGCGCGTGCGGAAACCGGTGGCGCGCGGCCGCTTGTTCATGGAGCAGCGTATCCAATCGTCGCCGCACTCGATGGACAGGCCTGCTTCCTGCAGCTTGTCCAGCGTGGCGCCCATGGTGCCCGGAGCGGCCCGGCGCAGCACGATTTCGCCGCCCGCGGCGCCCACCGCGCACAGAAAGGTGCCGGCCTCGATGCGATCGGCCACCACCTGGTGGCTGGCGCCGTGCAGGGCGTCGACGCCGTCGATGACGATGCGATCGCCGCCGTGGCCCTGGATGCGCGCCCCCATTTTGATCAGGAGTTCGGCCAGGTCGACGATTTCAGGCTCGCGCGCGGCGTTCTCGAGCGTGGTGCGCCCTTCGGCCAGAACAGCGGCCATCATCAGGTTCTCCGTGCCGGTCACGGTGACCATGTCGGTGCGTATCGAGGCGCCTTTCAGGCGTTTGGCCTTGGCGACCACGAAGCCGTGCTCGATCTTGATCTCGGCTCCCATGGCCTCAAGGCCCTTGATATGCTGGTCGACGGGGCGTTGGCCGATGGCGCAGCCGCCGGGCAGGCTGACGCGCGCTTCGCCGAAGCGCGACAGCAGCGGACCGAGCACGAGTATGGACGCGCGCATGGTCTTGACCAGCTCGTAGGGCGCTTCCAGGCTGTGTACCTGGGCGGCATTGAGCTGCACGACGCCGTCATGGCCGTGTTCCGATTGCACGCCCATGCGGCCCAGCAGCCGCAGCGTCGTCCCGATGTCGTTCAGGTCGGGCACATTCTGCAATGTGATGGTATCGGCTGTGAGCAGGCTGGCGCACAAGATGGGCAGGGCCGCGTTCTTGGCGCCCGACACGGTGATTTCACCATTCAGGCGGTTGCCGCCGACGATCTGGAGTTTATCCATTCGGGTTCGCCTTGTATTCGGCCGGCGTCAGGGTGCGCATGGACAAGGCGTGTATCTCGGCCTTCATGCGCTCGCCCAGGGCGCTGTATACCAGCTGGTGGCGGGCGATAAGGCGCTTGCCTTCAAAGGCGGGGCTGACGATCAGGGCTTCGAAATGAGAGCCGTCGCCCTGAACCTCAAGATGCTCACAGGCAAGATGATCGGCGATGTACTGGCGTACTTGTTCGGGGGTAGGCAACATAAGGATCAGTTCCGGAGTTTATAGCCGCTGGCCAGCAGGCGCAGGGCAAAAAGACAAAGCGCGGCGAACACGGCCGCCACCACGGCCAGGCTTTGCCACGGCGACACGTCCGACACGGCGAAAAAACCGTAGCGGAACCCGTCTATCGTATAGAAGACGGGATTCCAGCGCGACACGGCCTGCCAGAATGGCGGCAGGCTGTGTATGGAGTAAAACACGCCCGACAGGAAAGTGGCCGGCATGATCAGGAAGTTCTGGAAGGCGGCCAACTGGTCGAATTTTTCGGACCATAGCCCGGCCACGATGCCCAGCGTGGCCATGATGCCGCAAGACAGCACGGCAAAAGCCAGGACCCATAGCGGGTTGCTGACCGGCAGTGACACGAAGAACAGCGCAACCAGCCAGACACAGGCGCCCACGCACAAGCCGCGGGCAATGGCGGCCAGTATGTAGGCGCTGAAGATTTCCCGGTGCGAGAGCGGCGGCAGCAGGATGAACACCAGGTTCCCGGTGATTCGGCTTTGGATCAGCGAGGACGAGGGGTTGGCAAAGGCGTTTTGCAGCATGCTCATCATCATGAGGCCCGGAATCAGGAAGGAGGTGTAGGGCACGGTGCCGTACACCTGGACCCGGCCTTCCAGCACATGGGCGAAAATCAGCAGATAGAGCAGCGCGGTCAGGACCGGCGCGGCAATGGTCTGGAAGGCGACTTTCCAGAAACGCAGCAATTCCTTGCGCAGCAAGGTCGGGAAGCCGGATCCCAGGTCGTCGCGCGGCGTGATCAGCGGTGTGGAGCTCATGCCGTCACCCCCAGAAATTCATCGTTATGCATGATGCGCACGAAAGCATCTTCGAGGTCCGTGCCGCCGACCCGGGCCAAGAGCGCCTGCGTGGTGTCCAGGGCCACCACCTGGCCGCTTTTCAACATGGCGATGCGGCCGCACAGGGCTTCAGCCTCTTCCAGATAGTGCGTGGTCAGCAATATGGTGTGGCCTGCCTTGTTGAGCCGGGCTATGAATTCCCACAGCGTGCGGCGCAGGTCCACGTCGACCCCGGCTGTGGGCTCGTCCAGGATGATGACGGGCGGGCGATGTACCAGGGCCTGGGCCACCAGCACCCGGCGTTTCATGCCCCCCGACAAGGCGCGCATATTGGCGTCGGCCTTGTCCAGCAGCCCCAGATTGCTCAATACCTCGTCTATCCAGTCGTCGTTGTTTCGCAAGCCGAAATAGCCCGACTGCAGCCTGAGGGTCTCGCGCACGGTAAAGAAGGGGTCGTACACGATTTCCTGGGGCACCACGCCCAGCATGCGCCGCGATTCCTTGAAATCGCCGACGACATCATGGCCGCAGACGCGCGCCGTGCCCGAGCTGGCCCGGGCCAGTCCGGCCAGTATGGAAATAAGGGTGGTCTTGCCCGCGCCGTTGGGGCCCAGCAAACCGAAGAACTCACCGTATTCGACAGTGAAGGACACGTTGTTGAGCGCCTGAAAGCCTTGCTTGGCGGCCGATGCCGAAAGCCAGCGTTTCCAGCCGCCGCTGCGCGGCGCATATATTTTCGAGACGTTTTCTAAGATAAGGGCGGACATGAGGCAATAAAAAAAGCTCGGCTCGAATGAGCCAAGCTTTGCATTATAGTAGGTCGGCGCGGCCGTCGATGACAGTGCCGCGCCCCGCGCGCCCGGTCAGCGATTGTGCTGGTTCAGCGCGGCGATCAGGCCGTCAATGCCGTTCTGCGTTATTTGCTGGGCAAACTGATTGCGGTAGTTCTGGATCAGCCAGATCCCTTCCACGTTCAAATCGTATATTTTCCAGCCCTGAGGCGTCTTTTCCAGGCGGTAATCGATGCCCACCGAAGGGCCGTTGCCCTGGGAAAGCGTGGAGCGCACGACGACGTCGTCGGCATTGGCGTCGCCCCGGAAAGGCTGCATGGTGAAGGCCGATTTCTGGTCCACGCGGGTAAAGGCGCCGCTATAAGTGCGGACCAGCGTGCCCTTGAATGCATTAACCAGGTCGTGCTGCTGCTGCTTCGTGGCCTGGCGCCAGTAGCGGCCGGCTGCCAGGCGCGTGGTTTTCTCGAAGTTCACATACGGCAGCACATATTCGTTGATGACCTTGTTGATGCTGGCGATGTTGCCGGATTTCACGGCCTGGTCTTTCTTGACGGCCTCCAGGGCATTGTTGGCGACGACCTGGACGAAATCATTGGGCGCGCCGTTGGCATCGACCGTGCCTTCGGCGAATGCGGCGCCGCCCGCCAGCCACGACAGGCCAAGCAAGCCGGCCGCCGCAAGGCGCAGCAGGCGGGACGATGAAAATACGGAATGAAACAAACTGAACATAGGGACTCCTGTTACTGCGCCGTTTTGCTCGCGCCCGCGGCAGGCGCGGCGCCTGCATCGGCGGCGTCGTCATCGTCCGAGTAGTCGGGCAGGCTGCCTTCCTCGGAGTAGTCGGGTAATTCGGTGCCCTGGCGGCGGCTGTTTACCAGGGCGTTGCGGCGCTGTATGTAAGCGTCGCGAATAAAGCTGTAGCGGTCAAGCGCGACCTCGTTAACAAGTTTGTCGGCGTCGAGCAGGCTGGCGCGCGTATCGACCACATACAAGCCGATGATCGAGTTGCGCAAGGGCACATTGTCGATTTCGAACACGGGGGTGACCGGCGAAACGCCGGCGGCGAAGGTGCCCAGCGTGGCGGTGCCGTCGCGCACCGAGCTGGAGCCCAGGAAGGGCAGTACGACATAAGGGCCGGAATCGAAACCCCAGACGCCCAGCGTGACGCCGAAATCGTTGGAAATGCGCTTGGCGCCGTTCATGGAGGCGACGTCGATACAGCCGCCCAGGCCCATGGTCGAATTGAACAGCACACGGCCCAAGGTATTGAAGAAATCATGCCCGCGGCCTTGCAGGAAGCTGTTGATGGCCGACCAGACATCGCCCAGGTTGCTGAAAACGTTGTGAATACAGGTCTGCGCCGGATCGGGCATGAGCTGATCGTAGCCGGTGGCGATGGGCTTGAGCAGCGCACGATCGACGGTATCGTTGAACGCGTACATGCCGCGGTTGTAGCTTTCCCAGGGATCGTCCGGATTGGGATGTGTAACGGTGGCGCAGCCCGCCGCCAGCGCCGTCGCGCCCAGCAGGCTGCCCAGGCGGATAAGCCGTTTTGCGTTGGAAAGGGACGGAGTATTGGGTAATTTCATTTTTTGTATTCGGTGGGCAGCGGACCGGGGATTGTAAACCGCTGTTTCAAATTTCAAGGTTTGGATGTCTGGGAAGCCTCTGGATTCGGGGCGCTTGCTCCTGGCGCCGTCAGGCCGCCGCCTTCGTTCCCCGTTGCCGCGCTGCCTTCCTTGCTTGCTGAACTGTACAGGAATTTGCTGATCAGCTCTTCGAGCACGACGGCGCTTTGCGTGTATTGGATCTCGCTGTCCTGCTTGAGCATCTTGTCATCGCCCCCCGGGGTGATGCCGATGTACTGCTCGCCCAGCAGGCCGGACGTCAGGATGGATGCCGACGAATCGCTGGGGAATTCGTACTGCTGTTCCATGTCGAGCGTGGCGACCGCCTGGTAGCGTTGGTTGTCGAAGCCTATGCTGGCCACCCGGCCCACGACGACGCCGCTGCTTTTCACGGGAGCGCGCACTTTAAGGCCCCCAAGGTTGTCGAAATGCGCCTGGACCTGGTAGGTGGGGGCGAATGAGAAGGAGCTCATGTTGCCGGCCCGCAGGGCCAGGAACACCAGGGCGATGGCGCCCAACAGTACGAACAGGCCAACCCAGAAATCGGTTTTTTCACGCGTCATGATTAATCCGTGTATATCGTTAATTGCTGAACATCAGCGCGGTCAGTACAAAATCCAGCCCCAACACCAACAGGGAGCCGGTGACGACGGTGCGCGTGGTGGCGCGCGATACGCCCTCGGGCGTGGCCTTGGCGGTCCAGCCGGCGTGCAGGGCGACCAGCGTGACCGCAATGCCGAACACCACGCTTTTGATCACGCCGTTAAGGATATCCTTGAAGATATCCACGCCGTTCTGCATTTGCGACCAGAAGGCGCCCGGGTCGATGCCGATAAGCAGCACGCCCACGATCCAGCCGCCGATAATGCCCACCATCGAAAACACGGCGGCCAGCACCGGCATGGCAATGACGCCGCCCCAGAAGCGGGGCACCAGCACACGCCGTATCGGATCGACGGCCATGACTTCCATGGCGGCGATCTGCTCGCCGGCTTTCATCAAGCCGATTTCGGCGGTCAGCGAGGTGCCGGCGCGGCCCGCGAACAGCAGGGCGGTCACCACCGGTCCCAGTTCGCGTGTCAACGACAGCGCCACCAGCAAGCCCAGGGCTTCTTCGGAGCCGTATCGATTAAGCGTGTAATAACCTTGCAAGCCCAGAACAAAACCCACGAACAGGCCCGATACGGCAATGATCAGCAGCGAATAATTGCCGATGAAGTGGATCTGCTGCGATACCAGGCCTGGACGCCTGAAGACTACGCCGCTGCGCGCCAGTATGGCGCCGGTCAGGCGCATGAAGGCGCCCAGTCCGGTAACGCCACGCCGCACCCGGCCGCCAAGCGTCGCAATGGATTGAACAGGAGATGTCATGGGCGTCCCGTGTGTTGATCCAGCCATTTCGTGAAGGCCGGCGTGGCGGGGTAATGAAAAGCGATGGGGCCATCGGGCTCGCCGTTCAGGAACTGGCGCACGTAGGCGTCCTGGGAATCGGACAGCGTTTGCGGCGTGCCGCTGGCGATCAGTTTGCCTTGGCCCACCATATAGACCTGGTCGGCGATGGCGAACGATTCGGCCACGTCATGGGTGATCAGGATCGAAGCGCAGTGCAGGCGGTCGGTCAGGCTGCGTATCAATTGCGCGGTAATGCCCAGCGAAATCGGATCCAGTCCGGCAAAAGGCTCGTCGTACAGGACCAGCTCGGGTTCCAGAACCACGGCGCGCGCAAGCGCCACGCGCCGGGCCATGCCGCCGGAAATTTCGGAAATATTAAGGTGGGCCGCCGCCCGCAGGCCGACCGCATCCAGCTTGTCGAGCACGCGCTCGACGATCTGGTTTTCCGATACCTGGGTGTGCTCCCGCAGGGGAAACGCGACATTCTCGAAAACGTTCAGGTCGGTAAACAGCGCGCCTTGCTGGAACAGCACGCCCATGCGCTGGCGCGCTTCGCGCAGGCCTTCGCCTGAAAGCCCGGCGATGTCCCTGCCGAATACCTGTATGGAGCCTTTTTGGGCCGTGATCTGGCCGGTTGCCGCGCGCAGCAGCGTCGTTTTGCCCGATCCGGAACCGCCCATCATGGCCACCACCTGCCCGCGCCGGACTTCAAGGTCGATGCCTTGCAACACCGTAAAGTCGCCGTAGCCCAGCGACACATCGGTAAAGCGTACAAGAGGATCAGAGTCGGTTTGCGAATTCATGGGCCGGTTGCCTGACGATAAGCCCTGCATTGTATCCTTTTACGGTGATTTGCCTTGTTTAAGCATATTTCCGGCGCGGCCCGCAGGCCTTGTCGGCGGCTGTGCTTATCCGGCTGTTTCCCCGCTCAATTCGGTAAGCAGCCATTGCTGGAATACCCCTATGGTATACCGTTGCCGGGCCGCGCCGGAATAGGCCAGATAATGTGCGTTATAGCGTATTTCCTTCTCTTTTCCCGCCAGGGGGCGGACCAGGCGGCCGCTCTTCAGTTCTCGTTCGGCCAGGCGCGTCGATTCCAGCGCCACGCCCAGGCCGTCTTCCGCCGCCGCGATCGCCAGAAAGCTTCGGTCGAAGCGCGCGCCTTGCGGCGCGCGCAGCTGGATTCCGTTTTCCTCGAACCAGGCAGGCCAGCGGATTTGCTTGTATTCGCTTTGGATAAGGGTTTGCGAATTCAAGTCTTCGGGGGTCCGGATCTGCTGAGCGATCGTGGGAGTGCACAAGGGGGTCAGCAGTTCCGTGCCCAGCGGGATAACGGCGATGCCCTCTGATTTGGGCTTGCCGTAGACAATGTCCAGGTCGAACTCATCGGATTCGAACCGCACATA
Source organism: Pusillimonas sp. (assembly GCA_040391135.1). Lineage (GTDB taxonomy): Bacteria > Pseudomonadota > Gammaproteobacteria > Burkholderiales > Burkholderiaceae_B. The sequence continues at coordinate 31,129 of JBEBYL010000006.1, read as the reverse complement.
ATCCGTGTTCGCCGCCAGCCGTAGATCGATGTGCGGATTGCCCGCCAGAAAGCGCGTCAATCGAGGTACCAGCCACTGCGCGGCGAAGCTGGGGGCGGAATGCAGCCGCAGCACCGTCGGACCCCGGGCGGAAACCATTTCTATTCCCCGCCGGATGTCTTCGAACCCCTTGCTGATATGGACGAAGAGCGCCTCGGCCTCGGGGGTCAACTGAATATTCCGGGTGCTGCGCAAGAAAAGCCTGATGCCCAAGTGCTCCTCCAGCTTGCGCACGGCATGACTGATGGCGCTGGGAGAGAGGTGCAGTTCTTCCGCCGCATGGCGGAAGGAGCCTGTCCTGCCGGCCGCCTCGAAAGCCCGCAACAGCGAAAGGGGGAGATTTCCAAACATAAAAATTCCCATAATTGGTGAACTGTATTCATCAATTATTGCAGACTTATCGTTTGTGCGCCCGGTTTCCCTCCCCTACCATCATCACATCAAAGCGTGGTTGTCAGGAGATAAGAAGATGCTTTTAAAAGATAAAGTGGCGGTTATATCGGGCGCCGCCGGCTTGCGTGGAATTGGATACGCCACGGCCAGGCTGTTCGCGTCGCAAGGCGCGAAAGTGGCCATTCTTGACCTGGATGCAGGTGCGTCGGCGCAAGCGGCCGAATCGCTTGGCGACGGGCATATCGGCCTGGCCTGCGATGTTGCCGACCGCGCCGCCTGCGAGCGCACGGTCAAGGACGTGATGGCAAGCTTCGGGCGCATCGACGTGCTGATCAATAACGCCGGCATTACGCAACCCGTGAAATTCCTGGAGATCGATCCGGACAGCTGGGAACGCATCCTGGACGTGAACCTGCGGGGCGTGCTCAACCTTAGCCAGGCGGCCATACCGCATATGCGCGCCAAGGGCGGCGCCATCGCCTGCATGTCCTCCGTGTCGGCCCAGCGCGGCGGCGGAATCTTTGGCGGCCCGCATTATTCGGCGGCCAAGGCCGGCGTGCTGGGCCTGGCCAAGGCCATGGCCAGGGAATTCGGTCCCGACAATATTCGCGTCAACTGCGTAACGCCCGGATTGATCCAGACGGACATCACAGGCGGCAAGCTGACGGACGAAATGCGCGGCGAGATCTTGAAAGGCATACCGCTGAACCGGCTGGGTCTGGCCGAGGACGTGGCAAAGGCCTATCTCTTTCTGGCGTCGGACCTGTCGTCCTACATAACGGGCGCGGTCATTGACGTGAACGGCGGCATGCTGATACATGGCTAGGACAAACATGAATACCTGCACACATATCAAGCCGGCGGAACACGCGGACCTTATGCGCGATCTTGCCAAGAGCGCATACCGCATCCGCCGCTACGCATTGCGCATGGGCGAAGTGCAAGGCCAGGGCTACATTGGCCAAGCCTTGGGGATGGCCGATATCCTGGCCGTCGCTTTCGGGCATGCGCTCAATTTCCGTGCCGACCATCCCGAATGGGAAGGGCGGGACCGCTTTCTGCTTTCGCATGGCCATTACGCCATCGCCTACTACGCGGCGCTGATCGAAGCGGGGATCATTGCCGAGGCCGAGCTGGAGACCTATGGCAGCGACGATAGCCGCCTGCCGATGTCGGGCATGGCCAGCTATACGCCCGGCATGGAAATTTCAGGCGGGTCGCTGGGGCAAGGCCTGGCCATTGGCGTAGGCATGGCGTTGGGCCTGCGCCAGAAAAAAAATCCCGCCTTTGTCTATGTCTCGACGTCCGACGGCGAGCTGGACGAAGGGGCGACGTGGGAAGCGGCCATGTCGGCCAGCCACCATCGCCTGGGCAACATGATTGCGCTGGTGGATGTCAACAACCAGCAGGCGGACGGCAGCTCCAACCTCATCATGCGATTCGAACCCCTGGCGGACAAGTGGGAGGCCTTCGGCTGGCATGTCCAGCGTGCGGACGGCAATGATCTTAATGCCGTGCTTGCCGCGTTCAATGCCGCGCGCGCATACCAGGGCGATAAGCCACGTGTGATCCTGTTCGATACCTTGATGGGCAAGGGCATTCCTTTTCTTGAGCAAAGGGAAAAGAATCATTTCATCCGGGTCGATGCCGCCGAGTGGCAGCAGGCCATCGATATCCTGGATGCGGCACAGAATGACGGAGTGGGTAAATGAACGACACGATAGCCAGCAAGCCGCGCCTGACGACGTCGGCGATGATTGCGTCCATCGCCAGCGAGGGGCAGCGCACCAAGGCGGCGCCGTTTGGACATGCCTTGGCCGCATTGGCGGAGCAGCGCTCCGAGATCGTGGGGATGACGGCCGACCTGGCCAAGTACACCGACCTGCATATCTTCGCCCAGGCGCATCCCGCCCGCTTTTTCCAGATGGGCATGGCCGAGCAGTTGCTTATGGCCTCCGCAGGCGGCATGGCAAAAGAAGGATTCCTTCCTTTTGCCACAAGCTACGCCGTGTTTGCCTCACGCCGGGCATACGACTTCATCCATCAAGTCATCGCCGAGGAAAACCTGAATGTGAAGATCTGCTGCGCATTGCCCGGATTGACGACCGGCTACGGTCCCAGCCACCAGGCGACCGAGGACATTGCCATGTTGCGCGGCATTCCGGGGCTGACGATCATCGATCCTTGCGACGCCCTGGAGATAGAGCAGGCCGTGCCGGCCATCGCCGATCACAATGGACCGGTCTACATGCGCCTGCTGCGCGGCCAAGTGCCCTTGGTCCTGGACGAATACGGCTACCAGTTCGAAGTGGGCAAGGCCGCCATGCTCCGGGATGGCAAGGACGTGCTGATCATTTCCAGCGGCATCATGACGATGCGCGCCCTGGAAGTCGCCAAGGAAATGGAGGGCGGCGCCGCCGACGTGGCCGTGCTGCATGTGCCGACCATCAAGCCCCTGGACGAAGCGACGATTCTGCGCGAGGCGGCCAAGCCGGGCAGGCTGGTGGTTGTCGCGGAAAACCACTCGGTCATAGGCGGCTTGGGCGAGGCGGTGGCCGGCCTGTTGATGCGTTCGGGCATTGCTCCGGTTTTTCGCCAGATTGCCCTTCCAGACGCCTTCCTGGCGGCGGGAGCATTGCCCACCTTGCATGACCGCTATGGGATATCCACAAAGGCCATGGTGGCTTCGATCAAAGCATGGTTGTAGCAGCCCGGCCCACGGAGGGGCCGCGCATTTTTCAATAGTAAAAAAGGAGACAAGACATGAGCAAAATAACACGTAGAAGCTTCATCGCCACAGCGGGCGCCTTGGCCGCCGCGCCGTTCGCGCCTGCCTTCATCAAATCGGCGCATGCCGCCGTCAGCTTTACCCTGGGCCATGGCGCGGCGCCGGGAAATCCACGATCCGTCGGGGCGACCAAGTTCGCCGAGCTGGTCGCCGCCAAGACCAATGGCGCCGTAACCATCAACGTGGCGGGCTCCGAGCAGTTGGGCAACGATGTTTCCATGCTGACCAGCCTGCGCACGGGTGTCCTGGATTTCACGATCAACAGCCAGGGGGCGACGGGCGGGATCGTTCCGGAAATCAATGCGCTGGGCCTGCCCTTCATGTTCGCCGATGCCGCTGCCGCCTACAAGGTACTGAACGGCACGGCGGGACAGCAGCTTGCCAAGGCGCTGGAGGCCAAGGGCTTGGTGACGCTGGATTGGTGGGACAACGGCATCCGCCATATCAGCAACAGCAAGCGCCCCATCCACGTTCCGGGCGACCTGCAAGGCCTTAAGATTCGCACGCCGGCCGATGCCATGACCATCGATATTTTCAAGGCCCTGGGCGCGGCAACCGAACAAATCGCATTCAGCGAGCTGTACATTGCCTTGCAGCAGGGCGTGGTCGACGGCCAGGAGAATCCGCTGGCGAATATCGCAAGCTCCAAAATATACGAAGTCACGCCTTATATCAGCCTGTCGGCGCATAAATGGGAAAGCACGCCTTTCTTCATGTCCAAGATGGCGCGTGGCCGTATCGGCGCGCCGGAAAGAGCGGCGATCGCCGAGGCGGCGAAAGAGGCTGGCCAGCTGCAGCGCGGATTGATGAGCGAGGCCGACGAGAAATACCTTGCCCAGTTCCGGGCGGATGCCAGTCTGAAGGTGAATGAGATCGATCGCGCCGCGTTCCAGAAGGCAACGGCCGGGGTGGCGGACGCCTGGAAGGCGAAGCCCTTCGGCGATTTTGTCAGCCATCTGATATCAGAAGCCTCGGCGTGATGGTGCCGGCCATGACTGATCAAAGCGTCGTGACCAAAATCCCTGCGGACAACAGCGTGATAACCGTCAGCCGCGGCCGGATCATGAAAATGACGCTGGCCATCGATTGGGTGGTCGGCCTGATCAGCAACGCGATGATCCTGGCTTCCTCGATTGCGTTGCTGGTCCTGCTGGGCGCCAATGTGGCCGCCCGCTATGCCTTCCATGAAGGTGGCATCGAGTGGATAAGCGAAATCCCCGCCCAGTTGTTTCCGTGGCTGATAGCGGGCGGGATCGTAATCGCGGTGCAGCGCGGCGCCCATATCGCCGTTGACCTGCTGTTTTCCCTGATCGGCGAGCGCGGCGGGTATTTTCTTGCGCTGGCCATCTATCTGCTTGTCATGCTGGCCTATGCCTTTCTGTCCTCGGTGGTGTGGGACGTGGCCGATATCGTTTCGTCCGAGCGCAGCCCGCTGCTGGCCATACCCAATAGCTGGGGCTACTACGCCTTGATGTACGGTGTGGGCGGAACCGCCTTGTGCAGCTTCACGATATTCATCCGTGTCTGCATTCTTGGAAAGTCCGCGCTTCCTCAACCCAACCCGGAGGAGAGCCCGCTATGATCGCCACCCTGGGATTTACCTTCTTTCTGCTGTTGTTTCTGGCCGTGCCGGTCGGCCACGTGCTGGTCATCGCCTCCGGCGTGGCGGTCGCCTCGGCCGACTTCCCGCCGCTTATGGTCGTGGCCCAGCAGATGTTTGCGCCGACGCAGTCCTTCCCCATGCTGGCCTTGCCGTTCTTCATCCTGGCCGGCAGCCTGATGATGAGCGGCGAACTGGGCCGCAACCTGATCCAGTTTGCCACCATCCTGGTGCAGCGCTATCGGGGCGGGCTGGGGTCCGTAACGGTGGTCGGCTCCGCCGTGTTCGGCGGCGTATCGGGTTCCGCCGTTGCCGACGCGACAGCGCTGGGATCCATGCTTATCCCGTGGCAAAAGAAGGAGGGCTATCCGGCGGGTTTTACCGCCGCGAATAACGCCGCCTCGTCGATGATCGCCGTGCTGATACCGCCGTCCATCCCGCTGATTCTCTACTCCCTGGTATCGGGAGTGTCCATCAGCGCCCTGTTCTTTGCAGGGGTCTTGCCCGGCCTGGTGATTACGACGGCATTTATCGTGGTGTGCAATGTGTCGGCGCGCCTGCGCGGCTTTCCGCATAGCAGGACACCCTTCGATTGGACACGCTTCCATCGCCTCTTGATCCAGGCGGCGCCGGCCTTGCTGCTTCCGGTTCTGATCCTGGTCCTGCTCAGGTTCGGTATCGCGACGCCGACAGAGGTCTCCGTGCTGGCCACTTTCTATGCCATCGCCATGGGGGTATTCGTCTATCGCGACATGACGCTGCGCCGCTTTGTCGATGCCGTGATCAGTGCGGGATGCTCCACCGGCGTCGTCATGCTGGTGATCATGGGATCCTCGGTCGTGGGATGGCTGGTGACCTATGCGCAAATTCCCCAGGCCTTCGCCGCCTGGTGCCTGGACACCCTGCAGGACCCCTGGCTGATCATCCTTGCCATGAACATCATCATGCTGATTGTGGGCATGTTCATCGACTTGCCCGCCGCAATCCTTCTGCTGGGGCCGATGTTTGTGCCCTTGGCCGGCAGCATCGGCCTGGACACCCTGCAACTGGGAATCATGATGGTGCTGAACTTGAGCGTGGGCTTGTTCACGCCGCCGGTGGGCACGACGCTATTCATCTCAAGCACCATAGCCCGGGTCTCCATCATCAATGCCACCAGGGAACTCATGCCGTTTTATCTGGCGACGCTGATGGTGCTTGGCCTGTTCAGCTATGTCCCGGCACTGACCCTGCATTAGCGCGGGCGGGACGGCGCGGTCCTGCTCTGTTGTTGCCGGACCGCCTTGTCAGGCCGGCTGCACCAGCACGAACAGCAGTCCGCCCAGGCCAAGCAGAAGAAAAGGGCTGATGCGCGTGTAAAGCAGCGCGATCGTCGAGGCGGCCGCTACGCCCCAGGCCCACGCGCCGCCTTCGGCCGCACGCAGTATGGTCCCCGTGGCGGCCAGGATCATGCCGGCGGCGACAGGTACCAGGCCGCGCTCGATGGCCTGGATAAAAGGGCGGCCCTCGTAGCGCGCCCAAAGCTTGGCCAGGTAATACACCAGCACGGCCGAGGGCACGAAAATGGCGAACGAGGCGACCAGCGCGCCTGCCAGGCCGGCCGCCTGCCAGCCCACCAGCGTGACCAGCAACGTTTTCGGTCCGGGCGCCAGACGCGACAAGGCGAACATGTCCAGGAACTCGGTGTTGCTGATCCATTGATGCACGACCACCGACTGCTGATGTATGGCGGGGATAATGCTTTGCCCCCCGCCTATGGTCAGGAAGGACAGCGGAGCAAAAACGCGGATGAACTGAATCAGTATTTCTAGCATGGTGTCGGCTGCGGGCTGGCGGCGAAAATTTCAGGCGGGATGGATCACAGGGGTTTGCTGCGGCGGTGCCGCCGCCGGGTCCGCAGCCAGGCCACGGCGATGGAGCAGGGCGCCGCCACGGCGATGACGCCGACCAGGTTCAGCCTGAATACGAATATGGCGGCAAAGGTGCCCGCCATGATCAGAATGGGAGCCAATCCGTCCATGGCGTGCCGGGCCGTGCGCAAACCCATCTCGAGGGACAGGCCGATAGCGGCCGCGGCGATGCCCGCCAGCGCCAGATGGGCGGTTCGCGAATGCGCAACCTGTGCAAACGCCATGGCCATGAGGATGGCTACACCCATGGCGGGCACGACCATGCCCAGCGCCGCCGCCAGCGCGCCCTTGCCGCCACGCAGCCGGTAGCCTATCCAGATGGAAAGGTTGACGACATTGATGCCCGGGAACGCCTGGGACAGCGCCAGTCCGCTGACGAATTCCTTTTCCGAGATCCATTTGCGGCTATGCACGAACTCGCGCATGATCCAGCCGCTAAGGCCGCCTCCGAAACTGGTGACGCCCAAGCGCGAGAATGCCAGGAACAGGGTGAACAGGGAAGGCGGGGATTGGGGCGGCGGCGTCTTCATCATGCTTCAAGTGCTTGCGGGCACTCATTTTCGCGTGATATGGACGCCGCCACAAGCGCCACGGCAGCGGAATGCTTACTGTCCGCTGAATCGCGCCGGACGGCGCTCCATGAAATGCGCTACGCCTAGCGCGGCAGCGTGCTGGACCCCATCAGGAACTCATCGACCGAGCGGGCGCACTGCCGGCCTTCGCGTATGGCCCAGACCACCAGCGACTGTCCGCGGCGCATATCGCCGGCGGCGAACACTTTGCCGACATTGGTGACATAGTCGTCGGTATTGGCCCGCGCATTGCCGCGCGCGTCCTGGTCCACGCCGAAGGCGTCCAGCACATTCTTGACCGGCGCCACGAAGCCCATGGCAAGCAGCACCAGATCGGCGGGAAGCTCGAACTGCGACCCTTCCACCTCGCGCATCTTCATCTGGCCGGTGGCTTTGTCCTTGAACCATTCCAGGCGGACCGCGATCAGCTTTTCGATTTTGCCGTTCTTGCCTTCAAATGATTTGGTGGCCACGGCCCAGTCGCGCTCGCAACCCTCTTCGTGCGAGGAAGACGTGCGCAGCTTAAGAGGCCAGTAAGGCCAGGTCAGCGGTTTGTCCTCTACGTCGGGCGCCTTGGGCATCAGTTCGAATTGCGTGACCGAGGCCGCGCCTTGCCGGTTGCTGGTGCCGACGCAGTCCGAACCGGTGTCGCCGCCGCCGATGACGATAACGTGCTTGCCCTTGGCGGAAATTTGCTTGCTCAGCCGATCGCCGTTGGTGGCCTTGTTCTGCTGGCGCAGAAAGTCCATGGCGAAATGCACGCCGCGTAACTCGCGTCCCGGCACAGGCAGATCGCGCGGGGTTTCCGAGCCGCCGGTCAGCACAACCGCATCGAACTCTTCCCGCAGGGATTCAGGCGTACGCACATTCAAGCCGTCTTCGGCATGCTCCTGGGCGCCCACATAGGTGGATGGGCGGAACTCCACGCCCTCGGCTTCCATTTGAGCCAGGCGGCGGTCGATATGCGTTTTTTCCAGCTTGAAGTCGGGGATGCCATAGCGCAGCAGGCCGCCGATGCGATTGCTTTTTTCGAATACGGTCACGGAGTGGCCCGCACGCGCCAACTGCTGCGCGCAGGCAAGCCCGGCGGGGCCGGAGCCGACCACGGCAACCTTTTTGCCGGTTTTCCTGTCGGGCGGCTGCGGCGCCACCCAGCCTTGCGCCCAGCCCTTGTCGATGATGGCGTGTTCTATCGACTTGATGCCGACGGCGTCGTTGTTGATGTTCAGGGTACAGGCGGCTTCGCAGGGCGCCGGGCAGACGCGTCCCGTGAACTCGGGAAAATTGTTGGTCGAATGCAGCACGTCCAGCGCGCGGCGCCAGTCCTGCTTGTAGACCAGGTCGTTCCAGTCGGGGATGATGTTGTTGACGGGGCAGCCGCTGGTACAGAACGGTATGCCGCAATCCATGCAGCGCGCGCCCTGTTGCTTGGCTTCGTCGTCGGTCAGTGTATTGACGAATTCGCTCCAGTGCTTAAGGCGCACGAGCGGCGCTTCATAGGTTTCTTTGACGCGTTGAAATTCAAGAAAGCCGGTAATCTTGCCCATTATTCTTCCTCAGGCAGCAATTTGTTGTGGGTTGGCGGCACGCCAGAGTTCGCCCAATGCGCGGCGGTACTCGACAGGCATGACCTTGACGAAGGCCTGGCGCGACTGCTCCCAGTCGTCCAGCACGTCGCGTGAACGGAAGCTGCCGGTGTAGCGGTAGTGGTTCTCGATCAAGCGCCGCAAAATGGCCTCGTCGGTTTCCCGCTCGCCGCCGCGCATTGCGCTGTGCCAGGTTTCGATCTGTCCCAGCTCATTTTGTTCGGCATGCGGCACGACGCGCTCCAGTTCGACCATGGCCAGGTTGCAGCGTTGGCGGAAGGTGTTTTCCGGATCCCAGACATAGGCCACGCCGCCCGACATGCCGGCGGCGAAGTTGCGGCCGGTGGCGCCCAGCACCACGACGGTGCCGCCGGTCATGTATTCGCAGCCATGGTCTCCGGTGCCTTCGACCACGGTCGCCGCGCCCGAGTTGCGCACGGCGTAGCGTTCTCCGGCCACCCCGTTGAAATAGGCTTCGCCCGAAAGCGCGCCGTAAAGCACGGTGTTGCCCGCAATGATGTGGTCGGGGCCGAAGCCGCGGAAGTCATTGGGCGAGCGCACGACAATGCGGCCGCCCGACAAACCCTTGCCGACATAGTCGTTGGCTTCGCCGACCAGGTCCAGCGTAATGCCGTGGGCCAGGAAAGCGCCGAAGCTCTGGCCCGCCGAGCCATTGCACTGGATGTGTATGGTGTCGTCGGGCAGACCCTCATGGCCGTAGCGCGACGCCACGACGCCCGAGAGCATGGCTCCTATGGTGCGGTTGCGGTTGCGCACGGGCGTGATGAACGAGACTTTCTCGCCGCGCTCGATGGCGGCCTTGCTGCGCTCGATCAACTGGTGATCCAGCGCATGGTCCAGCGCGTGATCCTGCTCTTCGGTCTGATAAAGAGGGGTGGAAACCGGTACGGCATGGAAGACGCGGCTGAAATCCAGCCCCTGCGCCTTCCAGTGCTCGATGCCCGAACGCATGTTCAGCAGCTCCACGCGGCCCACCATGTCATCGAAGCGGCGGATGCCCAGTTGCGCCATGATTTCGCGCACTTCCTCGGCGACGAAGAAGAAGTAGTTCACCACGTGCTCGGGCTTGCCCTGGAACTTCTTGCGCAGGACGGGATCTTGCGTGGCGACGCCGACCGGGCAGGTGTTCAGATGGCATTTGCGCATCATGATGCAGCCTTCCACGACCAGCGGGGCCGTGGCGAAGCCGAACTCGTCGGCGCCCAGCAAGGCGCCTATGGCAACGTCGCGCCCTGTTTTCATCTGGCCGTCGGCCTGGACCCGGATGCGGTTGCGCAAATTGTTCAGCAGCAGCGTCTGCTGGGTTTCAGCCAGGCCCAGCTCCCACGGCGTGCCGGCATGCTTGATCGACGACACGGGCGAAGCGCCGGTGCCGCCATCGTGTCCGGCGATCACGACGTGATCGGCCTTGGCCTTGGCAACGCCTGTCGCGACGGTGCCGACACCCACTTCGGACACCAGCTTCACCGAGATCGACGCACGCGGATTCACGTTCTTCAAGTCGTGTATCAGTTGCGCCAAGTCTTCGATGGAATAGATGTCATGGTGCGGCGGCGGCGAAATAAGGCCGACGCCGGGCACGGAATAGCGCAGCTTGGCGATGTATTCCGTTACCTTGTGGCCGGGCAGTTGCCCGCCTTCGCCGGGCTTGGCGCCTTGCGCCATCTTGATCTGGATCTGGTCCGCGCTGGAGAGGTACTCGGCCGAGACCCCAAAGCGCCCCGAAGCCACTTGCTTGATACGCGAGCGCAGCGAATCGCCGGCGGCCAGGTGAACGTCGGCTTCGATGCGGTCCGTCCCCAGGAAGGAAGCCAGCGTATCGCCTTTCCTTACGGTGGGCTTGCCGGCGCGCATCTCGGCGCGGTAGCGCATTTCATCTTCGCCGCCTTCGCCGGTGTTGGACTTGCCGCCTATGCGGTTCATGGCCACGGCCAGCGTCGCATGCGCTTCGGTCGAAATCGAACCCAGCGACATGGCGCCGGTGGCGAAACGCTTGACGATATCCTTGGCCGGTTCGACCTCGCTCAAGGGAATGGCGCGCGACGGATCGACCTTGAATTCGAACAGGCCGCGCAGCGTCATGTGTCGGCGCGACTGATCGTTGATCAGTTGGGCGTATTCCTTGTAGGTGCTGTAGTTGTTGGCGCGCGCGGCATGCTGCAGCTTGGCGATCGAGTCGGGGGTCCACATGTGGTCTTCGCCGCGGACGCGCCACGCGTAGTCGCCGCCGGCATCCAGGGCGTCGGCCAGCACGGGATCGCTGCTGAACGCGGCGCGGTGCGCACGCAGGGCCTCTTCGGCGACTTCGAATATGCCTATGCCTTCGATGTTGCTCGAGGTGCCGGTGAAATACTTTTCGACAAGGCTGGAGTTCAGTCCGACGGCCTCGAAGATCTGCGCGCCGGTGTAGGACATATAGGTCGAGATGCCCATTTTGGACATGACCTTGTTCAAGCCCTTGCCGATGGCCTTGATGTAGTTCTTGATCGCGATGTCGGGTTGCGGCAGTGTCGCCAGCGATTCCAGCGCCAGGTAGGGGTGTATGGCTTCGGCGCCATAGCCGCCCAGCAACGCGAAGTGATGAACTTCGCGGGCCGAGCCCGTTTCCACCACCAGGCCGGTATTGGTGCGCAGGCCGGCGCGTATCAGGTGCAGGTGTATTGCCGAAGTCGCCAGTAGCGCGGGGATGGCCACATGTTCGCTATCGACCTTGCGGTCGGTGATGAGCAGGATGTTGTAGCCGCTGCGCACGGCATCGGCCGCGTTCGAGCACAGCGCGGCGATACAGGCTTCAATGCCATCGGGGCCCCAGGCCACCGGATAGGTGATGTCCAGCTCGAAGCTGCGGAACTTGCTGGATGTGATGTCCGCGATATGGCGGATCTGCGCCATCGCGGCGTCGTCCAGAACCGGCTGCGAAACTTCCAGGCGCAAGGGCGGATTTACATTGTTGATATCCAGCAGATTGGGCTTGGGTCCGATGAAGGACACCAAAGACATCACCAGTTGTTCGCGTATGGGGTCGATGGGCGGATTGGTGACCTGCGCGAAAAGCTGGCGAAAATAATTGTAGAAGGGCTTGGAACGGTTAGACAGCACGGCCAGCGGGGCATCGTTGCCCATCGACCCGGTGGCTTCCTCGCCATTGGCCGCCATGGGCTGCAGGACGAACTTGAAGTCCTCCTGAGTCCACCCGAAAGCCTGCTGTCGATCCAGCAGCGACGTGCCCTTGTTGGCGGCATCGTCCCGTTTCTGGGCGGGCAGCGATTCCAGCTTCAAACGCAGGCGTTCGATCCATTGGCGGTATGGCCGCATGTTGGCCAGCTGCGATTTGATTTCGGAATCGTCGATGATCCGGCCTTGCTGCAGGTCGATCAGGAACATCTTGCCCGGCTGCAGGCGCCATTTCTTGATGATCCGGTGTTCCGGAATGGACAGCGTGCCGGCTTCGGACGCCATGATGACCATGTCGTCGTCCGTGATCAAATAGCGTGCCGGGCGCAGGCCGTTGCGGTCCAGCGTGGCGCCGATCTGGCGGCCGTCGGTAAAGGCCACGGCCGCCGGGCCATCCCAGGGTTCCATCATGGCGGCGTGGTATTCATAGAAGGCGCGCCGGTTTTCGTCCATGTCGGCATGCTGCTCCCAGGCTTCGGGAATCATCATCATCATGGCGTGCGCCAGCGAATAGCCGGACATCACCAGCAATTCCAGGCAGTTGTCGAAGGTGGCGGTATCGGACTGGCCTTCGTAGACGATGGGATAGAGCTTGGGCAGGTCAGCGCCCAGCACGGCCGATTGCATCATGCCTTCGCGCGCCCGCAGCCAATTGAAATTACCCTTCACGGTATTGATTTCACCGTTATGGGCGATCATGCGATAAGGGTGGGCAAGGGGCCAGGCGGGGAAGGTGTTGGTCGAAAAGCGCTGGTGCACCATGGCCAGGGCCGAGACGGCGCGGGTATCGGCCAGGTCGCGGTAGTAGCTGCCGACCTGGTTGGCCAGCAGCAGGCCTTTATAGACCACCGTGCGCACCGAGATCGAGGGCACGAAATATTCTTGTCCATGAGCCAGCCGCATATGCTGGATGGCGTGGCTGGCGGTCTTGCGTATCACGTACAGCTTGCGCTCCAGCGCGTCCGGCACCATGATGTCGGCCCCGCGCCCGATGAACAGCTGCCGGATCACCGGCTCGCAGGCGCGCACAGTCGGCGACATGGGCATGTCGGAATCAATGGGCACATCGCGCCAGCCCAGTACCACCTGGCCCTCGTCGCGCACGGCGCGCTCCAGTTCCTGCTGACAGGCCAGGCGCGATGCGGTCTCTTTGGGCAGGAAGACCATGGCGACGCCGTACTCGTCGGGGGGAGGCAGTTTTATGCCTTGTGCAGCCAGGTCCGCACGGTACAGGGCGTCAGGGATCTGTATGAGTATCCCCGCACCGTCGCCCATGAGTTCATCCGCGCCGACGGCGCCGCGATGATCCAGGTTTTCAAGAATTTTCAGGCCTTGCTGGATGATGGCGTGGCTTTTGCGCCCCTTTATATGAGCGACGAAGCCCACGCCACAGGCGTCATGTTCGTTATGCGGGCTGTACAAGCCTTGGGCCGTGGGGGCGGCGCTGCGAATTTCCGGGCTGCCGGAAGGGAGGGTGCGCGATGGGTCGATCGCGACCGTGGAGACGGTGGTAGGCAATAGAGACTGGGGCATGGTGGGCTCACGAAATGCTGCGGTGCAGAAATCAACAATACCGCCAACGTGCCCTGCATGCAATAAAAATAATTTGGGGTGCGTCCCTATTTATATGCAGCATAAAATGTAGCTATATAAATAAGGGACGCATCTATTTAATTGAATAAAAAAGATTATTTAATAGAGAGTGGTTGCAGTCGAGTTACTTTTCGTTTGGGTAAGCCCGACTAGGCAATTAAAAAAATAGGAAATTTCTTGTCCTGGGCGCAACGTTTCCGGCCTCGACACCTTGCCTTCTATGGGATTTAACGCCGAACGGCTCGGATGATCCGTTAAAAAATCAGGATGACTGAGCAGCCGCCGATTTACGGGGACGGCCCCGGGGAGCGGGCGCGATCCGGCGCGATGCGCGGCTTTCTATTTGCGCAAGGAAATCGGATTCGCCCAGCACCCATTGTCCGAACAAGGCGTCCTGTATGCGGCCGCTTTGCTGCGCGGACAGGCCTTGGTCCAGGCGCTGGCTGTAGCGGGCCTGGCGGGCGAAGGGCGTATTGCCGTCCTGCCAATAATCGGGATGATCGGCAAGCAGATCGTTGTGCAGCGAATGAAGGCCCGTGTGGCTGGCCGCGGAGGACCAGGGCCAGCGCTGCGCCGTATCGACATACCGCAATTGCACCGGCAGTGATTCCAGCCATATAAGCGCGGGCAGCACCCAGCGTCCCGGTTCGATCAGTGCACTGCGATACCTGCCTGAAAACACCCGCCCGTGCCGCATGCCGGCGGCCATCCGCCGTCCCAGCGCCTGAATCAGGCGAGATGTGCCCTGAGCATCGGGCGGTGTGCACAGCAGGACGATGCGGTCATTCAGAAGCAGCCAGCCGTGCACCGCGACCTTGTACTCGCGCGCATCGCGCTGCAGCCATTCCAGCAACTGATCCAACTGCGCGGCGGGCGTGGGGTCCGAGGCCTGGGCCAGGGGATGCGCGAACTCCGCCTGTACCAGCTGGGGAATCTGCGGTGCATAAAGGCGTGGCAAGCGGGCCATTTTGGCGGGGTCTGGAACGTTCGAAGCTGAATATTCTAACGCGTGCAAGTCCAATAATAATGAACTAACCTAATAAGCATGCCTAATGTTTATCGGGGGATACGTTCATGCAGTCCAGTCTAGCGGTTGAATCCAAAGCGATGCAGGGCACGCGTTTTCACATCCGTAAAGTTGCCGTATGCGGCGCGGGTGTGATGGGCGCGCAGATCGCCGCGCATTGCGTGAACGCCGGCGTCCCGGTGGTGCTGTTCGACCTGGCGGCGCAAGAGGGCGATAAAAGCGGCATAGCGAAGCGGGCCATTGCGCAACTGAAAAAGCTTAATCCCGCACCGCTGGGCGTGCCCGAGCTGGCCGATCTGATTCAGCCCGCCAATTACGACGATCATTTGCACTGGCTGTCCGAATGCGACCTAGTCATCGAAGCCATCGCCGAGCGCATGGATTGGAAAACGGACCTGTACCATCGGCTTGCGCCAGCCATCAAGCCCCAGGCCATCATTGCCAGCAATACCTCGGGCCTGTCCATTACCCAGCTTTCGCAGGCGCTGCCCGAAGCATTGCGGCCGCGCTTTTGCGGCGTGCATTTTTTCAATCCACCGCGCTACATGAACCTGGTCGAACTGATTCCCACGATCGACACCGAACCCCGTCTGCTCGATCTGCTGGAAACCTTCCTGGTCACGGGCTTGGGCAAGGGTGTGGTGCGAGCCAGGGATACGCCCAATTTCATCGGCAACCGCATCGGGGTCTTTGGCATATTGTCGGTGTTTGCGCAGGCGGATAAATTCGGCCTTAGCTACGATCTGGTCGACGAGCTTACGGGAACCCGTCTGGGCCGCGCCAAGTCGGGCACCTATCGCACGGCCGATGTCGTCGGCCTGGATACGCTGGCCCACGTGATTCGCACCATGCAAGAGCAATTGCCCAACGATCCCTTCCATGCGCATTTCGGTGTGCCGCCCGTGCTGGCCGGGCTCATCGAGCAAGGCGCCCTGGGGCAGAAGGCCGGCGCCGGCTTCTATCGCAAGCAAGGCAAGGCGATCTTGCGGCTGGATCCCGCTAAAAAGGATTACGTGCCGGCCGACGCCAGCATCGACCCGGCCGTGGCCGAGATCCTGGCCCAGCGCGACCCCGCCAAGAAGCTGAAGGCGCTGCATGATTCCGATCATCCACAGGCCCAATTCCTGTGGGCCGTCCTGCGCGACAGCTTCCACTACAGCGCGGTCCATCTGGCCGACATCGCCGGTACGGCGCGCCAACTGGACCTGGCCATGAAATGGGGCTTCGGCCATGCGCAAGGCCCCTTCGAAATATGGCAGGCCGCCGGCTGGCACGATGTCGCCAACTGGATCACCAAAGACATCAATGCCGGAAAGACCTTGTCCAATACCCCCCTGCCCGAATGGGCCACGCGCGGGCCGGTATGGGAAGCCAAGGGCGTGCATACTCAAGCGGGATCATGGAATCCGCGCGAAAAGCGCTACGAAGGGCGCAGCACCCTGCCGGTGTATGAACGCCAGGTGGGGGCGCCGCGCCTGGTGGGCGAACCCGCCAGCCTGGAACCCGTGGTCGTCCACGAAGACGATGCCGTGCGCTGCTGGACTCTGCCCGCGCCGCAGCCGCAGGATGTGCTTATCGTCTCGTTCAAGACCAAGATGCATACGCTCAGCCCGGGCGTGGTGCGCGGCATCGTGCATGCGGTCGATCTGGCCGAGGCTTCCTTCAAGGCGCTGGTCATCGGGCAATTGGACGACCCTTTCTCGGCGGGGGCCGATCTCAAGGCCATGCTCCCCGCATTCGAGCAGGGCGGTGCGCAGGCGGTGGAGCCCATAGAGCTGGAAATGCAGGACATGGTCCAGCGCCTGCGCTACGCCCAGGTGCCTGTCGTGGCGGCGCTGGCCGGAATGGCGCTGGGCGGCGGATGCGAGCTTTCCGTGCATTGCGCCAAGCGGGTGGCCCATTTCGAAACCTATATCGGCCTGGTCGAAGCGGGAATCGGCCTGGTTCCCGGCGCGGGCGGGCTGACCTACTGTGCCCGGCGCGCGGCCGAACAACAGGCGCAGGATGCGCCCGACGCACCCTTGCTGGCATTCGTGAAGAAATTCGCGCTCTCGGTGGCGACCGCCCAGGTGTCCAAGTCGGCCCTGGACGCCCGCAAGATAGGCTACCTGCTGCAGTCCGATACCATCGTCATGAATCGGCATGAGCTTTTACATGTGGCGCTGCGCGAAGCCCTGGCTTTGGCGGAATCGGGCTGGCGCGCGCCGCTGCCCGCGCTATTTCCCGTTGCGGGGCGCGACGGCGCCGCCACCCTGGAAGCGCAGCTGGTCAATATGAAAGTGGGCGGTTTTATTTCCGATTACGACTTCACGGTGGCCAAGAAGGCGGCCCAGGTGATATGCGGGGGCGACGTGGACCCCGGATCGCTGGTGGACGAGGCCTGGATGCTCAGGCAGGAACGCAAGGCCTTCCTTCACCTGCTGGTTCAGCCCAAAACCCAGGAACGCATTGCCGGCCTGCTCAAGACCGGCAAGCCGGTACGCAACTGATCGAATACGGAGTCACCCATGGCCACATTGCAACAGGCATATATTGTCGCCGCCACCCGCAGCCCCATCGGCAAGGCGCCGCGCGGCGTTTTTTCGCATACCCGCCCCGACGATCTCCTGGCGACTGTCATACGCGGTCTGCTGGCGCAGGTTCCCAGCCTGGATCCGGCCGCCGTTGAAGACGCCGTCGTCGGCTGCGCCATACCGGAAGGCCCGCAAGGTTTGAACGTGGCGCGTATAGGCGCTTTGCTTTCAGGCTTGCCTCCTTCGGTCGCGGGCGTGACGGTCAACCGTTTCTGCGCGTCGGGACTGACCGCCCTGGCCATGGCGGCCGACCGCATCCGCGTCGGCGAGGCCGATGTCATGATCGCCGGGGGCACCGAATCCATGAGCCTTGTGCCGACCATGGGCGTCAGCACTTCGTTCAGCCCGGACATCTTCCTGCGCGACGAGAACCTGGGCATCGCCTATGGCATGGGCCTGACTGCCGAACAGGTTGCCGCGCAATGGAAGGTATCCCGGGAAGACCAGGATGCCTTTGCCCTGCGCTCGCACCAGCGGGCCCTGGCCGCCCAGCAGGCCGGCGAATTTTCCGACGAGATACTGCCCATCGATGTCGTCAGCCGCAAACCCGATCTGCGAACCCAGGCCGGTGTGCTGGACGGCCAGCCGGACAGCGACATCATCGTAAGCCACAAGACGGTGTCGCTGGATGAGGGCCCGCGTCCCGATACCAGCCTGGAGGCACTGGCCAAGCTGCGGCCGGCGTTTGCGGCCCGGGGCAGCGTGACGGCGGGCAACAGTTCGCAGATCTCGGATGGCGCCGGCGCCTTGCTGGTGGTGTCCGAGCGCGCGCTCAAGACGCATGGCTTGACGCCGATTGCGCGTTTCGTTTCCTTCGCCGTCAAGGGCGTGCCTCCGGAGATCATGGGCATAGGGCCCAAGGAGGCGATCCCGCATGCGTTGAAACTGGCCGGGCTGACACTGGATCAGATAGGCTGGATAGAGCTGAACGAAGCCTTTGCCGCCCAGTCCCTGGCGGTGATCCGCGACCTGGGCTTGAATCCGGACATCGTCAACCCCATGGGCGGTGCCATCGCCTTGGGCCATCCCCTGGGCGCCACCGGCGCCATACGGGCGGCCACGGTGGTCCATGGCCTGCGCCGCCGCAAGCTGGATTACGGCATGCTGACCATGTGCGTCGGCACCGGCATGGGCGCCGCCGGTATCTTCCAGCGCGTCTGATGCGTTATTGCGCGTTGGCGTCCGGGGCTTCGGTCCGGGGCGCCTTGCCGCCGATGAATCCCGTGGCCAGCAAGGTGCCCAGCAGAACGATGCAGGCGCCCATGACCACATTGATGGTCAAAGGCTCATCCAGCAGCAGCACGCCCCACAGCACGCCGAACGGCGGCGCCAGGAAGGTCACGGTAATCGATTTCGAAGCGCCGACCCGGGCGACCAGGCGGTAGAAGATCAGGTAGGCAATGCCGGTGCATAGAATCGCAAGGCAGGTCACCGATCCCCAAGACAGCGCTGAAATAGGCGTGCTTGGCCATCTTGTTAGCGCCAGGGGAAGCAATATGATGGATGCCGCGATCATGCTGCCGGTGGCGCAGGCGATAGGCGCCACGCCGCGCAAATATTTGCTTAAGTGGCAGGCGCCCAGCCCGTAGAAGAAGGGTCCGCCCAGGGCGATGACGACCACCCAGCCCTCGCCGCCCGGGACGAAGGACAGCTTGTCCAGCATAAGCACCACAATGCCCGCGAAGCCTATGGCCAGTCCCAGCACGCGCGCCCAGGACAGGCGTTCGCGCAGCCAGACCCAGGCGATGATGCCGCCAAACAGGGGCACCATGGCGTTGACGATGGACAGCGTGCCCGCCATCATCGTTTGTACGGCATAGCTAAGGCAAAGAAAAGGCAGCACCACATTGAGCACGCCGGCCACCGCCATGGCCTTCCAGTGGGCGATGATCGTGGCGCCGTGGTGCGTGATCAGGGTCACGCCCAGCAGGAACAGGGCGCTGATGCCGACCCGCATGGCAATCAGGGGGATGGGGCCGAAATCGTCGATGGCCACTCGCATGAACATGAACGAGCTGCCCCACAGAGAGGCCAGCAAAAAAAGGTTGCGCAGGTCGGTGGCTTGCATTCGGAGACGGAACCTGAAAAGCGCCGGGTGGGCAAGTTCAGAATTGTAGGCCTTTACCGGTAAAATCATGTGATTGGGCGGCACTGACCGCCAGCTTCATAGGGAAATGCGCCATGAGGGTGCTGGATACCAGGCTGCCAGGCGTAAAGCGCATCGAGCCCGCCGTGCATGCCGACGATCGCGGCCATTTTCTGGAAAGCTATCAAGCCCGGCGCTATGCCGAGCTGTTGGGTGCGCAGGTCCATTTCGTGCAGGATAACTGCAGCTATTCGCGCAAAGGCGTGCTGCGCGGCCTGCATTATCAAGTGGACCATCCGCAGGGCAAGCTGGTTCGCGTGTCGCAGGGCGCCATTTTCGATGTGGCGGTGGACTTGCGTCCCGATTCGGCCACCTTCGGCCAGTGGGAAGGCCTGGTTCTTTCGGCGGAGCAGTACTCGCCGCAAGGCGGATACGCAGCATCGCCTTCACAGCTTTGGATACCGCCGGGCTTCGCGCATGGCTTTCTTGTCCTGTCCGACAGCGCGACGGTCGACTACAAATGCACCGACTACTACCATCCCGAAGACGAAACCTGCCTGCGATGGGACGATCCCGACCTGGCCATTGCATGGCCGCAGTCGGATCCCATCTTGTCCGACCGCGATCGCCAAGGCGATACATTAAGGGTCCTGCGGCAAGCGGGCCGGCTGCCTGTGGCGGCAGCCAGCGTGGTGGCGGGCGCCTGACTTGAAAGCTCTGTTGATCGGCGCCGACGGGCAACTGGGGCGCTGCCTTAGGGATCGCCGGCCGGATCATTGGGACCTGATCAGCCTGGCACGCCCCGGCCTGGATATCAAGGATGGCTCCGCCGTGCTCCAGTTGGCCGACCGGATACGGCCGGACTGCATTATCAATGCCGCCGCCTATACCGCCGTCGATCAGGCCGAGCGCGAGCCCGACGAAGCGATGGCTGTCAACGAACAGGGCACCGAGCATCTTGCCCTGGCTGCTTGCCGCATCGGGGCGCGCCTGGTGCATGTCTCCACCGATTATGTCTTTGACGGGCGCGCGGCGCGGCCCTATACCGAGCTTGATGCCGGCAACCCCATCAATATTTACGGCCAGAGCAAACTGCTGGGCGAGCGCGCCGTACTGCAAGCATGTCCGTCCAGCCTGGTGCTGCGGACGTCGTGGTTATACAGCGAATACGGAAACAACTTCGTCAAGACGATGCTGCGCATGGCGCGGGCCGCGGATCCAGATGCGCCGGCCCTGCGCGTGGTGAACGATCAGTTCGGCTGCCCGACCTATGCGGGGGACCTGGCCGATGCGGTCATAGGGCTGGTGGAATCGCGGCAAGCGGCGTCGGGCGTCTATCATTACTGCGGCGCCGATATCCTGTCATGGCATGAGTTCGCGCAAGAGATATTCGATTGCGCGAGCAGGCTGGACGCATCATTCCGGGAGCCTCGGCTGGCCGGCATCCCCGCCCGCGACTATCCCGGCCTGGCCGACCGGCCGGCGTATTCCGCCTTATCGTGCGAAAAAATCGAAGCGCTTGGCATACGGCGCATCAGCCTGCGCAACGCCTTGCCCAAAGCGATTGCTCGATCTATTTGAATGATTCGCCGAAAGCCCGTACCCAATGGGCCGTGGATGCATCGTGCTTGGGGTCGATCTCTTTGCCCGCAAGCTCGCCAATAATGCCTTTGGCCAGCACTTTGCCGTACTCCACGCCCCATTGATCAAAGGGGTTGATGCCCCAGACCACCGCCTGCACGAAGACCTTGTGCTCGTAAAGCGCCAGCAAGGCGCCCAAGGTATAAGGCGACAGGCGCGGCAGCACGATAAGATTGGAAGGACGCCCGCCCGCATGGACGCGATGATGGGCCAGCCACTGGGCTTTCTCCTGCGGCATGCCTGCATCCAGGCACTCTTTCAAGGCGTCTTCATACGTCTTGCCCTTGAGCAGCGCCTCGCGTTGCGCCAGGCAATTGGCCAGCAGGCTTTTGTGATGCTCGGGCCAGCCATGATCGGCGTGCTGGCAGACGATGAAGTCCACCGGCGCGCCATCGCTGCCCTGGTGCAGCCACTGGAAGAAAGTATGCTGCGCGTCGGTGCCGGGCATGCCCCACACCGCGGGACCGGTGGGCACGCCAGCCGGCTGGCCGGCCAGGTTCACCGACTTGCCCAGCGACTCCATTTCAAGCTGCTGGATATAAGGCACCAGATTGGACAAACGAAAATCGTAAGGCGCGATATTCAGCGAGCCGTAGTCCAGCACGCTGCGATTGACGACGCCCGCCAAGGCCATCTGCACCGGCGCGTTCTGAGCCAAAGGCGCTTCCGCAAAATGGGCGTCCATGGCGGCGGCGCCCGCCTGCATGCCGGCGACCACATCGGCATTGACCGCCAGCGCGGTGGTCAGGCTGACCGCCGACCAAAGCGAAAAACGGCCGCCGACCCAGTCCCAAAGCGTGAAGATATGCGTTTCGGGCACGCCCCAGTCTTTGGCGACGTCCGGCCTTGCCGTGATGGCAACGATCTGGTCGTAAGGATTTTCGACGCCGGAGGCCTTCAGCCATTCCAGCGCGCGTTGTCCGTTCTGCAGCGTTTCAGCCGTCGTGAACGATTTGGACGCCAGCACGATCAGGGTGTCGTGCGGATCCAGCCCCGACAAGCCCCCTTGTATGGCGTGGCCGTCGATGTTCGCCACAAAATGAACCTGGCGCCAGGTGCCGGCATAGCCGAAGGCGCTGACAGCCAGCCGCACCCCCCAGTCGCTGCCGCCTATGCCGATATGCACGATGTTGCGCCAGCGGCGCTCGGAGTCGGCCAGGCGTACGAACTCGTTCAGCCGCTGTCTTTCGGCGGCCACTTCATCAATGGGGGCGGGTGCGCGCAAGGCGGTGTGCCAGGCGGCCCGCTCTTCGGTGGCATTGGCCATGCCGCCGGACAGCAGGCGCTCGCGCATCTGGGGGAAATTGCGCGCCGCCAGCAAGGCCTCGCCTGCCTGGGCCAACGCTGGCGAACTGCTCTGCCCGCTGATGTCCAGATCTATGCCCGCGGCATTCAGCACGCGCAGGCTATGGACATGAATTCGGGATTCGGCGGCCGCTTTTTCGAATGCCGACCATTCGGGCATATCGGCCAAGCTGGGGAATTCGGATACGGTGGGCAAAGCACCGGGCATAGACGGGTTGCTGGCCACGGGGGCTCCTTATGAGCAAAACAATCGTTCAACGATTGTAATGCCTATAACGCAAGGGCTATGCGATTCCGGGCCTGCTGAAGACGGCTGCTTTCAGACGCTTACAAGGCGGCGTCAGACGTAGGATGTCAGCGGCGACGCTGGCTGGGGGCGCCTGGCGCGCGGCCGGCAATGTGACGGAAGGTGATGCGTCCCTTGCTAAGGTCGTAAGGGGACATTTCCAGCGAGACTTTGTCGCCGGCCAGGATACGGATGTGGTGCTTGCGCATCTTGCCACCGGTATAAGCGACGACGGGGTGCCCATTATCGAGTGTCACGCGAAAGCGCGAATCGGGAAGCACTTCGGTAACGAGTCCACCCATTTCAATCAATTCTTCTTTGGCCATAGAGTATTTCCTGTAAACGTAAATAAAAAAGCACCCATGGCCGGACTCGCTTTGCGTGGCATCCGACAAACCGCGTATTGCAGTTAATAATTGAACAGGTGCTTCGTGACGCCACAATGGCGTGTGGTGCTGCGGCCGTATGGAGCCGTGTATTGGAAAATATCAGCGTGGATGACAAAACCAGGACATACCTTGTCCGGCTTGTGCCAAGGTCTTGCGTTAAAGCGAAGATGCCGGAGCTAACTGTATGGCAGGTAGGCCGAAACCAAATGCCTGCCAAATGAAGAGATCTTGCCGATTTACGCAAGCAATGAACATTGGCGTTCTTACCCGTGTTTTTTTGCGTGCGGCAACTATTTTCAGTTACCCAATGATATCACACATAGCACATAAACGGTACTTCGTCACTGCGCCCGCCAGAATGCATGTACGTTGACGCAGGCCCTATTCCAAAGGCGAAGTGTCGCTTTTGGAATGCGAAAGCCGATGCGGAATGAATTGCTATAAGATTTTTCAATCACAAGAACAGCTTCATCAACAAAGCATCGGAGACATTAAACCATGGGTATCAAGCTCAATAACGCAGCATTGGCTTTGGCGCTAGGCGCTCTTTTCCTTCCTGTGCAAGGCCAGGCGCAAAGCGATTCGGTAAAGATCGCATTCATCACCGACATGTCCGGCCTGTATTCAGATTTCGACGGGCCCGGCGGGCTTGATGCCGTCAGGATGGCGGTCAGCGACTTCGGCGGCAAAGTGCTGGGCAAGCCGATTGAGATTCTGTTTGCCGATCACCAGAACAAGGCCGACATCGCGGCCAATCGCGCACGCCAATGGTGGGATGAAGATAACGTCGACCTGGTGATCGGCGGCTCCAATTCCTCCGCCTCGCTGGCGATCAGCAATATCTCCAAAGAAAAACAAAAGGTCTTCATCAGCGCGGGCGCCGGTGCGGACAGCCTGACCGAAGAAGCGTGCCAGCCCTATATGGTTCGCTATACCTATTCGACATCGGCGCACGCCATCGGCACGGCTACGGCCATGGTGCGCGATGGCGGCAAAAAATGGTATTTCGTGACGGCCGATTATGCATTTGGCCATTCGCTTGAAAAGGCCAGCGCCAATGTCGTCAAGGCGCAAGGTGGTAAGGTTCTTGGGGCGGTTCGCCATCCTCTTAGCACGGCTGATTTTTCGTCCTTCCTGATGCAGGCGCAAGCCTCGGGTGCGGATGTCGTGGGCCTGGCCAATGGCGGAGGCGACCTTATCAACTCCATTAAAACCGCCAAGGAGTTCGGGATCGCAAAAACCATGCGCCTGGCGGGCCTAATGGTTTTCATTACCGACATCCACAGTCTTGGATTGGAAACGACCGCGGGCATGTACCTGACCGATGGCTGGTACTGGGACAAGAACGAAGCATCGCGCAAGTTCTCGAAGCGCTTCTTTGAAAAGAACCAGAAAATGCCCACCACCTTCCAGGCGGGAGACTACTCGGCCACCTTGACCTTTCTGAAAGCGGTCCAGGCAGCCGGCACCACCGAGGCCGATGCGGTCATGAAACAGCTGAAGTCCATGAAAATCGACGACATGTTCGCCAAGGGCTATGTGCGCGCCGACGGCACGATGGTGCATGACATGTATTTGATGCAGGTCAAGACTCCGGCCGAATCGAAAGCGCCGTGGGATTACTACAAGACGGTTGCCACGATTCCAGGCGATGAGGCTTTCGTTCCAACCAAAACCGGCGTGTGCTCGCTGATGCCGAAAAGCTGATCCGGTTCGGGCTGATATGCGCTGCCGCCTTACCCATGGCGAAGCGGCAACGCATCTCTATTTTCAATGAAGGAAAAGGTGGTTTTCAATGAGTAAGGAATGGGTTTCAGACGTGTACAGCACGATAAAGGCGATCGGCGTGCAGCAGGTCGCTTATGTGCCTGATGCGGGTCATACGCAATTGATCAAGCTATGCGACGCCGACCCCGACATCCATTCGGTATCGCTGACGACCGAAGAGGAAGGCGTGGCGATGCTGGGGGGGGCGTGGCTGGGCGGCCAGAAGGCCATGATGCTGATCCAATCCAGCGGGGTGGGCAATTGCATCAACATGCTTGCATTGATTCAAGAATGCCGCATGCCATTTCTGACCATTGTCACCATGCGCGGCGAATGGGGCGAATTCAACCCCTGGCAATGCCCAATGGGGCAATCGACGCAAGCCGCGCTGGAAAGCGCCGGCGTGTTCGTACTGCGCGCGGATGACGAAAAAGCAATTCCCGAAACGGTGCGCGCGGCCGCCTTGCTGGCATTCAATTCGAATCGCGCGGTAGCTGTATTGATCGGCCAGAAGGTTCTGGGCATTAAAGATTTTAATAAGTGAGCGAACGTGATGAGCCTTACAACAGCGACCACATTGAATCGGCGCGAGAGCGTTGCACAAATACTGTCTCATCGGGGCGATGCCCTGCTTGTGGCAAGCCTGGGTAACCCTACCTACGATACGTCCGCCGCCGGCGACGATCCACGCAATTTCTATGTATGGGGCGCGATGGGCGGCACATGCATGGTGGGCCTGGGCCTGGCGTTGGCCCAGCCTGATCGGCAGGTTCTGGCCTTTGTCGGCGATGGCGAAATGCTGATGGGTATCGGCTCTTTCGCCACGATAGCGGTGAAGCAGCCCAAGAACCTGAAAATCATCGTCATTGATAACGAGCATTATGGCGAGACCGGCATGCAGCCGGCGCACTCGGGGCGCGGCGTCGATATCGCCGGGATCGCAACGGCTTGCGGTTTTCCCGCCGCCTATACGATCACGACGCAGGACGAACTGGATCAGAAAGCCGAAGGCCTCTGCACCAAGCCCGGACTGGAATGTGTCGTATTGAAAGTCGTGGCTTCGGTCGAGCCCAGCTCGCTGCCATCGCGGGACGGCCCCTATTTGCGCAGCCGTTTTCGCGAAGCCGTCCTTGGGCAGGGTAAAGGCGGTCATAATTAATAATTGGGCTCCGGCGCAATTATCAGAAAGGAAGTAGATATGAGCAAGCAGTTTGGCAATTTCATTGATGGAGCCTGGGTCGACGGCGAACAGGTCATTGAAAACATCAACCCGTCCGATACACGCGATGTCATCGGAAGCTACGCCAGCGCTTCCGCGGAGCAGATGAAAGCGGCAGTGGCGGGGGCACGTCGCGCCTTGCCGGAATGGTCTGCCACGACCACTCAGTTCAGAAGCGATATCCTGGCCCGTGTGGCCGCGGAAATGAGCGCCCGCAAAGAAGAGCTGGGCGAACTCGTGTCCCGCGAAGCCGGCAAGACCCGCGCGGAAGGCCAAGGCGAAGTCATGCGTGCCGCGCAGATTTTTCATTTCTTTTCCGGCGAAGCCGTGCGCTACGGCGGTGAAAACCTGCCTTCCACCCGGCCCAATATCGGTATCCAGATAAGCCGGGATCCGGTGGGTGTGGTCGCCGCCATTACTCCCTGGAATTTTCCCATCGCCATTCCGGCCTGGAAATTGGCGCCCGCCTTGGCTTTTGGGAACACCACGGTCCTGAAGCCGTCTGAATTCACGCCTGCGATAGGCGTGGAGTTGATGAAGATACTGGAACGCAGCGGCGCGCCCGCAGGCGTTGTCAACTTGGTGAACGGCACTGGCGCCGCCGCGGCGCAGGGTTTGCTGCAAGGTATCGACGCGGTCAGCTTCACAGGCAGCGTGGCAACAGGCCATAAAGTGGCGCAGGCGGCCGTGAGCCGCATGATACGCGTCCAGCTTGAAATGGGCGGCAAGAACCCCCTGGTGGTCCTGGATGACGCCGATCTGGATGTGGCGGTGGAATGCGCATTGAATGGCGCGTTCTACTCGGCCGGCCAGCGCTGCACGGCGTCGAGCCGCCTGATCGTTGCCGAAAACATTCATGATCGGTTTGTCGATGCGTTGCAAAAGCGCATGCAGGCGATCAAGGTGGGGCCGGCGCTGGCGGCAGACACGACGATCGGGCCTGTCATCAACCAGTCCCAACTCGACAAGATCTTGGAGTATGTCGATATCGGCAAAAAAGAAGGCGCCAGCCTGCTGCAAGGCGGCAAGCAACTGGAAGCCGCCACGCCGGGCTATTACATGGCGCCCACCCTGTTTACGGAAACGGCCAATTCCATGCGGATCAACCGTGAAGAGGTTTTCGGGCCCTTCGCATCGGTGATACGCGTTCGGGATTACGAAGAAGCCTTGTCCGTGGCCAACGATACCGATTTCGGCCTGTCGTCGGGTATTTGCACGACATCGCTGAAGCATGCCAACCACTTCCGCCTGAATATCCGCAGCGGCCTGACGATGATCAACCTGCCTACCGCCGGCCTCGATTATCACGTGCCCTTCGGCGGCGTGAAAGGTTCCAGCTATGGCCAGCGCGAGCAGGGCCAGTATGCCGTCGATTTCTACACCAATACAAAAACGGCCTACGTAGGGTATTAAGCCTCTGGTCCGCCCGGAAACGAATAAAGGAGCTGTCAACATGGAAAAAATCGGATTTATCGGCCTGGGCCGGATGGGCCTGGGAATGGCCTCCAATCTGCAGAAAAAGGGCTTCAACCTTCTGGTTCTGGATTTGAACCAAAAGGCCGTCGATGCGCTGGTGTCGCTTGGGGCGACGGCCGCCAAAAGCGTGGCCGAGATCGCCCGCGACTGCAAGATCGTCATCACCATGCTTCCCACTTCCGTCGAAGTGGAAAAGGTGGCATTGGGTTCCGATGGCATTTTCGAAAATGCCCGCGAAGGAACCCTATTGATGGACATGAGCACCATCGATCCCCTGGCGACGGACCGCCTTCAACAAGAGGCGCTCAAGCGCAAAATGTCGGTGGTCGATGCGCCAGTGGGGCGCCTGGCCGAACATGCCGATCGCGGCGAGTCCCTGTTCATGGTCGGCGCCAGCGACGCGGATTTCAAACGGGTGTCGCCGTTGCTGGATGCCATGGGAACCACAACCTACCATTGCGGCGATGTGGGTACCGGCGGCCGGACCAAGCTGGTCAATAACTATGTGGCCATCACCTTGTGCCAGGTGAATGGCGAAGCGCTTGCGCTATCGCAGAAGTTCGGCCTGGACATCACCAAGACCATGCAGGTGTTATTGGGTACCTCGGCCAACAACGGCCAGTTGCGCATGAACTTTCCAAACAAGGTCCTGGCCGGCGACACGTCTCCGGGCTTTACGATAGACCTGGCACATAAAGATCTTTCTTTGGTGATGGCCGCCGCGCATGCGGCCAAGGTGCCGATGCCCGTGGCTGCATCCGTCCATGAGTCCTTCAGCCTGGCGCGGGCCGCGCAGTTTGGCGCGACCGATTTTTCGGGCATAGCCGACGCCATATGCGAGCTGGCCAAAATAGACAAGCCAAGGCTGCCGTCGGGTTGGAAGCCAAGCTAGCGCGTTGACAGCGAGGGTTGGAGGGCGGGGAGTTCGACCGCCCGGTTTAGGCATGGAGCAGCTAAAGGATATGGGTATGCAGCGGTATCAGATGTATATAGACGGTCGCTATATCGATGCGTCTTCCGGACAATTTTTTGTATCGGAGAATCCCTACACCGGCAAGCCCTGGGCTGAAATGCCGCGCGGCAATCAAGCCGACGTAGAGGCCGCTGTCCAGGCTGCCCATAAAGCCTATACGCAGGGTGATTGGTGCAGGCTTACGCCCACGCAGCGCGGCGCACTGCTGCGCAAGCTCGGCGACCTGGTGGCCCGGGACGCCGAAAAGCTGGCCGCAACCGAGGTGCGCGACAACGGCAAGCTGTTCGCCGAGATGCGGGGGCAGCTTAACTACATCCCTCAATGGTTCTATTATTACGGCGGCCTGGCCGACAAGATCCAGGGCACGGTCATTCCCCTCGATAAACCCGGCTATTTCAACTTTACGCGCAACGAGCCGCTGGGCGTCGTCGCGGTCATCACGCCGTGGAACTCGCCCCTTATGCTTACGGCCTGGAAGATCGCCCCGGCCCTGGCGGCCGGTTGCACGGTGGTGATCAAACCGTCGGAATTCACGTCGGCTTCCATGCTGGAGTTCGCCAGCCTTTTTGAAGAGGCGGGTTTTCCGCCGGGGGTGGTGAACGTCGTTACCGGCTTCGGTAACGAGGTAGGCAGCCCCCTGATAGAGCATCCGCTGGTCAGGAAGATATCGTTCACCGGATCCGATCGCACGGGCAAGGCCATCAATGTCGCGGCTGCCGAGCATTTCAAGCATGTCAGTCTGGAGCTGGGTGGGAAATCGCCCAACATCGTATTCGCGGATGCCAATATGGATGACGCCGTGAATGGCGCGATCTCGGGCATTTTCTCGGCCACGGGCCAGACTTGCATTGCAGGGTCGCGCCTGTTGCTGCAAGAGAGCATTCACGACGCGTTCATGGAAAAGCTGCTGGCCCTGGCCAAGACGGCGCGCATGGGCGATCCCATGGCGTCCGATACCCAGGTCGGACCGATTACCACCCGCCCGCAATACGACAAGGTGTTGTCCTACATCGACATCGCCCAGAAGGATGGCGCCCGACTGGCTCTGGGCGGCAAGCCGGGCACCCGGCCTGAGTGTGGCAACGGCTGGTTCGTGGAGCCCACGATCTTTACCGATGTAAAGAACGATATGCGCATTGCTCAAGAGGAAGTCTTCGGGCCGGTTCTTTCCGTGATCAAGTTCAAAGATGAACAAGATGCAGTATCCATTGCCAACGATAGTTGCTACGGCCTGGGGGCGGGCGTCTGGACCAGCGATATAGGTCGTGCATTGCGCATGTCGGAAAAAATACAATCGGGCACTGTATGGGTCAATACCTATAGGGCGGTCAGCGTGATGTCGCCTTTCGGGGGATACAAGCATTCGGGTCTAGGGCGCGAAAACGGGATCGATGCCATCCGCGAGTACCTGCAGACCAAGAGCGTATGGATCAACAGCGGGGCGCCCAACGGCAACCCGTTCGTCATGAAGTAGCAATTGCCATTTCGGCTTGCTGCTTAAGAAGTCGAGCCATCAAGAACAGCGCGGCCGGCGAAAGATTCTTTCGTCGAGGGGGGCGTTTGTTCTGAAGTTCAAAAAAGGAGATAAAACATGAAGAATTTCAAGAGTGCAATAGGTGGGATGAGCCTGGTGCTTGCCACTGCGGTGTTGCCACTGCAAGCCCATGGACAGGCGGGTGATTGGCCCAATAAGCCTATAACGATGGTAGTACCCTTCCCGGCCGGCGGCGCGACAGATATCGTCGGCCGCATCGTCGCCAAGCAGCTTTCGGATTCGCTGGGCCGGCCTGTCGTGGTGGAGAACAGAGGGGGCGCCAATGCAACGATAGGTATGCAGTACGTGGCCAATGCGAAACCCGATGGGTACACGATTCTGTACAACACTTCCTCACTATCCTTAAGCCCTGCGCTATACAAGGGCTTGTCATTCGATCCGGTCAAATCATTCGACCCGGTCAGCACGACGGCCGCCGTTCCCATGGTGTTGATGGTGAATAATGATTTGCCAGTCAAGACAATTCAAGAATTCGTTCAATATGCGAAAAAGCAGGACGGACGACTGAATTACGCATCCAGCGGAAACGGAAATGTGACGCACCTGGCCGGCTTCCTGTTCAACAGGGGTGTGGGTATTTCCGCCGAACATGTGCCCTACAAAGGGACGGCGCCCGCCTTGGTGGACCTGGTCGGGGGCCAGACTCACTACATGATCGGCACCTTGAATGATGCCTTGCCGCTGATAAAAGCCGGGCGAGTGAAAGCATTGGCCGTCACGACGCCGGCCCGGGTGGGCATCCTGCCGGATCTTCCGACAGTCAGCGAAACGGTTATCAAGGGTTTTGATCTTAGCGCCTGGCAAGGTGTTATGACGCCGGCCGGCGTGCCTCCCGCCATTCTCGACAAGCTCAATGCCGCCGTGCTTGACGCACTGAAGTCGGATGACATGAAGAAACAAGAGACCGAGGAAGGCACGGTGATCATGGGAAGTTCACGCCAGGATTATCGCAAGTTCATACGAGATCAAATCGATTATTGGCAAGCCGCAGTCCGTGAGGCCGGTGTCAAACAGGGTTGAACCCGTCGTTGATAAGCAGCCTTGCGTGATCTGCTCGCAGGGCCGCCTGACCCGTTTTACTTATTAAATTTTGGCGTTGGCATGAGCGACTACATCCTGGAAACCAAACACCTCTTCAAAGAGTTCCGCGGCTTTG